>NZ_JBQFQN010000004.1:0-385239 GCF_056536885.1 Ruegeria sp. CI5
TGCTTGGTTCCGGGTTTCTGTCTCATCTCCACTCCTTGGTGGTTACGATGTGCCAGAAACCCTCTCTTATCAAATCACCCTAAACTGTCCCATTGGCGCTGACGTCAGACAGTCGAAACTGAGTTTCGACTGCCGGGCAGTGGATGAACAGGAACCTCATGGCTTTTGGCTCGCGAAGAAGGCCGTGGCCTTTTAAGATATCCCTCTCCTCCTTGAGAATGCGGTTCTCCCGCCGAAGTCGCTCGTTCTCACGGGCAAGGTCCAGCTCCTTGTCCGACACCACATCAGTGTCGCGATGCGCCGTCAGCCATTTGTTCAGCGTCGACAAGCCAACGCCCAAATCCGATGCGACCTGCCTGCGCGTCAGACCGCTCGTCAGCGCGATCCGCACCGCATCAGCACGGAATTCGTCCGTTCGTTTCGTTCCCACAGTTCATCTCCCTTGTTGCAATAAATGCTATCAAAGGAGCGGCATCAAACCGTGACAGGTCCAGCCCCCAGGTTCAACAGTCAAGGTTACTCTGCCGCGATCGCCTTCTCTTGCCGTCTCTCGACGTCTTCGATCAGCAGCGTGCGGGTCGGAAACGGAATATTGATATCGGCTTCGTCCAGTGCCTCTTTGACCTTGCGCTTCATGTCTGCCTGGTATTGGAAGTAGTCCGAAGACTTGCACCAAACGCGGACAAGAAAATCGACGCTGCTGCTGCCAAGATTGTTCACCTGGATGAACGGTTCTGGATCTGCCAGCGAACGAGCGTCCGACATGATCGTGTCGCGAATTACACGCTCGGCCTCCGCCAGGTTGACGCCGTATCCAACGCCGAACGTCCACTCGGCACGACGGGTCTCGTAGACGGAATAGTTCTTGATGGTGTTTCCCCACACCTCGGCATTGGGAACGATAACCTTGACGTTCCCCATATCCGCAATTTCGGTATAGTTCAGGGTGATGTCTTTGACGGTTCCGAGCACCCCGTTCACGTCGACGAAATCCCCGATCTTGAGTGGCCGGAACAGGATGATCATCACGCCGGCTGCAACGTTGGACAATGTGCCTTGCAGCGCAAGTCCAATGGCCAAACCCGCGGCACCGATCAGCGCGATGATCGACGTGGTCTGCACCCCGAACGTGTTCAGAATGAACAGCCCCGTAAACGCCAGAATCGTATAGCGCGCCAGATTGCCGAGAAAGTTGAACAGCGTATCATCCAGGCGTTCCGATTTTTCACCGACGCCCCGGATCTTCCGGCTGACATATCTTGAAATCACAAGCCCAAGAACCAGAAGGATCAGAGCCGCGATAGTGTTCGCGACGAGGCCAAGAAGGGCCTCGAGCGTCAGCAGGTCGCTTAGCGATTTCCCGTCATAAAGTTCGGTATTCAAAACTTGCGACAGTTCGGCCCAAACGGTGTTCGTCACGGTCTCTGCGGTCTGTGCAATCTCGTTTTCCATGCTGTTCCTCGTCGTGTCTCATCGCTTGAGTTTGGGTGTTTTGCAGCGCGGCCCAGCTGTTTCAGACCTCGATCACGGCGCTAGAGGCAAAGAACATGGCTTGGCTGACGGCCGATTTGACCTGTTCTTCGGTGTAGGGTTTGGAAATCAAAAAGGCCGGTTCGGGGCCTTTGCCCGTAAGAAGGCGCTCAGGGAAGGCGGTGATGAAAATGACGGGGCAATCGCCGTGCTGGGCAATGATGCGGTTCACCGCATCGATTCCGCTGGATTTGTCCGCCAGTTGGATGTCTGACAGGATCAAGTCGAACGGCTCGCGCTCGGCCAGGTCGATGGAGGCGGTTTCGGTGCGTGCGACCCCGGTGACCCGGTGGCCCAGGTCGGTCACCATCGTTTCAAGATCCATCGCGATGATTGCTTCGTCTTCGATGATCAAAATGCGACCGGATGTGTGGCGGGCCATCTCCTCGTAGGCGATATCGATCAGCTTCTGAGCCTCTGCGGGTTCTATCTGCATGATCGCGGCGATATCGCTGACCGAGAACTCTTCGACCGTGCGCAGCAGCAAGGCCTCGCGCGTGTTCGGCGTCAGGCGTGCCAACTGGGCGTGAGCGCGCGATTGAATGTCAGAACTGCCGCCATCGGCGTCAACGGGCATTCCCGACGTCGACCAGATACCGTGAAAAACACGAAACAACGCGACCCGCGGCGTGAGATCGGCATCGAACTGGGCGGGATCTGCAAGGATCGCTTCAAGCGATGCAGCGGCGTAGGCGTCGCCACTGTCCTGTGAGCCGGTGAGGGCACGGGCATAACGGCGCAGAAACGGCAGCAGCGGGCCAATTTGATCTGCGACGGAAACTCCGGTCAGCTCAGTCATCTATGTTTTCCTCATTTTTTTCTCTAAACTCGGGAACCAAACGCTTACTGGGGCGTTATGGTTCCAGCAAAAGAAAAAATTTTTGATGATGCCATGACAAAACCACAACCCAGCCGAGAACATCGGCCAGAAATAGAAAAGCGGATCGACGAAAACCTCAAGCGGGCTTTCGATGAGGTTGCCAGCGAACCGGTTCCGGATCGGTTCGTCGATCTTCTTGAAAAACTGCGCAATCAGACCACTGTCTCCAAAAGCGGTGAGACGGGAGGCTCGGATGGTTGATCCGCGAGAAGAGCTTGTCGAACATATTGGTGCGATGCGGGCCTTTGCGATCAGCCTGTGCCGAAACGGCGCCACTGCCGATGACATCGTGCAGGACGCATTGATCAAGGCTTGGAGCAATATCGACTCGTTCCAGGAAGGCACCAACATGCGGGCCTGGCTGTTCACCATTGTCCGGAACACCTATTTTTCCCTGCACCGCAAACGCAAGCGCGAGGTCGAGGATGTCGATGGTGTCATGGCGGAGAGCCTGTCGCAGAAGCCCGACCATGACGGACGTTTGGCCTTGAAGGATTTTGCGGTTGCTTTTGAGCAGTTGACGGATGAGCAGCGCGAAGCGTTGGTGCTGGTCGGTGCACAAGGGTTTTCCTATGAGGAGGCAGCCGAGATGTGCGGCGTCGCCCTTGGAACGATCAAAAGCCGGGTGAACCGGGCCCGCGCGCAACTGGCCGAACTGATGGATTTGGAAGATGACGAACCCATCGAATTGACCGATGCGGTAACGGCGGCAATCGTTCAGACGCAACCGGCGGCCTGACGATCAATGGATGCGAAGCCGCGCAGCCTGACCGTTTATCTTGCCGCGCTGGTCACCTTGGCGCTTCTGCCGCTAGGGCTGATTGCGGTCTTGCAGACACGCGCTGTTATTACCGAGGCCGACGAAAGATCGCGGGCCTCAGTGCTGGCGCGCACGATTGAGGCTGCCAGCCGGGAACGGGAGCTTCTGCAGAAAGCTGTTGGTGCAAGTTCGGGACTCACAGCCGCGCTTGCCGAGGGAGGCTTGGACAATGCTGCTTGTTCGGACCTCATGCGCCGGTTCGTCGAACGCCAGCCCGAGTTCGTATTTGCCGGGTTTATTCAGCCAAACGGGGTCATGGCCTGCTCGACCGTCGAGCGAGCCATCGATTTGTCGGACGCGCCCGGTTTCGGGCAGATCTCGGAAAATCCGCAGCTTACGTTTTCTGTCAATCGTGCCGGCGCGGCGACCGGGCAATCGGTGATCATCGTGACCCAGCCGGTCCTTAACAGGACCGAACTTGTGGGGTTCGTTTCCATCTCGATACCGCATGCGTTGGCGCGGACGCCCTTGGATGTTGGCAACATTGACAGCGACGTCGTCATCGCCCTTTTCGACGCGACCGGAGAAGTGCTGTCGTCAAATGTCGGCCTGGACGCGGTCCAGCAATTCCTGCCGCCCGTGCAGGAAAATCTGTTGGTTCTGTCCAGTTCCGGCAAGACCTTTTCCGCCAAGACGGTCGGAGGCGAGGATCGGGTTTTTGCAGTTGCCACCATCATTCCGGGCGAAGTTGCCGTAATCGGCAGTTGGCCGCGCGAGGCGGCTCTGGCCTCTGTTGGTGCAGGCAGTACGGCCCTGACCATTGCGTTTCCCATCCTGATGTGGGTTACCGGACTGGGAGTTGCCCTGTGGGGCCTGCATCGATTGGTGATCCGGCATCTCGACAGCTTGCGTTCCGCCGTTCGTCGCTTTGCCTTGGGCGAGCGCGACCCGATTGAAAGCCTTGCGGGCGCGCCGCAGGAGTTTCAGCAAATCCAGACTGCATTCAACCGCATGGTCTTGTTGATCCGCGAGGCTGAGGCACAGCACGAACGGGATCTTGTCGAAAAAACGCTGTTGTTGCGCGAGGTTCACCATCGTGTCAAAAACAACCTGCAACTGATCGCTTCGATCATGAACATGCATTTGCGCAAGGCTGAAACCCCCGAGGCCCGGCGCTTGCTGGAACAGTTGCAGCGTCGGGTTCGCGGCCTGGCCATGGTGCACCAGACCTTGAACCAGAACTCGCAGATGACGACGATCAACACCGAGGCTCTGATCGGGCATTTGGTGGCCGAACTGGCGCATCGACCGCCAATTCTGGGTCAGGTGGTCGAGGTCGACTGCCGGATCGCGCCGGTCGAACTGGGGCAGGATCAGGCCGTCACGCTGTCGATGCTGGTGGCCGAGGCGCTGACGAACGCGGTCAAATACGTAGGCGTTCCGCAGGACGGACCGCCGACAATTTCAGTAGAATTTACCCGACCCGAGGAGAGCACCCTGCATCTGAAAATCTCCAACACGCGCGGGCAGACGGACGACGGTGCAGATCTGTTCCACAGCGGCGGGATCGGTCAACGGCTGATGCAGGCCTTCCTCCGCCAATTGGACGGCTCCGAAACCATAACCGAGACGTCATCGCATTATGTGTATGAGGTGACGTTCGATATCGCCGAAGTAGAAGGCGATAGCGAACCACAGACCATTGCGGATGAGAGAGGCGGTGATGCCCGTGCCGCAGCAGAATGACTTTGAAGTCCTGATCACGGCCGAGCAAGCCTGGCCCGCCTTGGAAAAAGCGGTTCTGGAGGCCCGGCACCAGATCAAGGCAAGTTTTCGGATATTCGATTTCATGACACGGCTGCGAAGCGATGAGGCGCGCCGGATCGGCGATACCTGGTTTGACCTGATCGAGCATGTCATCTGCAAGGGTGTCTCGTTTCATCTGGTCATCAGCGATTTCGATCCGATCTTTGCGACCGAGTTGCACGAACTGAGCTGGCGCACCAAACGGCAGGCGGTTGCGCTTGCGGAAATCCTTGGCCCTGAACTGGCCGCGCGCTTGAGCGTTCGCGTGTCCATGCATCCCGCGCAGGCCGGCGCATTGCCTTTGGCCACGCTGTTACCCGCGGTTTTGCGAAAAAAGGCGCAGCAGATGCAGGAACTGTCCCGCGAACGACGCGAACGGCAGGCGGTAAGGCTGGGGTCGGACATGTTGCCCCGGCTTCACACCGTGTCGCACCATCAGAAAGTCGCCGTGATCGACAATGAGGTCTGCTACCTCGGCGGATTGGACTTGAACGAAAGGCGCTTTGACACGCCGGATCACGACCGTCTGGCCAAGAACACCTGGTCAGACGTTCAATTGCTGGTCCGCGGATCCGAGGCCGCCGAAGCCGCGCGCCATATCGACCGGTTCGAACATGAAATCGCAACCGGAAAACCGGACCCAAAGGCAACCCACCTGCGCCGCACCCTGTCCAGCCCACGCCGGTTTGCGTTCTGGCGGCTCTCGCCAAAGACCATCGCGCATGAGATCGAGGATGAGCACATCGCTGCCTTTCAAGCGGCGCGGCAACTTCTGCACATCGAGACCCAGTATTTCAGATCAACCCGGCTGGCCGACGCCTTGGCTGAGGTGGGCCATTCCAAGCAGGATCTGAAACTGGTGCTTGTTCTGCCAGCCTTGCCCGAGGAAGTGGCCTTTGGCGGGCATGACGGACTGGACGCGCAATACGGTTTGGACCTGCAGGCCAAATGCCTGCAGATCATCCAGCAGGGGTTCCAAAACCGGGTTTCGGTGTCGACCCCGGTCCAACCGATTTCGGCCAGTGGGGCTGATGCCAGCGCTGAAGTTCTGAGCGGGTCTCCGATCATTCACGTTCACAACAAAGTTCTGGTGGTGGATGACAGCCATGCCCTGGTCGGGTCCGCCAACCTGAACGGACGGTCTTTGCGGTGGGACACAGAGGTCGCCCTTCGGATCACCGCCCGGCAGCGGGTCGCGGTTCTGCGGCAGGCCTTGGTGGACCATTGGTGGTTCTCGGACGATCTGCGCAGACAGATCGAGCCCGATGCCACGTTCGACTGGTGGGGGCGAGAGGTTCAGGCCAACGGCGTGCGGCGCCCCGAAGCGCGCAGCGGTTTCCTGGTCCCGCATGACGCAGACGTTGCGCGCGATATGCGGCAACCTCTTCCGGGGGTAACTGAAAACATCGTCTAGGTGGTCTAGACCGGGCTCATGACCTTGGGGTGCATCAAAACACCGAACCACAGCAGGATCGGCAGCGCGACGATGGCGCCGACCGGTCCCCACAGCCAAAGCCCAAAGATGATGGCGATGAATACGACCAGCGGGTTCACCTGCAGACGTTGGCCGACGAAGGCGGGTGTTACGAATTGTGCCTCGGACAGATTGATGGCCAGGAAGATCAGGGGGGGCAACAGGGCTGCGGCTCCGCCGAACTGGGTTAAACCGGCGATCAGAAGGCCGGTCAGGATCATCAGCGGACCGAGATACAGCACAAAATTCAGAAGGCCGGCGGCCACCCCCCAGACCACGGCGTCATTGATGCCGATCAGCCCCAAGGCCACGGCCGTAACAGTCCCGAGGCCGATATTGACCAACGTCACGGCAGCGAAATAGCGATAGACCGCGCGGTCGGCCAGATACAGCCGCTCCGTCAACGGGCCGGCTGCGGCATAGAGCTCGGGTCGGGTCAAAACGAAAAAGAAGAGCGTGCCGATGAAAATCAGGATCTTTGATCCGAAATTGGGCGCCAGCCACAAGGCATCCATCACTGACGGAAGGGCGGACTCCGTTTCCGCTGCCCCATCGGCGCCGACGGTTTCCTCGATCTCGCGTCCAAGCGTTTCGATACCCCGAATGAACTCGGACATCGCGGCGACCCAAGAGCGCAACTCGCGTTTGATGGCAGGCAACTGTTCGACCAGCGTGGACAGCAATGGTTCAAGCAGAAGGAATGCCGCGACGATGACGGTGCTGGTCACGAACAGCAGTGCCGAGGCGGATATCACACGCGGGCAACCGACCTTCTCAAGCTTGTCCGCAAGCGGGGCAACCACGACCCCCAAAACCAAAGCGAAGGTGATCGGCGCAACGATCGACCGGGCCAGGAACAAAGCGGTGATGATGGCAATCCCGGTCAGGATCGCCAGCATCGCACGCAGGGCCGATGGAGAGCTGAAAGCAGTTTGCATGGTTGCGCTTCACTGACTGCGCAAAGCGTCAGAGGCCCGATCAGCGGCCTCATCCAGCCGTGCGTTGGCCGCGGCATGCAGTTTGTCCAGTTCTTCGTTCAAAACCCGTTGGGCCTGTCGCATCAGCTGATCGCGCCGATGGCCCAACAACTCGTCCTCTTTGCGGGTGTTGGGCAGCAGAGCGCCAGCCAGAATACCTACGCCCAGCGCTAATGCTCCGGCCGCCAGCGGCTGATCATGAACGAAGGTTTGCGAGGCCTTCGCCGCCTTCCGCGCACGCTTCTCGACCGCTTGCTGCGCACTGATTGCGGCCTTGCGCGCCTCGATCACCCGGGCACGGGATTGGGGGGACAGCTTGTCCAGACCACGGTCCAAGGCGGCGGACAGCACGCTGACAGATTGGCTGTGTTCAGTCATTCCGGTCATCTCCTGTTTCATGCGGCTGTCGGCGTCGGCGACACGCTGGTCAAACCCGTCGAAAGCCTGCTGCAGAGGTACGGCCTGGGGCGGGGATTGAGTTCTTTTTGCGCCAGACCCGGGACCCGCAACCAAAAGGGCTGCTCCTGCACCGAACAGAGCAAAGGCCGCCGGGTTTTTCCGGGCCACGGACCAGAGTTGCGCACCGATCTGCCCGCCATAGGCTTCGAGTGTCGATTTCGCCTCGTCGGCCAGGCGCTGCGGCGCCAGCGTATCCGACAGAGCATTCAGCGAGCGCGCAAGGGCGCTGCGTTCATATGCGATCTGCGTTTCAAGGGGTGTCAGGTCAGACATGGGTCGACTCCTTCATCGCTTCGATGTCGCGCTGCAGGTTTTTCATGGCTTGCTCGGGGACCAGCGCGGTGGCGGACATGCGGGACCGGCCAAAAAGCGCGAGGCACGCAGCAGCCAGTGTCAAGCCCGCGCCAACAAGCAACGAGGCCATACCCACCGACAATCCATTGGCGGCGATATACGCGACCAGGGCTGTGGCCATGAGGTTCAGCGCGATCATCAACAGGATCAGAGCAATGCCAATGCAGGCCAGCCCGACGCCCGCTCTCGTCAGGTTTCGGGACAACTCTTCCTTGGCAAGCTTCGCCTCAGCTTGAAGCAAACTCGAGAGATGTTTGAGCGCGTTTGCCAATAGCCCCGGTGCCGATCGCAGATCGTTGGGGTTATGCATTGCGGCCACCATTCATCCGCGCCAGCGCGCTGGTGTGGCCCGACGTATCGACCGAGGTCCCATGCAGCGGCGACGGATCAATATCCCAAGGATCGGCCCCAAAAGATGCGGATTGAGCCGCGCCCGTATTGCGCGCGCTCAGAAAACGTGCTGCGGCAAACCCGGCCAAGGCAGCCGACCCGACGAACAACAGCGGGTTTTCCCGGGCGAAATCAGATACCTTTCGGCTCACATTGGCCAAATCGGCAGAGCGCACTTGCCCGGCAACGGCCTCCATGTTGTCGGCAATCCTCGACAGGACCTGATGCTGCACAGATTGGTCGGGAAATGCATCGGCAGCTGCGTCGGCTGCATGGGCGGCGCTCTCCGCCTCCTGCGCTGCGCTGTCTTTCAGGGCTTCGGCCCGGGCCGAGGCCTCGGCGGTCACGGTGTCCTTGACCTTGTCGGCCAGATCTTGGGCATGGGCTTTTGCCTTCTCCGTGGTCTCAGTTCGACGTGGCATGGTTCGATCTCCTGTGTTGAGGTCTCAAGCCCCCAACGCATGGCCGGCGAGATTGTTCCCAAGACCAGTTCGAACGCCACGGTGGACCCAGTTCGGATACCGTCAGATCGCCCTTGCACGTTGTCAGTTGCAGAAAAAACGCCGGCGCCCGGAACCAGCTCGCGTTTGGCGCGTTTCACTGACAGCGACGAAGCAATCGAAAGGAAATTACGATGAACTGGGACCAAATTCTTGGACGCTGGACCGAATTCAAAGGCAAGCTGATCGAGCGTTTCGGCGAGTTGACTGATGATGAAATCGAACAAGCGCGCGGCGATCGCGAGCAACTGGAAGGCATCATCCAGAAGAAATACGGAGACTCGAAAGAAGACGTTCGGGAAATCGTGGATCGCCTGATGAAGGACATGTAGCCCAAAGGTGGATGCACATATCGCGTGGGGTGGCGTCAAACCAATGGCGCCACACACTCCCAGGATAGACACCAAAGGCAATCATCGAGACTATGAAACTGTCTGACCTCATCAACACGCCCGTTGTCTCAGCTGGAACCGACCACGCAATTGGTCGTGTTTCCGATATCGCCATCCGCGCTGGGCAAACCGAGCTGGAGTACGTCTTGGTCAATCTGAGCGTGACCGGGGGGAGTTACCCGGTGGCGTTCACGGCCGATACGCTCGATTTTGGCGCAAGCGAGATAGAGTGCGCGTTCTCCCAACAACAATTGGATCACCTTCGTCAGCGCAAAGAAGATGAAGATCCCCTTGCAGTGGACATCGAAGGCCTGCCGCCCCTGGTCGTAGGGCCGTTCGGAAACGCGATTGCACCGGTTGTGATGGGGGCGGTCCTGAATGACGCCCTCCGCCAACGCCCCCAACCCACGCCACCCGGTAGCAACTTCCGATGGTTTACGAAGTTGCAGGGCAACCCCGTGTTTGACGTGACTGGTGAGTTGGGCAGATTCAAGGATATTGAGTTCGACCCTGACACCAAGACTCTGCGGTTTCTCCTGATCGACGCGCGACCAGGTATCCTGAGTTTTCCATTCGCCGAGTTGCGCAATATTCCCGACGACGAACACTACATGGTTCTATCCAGGTCTTCCGACCCGCTGCACCCGGTCTGAGTATCTGGACACAACTTGTCAAACCGCGCAGATGCGCGGTTTTTTCTTTTTAAAACAAATATTTTTGCATTTTTCTGGGAACAAGTCGCGGCGTCATTCGTTTGTTCAACAAGACCGCGGGAAATGCGGTCAGAACAGACCAAAGGAGTGAGCTATGAAACGTTTTCTGACCACAACTTCGATCGTTCTGGTGATGTCGGCATCGGCCTACGCAGAAAGCTCGAATGTCGAAGAAGTCGGCAAGAACCTGGAAGAGGCAGCCGAGGCAGCCGGTGATGCGCTGTCCAATACCGCGCAGGATATCAAGAACGCTGCGCAGAACACGGCGGAAGACGTCGACCAGGCAGCCGAAGCTACCGGTGAGTACATCAGCGAAAAAGCCGGACAGATGGCCGATGCGGTTGATCCAACCACCATCGACATCGAGGGTTATGTCCCCGTTGCCCAAGGCACGATCCCGGCCGAAGACCTGACCGGCATGCGCGTCTATGACGTCTCGCAAGAGTGGATCGGCGAGATCGAAGAGGTCGTGGTAGACATGGACGGATCGGTCGATGGTGCCGTGATCGGCGTCGGCGGGTTCCTCGGCTTGGGGGAAAAGGATGTTCTGATCGATTTCTCGCGCGTGTCGCTGATGCGTGAAGTCGATGGTGATACCACCTATGCCTTCGTTCACGCGGACAAGGAGATGCTGAAGGACATGCCGGACTACGAAGGGTCGTAAACGGCTCCTCAGTCGCAAAGCATGTGATCAAGCCGCCGGCCGATTTTTCGGTCGGCGGTTCTTTAATTCCCGTCCATCCGCCGCGATCAGATCAGCGGTCGTGGAACGGCCTCGGTGATTTCGACCAAGCCAAGCTCGGCCAGACCCTCAAGATCGTTGATCTGCAGCACATTGTTGGACCACTCGGCCAGGCCCAGATCCTTCAGCCGGCGCAGGGTCTTGTTCGTGTGAACCAGCGACAAGCCCAACGCATCCGCAAGATCCTGCTGCCGGTAGGGCAGCGGACACCGCAAGCCTTTGGCCAATCCGACGGCCTGCGACCTTGTGTAGAAGCGGTGCAGGCTCCACGCGATCTTCTCGATCGCGCCGCGCTGGCCAACGGTTGTCAGGGCGTCGCCCAGGAAATGCTCTTCGACGGCTGCCAGGAATGTAAGGTCAAAGGCCCGATCAGGCTGGTTCTGATATAACTCGAACAGCCGAGAGCGATTGAAAACGCACAGCCGCATCGCGGTTGTCGCTTCGACCGAGTGCCGCATCTCGCCCATGACCCCAGCCTGCAACCCGACCAGATCGCCTGGAAGCACAAAGCCGATGACCTGCCTGCGACCGTTTTCCAGCGTTTTGTAACGAACGCCCATCCCGCTCAGAACCGTGAACAGATGCGCGGATTTCGCACCCTCGATGAACAGCTGTGTTCCGGGTTCGGCCTGCATCTCGCCGGTTTTGAACCCCTGCATGAACCGCAGGTCGTCTCCCGAGAACGGCAGGAAGACATCCATCTGCCTCAGCGGACAGTCCGCACATGCGATCAGAGAAATTTTTCGTTTCTGTGTCATAGTTTATTGCGGCGCTGCGGGATTGCCCTACGGTGGCATCGAACAGATTTCAGGATGGTATTTATGGAAGCCTCTTCCCGCAGCGTAGCAGATGTTTTAATTGTTACGGAAAACTTTATCGAAGCAGCGGACATCAGTGACGCCATCCCCGGAGTTTCGCCCGATCGCATTGTCCATATCCGCGAGCTGCACGCGGGCGGGCATTTCTGGCAGGACCCCGAATTCGCCCCGGCCCTGAGCGTTCTGAGCTATCGCAGAAGTGAGACGTCATTTGACGCCGTCGCGCGGCTGTTGGTTGAACGCGGCAGTGCACTGTTGCTGCTGGACCCGTCCCCCGAGGTGCAAGCGCAATTTGAATGCGCGGCTCTGATACGGCCTTTCACGGCCGCAGATCTTGCACGCAAGATCGCATCCATCGATTTCAGTGGGAACGGCTTGAAGGTCGGTTCAGATCCTGGGTGAGTCGGCGCAGGGCGCATTGTGCCCCCAATATCCTTGAACGAAAAAAGCGCGGCCGATGCCGCGCTTTGATTTTGTACTAACAAATTTCGAACTGATCAGATCGCGCTGCGCGCGGCCTTCGGGCCAAAGATCAGCCAGCAGATGAATCCGATGACCGGAAGCAACAGAACGAAAAGGACCCACAGGATTTTCGCACCGGTCGTCGCAGACGAACCGATGATCGAGATTATGGCCCAGATCGACAAAACCAGGACGATCAGACCGCCAATGCCATATACTTCCACCATACCGAAGTTCCTTTCGAATTACGTGTCGTTGTTCCTACGAGGAAACAACGCGATAGGTAGCCGAAAGTTCCCGACAAAGATCTGGGCGTGATCCCAGTTCTTTCAGAAGGTTTGAGGAACTTTGTACCTGACGGAACCAAAACGACCGGCAGAACGTTGGGTTTGAAGGTCGATACATGGGGTCAAAATGTCCGATAAAAACAAAGCGCCGCGAAAAGATCTTGTCGAGAAAGAAAGTGAGCGCGAAGCGGTCGAAGAAGCGTCCGGCCTGTCTCCGCGCCTGATATTCGAGACCATCCGCCAAAACGGCGACGAGGAACTGGACCGCCCGACCAAAGCGTTGTTCTGGTCCGGGATTGCCGCAGGCGTGCTGATCAGCTTTTCGGTGCTCGGCGAAGCGATCTTGCGAGCACATCTGCCCGAAACCAGCGGGCGCTTTCTGATCGAGAACCTGGGCTATTCCCTCGGCTTTGTCCTGGTCATTTTGGGGCGGATGCAGCTGTTCACCGAAAACACGATTACGACTGTGGTTCCAGCCATGATAAATCCGTCCGTTGCCTGCTTCACCAAAACCGCGAGGCTGTGGGCAATCGTACTGGGTGCCAATGTGCTGGGGGCGTTTGCGATATCTGCCTTCCTGATCCATACGCCGGTGTTGTCGCCCCAGCTCGTCTCGGTCATCAACGACCTGAGCCACCACGCCACCGGCATGGGCGCCTGGGTTGGCTTTCTGCGCGGAATACCGGCGGGAATCCTAATTGCGGCGATCGTTTGGATGCTGCCTTCGGCACAGAACAACGAGGTGCTGGTCATCGTCATCTTCACTTGGATGATTGCGGCCGGTGACTTTACCCACGTCGTTGCCGGATCGGTGGAAATGGCGGTTCTGATGCTTCAGGGGCAGTTGCCAGTAGGCGCAGCCGTTTTCAGCTTTTTCCTACCCGTTCTCGCCGGCAACATCATCGGAGGAACCGCTGTCTTCACGATGCTGGCCTACGCCCAGATCAAACCCGAAATAGAAGAAGACCCAAAGCGCGGCTGAGGCGCTTTGGGTCGTTGGGATGGCGGGCTGGTTGGCGTGGCAGTGACGAATAGCGCTGTCAGCGATTCCTGATGAAAAACCAGATCAGTAGACCGGCCAAACCCAAGCCGAGCATGGCCGGCAATACGTATTCGATGCCCATATCGGTCGCGGTGTACCGCGTGTTCTAACCGCGGTCCGCCTTGCGCAACGCGAGGCCCAGCAGGACACCCACGCCCAACGCTCCGACCATTGCCAAGCCCGGGTTCTCGCGCACGAATGCGGCACTTTTCTCGGATGTCTGTGTCAGCTGCTTTTGCGCCTCGTCGCGCGCCGTCTTCAACGTGTCACGCGTTGCGGTTACGCCATCTTCCAACGCTGATTTTGCCTCCTTGGCCACTTCGTCGATCCGCGCCGCCATCTCGACATGCGGAGTGTCCTGAGGGGCCTTCTTCGCCGTTTTCTGTGTCATGTCAGATCTCCTTTCATCGACCCAACGCGGGCGGTCGCCAAAGGTTCCACCAAAATGATCCGGAACGAATCTGGGGTTCCAAGCGTTGACCCGTCAGTAGTCACAAAAATGAAAGGAAATCCCATGTTGTCTTGGGCGCTGATCTTTTTCGCACTTGCTATCGTTGCTGGCATCTTCGGGTTTGGCGGCATCGCATCGGCCTCGGCCGGTATCGCACAGGTCCTTTTCGTGATCTTTCTGGTCCTGTTCATCGGTTCGCTGATCTTGCGGCTGATCCGTGGGTAAACTCCGGCGCATCCGCACTCCCTGAAACCGTACCCCGAGGTTCAAAGCCCCATGAAAGATGCCGTCCATACCCAAACCGCCGCCGAATTGCTGATTGCCTGCCTCGAGGCCAACGGCGTGACCTGTGCATTCGGTGTTCCGGGTGAGGAAACAACCGATCTGATCGCCGCAATCGACCAGTCGAGCATCGACTTCGTCCTGTGCCGGCACGAGCAGTCGGCGGCGTTGATGGCATCGGTTCACGGTCGATTGACGGGGAACCCGGCGGTTTGCCTTTCGACGCTTGGACCTGGAGCGACCAACCTTGTCACCGGTGTGGCTGACGCTACGCTTGACCATGTGCCGCTGATCGCCCTCACGGGACAGGGGGCGCGGTCCACGCTGGGCCGCGAAAGCCATCAGATCATCGATCTCGAAGCACTCTTCGCGCCAGTCACCAAGTTGAGCCGAACGCTGATGGTTGCGGATGAAATCCCCCAAGTCGTGGCCGAGGCCGTGCGATTGAGCAAGCTCGACAAACCCGGAGCCGTCCATCTTTCCCTGCCCGAAGATCTGGCCGAGGTCCCGATTCTGGCCGAACCTTTCGTGGCGCCGCCGCCAGCCGAGGTGCGACCGGCGGCCGATGCGGTCATCCGTTCCGCGCGCCTGCTGGCCGAGGCGAAAAAGCCCTTGATCCTTGCGGGACACGGGGTGATCCGATCCGGCACCGCAAGCGACGTTCGGGCACTTGCGGAAAGCCTTTCTGCCCCGGTCGTCACGACATTCATGGCCAAAGGCGTTTTGCCTCCGGGGCACCCGCTCTCGCTGCATTCGATCGGTCAGCCGGGCAAGGAGTTGGCGTCTGAAGCCTTCGACCTGTGCGACCTGATCATTGCCATCGGGTTTGACCCGGTTGAATATCCACCCTCGAACATTTCGATAGGCGGTAAGAAGCCGGTTCTCGAGATCTCGGACGTGGCCTCGACTGTTGATGTGGACTGGCCGGTAAAGGCCGCTCTGACCGGGGATCTTCCGCACTGCATCGACGTTCTGGCCAAGGCCACGGCCGCACGACCCACGCAAAGCTGGTTCAAAGGTCTCCAGCGGAGGATTGGCGCCTCGCTGGAGGGTGGACCAACAGCTACCGATGCCGCCTGCGTCGCGCCGTCGGACATTTGTCAGGCGATTTCCGAAACGCTTCGCGAAAGCGACGTTCTGTTGTCTGGCGTGGGCCTGCACAAACTTTGGGTCGCCAGCAAGGTTCAAGCACGCCGAGCGGGTCAAATCATCATTCCAAACGGCCTGGCCGGTATGGGCCTTGCGCTGCCCGGAGCGATCGAGGCTGCCCGCCTGTTGGACGAGGGTCGGGTGATCGCCGTTTGCGGTGATGGGGACTTTCTGATGAACGTTCAGGAGATGGAGACGGCGGCCCGGTTGTGCGTGCCCGTGACTGTTCTGGTCTGGGAAGACAACGGCTATGGTCTGATCGACGAAAAACAGCCAGGTGCGCGCGAGTTTTCCTTCGGCAACCCCGATTGGGAGTCGCTGGCCCGATCCTTTGGCTGGGTCTACCACGACATCGAAAGCCACAGCAAACTTGCTCCTGCGCTGCAGGCGGCGGCTGACGTCGCCGTTCCGACCTTGCTGCGGGTGTCGGTCGACTATTCGGCTGATGGCGGGATGCCCACTGTCACCTGATTTTTTCGCCGAAAGTGGAACCAAATCCGCCTTTGGGCGTTTCTTCCCCAGTAGAAAAAAGGAGTTGTCATGACCGACGCATTGAACGTTGTCCCGAACGAAAACCCCGTTTCGACTGGCGTGCGCGACACCGCGCCCTTGGCGAAGGGTCTGGCTGATGTTTTGGCCGACACCTACCGGCTGACCTTCAAGACACATGCATATCACTGGAACGTGGAAGGCCCGCTGTTCTATTCGATCCACAAGTTGACCGAAGAACAGTACGAAAACATGTTCGCCGCCGCTGATGAGATCGCGGAACGCATTCGCGCGCTGGGCCATCTGGCGCCCTCGCGGATGTCCGACATCCTGGATTTCTCGGCCATCAAGGATCGCGAAGGGGACCTGTCCGCCGCCGAAATGATCGAAGATCTGGCTGCTGATCACGAGCGGGTGGCGCACCGCCTGCACGCCCTGACCGAGCTTGCAGGAAGCCGCAAAGACGTCGTGACGGAAGATCTGGCGACCGAACGTTCGGCATTTCATGAGCAGGCAGCTTGGATGCTGCGGGCGATCTCGAAATCAAGCTGACGGGGTGACCGGGCGCGTGTGTCGTTTTGCGACCCAACTGTGCGCGTCTTAGGTCTTGCGCAGGCTTGCCGAAAAACCGGCAAGCCTGCACATTCCGATCTGGCGGCCAGTCCAAAGGGCGACAATGTCTGACAAAAGCACGAAAAGCCAAAACTTGGCCGAGGAGCGGACCGACTGGGCCGAAGACCGCACCATTTTGGCAAATGAGCGCACATTTGCGGGATGGATGAGAACCGGAATGGCATGCGTGGCCATTGCCCTTGGCCTAAAGGCCGTATTTTCCGCCGTCGAGCCCGAGTGGCTGGCGAAAGCCGCAGCCACTCTTTTTGTGTTGATCTCCTTGCTGATCTATTGGGGAGCCTGGATGAACGCCCGCCGCGTATATTCCCGATTGGAAGCGCACAGCGCTCAACCGGCCTCCCGCTTCCACTTGCAATTGGTTGTTGGAAGCCTGTCCCTCGGATCAATCGCATGTTGTCTCGTGTTGTGGCTTGTCTAAATGAGGCGCCTGGCGTGCCCCCATCGGGTGGTACGGTTTGATAGTTGGTGTATCATCAGACTCTGGTCCACCGGCACGATGCATTCTGGCGCGAGCGGACAGTAGCCCAGTGAGCTGTGTGGCCTGACGGTATTGTAGTGGACACGCTAGTACTCGATCAGAATTCTGGCTTCCTTTAAGCCGTAGAATAGCTCGCCGTTGCGCAGTTCATCGCGGAACCGTGCGTTGAAGCTTTCGCAGCAGCCGTTTTCCCAAGGTGAGCACATCGGCCTCCCACAGGATGTCCTCGAACCCCCAGGCCTTGATCGGATCGAGCCCATGGCGCTGATAGCGGTCGAAATGCAGGTCGCCAAGAACCACGGGGGGGCCGGTCTGGTACGGAATGGTCACATGGGTCAGGGCGGTGTCTTCAATGCAGCAAGGGGCGCATCGCCAGCGTCTCGGCGCGGTCGAGCATCCGGGCGACGGAGCGCAGGCTTGGGCGGCTCTGCCTGACGGCACCGGTCTCGAAGATGGCGGCAAGGGCGTCGAAAGCAGGCGCGGGAAGGTTCCGCCGCGCGGCTTCGGTCATGGCGAAGTCCCTTAGCTGCCCCGTGGTCAGATCCGGCAGGTCCAGCACCACGCAGCGGCTTTGAAACGGTTCCGGCAGGCCCTGCCTGCTGTTCGCCGTCATCACCCAGTTGACCCAGGACATGTCCATCTTGACCTGGAAGAACGGGCATTCCCAGGTTGCTGCCGTCATCCGCTCCAGCTGCGGCAGGAGCGCGTCCGTCAGCGTGTGCCGCGTGCCTTTGTTGGAGTGGACCTCGTCGGCTTTCTCTATCTCGTCGATGATCACCAGAGGTCCGGCATGCCGGCTGTTCAAGACCGTGTTGACCAGCTTGCCCGCGTGGGCGCTGCCCCAGCCGCGCTGGGATCCGGTGAGCGCGAAGGACGCCGGCTCGCCCGTTGCGTCAATCTTGGTCGCGGGCACCTCCAGATGATGGGCCAGCCGCCGGGCCCAAAAGCTCTTGCCGATGCCGGGCGGGCCGATAAGGACGAGCGGCGTGAAACGGACACCGGGCAGGCCCTCGCGCGCCGAGGCCCGCAGCCCGTGCCAGACGGCTTCGCTGGCGGGCGCCATCCAGGGCATCTCGGCGTGGAGCGCGGCGGCGATCTCATCCGCCTCGTGTTCGGTGGTGATGCGGGTGACCGGCAGCCCGCCACGCAAGGGCGTCAGCTTGGCGCGGTTCTCCTCGCTGAGATGAGACAGGCCGGACAGGGCGTCCAGCCGCTGCACGTACCGGTGCGCGCGACGCCGGATCTTCCGTCGCTCGGCCTCATTCAGATAGTCGAAGAACTGATCCATCTTGTCACGGCCGTCTTCATCGTCACCGGTCTGGGCCGCCTGGCGTTGCCTGCGGAGGCCGCGCAGAAATGTCTTCAGGCGCCGCTCGACCTCGTGCAGCGTCGGCAGGTCGTCTTCGAAACGCAGCGCATGAAATGGAATCGTGGTGGTGGCACGGGGCATGGCAGAATCCTTTCGTGGCGTGACAGGGCTTGCCGCGCCAGTGTCCGCACCGCCGGGGCCGGCGGGCTGATGGGTATGAAAGGTTCCGGAACCTGTGGAACGATTGGGGAACATCTAACATGCTGCGTGTCAATGCATCCTGGTTGGGTTGCGCCATCGAACCCGGCCGGAATGAACAAACAGCCACACGACACACAAGTTGTTGAAAGAACTGCGCTAAAAGGAAGCTAGATTCGAGTGCAATTCAAAAAAGCCGTTTTTTGTCGCAAAAACGGACTTTGGATGTCGAACGTCATAGGATCAGGAACTGGCGATCCCGGAAGGACTCGAACCCTCAACCTGCTGATTAGAAGTCAGCTGCTCTATCCAGTTGAGCTACGGGACCGCTGGGCCCTTCTTGATCGGTTTAGGGCCGGGGTTCAAGAGCCAAGCGCATGAACGCGCTGTTGGGATCGTCCCGATACCCAAAGATCGGACCGCAATAGCTGTATCCCAACGCTTCATAGAGTTTGCGTGCGGCGTCGTACTCGGCCAGATGGGCAGCGCCGGTTTCCAGAACCAGAGCAGAGATTCCGTCGGCGCGTGCGCATTCGGCCAGGTGGTTCATCATCGTCCGCGCCAAACCGCGCCCACGTGCTTTGGCCAGGATATGGACCGACTTCACCTCGGCCGTCCCGTCCGGCAAAGCCTTCAATGCGCCGCACCCCACAGGCTCGTCGTCGTCAAACAGGGCCCAGAACCGAATACCCGGCCCAGAGAGCGCCTCGGCATCCATCGTGTGATTGCTTTCGGCGGGTCCCGCGGTTTCGCTGTGCGCGAAATGCGCCTCGACCACCGGCCGCAGGGCAGCCGAAGTCGGATCCGCTTCGCGGATGTCAATCATTCAGTGGGTCCAGGGACCGCGGCGGTCTGTTGCAAAATTCTCGCCATACCCGCGCTGGCGCAGGTTGGGTTTGCGCTTGTGCGGTTCGCTGACCAGAACTTCGATGCCATGATCCTTGGCATAGTCCAACGCTTCTTCCTTGGTGTCGAACTTCAGGCGAACCTGGGATTGCGTGTCAGAAGACGATGTCCAGCCCATCAGCGGATCAACCTCGCGCGCCGACGCAGGCGCGAATTCCAAAACCCATTTGCGGGTCTTGGCCATACCCGACGTCATCGCATTTCTTGCAGGCTGGTAAATCCGTGCGCGCATGTCGCCTCTCCATACTCGGTTGGTCGCGACCGTTTATGCGTCAGAGTGCGGGCGGGGACAAGATTGCAAATGCCGCAGGGCCATGCAAATGACCGGCGCTGCAGGGGTTGCATGCGGACAAAATAAGAACAAATGTAAGAAGCCCAAGCGGAGCCTGCCGATGCCCTATGCACATTCTGACAAAACCCAGCTGACCGTCGACGATGTCCGCGCCCGCCTGAAGCTCGAGGGCGGCAAGCGGTTCGTCATGCATACGGAGTTTGCGCCGGCCGGGGATCAGCCAACGGCCATCAAGGAACTCGCCGCCGGTGTCCTGGACGGCGAGCGCGATCAGGTGCTGCTGGGTGCCACGGGCACCGGCAAGACCTTCACCATGGCCAAGGTGATCGAGGAAACCCAGCGCCCCGCCATCATCCTGGCCCCCAACAAGACGCTGGCGGCCCAGCTTTACGGCGAGTTCAAAGGCTTCTTCCCGGACAACGCGGTCGAGTATTTCGTCTCGTACTACGACTACTACCAGCCCGAAGCCTATGTGCCGCGCAGCGACACCTATATCGAGAAGGAATCGCAGATCAACGAACAGATCGACCGGATGCGCCACTCGGCCACCCGGGCGCTGCTCGAGCGTGACGACGTCATCATCGTGGCCTCGGTGTCGTGCATCTACGGCATCGGCTCGGTGGAAACCTACGGGGCGATGACGCAGGATCTGAAGGTAGGGAACGAATACGACCAGCGGCAGGTGATGGCCGATCTGGTGGCTCAGCAATACCGCCGCAACGATCAGGCCTTCCAGCGCGGCAGCTTCCGGGTGCGGGGCGATTCCCTGGAAATCTGGCCCGCCCACCTGGAAGACCGCGCGTGGAAACTCTCGTTCTTCGGCGAAGAACTTGAGGCCATCACTGAATTCGACCCCCTGACCGGCGAGCGCACTGACACGATGGAGCAGATCCGGGTCTATGCGAACTCGCACTACGTCACGCCGAAACCGACCATGCAGCAGGCAATCCTCGGCATCAAAAAGGAACTGCGCCAGCGGCTGGATCAACTGGTGGGCGAGGGTAAACTGCTGGAAGCACAGCGGCTGGAGCAGCGCACCAATTTCGACCTCGAGATGCTCGAGGCGACCGGCGTCTGCAACGGGATCGAGAACTATTCCCGCTACCTCACCGGCCGCGCACCGGGCGAGCCGCCGCCGACTCTGTTCGAATTCATCCCCGACAACGCCATCGTCTTTGCCGATGAATCCCACGTGTCCGTGCCGCAGATCGGCGGCATGTATCGCGGCGACTACCGGCGCAAGTTCACGCTGGCCGAACACGGGTTCCGACTGCCCTCCTGCATGGACAACCGTCCCCTGAAGTTCGAGGAATGGGACGCCATGCGCCCGCAGTCGGTCTTCGTCAGCGCCACCCCGGCCAAGTGGGAACTGGAGCAGACCGGCGGCGTCTTTACCGAACAGGTGATCCGCCCCACGGGTCTGCTGGACCCCGAGGTCGAAATCCGCCCCGTCGAGATGCAGGTGGACGACCTTCTGGACGAGGTGCGCAAGGTTTCGGCCAAGGGGTTCCGCACGCTGGTCACCACGCTGACCAAACGCATGGCCGAAGACCTGACCGAATACATGCACGAGCAGGGCATCAAGGTCCGCTACATGCATTCCGACATCGACACGATCGAGCGGATCGAGATCCTGCGCGACCTGCGGCTGGGTGCCTTCGACGTGCTGGTGGGCATCAACCTGCTGCGCGAGGGACTCGACATTCCCGAATGCGGGCTGGTCGCCATTCTTGACGCGGACAAAGAGGGCTTCCTGCGCTCGGAAACCTCGCTGATCCAGACCATCGGTCGCGCCGCCCGCAACGCCGAGGGCCGCGTGATCATGTATGCCGACCGCATCACCGGCAGCATGGAGCGCGCGCTGGAGGAAACCAACCGCCGCCGCGTCAAGCAGATCGCCTATAACGAGGAACACGGCATCACGCCCGAGACGGTGAAGAAGAACGTCGAGGACGTTCTGGCCGGTCTCTATGCCGGCGACGTGGACATGAACCGCGTCACCGCCACCATCGACAAACCGATGCACGGCGCCAACCTCGAGGCCCATTTGGACGGGTTGCGCGACCAGATGCGCAAGGCGGCCGAGAACCTGGAATTCGAAGAGGCTGCCCGCATCCGCGACGAGATCAAGCGGCTCGAGGCGGTCGATCTGGCCGTCGCCGACGACCCCATGGCACGGCAATGGGCGGTCGAGAAAGCCTCGGAAGACGCGGTGAAATCGCGTGGACGGTCAACGGCTGGCAGGCCGGGGCAGCGGGGTGGGAATGTGAAGCGGAGGAAGCGTTAGGAAAAAGAAGCTTCTGGTGTTAAAATAAAGCCTCTATTTTAGGAGGTTATAATGAGAAACTTGTATTTGCATCTTGCATCCTTTTTCGCTTTTTTTGCTCAAGCTTCAAATGCGGAAGAAAGTTGGATACTCACATCTTCCTTCATCAACAATTCTGAAGTTGGTGCTCTGTCGAGCAGCCTATCACTACGCAACGAAACGGCTGACGAGAGCACTGGAACTATAACTATGAATGGCACTATTGCAGACATGAGTGGTTCTGTGACACCTGTATCTGTTTCTGTTACCTCTTTCGAAGCAACAGACAATTTCTCTGCCGAAGGCGGGCAGATAGAAACAGTCGCTGGTCCTGCTGAAATTAAACGAATTGCAAACTATGTTTCCATGCCAGAACCGAAAATTACCACTTCGGTTTATAGTGTTGTTGGACTGGAAACGTCAGATGTCGGCTTTATTACCGTTCAAGATGACCCTAACCCTTTAATAATTTTAGGTCTGACTGGTGGCGCATATATGCTGATTTGCGGAGGGCTGGAAATCTATCGTGCAAAGCAAGCGTGTTCCGGAAACAGAAGTCTCGATATTGGAATTGAGTATAAAGATTTCAAGTTTGGCTGCTACATTGAATGCAAAGATCCGGATAACAACTAACCGCCAAAGGATCTTGCAAAACACCAAACGGCTAAAGTACGCGCTGCTCACACGCTGCAGCGTTTGAGCAGCGCCGCCCGGAACTTTGCAATTGTTACTGGCCTACTCCGAAGTCGCCAACGGTTTTAAAGGTGTGGGCGACAAACACTTCAACCTTGCACCCCGCTCCTCCCTCCTCCACGTTTGAAATCACAAATTGTGATTCCAAACGATTGCCATGACGGACGCCAAAAACCTGCCCTCCACGCATGAGGTCCAAAGCGCCATTCACCGGGTGCGCGGCACCCGTGTGGTGCTGGCCGAGGATCTGGCGCGGTTCTACGGAAAATCCGTCAGCGCCTTCAATCAGGCCGTCTCGCGCAACAAGGACCTGTTTGAGGGCTACCGCTTTCAGCTGACCGATGCCGAGGTGGCCGATTTGATATCACGGAATGTGATTTCAAAGCCCAAAGGCCGCGGCGGGCGGCGGGTCAACCCGTGGGTCTATACCGATTACGGCGTGGCCATCGCCTCGACCCTGTTCAAGGATCCGCGCGCGATCAAGATCACCCGGATGATCACCGAGGCCTTCGTCGATGGCGCCAACGCCCTGGCTGAAACCCCACGCAGCGCGCCCGAGATCCTGCCGCCCGAAGGCACCCCCACCCCGCTGCTGCCGAATGGCGAGCAGTTGCGGGCGCTGGCCGAAAACATCCTCGATTCCGGGCAGCAGAGCCTGGTCGATTACATCGCCAACCCCACCACCAAGCGCCAGCAGGCGGTGGCGGTGATCATGAAGACCCTTGCCGAAACCGCGGGCGAGGAAGTGCGCACCCAGCACGAGCGCCTGCGCCTGCGCATCGCTGAACGGTTGGCCGCGGGCGACTATGCCGATGACGATGACCGCAAGCGGCTGATCGAACTGCTGCAGGCGATGAAGGGCTAAAGCCCCAGTTCCGCCCGCATCTTTTTCGTCAGCTTGGCCACGACCATCTCGTAGGACGTCACGATGTGGTCGCGCAGGGACGCATCGCTCATCCCGCGTTCGTCGTAAACCTGCAGCCATTTCATGCCGCGTGAGGCCAGATAAGGCGCGGGCCGGATGCCGGGCTGATCCTGCAGCACCTCATAGGCCAGGTCGGTGGCCTTGAAGGTAAAGGCGTCCTGGCCGTCGTTCCAGCCGCAGATCGCGAACACCTTGCCACCCACCTTCCAAACATCCGCGTTGCCCCACTGCACGACGTGGCTTGTGGCCTTGAGAGAGGCGCAGAAGGTGTTGAATTCGTCTCGGGTCATGACGCCGATCCTGACGGGCCGGCAAGGATTTCGCAAGCAAGCATGACCTGTCGGGCCTAACCGAACAGGTCTTGCAGAACGTCGCCGATTTGAACCGTCGCCGCGCTGGACCAGTCTGGCCGATAGGACGGTTTTCGCACCTGGTACTCGGTTCCGGTGCCCGTGCCCGACCAGACGCCATCGAAGAACAGAGCGCGCTCCTTGCGCCGCCGTGGGCGTATTTCAGGCGGCCGCCGCCAATACATGATCGCGCGTCGAGCACCGGCCACATCCCCGGCCTTCCATCTGCGCACCCAAACGGCCCGGTCTATGGCCCCAGTGTTGTAGTGAAAGGACAAGGCCGCGCCCAACTGCGCCTCGGTCAGGGCGTGGCCGGCAAAGGCCGTTTCCACCGCAGGCAGATAGTTGGTGCGGATAGCCCACTCATACACTTCAAAACAGCGCCGCAAGGTCTGGGGGTTGTCCAGATAACGCGGCCAGACCGTGTGGCCCGAGGCCGACGTGATCCCCACACTCCAGGTCCAGACATCAACGGAATCCAGATAGGCCTCGCGCACGATCGCTTCGTGCGCGATAAGCTCGGCGGCAATACGCGGTGTGATCTTGTAAGGCATCAGGCCATCCCCGGGTGGCGGCCGATGTCACCCCTTTTCCCAATGGGCGATGACATCATACCCCATCGGCGTCGGAGGTCCTTCAAGATACTCGGCAAACTGGCCCCACAACTCGGCAACCTTGGGGGCGTTTGCGTTTGATGTCGCCTCGCTTTCGACGACCGAGATCACATAGCCGCTGCCGTCCTCGTTCATCACATTCGTAAAGCAGTGCATACCGGGCATGCCCATGATCTGATCCTTCAGATCGTTCATTCGGGCCGTAGCGGCCTCGCGGGTGCCGGGCTTCATCTTGAACTGGGTAACGCGTGCAAACATGGTTGTCCTCCCTCGCATGGGGTCCAGACCCCGAACCGCGGCAAACTGCCAGCGGACGGCATGATCCTACCACGACCTGCTCAAATCACGCAGGGACACAGGCACCGCGATCATGTGCGCGAAAAGGTTCAACCATGAAGATAGGTATCTTCCATGGCCGTCAGGGGCGGACAAATTTGGCGTTTCCGACAGCCCGCGGTTTGGGCGCCGTGCTTTGCGTGGACGCAGGTGCCTGGACCGGCACAGCCGACCGCGTCGCGGCCCGGACACTGGACTCGCATGCGATCCCGTCGCCGTCAGGGTCGTTGCGTTTGTGGTATCCAAGCTGTCCCTCGCGCATCGGTCCAAGGCCAACGGAGCGTGCCGCGTCGCAACCAGCCAGCGCCACAAGGTGCATCACGGCTTCGGTCCGCTCCAGATCCGAGGTCCGGAGATATACACCCAGCGCGATCATCCCCGTCGTCAGCGGCAGGGCCAGCACCATCAGCAGAATGCGCAGCGGGGACAGCGCATGTCGGCGCAGGGCATCAGCCTTACGCTGCCGACGTGCCAAGCGCGGATCTGGTGCGGGTTCGTTGTATACGGTTGTCTTCAGCTTCATAAACTTGGCGATACACCAACTATGTGGCAAAGCCGAGGCATCGGAATGACGCAATCCAGCGAGGGCGCCACGTGAACACTCGAAACCCATTTCAACCGGTCGACGAGACTGCGCGGGAACTGGCCCTTGATCTTATCACGCAGGCCCGTTTTGCTGCGCTTGCCGTGGTACATCCGGACAACGGACTGCCGTCGATCAGCCGCATCGCACTGGCCACCGACAGTGCTGGATGGCCGCTCACCCTGATCTCGGATCTGGCGGAGCACTCACGCGCGTTGGAGGCGAATCCGGCCTGCGCGTTGCTGATCGGCGAGCCCGCTGACAAAGGTGATCCACTGACCCATCCCCGGCTGACCCTGCACTGCACGGCGCGCCCGACCCCACGGGCGACCAAGGAGCATACCGCGCTTCGGGCACGCTACTTGTCACAGCGTCCGAAGGCCGGACTATATATCGACTTCGCGGATTTCCGTTTTGTGCGTTTCGAGATTGTTGATGGGCTTCTCAATGGCGGGTTCGGCAAAGCGTGGAAGATGACACGCGAAGACCTTTGCCCGCCATCAAATCAGCGAACGACGTGAACTGCGCAACTGGCGTGGCGCACCACATGTGTCGCGGTCGAGCCGAGCAACAGATCCTGCATCCCCGGTCGGTGCGAAGCCATGATGATCAGGTCAGGTTTGTTGGTTTCCGCCCAATCCAGAATCGTGCGCCCCGAATGTCCCTCGACCACAACGCCCTTGGCGTTCGGCAGCTTGGCAGCCAAAATGTTCAATTCATCCTGGATCGCGCGCCGCGCCTCGGTCAGGTATTCGGCCGGCATGTAAGAGATTGCGTAGTCCGGAATATGCTCGACAACATGCAACAGGGTCACTTTGGCATCTGGCGTCGCCAACAGCTTGGCCAGTTTCAGCGGCCCCGACGTGTCACGCTCGGCATCGAAGGAAATCGGGACAAGAATATTGTGATACATGGCTGGCGTCTCCTTGAGTTTCGCGTTCAGATAGCAGTAGCCAAAGTCTTCTGACCTTGATTCAGGTCAGGATCAGTCAAATGTTTCGGCCACGTCGTACATCACCGGCTCGAAGCTTTTGCATAATTCGTTGATCTTGCGGTTGCGCTCGCGCATTTCAGGCGTTCGCAGCATGGCCAGAAAGTTTTCCCGCCGCTCCCACTGCGAATAGTTCGCGATGCGGGTCTGGGCATCGTTGACATGCAGCCCGGCCGCAACAAAACCGGGCTGCTTGGAAATGAAGTTCGCATAGGCGTCGGTTAACGCTTCCAGCAGGTCCTGACAGGTTCCGGGGGTCATTTCGAAAGTGGTGATAACGGTCTGAACACTGGCGTCTTTTGATATCTTCGGCATCGGTCATCTCCCTTGTCTGACCCAAGCCTAGCACAGGTTTTTCAAACGTCTTGCCTTTCGTTGAACTGGCGCGAAAAAGTTTCCGAAAAATGAACCGAGCGCTAACCTTCCGTTAACCAAGGTTGATGATCCTGCGCAAATGGACCGCCTGATCGCCTTCCTGTGTGCAAGTCTTGTGTTTTCGACTCCGGCCTTGGCCGGGGCATGGCTTCGTGAAGAAGGCGCCTCGTTCACATCGTTGGCCCTGACGGCGTTTTCCGAGCCCGGGAAGGGCATCCGCTTCAAGTCCTCGCTCTATGGGGAATGGGGAATGCGCCCAAATCTGACGCTGGGTTTGGACGCGGAAGAGCATCAAGAACTCTACGGTCACGCCGTGGTGTTTGCGCGCCTACCGGTTGCCGAATTTTCCAACGGTGGGCGTCTGGCGGCCGAGTTGGGTGTCGGCGCGCATCACCGTGAAACCCGCGCATGGGCGATGTACAAGGCAACCCTGTCTTGGGGCAAAGGATTTCAGGCCCGATATGGCAGTGGCTGGCTGGCGGCTGATGCCGCGCTGGAGTACCGAAGCCATGACGCTCTGATCCGAAAACTGGACCTGACAGTGGGTTTGTCGTCGCACCGTCGGGTCAATCCCCTGCTCCAGATCGAAACGTCCTATGTACCTGGCCGCCCGCTCTATTGGAGCGCGCGACCCTCGGCGATGTTTCGATCGGGCAGCGGCCCCAACACCTGGATAATCGGGGTCGAGCGCAACGCCGCCCGGGACAGGCCAGGCCTGAGATTCGCGCTGTGGCGCGAGTTCTGAATGCTGCGCGCCGGCCGCCCCAAAAGCGACCGGCCGACACGGATCAGACCTCGATCCGCATGATCACCGAAACTTCACCGCTCAAGGCCTCGGACCAACGCAACTTGATCTGGTCCTGGTTCGTCCCTTGCTGCAACTGAACATAGGGGGCCGTATAGCGCAGAGTTCCAAAGGCGGTTCTCAGCCCGTCCAGCACGACGACGCTGTCACAGCTGCGGGCCTGCCCACCAAAGGGGAATGCACCATCCGAGTCCACCGTCCAGGCAGAGGCCGCCGTATTCTGTTCGTGTCGGACCCGCAGCGGGTTCGCGGTCTTGATTGTCACGTTGTGATACGTGTTGTCCGCGAACGTGACATTCACATGCCGATCAGGATTCAGATCGGCAAAAGTTGTATCAACCTTGTCCACGCGGTCGATTGACCCGTTCGCCGTTCGGAACTTGTTGCCCGTAACCGTCATTCCGTTCAGGAAATGCCCGACGCCATGCGGGCGCACAACGATATAGGCGAACCACGGGGCAACGTCACTTGAATAGAAGATGTTGTCGGTGATGCTCATGGCGCTGAAGGAATAGCCCGAGGTGTAGTCGGGTTCGGCATCGCGCTCATTGCTCCACTCGATGAGACAGTTGTCGACATAATTGTCGGCGATCGAAGAGCTGTTGTAGGCCCCGATCATTACCAAACCCGCATTGCGCACACCGTTCGACACGCTGTCGCCCTGAAAGAAATGGTTGCCCAGAACCAGGTTGTTATCTCCGCCCAGAACCGCGAAGTGGTGGAAACGAACGGCGCGGTTGTGGCGCAGCTTGACGTCGTTGGCATTGGCATTGATGGCAATCGAACTGCGGTCGGGCACGTCCAGAGACTCGTCACTGGACAGGAACTGACAACCGTCGATCAACATGCCTTGGCACCCCACCCCGATCGAAGTGATGCCGCGGTCCAACGGACGGCTGACAAAGCAGTTTTTCAAAACGAACGTGTTCCCGCCCGGCGACAGGCGGATCGCGCTGCAGCGCCCGTTGCATTGAAACTCGATGTCTTCCATGGCGAATTTCTGGAGCGCACTGAAGCCCGAGAAATCCAACATGTACTTGAAAGCAACGAACGTGAATGTCTGCGTGCCAGCCGCATCATAGATAGGTGCGTTCAAGGTGATCTCACCGGCACCTTCATCCTTGGACCGAACATAGATCTCACGTCCAACGCCGCTGCCCTGAACCAACGACCCGAGCGGGATATTGGCCACGTTGGCCACACCGGACAACTTGTAGGGATCCGCCGGATCGTATGTTGCGACAGAGGTAAAGGTCTCGGTGTCCCATGAGGCGCTGCTCTTGACGTCGAACTGCCCGTTGCGGATCACGCGGCGAGTGGAGTAGCTGCCGCGATTGGGTACGGCGGCCTGCATGTCGATCGGCTCGGACACCGAGATCTTGCGGCCGCCCAGGTCCAGCGATTCATGATCCGAGTTGTTCAACAGCGCCTGAAACGCCTTTTTGAAGGCCAGGGCTTCATCGCCGAAGGCGGAGATGTAAGTCGGCAGATCGAAATTCTTGGTCAGAAGAAGCATCTTGTCATCAGGCATCGTGACCGTGCCCTCAAAGTCGACCTCCGCGTCCAGCCCAACATCCTGTGCCAGGTGGTAGGTTCCCTGCGGCACATAGATGCGGCGACCTCCCGCGGCTTGGTCTGCCGCCTCGAACGCGGCCGAGTCGTCGGCCACACCATCTCCTAACGCGCCATAGTCCCGCACGTCCACAAGGCTGATCATGTCGCGCAAGAAGACCCCGGTGACATCGGTAATTTCGATATCATCAATCCGAACGAGCGCGCCGTTTGCCCCCTCGATATCGAGGCCGAAATGCCCGTATAGCGCCGAAATGCCCCAAGGCATGTCCACGCCCGGCCGCTGTCCAATCCCGACGATGGCGGTGACCTCGTGCACCACGCCATAGCCCGACAGCTGGATGGCCGGGCCCTGTTCGGTCAGTCCGGAAAGGTGCACGTCGCCGGCCCCTCCGGCCCATCCAGCGATCCGGACCTGCGGCAATGGCCCGCTGATCGCTTTGACCCGCGCCTTGATCTGCAAATAGCAGCCCGGCAGAAGCGGCGTCTGCCCCATGTACCGCAGTTGCTGCGTGGCATTGACCTTCAATATCTCAAGACAACCGCCAAACTCCGCATCTGCAGGCACGAACACTCCCGTTCCAGACCCGTCATAGGTCGGTGAGCCCGGAGTGCCATCGCCGCTGGACCACACATCCAGACCATTCGCGAATTGCGGCGGCGTGAAAACGATTCCGTCGGTGATTGCCTTGTTCATTGAATACCCTTTCCCAAACGCGCCCACTCTTCAGGCTATGGCGCATGCCAGATTTCGGATCCGGAAGCCGCCCGGACACGCTGGTCTGAGTATCGAAAAGGGATTAACCGTCGCTCATATCATCGTGACGGTGGGTGTTGCGTCAGGCGGATGGGTCGGAGTTGCCAAGCAGTTGCACCCCGTTGATCTTCCAGCCGTTTTCCAGCTGGACCATCTGATAGTCCAGGATGTGAACCCGGCCGTTCGCATCCACCACCATCACTTTCTGCCACCAGAACCCTGAGATCTGCCGCAATTCCAGAAATCGGATCTCAGCTGGGCGCCAGACCATTGGATAGCCGTTGCGCACCATCGCGCCAAAATTCTCGGGCGTGCGGAACATTGTCTGGATGTTGGGGCTGGCGAAGGTGAAGGCCGTGGCGAAGTCATCGGCCTTGAAGGCTTCAATCTGCGCCGCGATATTGGCTTCGATGTCGCCACTTTGGGCAACTGCGGCTGTTGCCAGACCGGCGCTCAGGGAAACTGCAAGCAAAAGTTGACGCATGGGGCCACCTCCTGCCGGAAAGGTAGCCCCATGCAGTATGTGGTCAAATCAGGCCAGGTCTCCGGCCAGGGCCTTGTCGATCAGTGCAATCGTTTCGGGGACGCCATAAAGGGCGATGAACCCGCCGAACCGAGGGCCTTGGCTGGCGCCCAACAACACCTCGTAAAGGGCTGTGAACCAGCCGCGCATCGGGTCAAAGCGCTCACGGCCGATGGAATAGACCACCGATTGCAGAGCTTCGTCCTCGACCGGACCGTCATAGGCTTCAAGCGCCGACTTCAGGGCCTCAAGCGCCTCGCGCTCTTGCTCCGTCGGCGCCCGATGCTTGCGGGTCGGTTTCACGAAGTCGTTGAAGTAGCGCACTGCAAAACCGGCGGCCTTGTCGAGGTCCGGGTGGCTTTCGGCCGTGGCTTCGGGCGCATAGCGGCGGATGAAGCCCCACAGCGTCTCTTTGTCTTCGGCACCTGAAACCGACGCGAGGTTCAACAGCATTGCAAAGGGTACGATCAAAGTCGATTCCGGCACGTCACCGCCGTGAATGTGCCAGACCGGGTTGTTCAACTGAGCCTTCAGGTCCTGCCCGGGGTAGGCACGCAACTGCTGATGGTATTCATCATATGCCTTCGGGATGACGTCAAAATGCATCCGCTTTGCCGTCTTCGGCTTTTGATACATGAAATAGGCCAGACTCTCGGTCGGCGCATAGGTCAGCCACTCGTCGATCGAAACTCCGTTTCCGGACGACTTCGAGATTTTCTGCCCGTTTTCATCGAGGAACAGCTCATACGAGAAATGCTCGGGCGCACGGCCGCCCAGCGCCCGGCAGATCGCGTCATAGATCTTTTCGTTGGTCGCATGTTCCTTGCCATACATCTCGAAGTCGACGCCCAACGCCGCCCAGCGCGCTCCGAAATCCGGCTTCCACTGCAACTTCACATTGCCGCCGGTCACGGGCAGCGTCCACTCCTTGCCGTCTTCATCATCAAAGGTGACCGTGTAGGTCTCGGCGCACACCTTCTTCATCGGGACATAGAGGACCCGGCCCGTTTCCGGATGGATCGGCAGGAAGATCGAATAGGTCTGCTGACGCTCCTCGCGCAGGCTTTTCAGCATGATGGCCATGATGTCGTCATAACGTTCGACTGCACGCTTCAGGATTTCGTCGAACTGACCCGAACGATAAAAGTCGCGCGCCGAATAGAACTCGTATTCGAACCCGAACGTATCAAGGAACCGACGCAGCATGGCGTTGTTGTGTTCACCAAAGCTGGGATACTCGCCGAACGGATCAGGGACCGAAGTCAGCGGCTGCTGCAGATAGGCTTCAAGGGCCGCTGGGTTCGGCACGTTGCTGGGAACCTTGCGCATCCCGTCCAGATCATCCGAAAAGCAGATCAGCTTGGTGGGAATGTCCGACAGGGCCTCGAAGGCGCGCTTGACCATCGTGGTCCGTGCCACCTCACCGAAAGTGCCGATATGCGGCAGGCCCGACGGGCCATATCCCGTTTCGAACAGAACGAAGCCCTTTTCCGGTGGAGACTTCTGATAGCGTTTGAGCAACCGGCGCGCCTCTTCGAAAGGCCAGGCCTTTGACGTCATGGCGGTTTCACGCAGTTCAGACATTTCGTTCGTTCTCCATCGGGAAATCAGCGACGGTCGCTCAATGCGACCGACCGGCATCTCCTATTGTGCAGATGCAGCGTGAGTCAATGACCGCAGGCGAGAAACGCCGCCCCTGCTACGATTTCAGACGGTTGCTCGTGACCAGGAACACAGAAAATTCTGATCAGGACACAAGCAGACATCGGTATGTATTGGAAAACAAGATATTGAACCCTTTGCCACACCTCAATAACGTGCGGCACGATACCAATCGCAGGACGTTCCCATGACCCAACCCGTTTCCCACCCGATGTCGCCGCAGGATTGCCTTGTGGCGATCATGGTGGCCGTTTCAGCCTCGGACGAGAACATCCGCACCGTCGAACTGGTCAAGATTGAGACAGCCGTGAACATGCTGCCTGTGTTTGCCGACTACGATATCGACCGTATGCGCCGGGTTTCGCAGATCGTGTTTGACCTGTTCGAGCAGGAAGACGGTCTGGACGCACTGTTTGGTCTGATCCGGGACAACCTGCCTGAGCGGTTGAACGAAACGGCCTATGCTCTGGCCTGCGATGTCGCCGCCGCCGATGGCTCGCTCGCCGAGACCGAACTGCGGCTGCTGGAAGAGATCCGATATGAGCTGGAGATCGATCGGCTGCACGCCGCAGCGATCGAGCGCGGCGCACGGGCGCGTCACACCGTCTGATTGGAGTCAGCTGCCGTAAAGCGCGCCCCAGCGCTCGATGAGGGCCTGCTGCAGTTTGCGAGACCTGCGATTCCAGCTGCGCGCGCCTTCAGGGCGTTCGCGGCTTTCACGCGCGATGGTCGCCCGATGCGGAAGATCGGCAGTGAATATCGCAAAGGCCAGTTCTGATCCTCCGGCGGTGGTCAAATACCCGCCCAGGCCAGACACAAAGTTCAGGGTTCCGGTCTTGGCGTCCACCTTGATCGGGTGCCCTCGGATCCGCTGGCCTTTGGCGTCGATCAGGGTAAACGGCTTCAACAAATGCCGCAGCGTTGCATGCTGCTGTGCGGCCACCAGAACCTTGACCAGACCAGAAGGAACCATTCGCGAAGCATCACCCAACCCCGAATGATCCACCATCGCAATACCGGACGCGCCATAGGTCTGAGCCGACCAGCGATTCATCTCATCCGCAGACTCTGCCAGTGTTTGCGGCCGCCTACCCCGCGCAACGGTCGCAGCCAGCCCCACCATCTCGGCCGTCAGGTTGGTCGAATATTTCAGCATCCCTTTCACGATGCTGGTCAATTCATCGCTTTGATGCGTGACCAGAACGGTGCCGCTGGGGACCTCGCGCGTGACTTGAACCCGCCCCAGGACGATGCCGTTGACCCGGGCCAGAGTGCGGAACACATCTCCGGCATACAAACCCGGTTTGCGCACGGGCAACCACCTGGCGCCGCCGCTGCCCAGCGCGCCCTTGGCAACTGTCCAGCGGTCCTGCCGCGCGCTGGGTTGATAACTGTAGACCGGAAGGTTGCGATTTTCGATCCGCATCGCGGCCATGTCCACCGACGGCGTATAACTGGCGCTGCGTGCGTCCATGGTCACGTCATAGCTGGACCCTTGGCGTTTCCACTCGAAATGCACACGGTTGAAGTTCAGCGAAATTCCACTGATCGCAGGACTATAGCCCACATGATCAGGCTGACCGGGGTCTATGCTGAATACATAGGGCAATGCGCCGCTGTACACTTTGAACGCACCCCGAACCTCGGTCAGTCCGGCCTTGCGCAGGTTGGCGGCCATCGTGGCCAGAGCATCGGTATCCAATACCGGATCGCCGCCTCCGACCAGTATCAGATCACCCTTGAGGATCCCGTTTTCAATCGGACCATCTGCGATCAGCTTTGTTTCGAACCGATGGTCCGGGCCCAGAACGTCCAGCGCGTAAAGCGCGGTCAGGGCTTTGGCGACACTGGCCGGCGGCAAGCCGCGGGCCCCGCCGAATTCCTCCAGTTGCGCGCCGGTTTTCACGTCGGCCACGGCGAAGACCACTTCGCCCTTCAATCGCGCCGCCTGAATGATGCGTTCGGCACCGCTCAACTCGGCGCCACGGGCAACAGGCCGCAATGAGACCGTTGGCGCCCCGGCAAGACCCGCGGTGGGGATCAGAAGCGAACCGGCGCCGGCCAGAAAGAAACGTCTCGAAATACGATCAGTCATGGGTCAAATAAAATCCCAGAGATCACAGGCAAACAACCATGCAACTGAATTATGTGCCCATCGGGGCTGTTCAGGCAACACCTGTCAGGTCCAGCCGCCTTTAGAGCGTATCTGAGTCGAGCTGACATCGACCATCGGCACGTTCACGAAACACCAGGCCGGCGCATCGGCCCGCCCCAAAAGATGCCGCGCCGTTCCGTCAATACGGTATTTGGAATAAACACGCGCCGCCGGTGACATGCGCGCCGAAATCCGATCTCCAGGGCGCGCCACCACGCCCACAGGAACGGTGTCCATGATCAACCGCCAGTCCTTCCATTTGTGAAACTGGGACAAGTTGTCAGCCCCCATCAGCCAAACGAACCGAACCTGCGGATAGAGCCGCCGCAGTGCAGCAAGTGTGTCAGCCGTGGCGCGGGTGCCGGTCAGATCCTCTATGTCAGTCACCTCAACCTTGGGATGCTGCATGATGGACCGTGCAGCCTCAACTCGCTGATCGATCGGAGCCGGGCCGCGAGACTTCAGCGGGTTCCCCGGCGACACCAACCACCAGACCCGATCCAACCCAAAAGCCTTCATCGCCTCCAGTGTAACGTGCACATGCCCCTGATGCGGCGGATCGAACGATCCCCCGAACAGTCCCACGACCTGACCGGGCCGCGCATATGGTATCGCGCTTCGCAACATCCCCTGCTGTAGTCCAGAACTCACCGGCCTTGTCAATCAACAGGTTGCACAGCATCGCCCAAACCGACCGCCCCGGATCGCACCACTTCGGCACACCAGCCGCCATGCCCACGCACGGCAGAGTACCCCCCGTTGCCCAACGCCTCTTCCATCCTGCTGCAAGGCGCGCAGATAACCGTGATCCGCAAAATGGCGGTGCCGACCTGAACCTCGCGCCCTTTGAGAGCGCCCAAATTGATGCCGGAAACCACCAGATTGCGCCGCAGCACGTCCGGCGTGACTGGGCCTTGTCCCAAATAGCTGCCGATCGCGGCAAGATGCTCGTTCTGAATCAGGGTCACCGCACGCTTCCCTGGGCGACTGCGATCGCCCTCAACCCCGTCTTCCCGGATCATGGCCTGACCCAGCGCGATCATGTCCAATCGTCGCCCCGGTCTGACGCCGATCCAATCGATCCGTCCGGCCTTGGCCCAACCCGATACCAATTGCACAAGTTCCGGCATTGCCAACATCCTTCCCAGTCCGGTCAGGCCGGCGCATAAGGCCAGCCAGAAATTCGCCAAAGCACCAGCTTGCCCCGCCCGTCCCGCTTGGCTATCAAGCGGGTCAACCTGAATTCCCCGACCCAGAGGACGCGACATGGCCGCCTATCAATATGTCTACCACATGCAGGGTGTCTCAAAGACCTATCCCGGTGGCAAGAAGTGCTTTGAAAACATTCACCTGAGCTTTCTGCCCGGCGTAAAGATCGGTGTCGTCGGCGTGAACGGCGCCGGTAAGTCGACCCTGATGAAGATCATGGCCGGCCTCGATACCGATTTCACAGGCGAGGCGTGGGCCGCCGAGGGCGCAAAGGTCGGCTATCTGCCACAGGAACCTCAGTTGGACGAATCCCTGACCGTCCGTGAAAACGTCATGCTGGGCGTGGCCGAGAAAAAGGCCAAGGTCGACCGTTTCAACGAGATCGCGATGGAGATTGCCGAGAACTACTCGGACGAGTTGATGGAAGAGATGACCGCCCTGCAGGACGCGATCGACGCGGAAAACCTGTGGGACCTCGACAGCCAGATCGACGTTTCGATGGAGGCGCTGCGCTGCCCGCCGGACGATGCCAACATCGGCAACCTCTCGGGCGGCGAGAAACGCCGCGTGGCGCTCTGCAAGCTGCTGCTGGAAGCGCCCGACATGCTGCTCTTGGACGAACCGACCAACCACCTGGACGCCGAGACCATCGCCTGGCTGCAACAGCACCTGATCGACTACAAGGGCACGATCCTGATCGTCACGCACGACCGCTACTTCCTGGATGACATCACCGGCTGGATCCTCGAGTTGGACCGCGGCCGTGGCATCCCGTACGAGGGCAACTATTCCTCGTGGCTGGAGCAGAAAGCCAAGCGGCTTGAGCAGGAAGCCCGCGAGGACAAATCCAAGCAGAAGACCCTGCAACGCGAACTGGAATGGATGCGTCAGGGTCAAAAGGCCCGTCAGGCCAAATCCAAGGCCCGGATCAACGCCTACAACGAGTTGGCGGAACAGTCCGAGCGCGAGAAGCTGACCCGCGCCCAGATCGTCATCCCCAACGGCCCGCGCCTGGGCAGCAAGGTGATCGAGGTCAACGGTCTGGCCAAGCATATGGGCGACAAGCAACTGATCGAGAACCTGTCCTTCAGCCTGCCGCCGGGCGGCATCGTCGGTGTGATCGGCCCCAACGGCGCCGGTAAATCGACCCTGTTCAAAATGCTCACCGGCCAGGAAAAACCTGATGCCGGCACCATCGAATACGGCGACACGGTGCAACTGTCCTATGTCGATCAGTCGCGCGACGACCTCAACGACAACGACTCCGTGTGGGAGGCGATCACCGGCGGCGCCGAGATCATCCAACTGGGTGACGCGCAGGTCAATTCCCGCGCCTATTGCTCGTCCTTCAACTTCAAGGGCGGCGACCAGCAGAAGAAGGTCTCGCTGCTGTCAGGGGGTGAGCGCAACCGCGTCCACATGGCCCGCCTGTTGAAAGAGGGCGGCAACGTCCTGCTGCTGGACGAACCGACCAACGACCTGGACGTCGAAACCCTGCGTGCGCTGGAAGACGCGCTGGTCGATTTCGCCGGCTGCGCCGTGGTCATCTCGCACGACCGTTTCTTCCTCGACCGGATCTGTACGCACATCCTGGCCTTCGAAGGTGATGCGCATGTGGAATGGTTCGAGGGCAACTTCGAAGACTACGAAGAAGACAAGAAGCGCCGCCTGGGACCGGACGCGCTGGAACCCAAGCGCCTGAAGCATAAGAAGTTTGCGCGATAACACTCCTGACACATCTCCGGATGGATAGTGTGGGCAGAAATCAGCCCATACTATCAACGGGATGATGGACAGTTGGAGAACGGTATGGCGGAAGCGCTACCGTTGCTTGGTTTCTTTATGATCGCAAGCACTTCGGTGTGGTTGTCTTCGCTGATCTTGGCGTCTGTGTTTCCATTCTTCAACTTCAAGAAAGAGTATGCCGAGTATCTGTTGAGGGTAAGCGGCGCACCGCCCACCCGTCTTCGTCTGCTTCTGACGGTTTACGGGGCTAACAGCTATTTCTTTAAGATTGATTGGGGGTACGAGTCACCTGCACCGGGTGCACTCAAGACCACTCCAAATCGCAACCTTTTTCGCGTGCTCCTCCTGGCGCTTGCGACCTTGATTTTTACCGTGTTCCTTTGGGTCGCTGCATTCGCGATTTTCAACTTCATCTCGGCACTCATTTAGAAAACGACATCCCGGCATCTGGGTGATTGCTTGTGCCGATCCAGGCTTTCGGGCGTCCTAATGCCATTGAATGGAGTCGGCTATCAGACAGGTGACCGATCCTCTTTCTTAGTTGTGCGGCTGCTGGCCTCGCGCCCGTTCGGCCCGCGAAGGGCGCGATAATCTGACAACAAAAAAGCCCGAGGCAGGTTCGAATTCAGTTCGGCGGATTTACGTTCAAAACGCCCGCTGGCCCCTGAAAGCACAACACATTCTGCCCAACTGACCCTTGCCATATGGCCCTCTCAGTGCCATATGCAAAGAGCTTACGTTATTCTACTTCGACCTACTGTCTCCGTTTTCGGCGTTCAGTCTATCGATCCAGACAACGACGCCGGGCTGCCGCAATTCCGTGGGCAGCACTAATACAGGAGATACGGATATGCCCGCAGGCACCGTAAAATGGTTCAACACCACCAAAGGTTTCGGCTTCATCGCACCCGAAGAGGGCGGCAAAGACGTGTTCGTGCACATTTCGTCCGTCGAACGTTCGGGCTTGACTGGTCTGGCCGACAACCAGAAAGTCACCTATGAACTGCGCGCTGGTCGCGACGGTCGCGAAAGCGCCGACAACATCGAACTGGCCTAAACCAGGTCTCTGGGGGCGACGGATGGCCGTCGCCCCCATTTTTTTGCCCGGTTTCTGATCGCGCTTTCCAGACCCGGTGGGGCAGGAAAACCACATCACTTTCCGGTGAAACCCGCGCGGGAATTGACCGGATCGGCTATTCTGAACAGACTGCTACCCTGTTTTCTTTGTTGATTAGCCGAGTATTGCCATGTTCTCACGCCGCAATTTTCTGATCTCCGCTGCCGCTATCAGCGCCGTGCCTGGCACGGCCCACGCGCAGAAGAAGCCGGTCGAGTACGACCCGACTCCGCAAATCGTTCGGATCAAGAAGCAGTTTTTGCCCGGGCAATTGTTGGTCGCGCCACGTTCGTTCTACCTGTATTTCGTGACCGAGCCCCGCAAAGCCATCCGTTATGGCTGTGGCGTCGGCAAGGCCGGGCTGGAATTTACCGGAACTGCGACGATCGACGTGAAAAAGGAATGGCCCACCTGGCGCCCGACCGAAGAGATGATCGAGCGGGACCCCGTTGCCTATGCCAAATTCAAGGACAATGACTATGTCCAGCCCGGTGGAGGAGACAACCCGCTGGGCGCCCGTGCCCTGTATCTGTTTCAGAATGGCGTCGACACGTATTTCCGCATCCATGGAACGACCCAGCCGCAGACCATCGGACGAGCCGTGTCGAACGGGTGCATCAGAATGCTGAATGAGCACGTGATCGACCTGTACAACCGCGTCCCGATCGGAACGGTCGTCACCGTCGTCTAAGGCAGCGGTCAAGGTCCCGACCAATCCACCCCTTCGGCTTTTTCAATCTTCAGTCTTCCGTTTGGCCACGGGACACAAAGGCTTGCCGCTTGCCTGTCCGATCCGTTCAGCCAGGTCCGGACGTCTTCGGGCCGCAACAGGACACCCATGCGGTGGTGGATCGGCCGCAGATCATCGTTCGGCTCGCAGGTCACAGCAGCGAACTGATCGACATGCTGACCACCGGGCGCGATCCATCTGTCCGTAATCGCGGCAAACAACAATGGGATTCCGTCGGCGGATTCAATCCGCCACGCGGTTTTGCGGCGCTTTTCGCCGGTCCACTCGTACCAGCCATCAACCGGAACAACCGCGCGACCGACACCTAGAAAAGCAGATTTGTCAAAAACCGTTTCCGACCGCGCATTGATGATCGTTTCCATGACCGGCCGCCCCCGGGCATTGACGCGCCCTACGGGGATCATGCCCCACCGCATGGGCCCGACGCCTTCAGCAGTCAGAACGATCACTTCCTGACCGGGTTGTATGTTCTGGCGCGGCTGTTCATCCGGCCAAGCAGTTTCTCGACCCAGGAATTCGGAAATCTGGGAAAACGGCCGCGTCAGAAAGAACCGCCCGGGCACGGTTTACGGCCGCTGTTTTGCGGCGGCGATCAGATCAAGGACAGCAGGTCCAAGATCATCCACGATCAGCGCAACGCCGCGCGCATTGGGATGAATCCCGTCTGGTTGCATGTAGGTCTGCACGGCTCCGGGGTCGCCACCCGCCTGCAACCCGGAAAAAAAGCTGGGGGAATAAAGTGTGCCGAACTGGGTGGCCAAATCCGGATACATCGCATCAAACGCCTGTTTGTAGTCCGCGCCATAATTGCCCGGAGCCTGCATGCCGATCAGCAGAACCGGAACCTTGGCCGTTTGCGCCTCGGTCAGAATTTTTTCCAGATTCGACTTCGAGACCGCCGGGTCGATCCCACGAAGAACGTCGTTTCCGCCCAGCGCCACGATCATCCCGTCCACCTCTGGTGTCAGGGTCCAGCCCACACGCGCCGCACCACCGGCCGTTGTGTCCCCGGAAACACCGGCGTTGATTATCTTCACCTCGACGCCTTGCGCATCCAGCCACCGGTTCAGTTGAGGGACGAACCCATCCTTCTCAACAAGGCCGTAGCCTTGAGTCAGCGAGTCTCCGAGAGCGGCCAGGACCACCGGCTCGGCTGTGGCAGCAATGCCGCAGAGCGACAACAGCCCCGCCGCCAGAGCCTTGCGCAAATTCCTGACCGCTCCATATCCCAAATGACTGCCCCTTTCGGAAAGACTTATGACTGAACCCGTTCTGACACTCCAAAATGCCGCTTTGTCGCTGGATGGCAATGCCGGACCCGTTGAAATCTTGCGGGACATCAATCTGACCGTCAAAGAGGGAGAGACGCTGGGCCTCGTCGGCCCATCCGGTTCGGGCAAATCCTCGCTGTTGATGCTGATGGGTGGGCTGGAGCAGACGACCGCGGGTCGCATCACCGCACTGGGGCAGGACCTGACCTTGATGAGTGAGGACGCGCTTGCCCGCTTTCGTCGTGATGCGATGGGCGTCGTTTTCCAGAATTTCCATCTGATCCCAACGATGACGGCGCTTGAAAACGTGGCCACCCCGCTGGAACTGGCCGGTCACCGCGATGCCTTCGATCGGGCCGAGGCCGAATTGGCGGCGGTGGGGCTTTCGCATCGGCGTGATCACTACCCGGCGCAACTGTCAGGCGGCGAACAACAGCGGGTCGCGCTGGCCCGCGCTTCGGCCCCGCGGCCTCGGATCCTGTTGGCGGACGAACCGACCGGCAATCTGGATGAGGCGAATGGCGCGGCCATCGTTGATTTGCTGTTCGGCCTGCGTGACCGGCACGGGGCAACGCTGGTTCTGGTCACACACAGCCACTCGCTGGCCCGCAGTTGCGACCGGGTCGTCCGATTGCGCGACGGCCGCATCACCGAAGAGGCCAGCCAAGAGGCAGCGGAATGAGCTTGCGCCTGGCGACGCGCCTGGCCCGACGTGAACTCAGGGGCGGCTTACGCGGCTTTCGGGTTTTTCTGGCCTGTCTGACCCTGGGGGTTGCCGCCATTGCTGCGGTTGGATCGGTGCGGCAAGCAATCATGACTGGCCTTGCGCAAGAGGGCGCAGCCTTGCTGGGCGGCGATGCCCAGATCGAGCTGACCTACCGCTTCGCAAACGAAGCAGAAACCGCATGGATGGAGCAGAACGCCGATCGCGTGTCCGAAGTCGTCGATTTCCGCTCGATGGCCGTGACCCGCAGCGACGCACCGCAACGCGGACTTACTCAGGTCAAGGCCATCGATGACGCCTATCCTCTGATCGGCACCGTCCAACTGGACCCCGAAATCTCGCTGTCCGAGGCGTTGGACGGAAATGCCACTCTTCCCGGGGCAGTGATGGACCCGGTTCTGATCGAGCGTCTGGGGCTGGACATCGGCGACAGTCTTGCACTGGGCACGCAGGACTTTGTGCTGTCCGCCGCCCTGATATCCGAACCCGACGCGGCCGGAGATGGGTTCACCTTGGGCCCGCGCACATTGGTTCGCACAGCCGATCTGAAAGACTCGGGCCTATTGCAGCCCGGCACGCTGTTTTCGACCAAATACCGTATGGACCTGCCGGTCGGAGCCGACCTCGCAGAACTCTCGCAACAGGCCGAGAGCGTTCTGCAAGGCTCAGGACTGCGCTGGACCGATGCGCGCAACGGCGCACCCGGAATTGCCGAATTCGTTTCGCGCCTCGGCGCGTTCGTGGTGCTGGTGGGTCTCTCGGGTCTGGCTGTGGGCGGCATCGGCGTGTCCGCGGCCGTACGCGCCTATCTCGCCCGAAAGACCGAAACCATCGCCACATTGCGCACCCTGGGCGCTGACCGCGCCACGATCTTTCAGACCTATCTGATCCAGATCGGCGTCCTTTCGGTTGTCGGGATCGCCGCTGGTGTAGCCCTTGGCGGGCTGGCGCCGATTCTCCTGGCACCCCTGATCGAAAGCCGGCTTCCCGTACCGGCCGTTTTCTCTGTCTATCCGCAACCGCTGTTCGAGGCGGCATTGTATGGCCTGCTGACCGCCTTGCTGTTCACCCTGTGGCCCCTTGCCCGGGCTGAGGACGTCCGGGCAGCGACCCTGTTCCGCGATGCACTGAGCAGTGCCCGCAGGCTGCCCCGCGCCGCTTACCTGTTGGCGACGGGCCTGGCCCTGGCGACACTGATCGCCACCGCCGCTTGGTTCAGCGGATCCCCCTGGCTGACCCTCTGGACCGGAGGTGGATTTGTCGGCGCATTGGTGCTGTTGGCGCTGTCGGCCCATGGCATCCGCTATGTGGCAAAAAGGGCCGCCACACGCGCCCGTGGCCGCCCGGCGTTGCGTTGGGCACTTGCCGCAATTTCCGACCCCCGCGAAGGTGCCGCATCGGTGGTCCTGTCTCTGGGATTGGGGCTGTCGGTACTGGCTGCGGTCGGACAGATCGACGGCACTCTGCGCAATGCGATATCCGGGAACCTGCCGGACGTGGCGCCGTCGTACTTTTTCGTGGACATCCAAAAAGACCAGATGCCCGGCTTCAGCAGCCGGCTTGAAAACGACCCCGGTGTCACACGCGTAGAAAGCGCACCAATGCTGCGCGGAATCATCTCGCAGATCAACGGCCAGCCCGCACATCAGGTTGCGGGCGATCATTGGGTTCTGGAAGGCGATCGCGGCGTGACCTATTCGGACAACGCGCCACAAAACGCCCGCATCACCGCCGGGGAATGGTGGCCAGAGGACTATTCAGGCCCGCCTCAGATCAGCTTCGCCGCGGAAGAGGCCGAGGAAATGGGTCTCAAGCTTGGTGACGAACTGACTGTGAACATTCTCGGGCGTGATATCACCGCGACCATAACATCGCTGCGCGAGGTGGATTTCTCGAACGCGGGCATGGGATTCATCATGTCGATGAATCCGTCCGCACTGGCCGGCGCGCCTCATAGCTTCATTGCAACGGTTTATGCCGAGGAAGAGGCCGAGGCAGCCATCCTTCAAGACCTTGCGACCCAGTTCCCCAACATCACCGCGATCCGGGTTCGGGACGCGATCGACCGTGTCTCGGGCCTGCTTGCCGGTTTGGCCTCGGCCACCTCCTACGGCGCCGGTGTCTCTTTGCTGACCGGTTTTCTGGTCCTGATCGGCGCAGCGGCCGCGGGAGAGCCCGCACGTCGCTACGAGGCCGCAATCCTCAAGACGATCGGCGCAGATCGCCGACGGATACTTCTCAGTTTTGGCTTGCGCTCGGCGCTTCTGGGTGCGGCTGCGGGCTGCGTGGCGCTGCTGGCCGGCATCCTTGGCGGCTGGGCGGTGGCGACATTCATTTTCGATACCAGCTTTGCGGTGATATGGCCTTCGGCATTGGGTATCGTCGCTGCCGGGCTGGCCGTCACGCTGCTGGCAGGGCTGTTCTTCGCCCTCCGCCCCCTATCCGTCAGCCCAGCCCGCGTCCTGCGGGCCAGCGATTGAATTCAACGCACGCAGGTAACGGGTTGCAGAATTTTCAGCAGGGGATCGTTGTCACAAACCAAAGCATCCAACGATATTTCATCCAGCGACGCAAAGAAGACCTCGGCCGCGTCCTGCAGCGCCAGACGCAGGCGGCAGGCATCGGTCAACGGACAGGTGTTGTCGGCATCCGCAAAACACTCGGCGATCGGCAAACTGCCCTCGACATGGCGAAAGACGGATCCGATCCGGATCTGGTCCGCCGGCCGCCCCAGAGTCATTCCACCGTTGCGACCGCGCTGCGTGCTCAGATACCCCAGCTGACCCAGCTGGTTGATGACTTGCGCCAGATGGTTTTCCGAGATGTTGCAGACATCCGCAATCTCGGATTTCGTCACGAGCCGATCCGGATGTGCAGCGCAATACATCAACAGCCGCACGGCGATATTTGTTCGTTTGGTGATCCGCATCAGATCCTCCCCCCGAATTTCAAGATGCAGCCTTATTGCACAGACCGCAAAAAAACGGTTTGACATACATCAATCGTCAAGAAGGACAGCACGCGACATGGCAGAGCCCTATTTCTTTGGCTATGGCAGCCTCGTAAACCTTGCCACGCATGACTTTCCCGACCCGCGCCCGGCGCGACTCAAGGGCTGGCGCCGGGCGTGGCGGCATACCGATCTGCGCCCGGTCGCCTTCTTGACCGCAGTGCCGGATCCCGCCTGCGAGATCGACGGCATGATCGCACATGTCCCCAAAAACGACTGGGCGGCACTGGATGAACGGGAGTGGGCCTATGATCGGATCCCCGCCACCCACGCCATAACTCATCCTCTGAAGACAGAGGTCGAGATTGCGGTCTATGCGGTTCCGGAACAGCACCGCAAGGACCCGACCCACAGCCACCCGGTTTTGCTCAGCTATATAGACGTTGTGGTGCAGGGGTATTTGCGCGCATTCGGCTTGCCGGGTGTCGAGCGTTTCTTCGCCACGACCGACGGGTGGGACGCGCCGATCCTGAATGACCGGAACGCGCCGCGTTATCCGCGCCACCAACAGCTTCACCCCGACGAAACAGCCTTGGTCGATGAGCACCTGTCCCGGGTTTCGGCCCGGATCGTTCAAACCGCGTGAAGAAGGCGGGCGCCTGCAGCACCCGCCTCTGGTTCTTGTTCAGATCAAAGGCGACACCGCCCCGCGGTGTCTTATTTTCGCGCCCGCACGACCTGCAGCAACGGCAGAAAGGTCGCCATCTCGGGGCCACGCTCCATCCCGGTCAGCGCCTTGCGCAACGGCATGAACAGGCCCTTGCCCTTGCGGCCGGTCGCCTCTTTCACGACCGCCGTCCACTTGCCCCAGGTCTCGCCGTCAAACGGCCCCTCGGGCAGCAGTTCCATCGCCTGCGCGACGAATTCGCGGTCTTCGTCGTCGATCAGCGGCTCGGCCCCGTCGCGACACAGCTCCCACCAGCCCTTCAAATCGTTCAGCGTGGTGATGTTCTCACGCGCCATCATCCAGAACGGCTCGGCCAATTCATCGGGTACACCGGCCGCGGCCACCGCGTCGGCAACCTTCTCGAGCGGCAGCGTCTGCAGATACCGGGCCGTCAGCGGGAACAGATCCTGCACGTCGAACTTGGTCGGCGCCGACCCGAACCGGGTCACGTCGAAACCTTCGATCAACTCGGCCATGTCGCTGCGCAGTTCCACCGGATCCGAAGACCCCAACCGCGCCATCAGGCTCAACAGGGCCATCGGCTGCACGCCCTGCTCGCGCAGATCGCGCAGCGCCAGCGTGCCAAGGCGCTTGGACAGCGCCTCACCCTGCGGGCCGGTCAGCAACGAGTGATGGGCAAAACGCGGGACGGTTCCGCCTAGCGCCTTGATGATCTGAATCTGGGTCGCGGTGTTGGTCACGTGGTCGGCGCCGCGCACCACGTCGGTCACGCCCATCTCGGTGTCGTCCACGACCGAGGCCAGCGTGTACAGCACCTGCCCGTCGCCACGGATCAGCACCGGATCCGACACCGAGGCCGCATCGATCGACACGTCACCCAGAATGCCGTCCGTCCACTCGATGCGCTCATGATCCAGCTTGAACCGCCACACGCCGTTGCCGCGTTCAGACCGCAGCGCCTCTTTCTCAGCCTCCGACAGGTTCAGGGCGGCGCGGTCATAGACCGGCGGCTTGCCCATGTTCAGCTGCTTCTTGCGCTTGAGGTCCAGCTCGGTCGGGGTCTCAAAGGCTTCGTAGAACCGGCCGATCTCGCGCAGCTTGTCGGCGGCTTCCGCATAGCGGTCCAGCCGGTCCGACTGCCGTTCGACCCGATCCCAGTGCAGACCCAGCCACTCGAGATCCTGCTTGATCGCATCAACATATTCTTCCTTCGACCGCTCGGGGTCGGTGTCGTCGATACGCAGGATGAACGTGCCGCCGGCCTTGCGGGCGATCAGATAGTTCATCAGCGCGGTGCGCAGGTTGCCCACATGAATATAACCGGTGGGCGAAGGGGCGAAACGGGTGGTTGTCATGGATGTCTCCTGTTGGCGCGGCTCATGTCACATGAGCGCGTTTTTGTCCAGAAGGCGGTGCGAATGCTTGCCGTTTACTCGGACTTGATGGGCCAACGTGATGACAGGTCATCCAACCCTGCGCGGATCAATTCGGCCAGCACGTCCTCGTCAATGTCCGACAGCTTGTTCACGTACAGACATGATTTGCCGGTCTTGTGCTTGCCCAGGCGCGCTAGAATACTGCCGAAATCGGAGTAGCCCGGCATGATATAGATCGAAAACGCGGCCTTGCGTGGGGAAAACCCGGTGGCCAGAAACGTGCCTTCCCGCCCGGACTTGTAGCGGTAGTCATACCGCCCGTATCCAACGATGGATGGCCCCCACATGACCGGCCGAAACCCGGTGACGGTTTCAAACAGGGTGTTCAGCCTCTACGCCTCCGCGGCGCGCGCGGCCGGCAGGATCGCTGCCAAGAATTCCTGGACGCTTTGATCGGTCGGAACGGTTTTGTTTTCTGAGCGGGACATGAACAAGATTTAACATGCGTTCGGCCAGCGCGCAGCCCATATGGTAGAGTGGAAAGTGGCAATTATCCGAAAGCGTTCTAATTCGTCGCACGTAATCTGACAGGGAGACTTTGAAATGACCATGAAACTGACCCGCCGGGCCGCTTTGGGCACCGCCGCTGCGCTACCTTTTGCGTCTATCGCGACACAGTCACTGGCTGCCGGGGCCGAAACCAAGGCCAACTCGACCGTCGCCCGCAGCTTTCAACTGGGCAATTTCACGGTCACGACCCTGTTGGATGGCAGCTTGCCGCGAGACGGCGCCCAAGAGATTTTCGGCGGTGGCGCGTCAGACGAGGAGTTTGCCAAGGTATCCGCCGACAATTTCATCTCGCCCGACATTGCCCAGTTCTTCTTCACGCCAACGCTCGTCAATACCGGATCCGAACTGATCCTGTTTGACACGGGATTGGGCCAAGGCGGTATCCAGAAGGCTCTGGCCGATGCGGGCGTTGGCCCCGAGGCGATCAACGTTGTGGTCCTGACCCACATGCACCCCGACCACATTGGCGGCATGACGACCAACGATGCCGCGACCTTTCCGAACGCACGCTATGTGACCGCCGCGGCCGAGTACGATTTCTGGTCAGCACAGGAGGCCGGCAACCGCGTCGGCGACCTTGTGGCAGCCAAGGTCACCCCGATGACTGAAAAGATGTCGTTCATCGAAGACGGTGGCGAGGTTGCATCCGGCGTGACCGCCATGGCGGCCTTCGGGCATACACCCGGACACATGGTCTATCATCTCGAAAGCAACGGTCAGCGGCTGATCCTGACCGCCGATCTTGCCAATCACTATGTCTGGTCCTTCGCGCATCCGGAATGGGAAGTCCGGTTTGACATGGACAAGGCAGCGGCAACCGCATCGCGTCGGAACGTGTTGGGTATGCTGGCCGCGGACAAGGTCCCGATGATCGGGTACCACATGCCTTTCCCGGCCGCCGGCTATGTCGAGCCGCGCGGCGAAGGCTTCCGCTTTGTACCTGTCAGCTATCAGATGATGGGCTGATCAATACCCCGGGTCCGGCCGTACTTTCGTTCCGTCCGAAAACCGCGACAGTCGAAAGGCGGCCGGGTCAACACAAGGCGCTGTGTTCGTCACCAGATCGGCCACCAGGCGGCCGGCACCGGGCCCTATGCCAAATCCGTGTCCCGAAAATCCGGTTGCGATCACCAGTCCCGGGATTTCCTGCACGTTCGAGATGACCGGGATTGCATCCGGGGTCACATCGATCATCCCGGCCCAGCTCTGCACGATTTCGGCACCAACCAGGGCCGGAAGCGCCTGACGGGCCTTGGCCCATGACTTGCGGAGCGCCTTCTGCGACGGCTCGGGGTCCAGTATCCGACAGAGTTCGAACGGGGTTACGTCGGTGGACGCCCATGACCGGCGCTGACGCGCCTCAATGGTCCAGCGGTGCGACAGGCGGAATCTGAGCGATTTCCATTCCTGCGCAAATGCCGGCAGGAATTTCGCGGCCAACCGAAAACTGTCAGGCACGATATCCACCGTGTTTTCATGGCCCGAGGCGATCGTGTACCCGCCGTCGGCGCGTTTGCGAATGGCAAAATCATCCGACCACAGAGCTGTTTCCGGACCCGGTTCCACAGGCGAGGTCCGAAGAACCGTGTTCAGCACCTTCAGCTGTGGCAGGGCAATTCCTTCGTTGCCGGCAAACAACCGCGACCATGCCCCCCCGGCCAGAACCACTTGATCGCAAGCGACCCGCCCCCGTTCCGTGTAAACCCCGGCAACACGACCAGCTTGCAGGTCGAGGCAGCGTACCGCGCAATTCGTCATGATGACCGCGCCTTGGTCACGCGCCGCCTCGGCCAACGCCGGAGCAACCCATTGCGGCTCGGCCCGTCCGTCCTGTGGCGTGAAAAGCGCGGCCTTCAGCTTGGTCTTGAGGCCGGGCATGTGCTGTTCCAACTCGGATCCGGAAACCATGCGCGCTCCGGTCTGGTAGCCTTCGAGGTTTCGCAACCAGCGTTCCATATCAGCTGCGGACCGGTCGGTCCGCGCACCGAACAGAATGCCGGATTGCACATAGCCGGTTTTGCGCCCGATCCGCTCATCAAGCGATTGCCAGATCCTGAGCGACTCGGTCATCAACGGTATTTCGCGCGGGTCGCGCAGCCCCAGGCGAACCCAGCCCCAGTTCCTGGAACTCTGTTCAGCGCCGATCTGGCCCTTTTCACACAAGAGGACGGAATTGCCACGTTCCGCCAGTTCCAGCGCAGTTGAGACACCGATAATCCCTCCGCCGACGATCACGACGTCAACGGATTTGGGCAGGCAAAGATCGGATTCAACAGGGTTGGGCTTGGGGCCGGGCATCAACGGATCTTGTTAGTCAGACACGAGCTTCATCGAGCCTTGGCAAACGTCACCCGGCAATCCTGAATAACGGAAAAAGCATCACTTTGTTCGGCTGTGTGGCGTCGATGCAAACGCCACAATGCAATTAGACCGGCACCCGGTTCAGGCCGCGCCCGAGAACTCGGCCCATTTCTGACGCAACAAAGCTGCGACACCCGAGTTTTGGGCCTCTGTCTCGGTCTCTTCGGGTTGAAGCTCGGGCAATTCCGGGTGTTTGGCTGAGAACTCCTCGGACGGTTTCTCGCTCTCTGTGTCAGCCTCGGCCAACACACCGGCGATCGCCGCTTCTAGACGCGCCTCATCCAATTCGCGCGCCGGCGTCTCCATTGTCTTGTACCTCAACGGCGCATGCAGCGGTTTGTCATATCCATCAACCATCGGACCACCTAAACCTTATAACCGGCACCCCACCACGGATGCGTCACCAGAAAACTTGGTCTTCAACTGCGCTTCGGCCGACAGATCAATGCCCGGCCCCCGCGCGCCGATCTTTCAAAATATGTGGCAAGATCGGTCCTAAACTATGGCAAAAAATGTCCAAAAAACAAGGATGCGGCCAAGCGCTGTCAGCAAAACCGCCCCACCTGCAGAACAGTCAGGGTGGAGTCCCGTTATTGCTGCCAATTTGTAAACAAACACCCGGACCCGGGCACGGGGCGCTCAGCCGCAGTTTCCGTCAGCTCGGATCGCGCCAGCGATTCACGATCGGATAGCGCCGGTCCAACCAGAAGGCCCGAGGTGTCAGGCGGGTGCCCGGCGCGGACTGAAAGCGTTTGTATTCGCTGATATAGATCAGGTGCTCGACCCGGCGGGCATCAGCCTCGTTGTACCCGGCTGCAACACAATCCGCGATTGAGCCGTCCTGATCAACCAAGATGTCGAGAATACCGTCCAGGACCGGGTAATCGGGAAGGCTGTCGCTGTCTTTCTGATCCTCGCGCAGCTCGGCACTGGGTGGTTTGTCGATGACCGAGGGGCGAATGACCTCGCCGGCCGGTCCTTTCATCCAGTCGCGGTGATTGGCATTGCGCCAGCGGCAGGTTTCGAACACCCGGGTCTTGTACAGATCCTTGATCGGGTTGTAGCCGCCATTCATGTCGCCATAGATTGTGGCATACCCGACCGCCACTTCGGATTTGTTGCCGGTGGTCAGCAGCATCTCGCCAAACTTGTTGGACATCGCCATCAACAGCAGACCGCGCAGACGGGACTGGATGTTCTCCTCGGTAATGTCGGCCTGAAGACCATCAAACAGCGGCGCCAGGGTCTCGGTGACGGCGGCGCGGGACTGGCTGATCGGAACATAGTCGTATCGCACACCCAGCGCCTTGGCGACGGCTTCGGCATCCTCCAGCGACTCGGCGCTGGTGTATTCCGACGGCAGCATCACGCAACGCACATTTTCGGCCCCGAGAGCGTCAACCGCGATGGCCGCAACAAGCGCGGAATCGACCCCTCCGGACAGTCCCAGCAGTGCTTTGGAGAATCCGGTCTTGCCCATATAGTCGCGCAACGCCTGCACCATGGCGCGATAGTCCTGCTCCCACGCGTCAGGCTGCTCGGCGATTTCGGCGGGGACGATGGCCCATCCTTCATCACCGCGCCGCAGATCGATCTGCATCACCGCCTCGTCGAAGACTGGCATTCGAAAGGCCAGTTCGCCGCCGGGATTCAGGCCAAATGTCCCGCCATCGAAAACCTGATCATCCTGCCCGCCCACCATGTTGAGGTAGATCACCGGCAGCCCGTTTTCGACCACACGGGCCACCATCTGGTTCAGGCGCACATCGTGCTTGTCGCGGAAATAGGGTGATCCGTTGGGGATCAGAAGAAACTCGGCGCCCGTCTCCTGCAGCGTCTCGGCGACATCCTCGTGCCAGCCATCCTCGCAGATCGGGCTGCCGATGCGGGTGTTGCCCACCGCGTAGGGACCACCCAAAGGCCCGGCGTCGAACAACCGAACCTCGTCGAACACAGTCTCGTTGGGCAAATGGTGTTTCAACACCTTGCTGACGATCCGCCCCCGGCTGAGGATCAGATAGGCGTTGTAGAGGTTACCACCCTCGACCCAAGGCCCACCGATGGCCATCGCCGGACCATCCGCGCAGGATTCCGCCAACTGCTGCACGGCCGCCATGGCAGCCATGTGAAACGACGGCTTCAGAACCAGGTCCTGAGTGTTGTAGCCGGTGATGAACATCTCGGGCAGAGCGACCAGATCGGCCCCCGCAGCGCGGCCCTGCTCCCATGCTGAACGGACTTTTGCGGCGTTGCCTGCAATGTCGCCCACCGTCGGGTTCAGCTGCGCCAGCGTGATGCGGAAATGGTCGGCCATCTTTGCCCTCTTGCCCTAATCACCTGAAAAGGCATTTAGCAGATCAGGCCGCAAGTGAAAGGCCAATGCGGCAAAACCCGTTGCCCGACCTTCATCAGTGTCATAGTTTTGCACGAACCAATGCACCACGGGACAATCGGGCAGGCAGGGACCACCATGAACGCTTTTCGTACAACGATTGCCGTTGCCGCAATGGGCATCGCCGCACAGAGCGCGTCCGCGCAGCAGGGCCAGATCATCACCGCGGATGACGACGTGGGCGGAGTCTACGAAGGCACCTTTGAAAACGGGCTGCGTCACGGAACCGGCACCTATCGCCTGCCAGACGGCTTTGAATACACCGGCGAGTGGGTCGAAGGAGAAATTCAGGGCAAGGGCGTGGCACGTTACGCCAATGGGTCGGTCTACGAGGGCGATTTCGTCAAAGGTCGCCCGCACGGCAAGGGCAAGATCACCTTTGCCGACGGCGGCACCTATGAGGGCGACTGGACCGACGGCGCGATAAACGGAACCGGCATCGCGCAATACGCAAACGGAATGCGCTACGAAGGTGGCTTCAAGAACGCCCAGCATGACGGCAAAGGCGTCATGACCGACCCCGGCGGCTATGTCTATGATGGCGACTGGGTGGACGGCGTTCGCCAGGGCAAGGCCAAGATCACCTATGCGGACGGCGCGGTATACGAAGGCGACATCGTTGCTGGCCAGCGTCAGGGCAACGGATCGCTGACCTTGCCCGACGGCATGATCTATTCCGGCGAATGGACCGAGGACCGGATCACCGGAACCGGCGTACTGAAACAGGCCAACGGTGACGTTTACGAAGGCGCATTGGTGGACGGGCGCCGGCAGGGCAACGGAAAGGCGACCTACGCGAACGGCGATACCTACGAAGGCGATTTCGTCGACGACCGGCGACACGGCAAGGGAACGTTCACTGGCACCGACGGCTATGTCTACACCGGCGACTGGAAAAACGGTCAGATCGAAGGGTTGGGCGAACTGACCTATCCCGACGGCTCGGTCTATGTCGGTGACTTCAAGGCGGACCTCGCCGATGGCAAAGGCCGGATCACCTATCCCGACGGGTCGTCCTATGACGGCGACTGGGTAGCGGGGGTGATCGAAGGTCAGGGCACCGCGACCTACACGAACGGCACGATCCACAAAGGACAGTTCAAGAATGCCCGAACGCACGGCACCGGCGTTCTGACCCGTGCCGACGGGTCTCGCTACGATGGCGAATGGGTAGACGGCGTGCGTCAAGGCAAGGGCACCGCCACCTACGCGGATGGAACGGTCTACACAGGTGACTTCCAGAACGGTCAGCGCCATGGCGAGGGCGAGGTCGTGATGGCGAATGGCTTCAAGTATTCCGGCCAGTGGACCGACGGCAAAATCACCGGCTCAGGTGTCGCGACATATGCAAATGGCGATGTCTATGAAGGCAACTTCGTGAACGGCAAACGCCAGGGCTCTGGAACAATGCGCTATGCAAATGGCGAAGAGGAAAGCGGCACGTGGGAAAACGGCGCTCTGTCGGAAGCAGGCGCGGCACAACCATCGGGCAACGAGCCGCAGGCGCCGGAGGCCGAACAGGACCCGGAAGTCACCCCATCGGACGGATAGCCCGCTACCAGGGAACCGGTTGGCCGGCCCAGTCGAAGAACTGGCCGGTCTGATCAGCCGTCAGACCATCCACAACCCGCAGAAGGTTTTGGGCGGCGTCACTCGGCTCGACCGCGGGATGGCGGCCCAGGTATTTCTGCGTGAACGGGGTCTTGACCGTTCCGGGGTGCAGGGCGACGCAGATCGCATCCTTGTGGGTTCGGGCCAGTTCAATTGCGGCCGTGTGCACGATCTGGTTCACCGCCGCCTTGGCCGCGCGATAGCTGACCCAGCCGCCCAGACGGTTGTCCCCGATCGAGCCCACGCGCGCCGACAGCACCGCAAACACCGCCCGGCCATTGCGCGGCAACAGGCGATGCGCGTGTTTCAGAACCAGCGCCGGCCCCACTGCGTTCAGGGCGAACTGATCCATCATGGCGTTGGCCGAAACCGCCCGAATGGTCTTTTCCGGTTCCGCCCCGTCGATCTCGAGCGCGCCGGACGCGACCAGAACAAGGTCGAACGGCCCCTTGATCCGGCCCAGCATCTCGTCGGCCAGTTCCGGCTGCGTCAGATCCAGCCCGTTTTCCGACCGCGACAGACCAACCACATGGACCGACCGCGACAGAAGCTCGTTGCAGACGGCCCGGCCTATCCCGCCGCTTGCACCTATGACCAAAGCATTTCTCATCGCCCTCCAGCTAGCGGAGTTGCCCACGCAATCAATCCCCGTTTCCGATCCCTTCGCGAAATCGGACAACCGCGCATTTTCCTTCTTTTCATTCCCGGTTCGGGGTGTATAACCTCGGACCCATGATCAACCGCGCAGATATCCCTTTTGCTTTCGCCGCTTCCGCCGGCGCTGCCCTGCGTGGCCTACTGATCCTAATCCGCCTCTGAGCGTGCCATCCGGCGCGCCCGCTCAGAGGAGGACGCCTGCGCGCCAATGGCTTTAGGACAGACAAGAAAGTGACTCCCATGACCAACGTGACCGACCAAGACCGCGTCTTGATCTTTGACACCACTTTGCGCGACGGCGAGCAAAGCCCCGGCGCCACCATGACCCATGACGAAAAGCTGGAAATCGCCGAACTGCTGGACGACATGGGCGTCGACATCATCGAGGCCGGCTTTCCCATCGCTTCCGAGGGTGATTTCAAGGCCGTGTCGGAAATCGCGCAGCGCGCCAAGAATGCCCGCATCTGCGGCCTGGCCCGTGCGAATTTCGCCGATATCGACCGGTGCTGGGAGGCGGTGAAACACGCCGGAAAGAACCGGATCCACACCTTCATCGGCACCTCGCCGCTGCACCGGGCGATTCCGAACCTGACCCAGGACGAGATGGCCGAGAAGATCCACGAGACCGTCAGCCACGCCCGCAACCTGTGCGAAGACGTGCAATGGTCGCCGATGGATGCGACCCGGACCGAATGGGACTATCTGTGCCGCGTGATCGAGATTGCGATCAAGGCCGGCGCGACCACGATCAACATTCCCGATACGGTAGGCTACACCGCGCCGATTGAAAGCGCGGACCTGATCAAACGTCTGATCGAAACCGTTCCGGGCGCGGACGAAGTGATTTTCGCCACCCATTGCCACAACGACCTTGGAATGGCGACCGCCAACTCTCTGGCCGCCGTTGCAGGCGGGGCCCGGCAGATCGAATGCACGATCAACGGCCTGGGCGAACGCGCGGGCAATACCGCGCTGGAAGAGGTCGTGATGGCCCTGCGCACCCGCAACGACATCATGCCGTGGAAGACGGGCATCGACACCACCAAGATCATGCACATCTCGCGTCGGGTGGCGACGGTTTCGGGCTTTCCGGTGCAGTTCAACAAGGCGATCGTCGGCAAGAACGCCTTCGCGCATGAAAGCGGCATCCATCAGGATGGCATGCTGAAGAACCGCGAGAATTTCGAGATCATGCGCCCCGAGGATATCGGCCTTTCAGGCACCTCGCTTCCGTTGGGCAAGCATTCCGGCCGGGCCGCGCTGCGCGACAAACTGGAGACACTCGGCTATGAGATCGGGGACAACCAGCTCAAGGACATCTTCGTGCGGTTCAAGGATCTGGCCGACCGCAAGAAAGAGGTGTTCGACGACGACCTGATCGCGCTGATGAGTGCAGATGACGAGGCCAACGACCACCTGCAGCTGGTCTCGATGAAAGTCACCTGCGGCACCGGCGGTCAGGCCGAAGCGACGGTCGAACTGGAGGTCGACGGCAAGGATGTCATCGCCACCGAGCACGGCGACGGACCGGTCGACGCGACCTTCAAGGCGATCCGGGCCATCTACCCGAACAAGGCGCATCTGCAGCTCTACCAGGTGCATGCCGTCACCGAGGGCACCGACGCACAGGCCACTGTTTCCGTACGCCTGGAGGAAGACGGCATGATCGCCACGGGCCAAGCCGCGAACACGGATACCGTGGTGGCGTCGGCCAAGGCCTATATCAGCGCGCTGAACCGTCTGATCATGCGCCGCGAAAAGGCCGGCCCGGGCGCGGATGCGCGCGAGATCAGCTACAAGGATCTGACCTGATCAGACATGGCAGGCAGGGCTCCCGCGCCCGCGGCAGCCCGGCTTCGCCGCGCAGCCTGACGGACTTGGGCCCGGCACCGCGCCAAGGCGCGGTGCCGGGCCCAACACGTTTGGCGGCATCTTTGATGCTGTCAGACGGGGCGGGAGGCCTTCGCGCCCCCGAAGCGCCGTCAGATCTTTGCGAACAGGTCGGAAAGACGCGCCGCTTCGTCTTCGATCCCGAAGGGAGCGTTGACCACGAACATGCCCGAACCGATCATCCGGTGACCCTCACGCGCGGGCGGAAACCGAACTTCGTGCACGAACGTCTTGGGAAGATCCAAGCCTTTCAGTGCCGACACCATAGGAACGTGGCGATCGTCCGTCAGTATCGGGTACCACAGGGTAATGAGACCCACGTTCCACTTGCGGTGATACTTGGCGATCAGCCCCGGCAGGCGGCCATAGTCCGCCTTTACCTCGTAGCTAGGGTCAATCAGCATCATCCCGCGCCGAGGCGTGGGCGGCAGAACCGACTGAGCCAGCTCGAACCCGTCCTGTCTGTAGGTCTTGGCACCGCGCCCGGTCAGCGCATTTTTCAACGCTGCGTATTCCTGCGGATGAAGCTCGGCGAAATGCAGACTGTCCTGCGGACGCAGCAGGCTTGCCGCAATCATCGGCGAGCCCGGGTAGGCCGTTTCGCCAAACTGCGCCTGGACCGCGTGCAACGCGCGTGCCAGCGGGTGATCGTCGGCAAACCACCCGTTGCTCAGCGCGCGCCCGATCCCTGCCGCCGCCTCTCCGGTCTGCACGGCCTCGGCCGCATCGAGGTGGTACAGACCACGCCCCGAATGGGTCTCTAGATAGCTGATCGGCTTGTCCTTGCGGGTCATGTAGTCCAGCATCCATGCCAACAAAGCGTGCTTTTGCACGTCCGCCAGATTTCCCGCGTGGTAAATGTGTTGATATGAGAGCATGTTGCCTTCTAAAGTCCCTGTCAAAGAGGCGGAAAGGTGCTGATTTACGCGGAATCAGGCCTTTAACCGGGCGTCATGGCACCCTATAAGTCATCCGTCCCGGAACCGTCGAGTCGCGGGCAGTAGAAAACATCTGACAGACAGGATCAGGGGAATATGGGGATCTTTGACAGTTTGGGCGGCCTGTTCACAGCGGATATGGCCATCGACCTCGGGACGGCCAACACGCTGGTCTACGTCAAGGGGCGTGGCGTGATCCTGTCGGAACCCTCGGTTGTTGCCTACCATGTCAAGGATGGGGTCAAGAAGGTTCTGGCCGTGGGCGAGGACGCCAAGCTGATGCTGGGCCGCACCCCCGGCTCGATCGAGGCCATCCGCCCCATGCGCGAAGGGGTGATCGCCGATTTCGACACCGCGGAGGAGATGATCAAGCACTTCATCCGCAAGGTGCACAAGCGTTCGACCTTCTCGAAGCCCAAGATCATCGTCTGCGTTCCCCATGGGGCAACGCCGGTTGAAAAGCGCGCAATCCGTCAATCGGTTCTGTCAGCAGGCGCGCGGCGCGCGGGTCTGATCGCCGAGCCGATTGCCGCCGCCATCGGAGCCGGGATGCCGATCACCGATCCCACCGGCAACATGGTCGTGGATATCGGCGGCGGAACCACCGAAGTGGCTGTCCTGTCGCTGGGAGACATCGTCTATGCTCGCTCAGTCCGCGTGGGGGGCGACCGCATGGACGAGGCGATCATCTCGTACCTGCGTCGTCAGCAGAACCTGCTGGTGGGCGAATCCACCGCCGAGCGGATCAAGACCACCATCGGCACCGCCCGGATGCCCGATGACGGGCGCGGGCAGTCGATGCACATCCGCGGGCGCGACCTTCTGAACGGTGTTCCCAAAGAAATCGAGATCAGCCAGGCCCAGGTGGCCGAGGCGCTGTCGGAACCCGTCCAGCAGATCTGCGAGGCGGTGATGACCGCGCTGGAAACCACCCCGCCGGATCTGGCCGCGGACATCGTGGACCGGGGCGTGATGCTGACCGGTGGCGGCGCGCTGCTGGGTGATCTGGACCTGGCCCTGCGCGAACAGACCGGATTGGCCGTGTCGATTGCCGACGAGAGCCTGAATTGTGTGGCTTTGGGCACCGGCAAGGCACTGGAATACGAAAAACAGCTGCGCCACGCGATTGACTACGAAAGCTAAGGCGCGCACCCTCTGATCCGAGGGTTCAAGATCGGGCACGAGCAGCACGGGAAGGAGTCCTGTGGCAAAAGACCGAGCACAGCGCGACGACTACACCACCCCCCTGCGCCGCTTGTTCATGGGGATCGTTGTTCTGTGCCTGCTTGGCATATTCCTGATTTGGCGCATCGACAGCCCGCGGGTCGAAAGGTTCCGGGCCCAAGTGGTGGATGCCGTTGTGCCCTCGATGGAATGGGCGATGGTGCCGGTCACGGCCGCCATAAACCTTGTACGGGATTTCCAAAGCTACCAAAGGCTGAGCGAGCAGAACCAGGAACTGCGCAGTGAACTGCGCCGCATGCGCGCTTGGAAAGAGGCGGCCCTGCAGTTGGAGCAGGAAAACGCGCGGCTTCTGGACCTGAACAATGTTCGGTTGGATCCCCGTCTGACTTATATAACCGGGGTCGTCATGGCCGACAGCGGCTCGCCGTTTCGGCAATCTGTTTTGCTGAATGTCGGCGAGCGTGACGGGATCGTCGACGGATGGGCCGCCATGGACGGCATCGGGCTGGTGGGCCGGATTTCTGGCGTTGGTCCGGATACCGCGCGGGTCATCCTGTTGACCGACGCCTCCAGCGCCATTCCCGCCACCATCCAGCCCTCGGGCCAGACCGCGCTGATTACCGGTGACAATACCCCTGCCCCAGCCGTCGAGTTTCTTGAAAGCCGTGAACTGGTGCGACCCGGCGACCGTGTGGTGACCTCAGGCGACGGCGGCGTATTTCCTGCGGGCCTTCTGATCGGCCAGATCGCCGCCGATCCAGGGGGGCGTCTGCGCGTCCGACTGTCCGCGGATTTCGAGCGTTTGGAATTCCTGCGAGTCCTGCGCTACCACTCGGCCGCCCCGATCCGAGACCCGGGCGGCATCGTCGGACCTCCGCGCCCCGAGGCTCTTCTCCCGACCGAGGAGGCCGCCGATGGATAGTGCCACGTCAACTCTATGGCTGATGCGGGGCCTGTACCTGTTCCTCGCTCTGACGGTGATGTTCTTTCACCTGTTGCCTCTGAACACGCAACCGGGTCGTCTGCCCTTTCCTGACTTCCTGATCTGCCTGACCTTTGCATGGGTCCTCAGGCGGCCGGAATATGTACCGACACTCAGCATCGCGGCGGTCATGCTGATGGCCGACCTGCTGCTGCAACGGCCGCCGGGACTGCTGGCGGCATCCGTCGTCATCGGTTCTGCCTATCTGCGATCGGCAGGCCCCGGAATGCGCGACGTTGGATTCGTGGGCGAGTGGACGACGGTGGGCGTCGTCATCGCGGCGATCTTTACCTTCAATCGGACGGTTCTGGCCCTGCTGTCCGTCAGTCAGGCCAGCATTGGCCCGGTATTTGTCCAAGTGGTCTTCACGGTCCTCGCCTACCCGCTTGTCGTTGCATTCAGCCAAACCATATTTGGCGTCCGCAGGCCATCTGCGGTAGATGTTGCCACTGTGGGAACACGCTCATGAAACGCACACCCAAAACACAAGGTGCCGCATACAAAAGGCTGACCCGGCGCGCGCTGGTGCTGGGTGGCATGCAATTCGCATTCGTCGGCGGTCTGGCGGCCCGCATGCGTTACATGCAGGTCGATCAGGCCGACCAATATCGCCTGTTGGCCGAAGAAAACCGCATCAACATCCGGCTCATTCCGCCGACCCGAGGGCGCATTTATGACCGCAATGGTCAGATCATCGGGCAGAATGCGCCGTCCTACCGCATCGTGATCGTGCGCGAGGATGCGGGCGACGTCGACAAGGTCATTGCCAAACTGTCACAACTGATTCCGCTGAACGAAGACGAGATCGAGCGGGCCAAAGCCGAGATGAAACGTACAGCGCCGTTTCTGCCGGTTACGCTGGCCGACCAGGTCACCTGGGAAGATATCTCGAAGGTGGCGATCAATGCCCCCGCCCTTCCCGGCGTCACGCCCGAAGTCGGACTGACCCGCCAATATCCCCGCTACGAGGATTTCGCCCATGTGGTCGGGTATGTCGGACCTGTCAGCGACTATGACCTGAGCAAGATGGAAGACCCCGAGCCGGTTCTGATGATCCCGCGCTTTCAGATCGGCAAGGTCGGGCTTGAGGCCAAGAAGGAAGACCTGCTGCGCGGCAAGGCGGGCGCCAAGCGCGTCGAGGTCAACGCGACCGGCCGGGTGATGCGGGAACTTGACCGCCGCGAGGGCCAGCCCGGCGCCGACCTGCAATTGACCATCGACGCCGACCTGCAGGAATATGCGCAGGCCCGGCTGGCCGGCGAAAGCGCCGCCGTGGTCGTGATCGACTGTGAGACGGGCGATCTGCGGGCCATCAGTTCGACCCCCAGCTTCGACCCCAACCTGTTCGTGCGCGGGATATCGGTCGCGGATTACCAGGCTCTGACCCAGGACAACCACCGCCCGCTGGCCAACAAGACGGTTCAGGGCACCTACCCGCCCGGTTCGACCTTCAAGATGATCACCGCGCTGGCCGCGCTCGAGGCCGGCGTCGTCGGCCCGGGCAACACCGTCTATTGTCCCGGCTACCTGAAGGTGGGCAGCCGTCGATTCCACTGCTGGAAGCGCGGCGGGCACGGGATGGTCGATCTGGAGACTTCGTTGAAGCGCAGTTGCGACGTCTACTATTACGACGTGGCCCTTCGGGTCGGGATCGACAAGATTTCGGACATGGCGCGCAAGTTCGGCCTCGGCATCAAACACGACCTGCCGATGTCCGCCGTGGCGGCTGGCCTTGCACCGAACCAGGAATGGAAGCAGACCACCCACGGACAGGACTGGCTGGTCGGTGACACGGCAAATGCCTCGATTGGGCAGGGCTTCATGTTGGCCTCGCCGATGCAACTGGCCGTCATGACTGCACGCATCGCGACCGGCCGATCGGTGACACCGCGTCTGATCCGCAGTGTCGACGGGGTCGAACAGCCTTCGGGCGCGGGCGAGCCGCTGGACGTAAATCCGGCCAACTTGGAACAGGTGCGCAACGCGATGTACAAGGTCTCGAACGACCGTCGCGGCACCGCTTATCGCAGCCGGATCATCGCAGACGAATTCCGCATGGCCGGCAAGACGGGCACCAGCCAGGTGCGCAACATCACCAAGGCCGAACGGGCCGCCGGGGTCATCCGCAACGAAGACCTGCCCTGGGAACGGCGGGACCACGCGCTGTATGTCAGCTTTGCCCCTTACGACAATCCGAAATATGCGGTGGCCGTCGTGGTCGAACATGGCGGCGGCGGTTCGAAGGCTGCAGCCCCCGTGGCCCGGGACGTGATGCTGCAGGCTCTGTACAACGGCACCCCGCCGCTGGAAGCATATCCCGTGGCCGACCGCGACCGCATCAAGGAACAGCAGAAACGTCTGGAAGGTGATCGCCGCCCGAAAGCGCGCCCTGACGAAAAGGACCGCGCATGAGCTATCTTGAATATGCGGTCAAGACCACGCCGACGGGGATCCGCAAGGTTCTGTACATGAACTGGCCGCTGACGCTTTTGCTGATCAGCGTCGCAAGTGCCGGTTTTCTGATGCTGTATTCGGTGGCCGGCGGCTCGTGGTCGCCGTGGGCGGAACCACAGATGGAACGGTTTGGCCTGGGCCTGACGGTCATGTTCATCGTCGCATTGGTTCCGATCTGGTTCTGGCGCAACATGTCCGTCGTCGCCTATCTTGTTTCTTTGGGGCTTCTGCTGTTCGTCGAACTGTTCGGCACCATCGGCATGGGCGCGCAACGCTGGATCGACCTGGGGTTCATGCGCCTGCAGCCCTCCGAACTGGCAAAGGTGACTTTGGTCATGTTGCTGGCGGCCTACTACGATTGGCTTCCCTCCTACAAAACCTCGCGCCCGCTTTGGGTCTTGATCCCGGTTGTCCTGATCCTGATCCCGACCTTCATGGTGCTGCGCCAGCCCGATCTGGGAACCGCAATCCTGCTGTTGGCGGCCGGAGGAGGCCTGATGTTTCTGGCGGGCGTGCATTGGGCCTATTTCGCAGCGGTCATCGCGGCGGGTGTCGGCTTGGTTTCAACGGTGTTCAAAAGCCGTGGCACCGATTGGCAGTTGCTTAAGGACTATCAGTTCCGGCGCATCGACACATTCCTTGACCCCTCGACCGATCCGTTGGGCGCGGGGTATCACATCACCCAGTCCAAGATTGCCCTGGGATCCGGCGGCTGGAACGGTCGAGGCTTCATGCAAGGCACCCAGTCACGCCTGAACTTCCTGCCCGAAAAGCACACCGACTTCATCTTCACGACACTGGCCGAAGAGTTCGGTTTTGTCGGGGGCACAACCTTGTTGCTGCTTTACGGACTGATCCTGATCTTCTGCCTCGTCACGGCGCTGTCGACCAAGGACAGGTACTCGTCATTGGTGACACTGGGCATTTCGCTGAACTTCTTTCTGTTCTTCGCCGTCAACATGTCGATGGTCATGGGGCTGGCGCCGGTGGTCGGTGTTCCGTTGCCGATGGTCAGCTATGGGGGCTCGGCCATGTTGGTTCTGATGGCTGCCTTCGGCATCGTGCAGAGCGCGCATATTCACCGTCCTCGTTGATCCGAAAGGCCGACCATGTCCGTGAACGTCCTGTTTTCCGCCCGCCCGGCACTTTGGCCGGTTTACGAGCCCTTGCTGAACACCGGGCTGGCCGATGCAGGGATCAAAGCCACTATCGCAACCGACCTGCCGCCCGATCAGGTGGATTACATCGTCTATGCACCCAATGGCGGGCTGCTTGATTTCACGTCCTACACGCGCGCAAAGGCCGTGCTCAGCCTATGGGCCGGTGTCGAGAAGATAGCCTCGAACGACACGCTGACCGTGCCGTTGGCCCGGATGGTCGATCACGGTCTTACCCAGGGCATGACCGAATGGGTCGTGGGGCACGTTCTGCGCTACCATCTGGGCATGGATCGACACATCACGGTCCAGGATGGGGTATGGGCCCCGGATCCGCCTCCGCTCGCCACACAGCGATCGGTCTGCGTTTTGGGGCTTGGCGCCCTGGGTCAGGCTGCGGCACAGGCGCTGGCGGCGTTAAACTTCAACGTGACAGGGTGGAGCCGTTTGGCCAAGGACGTGTCTGGTGTCACGTGCCTGCACGGACCGGACGGGCTGCGCGTGGCCTTGAGCCAGGCTGAGTTACTCGTCCTGCTGCTGCCTGAAACGGCGGCCACGGAAAACACTCTGAACGCGGACACTCTGGCACTTCTGCCAAAAGGTGCGCGCATTCTGAACCCCGGCCGCGGCCCACTGATTGACGACGAAGCGCTGTTGCGGGCACTGAACACCGGCCAAGTGGGGCATGCCACGCTGGATGTGTTCCGCACCGAGCCGCTGCCCCCCGATCATCCGTACTGGGCGCATCCAAATGTGACCGTCACGCCGCATATCGCGTCGGAAACCCGGCCCGACACGGCTGCGCAGGTGATCTGCGAAAACATCCAGCGCAGCGAAGCCGGACGACCGCTGCTGCATCTCGTCGACCGCGCACTCGGGTACTAGGGCCATCGGGAGCTGCCGCCCCCGTCTTGCCGAGTGCAATTCGACCGCTACGCGTCCACCAGTCCCCGACCTTTCAGCAGGGCTTCGACACCCGGCAACCGGCCCCGGAACGCCAGATACAGATCCTCGGCCTCCTTCGAGCCTCCTTTGGACAGAATGTTGTCCTCCAGAGCCTGCGCCAGCTCGGGATCAAACGCGCCTCCCGCCTCTTCGAAGGCAGCAAATGCGTCGGCATCCATCACTTCGGACCACATGTAACTGTAGTAACCCGAGCTGTAGCCATCACCCGCAAACACGTGGGCGAAATGCGGCGTCGCGTGGCGCATGCCGATGGCATGCGGCATCCCGATCTCGGCCAGAACCTCAGCCTGCTTCGCCATGGGGTCAGCCGGGGCCGGACCGTCGTGGAAGGCCAGGTCGACCAGCGCCGAGGCGACGTATTCGACCGTCTGAAAACCCTGATCGAAATTGGCGGCACCCAGAACCTTGTCCAGCAGTTCCGGTGGCATCGGAGCTCCGGTTTCGGCATGAGTTGCAAACTCGGCCAGAACCTCCGGCACTTCCAGCCAATGCTCATACAGTTGGCTGGGCAGTTCCACGAAATCCCGCGCAACGCTGGTCCCCGAGATGCTGTCATAGGTCACATCCGACAGCATCTGGTGCAGCGCGTGCCCGAATTCATGAAACAGGGTCCGTGCGTCGTCATATGACAGCAGCGCCGGATCGCCCTTGGCAAAGTTGCAAACATTGATGACGATTGGCGTCTGGACCTTGGGAAACTTGGCCTGCGCCCGCATCGCGCTGCACCACGCACCCGACCGTTTCGATCCGCGCGCAAAATAATCTCCGATGAATACGGCAACATGTTTGCCGCGCCGGGTCACCTCCCAGGCTCGGCAATCCGGATGGTACAGCGGCACGTCCAACGGCGCGAACTCCAACCCGAACAAGCGGTTGGCGCAGGTAAAGGCAGCCTCGATCATGCGCTCCAGCTGCAGGTAGGGTTTGAGTTCTGCCTCATCCAGATCATGCTCGGCCTTGCGCCGTTTTGCGGCATAGTACCGCCAGTCCCAGGGTTCGAGCGGACCGTTGGCGCCGTCCTCCTGCATCATCCGCGTCAGGATCTCCGCGTCGGCCTCGGCCCGGGCCTTGGCGGGTGCCCAGACCTGCATCAGCAAGTCGCGCACCCGTTCGGGGGTTCGGGCCATCTCGGTCTCGAGCTTGAAGGCCGCAAAGCTGTCATAGCCCAACAGCTTGGCCCGTTCCTCGCGTAGCTGAAGGATTTCGGCGGCAATCGCGCGGTTGTCGGTCTCGCCTCCGTTTGCCCCGCGTGACGCCCAGGCGCGGTAAGCCTTTTCGCGCAGGTCGCGACGTGGCGAGAACTGCAGGAACGGCACGATCAGAGACCGCGACAGCGTGACAACCGGCCCCTTGGCCCCTTTTTCCCGACCGGCCGCGTGAGCCGCATCGACAACGAAACCCGGCAGTCCCGCCAGATCATCTTCGGTCAGCTCCATGAACCAGCCACGCTCGTCTGCCAGCAGGTTTTGCGTGAACGCGGTGCCCAATGACGCCAGACGCGCCTTGATCTCCTGCATCCGGGCATCCTCTGCCCCGTGCAGCGCTGCACCCGAGCGGACGAACCCGCGATGGGTGAGCATCAAAACCCGATCCTGTTCCTCGGTCAGCTCCAGCGTATCTCGTTTCGTCCAAAGGTCGTCCACACGCTGGAACAGCGCCTTGTTCGAGGAAATCGCGGCGAAATGGGCTGCAAGCTTGGGCGAAAACTCCCGTTGCAACGCTTCGCGCTCCGGGTTGCTGTCAGCGCCAGCGACCGTGAAGAAAACCGACAGGACCTTGTTCAAGGCCTCGCCCGCCGCTTCCAGCGCTTCGATCGTGTTGGCAAAACTCGCGGGCTGGGTATTCGTCGCGATGGTGTCGATCTCGTCGGCATGGGCCTGCAGAGCAGCTTCCAGTGCCGGGGCAAAATCGTCATCCGAGATTTCGGCAAAGGGCGCGATTTCAAACGGGGTCGTCCAGTCGGACAGGATCGGATTGGTCATTGGGGTCTCCTTCAAGCGTCAAGCTAGGAATGCAGGGCAAGATCGTCCAGTGGCCGCGATCAAACGGATTGCCCGCAAACCGGGCAATCGTCCCGCCGGGACAGGGTGATCTTGCGGCTTTCGCCATAAAGCGCGTCATAGATCAGCATCTCGCCACGCAAGGCCTGACCTGCACCCGTGACTACCTTGACCGCCTCAACCGCCATCATCGCCCCCACCACGCCCGGCAGTGGCCCGACCACCCCGGCCTCGGCACAGGAAGGCGCAAGACCCGGCGCAGGCGCTTCGGGAAAAATGCATTGGTAGCAAGGGGCGTTGTTGGCGGGGTCAAACACGCTCAACTGGCCTTCCCATTGGGACAGCGCGCCTGAGATTAGGGGCTTGCCCAAAGCCACGGCGGTGCGGTTGGCCAGATACCGGGTTTCGAAATTGTCGGTGCCGTCGAGGATAAGGTCATAATCCGCGAACAGGTCGGCCGCAATGTCGTCCGTCAGGCGGCGGTGATAGGGGCGAACGATGACATTAGGGTTCTGCGCCTCCATTGCTTGCTGCGCAGAAAAGACTTTGGGCATTCCGATGTCTGCATCCCGATGGATTACCTGCCGCTGCAGATTGGCATTCTCGACCATGTCATCGTCAATGACGCCAATCGTGCCCACGCCGGCGGCTGCAAGGTACTGCAGCGCCGGTGCGCCCAATCCACCTGCCCCGATCACCAATACCCGAGCAGTCTTCATCCGTTTCTGCCCGGGTCCACCAAGCTCGCGCAGGACGATGTGACGGGCATAGCGCTCCAGTTCGGCTTCGCTGAACTGGTCAGATGGGCTGTTCGGACGAATATCCGACGGTGGATTGGCCCGACGCCGCAGGGCTTTCACCACAGCGCCATAACCCATGGCAAGCAGAACGAAACCACCCAGGATCAGCCACATCGCGGCCGAGCCGCCTGTGGCCTCGCGCAGTGGGTTCCCGTCGGGCAAAACCAGATGAGACAGAACCACCCCTGCCAGCAACACCAATACCGACACCCAACGGGCTGTACGCGAGGCACCAGCGAGGTAGCCAAGCCCCCACAGCCCCGCTGCCAGTGCCAGTACCAGAACCATCAGGCGCGCCCCGTGGATCCGAACCCACCGGAACCGCGCTGCGACTCCTGCAGGCTGTCCGCCATCTCGAACCGCGCCTGGATCACCGGGGCCACGACAAGCTGCGCAATTCTGTCGCCATGTCCGATTTCAAAGGCTTCCTGACCCGCATTCAGCACGATCACCCCCAAGGGACCGCGATAGTCGCTGTCGATCGTGCCCGGTGCGTTCGGCAGCGTGATCCCGTGTTTCAACGCAAGTCCCGAGCGCGGACGCACCTGGATCTCATATCCATCCGGAATCTCTACCCGCAGGCCGGTCGGGACCAAGGCGCGCTCACCGGGTTGAACGGTGATCGACCCTCGATCAGGCAGGTTGGCCCGCACATCCGCGCCGGCTGCCCCGGCCGTTTCATAGGACGGCAATGCAATGGCCGGATCGGCCCCGTCTTCTCGGATCACCCGGATTGCCACCATCAGCGCATCCCAACCTTCATCTTCTGTCAAACAACCGCATCACAGCGCCAGCGCGGCCGCGATCTTTTCCGCCAGCCGTACGGCCACTGCGTCCTTGCCCATGCGCGGCCACTCCTCGGCACCCGCATCCGATATCAGCACGACCGCATTTTCGGCCCCACCCATGATGCCGGTCACCGGACTGACATCATTGGCCAGAATCCAATCGCACCCTTTGCGCGCCCGCTTGGCGGTTGCGTGGGCGATCACATCATCCGTCTCGGCGGCGAAACCCACGACCAAGCTAGGTCGGCCGGTCTCCAGATGCGAAATCCGTTTGAGGATGTCCGGGTTTTCGGCAAATTGCAGTGCAGGCATTCCGTCGCGGCTTTTCTTCAACTTGCGGTCTGATGCCCCGTCTACCCGCCAATCGGCCACGGCTGCGGCAAACACGCCCGCATCCACCGGCAGAGCCGCGTCCACCGCATCCGACATTTGTTGCGCAGTCTCAACCTGCACAACCTGGACGCCCTGGGGTGGTGGCACATCCGCGGGGCCGGTTACGAAAACGACTTCGGCCCCCAGGGCCGCCAAAGCGTTGGCAATCGCCGTCCCCTGCGCCCCCGAGGATCGGTTTGCGATGTACCGAACCGGATCAATCGGCTCATGCGTCGGCCCCGACGTCACGAGAATCCGCCTACCCTTCAGTGGGCCATCCGACAAGGCAGACTCGACCGCCGCCACGATTTCGAGAGGTTCTGACATGCGGCCGGGGCCGAACTCGCCACAAGCCATGTCACCGTCATTGGGTCCGACAAACCGGACGCCGTCCGCGATCAACTGCTTGTGGTTCCGGCGCGTTGCCGGATGGTTCCACATCCGCACGTTCATCGCCGGCGCACATAAAACAGGGGTATCCGTGGCCATCAACAGGGTCGATGCCAGATCATTGGCCAGACCCCCGGCCATCTTTCCCATCAAATCCGCAGTCGCCGGGGCCACGACGATCAGATCAGCCGAACGTGACAGCTGGATATGTCCCATCTCGGCCTCGTCCGTCAGGTCGAACAGATCACGATAAGCTTTTTCACCGGCAAGTGCAGACACGGACAAGGGGGTCACGAATTCCTCGGCAGCGCGGGTCAGGACCGGGGTCACCGCCGCCCCGCGCTCCTTCAACCTTCGGATCAGATCCAGCGATTTGTAGGCCGCGATCCCACCGCCAAGGATCAGGAGGATCCGTTTGGATGCCAGCATGTTCAGCCCTTCCCGGTCGTGCTCGGCCTCGACACTATGCAACCCATGCCCCGAGTTCCAGCGCTTAATTCTGGGACTCGAAGGCCTTGCAAGGGTCTTCGCGTTCGGCCGCGGGGCTGTCAATCACCGCGTCAAATTCACCGGTCACGACACCGTCTTCGGCCTGACCGAGAACAAAGACCTTCAGGCCCGGACGCAGGCGCGACAGAAAGGTCGGAATGCCCTGATCCTTGCGCGCGTGCCCGTTTCCGGTAATCACCGCCACCGGACCGCCGGTTTCATCAATTGCACGCAGAATGGCCCGGGTCAGAACAGCATCGCGCAGACGCTGGATCGCCACCAGTTGCGGCAAGGCTTCGGCGGGAAGTGCGTTGCAATGCGCTGCCAATTGCTCGGCCTCGCGCGCCGCCTGATCCTCGGGCGCCAACGGAATGTTCAACCCATATCGCGCCGCATCCGCGCCCAGGGTCGTTGCGGCACCGCGTTCCATCGCAGCTCGCGCAGCCGCGCGCGGCACCATCGCTCCGTATACCGGAGCCTCTGATGCTTGGAAAACAGGGTAATACATGCTGAGCGGTGGCCATCCCGTTTCGGCCCATCTCAGGATGCGTGACAACTCCTCGGGATTCGAGGCGGCAGTCTGCGCCAGTCTCTGAGCCCCTTCCTCGGTTACCATTTCCCAGACCATTGCAGACGGGTCAATGTCCGCAATCGCTTCGGTCTGGACCAGGTGGTGTAGGGGGTTGTCGTGAACCTCACCAAGGATCACTACATCGGCGTCCCTCATCTGCGCCAAAATATCGTCGGGGATAAGCTCCCCGGCCAGAACTGGCCGGGTCAAAAGTGTCAGCGACAGCACGGCCGTCGTCAGAATCGCAAGATGTCTCATGCGAAGAAGTGTTGCACCTCGCGCGATTGAGCTTCAAGGTTCTTGCGCATCTTCACGAACGCCGCTGCCTCAAGCTGTCGCACGCGTTCCTTGGACAAACCCAGTTCCTGACCCAGGCTCTCCAATGTGCGCGCCGGCTCACGCAGCTTGCGCTCGCGCACGATGAACCGTTCCCGATCGTTGAGCGCCTGCATCGCCGTGATCAACCATTCGCGCAATTGGCGGGTATCGTGGCTGTTCTCGACAGTTTCCGCAGCTTGCTCGCGATCATCCTCCAACGCGTCGATCCACTCGCGACCATCCTCGTCAGCCGATTGAACGGCGTTCAGGGAAAAGTCTGAGCCGGCCAACCGGCCGTGCATCATTTCCACATCGCGCAGCGGTACACCGATCTCGGCCGCAATCATCTGGTGCAGTTGATGGCGGTCCAATTCGACGCCATCGGTCGCGGCTTCGCGCTCCAGGCGGGCCTGCACGCGACGCATGTTGAAGAAAAGGGATTTCTGGGACGATGTCGAACCGGTCCGTACCATCGACCAGTTGCGCATCACGTAATCCTGAATGCTGGCCTTGATCCACCACACCGCATAGGTAGAAAAGCGGACTCCGCGATCCGGGTCGAATTTGTCAGCGGCCTTCATCAGGCCCAGCCCGGCCTCTTGGATCAGGTCATTCATCGGCGCGCCGTAGCGTTTGAACTTGGCCGCCATTGAAATGGCCAGACGCATATAGGCCGTTATCAACCGGTGAAGGGCCTGTTCGTCGCGCTCGTCTCGCCAGGCATAAGCTAGGCGCAATTCGGTTTCCGCATCCAGCAATTCGGCTTTCATAGCCTGCCGGGACATCGAGAAGTCGTTCGGGTTATCCAGTGCCATGCAGCTCTCCCATCTGTCGTAGGCGCCGCCGGTCTTGCCTTGCCGACGTATGGTCGATACGCAAGGGCGCACCGGGTGGATCACTGTAAAGGTAGTAAAAAATGCATCCCGATTTAACCTTTGTCCTGGGTGGCGCGGCATCGGGAAAATCTGCATTTGCCGAGCAACTCGTTGTTTCAACAGGTAAAACCCGCGTCTACCTGGCAACATCACAAGTGTTTGATGATGAGATGCGCCTAAAAATCAGGCGCCATGTGGACCAAAGAGGCGACGGCTGGGCCACGATCGAAGCCCCGATGGATCTGCGCCCGGCGCTGGCGGGGCTGAGCCGGGATCAGGTCTGTCTTATCGATTGCGCCACGATGTGGCTCAGCAATCACCTGCTGGCCGACAGTGATCTTGAACAGGAACAGGCCGCCCTTCTGGCCGCGCTACGGACCTGCCCCGCGCAGGTCATTATCGTCTCGAACGAAGTGGGGCACGGTATCGTCCCCGACAATGCGCTGGCCCGCAAGTTCCGCGAGGCGCAGGGGCGGTTGAACATCGCCCTCGCCGCCCAAGCCGGCCTTGTGGTTCAGGTCATCGCGGGACTACCGCAGGTTTTGAAAGGCCAGTTGCCGTGACCCGGTTGCACCTCGTCCGCCACGGCCCGACCCATGCCAAAACGATGGTGGGCTGGTCCGATATTCCCGCCGACCTGAGCGACCACGCGGCCCTCGCGCGCCTGCATGACCACCTGCCGCAGGATGCGCTGGTCATTTCGTCGGACCTGTCGCGCGCCGCGGATACGGCCACGGCCATTCAGGGCACGCGTCGCCGGCTGCCGCACCATCCCGACCTGCGCGAGATCCATTTCGGCACGTGGGAGATGCGCGCATTCGCCGAGATCGAGGCCGAAGACCCCGAACTGGCCTTTGCCTATTGGGACAGCCCCGGCGACGTGCGCCCGCCCAACGGCGAAAGCTGGAACGCGGTCCGCGCGCGGGTCGACGCGGCGATCGACGGGTTGATCGGTATGCATACAGGCGCCGATCTGGTGATCGTGGCCCATTTCGGCGTAATCCTGACCCAGGTACAGCGCGCCCTTGACATGGACGCGCAACGGACCTTTGCCCATCGCATCGACAACCTGTCGGTGACCGAGCTGGCCTTTGACGGCAGAACTTGGTCGGCCGGCCGGATCAATCATCTTCCGTGAACGCAACACGCACAAATCGGCGTTTTACTGATTCCAGAAGTTCGGCCATCCTCGGGCCATGACCTATGACCTTTTCATCGGGGACCGCCTGTTTTCCAGCTGGTCCATGCGCGGCTGGCTGATACTGGAAAAATTCGGCCTGCCCTACACGACCCACATGATCGGCCTGTATTCGGGCACGATGGCCCGGGACATGCAGCCGCTGGTCCCGGCCCGTCTGGTCCCCGCGCTGCGCCTGCCCGACGGCACGGTGGTCGGTGAAAGCCTCGCCATAGCCGAGACGCTCGCCGAACGCCACCCCGATGCGGGGCTTTGGCCGCGGAACGCCGCCGCCCGCGCAACCGCCCGTTGGCTGTGTGCCGAGATGGTCGCCGGGTTCCACGCGCTGCGGTCGGCCTGCCCCATGCAACTCAAACACCGCTGGAAAGGGTTCGAGCCGTCAGGCGAAACCCGCGCCGATCTGACCCGGATCGAGGCCCTGTGGGCGCATGCGCGCAAAATCTCAGGCACGGAGACCGGCCCATTGTTCGGCAGCTATTCCCTGGCCGATGTGTTCTATACGCCGGTCGCAGCCCGGATCATCGGCTACGGTCTGCCCGTGTCCGTGCAGAACCACGACTATTGCATGGAATTGTTGTCAGACCCGGCGGTTCGGCAATGGCGCGCGATGGGGCTGACGGTCGACTACGACCCGTTCCCCTATGACCAGCCGCTCGACGCCGAGCCCTGGCCGATCGGCGGAGCCTCGACGGCCCGCGTAGTTGAGGCGGCGTCATCGGTCAATGACCTCTGCCCTTATTCCGGCAAGCCGGTGACCGCATTTCTGGAGCTGGATGGCAAACGATGGGGCTTCTGCAACACCTTCTGCCGCGACAAAACCGTGGCCGACCCCGGCGCATGGCCGAAATTCACGCAAATGATCCGGCAGGCAGTGTGACCGTTAACCATTCCTAAACCGGCGCCATGGCAGCAAGGTCCTGTTAACCAAGAACAGGATCGCCATGGTCGCCCGCGCTCATACCGTTGCCTTTCAGGGGGTCGAGGCCCGCCCGGTCGAGGTGCAATGCGCCGTTTCCCCCGGGTTGCCCGCCTTTTCGATCGTCGGCCTGCCGGACAAGGCCGTGTCCGAGGCCCGCGAACGCGTGCGCAGCGCGCTTGGCGCGATGGCCATTGCGCTGCCCTCCAAACGCATCACGATCAACCTGTCGCCCGCTGACCTGCCCAAGGAGGGCAGCCATTTCGACCTGCCGATCGCGCTGGCCCTGCTCTGTGCCATCGACATCCTGCCCGCCGACGCCGCCGAAGGCACCATGGCTCTGGGCGAACTTTCGCTGGACGGCTCATTGGTGCCCGTGGCCGGCGCCCTGCCCGCCGCAATGACCGCCGCGGCCGAGGGCCGCACGCTGCTGTGTCCGCGCGCGTCAGGTGCCGAGGCGGCCTGGGTCGACGCGACCCAGGTGATCGGGGCCGCGTCCCTGGCCGACGTCGTGCGCCATTTCACCGGCCAGTCGCCCCTGCCGGTCGCCCAGCCCGGCGAGGTCAGGTTGGAGCCCTCGACCCGCGATCTGCGCGACGTAAAAGGGCAGGAACGGGCAAAACGCGCATTGGAAATCGCAGCGGCCGGCCGTCACCACATGATCATGATCGGCACGCCGGGATCGGGCAAATCCATGCTCGCCGCCCGCTTGCCCGGCATTCTGCCGCCGCTGACGCCCACCGAAGCGCTCGAGACCTCGATGATCCAATCGCTGTGCGGCATGCTGGACGAAGGCGGCATCAGCCGGACCCGCCCGTTCCGCGAACCGCATCATACGGCGTCGATGGCGGCGATCGTGGGCGGCGGAAAAGGCGCGAAACCCGGCGAGATTTCCCTGGCCCACAACGGCGTCCTGTTCATGGACGAATTCCCCGAATTTCCACGCACGGTTCTGGAAACCCTGCGCCAGCCCATCGAGACCGGCGAAGTCATGGTCGCCCGCGCCAACGCCCATGTAAAATACCCCTGCCGGTTCATGTTGGTGGCGGCGGCGAACCCCTGCAAATGCGGATATCTCAGCGACCCGTCCCGCGCCTGCTCGCGCGCAACCGTCTGCGGCGAGGACTATCTGGGCCGCATCTCGGGGCCGCTGATGGACCGGTTCGACCTGCGGATCGAAGTGCCGCCCGTGGGCTTTACCGACCTTGACCTGCCGCCATCCGGCGACAGCTCGGCCACCGTCGCCGCGCGGGTGCAACAGGCGCGCGGTGTTCAGGCCCGGCGCTTTCAGAACACGCCCGGGATTCGCCAGAACGCCGATATCGAGGGCAATCTGCTGGAAGAGGTCGCCGCACCAGATGCCGAGGGCAAGGACCTGCTGGTCAAGGCGGCCGAGCGGTTCGGCCTGTCGGCACGGGCTTACCACCGCATCCTGCGCGTGGCCCGCACCATTGCCGATCTGGAGGGCGCGCCCGATGTGCGTCGCCCCCACGTGGCCGAGGCGCTGAGCTATAGGATCAGCGCCCGGGTTGCGGCCTAGACCTTGGCCTCGATCGCCTGCCAGATCTTTTCGGCGATATTGGTTCCGTTGAACCGCTCCAATTCCTGGATTCCGGTGGGCGAGGTCACGTTGATTTCGGTCAGATAATCTCCGATCACGTCGATACCCACAAAGATCTGGCCCTTTTCCTTCAGCAGCGGGCCGATGGCCGCGCAGATTTCAAGATCGCGGTCGGTCAGCCCGATCTTTTCGGGACGGCCGCCCACATGCATGTTCGACCGGGTCTCACCCTCGGCCGGAACGCGGTTGATCGCGCCGACCGGTTCGCCATCGACCAGGATCACCCGCTTGTCGCCGTTGCGCACATCCGGAAGGAATTTCTGAACGATCAGCGGCTCTCGCGAGAAACCGGTGAACAACTCATGCAACGAAGTCAGGTTGCGGTCATCGGCATCCAGCCGGAACACGCCGGCCCCGCCATTGCCATAGAGCGGCTTGAGGATGATATCGCCGTGCTTTTCCTTGAACGCCTTGATGGTCTGCAGATCGCGGGCGATCGTGGTGGGCGGAGTCAGGTCGGGAAAATCCAGAACCAGCAGTTTTTCCGGGTAGTTGCGCACCCAGAACGGATCATTCACCACCAGCGCCTGACCGCGCAACCGATCCAGCAGGTGCGTTGAGGTAATATAGTGCATGTCAAACGGCGGGTCCTGCCGCAGCCAGACGACATCGAAATCCGCCAGATCAACCTCGCGCTCAGGCCCCAGAACCGCCGGCTGGTCCGCAACCCGCTGCACCGTCATATCGTTACCGCGGGCGGTGATGCGCCCCTCTTGATAGGCCAGCTGATCGGGTCCGTAATAAAACATTTGGTGCCCACGGGCCTGAGCTTCTTCGGCCAGCCGGAACGAGCTGTCGGCATTGATGTCAACGGCCCCGATCGGGTCCATCTGAAAGGCGATTTTCATGGCGTGTCCCTCGTAGTCACGCCAGATACATGGCCCAGCGGGGACGGGTGTTCAATGGCGATCAGCCCTGACCAAAGGCGTTTTCGACGATTTGCACTGCGCCCGTTGCATCCACCAGAGCCGCATCGAACCGGGCATTGGTCAGCTGCCCGCCCGGTTCCTGCGCCAAATACTGCGCCGCCGAGGCGTATATCCGGTCGATCTGACGCTTGCTGATCCGCGCGGCGGCGCGGTCAAAGCTTTGGCTCTTCTTGACCTCGACAAACACAAGGCCCTGCGCATCCCGGACGATCAGGTCGATCTCGCCCCCCGCGCCGCGCCAGCGCCTGTGACAGACCTTGAACCCTCGGCTTTCGTAATCGGCATCGACGCTGTGCTCGGCCGCCTGCCCGGCGTGATAGGAAACCGAGCCCTGGACCGACCGTCGCGCCATATCATCCCTTTCCTATCTTCAGGGCCTTCTGGTAGATCGGCCGCCGTGGTAAATCATACATCCTGGACACCAGATCCGCCGCATCCCGCACCGAGTGCGTTTCCAGAGCCTGTCGCAGCGCCTCTTCTACATCCGAATCGTTAACGGCTTGTGAATGGGCACGGTCCACCAGCAAGACGATCTCGCCCTTCACGGTGGCATCTCGATACTGTTCGGACAGCTCTGCAAGGCTAGCCCGCCGGATTTCTTCGAACTTCTTGGTCAGTTCACGACAGACCGCGGCCTGACGCTCGCCACCCAGAACCTGCGCCAGATCCGACAGGCACGCCCCCAAACGCTTGGGAGATTCGTAGAACACCAGCGTCCCGGGAACATCCCGCAACGCCTCGATCCGTGTTCGGCGGGCGCCGGACGCATTCGGCAGGAATCCGGCGAAAAAGAAGGCGTCCGTCGGCAAGCCCGCCAGGGTCAGCGCCGTAACGACGGCTGACGCTCCAGGGGCGCAGGTCACGCTGAACCCGGCCTCGGCCGCCTTCTTGCCCAGATCATAACCCGGGTCGGCGATCAGGGGCATGCCGGCCTCGGACGCGTAGGCCACGGACTTGCCCTGGGACAGTTCGGCAATCAGTTTTTCACGCGCAGCCGTGCCGCTGTGGTCGTGATAGGCCAGGATGCGCCGCCCTTCGAGGGGTACACCGTGAATCTCCATCAATCTGCGCAGGCTGCGTGTATCTTCCGCCGCGATCACATCAGCCGAGGCCAGAACGTCCAGCGCCCTGAGCGTAATGTCGCGCGCCGTTCCGATCGGAGTGGCAACAAAATACAGCCCCCCAGCCAATCTTACCTTTTGGAAATTCAAAGCTGGACCCTCGCAGCGTGACGTTTATTATCGCGGCGTGATAGAACAGCAGCGTTCTTTGCCGCCGGATCAGGGAGTTTTCATTTAGATGTTTACCGTTTGCAAGCCCGTTCGCAAACTGGCGAAATTCGCCATCGGCCTGACCGCGGCGGCATTTTTGGCCGCCTGCGAACCCGGCGCCACCGGGCGCGGACCGTCGATAGACACGTCAGAGCCGATCCCCGTTGCCCTGCTGGTGCCCAAATCGGGCGACGCCGCGTTGGCGCAAAGCCTTGAGAACGCTGCCCGGCTGGCCATGGCCGATCTGAACAACGTCAAGATCGATCTTCGCGTCTATGACACTGCCGGCAATCCGAACACGGCAGCCGCAGTTGCACAACAGGCCGTTGCCGACGGCGCAAAGGTCATTCTGGGGCCGGTCTACGCGCAGGCTGCAAATGCTGCCGGCCTTGCGGTTCTGAGCAAGAACGTGAACGTTCTGTCCTTCTCGAACAATACCAGCATTGCCGGCGGAAACGTGTTTGTCCTTGGCCCGACCTTCGACAACACGGCCAACCGGCTTGTCAGCTACGCCGGCAAACAGGGAAAGAAAAGCACCGTCATCGTGCACAGCAACGATGCGGCAGGCCAATTGGGCCAGGCGGCAATCTCGAACGCACTTGGCAACAGCCGTGTGGCGAATGCGGGTGTGGTCGGTTTTGATCGATCTCAGCAGGGCGTGATCGACGCCATTCCTGCGATCAAGGCAACTGTGGACTCGACGGGGGCGGATTCGCTCTTTTTGACCGCCACGACCGCCGGCGCGCTGCCGCTTTTCAGCCAGTTGCTGCCCGAGGCCGGTGTCTCACCGGCAACCGTGCAATATATTGGCCTGACACGCTGGGACATTCCGGCCCAGACGCTGGAACTGCCGGGCGTGCAGGGCGGATGGTTTGCCTTGCCTGACCCTGCCAAGGCCCAGGCCTATCGCGTGCGCTACAACGCGACCTATGGCGAGGCCCCGCATCCGATCAGCGGCCTGGCCTATGACGGCATCGCCGCCATCGGCGCTCTGGCCAGCCAAGGGAAGTCCAATGCCCTCTCCGCCGCGGCCCTGACCCAGAATGCCGGGTTCCAGGGTGTTGGCGGTATTTTCCGTCTGCGCCCGAACGGTACGAATGAACGAGGTCTGGCCGTGGCCACGATCCAGAACAAACAGGTAGTTGTGATTGACCCTGCCCCGCAAAGCTTCTCTGGCGCCGGTTTCTGATCAGCTTGTGACGATCCCCGCGCCGGCTGGCGCATTGATCTGCGACGCCAGCGAAATCTTCGATGGCGAAAAGGTCAACGCGCTGCTGTCGAAGGCCCTGAAAGACATTCCGGAAACGGCCGCAGCCCGAAACGAGGCCGTCCGGATCCTGCGGGACGCTCAGAAATCCGGGCGTCAGGCCATCGAAGAGGCGTTCGCCGCCCGGCCCTTTGACGCCCGGCCGTTGACGCGATCCTACACCTATCTGACCGATGGGCTGGTCTGCGCCGCGATGACCGTGGCCGGACAGCATCTGCATCCATTGGCCAACCCGACCCAGGGCGAGAAGATGGCGGTTTTGGCGGTGGGCGGCTATGGGCGCGGCGAGATGGCGCCGTTTTCGGATGTCGATCTGCTGTTTCTGACTCCTTACAAGATCACCGCCTGGGCCGAGAGCGTGATCGAGTCGATGCTGTACATTCTCTGGGATCTGCGGCTGAAAGTCGGGCATTCCTCGCGCACGATCCGTGATTGCCTGCGTCTGGGAGACGAGGATTTCACGATCCGGACAGCGATGCTGGAACAGCGCTATCTGGCCGGTGATCGGGACCTGGCCGATGAGCTGGAAAGCCGGCTGAAATCCGAGCTGTTCAAAGGAACCGAACGCGAGTTCATCGAAGCCAAACTGCATGAACGCGACGAACGCCACCATAAGCAGGGCGAGCGGTACATGGTCGAACCGAACGTGAAAGAGGGCAAGGGCGGCCTTCGCGACCTGCAGTCGCTGTATTGGATCGCCAAATACATCTACGGCGTTCACGACGTGGCTGAACTTGTCCCGCTGGGGCTTTTCACCCAGGACGAATTCAACACGTTCGTGCAAGCCGAAGACTTCCTTTGGGCCGTACGTTCGCATCTTCATCTGGTGACACGGCGCGCAACCGAACAGCTGACCTTTGATCTGCAGGTCGAGGTGGCCGACCGCATGGGATACGAAGACCGAGCAGGCCGCCGGGCCGTCGAAATCTTCATGCAGCGCTATTTCCGAGAAGCCACTCAAGTGGGCGAGCTGACACGGATCTTCCTGACCAAGCTTGAAGCGGCACATATGAAAAACGCGCCGTTGCTGGAACGCATCTTCAGCCGCAAGCCACGGGTCAAGGCGGGCTACAGGGTTGTTCATGGCCGGCTGGATGTGGCCGACCCCAAAAGCTTTCTGTCCGACAAGCTGAATCTACTGCGTCTGTTCGAGGAAGGTTTGCGCACGGGTATGCTGATCCATCCCGATGCGATGCGGCTGGTCACGGCCAACCTGCACCTGATCGATGACGAAATGCGCAACGACAAAGAGGCGAGGCGCATCTTTCTGGATCTGATGCTGAAACACGGCAATCCCGAACGCGCGCTGCGCCGCATGAACGAGTTGGGCGTTCTGTCGGCCTTCATCCCCGAGTTCGAGCCCATCGTGGCGATGATGCAGTTCAACATGTACCACAGCTACACGGTGGACGAGCACACGATCCAGTGCATCATCAACCTGGCGCAGATCGAACGGGGCGAACTTGTCGAAGCGCTGCCGCTGGCTTCGTCGATCCTCGAGGGCGGAGTGAACCGGCGTGTGCTTTACGTCGCTTTGCTGTTGCACGACATCGCCAAGGGCCGCCCCGAGGATCACTCGATCCTGGGGGCCAAGATCGCACGGACGGTCGCGCCTCGGCTGGGGCTGAACAAGAAAGAGTGCGAAACCGTCGAATGGCTGGTGCGCTATCACCTGCTGATGTCGGACATGGCACAGAAGCGCGACATCTCGGACCCGCGCACGGTGCGCGACTTTGCCAAGGCGGTTCAGACCGTCAAACGGCTGGATCTGCTGACTGTCCTGACAGTCTGCGACATCCGCGGCGTTGGGCCGAACACCTGGAACAACTGGAAGGCCACCCTGCTACGGGCCTTGCACGCGGAAACCAAGCGCGCGCTGGAAACCGGCATGGAGGACCTCAACCGTGCCAATCGTGGCGCCGAGGCCAAGAAAGCGCTGCGTGACGCGTTGTCTGCCTGGTCCAAGGCCGATCTCAAGACGGAAACCGGGCGGCACTATGATCCGTATTGGCAAGGGCTTAACCTCTCGACCCATGTCGAATTCGCTGAGATGTTGCGCGCACTGGAAGCCGACGGTGACCCCGGCGCGATGGAGATCCGCCTGCAACCAGACGAGGATCGCGACGCCACCCGCGCCTGCTTCGCGATGGCCGACCACCCAGGTATCTTTGCCCGAATCGCCGGCGCGCTGGCGCTCGTGGGCGCAAACGTGGTCGATGCCCGCAGCTATACCACCAAGGACGGCTACGTGACTGACGCGTTCTGGATCCAGGACGCTGACGGCCACCCGTTCGAACTGTCGCGTCTGCCGCGCCTGACCCAGATGATCCACCGCACCCTCAAGGGCGAAGTGGTGGCCCGCGAGGCACTCAAGTCCCGCGACAAGATCAAGAAGCGGGAAAAGGCGTTCAACGTCCCGACGCACATCACCTTCGACAATGAAGGGTCCGAGATCTACACGATCATCGAAGTCGACACCCGCGACCGGCCCGGCCTGCTCTACGATCTGGCCCGGACCCTTGCCGCCGCCAATGTCTATATCGCCAATGCCGTGATCGCGACCTATGGCGAGCAGGTGGTGGATACGTTCTACGTCAAGGACATGTTCGGGCTCAAATACCACTCGGAGGCCAAGCAGAGGACGCTGGAAGCCAAGCTGCGCACCGCGATCACCGAAGGCGCCGAGCGGGCGGCCTCATGAAGCAGATCCGCCTGTTCTCGGGCCTGTTCACGGTCGGGTTCTGGACCCTTGCCAGCCGTATTCTGGGCTTTCTGCGGGAAATCCTGCTGACAGCCTATATCGGGCCGGGGCCGGTCATGGATGCTTTCGTCGCAGCCTTCCGCCTGCCCAACATGTTCCGCCGGTTCTTCGCCGAGGGCGCTTTCAATGCGGCCTTCGTTCCGATGTTCTCGAAACGGCTGGAGGGCGGCGAAGACGCGCAAGGGTTTGCGCAGGATGCGTTCAACCTGCTGGCGGCGGCCGTTCTGGCGCTGGTCGGGCTGGCCATGGTGTTCATGCCGGGTCTGGTCTGGCTGACGGCCGAGGGGTTTTATGGCGACGAACGTTTCGATCTGGCGGTCGGGTACGGGTATGTCGTCTTTCCCTACATCCTGTTCATGTCCTTGGCCGCGCTGTTTTCCGGGGTTCTCAATGCCACGGGGCGCTTTGCCGCCGCTGCTGCGGCACCGGTCCTGCTGAACATCTTCGCCTGCACGGCACTGATCGTAGGCGCGGCAACCGGGGGCGAGGTCATCCGTTGGCTCATCGCAGTTATACCCATTGCCGGGGTTGTTCAACTGGCGCTGGTTTGGGTCGCCACCGAACGCGCCGGAATTCGCATCCGGTTCGGCCGGCCGAAGCTCAGCCCTGAAATGCGCAACATGGTTCGGATCGCGGTACCGGCGGCACTTGCCATGGGTGTGACGCAGGTGAATCTCGTTGTTGGGCAGTTGGTCGCATCAAAGACCGAAAAGGCCATCAGCTGGCTCTTTGCCGCCGACCGGTTGTATCAGCTGCCGTTGGGCGTGGTCGGCATCGCCGTGGGCATCGTACTGTTGCCCGACCTGTCACGCCGCCTGCGCGCAGGGGACGGCGATGGCGCGCGCAATGCCTTTTCCCGCGCCGGAGAGTTCACCCTACTGCTGACTATTCCGGCCACCGTGGCCTTCGTGCTTATCCCCGCGCCACTGGTCTCGGTCCTGTTCGAGCGTGGACAGTTCATACCTGAAGACACGGCTGCCACCGCTCTGGCCGTGGCGGTCTATGGCATCGGACTGCCGGCTTTCATGCTGCAAAAGCTGCTGCAACCGCTGTTCTTCGCGCGTGAGGATACCCGCTCGCCCTTCCGGTATGCCGTGGTGGCGATGGTCATCAACGCTGTTCTGGCCTTTGGGCTGTACCCGATCGTCGGCTGGATCGCCCCGGCCATCGCGGCCTCGGCCGCCGGGTGGGGCATGGTGGCGCAATTGGCACTGGGCGCTCGGCGCATGGGCGACGAAGCCCGTTTCGACGACCGGTTCAAGCGCCGCGCGCCCAGGATATTGGCCGCCTCAATAGGAATGGGCGTGGTGCTGATCGCGGCGATGCAGCTGTTCGGTTGGACGTTCGAGGTTCCGGGTTGGCGCTATCTGGCCTTGCTGGGCCTGATCGTGGTCGCCGCGGTATCTTACTTCCTTCTGGGCCACCTGCTGGGCGCATTCCGCCTGTCCGAGTTCCGGTCCGCCCTGCGAAGGTCCTGACCACCTCAGTCCCGCCGAATACGCCCCACCAGCCGCGCCCATCCGCCCGGCGCCACGAAAAACGACAGCCCGAACCCGGTCGCGAACCCACCCAGATCGGCCACCCAATCCGAGGTGCCGCCGAAGATCAGCCCGAACAGCAGTTGGATGCCCATCAGCACCGCGATCAACTGGAACGCCCGCGCCTGGTTCTCTCCGACCAGCGACAGCCTGCGCCATAGCAGCCAGGTGAACGCGCCGATCAGGCCGTAGACCGGCGGGAAGCCCCCGACCAGCGGATAGCGCGGGTCCAGCAGCACCGCATAGGCCAGCGCCCCGCCCACGCCGGACAGCACAAAGATCACCAGCATCGCAAAACCGCCAAAGACCTCACCCACCATCTTGCCCATCGCCAAAACAAAGACGCAGACAAATAGCGCCTGGGTAAAGCTGCCTGACACGAAGGGGTAGGTGAAAAACCGGATCATATGCTCGACCGGCCAACGCCCGTTCATCACCATCCAGTCGAAGATGTCCGCCGAGAAGGAATAGCGCTGAATCGCCTCCAGCCGCCAGCCTACCGCGCCCGGTCCGCCGACCAGGCCCCGCGTGCCGAGGGTGAAAGCCAGTTCGATCCCCATGATGAACAAGACCAGCGCCACCACCACGGGTGGCAGGGGGTTCACGGGGGGTGTGTAATGCTCGCTGCTCATTGGGCGGGCCTTTCGCGGCTGTTGACGTCCCTTTGCCTCATGGGTAAGCGACGGAGGCTTATTTTTCCAGACGGGAGTTCCCTTCCATGACCGAGACCAAGTTCACGCCGCGCGTGTTTTCCGGCATTCAGCCCTCGGGAAACCTGCATCTTGGCAACTACCTTGGTGCGCTCAAGCGTTTTGTGGATATGCAGGGGCCGGAGATGGAGACCGTGTACTGCATGGTCGATCTTCACGCGATCACCGTCTGGCAGGACCCCAAGGAACTGGCGCATTCCACGCGCGAGCTGTGCGCAGGCTTTATCGCCGCCGGCATCGACCCGGAACAGTCGATCCTGTTCAACCAGTCCCAGGTGCCCGAGCACGCGCAACTGGCCTGGATCTTCAACTGTGTCGCGCGCATGGGCTGGATGCAGCGCATGACCCAGTGGAAGGACAAGGCCGGCAAGAACCAGCAGAACGCCTCACTGGGCCTGTTCGCCTATCCCTCGCTGATGGCCGCCGACATTCTGGTCTATCACGCGACCCATGTGCCGGTGGGCGACGACCAGAAACAGCATCTTGAGTTGACCCGCGACATCGCCACCAAGTTCAACCACGACTATGACGTCGATTTCTTCCCGATCACCGAGCCGGTGATCGAGGGCGCGGCGACGCGCGTGATGAGCCTGCGCGACGGGGCCAAGAAGATGTCCAAGTCGGATCCGTCCGACATGAGCCGGATCAACATGACCGACGATGCCGACACCATCGCCAAGAAGATCCGCAAGGCCAAAACCGACCCCGACGCCCTGCCATCGGAAGTGGACGGGCTGGAAGACCGCCCCGAGGCGCGCAACCTGGTCAACATCTATGCCGCGCTCAGCGATCAGACGGTCGAGCAGGTTCTGGCCGAGGTCGGGGGCAAGCAGTTCGGTGAATTCAAGCCGATGCTGGCCGATCTGGCGGTCGCAAAGCTGTCGCCGATCTCGACCGAGATGGCGCGGCTGATGGGCGATCAGGCCGAGATCGACAGGATTCTGGACCGTGGCGCAGAACGGGCGCGGGAAATCGCGGCTCCGATCCTCAGCCGCACCTACGAGATCGTGGGGATGGTGGGCGCCGGCCGCGCCTGAGACCCAGACAGAAACTTCAGCGCCGCCCCTGATCCGGGGCGGCGTTTTTCGTTGCAGGTCAGGCGGCCTGCGGGTGCAGTTTTTCCTCGACGATGGATTCGGCCACCGCATGGGGGCTGACGCCATCGACCTTGGCGCGGGTCAGGATGCGGTCCATCGTCCGCTCCAGCGCCTCGAGCCGCTGACCGACCCAGGCTTCGCGGTCCTTGATCTTCAGGATCTCGGTCGCGACGTTCACGATCCCGCCGCCATTGGCCACGAAATCCGGAGCGTAGATGATGCCACGGTCATGCAGGCGCTGCGCGTCGGCATCGGTCGCCAGCTGGTTGTTGGCTCCACCGGCCACCGCGCCGACCTTCAGCAACGGAATGCTGGTTTCGTTCAGAATGCCGCCGATCGCGCAGGGCGCGAAAATATCCGCCTCGGCCGCATAGATCGCATCGGGCGCGACGGCCTGCGCCGCGAACCGGTCCGCCAACCGGGCGGTCTGGCCCGTATCGATGTCGGTGATCACCAGTTTCGCCCCGGCATCATTCAGCAGCGCGCACAGATGTTCGCCCACATGGCCCAGCCCCTGCACCGAGACGGTCTTGCCGCTCAGGTCCGCGGACCCGAACCGATGCCGCGCAGTCACGCGGATGGCGTTGAAGATCCCGCGGGCGGTGATGGGCGACGGGTCGCCGCTGGCGAACGGGCCATCGGGCAGACCGGCGACATATTCGGTTTCGGTGCCGATCTGGGCCATGTCGGCCGGGGTCATCCCCATGTCCTCGGCCGTCCAGTATTGGCCGCCGAGGCTTTGGACCACGCGGCCGAAGGCCTGCAGCAACCGGGGCGTCTTGTCCGCGCTCGGGTCGCCGATGATCACGGCCTTGCCCCCGCCCAGCGGCAGATCGGCCGCGGCGTTCTTGTAGGTCATGCCCCGCGACAGGCGCAGCGCATCGTCCAGCGCCTCGGACGGGTGGCCATAGGTGCGCATCCGCACGCCACCCGCTGCAGGCCCCAATTGCGTGGAGTGGATCGCCACAAAGCCCGAAAGCCCGCTGGCGGCGTCTTTGAATTCGACCACACGCTCGTGATCTGGCGCGTCAATCGTGGTTATTTCCATTTTGCTCCTCCGGAATGACAGATCGAGTCTGCCACATCCGACCGAGCGATTTTCGCCAATACGTGCTGGCCAACACATTGCTCTTGGCGATAATAATAATCCGAGCCGACAATTTTAGGGATTTTCCCCATGGATCAGATCGACCGCAAGATCGTGCGCGCGCTGCAGCAGGACGGGCGCATGACCGTTCTGGACCTGGCCGAAAAGGTGGGCCTGTCGCCCACACCCTGCGCGCGACGCCTGGACCGCCTGCGCCGCGACGGGGTGATCACCGGATATTCGGCCCAGGTCGACCCTGAGAAGCTGGGCTTTGGCGTCACGATTTTCGTGTCGGTCGAACTGGAGAAACAGGACCGCCACGCCATCGACGCCTTCGAACGCGCCATCCTGCGCTGCGATGAGGTTATGGAGTGTTACCTCATGACAGGCTCGCGCGACATCCTGCTGCGCGTCGTGGCGCGTGACCTGACCGCCTTTGATGCGTTTCTGGAAAACCGGCTGATGCAGATTCCGGGCATCCGCAACCTGCGCTCCAACTTCGCCCTGCGCGCGATGGTCAAGCGCGACGTGTTGCCATCGTCGGCCGGATAATCTGCTGGACCTCGGGCGCGCGCGCTCCTACGGTTCGGCGGAATTGACGGAGGGCACAATGGCAGTCGGCAAGAATATCCGCACTTATTTCGATGGCAAATGGCACGATGGCGATGCCCCGATCATGCGGGCTGCGGACCACGGGGCCTGGTTGGGTTCGTCGGTGTTTGACGGGGCCCGCCGATTTGATGGCATGACCCCTGATCTGGCCGCGCATTGCGACCGGGTGAACCGCTCGGCCGAGGCGCTGATGCTCACTCCGACCGTGACCACCGAACAAATGGTCGAACTGATCCGCGAAGGTCTGGAAGCATACCCGACCGAGGCCGCCGTCTACATTCGCCCGATGTACTGGGGGATCGACGGCGACGCGACCGCGATCGTACCGCAGGGTGACAGCACAGGTTTCGCCATCTGCCTCGAAGAGATCCCAATGGCACCCGAGGCGGCCTCGGTCACTCTGACGACCACCCGCTTCCGCCGCCCGGTTCTGGAAAGCGCGGTCGTCAACGCCAAGGCCGGGTGCCTGTATCCAAATAACGCCCGAATGCTGGCGGAAGCGCGATCCAAGGGGTTTTCAAACGCATTGGTGACCGACGCCATGGGCAACGTGGCAGAAACCGCAACGGCCAACATCTTCATGGCCAAGGATGGAGAGGTGTTTACTCCGGCACCGAACGGAACCTTCCTTGCAGGCATCACGCGCGCTCGGCACATCGACAACCTGCGTCGCGACGGGGTGACGGTTCACGAAACTGTTCTGACCTTCGACGATTTCCACGACGCGGACGAAGTGTTCATGTCCGGCAACATGAACAAGGTCACGCCCGTGACCGCACTGGACGACACGCAATATCAGATTGGCCCTATCACGCGCCGCACGCGCGCGCTCTACTGGGACTGGGCAGCCAGCAACCAATAAGCAACGGTCCGTCGCGGCCCGAGTTGCCAGACACCGAATGCTCGGGCATGATCCCGAAAACCGAAGAGGACATTCATGCGCAAGTTCCTTGTAGTTCTTGACGATAGCCGCGAGTGCCTGAACGCCATGCGTTTCGCCGCGATGCGTGCTGCGCATACGGGCGGGGGGGTGACCATCCTCTCGGTCATTCCTCCGGACGAGTTCAACCACTGGATCGGCGTGGCCGAAGTGATGCGGGAAGAAGCCCGCGAACGTATCCATGCGCATTTCGAGGTGTTTGCCAAATGGATGCGCGACAAGCAGGGGATCGAGCCTGAACTGGCGATCCGCGAGGGTGAACCCGTTCCGCAGATCATTGAGCATGTGCGCTCGGATCCCGAAATCGGCGTCCTTGTTCTGGGTGCAGGTACTGACAAGAAGGGCCCCGGTCCACTGGTCACTCAGTTGACGCGGAATTCCGGCAGCTTGCCGATTCCGATTACCATCGTTCCGGGCGACCTGAGCAAGGAGAAGCTCGAAGAGATCACCTGATGCCCGCCACCCTGCACTTCTGGTTCGATTTCGCCTCGACCTATTCCTACCTCAGCGCCATGCGGGTCGAACAGGACGCAGCAGCCTGTGGCGTGCAGGTGGACTGGCAGCCATTCCTTCTGGGTCCCATTTTTGCCGAACAGGGGTGGAAAACCTCACCGTTCAACATCTATCCGGCCAAGGGGCGGTACATGTGGCGCGACATGGAACGGCTGTGCCGGCAGCGTGACCTGCCCTTGACCCGACCTGCCGAGTTTCCGCAAAACAGCCTGAAGGCCGCACGCCTTGCGCTCGCCATCCCTCAACGTGAAGCGCGCGCTGCATTCTCCCGCGCCGTTTTTGCCGCGCAGTTTGGCCAAGGCCTGAACATTTCGGTAGAGCCAGTCCTGCGCAGCGCCCTGTCCGCCGCCGGCCTCCCCGAGGACATGATCGACCGAACCGCAGACTCTGACATCAAGAGTGCTCTGTTTGACCAGGTTGCCCGCGCCAAATCGCTGGGGATCTTCGGCGCCCCCAGTTTTGTCGTGGATGAGGAGCTTTACTGGGGCGATGACCGACTGGACATGGCCATCCGACAGGCTGCAGCGATTTAGAACCGTTCCAAATCTTGACTTCCCGGCCGCTGACGCGCATATCAGAGCCAACTGATACGGAGCGCGCCATGTTCATCCAGACCGAATCCACACCCAACCCGGCCACGCTGAAATTCCTGCCCGGTCAGACCGTGCTCGAGGCCGGTACAGCGGATTTCCCGACCGCCGAAGCCGCGCAGAACTCGCCGCTGGCGCAGCGCATCTTTGCGGTCAGCGGTGTGACCGGAGTTTTCTTCGGCAATGACTTCGTAACCGTCACCAAAGACGACGGCGTGCAGTGGGACCACATCAAACCCGCCATCCTGGGCGCTGTGATGGAGCACTACCAGTCCGGCCAGCCGGTGATGGGGGCCGGGGTGGAAACCGCGTCCGGCCATGCTGAACATTCGGGTGAGGACTCGGAAATCGTCAACCAGATCAAGGAATTGCTGGACAGCCGCGTACGCCCCGCCGTGGCGCAGGACGGCGGTGACATCACCTTCCACGGCTTTGACCGCGGCGTCGTCTACCTGCATATGCAAGGGGCCTGCGCAGGCTGCCCGTCCTCGACGCTGACCCTGAAAATGGGGATCGAGAACCTGCTCCGCCATTACATCCCCGAGGTGACCGAGGTTCGCCCCGTTGCCGTCTGATCAGACAATTCTGGCATTTGACACATCGGCCGCGCATTGCGCGGCCGCTTTGCTGCGCGGGCCAGACATCGTCGTGAGCCGCGCCGAAACCATGACCCGCGGCCAGGCGGAACGCCTGATGCCTTTGCTTCAGGACATCCTGGCAGAAGGCGGGGTTTCTTGGGCGGATATCGACGCGATCGGTGTCGGGACAGGTCCGGGCAATTTCACTGGAATTCGCATCTCGGTCTCTACCGCCCGAGGGCTGGCGCTTGGACTGAACAAGCCGGCAATCGGCGTTTCGGGCCTTGAAGCCCTTGCGGCTTTGGCACCTGAAGGGCGGATCCCAGCCATTCCAGCCCCCCGCGACCAAGTTTACCTGCAAATGCCCGACGGGACGCCGCAACTGATGACGCAGGAACAGGCAGAATCACTTGGCGCCCTTTTTTTGTGCGACGATGCGGATGCCGTCGTCCGGGCCATCGCCCGGATTGCATCCGAACGTGTTGACCTTGTGTCAGGTCCCCCGGCCCCCCTGTACGTTCGTGCCGCAGACGCCGCCCCGTCGCGCGATACGCCGCCGCCTTTGCTGGACCCATGACCCCACAGGAAATGGCCGAGACCCACGGCGCGGCTTTCACCCAGTCCCGCCCCTGGACCGCTGATGAATTCGCTGACCTGCTTGCCAACCGCTTCACCCATGTTGTTGGAAACAAATCAGCATTTGCCTTGATCCAGGTCATCGGCGACGAGGCCGAGCTGCTGACCATCGCGACGCATCCCGATTACCAGCGGCAGGGTCGGGGCCGCGCCTGCATGCAGGCTTGGCACGGTAGGGCTCACGATCTGGGTGCGCGCCGGGCATTTCTTGAGGTGGCATCGGACAACGCGGCCGCCATTGCACTCTACCAAAGTTGCGGCTATGCGCGCTGCGGTCTTCGGCCGGGATATTACCGGCGCGGCAAGGCTGACAAAGTAGATGCAATCTTGATGGAGCGCGCGCTACCCTGACGAAAGCCGGGCATTTCTGAGACCAAATGGTCAAAAAGCGGTTGACCATGGCTGTTTCAGACGGCCTTAATTGCCGCTATCACAGCAGTTCTGCTCGCTCTGAGCGGGGCTGGGCAAAAGCCCCTGCCCCGAAGCCATAAAAAACAACGGGAGTATATGATGACCCTGATGAAATCCTTGATGGGCGCGGCCGCCGCGTTTGCACTGACCGCAGGTGCGGCGCTGGCCGAACCGGCGATCATCTTCGATCTGGGCGGCAAGTTCGACAAATCGTTCAACGAAGCAGCCCATAACGGCGCCAAGCGCTGGGCCGACCAGACCGGCAAATCCTATCGCGAAATCGAGCTGCAGTCGGAAGCGCAGCGCGAACAAGCCCTGCGTCGTTTCGCTGAAGCCGGTGCAAACCCGATCATCACGATGGGCTTTGCGATGGCTGATCCGTTGGCCGCCGTCGCACCTGACTATCCCGATACCAAGTTCGTTGCCGTCGACGTCAGCTGGCTGGACGCGCCGAACATCCGCCAGGTCTCGTTCGCCGAGCATGAAGGCTCGTACCTGGTCGGCATGATGGCCGCGATGGCATCCAAGTCGGGTACCGTCGGCTTCATCGGTGGCATGGACATTCCGCTGATCCGGCACTTTGGCTGCGGCTACGCCCAGGGCGCCAAGGCCGTGAACCCTGACATCAACGTCGTCGCCAACATGACCGGCACCACCCCGGCTGCTTGGAACGACCCGGTGAAGGGCTCGGAACTGACCAAAGCTCAGATCAGCCAAGGCGCTGACGTGATCTACGCTGCCGCAGGCGGTACCGGCGTCGGTGTTCTGCAGACCGCGGCCGACGAAGGCATCCTGTCGATCGGCGTGGACAGCAACCAGAACCACCTGCACCCCGGCAAGGTTCTGACCTCGATGCTCAAGCGCGTGGACGTGGCCGTTTATGACGCCATGAAGGCAGGCGAAGATGTCGAGACCGGCAAGTTCACCATGGGTCTGGCACAGGACGGTGTCGGCGTTGCCATGGATGAAAACAACGCCTCGCTGGTGAGCGACGAGATGAAGGCCGCCGTCGAAAAGGCACGCCGCGACATCATCGACGGCAATGTCACCGTCGTCAGCTACTACGAGAACGACAGCTGCCCGGCACTGCAGTTCTGATATCGCGCGGGGCGGGGGAAACCTCCCGTCCCGCATCCACTCATGCAGCTGTTTCGCCACGACAGAATGATCGCGAAATCAGCGCAGCTTCTACGGCAATCGAGGACAAGACATGACAGTCCCCGCCATCGAGCTCAAAGGGATTTCCAAAGCCTTTGGGCCAGTTCAAGCGAACAAGGACATCTCGATCAGCGTCGCCCCCGGCACGATCCACGGGATCATCGGTGAAAACGGTGCGGGCAAATCCACGCTGATGAGCATTCTGTACGGCTTCTACAAGGCCGACAAAGGTGAAATCTGGATCAACGGCAAAAAGACCGACATCCCCGACAGCCAGGCCGCGATCGCCGCGGGCATCGGCATGGTCTTTCAGCATTTCAAGTTGGTCGAGAATTTCACCGTTCTGGAAAACATCGTTCTGGGCGCGGAAGATGGCGGGCTGCTGGCCCCATCGCTGGCCAAGGCCCGGAAAGAGCTGAAAGAGCTCGAGGAAGAATACGAGCTGTTCGTGGACCCCGACAAGCGCATCGACGAGATCGGCGTGGGCATGCAGCAGCGGGTCGAAATCCTCAAGGCGCTGTACCGCAAGGCGGAAATCCTGATTCTGGACGAACCCACCGGGGTGCTGACCCCGGCCGAGGCCGACCAGCTGTTCCGCATCCTCGACCGGCTGCGCGCAGAGGGGAAGACCATCATCCTGATCACCCACAAGCTGCGCGAGATCATGGAAGCCACCGACACCGTGTCGGTGATGCGCCGCGGCCAGATGACCGCCACGGTCAAGACCGCCGAGACCAACCCCGAGGAGTTGGCCGAGCTGATGGTCGGGCGCAAGGTTCTGCTGCGCGTCGACAAGGTGCCGGCCAAACCCGGCAAGCCCATCCTTGAAATCGAGAACCTGCGGGTGACGGATTCGGCGGGCGTCGAGCGCGTCAAAGGTATCGACCTGACCGTCCGCGCGGGTGAGATCGTGGGCATCGCGGGCGTCGCCGGCAACGGGCAGTCCGAGCTGCTCGAAGTATTGGGCGGCATGCGCCCGGGATCAGGCGTGATCAAACTGAATGGTACGCCACTGGCACTCAGCGGACCCGAGGCCGACGGTCAGGCGCGCCGCGCCCAAGGCATCGCGCATGTGCCCGAAGACCGGCAGCGCGAAGGTCTGATCATGGACTTCCACGCCTGGGAAAACGTTGCCTTCGGCTATCACCGCGACCCTGCCTACCAACGCGGGATTTTCATGAACAACGCCGCCCTGCGCGCCGACACAGAACGCAAGATCGAGAAATTCGACGTGCGTCCGCCCAATGGCTGGCTGTCGGCCAAGAACTTTTCGGGTGGAAACCAGCAGAAGATCGTGGTTGCTCGCGAAATCGAGCGGAACCCCGATTTGCTTTTGGTGGGCCAGCCGACCCGCGGCGTGGACATCGGCGCGATCGAGTTCATTCACAAGCAGATCGTCGCCCTGCGCGATCAGGGCAAGGCGATCCTGCTGGTCTCGGTCGAGTTGGAAGAGATCTTCTCTCTGTCCGACCGGATTGCAGTGATGTTCGACGGACATATCATGGGCGAGCGCCTGTCCCATGAAACGGATGAAAAAGAACTGGGCCTGTTGATGGCCGGTGTTGCGGGGGAGGCCGCGTAACATGGATAAGATGCCCAAATGGGCCGACGTCATTCTGATCCCGCTCATCAGTCTGGTCCTGGCCGCAATCCTGTCGACACTGGTCATTCTGGCCATTGGCGAAAACCCGATCGAGGCGGTGAACCTGATGGTCACCGGCGCGCTGGGGTCGACCTATGGCTGGGGCTACACCCTGTATTATGCCACCAACTTCATGTTCACCGGTTTGGCGGTCGCGGTGGCCTTCCACGCCCGTCTGTTCAACATCGGCGGCGAAGGTCAGGCCATGTTGGGCGGACTGGGCGTTGCCATGGTGTGCCTCTATGTGCCTTGGCCGCATTGGAGCATCGCTCTGCTGGCTGCGATGGCCGCCGGCATGCTGTTCGGCGCGGCCTGGGCGGCGATACCGGCCTATCTTCAGGCCAAGCGCGGCAGCCATATCGTGATCACCACGATCATGTTCAACTTCATCGCCGCGGCGCTGCTGAACTACATGCTGGTCAACGTGATGCGACCGGCCGGCTCGCAAGACCCGGCCACCGCCCGCTTTGCCGAGGCGGTACATCTGCCCACCCTGCACGAGATGCTGGCCCCGATCGGGATCACCTTCTCCAAGGCGGCTCCGGCCAACATCTCGCTGATCATCGCGGTCATCGCCTGCATCGTCGTCTGGGCGCTGATCTGGCGCACCCGCCTGGGCTATGAAATCCGGGCCTATGGGCATTCGGAAACCGGTGCGGTCTATGCCGGTATCTCGCCTGTGCGTATCACCATCGTGGCGATGCTGATCTCGGGCGCTTTGGCGGGCCTGATGGCTATCAACAACGTCATGGGTGAGGCCGAGCGGCTGGTTCTTAACTCGACCGAGGGCGCGGGTTTTATCGGCATCGCGGTGGCCCTGATGGGCCGCTCGCACCCGTTCGGCGTGTTCCTGGCGGCCATCCTGTTTGGTTTCCTCTATCAGGGGGGCGCGGAACTGGCCCTGTGGACGTCGATCCCGCGCGAGCTGATCGTGGTGATCCAGGCGCTGGTGATCCTGTTCACCGGAGCGCTGGACAACATGGTGCGCATGCCGCTTGAAAAGCTGTTCCTGGCTCTGCGGAAGGAGGCGAACTGATGGAGTTGTTCCTGACGATCGTCCAGGTTCTGGACTCGACCATTCGCCTGGCCACGCCGCTGCTTCTGGCCTGTCTGGCCGGCTTGTATTCGGAACGCGCTGGCATTTTCGACATCGGCCTGGAAGGCAAGATGCTGATGGCCGCATTCTTCTCGGCCGCCGTTGCCGCCGTCACCGGGTCGGTATGGCTGGGCCTGCTGGCCGGCATCGCATCGTCCTTGGTGCTGTCTGGCCTGCACGGGCTTGCCTCGATCACGTTCCGGGGGAACCAGCTGATTTCCGGTGTCGCCATCAACTTCCTGGCTGCCGGCTTGACAGTGCTGGTGGCCCAGGACTGGTTCCAGCAAGGCGGCCGCACTCCGTCGTTGTTCGGGGGTGGCCGGTTTGAGCCGATCAACTTCCCCTTCGCAGAAGCTTTGAGCGGTGTGCCGATCATCGGTCCCATCTACGCCGAACTGCTCTCAGGCCACTCGATTCTTGTCTACGTGGCATTCCTGATGGTGCCCGCCACCTGGTGGGTGCTGTTCCGCACCCGCTTTGGCCTGCGCCTGCGCGCCGTGGGTGAAAACCCGGCGGCAGTGGACACCGCAGGCGTCTCGGTGGTGGGGCTCCGCTACGCGGCCGTCGCCATCTGTGGCGTGCTGTGTGGCATCGCCGGGGCCTATTTGGCTACTGCGTTGCAGGCAGGGTTCGTCAAAGACATGACGGCCGGCCGGGGTTTCATCGCACTGGCTGCACTGATCTTTGCCAAGTGGCGGCCGTGGCACGCCATGTGGGCGTGTTTGCTGTTCGGGCTGCTGCAGGCTGTTGCTCTGCGGTTCCAGAATATCGACCTGGGCGGCATCATTATCCCCGTTCAAGTCATGGACGCACTGCCCTATATCCTGACCGTGGTGATCCTGGCAGGTTTCGTCGGCAAAGCGGTCCCGCCAAGGGCCGGTGGCGAGCCTTATGTGAAAGAGCGCTGATAAGGCCAGTTCAGGACTGCTTTTCAGTCCTGTTTGCTGCAAAGCGGCATGCAGAGTTGATTTTGCATGCCGCAAGCGCTCTAAGAGGGTATGCACGTCTACCTTCCCATAGCCGAAGTATCCGTTAGCCCGTTTGTCCTGCTGGCGATTGGTGTTTCCGTGGGCGTTCTGTCCGGCATGTTCGGAGTGGGAGGCGGCTTTTTGATCACGCCACTGCTGTTTCTGATCGGTATTCCACCTGCAGTCGCCGTGGCAACATCGGCCAACCAGGTCGTGGCATCCTCATTTTCGGGCCTGATGGCTCATCTCAAGCGCAGGACCGTAGACCTGAAGATGGGATCGGTTCTGCTGGGCGGCGGCCTGCTGGGCGCGACGCTGGGGATGCTCGTCTTCAACTATCTCAAGCATTTGGGGCAGGTCGATCTGGCGGTCCAGCTTTGCTACGTCGTGTTTCTTGGCCTCATCGGCACCTTGATGTTCATTGAGAGCCTGCGTGCAATTCGCCGGTCACGAGCGGCGGGCGGCACCGCACCGACCGCACGCCGCCAACGCACCTGGGTTCATGCACTGCCGTTCAAAATGCGGTTCCGCGAGTCAAACTTGTACATCTCGGTCATTCCACCCATCCTGGTCGGCTTTGGCGTCGGAATCCTGTCGGCCATCATGGGCGTTGGCGGCGGGTTCATCATGGTTCCGGCAATGATCTATATCCTGGGAATGCCGACAAAGGTGGTGATCGGAACCTCGCTGTTTCAGATCATTTTCGTGGCCGGGTTTACGACGATGATCCACGCTTCGACCAACTTCAGCGTGGACATCGTGCTGGCCTTGTTCCTGTTGATCGGAGGTGTCGTTGGGGCCCAGTTCGGCAGCATGGTCGGCGCCCGGCTGAAGGCTGAGCAGCTGCGGGTTTTGCTGGCGGTACTGGTCATGATCGTGGCCGGAAAAGTCGGGCTGGAACTGATCGTGGCTCCGACAGAAATCTATTCGCTTTCTGAATTGGCGGGGGTTTGATCGTGACCAGTTTATCCTTCGAAACCGCCATGTACCCACCAGTCCGTTTCTTCGCCCAACGCAACGCGCCCGCCTTTGATCGTTTTTACCAGTCCACCGCAGTACGGATCGGCTAGACCACATGCATATCTACCTGCCTATCGCCGAAGTTTCCGTAAACGCCTTTCTGCTGCTTGGCCTCGGCGGCATGGTGGGAATCCTGTCCGGCATGTTCGGTGTCGGTGGCGGCTTTTTGATGACCCCGCTGCTGTTCTTTATCGGCATCCCACCCGCCGTTGCCGTGGCAACCGAGGCGAACCAGATCGTTGCCTCGTCATTCTCGGGGGTGCTGGCGCATTTCCGAAGAAAGACGGTCGACCTGAAGATGGGCACGGTCCTTCTTGTGGGTGGTCTGATCGGCGCAGCCGTGGGCGTTGTCTTCTTCAACTATCTCAAAAGCCTGGGTCAGGTCGATCTGCTGGTCAAGCTCTGCTATGTCGTCTTTCTGGGCGTCATTGGCGGACTGATGTTCTTTGAAAGCCTCAATGCACTGCGCAGGTCCCGCAAGGCCGGTGGGGTCCCTGTCAAACGGCGCCAGAGGGGGTGGATCCACGCCCTGCCGTTCAAGATGCGGTTCCGGACCTCGGGGCTGTATATCTCGGTCATTCCGCCGGTGCTTGTCGGGCTGTTCGTCGGCGTGTTGTCGGCGATCATGGGTGTGGGCGGCGGGTTCATCATGGTGCCCGCCATGATCTATCTGCTGGGAATGCCAACCAAAGTGGTTGTGGGGACATCCCTTTTCCAGATTATTTTCGTCACTGGCTTCACCACCATGCTGCACGCCACGACCAACTTTACGGTCGATATCGTGCTGGCCGTCCTACTGTTGGTTGGCGGGGTGATCGGGGCTCAGATCGGGACCGTGCTGGGGGCACGCATCCCGGCCGAGCAGCTGCGCGTCCTGCTAGCCGCTCTTGTCTTGGCGGTTTGCGGAAAGCTGGCCCTGGATCTGTTGTTGCAACCGGCCGAGCTGTACTCGCTTGGCACCGATGGGGGGCATTGACGTGTTGCGCTGGTTCATCGCCCTTGTGTTCCTGACTCTCCCCGTCCATGCTGCGGATGAGCAGGTCGTTCTTGGCCTCAGCCAGGATCGCGTGGCCATCACCGCCGATTTCGACGGATCCGAGATTCTGATCTTTGGCGCCGTCAAGCGCGAAGCGCCGATCCCGCCCGGCCCTCCGCTGGAGGTGATCGTGGCAGTCGCAGGCCCGTCCGAGCCGGTCATGGTGCGGCGCAAGGAAAAGAAATTCGGCATCTGGGTGAATACCGACAACGTTCTGGTCGATTCCGCACCCAGCTTCTACGCAGTCGCCACAAGCGCACCGTTCACTGACATCATCACCGACACCGAAGATCTGCGCTATCGCATCTCGATCCGGCGCGCGATCCGGTCCGTCGGGGCAGCCATGCATATTCGGGAGGCTCAGGATTTCGCCCGGGCCGTCGTCAGGATCCGCGAGGATGAGGGCCTGTACTCGATCCGGGAGAACACGGTTGCCGTAGATGAGCAAACGCTATTCCGCACCTCCATCGAGATGCCGGCCGACCTGACCGAAGGCGACTACCTGACCCGCATCTTCCTGATGCGGAACGGCGAAGTCATTTCGCAGTTCGAGACGGTTATCGACGTTCGGAAAGTCGGGCTCGAGCGGTTTCTCTACAACATGTCGCGTCAACAGCCGGTCTGGTACGGGTTGATGTCCCTTGTCATTGCCATCGCAGCAGGCTGGGGCGCTTCGACGGCTTTCCGACTGTTGCGCGAAAACTGACGGCTACCCGCGCCCGATATACGGCATCGTCGTTGCCATCACGGTCATGAACTGGACGTTGGCTTCGGGCGGCAGGCTGGCCATGTGCAGGACCGAGCGCGCGGCATCTTCGACCGCCATCGTCGGATCAGGCTCTCGCCCTTCAGCAACCGCCGTATCGACCAGGTTCTGCACCATCTGGGTTCTGGCATTTCCGATGTCGATCTGCCCACAGGCGATCCCATGGGCGCGGCCGTCAAGCGACAGGCTTCGTGTCAGCTCGGTAATCGCGTGTTTGGTGGCGGTGTAGTGAACCGAATTCGGGCGCGGTACATGCGCCGCGATCGAGCCGTTGTTGATGATGCGGCCCCCCTGAGGCACCTGCCTGCGCATCAAGCCAAAGGCTGCGCGAGCGCACAGAAACATCCCGTTCAGGTTCACCTTGACGCTCTGATACCAGTCGTCCAGCGCGATCTCGTCGATCGTCCCGGCAGGGGCAAAGATCCCCGCGTTGTTGAACAGAACATCCAACCGTCCGGCCTGCGTCTGAAATTCATCAAACGCCGCCGAAACCGCTTGAGGATCGGTCACGTCGGCCACCAGTGGAATGGCGTTTTCGCGCGTCGCGGCCATCTGGCTCAGCTTGTCCGCATTGCGTGCCAGCAGGCCGACCTTCCAACCCTGGTCCAGAAACAGCTCGGCTGTGGCTCGCCCGATGCCCGAACTTGCCCCGGTCACGATGATCGTCTTCATGTCTCCTCCGCCTCCAGCGTCAGTTTTGCGGCCGGGACCGCGCGCAGATCGTCAACCCGCAACGGATGGCTTGGTTTGGACAGCCGGTTGCGCACCACCCAGATCAGCCGCTCTTGCGCGCGGGTGATGGCCACATAGGCCAGCCGTTTCCACAGGGGTTGACCGGCCTCGGTCCGGCCCATGCGGGCGGCGGCATAAAGGTCAGGGGCAAAGACCTGCACCGTGTCCCATTGCGAGCCTTGCGCCTTGTGGATCGTCACGGCGGCCCCATGCAGAAACGTGGCCCCCATGCGCGCGGCAAAGGGGATGAAGGGCTCTTCTTCGTCCGGTTTTTCGATCTGCACGATCGACGCGGCGCTGACCTGCGGGTCTTCGGCCCCCATGACATGCAGCCGCGAGAACCCCGGCTTGCGCCCCGGCCCCAGATAGATCACCTGCGCGCCCTTGATCAGCCCGCGCGCCTCGAGGTCCAGCCGCTTCTTGCGGTGCTTCAGCGGCAGCTCGATCCCGTCGCAGATCAACGGTTCGCCTTCCAACAGCTCGGTCTCGGGAGCGCCATGCACCTGACGGAAGGCCTGGATCAGCCGGATACGCGTCGCATTCCGCCAGACCAGAACCGGGCTACGGGCCATCAGGTCGACCTCGACCCGCTGGCCCCAGACCACGCGGTCATCAGTGCGGGCGGTCTGCTCGACAAGACGTTCAAAATCCTCGAACCCCATGGCCGGATCGGCCAGCGCATGGGCCAGATCCAGAATGGGGTTGTCGGCCTCCTGCCGGTGCACACGGTGCAGGATCAGCTTGCGCGGTTCGGGCAGAGCATCGAACACCATCGACCCGGACTGGTTCACCGGTGCCAACTGCGCCGGATCACCGAACAACAACAAGGTGGGAAAGATCTCCTTGAGATCCTCGAACTGGCGGTCGTCCAGCATCGACGCCTCATCGACGAACCCGATATCCAACGGCTCGTCGCGCCGTTTCCAGCCGGTGATGAAATCCGATCCGCGCAGGCCGGCGGCGGCCAAGGCACCTGGGATGGACTTGTTGTTGGCGTAGAACGCGGCCGCGCGGTCCAGCGCCTCGTCGGTCAGGCCTTCGATCTCGGGGCGGTCGTCGTTGCCCGCCAGCCACTCGGCGATCCGTTCGTATTCCGGATCATAGACCGGCGTGTACAGAATGCGGTGAATGGTGGTGGCCGGAACACCGCGCAACCGCAACACGCTGGCGGCCTTGTTGGTCGGGGCCAGAATGGCAAGGCTGCGCTTGTCCTTCGATTTGCGGCTTTCATAGTCGCCCGAGACGATCTGAACTCCGGTCTCGGCCAGCGCCTTGTAGAGTTCGGCCAACAGCAGGGTCTTGCCCGACCCGGCCTTGCCGATCACCGCCATCACGCCCGATTCGCCCTGGCCGGGCAGCTTGAGCAGCGCATCATCTTCCAGGTCGACGCCAGCGGATTTCAGCATCTGGGCAATGCTGTCGAACGCGGCGGCCTGATCTTCGGAAAAAGTAACCTTGGGCAGAGACATGGCGCGACCCTACAGGGCCGCGCCAACCTGCGCCAGATGCGGAATTCAACGTCAGGCAGACAGTGCGAACCGATGCCGCGCGGCGGACCCGAACGCCGTCTTGAACCACAATCGCGACAGCTCGCGCGGGATGCCCGCCCGCTCGGCCACGCGGTTGCAATCGTCAGCGGAATAGGGCCAAAGACCGACCGAAATCTGGTCACGGCCCGCCCCCTCCGAGCCCAAGACCACCGGCGAGGAACCGATTAGCCGATAGATACGGATCATCCTTGCATCAAAGACCCCGGCGATGTGGGTCAGACCGAAGCCTTCCATGATCTCCCCCCCGCTCAGCATGATTGCCCCGGCCGTGTGTGGATGAGCGGTGCGGGACAGGCAGAACCGCGTCACTTCCCAGATCAGCGGGCTGCGGATTGGGCTGCCGCCGGTCAGATGCCCGAACACCTCATTTACCATGACAGGGCCAGTCGTGGGCAATACCCGCATCGATCCGCCGTGACTGCCGTCTAGCTCTTCCCAGATGACATACAGCGGGTTCAGATCATCATACTGATCCCGTTCCTCTCCTTTGGAATTGACATGAACATCCCATCCGAGGCGGGTTTTGAATTGATCGGCGCGGTCGCGAAACATCCCCTCGGCCAATTTTGGAAATTTATGAAGCTCGTCAGCGTAAACATAACGCAGCATGACTTTTCCCCTTGTCGTCCAGTGCTGGAACGAAGGGGGTACAAAGTCGTGGTTAATTTCCCGTGTGGCCCTCGCGCGGGCCTTAAACCACTATTAATCCTCTGCTGAGGGCAGTGGCGATGGCATGGGTTGTATTCAGAGCACCCAGCTTGGACCGGGCGCTTTCGATATAGACACGCAATGTGTGCTCGGAAATAGACAGGGAGTGCGCGACCTGCGCCCGGCTGTAGCCCAAGGCCAGTAGCGTCATCGCGTCGATCTCGCGCGGAGAGAGACCGCGCGCGGATTCAGGTCTGCGGTCCTGCTCGAAATCCAAAGCTTTGCGGTTGAAGTAGTGGGCGAGCAGTATCAACTCGCGGCTGTAGGTCACGATGAAGGCACCCCAAGCCTCGTCGCTGCAACTGTGATTGACCGTAAAAAGCGCGAACTGGCCATTCGGCCCACGAATTGGGATCGAATAGCCCTGATTGCCGACACCATGATCCAAAGCATCTTGCAGAAAGGCTTTTGCGACCTTGCCGGACCAGTTCAGAGATTTCCAGTTGACCGGATGAAACCGCTGGAAGCAGCCCAGGATTACGGGATCTATTCGGTGATAGTTGCGTTCACGGTATCGGTCGGCCCAGGCATCCGGATAGGTGGTGTAGCCATATTGATCGCCGGCGCCATCGACCCAGTGATAGACGATGTGATCGACCTTCAGTTTGTCCCTGATGCGGACAGCAACCGCACCCAGCTCGTCAAGCGTGCTGGTGTTTTCCAAATCCTCCAGGACCTGGCTCAAATCGAACTGTGTTCCCATTCGACGGCGCTTTTGCCTCATCGTTCAGGGACGCAATTTCGGCCGCGGCGATCAGCCTGGTGTCGTCAAGCTGCTCGGCCAGCGCGGTCAACCCATTCGCAACGGCGAAGGCGTTGAGGTCCGACAATACGTCCAGTATCCACTCATTTCGCGCCATCATGGTCTCTCCGAAATAGTTAACGAAGGGTTAAAACAACCATAACATGTACGTTGTTTTCTTGCCTATTCACTGCTTTCTACTCCCCAAAAACAGCGGGTCCCGAATTTGCATGGCATTGAAAAACAATATCCCATCTTCTGAACGCAAAACGCCCGCGAACCGTCTGAACGATTCGCGGGCGCTTGCTTTCAAAGCGCGGTGATCAACCGCGGGCGTCCAGAACCTCTTCCAAGGTCCGCATGCCCGTACGCGGGGCCTGAACCAAGACAGACATGTTGCCCGGCTTGTGCTCGTTCCGCATCATTTTCATGTGCGCCTCGGGCAGTTCTTTCCAAGTGAACACTTCGGACATGCAGGGATCGAGACGCCGCTCCAGCATCAGCCGGTTTGCAGCGGACGCCTGCTTGAGATGCGCGAAATGCGAACCCTGCAGACGCTTCTGGTGCATCCACATGTACCGAACGTCAAAGGTCAGGTTGTAGCCGGTGGTCCCGGCGCAGATCACGACCATGCCGCCTTTTTTGACGACGAAGGTCGAGACCGGGAAGGTGCTCTCGCCGGGGTGTTCGAACACCATGTCGACGTTCACGCCCTTGCCCGTGATGTCCCAGATCGCCTTTCCGAATTTGCGGGCTTCCTTGAACCACTCGGCATATTCAGGCGTGTTGACCGTGGGCAACTGGCCCCAGCAGTTGAAGTCCTTGCGGTTGATGACGCCCTTGGCGCCCAAGCCCATGACGAAGTCGCGCTTGCTTTCGTCCGAGATCACGCCGATCGCGTTGGCGCCGGCCGTGTTGATCAGCTGGATCGCATAGGAGCCCAGACCCCCCGACGCGCCCCAGACCAGAACGTTCTGACCCGGCTTCAGGTCATGCGGCTCATGCCCGAACAGCATCCGATAGGCAGTGGCCAGCGTAAGCGTATAGCAGGCACTTTCTTCCCAAGTCAGGTGCTTGGGGCGCGGCATCAGCTGTTGCGCCTGCACGTTGGTGAATTGCGCAAATGACCCATCGGGCGTTTCATAGCCCCAGATGCGCTGGCTGGGCGAATACATCGGGTCACCGCCGTTGCACTCTTCATCGTCGCCGTCGTCCTGGTTGCAGTGGATCACGACCTCGTCGCCGACCTTCCAGCGTTTCACCTTGTCGCCCACCGCCCAGACGATGCCAGACGCATCCGATCCGGCGATGTGATACGGGGCTTGGTGACCATCGAAGGGGCTGATCGGCTTGCCGAGCGAGGCCCAAACACCGTTGTAGTTGACACCCGCCGCCATCACCAGAACCAGCACTTCGTGGCTGTCCAACTTGGGCACATCGACCACTTCCAACTGCATCGCAGTGTCGGGCTCGCCGTGGCGCTCTTTGCGGATGGCCCACGCATACATCTGTTTGGGCACATATCCCATCGGAGGGATTTCACCCATCTCGTAGAGGTCTTTTTCCGGTGCCTCGTAGGACGCGATGCCGCCGTCGGTGTCCAAAGCCATTGTGGCCTCCTCTGTCAAACATGTTCGCCGCGACGCAGAATCGCGTGCTTCATAGGCTGGAATATTGGCCCGCGAGTAATTTTGCAACCTATTTTGGATCATTATTGTAATTTTATGACCCAGCAGCCGCAGAAATTTCTTTTGCAGCCGCAGAACCATCCGGATCTTCGCTGATGGGCGCTGAGGCCGCATAATACTGCATCAGATCCAGCCGCTCGACCGATGGCGACAGCATACCGTTGTTTCTGCTCAGTATTCGCCGTTCGACCAGTTGTTCGATCGCTGGCGGGATGGCCTTCAGGTCTTCGTCCGTGGCGCCCTCCCGCCGCATCAGCTCGGCGATCCGTGACTGAACGTCAGACTCGGAGATGGTGCCGTTTTCGCGAACGAGCCAGCACGCGGCGGGCGCTGGGACCAAAGGAATCGCCCGCCCAATCCGGCGCATCAGTTCTCGGGCCAGATCCGTCATCAGGTCCGGGCCGGCTTGTTCGCGGAACTCTTGCAGCGAAATGGGCAGGCCGTATCGAACCGAGGCAAGACCGAACCGTTTGTAGCGCCCGATGATACGGCGCCATATCTGTTTCAGGCTCCACCTTGTGATCACGCCGATCCGCGCGCGGAAACGCCGTTCGCTGCCCGAGGCGGCGGTGGTCAGAATCGTATCCTCCAGCACCCGGTCATAGTTCAGCGCAACCGGCACGAACACGACGTCGCGACCATCGGGACTGGTGCCGTCGATGATGTATTTCAGCAGTCCCAGTTTGGGTCGTCCCAAAGACCCGGTGAGGCTCAGACCGCCCTCGGGGAACATCGCCTGCGTCACACCGGCATTGGTGGCCAGGCGCACATAGCTGGCCAGAACCTGCCGGTAGAGTTCGCTGCCGGACTTGCGCCGGATGAAATAGGCCCCCATCGCGCGGATCAACCGGCTGAGCGGCCAGACCCGTGCCCACTCGCCCACCGCATAGGACAGCGCCGACTGTTGCGCGGCCAAATAGGTCACCAGAACATAATCCATGTTGCTCCGGTGATTCATCACAAAGACCACGGTTGCTTTGGGATCGATCTCCTTCAATGCGGCCTCGTCCTCGTGGCTGAGGCGGACATTGTAGAACGCGTTGCTCAACCATCGAGCCAACCGAATGGCAAAGCTGAAATACATGAAGGCCGAAAACGACGGGACGATTTCCCGGGCGTAGCGCCGTGCCTGCTCGAACGCGACCGCTTCGGGGATGCCATTCTCTTCGGCGTGGTGCTGAACAGCCTGACCAACCTGCGGGTCATAGATCAGGCGTTGGATCATGTCATGACGCTCGGCCAGTTTGAACGGCTGGATCGGCCGTTGCAGGCGCTGGTTCAAGCGTTCAACAGCCCGTTCAAGCCGGCGGCGAAAGAACCAGCGCACCGACGGGAACAGGAAATGCGAAGCAAAAGTGACCGCGGCAAACACCACGATCAGAACAAACAGCCAAATCGGTAACTCAACGGTCTGCGTCATGCCCGCACAGTGCCATCAAACCGCCGCTGTCACAATCGGCAGCACGCCGTACATGCCGCAACGCAGCGAATTGACATGTGCTGAAAATTGCGCTTTAGAACCCATGAGAGAAATATTGTTACCCATCGACGCATGAGGCTCTGACCATGACGCAGACGCAGAAAGACCGCCCCTGGCTCATCCGAACCTATGCCGGTCATTCCACGGCCAAAGCCTCGAACGCGCTTTACAGATCCAACCTGGCCAAAGGGCAGACCGGCCTGTCGGTGGCTTTCGACCTGCCGACGCAGACCGGGTACGACAGCGATCACACCCTGGCCCGGGGCGAGGTCGGAAAGGTCGGCGTGCCGGTCTGCCACCTGGGCGACATGCGGGTGCTGTTCGACCAGATCCCGCTGGAGCAGATGAACACCTCGATGACGATCAACGCGACTGCCCCCTGGCTGCTGGCGCTGTATATCGCGGTGGCCGAGGAACAAGGCGCCGATGTGTCCAAGCTGCAGGGCACGGTACAGAATGACCTGATCAAGGAATACCTGAGCCGCGGCACTTATGTCTGCCCGCCCAAACCTTCGCTGAAGATGATCGCGGATGTGGCCGAGTACTGTTATTCGAACGTACCGAAATGGAACCCGATGAACGTGTGTTCCTACCACCTGCAAGAGGCCGGCGCGACGCCCGAGCAGGAGCTGGCCTATGCGCTGGCCACCGCCATCGCCGTGCTGGACGAGCTGCGCCCCCGTGTTCCGGCCGAGGATTTTCCGGCACTGTGCGGCCGCATCTCGTTTTTCGTGAATGCGGGCATCCGGTTTGTCACCGAAATGTGCAAAATGCGAGCTTTCGTCGATCTTTGGGATGAAATCCTGCAACAGCGCTATGGCGTGGAAAACCCCAAGTTCCGCCGATTCCGCTATGGCGTTCAGGTCAACTCGCTGGGCCTGACCGAGCAGCAGCCCGAAAACAACGTCTATCGCATCCTGATCGAGATGCTGGCCGTGACCCTGTCGAAAAAGGCGCGCGCCCGGGCGGTGCAACTGCCAGCGTGGAATGAGGCCTTGGGCCTGCCGCGCCCCTGGGACCAGCAATGGTCGATGCGGATGCAGCAGATCCTGGCTTATGAGACCGACCTGCTGGAATACGACGACCTGTTCGATGGCAACCCGGTGATCGACGCCAAGGTCGAGGAACTGAAGCAGGGCGCCCGGGCCGAACTGGCCAATCTGGACTCGATGGGTGGTGCGGTTGCGGCGATCGACTACATGAAATCGCGGCTGGTGGATTCCAACGCCGAGCGTCTCAACCGGATCGAGCGCAATGAAACCATCGTCGTCGGCGTGAACCGCTGGACCGAGGGCGAACCCTCGCCCCTGCAGACCGAGGATGGCGGGATCATGGTCGTCGATCCGGCGGTCGAACAGGAACAGATCGCGCGCCTGAACGACTGGCGTGCCGCCCGCGATGACGCCGCCGTGGTCGCGGCGCTGGCCGATCTGCGCGCCGCCGCGCAATCGGGCGCCAACATCATGGAGCCCTCGATCGCCGCGGCCAAGGCCGGTGTCACCACCGGCGAATGGGCAGAAGAGATGCGCCGCGTCTTTGGCACCTATCGCGGCCCGACGGGCGTTTCGGGGTCGGTCTCGAACAAGACCGAAGGCTTGGACGACCTGCGGGCGGCGGTGGATGCGGTCAGCGACCGCCTGGGGCGTCGCCTGAAATTCCTGGTCGGCAAGCCGGGTCTGGACGGTCATTCCAACGGCGCCGAACAGATCGCCTTCCGCGCCCGCGATTGCGGCATGGACATCACCTATGACGGCATCCGCCTGACCCCCGACGAAATCGTCGCTTCGGCCATCGAGCAGCAAGCCCATGTGATCGGCCTGTCGATCCTGTCGGGCAGCCACCTGCCGCTGGTTCAAGAAGTGATGACACGCCTTCGAGACGCAGGTCTGGGTGATATTCCAGTTGTCGTCGGAGGCATCATCCCGGACGAGGATGCGGATCGCCTCCAATCGATGGGTGTTGCCAAAGTCTATACGCCCAAGAATTTCGAGCTGAATGCCATCATGGGGGATATCGTTTTGTTGGCCGATCCAAAAACGATGGCCGCGGAATAATCGCCCAGAATTAATTCCATTGCCCATTTAGTTAAAAGAATGGCCATTGATTGGGATTCTCCGTAACGTTGCCTGATGAGTAAAAAATGAATCAGGTGGGTACGGAGAACGACAATGGGCATAAATCTGGACAAGCTGTCGCGTAAGGAATTGCTTGAATTGCGCGATCAGGTCGATAAGGCGCTGGAAAACGCTGAGGCCAGAGAGCGTCAGGAAGCATTGATGGCCGCTGAAAAAGCAGCTGCCGCTTATGGGTTTTCCTTGTCCGACTTGGCATCTCAGCCCACTCGGTCCGGCAAGGGATCGAAAGCCAAAGCAAAATATCGCAATCCGGCCGATCCGGCGCAAACCTGGACGGGGCGTGGGCGTAAACCAAAATGGGTCCACGAAGCGCTGAAAGCCGGTGCAGATATTTCCGATCTGGAAATCTGAACGGGAAAAGTATCAAAATGACAATTCACATTGGCGCCGAAAAAGGTGAAATCGCCGAAACCGTGCTTTTGCCGGGTGATCCGTATCGTGCGAAATGGGCCGCCGAAACTTTTCTGAGCAATGTGCGGCAAGTCAACGATGTCCGCGGGATGCTGGGTTTCACCGGCGAGTGGAAAGGAAATCCGGTCACCATTCAGGGCAGCGGAATGGGAATGCCGTCGCTGTCCATTTACGTAAATGAATTGATCCGGGACTACGGTGCAGAAACCCTGATCCGCATCGGGTCTTGCGGCAGTATGCAGGAAAACGTGAAGGTCCGGGATGTAATCCTGGCCATGACGTCAACGACGCTCAGCACCCCGTCCCGGGGCATCATGAAAGAGCTCAACTTTGCGCCTTGTGCGGATTGGGGCCTGCTGCAGGCGGCCGCCAAGGCAGCCGAGGCCAAGGACACTGCAACCCATATCGGCGGCATCTATTCGTCTGACGTGTTCTATGACGAACGCCCCGACCTGAACGAACAGATGGTGCGCCACGGAATCCTGGGTGTCGAAATGGAGGCAGCCGAGCTGTATATCCTGGCCGCGAGGCACAAATGCCGGGCTCTGGCGGTTCTGACCGTGTCCGATCACCTTCTGACCGGCGAGGCCCTGCCCTCATCCGAGCGCCAGAGCAGCTTTGGTGACATGGTGGAAATTGCGCTGCAGGCGGCGTTCCCGAACGCCTGACACAAAACGGCCCGGGTCACCCCCGGGCCTCAGCACCCATGCGTACGGTCATAGCCATTGGGCGCCGGACTTTGCCAGCCGCTCAGCGTGCCTTCGGCAGGTGCAAAAACCTCGACCAACAGCGGGTGACAGGCGGCCGTATCCGACGAGTGTTCGGACGAGCAATCCCCACCCGGACAGGCGCTGAGGTCACCCAGAAGGTCGATTTCCGCGAAAAACTCCAAATAGTCACCCGGTCGAACCGGTGAAGCCTTCATAAAATACTGCCCCGTATCGCGGGTAAAGCCGGTGCACATGAATACGTTCAACACGTCGTGCACCAAACGCTCGGCTACTGGTATTTCCAGACCAGTATGGTCAGCCAGCGCCCGGGTCAGGTTGGAGTGGCAGCAATGGTGGTATTGAGTGCCCGACAGCAGGTTTCCAGTATACGGATCGCAACGCGTTCCGATCACGTCATGCACCGACCCACCGTATTGATCGATTCCGTACCAGTCCAAGGTGTCCGCAACGATCGTGGCCATCGGGCGCAGAAAGGGAAAGCTGGACCATAGCCGCTCGCCGGTCGTGACATGGGTGCCATGCAATGCACGCGTCTTGCCCGAATAGAAACGTTCGTTCAGATCGTGCAGGTTCCACAGGTTCAGGTCGCCGACCTGCGGGCCTTCGACCGAGGTGATCCGAAAGAAGTGTCCGGCCGGCACCTCAAAGCAGCGGGCATCACGTGGCGGCACCAGAACTTCGACTGTCTTTCGCGCGCTCTTTCGGGCGTCCAGCAGCAGGTCAAGGTCAACGCTGGGCAGGGTGTCATTTGGGTAGCAAATGACCGGAGCGATCCCGCGGCGGGCGGCGGCATCCGAAGGAGGATTTGTCATTCTGCATCTTTCCGCTGTTTTGCGCAGATTGACCCAGAACGAACTTTGGGAAAACCCCGTTTCCCTCAGACAATAGGGCTTACCTTCGTTCGCACCGCGTGGGCTGCGTCTCGGAGACGGAAACCGCCCCGCAATACGCGCAACTCCACGTGCCGGCCTGCCTGTGCTGCCGCCACCGGCAGTCGCGGGTCAAAGAAGACGTGCGTGACCGCCAGACGAAATAGGCGAACACGCCGGCGCCGAGCAGAAGCAGAAGAACAGGCATTCCCCTGCTTCGCGCAATATGCGCCGGGACTCAAGACTTGGCTTGGTAAACTCAGGCCGCGTTGGCGTATTCAAACAGCTCCGGCTCTGCATCCTTTGCAGGCTTGACCGGCTCAGGCTCGTAGTAGGCCCAGGCTTGCTCAAGATATTCCAAGGCTTTGGCTGCGTCTGTTTTTTTGGATTCGTTCTTCATCGGAGTGATCCTGTTTCCAATCCGTCACTCCTCCCCGATACCCAACATAGTCTTGGCCGGGGCGGCCCACATCCAATGATTTCGCATGTGGGCCATGCACTTGCCGCAACACGCCAAGCACGTTGGTCGTCATCGGTCAAACTGCGCGTTCGACCATCATCTTCTTGATCTCGGCAATCGCCTTGGCCGGGTTCAGACCCTTGGGGCAGGTCTTTGCGCAGTTCATGATCGTATGGCACCGATACAGCTTGAACGGATCCTCAAGCTGATCCAGACGCTCGCCCGTGGCCTCGTCGCGGCTGTCGATGATCCAGCGATAGGCGTGCAGCAGCGCGGCGGGGCCAAGGTACCGGTCGCCATTCCACCAATAGCTGGGGCACGAGGTCGAGCAGCTGGCGCACATGACGCATTCGTACAGACCATCCAGTTTTTTCCGGTCTTCGATCGACTGCTTCCATTCTTTTGCAGGGCGGTTGGTCTTGGTCTCCAGCCACGGCATGATCGAAGCGTGCTGCGCATAGAAATGTGTCAGATCCGGGATCAGGTCCTTGACCACCGGCATGTGCGGCAGCGGGTAGATCTTCACGTCGCCCTTGATCTCGTCCATGCCGTAGATGCAGGCCAACGTGTTGATCCCGTCGATGTTCATCGCGCAGGAACCGCAGATCCCCTCGCGGCACGACCGGCGGAAGGTCAGGGTCGGGTCGACCTTGTTCTTGATGTAGATCAGCGCATCCAGAACCATCGGCCCGCAATCGTCCATGTCGACGAAATAGGTGTCGACCCGAGGGTTCTGCCCGTCATCCGGATTCCAGCGGTAGATCTGGAACTTACGCACGTTGCTCGCGCCTTCCGGTTTCGGCCAGGTTTTGCCCGTCGTAATCCGGGAATTCGTAGGGAGGGTCAGTTGGACCATGTGTTCCTCTCCTCAGAATGTCCGCGCCTTGGGCGCGATCTTTTCAAGGCTGATACCGCCTTCAGCCTCGGTGCTCAGCGGATCGACGATGACCGGGCGATAGCTGAGTTCGACCTTGTTCCCGTCAACCCGGGACACGGTGTGAACACGCCAGTTTTCGTCATCGCGCTCAGTGAAGTCTTCGTGTGCATGAGCGCCGCGGGATTCCTTCCGCGCCTCGGCGCCGACGATTGTGGCAAGCGCGTTGGGCATCAGGTTGGTCAGTTCCAGCGTCTCCATCAAGTCGCTGTTCCAGATCAGGCTGCGATCCGTGACCTTGATGTCCTCCATCTTGGCCGCGATTGCAGTCATCTTCTCGACCCCTTCGGCCAGGGTCTTGGCCGTCCGGAACACCGCAGCATCCGCCTGCATGGTTTTCTGCATCTCAAGCCGCAGATCGGCCGTCGGGATTGCACCGCTGGCATTGCGCACCGCATCGAACCGATCAAACGCCTTGTCGACCGAGGCCTGGTTCAGGACCGGGTTGGGCGTTTCGGGGTCGACGACCTTGCCTGCCCGGATCGCCGCCGCACGGCCAAAGACCACGAGGTCGATCAACGAGTTCGACCCCAACCGGTTCGCTCCGTGAACCGACGCGCAACCGGCTTCGCCGACGGCCATCAGGCCGGGCACGACGGCGTTCGGATCGTCGGCGGTCGGGTTCAACACCTCGCCCCAATAGTTGGTCGGAATACCGCCCATGTTGTAGTGCACGGTCGGAAGAACCGGGATCGGCTCCTTAGTGACATCCACGCCGGCGAAAATCTTTGCGCTTTCCGAGATGCCCGGCAAACGCTCGTGCAGGGCTTCGGCCGGAAGATGGCTCAGGTTCAGGTGAATATGGTCGCCTTCGGGACCGACGCCGCGCCCTTCGCGGATTTCCATGGTCATCGAACGCGAGACATAGTCGCGCGGTGCGAGGTCCTTGTATTGGGGCGCGTAGCGCTCCATGAACCGTTCACCTTCCGAGTTGGTCAGATATCCGCCTTCGCCGCGGGCGCCTTCGGTGATCAGGCAGCCCGAGCCGTAGATGCCGGTCGGGTGAAACTGCACGAATTCCATGTCCTGCAAGGCCAGGCCGGCACGGGCCACCATGCCGCCGCCGTCGCCGGTGCAGGTGTGGGCCGAGGTCGCGCTGAAATAGGCGCGGCCGTAACCGCCCGTGGCCAGAACCACCATCTTGGCGTTGAAGACATGCATGGTGCCGTCGTCCAGCTTCCAGCAGACAACGCCTTGGCACTGGCCGTCTTCGGACATGATCAGGTCAATGGCGAAATATTCGATGTAGAATTCCGCGTTGTTCTTCAGTGACTGCCCGTACAACGTGTGCAGGATCGCGTGACCGGTCCGGTCGGCAGCGGCACAGGTGCGCTGAACTGCGGGGCCTTCACCGAATTCGGTCGTGTGGCCACCAAAGGGGCGCTGATAGATCTTGCCTTCTTCGGTGCGCGAGAACGGCACACCGTAATGCTCCAACTCATAGACGGCCTTGGGTGCTTCGCGCGCCAGGTATTCCATCGCGTCGGTGTCACCCAGCCAGTCCGAGCCCTTGACGGTGTCATACATGTGCCACTGCCAATGGTCGGGGCCCATGTTCGACAGCGACGCCGCAATGCCACCCTGCGCCGCAACGGTGTGCGAGCGGGTCGGAAAAACCTTGGTTACGCAAGCGGTGCGCAGACCTTGTTCGGCCATGCCCAGCGTGGCACGCAGACCGGCCCCACCGGCGCCGACCACGACCACGTCATATTCGTGCGTTTCGTATTCGTAAGCAGCCATTTCATTCAGCTCCGGGGTGTTAGAGGGCAATGCGGGCGACGGCGAAGATACCTGCGGCCGCGGCGCCATAAGAGAGACACTTCACGAGAATGATCAGAACCTTTTCCATTGTGCCGTGCACATAGTCCTCGATCATCACCTGGGCACCATCAGCGAAATGCTTGAACCCGACGGCCAGCGTCAGGGCCGCCACGATCGCCGGGAATGGCCGCGAGTAATAGTCCAGCACCACGTCAAAGGGCTGTCCCAGCGTGGGGCCGAATGTGAAGACAAAAAGCGGGACAAGGATAAGCAGCGCAACCGAGCTGACCTTCATCGCCCAAAAATGTTCGGTGCCCGACTTGGCCGATCCCAGGCCTACGGCGCGTTTGCGGTCGGTAAGATAACGCATGTCAGCCTCCCTCAGGCAACGATCAACAGTGTCAGTAAAGTCAGCACGAAAGAGCCGATCACAACCGCCCAGCCCAGCTTGTAGGCTGTCGGGATATCCAGTCCGATCGCGTTGTCCCAGATCAGGTGCCGGATGCCGGCAAGCGTGTGGTACCAAAGACCCCAAAGCGACAGTGCCATGACCAAGTCCCCGAGGAGCGACGTGATCACACCATTGGCGCGATCAAAGGCTTCGGGCGACGTGGCCGCGGCCAGGAACCACCAGACGATCAACAGCGCTGCCACCAACATGGCGTTGCCGGTGATCCGGGTCAGGATGGAAGTGACAGAGGTCAACTGCGGACGATAGATCGACAGATGCGGCGATAGCGGGCGGTTCCCCCGATTGACATCGGCCATGGCGGCTCCTTTTGAGGTTGGCTACCGAAGTTTTTACTCCATTTTGCGACCCTGTCACGCGCTGCGCGCGCAAAAAAGATCAAATCACCCGCAATTCGGCCGATAATTCGGAAACGTGATCACACAAAATATTCTCGTGATCACAAAATGCATTCCAACCCTCCAATGTTAGCGTTTTCAAGGGTCAAGCAATGTGATCACGAATCTTTCCGCGCTCAGCGCAGATCGGCAGTCTGCCGCGTGACTTCACGCAGAAGTTTTTTCCGGATCCGTTCGGGATAGTCCTTGAAACCGGCAGCCGATACGACGAAAGCCCCTTCGCCGACTATGACGTTTTCAAAGAAATAGGCCGTCAGGTCTGGTTCGCTCTCCTCGATCGCAATTGCGTTCACCGTGATCCCCTGACGGCGCAAAAGGTCCCGGATCTCGGTGGGTTCGACCCCTTCGTTCGAGACGCCGTCCCCCGAGATGTCGATCAGATGACGCTTGCACTCGGGCACCTCGAGAAAGCTGTTCACGGTCATTTCCAGCGCCTCACCGATCGCGGTCGAGAAATTGCGCCAGACACGTGGATCGGCCGACACTTTTGCAGCAAACGCATCCAGTGCGTCGAACCCGTCAATTTTGGTCCAGGGGATGGTGATCCGCTGCCGCGAGGTCCCGGTCCATTGCACCAGCATCAAACGGGCCTGGCCGCGCACCAGCGCCTCGGACACGACCGGGTCGCGCAGTCCGGCCGCCAGGCCATCCATCTGGATGCGGTATTCCGAACTGTCGACCGATCCGGACACATCCACGGCTAAAGCCAGCGCCAGATCGCAGGCCGACGCCGGGCGGGCAAGGCAGAGCGCAGCAGCAAGGATACGCAGATAAGACATGAGCCGAACCTAGCACGGTTCGGCCCGGTCGGGATCACAAGACTGTGGGGGTCAGCCCGTTCAGATCGGCATCAGCGCCCAATAGTCCAGATCCAGCAGAACGTCGGGGCTGTATTTTCCATCCGGGCCGCGCAGGGCAAAGGGCTCGCCACCCTTGGTCGCCACCAGTCGCAACCGGATCGCACCCACGCCGGGAACCCCGGTTTCGGCCTTGTCCCCCACTTCGGACCACGCCTTGATGGTGTCGCCCGCGAAACAGGGGTTGGCGTGGGCTCCGCCGTTCAGACCTACGATCATCTGCGCGTTGGCCAGTCCGTTGAAGGACAGGGCCCGCGCCATCGAAATCACATGGCCGCCATAGATCAGCCGCCCATCGGGGCGGAAGGTCAGGTCGAAATGCACCTTGGCGGTGTTCTGCCACAGGCGGGTGGCCAGCATGTGCTCGGCCTCTTCCACGGTCACGCCGTCGACATGGTCGATGGTTTCCCCGATCTGGTAGTCTCCCCAGCGGTGCGGTTCTCCGGCCAGAGCAAAGTCGTATTTGCTGAAATCCAGCCCGTTCGGCACCACGAGGTCGCCGGGCTCCAGCGCCTTTTTCAGGTCCGGCACCACGGTTTCCGGGGCAGGCGCGTCGAGGTTCGATTTCCGCACCATCACCCAGCGCACGTATTCGATCACCACTTCGTCGCGCTGGTTCAGTCCGCGCGTGCGCACCCAGACTACGCCGGTCTTGCCGTTCGAGTTCTGCTTGAGGCCGATCACCTCGGATTCCGACCGCAAGGTGTCACCGGGATAAACCGGCTGCAGCCAGCGACCCTCGGCATAGCCCAGGTTCGCGACCGCGTTCAGCGACACATCCGGCACCGTTTTGCCGAACACCACATGGAACGCCGCCAGATCGTCGATCGGGCTTTGCGGCAGGCCGCAGCTCCGGGCGAACTCGTCCGAGGAATAAAGCGCGTGGCGCGCGGGATAGAGCGCATGATAGAGCGCGCGCTCGCCCACCGTCACGGTGCGCGGCACCGCGTGGTGCAGCACCTGCCCGATGGAGTAATCCTCGAAAAAGCGGCCCGGATTGGTCTTTGCCATTATTGCTGTCCCAGTTTCATGTCGGGGGAATAGTCGGCCGCGACCTCCTTGGTCACGGCCTGCGCACAGCGCATCTTGCTGGTGGACGGATCGAACGCATAGGCCGGAGAGCCGTGCAGCTCCCACCCTTTGGCCAGCGCCTCGGACACCTTGTGGCAGAAGTCCGAGGTGTCCTCTTCAGTCAGCAGTCGATAAAGTTTTGCCATCACATCACCTGCCTAGCCCGGGAACGGAGACGGGCCGACCAGCCCATGAATGTAGCCGATGATGCCCAGCAGCACGATCGAGGCCACGAAGAACATCGCGTCCTTGCCCAGCGTTCCGGGCTCGCCCGGGGTCCAGTCGGGCTCGGACTTGTTGATGACGATCACTTCGACCACGGCCCAGGCCAACAGGCCGCCGAACAGGATGATCGACGCCAGATCACCATTGACCAGCAGATGCGCAAAGGCCCAGAGCTTGAACCCGCCCAGCATCGGGTGACGCACCTTGTTCAGCAGTCGGCCCTTGGTTCCGGCCGGGCTCATCATCCAAATCGCGATCAGCACCAGCAGGTTGTTGACGTGGATCATGAAGCTGGGCGGTGCCCAGACATGGATGAAATCGGTCATGCGATAGCCGAAGATCATCAGCAGGATCGACACGACCAGCGCACCCGCGACGGCGCCCTTTCCGGCGTCGCCCATGGCCGCGCGGCGCGCGGGCATCAGGCGTTTGAACAGATGCGCGGCCCACCAAAGCGCCACGCCGAGAATGAGAAGAACGAAGCCCATGCTGGCTTACCCCGCTTGCAAAGCTGATATCGCCTCTGCTTTTGCCAGAATTTCGCGGGCAGTTACAACGTGCAGGTTTTCCACGATCTTGCCATCGACCACGGCAACGCCCTGCCCTTGGGCCTGAACCTCTTCGAAGGCGGCGATCTGGCGGCGGGCCAGGTCGATCTCGGCCTCGGAAGGGGCGAAGGCGGTGTTGGCGGTCTCGATCTGCGCGGGGTGGATCAGGGTCTTGCCGTCAAAGCCCATGTCGCGGCCCTGCGCGCATTCAGCGGCCAGACCTTCGGTATCCTTGAAGGCGTTGTAGACGCCGTCGACGATCACCAGCCCCTCGGCCTTGGCGGCCAGCAGGCACAGGCCCAGCGAAGTCATTAGCGGCAGGCGGTCGGGGCGGAAGCGGGTCTGCAGCTCTTTCGCCAGATCGTTGGTGCCCATGACAAAGCCCGCCATCAGCGGGTGCGCCGCGATCTCGGCCGCGTTCAGCATCCCGCGCGGGGTTTCCATCATCGCCCAGATCGGCAGGTCGCCGGTGATCGCGGCCAGCGCATCCACGTCGGCGGCCGAGTTGACCTTGGGCAGCAGCACCACGTCGGCATCCATCTCGCGCACGGCCTCGGCATCGGCGCGGCCCCAAGGGGTGTCGAGACCGTTGATTCGCACGATCTTGACGCGCGGACCATAACCGCCCGTCACCAGCGCGGCCTTGAGCGTTTCGCGCGCGTTCTCTTTTTCATCGGCGGCGACGGCATCTTCGAGGTCAAAGATGATGGCATCGACCGGCAGCGTGCGCGCCTTGTCGAGCGCCCGCTCCCTGGAGCCGGGGATATACAAAACGGATCGGTAGGGGCGCTGGCGCGGGTCCATGGGAACCTCTCGTTGAAATAAAGTTGCGCGGAATGGGGCATTTTTTGCCGGAAACTTCAAGGCCAAAATCGCCGCATTGCAGCATGTGACGCAACGCGCGGTGGCTTTACCGCATTTGCAGCGGGTTCCGGCAGCCTTGATCCCATCAACAGGCAAAGGGGGCCGGAAATGTATGAGCGGTTGTTTCAGATGACGATGGGGCTGGGCATCATGATGCTGGCGGCGCAGCAGGTACAGGCGCAAACACCGAACTGTGCGCCCCGGCCGGACGTGCTGCAACGGCTGGCCGAGACCTATGGCGAGACCCGGCGCGGCATCGGCATGGCGCGGCAAGGTACGGTCATGGAGGTCTTTGCCTCGGACGACACCGGCACCTGGACGATCACGGTGACCCTGCCCAACGGGCTGACCTGCCTGGTGGCCGCGGGCGAGGCCTATGAGGTGCTGGCCGAAGCTCTGCCGCCGAACACCTGAGGATCAGGTCAGCGCGTCCCAGATCAGCTTTGACCCGGTCAGGGTCAGCAGAACATAGGCGATGCCGAAGAACAGCCGCTCGGACATCATCCAATGGGCACGCACGCCCAGCCAGGCGCCAAGGATGGCAAAGGGGGTCAGCAGCAGGTCGGCCCAGGCGGTCTGCAGGGTGAACATGCCCAGATAGGCGTAGGGGACGAACTTGGCGATGTTGATGACCCAGAAGACCAGCACGGTGGTGGCCTGGAACTCGGTTTTCGTCAGGCGTTGCGACAGCAGGTAGACGGCGGCGGGCGGGCCGCCGGCGTGGCTGACAAAGCTGGTGAAGCCAGCGACCAGCCCGGCGAACAGCCCGGCCGGAGGCGGCAGGCGGTTGGCGAAACCGCGCACCCAGCCGCAGGATTGCGCCACATGCCAGACCACGAAGCCCACCGAGATGCCCCCGATCAGCAGGCGCAGCAGGTCTTCGTCGGTCGCCCGGTACAGCAGCGCGCCCAGCGCCACACCCGGCACTGCCCCCAGCATCAGCAGACGCGCGTCGGGCCAGTTCCACCGTTTCCAGTAGGGGCGCAGGGTGGCCAGGTCGATCACCATCAGGATCGGCAACATCAGCGCCAGCGCCTGCCCCGGATCAAGGATCAACGCCAGAATCGACGACGACGCAAAAGCCACGCCCGAGCCGAAGCCGCCCTTGGAAATGCCCGCAAAGATCACTGCCGGGATCGCCACGGCAAAAAACATCAGGTTCAATTCAACCATGCGGCGGCCCCGAAACGGCTTGTCCTGCGGGTGGTTTAGCGCAACCGGCGGGGGGCAGGCAAACGGTATGCGGTCGCATGCCGCGCCGCAGAACCCTTGCGCAACGGCGTTTTAGCGACTAGCAAAACCGCGATTTCAAAACCGACCGGAGACAATCCAAATGGCCAGACCCAAGATCGCGCTGATCGGCGCAGGTCAGATCGGGGGCACGCTTGCCCACCTCGCAGCAATGAAGGAACTGGGGGATGTCGTTCTGTTCGACATCGCCGAGGGCATCCCGGAAGGCAAGGCGCTGGACATCGCCGAATCCGGCCCGTCCGAGGGCTTTGACGCCAAGCTGAAAGGCACCCAATCCTACGAGGACATCGCCGGTGCCGATGTCTGCATCGTGACCGCCGGTGTGCCGCGCAAGCCGGGCATGAGCCGCGATGACCTGCTGGGCATCAACCTGAAGGTCATGAAGTCGGTCGGTGAGGGCATCGCCGCCAATGCACCCGACGCCTTCGTCATCTGCATCACCAACCCGCTGGACGCGATGGTCTGGGCGCTGCGCGAATTCTCGGGCCTGCCCCACAACAAGGTCTGCGGCATGGCTGGCGTGCTGGACTCGGCCCGTTTCCGCCACTTCCTGGCCGAAGAGTTCGACGTATCGATGAAAGACGTCACCGCCTTCGTTCTGGGCGGCCATGGCGACACGATGGTACCGTCGGTTCGTTATTCGACCGTTGCGGGCATCCCGCTGCCCGATCTGGTCAAGATGGGCTGGACCACGCAAGAGAAGCTGGACGCCATCGTACAGCGCACCCGTGACGGCGGCGCCGAGATCGTCGGCCTGCTGAAGACCGGCTCGGCCTATTACGCCCCCGCGACCTCGGCGATCGAGATGGCCGAAGCCTATCTGAAGGATCAGAAGCGCGTTCTGCCCTGCGCCGCCTATTGCGATGGCGAGTTGGGCGTGAAGGGCATGTATGTGGGCGTCCCGACCGTGATCGGCGCCGGCGGAATCGAAAAGGTCGTCAACATCCAGCTCAATGAAGAAGAGCAGGCCGGTTTCGACAATTCGGTCAACGCCGTGAAAGGTCTGATCGAGGCCTGCAAGGGCATCGACAGCTCATTGGCCTGATACATTGATCGGATCTTTGGACCCCACCAAAGATCCGGCCAAAGGCATGACACCCTGCCCCGCTGGCTCCAACCGGCGGGGCATTTCTTTTGAGCTCTCGAGTTCTATCGGAACATCCCAAGCCACCTGGCTACTCCCAGAAGCATCCCGCCAAGTGCGACCAGCAAGGCGCAAACGACCCAGAACGCATGCGGACTTTCGGCGCCGGGAATGCCACCGACATTGATCCCCAGAACACCCGCCACCAGGCCCAGCGGCAGAAAGACAGCGCTGACCACTGACAGCACGAGCATACGGTTGTTCATACGTTCGGCCCGTTCATCCATCAGCTGATCGTGTATGATCTGAACCCGTTCCCGTACAGCCGCCAGATCCTCGCCGATCCGGTAGATGCGCTCCGAGGCTTCGCGCAACCGCGACCGGTCGTGAGCCTGCAGCCACGGCACGTCTTCAATCTCGAGCGTCGTCAGCGCGTCTCGCTGGGGTACCAAATACCGGCGCAGAACGATGGCGGACCTGCGGATCGCCGCCAGCTCGGCCCGGGAAATCTCGGCATTCGCCTCAAGAAGCGCCTCCTCAATGTCATCCACACGTTCGTTCAGATCGGTGATCGCAGGTTCGGCCCTATCTGCCAGCCGCAAGGCCAAGCGCGCGACGAAGTCACCCGGCGATTTCGGTGCCTGCCCGCGGTCGATGGCCGCCAGCATGTCCGCAACCGCATCCAAGGGGCGGCGCCAGACACCGATGATCTTGTTCTCCGTCAACCACAGCCTGACCGAGATCATGTCCTCGGGCGGTTGCCCTTCTTGCAGGTTCACTCCGCGCAGGTTCAGGATTACGCCATCGCCATGGACGGTACAGCGGGGCCGGGTCTCGTCCGCCGTCAGAGCGTCGATCACGAACTCATCAAGCCCGCCGGCGCGTAGAAGCGGAGCCGTGCCTGGCGCTTCCAGCCTCAGGTGTTGCCAAGCGAACAGCCCCTCCGATCCAGCCGGTATCCAGCTGGCAAAGTCATCGGGGTCCAGTGACACGGCTTTGCCGGATCCGTCGAATATCCAGGTCATGACATCGGGGAAATCTGGGTTCGGCACTGTCATCTGCTCGGAGCTTGTTCATGTTTGACCTGCCCGACCCAACCGGACCCACACAGGCCCGGTCAGATTAGCCAGCCTGCGAGAATGCGCCAAGCCCCGAAAGCCTGACAGGTCCGGTCCCGCCACTTCGAACGCTACCAGAAATGTTGGCGCAAACGGGGTGCGAACACGGTCTTCGAATATGTTTTCAAAGCCTATTCTGACTCGCTCGAATCATTTTTTGGCACCGGTTTGTTTGTGATCACACCCCGAAAATGTGTGATCACAAATGCTGAAAATCTTCGGCAAATAGCGCGATCGCAGCAGAAAACCCTTTAATTTTTACCGCTAGACACCCCTATAACGATCTAATCGCAGTCAGACGGGACAGTTTCGATGAACATTCACGAATATCAGGCCAAGGCTCTTCTTCGCAGCTATGGCGCTCCGGTCTCCGACGGACGTGCAGTTCTGCGCGCCGAGGAAGCCAAAACAGCCGCCGGTGAACTGGATGGCCCCCTTTGGGTGGTCAAGGCACAGATCCACGCGGGCGGCCGCGGCAAAGGTCACTTCAAAGAGGCCGATGCCGGTGAAAAAGGCGGTGTCCGTCTGACCAAATCGGTGGAAGAAGCCGCCGAAGAAGCCAAGAAGATGCTGGGCCGCACGCTGGTCACCCACCAGACCGGCCCCGTAGGCAAGCAGGTCAACCGCGTTTACATCGAGGCCGGTTCGGGCATCGAGCGCGAGCTGTACCTGGCCCTGCTGGTGGACCGCCAGACCAGCCGCATCTCGTTCGTGTGCTCGACCGAAGGCGGTATGGACATCGAAGAAGTAGCCGCGGCGACACCCGAGAAAATCCTGTCCTTCTCGGTTGACCCGGCCACTGGGTACCAGCCGTATCACGGCCGGCGCATCGCCTTCTCGCTGGGTCTGGAAGGCGCGCAGATCAAGCAATGCGTGCGTCTGATGGGCATCCTGTACAAGGCCTTCGTCGAGAAGGACATGGAGATGCTGGAGATCAACCCGCTGATCGTGGCCGAAGGCGGCGACCTCAAGGTGCTGGACGCCAAGCTGAGCTTTGACGGCAACGCGGTCTACCGCCACCCCGACATCGCCGAACTGCGCGACACCACCGAGGAAGACCCCAAGGAGCTGGAAGCCAGCAAATACGACCTGAACTACATCGCGCTGGATGGCGAGATCGGCTGCATGGTCAACGGCGCGGGTCTGGCGATGGCGACGATGGACATCATCAAGCTGTACGGTGCCGAGCCAGCCAACTTCCTCGACGTCGGCGGCGGCGCCACCAAAGAGAAAGTGACCGAGGCGTTCAAAATCATCACCAGCGACCCGAATGTCAAAGGCATCCTGGTCAACATCTTCGGCGGCATCATGCGCTGTGACGTCATCGCCGAGGGCGTGGTCGCCGCAGTGAAAGAGGTCGGCCTGCAGGTTCCGCTGGTCGTGCGTCTGGAAGGCACGAATGTCGAGAAAGGCAAAGAGATCATCAACACCTCTGGCCTGGACGTGATCGCGGCGGACAACCTGAAAGACGGTGCCGAGAAGATCGTGAAGGCAGTCAAAGGCTGAACCCGATAACTCAGGGCGGGTCGCGGCCCGCCATTCCGACGAATACTGGCGGGTCAGATCCCGCCGAAAACAGGAGAACGCCAAATGGCAGTCCTCATCGACGAGAATACCAAAGTGATCTGTCAGGGCTTTACCGGCTCGCAGGGCACGTTCCACTCTGAACAGGCCATCGCCTATGGCACTAAGATGGTCGGCGGCGTGACGCCCGGCAAAGGCGGGATGACCCATCTCGACCTGCCCGTGTTCAACTCGGTCCACGAGGCCAAGCACGTGACCGAAGCCAACGCCACCGTGATCTATGTGCCGCCTCCGTTTGCCGCGGATTCGATCCTCGAAGCCATCGATGCTGAGATGGAAGTGATCGTCTGCATCACCGAGGGCATCCCGGTTCTGGACATGATGAAGGTGAAGCGCGCGCTGGAAGGCAGCAAATCGCGCCTGATCGGCCCGAACTGTCCCGGCGTCATTACGCCCGATGCCTGCAAAATCGGCATCATGCCCGGCCACATCCACAAGCGCGGTTCGGTCGGCGTCGTGTCGCGTTCCGGCACCCTGACCTATGAGGCGGTCAAGCAGACCACCGATGTGGGTCTGGGCCAGTCCACCTGCGTGGGCATCGGCGGCGACCCGATCAAAGGCACCGAGCATATCGACGTGCTGGAATGGTTCCTGGCCGATGACGAGACCGAGTCGATCATCATGATCGGCGAGATCGGCGGCTCGGCCGAGGAAGAAGCCGCGCAGTTCCTGGCGGATGAGGCCAAGAAAGGCCGCAAAAAGCCCGTTGCCGGTTTCATCGCCGGCCGCACGGCGCCTCCGGGCCGCCGCATGGGCCACGCGGGCGCGATCGTCGCCGGCGGCAAGGGCGGTGCCGAGGACAAGATCGAAGCCATGCGCAGCGCCGGCATCGTCGTGGCCGAAAGCCCGGCGCAGCTGGGCGAGGCTGTGCTGGAAGCAATCGGCAAGTAAACCGCCGGCCCCTTGCGTGGGCTGGCCTCAGCGGAGCGAAACACATGACCTTCAACGAAGCCGTCAAAACGTGTTTCTCCAAATACTTCACATTCTCGGGGCGGGCCTCTCGCCCCGAGTATTGGTATTTTTTCCTGTTCATACTGGTCTGGAGCGCAATCGCCACGGTCATCGACTGGCATTTCTTCGGACAGGTCACGACCGTGCAATCCGAAGGCTCGGTCGAGGTGACCGCCACATCCAGCCAGCCGGTGCAGAGCATCGTGTCGCTGATCGTGTTCTTTCCGCATCTGGCCGTGGCGTGGCGACGCATGCATGACACCGGGCGCAACGGTCTCTACGCGCTGCTGCCGATCCTTTTGATCCTTGGGGCTTTTGCCGTTCTGGTCTTCGGCATCGGCCTCGCCTCAAGCTTCCAGCATGGCGGAAGCCTCGACATCCTGTTCACGCGCGCCACGCTGCTGATCGTCATTCCGGCACTGCTTGTTCTTCTGGTGTCGCCCCTCCTGGTTCTGTGGTGGCTGTCCCGCCCCAGCCAACCAGGCACCAACAAATACGGTCCCAACCCATATGAGGTAACCCAATGACCGAACACTCGCCCAATTCTGCCTTCCATGCCTCGAGCTTCATGCAGGGGCACAATGCCGAGTACCTGGAGCAGCTTTATGCCCAGTACACAAAGGATCCCGGCGCGATCGATGCGGCCTGGGCCGAGTTTTTCCGGCAGATGGGAGACGCGGCACCGGACGTCCAGAAAGAGGCCGAAGGGCCGTCGTGGGCGCGCTCCGACTGGCCACCGATGCCGAATGATGACCTGACCGGCGCCCTGACCGGCGAGTGGATCGAGGTCGACGCCAAGGCAGCTGGCAACAAGATCAAGGAAAAGGCCGCCAAGGCAGGGGTTGATGTCAGCGACGAACAGATCAAGCGCGCGGTGCTGGATTCGATCCGCGCGCTGATGCTGATCCGGGCCTATCGGATCCGGGGTCACCTGGCCGCTGATCTGGACCCGCTTGGCATGCGCGCCGCGACCAACCATCCCGAGTTGGACCCCAAGACCTATGGCTTTACCGATGCCGATATGGACCGGCCGATCTTTATCGACAACGTGCTGGGTCTGCAGATGGCCAGCATGCGCCAGATCGTCGAGATCGTGAAGCGCACCTATTGCGGCACTTTCGCGCTGCAGTACATGCACATCTCGAACCCCGAGGAGGCCGCCTGGCTGAAAGAGCGGATCGAAGGTTATGGCAAGGAAATCTCGTTTACGCGGGAAGGCCGCAAGGCGATCCTGAACAAGATGGTCGAGGCCGAGGGCTTTGAGAAGTTCCTGCATGTGAAATACATGGGCACCAAGCGGTTCGGTCTGGACGGGGGCGAGGCGCTGATCCCGGCGATGGAACAGATCATCAAGCGTGGCGGCGCTCTGGGCCTGAGCGATATCGTGATCGGCATGCCGCACCGCGGACGTCTGAACATCCTGGCCAACGTGATGGGCAAACCCTACCGCGCCATCTTCAATGAGTTCCAGGGCGGCAGCTTCAAGCCCGAGGATGTGGATGGGTCGGGCGACGTGAAATATCACCTCGGTGCGTCCAGCGACCGTGAGTTCGACGGCAACACCGTGCACCTGTCGCTGACGGCGAACCCGTCCCACCTCGAAGCCGTGAACCCGGTTGTTCTTGGCAAGGTCCGGGCCAAGCAGGACCAGCTTGGCGACACCGATCGCAGCAAGGTCATGGGCATTCTCCTCCACGGCGACGCGGCCTTTGCCGGCCAGGGTGTCGTGGCCGAAGGTTTTGGCCTGTCTGGTCTGCGCGGTCACAAGACCGGCGGCACGATGCATATCGTGGTGAACAATCAGATCGGCTTTACCACCGCGCCGCATTTCTCGCGGTCGAGCCCGTACCCGACCGATATCGCGCTGATGGTCGAGGCGCCGATCTTCCACGTGAACGGCGACGACCCCGAGGCGGTGGTGCACGCGGCCAAGGTCGCGACCGAGTTCCGCCAGAAGTTCCACAAGGACGTGGTCATCGACATCTTTTGCTACCGCCGGTTCGGTCACAACGAGGGCGATGAGCCCATGTTCACCAACCCGATCATGTACAAGAAGATCAAGACCCACAAAACCACGCTGTCGCTGTACACCGAGCGGCTGGTCAAGGACGGTCTGATCCCTGAGGGTGAGATCGAGGACATGAAGGCCGCCTTCCAGGCGCATCTGAACGACGAGTTCGAGGCCGGTAAGGACTACAAACCCAACAAGGCCGACTGGCTGGATGGCCGGTGGTCGCATCTGGACAAGAACAAGGAAGAATATGTCCGCGGCGACACTGCAATCACGCCGGACACGCTGGCCGAGGTCGGCAAGGCGCTGGTGACGGTGCCCGAAGGATTTGCCCTGCACAAGACGGTGGGTCGCCTTCTCGAGCACAAGAAGCAGATGTTCGAAACCGGTGAGGGCTTTGACTGGGCCACCGGCGAGGCGCTGGCCTTCGGGTCTCTGCTGACCGAGGGCTATCCGGTACGCCTGTCGGGGCAGGACGCTACCCGCGGCACTTTCAGCCAACGCCACTCGGGCTTCATCAACCAGGAGACCGAGGAGCGCTACTATCCCCTGAACCACATCCGCGCCGGACAGTCGCAGTACGAAGTGATCGACTCGATGCTGTCGGAATACGCGGTGCTGGGCTTCGAATACGGCTATTCGCTGGCCGAGCCCAACGCGCTGGTACTGTGGGAGGCCCAGTTCGGCGATTTCGCCAACGGCGCGCAGATCATGTTCGACCAGTTCATCAGCTCGGGCGAAAGCAAATGGTTGCGCATGTCCGGTCTGGTCTGCCTGCTGCCGCACGGGTTCGAGGGGCAAGGCCCCGAGCACTCGTCGGCGCGACTGGAGCGATTCCTGCAGATGTGCGGCCAGGACAACTGGATCGTCGCCAACTGCACCACGCCTGCGAACTATTTCCACATCCTGCGCCGTCAGCTGCACCGCACCTTCCGCAAGCCGTTGATCCTGATGACGCCCAAATCACTGCTGCGCCACAAGCTGGCGATCAGCAATGCCGAGGACTTCACCACCGGGTCCAGCTTCCACCGGGTGCTGTGGGACGACGCTCAAAAGGGCAATTCGGACACCCAACTGGTGCCCGACGACAAGATCAAGCGCGTGGTGATGTGTTCGGGCAAGGTCTACTACGACCTGCTTGAAGAACGCGATGCGCGCGGGATCGACGACGTCTATCTGCTGCGGATCGAGCAATACTATCCGTTCCCGGCCCATTCGCTGATCAACGAGCTTGAGCGGTTCAAACAGGCCGAGATGGTCTGGTGCCAGGAAGAGCCCAAGAACCAGGGTGCCTGGGGATTCATCGAACCCAACATCGAATGGGTCCTGTCCCGCATCGGCGCCAAGCATACCCGGCCGATCTATGCCGGCCGCGCCACCTCGGCCTCGCCCGCAACGGGTCTGGCCAGCCAACACAAAGCCCAACAAGAAGCGCTGGTGAACGAAGCGCTGACCATTGAAGGATAATTAACGATGACGATTGAAGTTCGTGTTCCCACGCTGGGCGAGTCCGTCACCGAAGCCACGGTCGCAACCTGGTTCAAGAAACCCGGCGATGCCGTCGCCGTGGATGAGATGCTGTGCGAGCTTGAGACGGACAAGGTCACCGTCGAGGTTCCGTCGCCCGCAGCCGGTGTGATGGGCGAGATCGTAGCCGCCGAAGGTGAGACGGTCGGCGTTGATGCGCTGTTGGCAACGATCCAGGCCGGTGAGGGTGCGGCCCCCGCTCCAAAAGCTGAAGCCGCTCCGGCAGCGGCTCCTGCGGCCTCGGGTGGCAGCGTCGACGTGATGGTTCCGACACTGGGTGAGTCGGTCACCGAAGCGACAGTATCGACCTGGTTCAAGAAGGTCGGCGATACCGTCGCACAGGACGAAATGCTGTGCGAGTTGGAGACCGACAAGGTTTCGGTTGAGGTCCCAGCTCCGGCTGCGGGTGTACTCGCGGAGATCGTGGCCCCCGAGGGCGCGACGGTCGACGCGGCCGCCAAGCTTGCCGTGATCTCGGGCGCTGAAGCAGGTGCCGCACCGGCTGCGCAAGCCGCGGCAGCCCCTGCCCCCGCAGCAGCCGCAACCGGCAAGGACGTGGCCAATGCGCCGTCGGCCGAAAAGGCCATGGCCGAAGCCGGCCTGTCGGCCGATCAGGTCACCGGCACCGGCCGCGATGGTCGCATCATGAAGGAAGACGTGGCCCGCGCCGTCGCAACCGCCGCTGCCCCTGCCGCGGCGGCACCGGCACCGGCCGCAGCCCCGCGCGCGCCCGTCGCCGCCGAGGACGCTGCCCGCGAGGAACGCGTGCGCATGACGCGCCTGCGCCAGACCATCGCCAAGCGTCTGAAGGACGCGCAGAACACTGCCGCGATCCTGACCACCTACAACGAGGTGGACATGACCGAGGTGATGGCCCTCCGCAACCAGTACAAGGACCAGTTCGAGAAGAAGCACGGCGTCCGCCTGGGCTTTATGTCCTTCTTCACCAAGGCCTGCTGCCACGCGCTGAAAGAGGTGCCCGAGGTCAATGCCGAGATCGACGGCAATGACATCGTCTACAAGAACTACGTCCACATGGGCGTCGCCGCCGGCACTCCGCAGGGCCTGGTGGTTCCGGTGATCCGTGATGCGGACCGCATGTCGTTCGCCGAGATCGAGAAAGCCATCGCCGAGAAGGGCAAACGCGCCCGTGACGGCAAGCTGAGCATGGCCGAAATGCAGGGCGGCACCTTCACCATCTCGAATGGCGGCGTCTATGGCTCGCTGATGTCCTCGCCGATCCTGAACCCCCCGCAGTCGGGCATTCTGGGCATGCACAAGATTCAGGAACGTCCGATGGTCATCAATGGCGAGATCAAGATCCGTCCGATGATGTATCTGGCGCTGTCCTATGACCACCGCATCGTCGACGGCAAGGGCGCGGTCACCTTCCTGGTGCGCGTGAAAGAGGCGCTGGAAGACCCGCGCCGTCTGCTGATGGATCTGTGATCATGGCGACGCACGTACTCTGGCAGGCAGACGTGGCCGATTTCGACGCCTGGCTGAAGGTGTTCCGCGAGGACAAGCCGATGCGCAAGGCGGCCGGGATTGTCGATCTGCACGTCTGGAAAGACCCCGAACAGCGCGATCATGCGGTTGCCCTGTTCGAGATTACCGATCTGGACCGGGCCCAGAGCTTCATCGAATCGGAAGAGCTGGCCATGCACCATGAACGTGGCGGCGTCGCACATATTCAGGTGAAGGTTCTGACACCCGTCTGAACAGGCACCCAGGCGATCCACCCCGTGGGTCGCCTTTTCAAAAAGAACACTCCGCGGATTTGGGAGAACAAAATGGCTAACTATGACGTCATCGTAATCGGCGCCGGTCCCGGCGGCTATGTCTGCGCCATCCGCTGCGCGCAGCTGGGCCTGAAAACCGCCGTCGTCGAAGGGCGCGAGACGCTGGGCGGCACCTGTCTGAACGTGGGCTGCATTCCGTCCAAGGCGCTGCTGCATGCCAGCCATCAGCTGCACGAGGCCGAGCACAATTTTGCCAAGATGGGCCTCAAGGGCAAAAGCCCCTCGGTCGACTGGAAACAGATGCTGGCCTACAAGCAAGACGTGATCGACACCAACACCAAAGGCGTCGAGTTCCTGTTCAAGAAGAACAAGATCGACTGGCTCAAGGGCTGGGGCTCGATCCCGGCGGCGGGCAAGGTCAAGGTCGGTGATGAGGTGCATGAGGCCAAGAACATCATCATCGCCTCCGGCTCCGAGGCGGCGTCGCTGCCTGGCGTCGAGGTCGACGAAAAGGTCGTCGTGACCTCGACCGGCGCGCTGGAGCTGGGCAAGATCCCGAAAAAGCTGGTGGTGATCGGCGCAGGCGTGATCGGGCTGGAACTGGGCTCGGTCTATCAGCGCCTGGGCGCCGAGGTGACGGTGATCGAATATCTGGACGTCATCACCCCGGGCATGGACCCCGAGGTGCAGAAGACCTTCCAGCGCATCCTGAAAAAACAGGGCCTGAACTTCGTCATGGGCGCCGCCGTGCAAAAGACCGAGGCCACCAAGACCAAGGCCAAGGTGACCTACAAGCTGCGCAAGGATGACAGCGAGCACGTGATCGAGGCCGACACCGTTCTGGTCGCCACCGGGCGCAAGCCGTTCCATGACGGGCTGGGTCTGGAGGCGCTGGGGGTCGAGCTGACCCCGCGCGGCCAGGTCAAGGTCGGCAAGGACTGGCAGACCAACGTGCCGGGCATCTACGCCATCGGCGACGTGATCGAAGGCCCGATGCTGGCCCACAAGGCCGAGGACGAAGGCATGGCCGCCGCCGAAGTGGTCGCGGGCAAGCATGGGCATGTGAACTATGGCGTCATTCCGGGCGTGATCTACACCTGGCCCGAGGTTGCCAATGTCGGCGAGACCGAGGTCACGCTCAAAGAGCAGGGCCGCGCCTACAAGGTGGGCAAGTTCAGCTTCATGGGCAATGGCCGCGCCAAGGCGAATTTTGCCGCCGACGGGTTCGTCAAGATCCTGGCCGACAAGGAGACCGACCGCATCCTGGGCTGCCACATCATCGGCCCCGGCGCGGGCGACCTGATCCATGAGGTCTGCGTGGCGATGGAATTCGGCGCGTCCGCCGAGGATCTGGCCCTGACCTGCCACGCGCACCCGACCTATTCGGAAGCCGTGCGCGAAGCGGCGCTGGCCTGCGGCGACGGTCCGATCCACGCCTGATGAGTTCGGCTCCGGCGGTCAGGCCGCCGGAGTCAGCCACGCCCGCAGATAGGTTTCCAGCCGGTCGGTGAATGTCGTCGCCGAATGCAGGGCGCAGAATTTCAGTGACATGGCCTGGATGGCAAAGGCCTGCACGCCCTCGGCCAGCAGGTCAGTCGACACGTCCTGTCTAACCTCGGCCTGATCCAGCCACATCATCACGATCCGGAAGTATTTCTCGAAGCAATAGGCGATCGGCCCGATTTCAGAGATCGCGGCGGCACCGGAATAACGGATCAGCAGGTCGAACACATAGCGTTCGGACATCATGAAATCATGCACAGGGGCCAGGGCCACTATAATCTGCGGCACGGTATTCGGCGTTTCCGCCGCCTGCGCCTGATCCAGACAGGAGTCCAGTTTTTCGCCGATCAGGATCTCCATCAGCGCGTCCTTGTCGTGGAAATGGGCAAAGAAGGTGCCCTTGGCCACGCCGGCGGCCTGTACCACCTCTTCCACGCGCAACGCCTGGTATCCGTGTTTCTGCACCACGTCCGCCGCCGCCTGCAGCAGCTTGGCGCGGGTTTTCAGGGTTCGTTTCTGAATCGTCTTTTGCATGAGGCTTGTTCGCATGTTTTTTGACCGCGGTCAAATTTGATATTGACCGTGGTCATTTTTTGATTCTATAAACTGACCGTGGTCAATTTTTGGAGAATTCCGATGCACCCCAAGAAAATTCTCATCCTCGACGGTCACCCCGCCGAAAGCAGCCTGTCGCGCACCTTTGCCGACACCTATGCCGAAGCCGCCCGCGCCAAGGGCCATGACGTAAAGATCGTCCACCTCAGCGAGCTGGAGTTCGATTTCGATTTCGGACAGGGCAACTATCATGATTTCAAACCGCTGGAGCCGGTTCTGGAACAGGTTCTGCAGGATTTCGAATGGAGCGATCACCTGGTTCTGACGACGCCCATGTGGTGGGGCGGCCTGCCCGCCAAGCTCAAGGGGCTGATCGATCGGATGTTCATCCCCGGCCGTACGTTCGATACCCGCAATCCCAACAAACTGGGATTCCCGGCACCGATGCTCGACGGCCGCACTGCGCGGGTCATCATCACCTCGGACACGCCGGGCTGGTTCATGCGGCTGGTCTACCGCCGGGCGTTGGTTCACCAGATGCGCGGTCAGGTTCTGGGGTTCGTCGGGTTCAAGCCGACGCGGTTCACCTGGTTTTCCGGCGCCAGCTACCCCAAGCAGGACAGCGTCCAGAAATGGATCACGCGGGTCACCCGGCTGGGCGCAGCGGCAGCGTGATCACCACATCGTCTTTGCGGCGCGCGCACCCCATTCCCGATCATAGCGTGCGCCGCCTTCCTCGCCCTGCGACACCTCGGCCAGGATCTCGCCCACCGTCGGCAACTCGGCGCTGAGATCGCCGCCGGTCCAGGTTTCGGCCCGCATCAGCGCGCGGGCGCATTGCGTGTAGATTTCCCCGATTTCTATGACGATCACAGTGGCCGGTTGCTTGCCCTTTTTCTCGAACCGGGCGCACAGGTCGGCATCGGCCGTCAACCGCGCGGTACCGTTCACCCGCACCACGTTGTTCGAGCCCGGCACCATGAACATCAGCGCCACACGCGGATCGCGCACGATGTTGCGCAGGCTGTCCAGGCGGTTGTTGCCGCGCCAGTCGGGCAAGGCCAGGGTGCCGGGGTCCAGCTCCATCACCACCGGGCCGTCATCGCCCCGGGGGCTGCCATCCACCCCTTCGGGCCCCACCGTGGACAGCACGCACAACCGCGACGCCATGATCCATTTGCGGTAAAGCGGCGTCAGTTGCCGCGCAACCTTCCGTATCGAGGCGGCGCCGGGGGTGCCGTACAGCGCCTCAAGCGCGGTGATGTCATCGATGAACTGCATCCGGATCAAACCCCACTTCGCGCATCAGCGCGTTTGAGCGCGTCTCGATCACCTCTTCCAGCCGGGCCAGGAACGAGTCGCGATCGACGCCCGGCTCGATCGGGTCGAGGAACTCGACGATCGCATGGCCGGGTTTGCGCAGAATTCCCGACCGGGGCCAGAAGACACCGACATTGGTGGCAGCCGGCACGCAAGGGAAACCCAGCCCCTCGTAAAGAACGGCAGTGCCGACCTTGTAGGGTTTGTATACCCCCGGCGCCACGCGGGTGCCCTGCGGATAGATCACCAGTTGCCCGGGCTCGGTGAACTCCTTGGAAACGTCCTTGACCATCTTGGCCACCGCCGCACCGCGTTTGCCTCGATCGACCGCGATACAGCCCAGTCGACGTGCGTACATACCGATGATCGGAGTCCACAACAGTTCGCGCTTCATGATGAACTTGCCGTGGGGGATCGCGTCAAAGATCAGGATGATGTCGAAGAATGACTGGTGCTTGGCCGCGATCACCACCTCGCCCGTGGGCACGTTGCCGCGCACCTCGCCGCGAATTCCCACCATCCAGCGCGCCAGCCATATGGTCGTGCGCGCATAGGTCTTGCAGGCGCGCAGGGCCCCGCGCTTGGAGAACAGCGCGTAGGGCGCGAAGACCAGGCCCAGAACCGCCATCCATGCGTAGATCGTGACCATGAAGATCAGCGAGCGCACCCATTGGAACGCCATTGCCATCACGAAAGCTCCTTCAATTTGCGACGGGCCGCCGACCATGTCGCGGCAAAGGCCACGGCCGCGCCCAGAATGGGGATTACGGCGGGCAACAACCAGTCGGCGCCCTGGAACCCAAGGCCGGTCAGGAAACCGCCCGCATCCGAGGCCTCGGGCAGCAGCAGCACCCCGGTCAGGCCCAGAACCGTCCCCACCACGGCTCCGAAAAACGCGCGCCAGGTGAACCGACGCACGAAGGCACCGGCGATGAAGCGGTCGCGTGCACCGACCTGACGCAGCACCTCGATGATCTGGGCGTTGGCCGCGAGCGAGGCATTGGCCGCAAGCGTGATCATCGCCGCCGTGGCCCCACCGATCAGCAGGATCGAGATCCAGCCCAACCGCCGCAACGAGGTGGCGGCATCGACCAGCGGCTCGCGCCAGCGGGAATGGTCATCCAGAACCGCGCCTGGCACCTCGGCCGCCAGCCGCAGGCGCAGGCCCATCGTGTCCAGCCCCGGCTCACCCTCGATGATCTCGATCAGCTGTGGCACCGGCAGCGTGTCCAGCGGCAGGTCTGGTCCAAACCAGGGGGCCAGCAAAGCGGCCTGTTCTTCGGCGCTGAGCGCGCGCGCCGACGCCACGCCCGAGGTCTGTTTCAGAACCTCCAGTGCGGCCTCGGTCTGCGCTGCACGCTGTTCAGCGGGCGCATTGATCCGCAGAGTGGCCGCTCCGGCCAGCTCCGAGGCCCAGCGATCGGCCAAACGCCCCGAGGCCAGCGACAGCGCAAGCGCGAAAACTGTCAGAAAGGCCATCGCACCTGACACGAAAAGGGTCAGGTGCGCCGTAAATCCCGTTGGCGGCACGACGCGGTCGGCCCGGGCGTCCCGGCGCAGCAGGGCGCGAATGTCATCGGCAATCATAGATCCGCCCCTGCCAGTTGCAGCCGCCGCTGCGAGATCCGAAGAACCCGAGCCTGCACCTGACTCTTGGCCGCCCGGATCAAGCCCAGATCGTGGGTGGCGATTACCACGGTTTTTCCCATGTGGTTCAGTTCGATCAACAGACGCAGCAAACGCTGGGACATCTCCCAGTCGACGTTGCCGGTGGGTTCGTCGGCCAACACCACGTCCGGTGACAGGATGACCGCCCGCGCCAGTGCGGCCCGTTGCCGCTCGCCGCCCGAAAGCTCCGGCGGAAGTGCGTCCAGGCGGCCACCAAGACCGACCCAGGACAGGAGTTCGGTCAGATCTTCCTGCTCGGCCTCGACAGAGCGTCCCGACACCATCAGTGGCAGGGCGACATTCTCAGCCAGAGTCATGTGGTCCAGAAACCGGCAGTCCTGATGCACGACACCGATGCGACGGCGCAGCAGGGCCATCTGGTCCCGGTCCAGTCGGGCAATGTCCTGATCAAAGGCGCTGATCCGCCCCGAACTGGCCAGCAATGCGCCATAGCAGAGTTTCAACAGGGTCGTTTTGCCCGCTCCGGACGGGCCGGTCAGAAAATGGAACGACCCCGGCTGCAACTGGACCGAGACATTGCTCAGCAGTTCGCCGCCGCCATAGCTGTAGCTGACATTTTCAAGCTCGATCACGCCTGCCCTCAATATTGCTTGCGCCCTTCTTGCCCGAGCACGACCACGGTTTCAATGCCTGCACCGAGTCCATTTGGCGACACTTGATCCACCGGGCCGAAAACGCGCTTTGCTGTTTCGCCTTAACGGATTATCATTCTTGGAAAAACGACGACAGGCCGCCAGCGGCCGGGGAGGCAGTATGCGACTAACATGCCCGAACTGTAATGCCCAGTACGAGGTTCCGGATGAGGTCATTCCGGAGGAAGGTCGAGACGTGCAATGCTCGAGCTGCGAGCAGACCTGGTTCCAACCTAAACACCCGGAGGCCGAGCCTGTCGCGGCCGAAACCGATGACGGGCTGGCCGAAAGCGCGCCCTCGGATGCGTCTGAGCCGCCAGCCGCCGAAGCTGCTGCGCCCGAACCGGAGCAGAAAGAAGACGAAGAGGTCAAAGCCGAACAGCCCGATCCCGAGGACGAAGCCCGGCCAGCCGCTCCGACCGGCAACGTCGATCCGGCCGTTGCGACAATCCTGCGGGAGGAAGCCGCGCGTGAGGCCGAACTGCGCGCCAAGGAAGGGTCCGGTCTGGAAAGTCAGCCGGATCTGGGTCTGGATCAGCAGCCGGAACCGGCCCCCAAGCCGACACCTCCTGCGGCGACCGAAACCGCCGGGGGAACCGGTCAAAAAGAGGCGCTGCCGGATGTGGACAGCATCAATTCGACTTTGCGCAGCGACCACGCCCCGACCGCGGCAGAGCCCGCCGAAGCCCCGCCGCGGAAATCGGGCGGGTTCCTGCGGGGCTTTGCGCTGATCCTGATCATCGGGGTCATCCTGTTCCTGATCTACGGCAACGCCCGCCAGATCAGCGAGGCAGTTCCCCAGGCCGAGCCTGTGTTGCAGTCGTATGTCTCGATGGTCGATCAGGCCCGGATCTGGCTGGAATCGCAGGCTGGCTCCGCGACCGAGTAACTCTGCCGGTCAGAACCGCTCGAGCAGCCTTTTGAGGTATTCCAGTTCGATTCTGGGCCTGTCGGTTTCGCCCGTGCGGCGACGGATTTCATTCAGCAACTCGCGGGCACGGCGGTACACATCATCCCCCTGCAGCAGGTTCTCCTCGGTCGAGATCGAGCCCGCAGCGCCCGGATTCCGACCCAGCGGATCGCGGTTGTTGGCCTGCATGTCGCCTTCCTGCGTACCCTGACCGGGCTGGTTCTGCTGGTTCTGGGCCATGGCCTCACCCAGCTCGCGCATCCCTTCGCGCAACGCTTCCATTGCTTCGGACTGGCGGTCGATCGCTTCGGCAAGGTCGTCGCTCCGCAGGGCATCTTCGGCCTCATCCATGGCACGACCTGCACGCCCCAGCGACTCGCGTGCGGCGTCGCCTTCGGGTGTTCCGGCGCCCGGCAGGTTCTGCTGCTGGCGATTCAGTTCATCGCGCAGCGCCTGTTGGCGGTCAGCCAGAGTCCCTTGCCCTTGCTGGCCTTCGCCCGCCTGATCCGATCCTTGGCCCTGGCCGCCCGGACCCTCATGGCTCTGGCCGCGCCCCTGACCGCCCGAGCGGCCTTCATTGCCCTGGCTTTCACCGGCCTGCGCGCCGGGATTGAATTGCTCCTGCAAGTCACGGAAGGCCTCGTCGCTCAGGCCCTGCTGCTCACGCAGGGTTTCGGCCAATCCTTCCATGGCCTGCTGGCCTTCGGATTGTTGCCCCTGTCCCTGGCCCTGGGTCACGCGCATGTTTTCCATCATCTGCTGGAACTCCTCCAGCGCCTGCTGGGCCTCGGCCATGCGGCCCTGCTCCATGAGTTCCTGGATCCGGTCCATCATCCGCTGAAGGTCATCCTGCGTCATCTGCATGGATTCACCGGATTGGTTCTGCTGGCCCTGCTGGCCGTCCGGGTTTTCCTGCGCCAGCCGCTGCAGCTGACGAAGATACTCGTCGGTCGCTTCACGCAGTTCCTGCATCAACTCGGCGATCTCCTCATCGCTGGCACCGTTCTGCATCGCTTCGGTCAGACGTTCCTGAGCGCGACGCATCCGCTCCAGCGCATCGGCGAGCGTGCCTTCTTCGATCAGGATGGCCAGATCCCACAAGGCTTGCGCGATCTCGGTCTGCTGTTCGGGGCCCAGGCCGAATTCCGTAAAGGTTTCCAACCGGCGCAGAATGTAGCGCAGTCGCAAATATGCGGTTTCCGAACGGAAGACATCCTCGGGCCGGTGCGAAACAGCCCGCAATAGCTGAGCCACCCTTTTGGCATTGTCGCGCGACCACAGCAGATCGCGGCGCTGTTCAATCACCGCCGCAGCCAGCGGATCAAAGAACCGGCGGGCAGGAAGGTCGGTTCGGTAGACATCCGACTCCGACACCTGATCAGCGGCATCGACGGCCGAAAGGGTAATCTTGACCGGCAGGTGCGCCCAAGGGTGTTCCGAAAAGTCCTCGATCAGATCTTCCGTGAAATCGCTCCGGTCACCAGCGATCGGCATGGGCAGGTCGACGGTGACCGCGTCGCGAGGTTCGGGCGCAACGGCCAGACCATGGCGACGATCGACCGCAGACAGGTCCAACTCGATCAACGCGGTGCCTGACAGGATGCCATAATCGTCACGCGCCGAGAACGGCAGTTTCATCTGGCCACCAGCCTCGGCGGTGGCGGGTTCGGCCACGGCGATTACCGGCGGCGCGTCCGCAATGACCTCGACACCCCAGTCACGTCCTGCAGGGCCCTCGATCGACAATCGGCCCGAACGCTCGACGACAAACTCCTGATCCGGATCGGTTGCTGTTGTGGTGGAAGCGGAGGAACTGGTTTCAGTCAAGCTGTGCGCGCCGACCTCGCCATAGAAGCGCAAAGTGACGCGGCTGCCTTGTGGCACTGTCAGCGTCGGACCGGATTGATCGGCCAGATACAGCGTCGGCAGGCCGGTATACCGAGGTGGCTCGACCCAGCCTTCCCAGCTGGGGCCCTGGCCGGCTACGGCCGTGCCGGGTGTCATCTGGGCGACCGATCCAACTTTCCAGAACGATCCGAACAGCAATCCGACCACCAGCGCCAAAAGCGCCGCATAGCGCAGCGCGTAGGGGTCACGAGCGGCAAGGTTCAGGTCAGGCTTGACCGGTCCGGCCTGCGCGGCGCGGGCGGCCATGCGCGCCTGATGGGCCTGCCACAATGCGCGCGAATCTTCGTCCATCGCCCCGATGGCCTGATCGTCCAGCAATGCCTGGATGGGGCGGCCCGGCAGTGTCTCGTCAAGTCGGACAAGCGCCTGCGTGCGGGTAGGGAACCGAAACCTCCGCGCGCCCCAGACCAATGCAACCGTCAACGCCAGAATGGATGCGGCTCCGATGATCCAGACGGTTTCAAGGCCGATCAGGTCGTGGAGACCCAGCAGCAAGGCCGCCATGATCAGGGCCGCAATCGACAGGAACGGCCAAAAGGCGCGCATCACCTGCTCGGCCAGCATCCCCGTGCGCGTCAGCAACAGGGACAGTCTGGGGATCGGCAGGTTGCGAGTGTCGGTCACGTCAGGCCTCCGGGTCGGGCCCGCGCGGTTATCGCGTCACAGCCACTCAGGTATGGTATCGCGGTTTATGATTTCGTCAAAGGTTGGCCGTTCACGAATAACCGCGAATTGATCGCCATGAACCAGAACTTCGGGGATCAGAGGCCGGGTGTTGTATTCACTGGACATAACCGCGCCATAGGCGCCGGCACTGCGAAATGCGACCAGATCCCCCGGGTTCAGCGGTGGCATCGCCCTTTGTTTCGCAAAGGTATCCCCGGTCTCGCAGACCGGCCCGACGATGTCATAGGGGCGTTGTTCGACCCCCGGCGCGGGCTCAATGACGGGAACGATGTCATGATAGGCGTCGTACATGGCCGGGCGGATCAGATCGTTCATTGCCCCGTCGAGGATCAGGAAATCACGCCCTTCGCCCGACTTCACATAGATCACCTTCGACACCATCAGCCCCGCGTTGCCCGCGATCAGACGGCCCGGCTCGATCTCGATCTCGCAGCCCAGATGGCCCAGCGTTTCCTTGATCATCGCACCGTATTCCAACGGCAGCGGCGGTGCTTCGTTCGAGCGGGCATAGGGAATGCCCAGCCCGCCACCCAGGTCCAGACGGTGAATGTCGTGGCCTTGAGCACGCAGCTGTTCGGTCAGTTCGGCGACTTTGGAGTAGGCCAGGCGGAACGGCTCCAGATCGGTCAGTTGAGAGCCGATATGCACGTCGATGCCCACCACCTTCAGGCCGGGCAGGCTGGCCGCATGGGCATAGACCTCGGGTGCACGGACGATCGGGATGCCAAATTTGTTCTCGGATTTTCCCGTGGCGATCTTGGCGTGGGTCTTGGCGTCGACGTCCGGATTTACGCGAACGGTGATCGGCGCGATCACGCCCAGTTCCTGCGCGACGGCGTTGATCACTTCCATCTCGGGCTCGGATTCGACGTTGAACTGACGAATCCCGCCGGTCAGCGCGATGCGGATTTCCTCGGCCGTTTTGCCGACGCCCGAGAACACGATCTTTTCGCCCGGCACACCCGCTGCCTTGGCCCGCAGGTACTCGCCGCCCGAAACCACGTCCATCCCCGCGCCCGCCTGCGCCAGCGTTTTCAAAATGGCCTGGTTGCTGGCGGCCTTCATTGCATAACAGACCACGTGGTCGGTACCTGCCAACGCCTCGTCGAACAGGTTGTAATGCCGCAGCAGCGTGGCCGTGGAATAGACATAGAACGGCGTGCCGACCGCAGCAGCGATCTCGGCGACCGGGACGTCCTCGGCGCACAACACGCCATCGCGGTAGAGAAAGTGATCCATATCTGCGCGCTTAGACCAAAACAGGCCTGTGGATCAACGGGATTTGCGACGTGGGCACGTAATCCGGTGCCGAGCGCACAGAAGTCGGGCGCAACGGCTTATCCGCGCAGGCCGGCCTCAAGCAACGAAAGGGTCGCGTCGCGCCGCGCTTCAAAGTCGCTTTCATCGCCCCCGAAGATCGCCAGATGGATAACTAATCCATCCAGCATCGCCGTCACCGCCTGCGCGGCGGCCAGCGCACTGAGATCGCCGCGGATTTCACCCGCGCGGATCAATGGGGCGAACTGAGCAGCATAATGATCGGCAAGCCAGGCGAAGAACCCGCCGATGATCTCGGCCGCGCGCGGGTCCTGAAATCCGGGGCCCAGCACGTCAAAGAACAGCCGCGTCGCCGCCAGACGGTCAGCGGGCATGGACAGACGTAGCCCGGTCATGAACTGGTCCAGCGTCTGCGGGGCCGGGATGTCGTTGATGCGAGCGCGGATATCCTCGAAATACCGCTGCAGCAACGCCAGAAGCAAAGCCTCCTTGCTTTGGAAATACAGATACAACGTGCCCTTGGCCATCCCGGCCTGATGGGCCACGTCCTGCATCTTGGTGGCGTGATAGCCCTGATCCAGAAAGCAGGCCATGGCGGCATCCAATATCCGCCCCTGCATCTCTTCGCGATCGACGATCTTCGGCATCTTGCCCCCCGATTTTCTTCCGGCGCGCCTCTCTTGACGCAGATTGGACGCGGCGTCACGCGAATTCAATCTTTTAATGACTTGAAGGTCAGTAAAGCCATCTCCATTTATGACCCGTCAGTCATTAAAGGGATTCTGTCATGGCGCATTCGTCACAAATCAACGCCAGCCCAACGCGGCCTATGGCGTCCCAACCCACAGCAACAGCCGCCAAACTGATGCTTGTCCTCGTCGCCAGCTTTGTCACGCTGGTCCCAGGCGGCCCGATCGAGACCCGCGACTTTTCCGGGCTGGGTGGAACGGTGTTCTGGGGCTTCAATGCCTTTCTGATCGCGCTTGCCCTGCTGGCCGTGGGGTCGGCGGTGGCCATGCTGCGCGGTTCGGCAACGGCAAGCTGGGGCGCCATCGTGGCGGCCTGGGGATACATCTTCGTGGTCCTGCTGGACCTGGGTCACGTCTTCCCCACATCACCCGATCCAATTCCGCTGATGCTGGGACTGATCGAGATTCTGGATTTCATCCTGGCTTTCTACGTCCTGGCCTTGGCTCATCGTGGCCTGGGCCACATCTGAACTCGCCCGGCACGCCCTCGTATAGGGGCCGAAGCCACAGCAAAAGGAAGTGGCTCCGGGTTCCGCCGGAATACCTACAAAGAAAGACAACTCATGCTGTTCAAGGAACGATTCACATTGACCGTCTTGCCGCTGGCCCTGGTCACAGCCGCATGCAGCGGCACCGGTGCCCAACACCAACCCGTCCTGTCTGCCGAGCCGGGCCCGGCTTACGCCGCTGATCTGGATCAGTGCCGCGCATTGGCCAAGTCTCAGGACCTGTGGAACCCGGAAACCCGGACACAGGCCTTGATAGGCGCCGGGATCGGCGCGCTGGCAGGCATTTCGGACGACACGGTTGGAAACACAGAAGGCGCCATAGCCGGCGCAGCAGTGGGATCAGCGGCAGGTGCCGTCGCCGGAGCCGCCGAGATGCGCAACACCCGGCGTGACATTCTGATCGAGTGTCTGCGGCAGCGCGGGCACCCAGTGGCCGGCTAAACGCATCAACGGCTCATTCAGAAATTCGTCGACACCCCGGCCCGCGCGTATCCGGATACGGACACTCCAGCCCCCGAGCGCGCGGGCTCTTCTACTGGCTGCGAACGCGGCGGATTCGTGGTCTCACACGCCGCCAGTATGGCAAGCGACAGGATAAGGCCGAGTGGTTTCATTTCGCTGCCTTCATTTGTTGGATCACTTGCTAAATGGCGACTGGCACGTCGCTTTCAACCGCAGAGCGTTCAGATCCCCAGAAACACGCTGAGGGGGCCTCGGTGCAGGCCGACGCCCCCGCTCACATATGTGCCACTGGTCGAAACGCCCACATTGGCGTTCAGGGTCGGCTGGACGGGCTCTCCGTCAGCGCCGCAGGCCGCCAAGGTGAAGGCGGCCCCGATCAGGGCAATCACACGCAAGATTGTCATTCCAGCATCTCCTTCCAGCGGGCGATCTGCGCCCGGACCTGGTCCGGGGCCGTACCGCCATAGGACTGGCGCGAGTTTACCGAATTATCCACGCCAAGGACAGAATAGACATCCTGCGTGATGCCCGCGTGGACCGATTGCATGTCCTCGAGCGTCAGATCGGGCAGGTCGCAGCCCTTCTTTTCGGCCATGGCGACCAGCGATCCGGTGACGTGGTGCGCATCACGGAAGGGCAGGCCCAGCACCCGCACCAACCAGTCGGCCAGATCGGTCGCGGTGGAAAAGCCCGAGCCGGCGGCAGCGGCCAGGCTGTCGCGGTTGGCGGTCATATCCTTAACCATGCCTTCCATCGCGGCTAGCGCCAGCATCCAGTTGTCAGCGGCGTCAAAGACCTGTTCCTTGTCTTCCTGCATGTCCTTGGAATAGGCCAGCGGTAGCCCCTTCATCACCATCATCAGCGCCGTGTTGGCACCAAAGATCCGACCCACCTTGGCGCGGATCAGTTCGGCGGCGTCGGGGTTCTTTTTCTGCGGCATGATCGACGAGCCGGTCGAGAACCGGTCGGATAGGGTGACAAAGCGGAACTGGGCCGAAGACCAGATCACCAGTTCTTCGGCAAAGCGCGACAGGTGCACCGCGCAGATCGAGGCCACCGACAAAAATTCCAGCGCGAAATCGCGATCGCTGACCGCATCCAGCGAGTTGGCGGCGGGCCGGTCAAAGCCCAGCGCCTGCGCCGTCATGTGCCGGTCGATCGGGAAGGACGTGCCGGCCAGCGCCGCAGCACCCAGCGGGCATTCGTTCATCCGGGCGCGCGCATCCCGCACGCGAGACAGGTCGCGGCCGAACATCTCGACATAGGCCATCATGTGGTGGCCCCAGGTCACCGGCTGCGCGGTCTGCAGGTGGGTAAAGCCGGGCATGACCCAATCGGCCCCGGCCCCGGCCTGCGCCAAAAGCGCGCGGATCAGGGCCAGCAGGCCGGATTCGGCGGCGTCCAGCTGATCGCGAACCCACAGTTTGAAATCGGTCGCCACCTGATCATTGCGGCTGCGGCCTGTGTGCAAGCGGCCTGCGGGCTCGCCGATGATCTCTTTCAGCCGCGCCTCGACATTCATGTGGATGTCTTCCAGCGCGGTCGAGAACTGAAACTCACCGCATTCGATCTCTGACAAAACGGTGAGCAGCCCTTCCCGAATGGCCTCGGCATCACTATCACTTATGACGCCCGTGGCGGCCAGCATGGCGGCATGGGCACGCGAGCCCGCGATGTCCTGGGCCGCCATCCGTCGGTCGAACCCGATCGAGGCATTGATCGCCTCCATGATCGCGTCTGGTCCGGCGGCAAAGCGGCCGCCCCACATCTGGTTCGAGGATTGTTCGGTCATGCTGGAAAACCCGGAGTTGATATGCGCCTGTTTCGTCTGATCCCCCTTTATATGGCCCTTGCGCTGGGTGCAAATGCCGCTTTGGCCGCCGACACGCAGGCCCTGGCCGACCTGCGCGACGGCAGCCTGAAACGCCTGATCCTGCATTCCGAGCCGAAACCGGTCTCGGACGCGGAATTCCAGCTGGAAGATGACGGCGGCACCGCCACGCTGGCAGATTATCGCGGCAAATACGTTCTGCTGAACTTTTGGGCCACCTGGTGCGCGCCCTGCCGAAAAGAGATGCCCCAGATCGCCGAGTTGCAGGAGGAATTCGGCGGAGACCAGTTCGAAGTTCTGACGCTGGCCACCGGGCGAAACTCGCCCGCAGGGATCAAGAAGTTCTTTGATGAAAACGGCATCACCAACCTGCCCCGCCATCAAGACCCGAAACAGGCCGTCGCCCGCGAGATGGGCATCGTCGGCCTGCCGATCACCGTGATCATCGACCCCGACGGCCAGGAAATCGCGCGGCTGATCGGCGATGCCGAATGGAACTCGAACAGTGCCAAGGCGATCATCGCGGCCCTGCTGACCCCCGAAAGCTGACCACCTGACGGACCTTTTGTGCTAGACTGGAACCGGCCTGAACAGGGCCGGTTTTTCATTGGCAACAGACAGGAGGCTGAGATGAAACCGGTGGTTTTGCTGATCGGCCGGCTGCCCAACGTGGTCGGCGACGTGGCGCGGCAACTGGACCACCTTCCGATCCGGTGGCTGGGTGCGCATGATCCCGACGAGGTGCGGCGGCAACTGGACGCCGAACCGCGCATCGCCTGCGCGATCATGGGCGCGGGGCTCGATGACAAGGTGCGCGGCGAACTGGTGGGCATCATCGCGGCGCGGCGGCCGGATATCTGCATTCACCTCAAGGATCGCGCCTCGGGGCCCGAGGGGTTGGTGCCCTTCGTCGAGCGCGTTGTCCGGCACGAACTGCTGGAGCCACACGACGCACCCTGACGCAACGCCACCTTTGACAGGGCCTGACCCCGCTTGCACTCTGTCCGCGGGAGGACATCATGCCGCTGGAAATCCTGCTGGTTCTGGTGGTCGGAGGCATTGCCGGCATCACCGCACTGCTGCATCTGACGGGCAGATCGCGCCAGCGTGTGCTGAGCGCCGATGCCGCGCGCGCCGAATGGGTGCGCCATTTCCCCGACGACACCATCATCGACGTCACCCTTGCCCATGACGGACACGCCGCATTGCTGCGCACCGAGACCGGGCCGGGCCTGTTGTGGTCCTTTGGCGCCGACACGGTGGCCCGCCACCTGCGCGATTTCGACTGGATCGACCGCCCCGAGGGCATCGAGGTCCAGTTCCACGACTTCGCCACCCCCGGCGTCACCGTCCGCCTTGACGAAACCGAGCGCCGCCACTGGCGCCACCTGCTGGAGCCCGCATGACCGACCAGATCAGCTTTCCCGATGTCGTCCAATGGGCCGTGCCGTTCTTCATCGCCGCCATCCTGGCGGAGTTTCTGTGGATCGCCGTGAAGGGCCGTGGCGGGCGGTACGAAACCCGCGACGCCGTGACCTCGCTGATCATGGGGGCGGGCAACATCGCGTCCGGGTTCCTGCTGGGCTTTATCGCCTACGGGTTCTTCATGTGGCTGTGGAAGATCACGCCGCTGGATCTGGGCACGTCGATCCCGGTGATCATCCTGTGCTTTGTGCTGGATGACCTGCGCTATTACTGGGTGCACCGGTTCGGGCATCGCATCCGCTGGGTCTGGGCCAGCCATGTGAACCACCACAGCTCGCAGCACTACAACCTGACCACCGCCCTGCGGCAGACCTGGACCTATACTTTCACCTTCATGATGGTCGTGCGCGCACCGCTGATCCTGCTGGGGTTCCACCCGGCGATGGTGCTGTTCTGCGGCGGCCTGAACCTGATCTACCAGTTCTGGATTCACACCGAGGCCATCGGCAAGATGCCGCGCTGGTTCGAGGCGGTCATGAACACGCCCAGCCACCACCGCGCCCACCACGGCCGCAACGCGCGCTATCTGGATTGCAACTATGCCGGGGTGTTCATCATCTGGGACAAGCTCTTCGGCACCTTCGTCCCCGAGCAGGAGGACGACCGGGTCGATTATGGCCTGGTGCACAATATCGGCACCTTCAACCCGCTGCGGGTGGCCTTTCACGAATGGGTGGCCATTTGGCGGGACGCGACCCAGCCGGGCCTGACCCTGAAACAGCGGCTGGCCTATTGCTTTGCCCCGCCGGGCTACAGCCATGACGGCAGCCGCGACAGCTCCGAGCAGATCAAGGCCAAGCACCTGTCCCGCCACCCCGAAGATCTCGGAACGCCCGGTTTCGAGCAATTCGACGAAAACCTGCCCAACCAACAGGCAAAACAGGCCTGAGACTGGCGGCGTCTGCCGGGCGGGCACTTGAATTCCGGCGCGCGTGCTCCATATCCGGACAAGTGACAAGTTTGTTCGGTCGGAGTTCCACAATGTCCCGCGTTACTGCCATCTTCACCGCGACCGGTCTGTTGGGCCTGGTAATCGCGATGCTCAGCGCCCTTGGGCAGCAGCCTGCCCCGGCGGTAATGATGCTTGGAGTGGCTATGGTGGGCACAGGCTTCTTGGGTGCCGTGATTGGCGCCGTGGTCGAATTGCGCCACGCAGCCCAGACGACCCGCTGATCCCACCCACTGATTCCCGACGCGCATTAACCGCAAATTCACCGGTACGACCCGAAACTACGTGCTGACCGGTTTCGGAAACGTACGGGGATTCGGCATCGATGCGGAAAAAGGACTTTGCAGATCTGCCAGAAGGTGGGGACAGCCCGTTGAATTCGGCCGTCGCCGCGCGGGACACTTCGACCGTTCAAATGGCGACCGAGGCTGTCAAGCATCAGCAATGCCGCCTCGCGTTCCAGCCCGTCATGCAAGCACGCGACCCGCACGGCGTCGCATTCTACGAGGCATTCATCCGCGTGCTGGACGAAACCGGCCGCGTGATCCCCGCGCGGGAGTTCATGCCGCAGGTGGAAAACACACCAATCGGCCGGGAACTGGATTGCATAGCGTTGGAAAAAGGGTTGCGCGCCCTGTCGAGAAATCCGGAAATCCGGCTTTCTATCAACATGTCCGCACGCTCGATCGGATACGCGCGCTGGTCACGGATATTGGACCGGTTTCTCAAACGGGACAAAACGCTGGGCGAGCGGCTTATCCTCGAAATCTCCGAAAGCTCGGCAATGCAGGTTCCCGAACTGGTGGTCGATTTCATGGACCGGCTTCAGGATCGCGGGATCGCTTTTGCGCTGGATGACTTCGGTGCCAGCAACTTCAGCTTCAGATATTTTCGCGAGTTCTTCTTTGACGCGGCGAAGATCGACGGGCAATTCGTACGGGGCGTCAGCACCAATCCGGACAATCAGGCGCTGGTGCGCGCGCTGATCTCCGTCGCCCGTGAATTCGAGATTCTGGTCATCGCCGAATCGGTCGAAACGCGTGAAGATGCCGAGTTTCTGGTGGCCAGCGGTGTGGACTGCCTGCAGGGCTACCTATTCGGTGCTCCGACGGTGAAAGCCCCGTGGCAACCGGAAAAAGAAGCCAAAACAGGAAGTTGAACCCAATTCTCTTGGGCGCAATCCAGCCGAGGCTTTCTCATGAGACAAGCTGTCCGTTGCTGCACGTGCAGCATTGCGCTATGGCAGAAAGTGCTGGAGCGGGGGATCACGAGGCGCTCTTGCATCGCCAGAGAGGCTCTGTGCGACCTGCGCCGTCAGATTTCCCACAGGACCTTGACGGTAAAGGATTGACTGTATGACCAACGTAGTAATCGCATCCGCCGCACGCACGGGCGTCGGCAGCTTTGGCGGTTCCTTTGCGAACACCCCCGCACATGATCTGGGCGCTGCCGTCCTCGAAGCCGTCGTGGAACGCGCCGGGATCGACAAGTCCGAGGTGAGCGAAACCATCATGGGTCAGGTTCTGACGGCCGCCCAAGGCCAGAACCCCGCACGCCAGGCGCATATCAACGCCGGCCTGCCGCAGGAAAGCGCGGCATGGGGCATCAACCAGGTCTGTGGTTCAGGCCTGCGTGCCGTCGCACTGGGCGCTCAGCATATCCAGCTGGGCGATGCCGAGATCGTCTGCGCCGGCGGTCAGGAAAACATGACCCTGTCGCCCCACGCCGCATCGCTGCGCGCGGGCCACAAGATGGGCGACATGAAATACATCGACACCATGATCCGCGACGGCCTGTGGGATGCGTTCAACGGCTACCACATGGGCCAGACCGCCGAGAACGTGGCCGAGAAGTGGCAGATCAGCCGCGATATGCAGGATGAGTTCGCGGTGGCCAGCCAGAACAAGGCTGAGGCCGCGCAGAAGGCCGGCAAGTTCAAGGACGAGATCGTGCCCTTCACCATCAAGACTCGCAAGGGCGACATCGTGATGGATAGTGACGAGTACATCCGTCACGGCGCGACCATGGAGGCGATGGCCAAGCTGCGTCCAGCCTTCACGAAGGATGGCTCGGTGACTGCGGCCAACGCCTCGGGTCTGAATGACGGCGCGGCGGCAACCCTGCTGATGTCTGCCGACAACGCCGAAAAGCGCGGGATCGAACCGCTGGCCCGCATCGCGTCTTATGCGACCGCCGGGCTGGACCCGTCGATCATGGGTGTCGGACCGATCTATGCCTCGCGCAAGGCGCTGGAAAAGGCCGGCTGGTCGGTTGACGATCTGGATCTGGTCGAAGCCAACGAAGCCTTCGCGGCACAGGCCTGCGCCGTGAACAAGGACATGGGTTGGGATCCCTCGATCGTGAACGTGAACGGCGGCGCCATCGCCATCGGCCACCCGATCGGAGCATCCGGCTGCCGGGTTCTGAACACGCTGCTGTTCGAAATGAAGCGCCGGAACGCGAAAAAGGGTCTGGCAACCCTCTGCATCGGAGGCGGCATGGGCGTCGCCCTGTGCGTGGAGCGCGTATAAGTGCTTTGACAAGTCACGAATAAGGGCGTCCAATGGGCGCCCTTTTTTGTTACACTCCGGGAATATCCCTAGGATGCGACAATATCACCAAACGGAAAGAGCCAGCTCGCGACGAAACGATATTGCGCAACACAATCTCTCAGAGTAACAGAATTACCAACACGATTAAATTTGGAGGAGTCCTAAATGGCACGTACAGCACTCGTAACCGGCGGCACCCGCGGCATCGGCGCAGCAATTTCCAAAGCGCTCAAGGCCGAAGGATACAATGTAGCCGCCTCGTATGCGGGGAATGACGAAGCCGCGGCCAAGTTCACCGAGGAAACCGGCATTGCGACCTACAAATGGAACGTGGCCGACTATGACGAGTCCAAGGCGGGCATCGAAAAGGTCGAAGCCGAGCTTGGCCCGATCGACATCGTTGTCGCCAATGCAGGCATCACCCGCGACGCGCCGTTCCACAAGATGACACCGGAACAATGGCACCAGGTGATCGACACCAACCTGACCGGGGTGTTCAACACCGTACACCCCGTCTGGCCCGGCATGCGCGAGCGCAAGTTCGGTCGGGTGATCGTGATCAGCTCGATCAACGGGCAAAAGGGCCAGTTCGCTCAGGTGAATTATGCCGCTACCAAAGCCGGTGATCTGGGCATCGTCAAATCCCTGGCGCAGGAAGGCGCGCGCGCCGGCATCACCGCAAACGCCATCTGCCCCGGATACATCGCGACCGAGATGGTCATGGCCGTTCCGGAAAAGGTGCGTGAAGCCATCATCGGTCAGATCCCTGCAGGCCGTTTGGGCGAACCCGAGGAAATTGCCCGCTGCGTCGCATTCCTGGCGTCGGAAGATTCGCAGTTCATCAACGGGTCGACGATTTCGGCCAACGGCGCGCAGTTTTTCGTCTGATCGCGGCTCAAATGAAAACGGGCCGACCCAACGGGTCGGCCCTTCTTTGATCCCGTAAGAACGCGCGCGCAGCGTTCAGCGGGAACCCAGAACCCACTTCCAGAAACTCCGGATCGCCTTGCCGCGCTCTTGATGAGCGCGCAGAATTGCCTTTTGTGCGGCAGGATTGGTCGTCATCTCGATCATGGCTTTTCCCTTCTACTAAAGGTGAACTTGACTTGCACTCAACATGCCTGTTGTTTTCAATGGGTACAAACGAGAGTTTTTCCACATTCAGTTTAGAAAATCTTATGTGAAGATGAGCGACCGACTTCCCCCACTCACCGCCCTCAGGGCCTTTGATGCCGCCGCCCGCCATATGTCCTTCGCCAAGGCCGCAGACGAGTTGAACGTGACACCAGCCGCGCTGTCGTTTCAGATCAAGTCTCTGGAAGAGCATCTGGGTCAGCCGCTGTTCCGCCGATTGAACCGTGCGGTCGAGCTGACCGAGGCCGGACGAACCCTAGCCCCAGGCACGGAAAAAGGGTTTGCTGCGCTGCAGGCGGCCTGGTCGGCCACCCGCCGCCTGCAGGACAACACAACACTGACAGTGACCGCTGGGCCGGCCCTGACAGCCAAATGGCTGGCCCCCCGCCTGTACGAGTTCGCCCGCGCCCATCCCGAGATCGACCTGAGATTTTCAGCCACGCTGCGCAATCTCGATTTCGAGCGCGACGACGTGGATGTCGCGATCCGTTTCGGGTACGGGCAGGATGACGGGCTGTATTCAGTTCCCGTGCGGCAAGAGTGGCTGACACCGGTCATGACGCCCGAGCTTGCGGCCCGGTTTCCGACGCCGCAGGATCTGACCAAAGCGCCGCTGATCCACGATGACTCGATCAACTTCCTGAACCCGCCCTGTGACTGGCCCGCCTGGTTTCGTGCGGTGGGGGTGGACTTCACGCCAACTCATGGCGCGCATTTCTCGAACGCGGATCACGCCATTGATGCCGCGGTGGCGGGTGTCGGCGTCGCGTTGGGACGGCGCCCGATGATCATCAAGGATGTGATCGAAGGCCGACTGGTGATGCCCTTCAAAACCGCCGTCGAAACCAAGGCCCGGTTCCGGTTCCTGTGCCGTTCGGGCGAAGAGACGCGCCCTCAGATTGCCGCCTTCCGGGATTGGTTCCTTGCAGAGATCGAAAAAACCGCGCACATATCCGACGGTCTGGAAATCATACCCGTCGAGGATATCCCCCCCTCATGACAAAGAACCGCGCCACCGCCATCGGTTTTGTCGCCGTCCTTTTGTGGGCACTGCTGGCGCTGTTCACGGTTGGCTCGGCGCCGACCCCGCCACTTTTGCTGAACGCCATCTGCTTTACGATCGGCGGAACCCTTGGCTTGATCTGGACGTGGCGCAGCGGTGGGCTTGCGCAACTGAAACGGGTCAGTTGGAAGGTATTCGCCTTCGGCACGGTTGGCTTGTTCGGATACCACGCCCTGTATTTTTCGGCCCTTCGCATGGCACCTGCGGCCGAGGCCGGATTGATCGCCTACCTCTGGCCCTTGCTGATCGTTCTTTTTTCAGGGTTGCTTCCTGGTGAAACCCTACGTCTGGGCCATCTGCTCGGAGCATGTCTGGGCTTCTCCGGGGCCGCGCTTATCATCACCGGTGGCGGAACCGCAGGGTTACAGGCCGAACATCTGCCGGGCTATGCGCTGGCGCTTTTGTGCGCCCTTACGTGGTCGGGGTATTCCGTATTGTCGCGCAGGCTGGGTCAAACGCCGACCAGCTCGGTAGCAGTGTTCTGCGTGCTGACCGCCATCGCCTCGTGGATCCTGCATTTCAGCCTTGAGCAGACAGTCTGCCCACCCGATGCACTGGCCTGGATGTCGACCGTTGCCCTGGGGTTGGGGCCTGTTGGGCTGGCGTTCTATGTCTGGGATATCGGGGTCAAGCACGGTGACATCCAGATGCTGGGCACCAGCTCGTACGCGGCACCCCTGTTGTCAACTTTGGTGCTTGTGGTCGCCGGGATCGCCACGCCATCCTGGACGCTGGCGATCGCGGCATTGCTTGTTACCGGCGGCGCTGCAATCGCGGCACGCGCCAGCCTGCGACATTAAGCCGACAGGCGTTCAATCTCTTCCTTCAGCTTCAGCTTCTTCTTTTTGAGTTGAGCGATGTGGAGATCGTCGATACCGGGCGAGCGCTGGGCTTGTTCCACTTCGAGACTGAGGATTTCGTGCTTCTTCTTCAGTTCCGTCAGATGTGCGCTTACGCTCATGGCGATCCTCCTTCTCAGTTTCTGAATATCACATGGGAAGTTGATCACATCATTTCCAGCCTGTCACGCTGCAGACGCTCGGATTCTTGTTCAAATCCGACAATTTCGGCTGGTCATTGCCTATCGGGCGTCCGGCCAGGGCACTGGTCGGCCCTCGCGCAGGATGCCAGATACCATGTCGGTATAGCTCTCGCCGTCCCTTTCATGGCGGTCACCGCTGTGGAGAATCAGCGGCGCATGCAATCGAAAATCCGCGCGCCCGCCCTTGCGCGCCCGCAGGATCAGCAACTCGGCCCCGCGCCCCATACGCGGCGCGATGGGCAGAACCTCTACCGAGCCCAACCGACCCACGCAGGCCGTCAGCATGTCGGGCAAGCGTTCCGCGCGCTGGATCATGTGCAAGTACCCGCGCGGTGCCAGCCTGCGCGCTGCCGCATCAAACCAGTCGGACAGCGGCGTCTGCTCGCTCAGCGCCGTTCGCCGACCAGCATCGACGGCCGCGCTATGTGCACCGGGCCGATAATAGGGGGGGTTTGCGATCACGTGGTCGAAGTGCTGCTGACGCAGATCAGTCGGCATATTGGACAGGTCGGCCACGTGGACGGACAAATCGATCTCGTTGCATTGCGCGTTTCTTGCGGCCAGAGCGGCATAGTCGGCCTGAAGCTCGACCCCCGTCGGCCGCAGACCGGGCACGCGGGTCACGAGACAAAGAACCGCAGCGCCCGCCCCGCAGCCCAGCTCCAGCACCGACTGCCCGGCTTTGGCCGGAACCGCGGCAGCAAGCAGCACCGGATCGACACCGGCGCGATAACCGTCTCGCGGCTGCCACAGCTTTAGGCGGCCACCCAGAAAGTCGTTGCAAGTCAGCGCGCTGTCTGGAAACCCGGTCATCTTCCCAGCGGAATGTCATTGTCACGCATCACCCGCTCTGCCCGCTCGAGGTCATCGGTCCGAACCATGAGGCGGCGCGGAAAGATTCCGATGCCTCCCTCGAGGACGCTCATATTTACGTCCATCTCAAAGCAGTCTATATCCTCGCCCTCAAGAAGAGCGGATGCAAAGGCGATGATGGTCGGATCGGTGCTGCGCAGAAGTTCTTTCATGGGGATGGATGTAAGGGCAAGGCAGGACGAAAGTCGAGCCTTGTATCAGGAGTGTGATGACGATCAGCACGATCTCGAAACCGCATGAGCGACTGGCCGAGATTTTGGCCGGTGAAATGGAGGCGGTAAACACTCTGATCCGCACCCGCATGGCCTCGGAACACGCGCCCCGCATCCCCGAAGTCACCGCGCATCTGGTCGAAGCCGGCGGCAAACGCCTGCGCCCGATGCTGACCCTGGCCGCCGCGCGGCTGTTCGGCTATGGCGGTGACCATCACATCCGTTTGGCCGCCACGGTCGAATTCATCCACACCGCCACGCTGTTGCACGACGATGTGGTCGACGAAAGCGCCCAGCGGCGCGGCCGGCCCACCGCCAACCTGCTGTGGGACAACAAGTCCAGCGTGCTGGTCGGCGACTATCTATTTTCGCGCAGCTTCCAGTTGATGGTGGAAACCGGGTCTCTGCGGGTTCTGGACATCTTGGCCAATGCCTCGGCCACCATCGCCGAAGGCGAGGTGCTGCAGATGACCGCAGCCACCGACCTGCGCACGGATGAGGCCGTCTACCTGCAGGTGGTGCGCGGCAAGACCGCCGCGCTGTTCTCCGCGGCAACTGAGGTGGGCGGTGTGATCGCCGGTGCGTCCGAGGAACAGGTCCGGGCACTGTTCAGCTATGGCGACGCCTTGGGCATCGCCTTCCAGATCGCCGACGACCTGCTGGACTATCAGGGCGACAGTAAGGCCACCGGCAAGAACGTGGGCGACGACTTCCGCGAGCGCAAACTGACCCTCCCGGTGATCAAGGCCGTGGCCCAGGCCACACCCGACGAGCGTGCGTTCTGGGAGCGCACGATCGAGAAGGGCCGGCAACAGGATGGAGACCTGGACCTGGCCCTGAACCTCATGCGCAAATACGGCACCCTGGAGGAGACCCGGACAGACGCTCTGGCATGGGCAGCAAAGGCCAAAACCGCTCTGACCGCGCTGCCCGATCACGAGTTGCGCGACCTGCTCGGTGATCTGGCCGATTACGTCGTATCCCGCCTCAACTGAGGACGCTTGCGCGACACCACCAGTCCGGCTGGGAAACACCAATCTCGTAGGCCGCAAAATGTGCGGCCTTCATGGACGGGTACAGCGCAAAGCAGGTCGAACCCGACCCCGACATGCGCACCAGCAGAACGTCCCGCGTTTCACCCAGCGCCTGTAACACGTCTGAAATCTGGGGCGCCAAGCCTATTGCCGCTTCCTGCAAATCATTCCGTTGCCCGGCCAGCCAATCAGCACACGCCTCGGGCGTTTCGAATGCCGGGATCTCATCCGGCATCCCCGGATTGTCGCGCGAATCCAGCGCATTGAACACCGGCCCCGTCGGAACCGGCACACCCGGATTGACCAGCAGCGCGGGCAAAGCGGGCAATGCAACCGGGGCGACCCGGTCACCAATGCCCTGCATCCGTGCTGCTCTGCCCAGTACACAAACATGAACATCCGCGCCCAGGGCCAAAGCCGTTTCCAGCGGAACTTCCGCGTCTTCCCCTGCGATGGCCCGCAAAGTCGCAGCCGCATCCGATGAGCCGCCGCCGATTCCCCCGCCATGCGGCAGAACCTTGTCCAACTGGATTTGCCCGATCCATCCCATCGCCCGAGCGGCCCGCCAGACGAGGTTGCGGTCGTCGGTCGGCACCCCGGCGGAATGGGGGCCGGTCACGGTCAGGCGAATCTCGGGCCCGGGTGACAGGATCAACGTGTCTCCCACATCGGCAAAGGCGACCAGCGAATCCAGCAGATGGTATCCGTCGGCCCGCCGTCCGGTCACATGCAGGGAAAGGTTGATCTTCGCGGGCGCAAAGGCCTCAGTCGCCATTGGCGACCTTCAGGGGGGCCGCGCCTTCCTCGGCCAGCACCGCGTCCAGCCCGACCTCGAGTTTGCGTCGGATCCGATCGGGGTCGGCCTCGCCATCGGTGTCTGCGGGATCGATGAAGGACAACGCGCGCCGCCATTGGAAATCGGCCTCACGGGTGCGCCCGACGGCCCAGTAGACGTCGCCCAAGTGGTCGTTGACCACCGGGTCCACGGCCATCAGTTCAACGGCGCGCTCCATATGCTCGACCGCCTCGTCGTACCGGCCCAAGCGAAACAGGACCCAGCCCAAGCTGTCGACGATATAGCCGCTGTCAGGCTGGATCGCGACGGCGCGCTCGATCATGTCCAGCGCCTCTTCCAGTTTTTCCTGCCGCTCGACCAGCGAGTAACCGAGATAGTTCAAAACCTGCGGCTGATCCGGATTGAGCTCCAAGGCACGCCTGAAATCCGCCTCAGCCTTGTCCCAGGCCTTGAGACGTTCGTGGCAGATGCCGCGGGCGTAGTGCAGGAACCAGTTGCCACCCGAACCGGTTTCAGTCAGTTCGATGGCTCGGTCATACGAGGTTACAGCTGCGGCGTAGTTTTCCTGACGCCGCTGCAGGTCGGCCAAGGCGACATGGACACTGGGCAGGTTGGGCTGCCGAGCCGCCAGATTCTCCAGCACTTCGATCGCCGCATCCGGTTTCCCCGACTGAGCCAGAATTTCGGCACGCCCCAGTTCGGCTGCGTGGAAATCGCTGCTATCCGTGGGAACCTTTCGATAGGCTTCGGCGGCCAGGTCGTACTGGCTCAACTGCTCAAGCAGTTCCGCGCTCAGCAGGATCGCATCGATGTGATCGGGCCGGAGGTAAGTCGCGATCCGCGCGTAGAGCAGTACATAGTCATGTGCGGCCTCGGTGTTCAACGCCGCCCCGACCGAGAAAAAGACCTCGGCGACGCCTTCGGTGGCCGATCCGACATGGGTGAAAGGCAAGGTGCCACCGGCGCTGAGCGTGTCCACGTAGGTCTCGATCGACGGATCGCTGCCCGCCGCAAACACGTTTTCAAGGAATTGCAGAGCTTCGTCGTTGCGGTTGAGCTGCGACAACACTTCGACCCGCGCCAGCGCTGCACGTCGCGAGAATCGCGCAACGATACTGTCGTCGGCCGCAAAGATCGCCTCGGCCCCTTCGAAATCGCCAACCGACGCCAGCGCCAGCGCCTTGTGATACAGCGCGAATTCCCGCAGACCGTCCTGCTGGGCGACCTCATCGAACTGCGCCATCGCCTTGGTCATTTCGCCCTTGCCCAGATGCGCCCAGGCCGTCATCAACCCATCGACCAGCGGGCCAACGCCCTGGTTTTCCGGGTCACGGGCCAGCAATTCGTCGAACTTTCCGTCAGATACCAGTTTGGCGGAAACAACCATGCGTGCGGCCTGGTTGGGTTGCTCGTTTGCCTCCATGTCCTCGGCGATGGGCAGTGCGCGTTCCACATCGCCAAGAGCCACGCGCGCAAGTAGCACGCTTTCCTTGAGCTTGGTGTTGCCCGGATCGAAAATCAGGGCCTTCGAGTAGTACTCCTCGGCCGCCTTGTAGTCGCTTTCATAGATGGCCTGGCGTCCAGCCAGATAGGATCCCGCGCCGGAATCCGCGTGAACCGGAACGACAGCCGCTGTCGCAAGAAACACGGCCAGCGCCGTGCGACGAACCAGTGAAACCACCTAATACCTGCCTTGTCTGCCTACGATTGCAGAACAAGCTAGGGCCTTGGTCCGCCAGAGGCAATGGCCGAGCGTTCACGGCCCCGCCATTGCCCGGGTTTTTGCCTACATGTTGGGGTAGTTCGGTCCGTCCCCACCCTGCGGCGTGGTCCACGTGATGTTCTGGCTGGGATCCTTGATGTCACAGGTCTTGCAGTGGACGCAGTTCTGGAAGTTGATCACGAATCGCGGCTCGGCCTCGTCCTTCACCACTTCGTACACGCCCGCCGGGCAATACCGCTGCGCCGGTTCATCAAACTTGGGCAGGTTGACCTTCACCGGAATCTCGGGATCGGTCAACTTCAGGTGACAGGGTTGGCTTTCTTCGTGGTTGGTGAACGAAAACGCCACGTTGGTCAGACGATCGAAAGACAGCATGCCATCGGGCTTCGGATAGTCGATGGGGGTGTGCTTGCTGGCATCCTCGGTCGCCTCGGCGTCGTTCTTGCCATGGCCCAGCGTCCCCAGCAGCGAGAAGCCCAGCGTGTTGGTCCACATGTCCATACCACCCAGCACCAGCGAAGCGGTCAGGCCATATTTCGACCACAGTGGCTTGACGTTGCGAACCTTCTTGAGGTCGCGGCCAATCGCACCGTTGCGCACCTCGTCTTCATAGGCGGACAGTTCGTCGCCCGACCGGTCGGCCTTGATGGCCTCGAACGCGGCCTCGGCCGCTGCCTTGCCCGACAGCATCGCGTTGTGGTTGCCCTTGATGCGCGGCACGTTGACCATGCCCGCCGAGCAGCCCAGCAGCGCGACACCCGGCGCCACCAGCTTCGGCATCGACTGGTACCCGCCCTCGGTGATCGCCCGGGCGCCATAGGCCACGCGCTTGCCGCCTTTCAGCAGGTCGGCCACCACCGGGTGATGCTTGAACCGCTGGAATTCCATGTAAGGGAACAGGTGCGGGTTCTTGTAGTTCAGGTGCACCACGAAGCCCACATAGACCTGGTTGTTTTCCAGGTGATAGATGAACGACCCGCCCCCGGCATTGCCGCCCAGCGGCCAGCCCATCGTGTGGGTGACGCTGCCTTCCTTGTGCTTGGCGGGGTCGATCTCCCAGATTTCCTTCATACCGATGCCGTATTTCTGCGGCTCTTTCCCGGCTGACAGATCGTATTTCGCGATCACTTCCTTGGACAGCGACCCGCGCACCCCTTCCGACAGGAAGACGTATTTGCCGTGCAATTCCATACCCGGCTCGGTGTTGGGGCCATAGGACCCGTCGGGCTCCAGTCCGAACACACCGGCCACGACACCCTTGACCTCGCCATTGTCGCCATAGACCAGCTCCGAGCAAGCCATGCCGGGGAAGATCTCGACGCCCAGTTCCTCGGCCTGTTCGGCCATCCAGCGGCAGACATTGCCCATCGAGACGATGTAGTTGCCGTGGTTGTTCATCAGCGGCGGCATCGGCCAGTTGGGGATGCGCAACTTGCCGGCCTCTCCCAGCATATAGAAATTGTCTTCGCGCACAGGCACGTTCAGCGGCGCGCCCTTTTCCTTCCAGTCGGGGATCAGCGCATCCAGACCGCACGGGTCCAGCACCGCGCCCGACAGGATATGCGCGCCGACCTCGGAGCCCTTTTCCAGCACGACCACGTTCAGGTCGGCGTCCAGCTGTTTCAGACGAATGGCCGCCGACAGGCCCGCCGGGCCTGCGCCCACGATCACCACGTCGTATTCCATCGCTTCGCGTTCAATTTCGGCCATCGTGGGCTCCTCCGCTAACTATCCGAATTGGCGCCTGGGGCGCGGGCTCGGCGAAATTTTGTTTCCCGGCTGATTACCTGCTGGAAAAGACCTTGGTCAATCAAAACACGGCGTAACATTGCTGCAATGCGGCAGATCAGCCCTCGGGCGCGTCACCCATCAGGTACCTGGGACCGCTACCATGCGCCTTGGCCCGGTCGTCGGGGTTGTAGAGCGCGCATTTCGGAAGGCTCAGACAGCCACAGCCGATGCAGCCGTCCAGATTGTCGCGCAGCCGCAGCAAAGTATCGATTCGCTGGTCCAGATGCGCGCGCAGGTTAAGGCTGATCTTTTTCCAATCCGCCGGCGTGGGCGTGCGGTTGTCGGGCAGCCCAGCCAGAACCTCGCGGATTTCGGGCAAGGTCAGGCCGAACTGCTGAGCGATCATCACGAAACTCAGCCGACGGATGTCGGCGCGCTGATACCGCCGCTGACCGCCCGGATTGCGCCATGGGGAAATCAGCCCCTGCGCCTCGTAATAGCGGATGGCGGACACCGCCAACCCCGTGCGGCGCGCCAACGCGCCGATGGAAAGGCCTTCGGATGCGGGCATGATCTCCTCCCGAAAAATATCTTGAGCTAAAGTTAGGTTTAGGAATTACGGTGAGTCGAAACAAGCCTGAACATGAAAAGGAGACCCCATGATGGCGACGCTGGAACACACGAACTTCACCGTCCGCAACCCGCAGGCGACCGCCGCCTGGATGCAGGACGCATTCGGATGGAAAACCCGCTGGGAAGGTCCGGCGATCGCCGGAGGATATACCGTGCATGTGGGCAGCGCGCATACCTATCTGGCGCTTTACGCCCCGGCCGACCCGAAACCGTCGGGCGAAAGCAGCTATGACATCGTCGGCGGGCTGAACCATGTGGGCGTGCTGGTCGAGGACATCGACGCGACCGAGGCTAAGGTTCGCGCCGCCGGGTTCGAGCCGCACAACCACGCCGATTATGAACCCGGCCGCCGGTTCTATTTCGACGATGACAACGGTATCGAATTCGAGGTCGTTCAATATGATTGAGATGCTCTGGTTCGGCGCCGAGGCGCATCGCTGGAAACGCGGTGATCTGCTGGGGCATCGGCACAATCGGAAACCCCCACCGCCCCGACGGCGTTAAGTTGCGGATTGCAGGGGCCAAGCCCCTTGGCCTCTTGCATTTCACGCCATATTTGGGTCAGGTAATTGCCAACCCATCTTTCGCCCCGACGCTGGTCTCATGCGGCGGGGCGACTCAATTTGTGCGTGGAAAAAAGAAGATATGGAAAAGATCCCCATGACGCCCGCGGGCTTTGCCGCGCTCGAGGCAGAGCTCAAGCAACTCAAGTCCGTTGAACGCCCCGCCATCATCGAGGCCATCGCCTCGGCGCGCGAACTGGGCGACCTGAAGGAAAACGCCGAATACCATTCGGCCCGCGAAAAGCAGGGCTTCATCGAAGGCCGCATCAAGGAACTGGAAGGCGTTCTGTCGCTGGCCGAAGTGATCGACCCGACCAAACTGTCGGGCGCGATCAAGTTCGGCGCCAAGGTCACCTTGGTGGACGAGGACACCGACGAGGAAAAGACCTGGCAGATCGTGGGCGAGCATGAGGCCAATATCGAAAAGGGCCTGCTGAACATCAAATCGCCCATCGCCCGCGCCCTGATCGGCAAGGAAGAAGGCGACAGCGTCGAGGTGCGCACCCCCGGCGGCGTGCGCTCGTACGAAGTGCTGAGCATCCACTACGCCTGATCGGAGCGCGCCATGTCGGGCCAAGACCCTGATCCGGACAGCAAACGCCCCACCTGGCTGGGCATCTATGACCGTCCGGGCCGACCCAGCGTCACCGGGATCGAGATTGCGGCCGCGGCCCTCAGCCTGATCTGGCTGGTGGTGTCCGTAGCCTTTCTTGTGCTGCCCGAGCAGACGCAGGCCGGCAGTTTCATCGTGATGCTGCTGGCGGTGTTCATGCCGGTGGCGATGATCTGGGTCGCGGCGCTGGCCATGCGCGCCAGCCGCATCATGCGCGAAGAAAGCGCCCGGCTGCAGACCGCGATCGACGCGATCCGGCAGGCCTATGTATCGCAGCAACAGCGGTCGGCCAGCACCTACGAACCCGCAGTGGCCCGGAAACTGGATGAAATCGCCGCGGCCGCCCGGCACACCCAAAGCACGCTGGCCACGTTCTCCAGCAAGCGGCGGGATCTTGCGCCTCTAGCAAGACCTGCGGCACCCTCGGGCCAGACCTCGTTGGAACTGGGCACCCCGGCCGAAGAGATAACGACTCCTCTGCCCACCGAGATTTTCATCCGCGCGCTGAACTTTCCCGAAACCGCCGAGGATACCGAAGGCTTCAACGCCCTGCGCCGCGCGATGAAGGACCGCAAGACCGCGCAACTAGTGCAAGCCGCCGAGGATGTGCTGACCCTGCTCAGCCAGGAGGGCATCTACATGGATGACCTGCGCCCCGACATGGCCCGCCCCGAGGTCTGGCGCCAGTTCGCCAAGGGCGAACGCGGGCGTGCAGTCGCCGCTTTGGGCGGCATCCGCGACCGGTCATGCCTGGCGCTGACCACGGCGCGGTTGAAACAGGACCCGATCTTTCGCGATGCGGTGCATCACTTCCTGCGCCGCTTCGACACCATGATCGTCGAGTTCGAGCCTGTGGCCAGCGACGCCGACCTGACAGCCTTGGGCGACACGCGCACGGCGCGCGCCTTCATGCTGCTGGGCCGAGTGGCCGGGACTTTCGACTAACCAGCGTCGGGCACGACCCACCGCATTTTCGTGGCCGAACTGAATCCGAAAAGATGCTTGAACGGGCCGGTATGGTCCTGCCCGATCGCCTGAAACCCTTCGCGCTCGTACAGGGTCCGCGCGCGCGGGTTGGTATCGATCACGTCCAGTTGCACCTCGTGCATGCCCAGCCGCTGCGCCTCGTCCTTGATCGCTTGCAACAGCAGGGTCCCGACACCCTGCCCACGCGCCTCGGTCGCCACGCATATGCCGTCCATCTGGAACACGCCCGGCTTCAGGTCGCGCTCCAGAACGCTCAGGACAAGGCCCCGCCACAGGGCGCCGAACCAGCCATAGACCCGGGCCAGATCCGCCAGCCCGCCCTGCGTCAGCCCACCGTCGCGGGTCTTGTACCCGGCCAGCCCCAGCATCCGCCCATCCGCATCCCGCGCCACCAGGGCGAAATCGGGGTTCAGCGCCCGTTCGAAAAACGCCAGGCCGCGCGCATCCGGCCCCATGACGCGCGACAGTTTGCCCGAGAACGCCTGCCAGAACAGCGCGGCCGCCCGCGCGCGCTCATCAGGGGAAAACCCGCACGAGACCGAAACCGTCACAGGCCGAAACTGCCATAGGGTATGAAACGCACAGGGTCTCCGGGCTGGATGTCTTGCGCGCCGTCCGGCAGCTCGACCAGCCCTTCGGCCCAGCTGAGCCCGCTGATGCGACCCGACCCTTCCGAATGAAACACCTCGACCCGACCGTCGCGGACCCGGGCGCGCAGGTATTCGCGGCGGCCCGGTTTCTTGCGCTTGGCGAACCCGGCGGGCAGGTCAAAGCCCTGCGGTTGCCGCCACCCCTCGCCCGCCATCAGCCCCAGCGCGGGCCGGGCAAAGATCAGAGTGCAGACCATCGCCGCCACCGGATTGCCCGGCAGGCCGAACACCGGCGTGCCCTGCCACAGGCCCAGCGCCAGCGGGCGGCCCGGCTTCAGCGCGATGCGCCATTCCTGCATGGCCCCGGCCTCGCGCAACAGGGCCGAGACATGATCCTCGTCCCCCGCCGAAGCACCGCCGCTGGTCAGGATCGCGTCGGTCTGTTGCGCAGCCTGGTCCAGCCGGTCCCGCAGCGCAGCCCGGTCGTCGCCCACGCGGCCCAGATCGACCGCCACAAAGCCCATCCGTTGCAGCATCGCCAACAGCATCGGGCGGTTCGCATCAAAGATCTGGCCGGGCCCCGCGGCCTGACCCGGATCACGCAATTCATCGCCGGTGGACAGAACCCCCACGCGCAAGGGTGCCCGGACCGGGACCTCGGCCACGCCCACCGCCGACAGCAGCGCCAGATCGGCAGGCGTCAGGCGTCGCCCGGCAGGCAGAGCCAAGGCCCCGGCCTGCACGTCTTCGCCCGCCTTGCGCGTGTTGGCGCCGGCCTTCAAAGGCCCGTTGAAGGCGATGTGGCCGTCCTGCACGGTCACGTCCTCTTCCAGAATGACGGTATCCACCCCCTCGGGCAGCGGCGCGCCGGTCAGAACGCGCAGCGCCTGCCCCTCCGGCACGGCCCCCGCAAACGGCACGCCCGCCGCCGCGCGTCCCTCGGCCAGCGGCAGGACATGCGGGCCCTCGGGCCGACCACCGGCAAAACCGTACCCGTCCACCGCCGTGTTGGGCAGCGGCGGATTCGACCGTTGCGCGATCACGTCCTGCGCCAGAACGCACCCGCAGGCTTGACCAACGGGCAGGGTCTCGACGCCGGCCACCGGGTGCAATTGGTCGCGCAACAGGGCCAGCGCCTCGTCGACCGGGGTCCATTCGACCCCCGGCGGCAGGGCGAAACAGTCGTTCTTCAGCGGTGGAGGCGCAATCTTCGGCATGGTCCGGTCCTCGGGCATGGTCAGGGGCTGGGCCGCGGCCCCAAGCCGACCTCGGCCAGGATGAAATCGGCAATGGAAGGCGTGTCGTTCAAGTCAAAAACCGGACGGTCCAGATCCAGCGGCGTGTCGCTGGCCACCGCGCGAATCGTCGGATCGTCAGCGGCGATCAGCGGGTTTCCAGGCTGGGCGCGAAAGGCCTCGACCTTGGGGTGGCGCGCGCGCTTGTATCCCTCGACCAACACCAGATCGACCGGGGACAGACGCGCCAGAAGGTCAGTCAACGGCGGCTCGGGCGCGCCGCGCAGCTCTTGCATCACGGCGATGCGGCGGCTGGATGCCAGCAGAACCTCGGACGCCCCGGCGGTTCGGTGGCGGTGGCTGTCGGTGCCCGGCTGATCCACGTCAACCGCGTGGTGAGCATGTTTGACGGTCGAGACACTGAACCCGCGCCCGGTGATCTCGGCCACCAGCCGCTCGACCAGCCCGGTCTTGCCCGCATTCTTCCAGCCGGTAATGCCGTAGACCTTCATGCCTGCACCAAAAGGTGCTGCGCCCGGATCAGATCCTCGGGCGTGTTGACGTTGAAGAACGGATCGAACGGGTCGACCGGGAACAGCGCCTCGCGCCCGTCATGGCGGTCGGTCCACAGGACCACCTTGCGCAACCCGTTGTTCAGCGCCGCCCGCAGGTCATCGCGCAGGGCGACGGGCCACAGGCCAAAGGTCGGGTGCCGGTTGACCCGCCCGCCGGATTTCAGAGCCTCGCCCTCGCCGCGCGGCGTGGTGGCCAGAACCAGCGGATGCGCCTGCCCCTGCGCCGCCCGCGTCAGCCGGTCGACCAGATCGCGCGGGAAGAAAGGCGTGTCGGCGGCAGCGGTGACGATGCAATCGGCGCCCTGCCCCGCCGCCCAATCCAACCCGGCCAGAACGCCCGCCAACGGCCCGGCGTAACCCGCGATGCTGTCCGGCAGGACCGGCAGGCCAAGATCGGCAAAGCGCGCCGGATCGCCATTGGCGTTCAGCGCCAGCCCGGCCACCTGCGGCGCCAGCCGGTCGATCACATGCCCCAACAGGCTTTGCCCGCCCAGTTGCAGCAACCCCTTGTCACCGCCGCCCATCCGCGTGGCCAAACCTCCGGCCAGTATGACGCCGATGGGGCGTGATGTTTCACCTCCCATCGGCGCTTTTCCTTCGATGCTTCTTGTCCTCGACCGGTACGGAGGCCGGGTCCACGTCGCGCAGCAGCCGGTCCTCGCCCGACAGGCAGACGAAACGTTGGCCGCGCATCCGGCCGATCAGGGTCAGGCCGACCTCGCGCGCGATTTCGACGCCCCAGGCGGTAAAGCCGGACCGCGAAGCCAGAACCGGGATGCCCATCATCGCCGTCTTGATCACCATTTCCGAGGTCAGCCGACCGGTGGTGTACAGGATCTTGTCGCCGGCCGTCTCGCCCTCGGACAGCATCCAGCCGGCGATCTTGTCCACCGCGTTGTGGCGGCCCACGTCCTCCATATAGACCAGCGGGCGGTTTTCGCGGCACAGAACCGTACCGTGGATCGCCCCAGCCTGCAGGTACAGAGACGGCGTGCGGTTGATCTTGGCCGCCAGATCATACAGCCACGAGGTGCGCACCTGAACCTGCGGCAGGCGCACGCCCTCCAGCCCCTCCATCATGTCGCCGAACACCGTGCCCACCGCGCAGCCGCTGGTGCGGGTCTTTTTCTTCAGCTTGTCCTCGTACGAGGTTTCGCGGGTCGTGCGCACCACGACGGTTTCCAGATCGTCATCGTAATCGACCCGCGTGATCTCGTCATTGGGGCGCAACATGCCCTGGTTGCGCAAAAAGCCCAGCGCCAGATATTCCGGGTAATCGCCGATAGTCATGGCCGTCACGATCTCTTGCGAATTGAGGAAGATCGTCAGCGGGCGCTCCTCGACAACCGAGATGCGGCTGACCTCACCATTCTGGTCCACCCCCTCGACCACGCGGGTCAACCGCGCCGCGCCGGGATCGGGGGCGATGATGTATTCCGACAGATCGGTTTCGGTGGCCAATTGCAACCCTCTCTCTGACCCGCTACTGCTGCGCAGACCACCATAGGATCTAGCCATGGCAACCTCCACATCCAAGTCATACTATTGGCAGGGTTTTCGCGACGGGACCCCGTTCATCTTCGTGGCGGTGCCCTTCGGCACCCTGTTCGGCGTCTTCGCGACCGAGGCGGGCCTGAGCATTCTGCAGACCATGGTGTTCACCGCAGCCGTATTTGCAGGCGCCGCGCAGTTTGCATCGCTGCAGCTGCTGCAGGACGGCACACCCACGGCCATCATTCTGGTTTCGGCACTGGCCGTGAACCTGCGGATGGCCATGTATTCAGCGTCTTTGACGCCTTATCTGGGCGCGGCGCCCCTGTGGCAACGGGCCTTTGCCGCCTATCTTACGGTCGACCAATCCTATGCCTGCTCGATCGTCCAGTTCGAAAAGGAACCGGACATGTCGGTTCCGCAGCGCATGACCTATTTCATGGGGTCGGTTTCGCCGCTGGTGCCCATGTGGGTACTGGCAACCTTTATTGGCGCCTACCTGGGAACGCAGATCCCGGATAGCTGGGCACTGGATTTCGCGCTGCCGATCACCTTTCTGGCCATGATCGGCCCGACGATGCGCACTCCGGCCCATGTGGTCGCGGCTCTGGTCGCCATCGTCGTGTCGCTGCTATGCGTGGCAATCCCCTACAATCTTGGCCTGCTGATCGCGGGCTGCGCGGGCATGATGGCCGGTGCGCAGGCCGAAGTGATGCTGGAACGCAGAAAGGTAGCGTTATGACCACCCCCGATCAGACAACGGTCTGGACGATCATCGTCGGGCTGGCGCTCGGCAGCTATGCCCTGCGCTTCGTGTTCATCGGCTTTGTCGGAGACCGTCCGTTGCCGCCATGGTTGCTGCGGCATCTACGCTATACGGCGGTGGCCATCCTGCCGGCCCTGATTGCCCCTCTGGTCATGTGGCCCACGGCCACCGAGGGCCAGCCGGACCTGCCGCGCATGGCCTCGGCCGTGGTTGCCCTGAGCGTCGGGTTGATCACCAAGAACGTGCTGGCCGCCATCTTTGCCGGGGCCGGCACGCTGTATGGTCTGCTGCACCTAGTTGGTTGAAGCCGCTTCCAGCTGGTTGAGCGCGGCGTTGTTGGCAGCCAGACCAGCCTGCAGATCGGCGCTGTCGTTTTCACGATACTCGGTCGTGACGACCCCCGGAATCTGCCCGAACTGATCGGACAACTTGACCGGGTAGAAGGTGGTCTGGATCTGCTCGAACCCGGGAACCTGCTGCAGCAGCCGAGCCGTCGAGTTGGCGCAGTAGGCGCCCGGAACCGGTCCGGACTGTTTGGCCAGCTGATAGGCGATCTCGGCCTGCTGGGGGGTCACCTGGACGGTCTGGATGCGCGCATAATGCGTTTCGCGTGCGTGCGAGCTGCGATAGGCACGCTCGACCGCGGGGGTGATGCCATACAGCACGTCATCCTTGATCGGCACCACGTCGGCGCGGAACGACCCGGCGGGGTCGAAAATTACCCGCTCGCTGGCGCTGATCATCAGCGAGGTATGCGCGCCAGACCCCGTACGCGTGTTGATCATCGTGTACAGGGTCAGCGTTGAGGGCCCCGGGTCACGGTAGGATCGCGCAACGATCTCGGACTGGTCGGCCTGAGGGCGCTGCGACGTGGCACAGCCTGCGACGGTCACTGCCAGCAGGCAGGCAATCAAGATGCGAAACATGACCCGTCAGTCCGGCTTATGCCCCAAAGATCGCAAGAAACAGGGCAATGAAGCAGATCACCACGACGCTGTAGGTGGTAAATTTGATGAACCCATTGAAGGTTTTGGTCTGGACGGTGATGTCCATCTCGCCGTGCTTGTGTTCAGCCATTTCGAAAGATTCCCAATTCGCGTGTTTGCCGGTTTGGATAAATCATATTTCCCGGCCTGTCACGACGTCAATCGCGCGCAGGTGCCCGAGTTCAGTCGCCCGCAGCCTCATCGGTGGCAAAAACCGAGCAGCCGGGATACCCAAAGCCCCACCGCCACGGCAGGCCGGTGCAGGGGCCACCTCCGAATCGGACGGCCATGAACATCGCCTCGGAGGTGATCGACATGGCCGACGTCACCTGCTCGGGCGTCATGTCGTACTGCGTGGCATAGTCCTGCGCATGCACGGCTCCGAATTCCTTGACGCAGGCGCGCAGGGCGCGGTCAGCCTCCAGCCGGGCGTCGAAACTGGCGTCGGCGAACGTGGCGCCCCCGGCGGTGTGATACGCGCGATCATGAGTTACGCAGCAGGATTCCCACGGCGGGTGGCTTTCGTAAACCGCGCGAAATCTGGGAAAGGTCTCTGCCACCAGCCGCCAGCTGGACGACATGCCGCCCGAGCAGCCATCGGTTTCAAACGCGCTCAATGGTTGCCCAACCGATTGCGCGATCAAAGCCCGATGCGCGGGCATCTCGACGCCGCGCATCAGATCCTGCGCCGAAGCCGACCCGGCAAGGCAGGCAAGCAAAAGACCGAAGCTAGGGGCTTGCATCGCGCATCGCCTCGGTATCGACCGACAGGCCGAAGGTCGTGGCCAACCACAGCAGCAGCCGCTCGCCCGGCTCCATCTCGGTGCGGACACGTAGCACTTCACGCGCCATTGCGGGGCGGTCGGTGATCAGACCGTCGACACCCATCGAGGCCATCGACGACATCTGCAGCGGGTCATTCACCGTCCAGACATAGATATCCTTGCCTGCATCATGGACCGAGCGGATCAGCCCGGGCGTGACCATCCCGGCATTCACCGCGACGAAATCGCCCTCCAGCCCGGTCAGATCGCCCACCGCCGTGGCAGCCAGAACGCCGGCGCGCCAGTCCGGGCGCAACGCTTTCATCTTCTGCACCGCCGGGTATTTGAGCGACATCGTGGCGATGTCCTGCTCCATCCCGAATTCTTCGACGATGGCGGCCACGCGGTTTTCCAGATCCACGTCATGGCCATAGTATTTCAGTTCGATGATGACCTTGGATTTGCCCTTCGCAGCCTCCAGAACCTCGCGCAGGGTCGGGGTGCGCTGATCGGCATATTCGGGGTCGAACCAGCTGCCGATGTCGATCTGCGCCACATCCTCCATCGTGGCATCCCAGACCTTCATATTGACCCCGCCCAGCTTCATGAAGTCGCTGTCATGGGCCACGATCACCTCGCCGTCGGCGCTTTCCTGAACGTCGATCTCGACCCAGTCGGCACCGTCCTCAATGGCTTTCAACACCGCAGCCATCGTGTTTTCCGGCCGCAGCGCCGCAGCGCCCCGGTGGCCGATTACGTCAGCATGATCGGGTGCCGAAATCTGGTCCAGCACGTCCTGGCTGAACCAGATCCCGGCCAACAGGGCCACAACGGCCGCGGCGACGGTCACCAGAACCGGGGCGCGCAGGTTTCCGGCCTCGGGGTGAGGAAGCTCTGCCGCCCGGGGCTCAAAAAATGCATCCAGCAGAACCGCCAGCGCGCCCAACGCCACCGCCGCCAGCACCAATCCGGCCAGAGACCACAGCCCGGCCACCAGCAGGCTGAGCGTCAGGGCAAACCGCAGGTTCGTGCCCTGTTCGAGAGGTACAAGGTGGAACAACAGGCTGGCCACGGCGGCAATCAGCGCAGCAATCGCCAGACGTACGGCCAGCCACAGTGCCAGTTCGATCTTCAACCGGCCGCGTTTGCCCTCCATTCGGCGGGCGCTTTCGGCGAAGGCGCCCGAGGGCGCAATTCCCTCGAACAGCACCAGATGCAGGGCGAGCGCCCAGGCCGACAGGCGGCGGATCAGCCCCCAGGCCAAAGCCAGCACCACCAACCCGATCAGCGCGACGGCCACCTGGAAGGCGGGCGGGTGGAAGGTCAGATAATAATTGATGTCGTATTCGGTCAGCGTCCACCACGCGATCAGGCCCGCGACCGCCACGAAGGGCACCGCCAGAACGAGAACCCGCAGAATGAAGCGCACCGCGAAGGAAAACAGCGTCGGCAGGCGCGACAGGATCAACCGCAACGCCGACCCGCCGGCCCTCCACGGGTCGCTCTCGCCCATCCTGAGCGATCCGGCCATGACCGAAAAGACGAACACCTCGGCCAACAGGAACAGGCCCAGAATGACCACCGCCGCCACGAAACCAACCGGCGACAGGATGAACATGGCGATGTCCTGATCGGTCAGCGCAGTTTGATCGGACAGCATCACCGCCAGGTTCACGGTGAAGGCCACGCCGGGTGCGATCAGCGCGATGAGCAGCAGACGCACCGCCAGATAGATGGGAACAAAGGTCCGGCGTCGGGCCCAGGCCCCGCGATAGGCATCTGTTACGGTTGAGAAATGTGACACGCCGGCCCCCTTTGAATGCTGAATTCATTCAAGGCCGCGCAGATGTGAATTGCAAGCGTGACGCTCAGCTTTCCTCAAGCTTGGCGGCCAGGCGAAAGCCGATCCGGTTGGCGGGCTTGTCCTCGACCGTTTTGGGCAGGGCGCGCAGCATGACGTTCAGCTGGCTGACATGCTGCACCAGCTGGGTGCGTGCGCCCGAACCGTCCGAGCCGTAGAAGGTGATCACGTCGGGGTCAAAATATCCCATCCCCTCGATCCGCATCACCCCGGCGTCACCGCCGGTAAAGCCCATGGCGACCTCGTGATCGGCATCGAGGGTCTGCTCGAAGTTCTGGATGTACAGGATCAGCCGCTCATACGCCCATTGGGCGGGGCTTTTGCTGTCGACCGGCTGGCGCAGGGGTTCGGGCAGATCCTTGGTGCCCGACGTGCTGTCCGGGTCAGCATGAACCTCATAGCACCGGGGCAGAGCCGCCGCTTCGGCGGCCTCGGCCGAGGTTTCGATCTTGTCCTGCATCGTCACAACCTTTGCGCTGATACACCCATGCGCCGTCCTCACGGCGCGCCCGGGTCACGGCTCCAGTGTGATAAAGTTGGTTCAGATGCGCAACCGCTTCGACCAGCGCAAGACCGTATTCGCCGTCGCGGATCGGACGTTTGAACAGGGTCACGAAACAATCCGAGGCCGCCTTGGGCGCGTCCAGATCGTCCAGCAGGCGTGCAAGAGCGCCGTGGTGGTTCTCGATCAGTTGCTTCATGCGGATCGGCAGGCCGATGAAGGGCAGCTTGTGGCCCGGCAACACCACCTGATCGGGCCGTGCCAGCTGTTGCAGGCGCTCACAGGCCTCCAGCCAGTCGGACACCGGGTCAGCCATCGGCTCGGTGGCATAGACGCCCAGGTTCGGGCTGATCGAACTGAGGATCTGGTCGCCCGAGATCACCAGGTTGTCGTCGCGGCTCCAGAACGTGGCGTGTTCGGGGGCATGGCCATTGCCCATATGCACGTCCCAGTCCCGCCCGCCCATACGGATCACGTCGCCCTGCTTGATGCGGACAAAGCCCAGAGGCATCGGATAGACCGTGTCGGCAAAATTGAAGGGCCGCTCGGACATGCGCTTGGCCAGGATCTCGGGGGCCATGCCGGCGCTGCGGTAGAATTCCAGCGTCTCTTCCGGCCAGCTCTCCTGCACGTCCAGCGTCAGCATTCGAGCAAACAGCCATGCGGTACGGCTCGAAACCAGATCGGCGCCGTGCTCCGACTGGAACCACCCGGCATTTCCGACGTGGTCGGGGTGGTGATGCGTAACCACCACCCGGGTCACCGGCTTGCCCGCAAGCGGCCCGGCCATCAGGTCGGACCACAGGCCGCGCGTCTTTTTCGATGAAATCCCGGTGTCGATCACCGTCCAGCCATCGCCGTCATCCAGCGCGTAGACATTGACGTGGTCCAGCGCCATCGGCAGCGGCAGGCGCATCCAAAGCACGCCCTCGGCGATCTCGGTGGCTTGTCCGGGCGCGGGCGGCTCGGGCCAGGGATGGCGAAACGCCGGAGGCCGCGCGCCGTCCATCACGCGGCCAGTTCGTCGGCGCTGAGCGCGAACAGGTCTTTGGCCCCGATCTGCGCCTGATCCAGCAGGCCCGCGTATTCCGGCAGGCGCGCGGTGATGTAGTACCGCGCCAGCTTGGCGCGCGGACCATCCGGATCGGCCAAAGCGGCGATCAGGTGGTAATGCGCACCCAGCACGCGGGCAAAGGCGTTCAGATAGGCCACGGCCCCGGCAAAGCGATTGTTCATGTCCTCTTGCGCCACCAGCCACTCGGTCGCCTCGCGCAGGGATTCAGTCGCCTCCCATACCGGGCCGGCCAGCTCGGGCACGGTGGCGCGGGCGCGCTCGGCATGATCTTCGATCTCGTCCAGCAGGCGGGCGGCGGCTTCGCCCCCGTCCATCATCTTGCGGCCGACAAGGTCCATGGCCTGAATGCCGTTGGTCCCCTCGTAGATCGCGGTGACGCGAACATCGCGGTAATACTGCGCGGCGCCGGTTTCCTCGACATACCCCATGCCGCCATGCACCTGCAGGCCGGTCTCGGCCACGCGCATGCCGGTCTGGGTGCCGAAAGCCTTGCAGATCGGGGTCAGCAGGGCCGCCCGCGCGGCCCAGTCGGCGTTGTCGGTGGCCTTGGCCATGTCGATGGCCGCGGCATTGGCCAGCATGATCGCACGGGCGGCGAACAGGTCGGCCCGCATGTCCATCAGCATCCGGCGCACATCGGCATGATCGATGATCGTGCCCGAAGGCGTCTTGCCCTGCTTGCGTTCCAGAGCATAGGCCAGCGCGTGCTGATAGGCGCCCTCGGCCGCGCCCACGCCCTGCCCGCCGACGCCGAGGCGCGCGTTGTTCATCATGGTGAACATGGCGGCCATGCCCTTGTGTTCCTGGCCAACCAGCCAGCCCTTGGCGCCGTCATACTGCATCACGCAGGTGGGCGAGCCATGCAGTCCCATCTTGTGTTCCAACGACACCACCTTCAGGTCATTCGCCGCGCCCGGATTTCCGTTTTCATCGGGGATGTACTTGGGCACCAGGAACAGGGAAATCCCCTTGGTCCCCGGCGCGCCATCGGGCAGACGGGCCAGAACCAGGTGGCAGACATTCTCGCAAAAGTCATTGTCGCCCCACGAGATGTAGATCTTCTGCCCGGTCATCGAATAGGTGCCATCGCCGTTGGGTTCGGCCTTGGACGTCAGCGCGCCAACGTCAGACCCGGCCTGCGGTTCGGTCAGGTTCATCGTGCCCGACCATTCGCCCGACATCAGCTTGGGCAGGTACAGCGCCTTGAGCTCTTCGCTGGCGTGGTGTTCCAGCGCCTCGATCTGACCCTGGCTCATCAACGGGGCCAGCTGCAGCGACAGGCAGGCGGCGCTCATCATCTCGTTCACGGCGGTGGTCACGGTCATGGGCAGGCCCATGCCGCCGTATTCGGGGTCGCCGCTCATGCCGATCCAGCCACCCTCGGCGATGGCCTTCCAGCCATCGGCATAGCCGGGCGAGGTCCGCAGAACCCCGTTTTCCAGCCGCGCGGGATGCAGATCGCCGGGGCGCTGCAGAGGGGCCATCACCTCTTCGCACATCTTGCCGGCCTCGGACAGAATGGCGCTGACCACGTCCGGGGTGGCCTCGGCGAATTTCTCCGTCGCGGCGACGTCCTTGAACCCCACCACCTTGTCCATCAGGAACTCGTAATCAGTGACAGGAGCGCGATATGGCATGGTTTCCCCCGGAAATCGTGTGTCGGTCGCAATGGCGGGCTTGGAATCCATGGCCCGCGCCGGTATTCATCTAAGCTTGTTCGATTACCTATCCGTCCCCCTGTTGCAAGCAACCAAAACGCCGCGTCACCACCCATGATCCCCAACAACACGCAATATCTGGATGCTGATCCCGCCGGGATTGCAGCCGCGGCCGACCTGCTGCGTCAGGGACTGCTGGTCGCCTTCCCGACCGAGACCGTCTACGGGCTGGGCGGCGACGCCCGCAACGGCGAGGCGGTCGCAGCGATCTACGCCGCCAAAGGGCGACCCAGTTTCAACCCGCTTATCGCGCATGTCGCCTCGGTCGAGGCCGCCAAACGCTATGTCGAGTGGTCGGACAATGCCGAACAACTGGCAGCTGCGTTCTGGCCCGGTCCGCTGACGCTGGTGCTGCCGCTGCGCGCAGGGCATGGCGTGTCCTCGCTGGTGACGGCGGGGTTGGAGACGCTGGCCGTTCGGGTGCCGGCCCACCCCACCGCGCGCGCATTGCTGAGCGCAGTTGACGGACCCGTCGCTGCCCCTTCGGCAAACCCCTCCGGTCGGATCAGCCCAACCACTGCGGCGCATGTGCGCGCCGGTCTGGACGGTCGGATCGCCGCCGTACTGGATGACGGAACCTGTTCGGTCGGGTTGGAGTCCACCATCGTGGGCTTGGCCGGCACCCCCGCTTTGTTGCGGCCCGGCGGTGTCGCTCTGGAGCAGATCGAAACAGTTCTGGGCACGCGCCTGACCCGCCACAAGCCCGGAGATCTGCTGACCGCTCCCGGGCAGTTGCTGTCACATTATGCTCCGGACGCACCGGTGCGGCTGAACGCCACCGAGCGTCGCGGGGACGAGTTGCTGCTGGGATTTGGCAATGTCGATTGCGACCGCAACCTGTCTGCCAGGGGTGACCTGATCGAAGCGGCGGCAAACCTGTTTGCGTATCTGCACGAACTGGACGGTACGGGGCGGCCGATTGCCGTCAGCCCGATCCCTTCCGAGGGCGTGGGGGCGGCCATCAACGACCGCCTGCGCCGGGCCGCGGCGCCGCGCAACTCCTGATCAGGCCCGACCGGCGCTGGCCGACAGCGTCAGCGGATCGACACCCAGCGTGGCCAAGGCGGCCTCCCACTTTTCGTCGTCGGCAACGTCAAAGACCAGTTTCGATGTGGCATCGGTCGTCAACCAGCCATTGGCCGCGATCTCATCTTCCAGCTGTCCAGGCCCCCATCCCGAATAGCCCAGCATCAGCATCGAGTTCAGCGGCCCCTTGCCAGAGGCGATATCTTCGAGCACGTCCAGCGTCGCCGTCATGCTGAAATCGCCGGCCACGTGCAGCGAATGCAGATTTGCGTCGTAGTCCGCGCTGTGCAGCACAAACCCCCGGGACAATTCGACTGGGCCACCGAAATGCACAAGGCGTTCTCCGACAACCGGGATGCGGCATGCGATGTTCAACTGTTCAAGAAGCGTCTTGATCCGCAAATCCGACGGTTTGTTCACGATCAGACCCATAGCGCCGTCATCGCCGTGGCTGCACAGATACACCACTGAATGATCAAAGCGCGGATCGCCCATGCCAGGCATCGCAATCAACAGTTTTCCAGTCAGATCCATCAAAAAAACTCGTGCGGCTTATTCCCTTACAATGACCCTGAGGAACCCGGATTGGCAAGGGATCACGCCTGAATTCCCGCGTTTTCTGCCGGTGACCAGAACGTGACTTGGCAAACCTGACCGCAAGTCGCATGTATGGATCATGAGATCGCTGTTCAAACCCGTCGTGACCGTTGTTTCGGCTTGTCTGGCCCTGGCCGCACCTGCGCAGGGGCAATCGATCGACTCGATCGTCCGGCTGGACGTGATCGATGGCGGCCAATCCGAGGATGGAACCTATCTCACCGCGATCCGGTTGGATCTGGAACCCGGATGGAAGACCTATTGGCGGGCCCCCGGTGACGCCGGCATTCCGCCTGAATTCGACTGGCGCCGCTCCGGCAATGTCGGCGCGGTTGCGATCACCTGGCCCACGCCGCATGTCTTTGACCAGAACGGCCTGATGTCCATCGGCTATGAAACCCAGCTGGTGTTGCCGGTTCGGATTACCCCCAAGGACGCATCCAAACCGGTACGGTTGCGCGGCGAGGTCGATCTGGGAGTGTGCAAGGATGTCTGCATTCCCGCATCGCTGAAATTTGACCACGAACTGGACGCCGGCGCAGCAAGGAATCCGGCGATCGCGGCTGCGCTTGCGCAACGGCCCTTCTCTGCACGCGAGGCTGGCGTTACCGGCGCGGCCTGTCGCCTGAGCCCGACCGCGGACGGTTTGCAGGTTCAGGTACAGATCGACATGCCCTCGGCCGGTGGTGCCGAACTTGCGGTGATCGAGCCGGGGAATCCGGCCCTGTGGGCCTCGCAGACTGAAACCAAGCGGCAAGGCAACCGGCTTACCGCCACGTCCGAGGTGATCAGCCCCGACGGTCAGCCCTTTGCGCTGGACCGGTCCGCCGTGCGGATCACGGTTCTGGGGACCAAACACGCGGTCGACATTCTGGGCTGCAGCGCGGGCTGAGCGGATGCAGCAGGTTCCCCGGATCGGCGCACTGGCGGTTGTCGTAGATCAGGGCCATGTCCTGCTGGTGCAACGCAGCAAGGCCCCCGATGCCGGTCTCTGGGGATTTCCGGGAGGCCATGTGGAGTGGGGCGAAACCGTCCTGCAGGCCGCCGCGCGCGAGTTGATGGAAGAAACCGGTATCGAAGCAACCCCGCAGGCGTATCTGGGCAACCTTGATCTGCTGGTCCGGGATGCGGCCGGACAGATCACCGCCCATTATTTGCTGGTCGGCGTGTCCTGCCGCTTCGCATCCGGCACTCCGGTCGCAGCGGATGATGCGCAGGATGCGCGTTGGTTCCCAATCCGGCAGGTGCTGGACCGCGACCTTGCAATGAGCGCCCGGGTGCCCGACCTTCTGTCTCAGGCACTGGCCCGGGATGAAAGCCTGACATAAAGCGCCCCGGACACGATCAGGCTGACGGCCAGAATGGCAACCGCACCGGCCGCGAACGCTCCCAGCCCCATTCTCAGCAACGCCAGACCGTCCTCGTCGCCGTACAGGCCGGACAGCACACCCAGCGGCGCGCCGGCCAGAACCGGCCAGACCATCGTGACCAGCAGCCAGAGGAACATCGCCCCGCCCGTCCCCGCGGCCGCGACCCGGACCACCTTGTCTGGCGCCCGCAAGGCGCGGCGCATCGCCGTCATCGGGCGAGAAATATCACTCAGGATCGCAAGCAACGCGGGGACCAGGAGCAGCACCAGCACCATGCCGAACCCGAGCCCGTAGACCAGCGTGATCACCGTGGGTTTGAGGAATTGCGCCTGCTGCGACCCTTCGTACAGCAACGGGGCCAGCCCCATCACCGTCGTCAGCGTGGTCAGCATCACCGGCCGCAACCGGTCAGCGGTGCCTTCTATGATCGAGGGCACCAGCCCGCGATCCTGCTGATACCCATCAATGGTCGTTATCAAAACGATCGAGTCATTGATGATGATCCCGGTCATGCCCAACAGGCCGACGACCGTGAACATGCTTAGCGGAACACCCCAGATGTAATGCCCCCAGATGGTGCCGACCAGACCAAAGGGAATGATCGCCATCACCACCAGCGGCCTTGTCCAACTGGCGAAGATCCACGCCAGAACAAGGTAGATTCCGGTCAGGCACAGGATCAGACCGGTACGCGCCTCGGTCAGGAACTCGTCCTCCTGTTCGCTCAGACCGGCCATGCGCCACTCGACCTGATACTCGGCGGCGATATCAGGCAGGATTTCCTCGCGCATGGCGCGGGTGATTTCCGCGGCCTGGGCCGGGTCATCCTCGGATATGTCCCCGTTCACTGCGATCACCCGCAGGCCATTTTCCCGGCGCACCGTCGAGAACCCCGACTCGCGCTTGACCGAGACGATGTCAGCCAGCGGGACATAGACCCCGTCCGGTGACCGCATCAACGTGCGTTCCAGGAAATCTGCGGTCAGCTCGCTTTCGGGCAGATCGACCCGGATCTCGGCGCTGCGAGGACCGTCGGGGAATGTCGCCGCCTCGATCCCGTTCAGGCGGTGACGCAGAACCCGGCCCAATGTCTCGATGCGGAAGCCCAGCGCTTCACCCTGTGCCGTCAGATCCAGAATGTACTCTTCCTTGTCATAGGCCAGATTGTCTTCCAGCGCTGAAACCTCGGGGTATTTCGACAGTTCCGCCTGCAGGGCCTCGGACGCGGATTTCAGTGTGTTCACGTCCGCGCCGAAAAGCTGCACGTCGATGGCATCACCACCCGGACCCGAGCGCCAGCCGCGGAACGTCAGCAATTCGACCTTGGGATGGCGCGGCACGAATTCCTGCAGCTCGCCCACGAATTCAAAGCTGGAATAAGGTCGCAGGTCGGCATCGATCAGCTCGATCGAGATACCGCCCAGCAAATCGCCATCCTTGCCATCGGCGGCGGACAGACCATAGCCGGCGCTGCCCCCGATCTCGGCCAGTACATAATCGATCGGGTTGCGACCGTGGCGTTCTTCGTAGATCTGGCCCAGCTCTTCGGTGGCGCGCTGCAGAATGTGCATCATTTCGATCGTATCGGCGCGGGTAGCGCCTTCGGCCATGATGAAATTGCCGGTGACCGAGCCCCGCTCGGGCGCGTTGAAGAACCGCCAATTGACGTCGCCCTTGATGAACAGCGCTATCTGGCTGGCCAGAATGGCGATCATCAGGGCCACGACCACGTATCGCGCCCAGATTGCCCACGCCACCAAAGGTCGGAAAAGAGTGTCGCGCACCCAGCGAAAACCCCTGTTCACAACCCGGTTGGGCCAGTCATACCAGTGTTCCTTGGCCGAATGTGCGATGGCGTGCGCCATGTGGTTCGGCAGGATCAGAAAACACTCGATCAACGAGGCGATCAGTACTGCGATCACCGTAAAGGGAATGTCCCGGATCAGCTCTCCGAACCGTCCGCCAATGGCGGTCAGACCGAAAAAGGCGATCACGGTCGTGACCGTGGCCGCAAAAACCGGCATCGCCATGCGCCGGGCGGCGCGCTCGGCGGCAACGACCGGTGGCTCGCCCAGCCGGCGGGCCCGGAAATCGGCGTGTTCCCCCACCACGATCGCATCATCCACCACGATACCCAGCGTGATGATCAGTCCGAACAACGAGACCATGTTGATCGACAGCCCGCCGATATACATGAAGGCGATGGCCGCCGACATGGCCACCGGGATACCGGCCGCGACCCAGAATGCGATGCGCGCATTCAAGAACAGGAACAGCAGGCACACCACCAAGCCCAGCCCGACCAGCCCGTTGTCGATCAGAATGTCCAACCGGTCGGTGATGGCCTGCGCCCGGGTACGGATCAGCTCGACCGAGATACCATCCGGCAGGCTCGCCTGCATCTCGGCGACCACATCCTCGACCGTGTGCTGAATGTCGATCGCGTCACCCAGGTTCGATCGGTCCACCCGGACGGACATGGCCGGATTTTCGCCCACGAAATAGCTGCGATTGCGGGTGACGCCCTCGACCCGGATCTGCGCGACATCGCCGACCACCAGCTTGGACCCGTCCGGATAGGTGCGCAAAGCGATGCGCTCGATCTCCTCCGGGGTGCGCTTTTCGACACCGGTGCGGATCCGGGCGTTTGCTCCGGTCACGTCCCCGGCCGGATTGGCCGTGACCTCGGCCGCGACCGCCGAGGCGATCTCGGACAGGGTGATGTCGTTGGCGATCAACTGCGCGGTGGGAACCTCGACCACGATGCGTGGGGCGGCAAGGCCGCGGATCGTGGTTCGCGTCACACCGGCAGCGAACAGCCGATTGATCAACTCATCCGTGAATTTGGCCAGCTGCCCGGTCTCGATCGGGCCGGTGAGGACAACATCCGTCACCCGGTCTCGCCACGCGGCCCGCCGGATGGACGGTTCTTCGGCGTCCTCAGGCAGGTTGGTCACGCTGTCGACCGCGGTGCGCACTTCTTCGACGGCGCGGCTCATGTCCCAGTTGGGTTCAAATTCCAGCGCGATGCGGGCCGATCCTTCGCGAGAGGTCGACTCGGTGCTGGCAACGCCTTCGACCGCCAGCAATGCAGGTTCAAGGATCTGGACAATCCCGTTGTCCACATCCTCGGGCCCCGCACCATCCCATTCGACGTTGACATTGACCCGTTCCAGGATCACGTCCGGAAAGAACTGCGCCCGCATGTTCGGCGCCGAAGCCGCGCCAAGGACCAGCATGACCACCAGCAGAAGGTTGGCAATGGTCCGGTGACGCGTGAAATAGCTGAGGATGCCGCTGGCCGCGCCCGGAATCTCGCGCATCATAGCGCCTATCCCCCGGCCCGGTTTTCAAGCCGCCGCAACAGAGACGACGGCACCTTCGCCTCGCTCAACTGAGCAAGAACACGGGTCTTGGCGTCCTGGGACATGCGGTCGCTGGCCTCGACCTGCGCCACCAACCGCGCGCGGTGCTCGTCCGTCAGCTCGACCATGTCCGGCTCGACCGCGGCGCTGTCTTCGATGCGAACCGGGCGCACGCGGACCCCCGACCCCAGCAGCGGGGTCCGACCCACAACGACTTCGCGCCCTTCCAGCCCGGCGCCGCGCAGCAGCACTTCGTCCCCTTGCCGGCGCACCAGCTCGACCGGGAGCGTTTCCAGCCGGTCGTCGTCGCCCAGCACCAGCACTGTGCCTTGCGCATCCAGAACCGAAGACGGGAGACGCACGACATTATCCAGCGGCTGTTCCTCGACCGAAACGGTCACGAAATCGCCGGGCTTGAACCCCGGCGCGTCATCAAGTCGGGCATAGAGCAATCGGCCGGTCTGGCCCTCGCCGGCCGACCCGCTGTCGCGGCTTATCCTACCGGTGGCGCTCAGGTCCGTGCCCGTCACCTCAAGCGAGATGGTCACTGGTGCCGGGATCAGCTTGCCCTGATCGTCCAGCAACCGCACGTATTGCGCGGTCGAAACACGGAACGCGACCTCCAGCGCGAACGGGTCGACCAGTTCGGCCAGCTTTTCATTTGCCGTGACCAGGCGCCCTTCAACCAGCGTGACACCAGTCAGCGTCCCGTCGAACCGGGCGCGGATGGTCATGTCTTCCAGATCGCGTTCCGCCGATTCCAAAGCGATACGGGCCCGCGCCAGCAACGTCGTTGCCTGATCGACGCGGGACTCGGCCTGCGCCAAAGCGATACGGCGCGACAACACGGTCTGCCGGGCCGAGGCCGCGGCCAATTCGGCCTCTTCAACGCTGGCGGTCGCGCCCACGCCACGGTCCAGCAAATCCTTCTGACGCTGCAGGGCCCGTTCCCGCAGATCCGATTGGGACTCGGCGGCCTTCAATTCATCCTGTGCCAAAAGCAGGGCGCGTTCGGCATCGCGTTCTTCAAACTGGGCATCCAGCAGGTCCGACCGCGCCCGGTCCAGCGCCGCCTGCGCATCGGCCGGGTCCAGCTCGACCAGAACTTCGCCTGCGCGCACAACCCCTCCATCCTCGAAGTTTTCCGCCAGCCCGATGACGCGGCCGCCCAGCGCCGCCCGCAACTCCAGACGCCTGCGGCTTTGAACTTCGCCAAATGCTTCCAGATAGGGGGTGGCGGTTTGTGGCTCGGCCTTCTGAACCGTGACGGCGAACACGCGTTCGCGCGCCTGCGGGGGTTTGTTGTCGCGGGTCATGACCTCTTGCACCGCGCCGGTGATCATCTGCGCAGCGACAATCAACAGCGCAAGCATCAGGGATGCCAGAAAGACACCGATGAGGCTCTGCCGCAGAAATCGCATAGATCTTTCACTCCGGTTGCAACGGGACGCCGTCTATAAATAGGTAGCCGGGCCGGAAAAAATACCAACCCACAAGGCGGTTATGAGCCGTTAAACGTACGACCAGTCTACTTCCGTCGCAGATGTTCGTCCAATCTGGGCATGATTTCCACGAAATTGCAGGGCCGGTGGCGATAATCCAGCTGTTTTTCCAAAATGCCGTCCCAGGCATCCTTGCAGGCCCCCGGGCTGCCCGGCAGCGCAAACAGATAGGTTCCGCCGGCAACGCCACCTGTGGCCCGCGACTGTACAGCCGAGGTTCCGATCTTCTCCATCGAAATCAGGGTGAAGACGGTGCCAAAAGCCTCGATTTCCTTTTCGTAGACATCGCGATGCGCCTCGACCGTGACATCGCGCCCGGTCAAGCCGGTGCCGCCGGTCGAGATCACCACGTCAATCTCGGGGTCGGCGACCCACGCCCGCAACTGCTCGGCGATCTGGGCGCGCTCGTCCTGAATGATCTTGCGGTCGGCCACGGTGTGCCCCGCACGCTCGATCCGGTCGACCAATGTTTGGCCCGAATGATCTTCGGCCAGTGACCGCGTGTCCGATACGGTCAGAACAGCGATGCGGATGGGGATGAATTCCATGGTTTCATCAATTCTGGACATGTCGTGTCAGGCTCTTTCCATAATGGCCAGCCGGGCCGCCAGAGCGACGAACACGCCGCCACTGACCCAGCCGAGAATTCGCGAAGCATGCGGGCTTGAAATCAGCGCTCGCCCGGCGCCGCCGGCAAATGACCCCACCAGGGCATTCACGACGAACCCGCCCACAGCGATGATCGCGCCCAGCAGCAGAAACTGAGCCAGAACCGATCCGTTGGCCGGCGATACGAATTGCGGGATGAAAGCCAGAACAAACAGAATGATCTTGGGATTCGTCATGTTGACCAGCATCCCCTCGCGAAAGGCATGGCCCGAAGACTGGCTTGGAGCGTCAGTCCGGACCGCACCGTTTCTGATGGTGCCCCAGGCCAGATACAGCAGGTAGGCCACGCCCAGCCAGCGAATGACGTCGAACAGCCAGGGCATAGCCGCGACCGCCGCGCCAAGTCCCAGCCCAGCCAGCAGAACATGAACCATCAGACCGGTCGAAACACCGGCGCTGGCCACGATGGCCGATCGGGCACCCGACCGCAGCCCAAGCCCGAAGCAGAACATCATGTCAGCCCCCGGCGTCATGTTCAGCGCTATGGCGGCTGGGATGAAGGTCAACAGCGTTGCGTATTCGATCATGGATCGACCTCGAACCAATTCACCTTGGGCCCCAGATTCGCGATCCGGGTGCGACCAATCTCGCCGCGATAACCCCAGCTGTCGTGGATATGACCGCACAGAGCAAAGTCAGGTTGAATCCGTTCCACCGCGTCGCGCACCGCGCTCGATCCGATCGATTGCCCCTGCGAGGTCCGGTCGCCTTTGCCCTTGGGCGGGGCATGCGTGATCAGGATGTCGGCCGACGGGCAGCGATTGAGCAGCTCTGCGGCCTCGGCCTCGGTCAGGTCGCAGGACCAGTCACCAAATGGCGTGACCGGTACGCCATAGCCAAGTCCGAACAGGCGCAGCCCGTCCACGGTCATGCCTGTTCCGTGCAGAACATGCACGCCGTCCGGCACGGCCGCCGCCAGTTCCTCGGCGCTTTCGGCGTTGCCGGGAACCAGAACCATCGGCGCGGATATGCCGGAAAGCATATCCATCGCCTCGTCCAGCCCCTGACGCATGTTGCAATAGTCACCCGCACCGATCACCAGGTCAGCGTCGACGCTGGCTGCCACCAGTTCCGCAGCCCGATTGCGGGCCATGTGCAGGTCGGAAAAGGCCAGAACCTTCATCCCTTGTTCTCCAGATATGCGCGCAGATCCAACAGATCGGCCCAGGCCTGACGCTTGGCATGGGGCTGGCGCAGCAGATAGGCGGGGTGCAGCATGGGCAGAACCGGCAGATTCAGCGCCTGATCCCACTGCCCGCGCAGACGCGTAATGCCGCGCTTGTTCAGAACCGCCTGGCAGCTGATATTGCCCATCACCACCAAGACCTTTGGCTTGGAGAGGGCCACGTGCCGTTCCAAAAACGGCTGCATCATCGCGATCTCGTCCGGCCGCGGGTCCCGGTTCTGCGGCGGACGCCACGGCAGGACATTGGTGATGTAGACGTTTTGGGCGCGGTCCATATCGATCGCGGCCAGCATCCGATCCAGCAACTGCCCGGCGCGGCCAACGAACGGCTTTCCAGCGCGGTCTTCTTCACGGCCCGGGGCCTCGCCGACGATCATGACCGGCGCACCGGGTGCACCATCAGCAAAGACCAACTGTCGCGCGCCACGCTTCAGATCGCAGTGTTCGAACACCTCCATAGCGGCGCGCAGCTGATCCAGAGACGATGCCGCAGACGCAGCCTTTTTTGCCTCGACCACCGGTTCCGCCTTGGCGGGCTTCTGCACTGCGGGCTGCGCTGCGGCGGATTTTTTGACCTTTGGCGCGGTATCCGGCAATGCATAGCGGTCAACCGGTGCGTCGACGATCGCGTCGGTTACGCCCAGCTCAACCTGCCATTCCAGCAGGGCACGCGCGGTGTAGGGGTCAAGGGCCGATTCCATGACCATCAATCTACTCAGCTTTGCGGGAAGGGAAAGCAAATTGGCCTTGCCTTGGCGCATTGCCGGGCCGACGATGGTCCCCGTCATGACGCGAACCCTGGGCCTTCTGCTGATCACTCTGTTCGCCCTGCTGCCCGGCGGGGCGGAGGCACAGTCGTTTCTCAACAATCAAGGCCAATGCCGTGGGGGCCAGTTTCAATGCGGTCTGAAATGCTGCTCGGTCGGCCAACGCTGCAGCTATGACGGGTTCTGCATTCAGGCCGGGGGCACCTATTGCGGCGGCGGGCGGTCCTGCGGACCGTTCGAGAAATGCGTGGCCGGAGGCACCCGATGCGCGCCGGCAGGGGCAAACAAATGCGCCTCGCGGCTGGATTGCCCCAGCGGGTCCTTCTGCAACGCGCGCGGCGAATGCGAGCGCAGTTCTCCCGACTTCGACCCCTCTCCGCAACCGGCAACGCCCTGCGACGACGGGCGGACCTGCGCCCCCGGTTCGACCTGCCTGCCGGGCGGCGGCTGTACGCGCCCGGGCTGGTACCTGTGCGAAGAGACCGGATCGCAATGCCGCACAGGGTTCAAGTGCTCGGCCAATCAGGGCTGCGTGCCCAGAAAGGCCGTCGATTGCGGATACGGCAAGTGGTGCCGGCCCGGCGAGCAGTGTCTGCCCGAAGGCGGATGCGAGAAACTGCCCGATGGGGACTGACTCCAGTTGCCCCGACGCGCTGCGCTTTCTATAAGCGGCGCGACTGTCAGACAGGAGCCCGGCCCATGCGTTTCGCCCATCGTCACCTTCTTGGCATCGAGCATCTGTCCCAATCCGATATCACCGCCATTCTGGACCTGGCCGAAAAATACGTCGATCTGAACCGGCAATCGGCCAAACACTCGGACGTTCTGGCGGGGCTGACCCAGATCAACATGTTCTTCGAGAACTCGACCCGCACGCAGGCCAGTTTCGAACTGGCGGGCAAGCGGCTGGGTGCGGATGTGATGAACATGGCGATGCAGGCCAGCTCGATCAAAAAGGGCGAGACCCTGATCGACACGGCGATGACGCTGAACGCGATGCACCCCGACCTGCTGGTGGTGCGGCACCCGCATTCGGGCGCGGTGGACCTGCTGGCGCAGAAGGTCAACTGCGCGGTGCTGAACGCCGGCGACGGGCGGCACGAACACCCAACGCAGGCGCTGCTGGATGCGCTGACCATCCGCCGGGCCAAGGGGCGGCTGCACCGGTTGAACGTGGCGATCTGCGGGGATGTCGCCCATTCCCGCGTGGCGCGGTCGAACCTGATCCTGCTGGGCAAGATGGAAAACCGGATCCGCCTGATCGGCCCGCCGACGCTGGTGCCCGCGCAATTCGCCGAATTCGGGGCCGAGATCTATGACGACATGACCGAGGGCCTGCGCGACGTGGACGTGGTGATGATGCTGCGCCTTCAGAAAGAGCGGATGGATGGCGGGTTCATCCCGTCGGAACGGGAATACTATCACCGCTATGGCCTAGACGCCGCCAAGCTGGCGCTGGCCAAGCCGGATGCCATCGTGATGCATCCCGGCCCGATGAACCGCGGGGTCGAGATCGACGGGACGCTGGCCGATGACATCAACCGCTCGGTCATCCAGGAACAGGTCGAGATGGGCGTCGCCGTGCGCATGGCCGCGATGGAACTGCTGGCTCGCAACCTGGAGGAGGTGGCATGAGCGATCTGGACATCTCGGCTGGTGAGCGCGGCGTGATCCGCCTGTTCGCGCTGGACATGCGCCCCGAAGAGGCGAAGTTCCTGCGCGAGCCCGGCGCGGCAGACCAGATCCTTGGCGTCACTGGGCTGGACCCCGAGCAGATCGACGTGTTTCCGGTGTCCGACCTCGAGGACCTGGGCCTCTACGGCTATCTCAGCGAGGGCTGCGGCGTGTCCGAGGACCAGCTGGACCGGGCCAAACTGGAGTCGGTCGACGGCTGGGTTTTGGTACTGCGCAGCGCGGCCCTGAGCGCGCGCGCGGCCACGCTGAGCCCCGACCCGCGTCTGCGCCTGATCGGGCTCTACACCGAAGAGGCCACGAACTGGAGCGGTGGCGCCATCGAGACCGAAAGCGCCCGACCCTACTCGGCCGCGCAAAATCCAGTTTCGAGCGAGCAACCCCGCCGGACGGGATCGGCCTTGCTTGCCTTGATCATCCTGTTGGTCATCGGAGGTGCTCTGTGGCTGATCCTGTGACCTTTGCGCCGGACAAGGGCGCCTATGTCCGTACCAACGCCTGGTTGGCCGTGGGCGCGATGGCGGGGGCGATGCTCGTGCTGTGGCTGATCGGAAATCCCTATGTCTGGACCGGCGCCCCGGCCGGTCTGGCGGCGGTGGGCGTCCGGGCGTGGTACCTGGCCTCGGAGGAACTGGTGGCCAACTGGCAGATGACCGACACCACCCTGACCGGACCCGGCGGGCGCAGCGTGCCGCTGAACCAGATCGCGGCCGTGAATATCATGGGCAGCTTCGTGCAGATCGTCACCAAAGGCGGCGACAAGCACCTGATCAAGTACCAGGCCGACCCGGCCGCCACCAAAGCCGCGATTGAAAGGGCAATGGCATGACCAACCTGATCTTCACCAACGCCCGCCTGATCGACCCCGAAGCCGGAACCGACGCCCTGGGCTGGCTGCATGTGGCCGACGGGCGCATCTTGGCCAGCGGCGGCGGTCCGGCGCCCGAGACGGACGCGCAGGTGATTGATTGCGGCGGTCAGTGTCTGGCCCCCGGCATCGTCGATATCGGCGTCAAGGTCTGCGAGCCGGGCGAGCGACACAAGGAAAGCTACAAATCCGCGGGCCTTGCCGCCGCGGCCGGAGGCGTGACCACAATGGTCACCCGCCCCGACACCCTGCCTGCGATCGACACGCCGGAAACGCTCGAGTTCGTCACCCGACGCGCGCAGGCCGACACGCCCGTCAACGTGCTGACCATGGCCGCTCTGACCAAGGGCCGCGACGGGCGCGAGATGACCGAGATCGGGTTTCTGATGGATGCGGGCGCGGTGGCTTTCACCGACTGCGACCATGTGGTGACGGACACCAAGGTATTTTCCCGCGCGCTGACCTATGCCCGGGCCTGCGGCGCGCTTGTCATCGCCCACCCACAGGACCCGGGGCTGAGCCACGGTGCCGCCGCCACCAGCGGCAAATTCGCCGCCCTGCGCGGTCTGCCCGCCGTTTCGCCCATGGCCGAGCGCATGGGTTTGGACCGCGACATCGCCCTGCTGGAAATGACCGGCGCGGCCTATCACGCCGACCAGATCACCACAGCCCGCGCCCTGCCCGCTTTGGAACGGGCCAAGCGAAACGGGCTGGACATCACCGCCGGCACCTCGATCCACCACCTGACGCTGAACGAGCTGGACGTGGCCGACTATCGCACCTTCTTCAAGGTCAAGCCTCCGCTGCGCTCCGAGGATGACCGGCAGGCGGTGATCGAGGCCGTGCGCTCCGGCCTGATCGACACCATCAGTTCGATGCACACGCCGCAGGACGAGGAAAGCAAACGCCTCCCGTTCGAAGAGGCGGCCTCGGGCGCGGTGGCGTTGGAAACCCTGCTGCCGGCTGCGCTGCGCCTGTATCATGCCGATCAACTGGACCTGCCGACCCTGTTCCGGGCCATGACACTGAATCCGGCGAAACGACTGGGGCTGGACTGCGGCCGCCTGAGCGCGGGCGCCCCGGCCGATCTGGTTCTGTTCGACCCGGATGTACCCTTCGTGCTGGACCGGTTCACGCTGAAATCGAAATCGCAGAACACCCCGTTTGACGGGCAGCGGATGCAGGGTAAGGTCACCGCAACCTACGTTGCAGGCAAAGAAATTTTCCGGAGATCCTGATGCCCGTTTTCGACAGCACGACGACCCAACTGATTATCTGGGCCGCGATCGGATACCTGATGGGGTCGGTGCCCTATGGCATGATCGTTGCGCGGGTGATGGGGCTGGGCAACCTGCGCCAGATCGGTTCCGGCAATATTGGTGCCACCAACGTGTTGCGCACCGGCAGCAAGGCGGCGGCGGCACTGACTCTTCTGTTCGACGCCGGCAAAGGCGCGGTCGCGGTCCTGCTGGCCCGGGCACTGGCCGGCGACGATGCCGCCCAGGTCGCGGCGCTGGCGGCCTTTGTCGGCCATTGCTATCCAGTCTGGCTGAGCTTCAAGGGCGGCAAGGGCGTGGCAACGTTCCTGGGCCTGTGGCTGGCACTGGACTGGCGGGTGGGCGTTGCGTGTTGTCTGACATGGCTGGTCGCTGCTGCGATCTGGCGGATCTCGTCCCTCGGCGCGCTGGCCGCGGCAGCGCTGTCGACAACATGGGTTATGATCCTGACGGACGGGTCGACCTTTTTGCTGGGCGTCGTTCTGACGCTGCTGATTTACTGGCGCCACCGCGAAAACCTGGCCCGCATCAAGGCAGGAACAGAGCCCAAGATCGGGAAATCGTGACCGCGCCGGCCGACTTTTTGGACGCATTCTTTGCCTTGCCGGCGGGTTCGTTCACCGGAACCGCAAACGGTCGAAGCTATTCGGTCACGCGGCTGGCGATGGCCGGCGGCAAATCGCACAAGCTGGTCGCCCATGAACGGGGTGGTGCGGACTACATCAGTATGAACCTGTACCTGACGGATCAAAGCGGCGCTTTGCTGCGCCCCTGCGAGATGCCTGCCGCCAAGGTCGTACGCTTTGTTCTGGCCCTGGTACCCGACAGCTGAACCGCGGACCGATCTGCGCTTGCGAACAGACCGCCTGGTATTTCTGCACATTCACGTTTGATTGCTTTGAACGTGATCGCCGCCTTTCCCACCTGAGTTTTCGTGACGCTCAATTACCGGGTGCACGAAACGCAATTTCGGTGCTGAAACGCCCGCGCTTGGACATGCCGGGCAGCCCGATCACGAAAGGTGGAACCATGAACAAGATCAAATCCCTGTTGGGCGGCGTTGCGCTGTCTGTGGCAATCGCAAGCTCGGCCCTGGCGGCCGGTGTGGAAATCAACGCCTCGTCGACCGGTTTGGCGATGCAGGGTTACGACCCGGTAGCGTATTTCACCGAAGGCGAGCCGACCAAAGGCAGCTATAAGATCACAGCGTTGCACAACGATGCGCTGTACCGTTTTGCCACCGAAGAGAACAAGGCCGCGTTCGAAGCCAATCCCGAGGCCTACCTGCCGGCCTATGGCGGCTACTGCGCTTTCGGGGCGGCCATGGGGTTCAAGTTTGACGGCGATCCGACCTACTGGAAGATCGTGGACAACAAGCTGTACCTGAACCTGTCGGAAGACATCCAGGAACGTTGGGAAGGCGACATCCCCGGCTTCATCGAAAAAGCCAGCGTCAACTGGGAAACGATCGCCGACAAGGATCCGGCCGAACTGCAGCAATAATCTGCTGAATTGGCGGCAAGGATCGGCGGCAGAATGCTTCTGCCGCCGATCGTGATTTGAAGCCCCACCACCCCGAACCTATCTGATCAGAACAACACTCCAAAAGGGCGGCGATGCGCCGACCTTGCGGAAATCCGGGTCGGAATAACAGCGAAAAACCAATGATCCGGTCCACCGACCGGAACGTAATGATCAATACAAACCTTCAGGCCAACCAAAGGCCGAGGCAGATAACTTCCAACGAAAGGATAGCAAGATGACGAGCAAACTGGCACTTTTGACCACCGTTGCAACTTTTGCAGCCGGCACCGCCATGGCGCAGTCCTCGGGCGACTGGACCGGGTTCTATGCAGGTGCGCAGGTCGGCTACGCGGATATCGGCACCAGCCTGTCCGGTGTTGACGGAGACGGCGCCATCGGCGGTCTGATCCTTGGTTACGACTATGATCTGGGCGACTGGGTCGTGGGCGGCGGCTTTGACTATGACTGGTCTGATGTCGACCTTTCGGGTGCCGCAACGGTCGAAGACGTCTGGCGGCTGAAAGCCCGCGCCGGCTACAAGGTCAACCCGCAGGGGCTGCTGTATGGTGTCGCCGGTTACGCGGATGCGGGAACCGACACGCTGGGCAGCGACGATGGATGGTTCATCGGCGCCGGCTATGAACAGATCGTCGCGCCGAATGTCAGCATCGCGGGCGAGCTGCTGTACCACGAGTTCGACAATTTCAACTCGACCGGTGTTGACGTGGATGCAACCACGTTCCAGATCCGGGCGGCATACCGCTTCTGATCCCTTGCGCAGAACCGAACGGGCCCGGCACAGCGTGCCGGGCCTTTTTCATGGCACAAGGATCGTGCTTCCGGTTGTCTGCCGCGCCTCCAATGCGCGGTGCGCCTCGGCAACCTGATCCAGTTCGAAGCGTTGATCGATGTGAATCTTGACCTCGGCGCCCGCCACCTTGCCGAACAGCCGCCGGGCCATGGCCTGACACACGGAATGGTCCGCGATATGGGTGAACAGCGTCGGCCGGGTGATCTTCAACGACCCTTTCTGCCCAAGAATGCCGATGTTGAATGGTGGCACGGGTCCAGACGCATTGCCGAAGGAAATCATCATCCCCAATGGCTTGAGGCAGTCCAGCGAGCCTTCGAACGTATCGGCACCGACAGAGTCCATGACCGCATCGACCCCTTTTCCGCCGGTAATCTCGGCCACGCGGGACGCAAAATCCTCGGTCCGGTAGTTGATGCAGTGTGTGGCGCCGTTGAACTGGGCCAGACGGCACTTGTCATCGGTCCCGGCCGTGCCGATCAGCTTGATGCCTTCGGATTTGGCCCACTGGCACGCGATCAGGCCGACACCCCCTGCGGCGGCATGGAACAGAACCGTGTCACCACGTTTCAGCGGCGTGGTGCGGTGAAACAAGTATTCAACCGTCAAGCCCTTGAGCATCATGGCCGCCGCGGTCTCGAATGAGATTCCGCCGGGCAAGGGGCACACCTGCGACGCGGGCATCACCCGCGCTTCGCAATAGGCACCGGCCGGCACCGCGGCATAGGCCGCCCGCTGGCCCGGTTTCAGATGCGTCACGCCTTCGCCGACCGCCTCGATCACCCCGGCGGCTTCCATTCCCAGCGCGTGCGGCAGTTCCATCGGATACAGACCGGTCCGCTGGTAGACATCAATAAAATTCAGACCGCAGGCGTGATGGCGGATCCGAACTTCACCCGGTCCCGGGTCACCCAACGGTCTATCCTCGATCTTCAGCACCTCGGGGCCGCCGGTTTCGTGAATGACTACGGTACGCGCCGTTTTCTGCATGCTGACCTCCTTTTGCCTGGATCCAAGCTATCACTTCGGCGCCGCAGGGCAATCCGGCGATCTCGCAAGGGTGAACCAGGATTGGAAAAAACTGTGGTACACTAGGGTCAGGCGTTGCCGGGTCATCCGGCCACGGGCAACTTTTCGCCGGATGCATCCTGCGGCGCACCTGTGCCAAGGAAAGGGATGACAATGGCAAAGACAATCGGAAACCCGATCAGTTGGACCGCGCAACAACTCGGCGCGACCAGCGATCACATCGCTGAAAACGTAACGGGCATCGGCAGCGCTGACACCCAGCATCTGCCGACGGTACAAACGCTGACGCTGCAAGACTTGCGAGAGTGCCTGCGCGCCGGATACGAGGACTTTCTGGCGATAAGGGCCGATGCCATTTTCATTGTTCTGATCTACCCGATCGCGGGGCTTTTGATGTTCGGATTCGCCATGCAAGCCAACATGGTGCCGCTTCTGGCTCCTCTGGTGGCCGGGTTTGCGCTGATCGGTCCGGTCGCTGCACTGGGCTTGTACGAGATCAGCCGCAGGCGGGAACAGGGGCACGAGGTTCACTGGCTGGACGCGCTGGGTGTTTTCCGATCCCCCTCGTTCGGCGCCATACTGGCACTGGCATTTTACCTTGTCATGCTGTTGCTGGTCTGGCTGATGGTGGCACACGGCATCTATGTCGAAACACTGGGTCCGCAGCCGCCAGAGACGCTGGGCCAATTTCTGACACAGGCTCTGACCACCGGCCCCGGCTGGACCATGATCATCGTCGGATCGGCGGTTGGATTCCTGTTTGCTCTGGTGGCCTTGGCCGTCAGCGTTGTCAGCTTCCCGTTGCTGCTTGACCGCAAGGTCGGCCTGCCTGTGGCCGTTGTCACCTCGGTCCGGGTCCTGCGGCACAATCCGACCGTGATCCTGACCTGGGGCTTCATCGTCGCCGCGCTGCTGGTTCTTGGTGCGATCCCGCTGCTTTTGGGCCTGATCGTCGCAATGCCTGTCTTGGGGCACGCGACATGGCACCTCTATAGACGCGCCATCGCCTGAGCAAAGCGCGGGGCACCCCCCCGCGCTGATAGGCCTAGCCTGATACTTTCAAGACGATCTTGCCAATGTGGCCGGAGCTTTCCATGCGGGCATGCGCAGCAGCGGCATCGGCCAGATCAAATTCGCTGTCCATGACCGGGGCAACTTTGCCAGCCTCAAGCAGCGGCCAGACCGCCTCATGCAGATCCTGCGCAATGCGTGCTTTGGCCAGATCGCTCTGTGGCCGCAGTGTGCTGCCGGTCAGGGTCAGGCGTTTGACCATCAACATAGCAAAGTTCAACTCGACGACGGGTCCTTGCAGAAACGCGATCTGAACCAGCCTGCCATCTTCGGCCAACGCCTTGACGTTGCGAGGGATGTAATCGCCGCCAACCATGTCGAGAATCAGATCCGCCCCACCTTCGGCCCGCATGGCAGCAACAAAATCCTCGGACTTGTAGTTGATCGCCCTCTCGGCCCCCAGGTCCAGACAGGCCTGGCATTTCTCGTCCGAACCAGCCGTCACGAAGACCCGGGCTCCGAAAGCGTTGGCCAGTTGAATGGCCGTGGTACCAATCCCGCTCGATCCCCCATGTACAAGGAACCGTTCGCCAGCCTTCAGCCCGCCACGAGTGAACACGTTTGACCAGACCGTAAAGAAGGTTTCGGGCAGGCATGCGGCCTGTTTCAGGCTCAGGCCCGAGGGCACAGGCAGGCAATGTGCCGCCGGTGTTACCACGTATTCTGCATACCCGCCGCCAGGCAACAACGCACAGACTTGATCCCCCAATGCCAACCCCGAGACGCCGGACCCGATGGCCACCACCTCGCCCGAAGCCTCGAGCCCGGGAAGGTCGCTGGCCCCCGGCGGCGGATCATAGGCCCCGGCCCGCTGCAGAGCGTCTGGGCGATTGACGCCGGCATAGGCCACTTTCAAAACCACCTGACCATGACCCGGCTCGGGCATGGGGCGTTCCGTCAGCTTGAGAACGTCCGGACCTCCGGGCGTGGTGATCTCAATGGCGCGCATCATCTGGGGCATTGGCAAAACTCCTTTGCGCAATGGGTATCAGGCGAATCGGGAAAGGCCCAGCAGCAAGAGGCGGTTACTTGCGCGGGTTCAGAAGACCCGGCAGATCGGCCCGCATCCTGACTGGCGCCCGAACCTGACTTGCCAGCCAGTTGGGAACCGCAAGGAACGGTTTGAACAGCGGATTGTTGTTCACCTGCGCCTTGAGCTTCTCGAACTGCATCACATCCGCAATGCGGCGATCCAGGAATTCCCATGTCCGCTGGTGGTCCGGGCTGTCATCGCCCAACCAGAACAACAGGGTCGAAGAATACACACCCGACAGCGTCGCGCGTTTGGTGTACCAATTGACATCATCCGAAGTGTCGCCCAGCGCATCCCAGATCAGGTCACAGGTGCCCCAGACCGCTTTGGCGCCATCTGCTGCATATGACGGCAACGAAAACAAAGTCACGCCTCGGCGCACCGCCTCCCTGTCGGGGACAGCCTGCAGGCGGAAGCGCACTGCGGCGGCAATCCTGTCGCGGAACTTCAGATCGCTCAGGTCCTCGGAGTTCAGCCGTTCAAGCATCTCGGCGTCCCCGCGGGCGTGAAATGCGAGCGCCAGATCCACGGCGCCCCGCGGGCAGATGACACGGGCCAGACCTTCGTCCAGATCGCAGTCGGCAATGGCCGCGCGAAAGCTCTCTTCGGACCAACCATCAAAAGGAACATGGGTCAGAATTGCGTCCAGCAATTGCTGTTTTGCATCTTCATAGGTCACGGTCATGGCGGTCCTCCGACTGTTGTGCCCAGTACTAGACAAGTTAGGTCCGCTTTGCTATACGGCCAACTCCTGCAATTTCCTTGCAACTCTATCTAGAAAGGTGGTGACAACCACATGCAGGTTAGTGTTCGCGACAACAATGTCGATCAGGCGCTTCGTGCCCTGAAGAAAAAGCTGCAGCGCGAAGGCGTGTTCCGTGAAATGAAGCTGAAGCAACATTTCGAGAAACCGTCCGAGAAAAAAGCGCGCGAGAAAGCTGAAGCGATCCGCCGTGCCCGTAAACTGGCACGCAAGAAAGCCCAGCGCGAAGGTCTGCTCTAAGATCTTCCTCGTCCAGCTTTGGATGACACTATTTGACGACCCCCGAGGCATCGCCCGGGGGTTTGTCGTTTCAGTAGATCTTGGGCACGTACAATTCGTCCGGCAGAACCCGCCGTTCATACTCGGGATTGTATTTCCGATCCGGCAGAGTGACCTTTTCGTGGGGCACCTCTTCGTACGGAATCTTGGTCAGAATATGCTCCATGCAGTTCAACCTTTCCCGCTTTTTGTCGTTGCCTTCGACAATGTACCAAGGGGCCTCGGGAATGTTGGTTCGGAACAGCATGTCTTCCTTGGCCTTGGTATAGTCTTCCCAGCGGATCCGCGATTCCAGGTCCATCGGTGACAGTTTCCACTGCTTCATCGGATCGTGGATTCGCATCAGAAAGCGCAGTTGCTGTTCTTCGTCCGTGATCGAGAACCAGTATTTCAGCAAGATGATCCCCGACCGAACCAACATGCGCTCGAATTCGGGAACGTCCTGAAAGAACTGCTCGACCTGGGCCTCGGTGGCGAAGCCCATCACCCGTTCAACGCCCGCCCGGTTGTACCACGACCGGTCGAACAGAACGATCTCACCCGCCGCCGGCAAATGCGGCACATAGCGTTGAAAATACCACTGGCTCTGCTCGCGCCGGCTGGGGGCCGGCAAAGCAACGACACGTGCAACCCGCGGGTCCAGCCGTTGGGTGATCCGCTTGATTACCCCGCCCTTTCCAGCGCTGTCGCGCCCTTCGAACAGGATGCAAACCTTGGCTCCGGTATGCTGCACCCAGTCCTGAACCTTGATCAGTTCGGCCTGCAGGCGCAACAGGTTGCGGAAATAGACCTTGCGATCCAGCATTTCAGGATGCTGTTCGCGATAGATCTTGCGGACCTCCATCGACAGCATGGGTTCACTGAACTCGATCTCAAAATCCTCGTCCAGTGTGTCCTGCAACTCGGCTTCCAGCCAATCGTCGACTGTGTTCTCATAGTCTTCAGCCAAGGGCCTGCTCCTTATCTTTCAACAGTCTCGGACCATATCGGGTACGTGTAACCGGCCAATGTCATGCCGACCTTTTTCCCGCCCCGAAGGCCAATATTGAACCGGCTCAACGGCAGATACAACCGCATCGGCAAGACTGCCGCACCAGGATCAGACCGGCAGTGCGGTCGTCTTGAAAACGGTCCGCAGGGCGAACGAGCTTTGCATTTGCGCAACTCCGGGCAGGCGCGACAGATACTGGCGGTGGATGCGCGCAAAATCCTCGGTGTTTTCGGCAACCACCTTCAGGACATAATCGGCCGACCCGGCCATCAGGTGGCACTCCAGAACGTCCGGAATGCGCCGGACTGCCCGCTCGAAAGCCTCCAGCACCTCCTCGGCCTGACCCTGCAAGGTGATCTCGACAAATACGGTTGTCGGCACCCCCAGTTTGCGCGCATTCAGCAGCGCGACATAGTCCCGGATATAGCCTTCCGCCTCAAGCCGCTGGACCCGGCGATGGCAGGCCGACGGTGACAGGTTGACCTGCTCGGACAGTTCCGCGTTCGACATGCGCCCCTTGCGCTGAAGGGCCGCCAGAATCTTTCGGTCAGTCGCATCAAGTGACATTCACGCACATCCGTTGCAAGATTTTCTCATTTCATCGAAAAATTTCCCACATATTAGCGCAGTTGCGCACCGAGTTTCACAGAAATTGCACCGCTTTCTGCACATAATTTGTGCAGTTTATGAATGGAGAGCCCCATGAAAATCGGATGCCCAAAGGAAATCAAACCGCAGGAATTCCGCGTCGGCATGACCCCCAACGCCGCGCAGGAAGCGGTTGCCCGTGGTCACGAGGTCATCATCGAAACCGGCGCCGGGCTGGGTTCAGGATTTGACAACGACGCCTATGTCGCCGCAGGCGCGCGCATCGTGGACACCGCGGAAGAGGTGTTCGCGACCGCCGACATGATCGTCAAGGTCAAGGAACCGCAAGCGGTCGAGCGCAAGATGCTGCGCGAAGGCCAGCTGCTGTTCACCTACCTGCACCTTGCGCCCGACCCTGAGCAAACCCACGATCTGCTGGCCTCGGGCTGCACGGCGATCGCCTATGAAACGGTAACTGATTCCAACGGTGGTCTGCCGCTGCTTGCCCCGATGTCCGAAGTCGCAGGGCGTCTGGCCCCGCAAGTGGGTTCGTGGACCCTGCAAAAAGCCAATGGCGGGCGCGGCGTTCTGATGGGCGGCGTCCCCGGTGTGGGCCCGGCCAAGGTTGTCGTGATCGGTGGCGGCGTCGTCGGCACGCATGCGGCTCAGGTGGCGGCGGGCATGGGCGCTGATGTGACCGTTCTGGACCGTTCGCTGCCGCGCCTTCGTTATCTGGACGACGTCTTCGGTGGCCGGTTCAATAACCAGTACTCGACCGCCGGTGCTACGGCCGAGCTGATCCAGTCGGCGGATATGGTGATCGGGGCCGTTCTGATCCCGGGCGCGGCCGCCCCGAAACTGATCACCCGCGAGCAATTGTCGACCATGAAGCCGGGCGCCGTGCTTGTCGACGTTGCCATCGACCAGGGCGGCTGCTTCGAAACCTCCAAGGCAACGACCCACGCGGATCCGATCTATGAGGTGGATGGCATCATGCACTACTGCGTGGCCAATATGCCGGGTGCGGTGGCACGGACCTCGACCATCGCGCTGGGGAACGCAACAATGCCGTTCATGCTGGCGCTGGCCGACAAGGGCTGGAAGCAGGCGTGCCAGGACGATCCCCACCTTCTGGCGGGCCTCAACGTGCACGCCGGCCAGTTGACATACTATGCCGTAGGCAAGGCACTGGGGATCGACGTGGTTTCGCCCGCAATGGTCGTCAAAGCCTGATCGAAACGCAACAGCGCCGCGCATCTGCGCGGCGCTTGGCCCATCCGGAGAAGGGCATTTCCAATGCCCGACGGACGGGCGGGAGCATTCAGCTCTCTTTGTGGATTTCCACCGAGTGCGGGTAGGGAATCGAAATGCCCTTGCTGTCAAACGCTTCCTTGACGGCCTTGGTCAGATCAAATTTGACGTCCCAATAGTCGGTAGCCGCGCACCACAACCGCGCGGTCAGATCTACCGAGCTGTCTCCCAAGTTGGTCACACGCACCCAGGGCTCGGGGTCCGAGTGTATGCGCTTGTCCGCCTTGGCCACATCCAAAATGATCTTCATGGCCGCATCCGCACTGTCGCCATAGTCGATCCCGAACACCAGATCGACACGCCGCGTGTCGTGGGCCGAGTAGTTGGTGATGATCGACCCCCAGGCCTGACCGTTGGGAACGATGATCTGCACGTTATCGGGCGTGACCAGTTCGGTCGTGAACAGGTTCAGGTCCTTCACCGTGCCGGCTGTCCCACCGATATCCACGAACTGACCCAGCTTGTATGGCCGGAAAACCACCAGCATCACACCTGCGGCCAGATCGCTGAGCGTGCCCTGCAGCGCAAGGCCGATGGCCAGCGAAGCGGCACCCAGAATGGCAACGATACTCGTCGCTTCGATTCCGAAGATGCCAAGCACAGCAACCAGGACAATGGCCAGGATCACCCATTTGACGGTGCTGGCAACGAAATTCCCCAAAGTCGGATCGATTTGCGGGGTCGAATTAATTCGGCGGCGAACGATCCCTGCGATCATGCCAGCGGCTATCCAGCCAACAACAAGAACGATCAGGGCTTTGACCGCGCTCATGATCAATGGGGCAAATGCCCCTACCTGCGTCACGACCTCATCCACGGGCGTCTCCTTTCCAACAGCAACAAACCCGCGACTTTTGCGCGGGGTTTCCGCAACATTGGCGATAAAACCGCACAGGTCTAGGTTTGAAATGTCCCGGATTTCCCCGCTGTGCTTCAGCAAACAGTCGCTGCCCGGGGTTGCACAGACCGCCATCTAACAATCCGCCCCCGAATGCCTAGCTTGCAATAGTACCCGAACAAGGAGCTTGCCATGCTGGACACCGCCACCTTCCCGATCATGACCAAATGGCCCCCGCATTCGCCGGAGCGGATCCAACTCTATTCCTTCCCGACGCCGAACGGCGTGAAGGTGTCCATCATGCTCGAAGAAACAGGCCTGCCCTACGAGGCGCACAAGGTCACCCTGTCAGACGCCGACGTCAAAAGCCCCGAGTTTCTGTCGCTGAACCCAAACAACAAGATTCCGGCGATCATCGATCCTGACGGCCCGGACGGACAGCCCTTGGCGCTGTTCGAAAGTGGTGCGATCCTGCTGTACTTGGCCGAGAAAACCGGCAAGTTCCTCGGCCAGAACACGGCCGACAAGTATCGGATCACGCAATGGCTGATGTTTCAGATGGGCGGCGTGGGCCCGATGTTCGGGCAACTGGGTTACTTCCACAAGTTCGCCGGCAGAGCGATCGAAGACCCGCGCCCGCGCGAGCGGTATATCAACGAGGCCAAACGGCTGCTGAATGTCGTCGAGACCCAGTTGCACGGGCAGGACTGGATCGCCGGTGAGTACTCAATTGCCGATATCGCTTTGGCCCCGTGGCTGCGCGGCCTTGATTTCTACGGCGCCAAAGAGGTGGTCGGCTGGGACGATCATCGCAACACCATCGCCTATCTGAACCGGTTCCTGGACCGGCCTGCGGTTCAAAAGGGTCTGGTCACGCCTCCGCGCGGGTAAGGGATCACGCCGTCGCCGCCTTGCAAGCGGCGTCGGCATTCCGTGCCATCAACCGGGCAGTTTCCCGGTCAGCACATAGCGCAGAATCTCGACCACCTGGCGGGGCTCCTCGGCCACCGCCAACGCGGCGGTATCGACCTCTTTCAGCGCATGCTGATGCTCGGGACCGTGCAGCACGATGATCGACTTGCCCAGGGCCGCGGCATAGCCCGCGTCGAAGGCCGCATTCCACTGCTTGTACTTGTCCCCGAATCGCACCACGACGACGTCGGCATCGGCGATCCCCTTGCGGGTACGGATCGCGTTGACCATCGCACCTTTGTGGTCGTGCCAGTACTTGTTCGGCTCGGCCCCCAGAATGGCGACCCCGCAATCGTCGCTGGCCGCATGATCGGTCACCGGGCTGTTGAACGTGACGTCCAGCCCTTGCGCGCCTTCGATGATCTGTTCGCGCCAATCCGTGTGGATCTCGCCCGACAGGTAGACATTCAAACCCATTGCAGCCTCCGCCTTTTGCTTCTGGCCCTGTTTACTGTCCAAACCCGCAAAGCCCAATGCGGAAGTTGCCTGCCGATGCGGCGCTGGCGTCACAGCTTGCGGGCCACCAGATAGCGCGAGGGCGGTTTTGCCGGGAAGTTCCCGCTTTCGATAATCTCGAACCCGGCGTTTTCAATGGCGGTTTCCAGCGTCTTGATGTCGAATTGACTGACGAATGGCGCCTTGCCCAAAAGCTGCATGATCGGCAGCAGCAGCTTGAGCAAGCCGAACTTGAACCCCAATCCACCCTGGGCAAGACAGGGCGTTTTTGAAATGAACAGACCGCCGGGTTTCAACACCTCATGAACCCCGGCCAGCGTCGCCTCCAGATCCCGGATCAGGTGCAGCAGATTGAACGCCATCACCACATCATAGGCCCAATTCGGGGGGCGGTTCGCGTCGGCCTCGACAAAGACGACGTTTTCGATCTGCTCCTCTTGTGCCAACCTGCGGCCCACGGCCAACATGCCCGGAGAGACATCGCTCGCCGTGATCGTATCCGCATGGCCGGACAGCCGCAGCGCGGTGCGCCCGGTTCCGCAGCCCAGTTCCAGCACCTGGTCGGTTGGCTTCAAATAGGACACCGTGCGTTGCAACGTGTGCTCGTAGGACTCGATGTCCCGGATCGGGGATTTCGCGTATTTCTCGGCGATTCCGTCCCAGAATTTGGCTGTGGCGGTCATGTCGGCTCTCCTTTGAGCGCAAGCTAGTGATACGCGTTTCAAAGGTGAATTGCCGAAATTCGCAGAATCCTTATACATTCTTGCATGGATGATCCGCGCAAATTCGACTGGAACCATATCCGCGCCTTTCTGGCCACGGCCGAGACCGGCTCGCTTTCGGCGGCGGCACGACGGTTGGACCAGACACAACCGACCCTCAGCCGCCAGATCGCCGCGCTTGAATCCGATCTGGGCGTGATGCTGTTCGAACGGATCGGACGGTCACTTCAGATCACCACCGCCGGGATCGAGCTGTTGGAGCACACCCGGACCATGGGCGCCGCCGCAGATCGCATTGCGCTGGCCGCGTCCGGTCAGGCGCAGTCGATCGAGGGGCAGGTGCGGATCACCGCAAGCGACGTGATGTCGGCCTATATCCTGCCGGATCTGCTGCGCGAGATCCGCGCGCAGGCTCCGAAACTGCGGATCGACGTGATCGCCGCGAACGACATTCGCGATCTGATGCGGCGCGAGGCGGATATCGCCATCCGCCATGTCCGCCCCGACCAGCCCGACCTGATCGCAAAACTGGTGCAGGAGGCTGACGGGCATTTCTATGCCGCCACCGCCTACCTGAACCGCGCTGGACGCCCCAAGTCCCTGTCGGACCTGTCCCGGCACGAGTTCATCAGTTTCGGCGACACCGCGCAGATGATCGCCTATTTCGAACCGATCGGCCTGCGCCTGACCGAAGAAAACTTCCGCCTGGGGTCGCAGAACGGCATCGTCTCGTGGGAGTTTGCCCGGCAGGGCTTTGGCATCGCGCCCATGTCCGAGCTGGTGGGCGATGCCACACCGGGAATGGAGCGCGTCCTTCCCGACATGGAGCCGTTGCGGTTCCCGATCTGGCTGACCACCCATCGCGAACTGCATACCAGCCGCCGCATCCGGCTGGTCTTTGACTTGCTGGCGGATTTCTTCGCAAACTGAAACACGCGCACCATCGGCGCGCGTGTCTCTTCGGGTTAGAGCCGCTTCAACCGCGCAGAACGCCGCCGGTGGCCTTGGTGACCTTGGCGATGATCTTTTCCGCCACCGCCTCGATGTCTTTTTCCTTCAGCGTGCTGTCGGTCGGCTGAAGCCGGACGGTAATGGCCAGAGATTTCTTGCCCTCGCCCGGGCTGTCGCCGATGAACTCATCGAACACGCGCACCTCTTCGATCAGCGCCTTGTCGGCGCCGGCGGCGGCATTCACCAGCGTCAGCGCCTCGACATCGGCATCGACGACAAAGGCAAAGTCACGCTCGACCGCCTGCAGGTCACGCAGTTCCAGCGCCGAGCGGGTGGTGCCGGATTTGCGCGGCAGCGGCACCTCGTCCGGCCAGATGGTGAAGGCCACGGCCGGGCCCTTGATGTCCAACTGCTGCAGCACGCGCGGATGCAGTTCGCCGAACACGCCCAGCATTTTTTTGGGGCCCAGGCAGATCTTGCCATGACGGCCCGGATGCCACCAGGCGTCGCCATCGCGCAGGATCTGCACTTTGGCGGGGGCACCGATGGCGGCCAGCACGGCCTCCGCATCGGCCTTGGCGTCAAACACGTCGACCGCGCGGGCGGCGCCGTGCACATCCTTTTGTCCGGTCCGCCCGACCAGAAGGCCTGCGATCTGGGTGCGTTGCTCGCCGGGTTCCCCGTCATGAAAGACCGGGCCGACCTCGAACAGAGCTAGATCGGCAAAGCCGCGCGCCTGGTTGCGCGCCGCGGCCTGCAACAGGCCGGGCAGCAGGTCGGGGCGCATGTGGCTCATCTCGGACGAGATCGGGTTTTCCAGCATCGTCGCGTCATCGCCGCCACCGAACAGCGCGGCCGAGGCTTGATCGATGAAAGTGTAGCTGACGCATTCATTGTACCCCAGCGCCGCGCAGTTGCGCCGCGCCATCGACTGACGCCGCTGGGCCGGGGTCATGACCGGCTTGGGAATACCATCCGTGACACGCGGCAGCGGCTTGCCCTGCAGCTTGGTCAGCGAGGCGATGCGGGCGACCTCCTCGACCAGATCGGCCTCGCCCTGGATGTCGGGGCGCCAACTGGGCACATGGGCCATGTCGCCTTCCAGACGGAAACCCAGCCGGGTCAGGGTCTGGCGCTGCTCGCTTTCGGGGATGTCCATGCCCACCAGCGACTGCACCCGCGCAGCATCCAGCCGATAGGCGCGCGAATGGTCCGGCGCCTTGCCGGCCTCGACGACCTTCGAAACCTCGCCGCCGCAGATGTCCAGGATCATCTGGGTCGCGTGCTCCAACCCTTCCAGCGTGTATGCCGGATCGACCCCGCGTTCGAACCGGTACCGCGCGTCCGAGTTGATCTTGAGCGCGCGCCCCGCCAGCGCGATCTGGACATGATCCCAGAAGGCGCTTTCCAAAAACACGTTCACCGTGTCTTCGGTACAGCCGGTCTCTTGCCCGCCCATGATGCCGGCGATGGATTCCGGGCCGTTGTCGTCGGAAATCACCATCATGCCGGGCTGCAGCGTGTATTCCTTTTCATCCAGCGCCACCAGTTTCTCGCCGCCCTTGGCGCGGTACACCCGCAGGTTGCCTTTGACCTTGTCGGCGTCAAAGACGTGCAGCGGGCGGTTGCTGTCGAAGGTCATGTAGTTGGTGATATCCACCAAGGCCGAAATCGGACGCAGGCCGATCGCCTTCAGCTGATCCTGCAGCCATTGCGGGCTGGGGCCGTTCTTGACGCCGCGGATCAGGCGGCCGGTGAAATGCGGGCAGCCATCCAGCGTGTCGTCGTCGATCGTCACCTTGATCGGGCTTTCGAAATCCCCCGGCACCGGGGCATAGTCGCGCTGCTTCAGCGTGCCCAGACCCCGCGCCGCCAGATCGCGCGCGATGCCCGCAACACCCAGCGCATCGGGACGGTTGGGGGTGATGGCGATCTCGATCACCGGGTCGATCTTGGCGGGATCATTCTCGGCCAGCCAGTCGACGAACCGCTGGCCCACCTCGCCCGAGGGCAGCTCGATGATGCCGTCATGTTCGTCCGACAGTTCCAGCTCGCGCTCGGACGCCATCATGCCAAAGCTTTCGACGCCGCGGATCTTGCCGACGCTGATGGTGGTATCGAGGCCGGGGATGTAGGTGCCCGGCTTGCAGACCACGACGGTGATACCCTCGCGCGCGTTGGGGGCGCCGCAGATGATCTGCAACTCGCCCTCGTCGGTGTCCACCTTGCAAACGCGCAGCTTGTCGGCATCGGGGTGTTTCTCGGCATGTTTCACATAGCCCAAGGTAAAATCCTTGAGCTTGTCGGCCGGGTTGATGACCTCTTCGACCTCGAGCCCGAGATCGGTCAGCGCCTCGGCGATCTCATCAACCGAGGCGTCGGTGTCCAGGTGGTCTTTCAGCCAGGAGAGGGTGAATTTCATTGCACGCGGCCTTTTTTGGCAAACATCCAGTCGGCACAGGCAATGGCAAAGAATGGACCAAGGTGCAAGCCTTGGGCGGTTTGCATGGGCCAACCTGTGCGCTTTGCGCCAAGCCGCGCCATCGCCAGACCGCGGGGTGGCGATCCTTGGGCTGTGGTGGGCAGTTTATGTTGGCCAAATCCGCGTGACGTTCAAACGGTGTGCCCGCGGAGACAAATCGCCAGCCCGTGCGGGCGGTCTGGCGATGGCGCGGCGGCCTATCGGCCTTTGCTCCGCGCCTTCATACCCACATGTTTCTGTTTAGCTATTTTCATTCAGGCGCAAAGTGGCCTTCAAGTCTTGAATGAAGGGGTGTTGGCTTTCCAATCGGCGTTAAGTAGCTGAGCTTGTCTTCAGAAATGCCCGTGATTTCGAAGCAATCTGCACGCATTGCCGAGATGACCGGCAATATGCGCTCATGGACATCCCATTTTCCAAGAGCCACGTCATCCATAACGCTTGATTCTTGTAGCATCACCAATTCTTCTAAGACTTCGTCCGAAGCTACCAGAATTAAACCTGTTTTCGACTTGTCGTATTCGTAGCGGCTCTCTTCAGATCGCTTTTCTGCGTGTTCAAACACAGCATCAAGGAAATGTTTGTAGACACGACGTCGCGATTCTATGAGCGCCTCTTTTCGGTCAATTGTCTTCTGCCTGCCATAAAGTAGCAAACCGAACGCCGCCGCAACAAATGGAGCGGCCAATTGCAGCCAGTCCATCGTCGTGGGAGCAGAGGAAATCACCGCGACAAACCACCATGCAGCGTCGGCATGTCCAGCGCCGCAAACCCATAATGGCGCAGCCAACGCAGGTCGGAATCAAAGAACGCCCGCAGATCCGGGATGCCGTATTTCAGCATCGCCAGACGATCGATGCCGATGCCGAAGGCAAAGCCCTGATAGACCTCGGGGTCGATCCCGCCGGCGGCGATCACCTTGGGGTGGACCATGCCGCTGCCCAGAATCTCCATCCAGTCGTCGCCCTCGCCGATCTTCAGCTGGCCGCCTTCCCAGGAACAGCGGATATCGACCTCGGCCGAGGGTTCGGTGAACGGGAAATGCGAGGCGCGGAAGCGCAGTTCGACGTCGTCGACCTCGAAGAACGCCTTGACGAATTCTTCCAGAACCCATTTCAGGTTCGCCATCGAGATGTCCTTGTCGATGGCAAGACCCTCGACCTGGTGGAACATCGGCGTGTGGGTCTGGTCATAGTCGGCGCGATAGACACCGCCCGGGCAGATCACGCGGATCGGCGCGCCCTGCTTCTCCATCGAGCGGATCTGAACCGGCGAAGTATGGGTGCGCAGCACATGCGGCGGGCGATTGTCGCCCGGCGCGCGGTGCATGTAGAACGTGTCCATCTCGGCCCGCGCGGGGTGGTGGCCAGGGATGTTCAGCGCGTCGAAATTGTACCAGTCGGTCTCGATCCGGGGGCCTTCGGCGACGGAAAAGCCCAGCTCGGCAAAGATCGCGGTCAATTCCTCGGTCGCCTGGCTGACCGGGTGGATCGAGCCCTGGCGGCGCGGCCGCGCGGGCAGGGTCACGTCCAGCCACTCGGTCCGCAGACGTTCATCGAGCGCGGCATCGGCCAATGCGGCCTTTTTGGCGGCCAGCGCCGAATTGATCTCGTCCTTCAGCGCGTTCAGCGCGGGGCCGGCGACCTGACGTTCCTCGGGCGTCATCTTGCCCAGTTCGCGCATCTTCAGCGCCACTTCGCCCTTTTTGCCCACCGCGGCCACGCGGATCGCTTCCAGCGTGCTTTCGTCGCCTGCGTCAGCGATCTGACCCAGGTATTTTGCCTTAAGATCGTCCATGACGGTCCCCTGAATTCTGTTGCTGTCCTGCTATCACAGCAGCGCGCGAAAGCAAGAGGGCCGGGCCGCGCGATCAGGTCGCGCGCAGAACCGCTGCCTGTCGATCACACCGGACCGGGCGGATCGTGGGGCCATAGCCCTGCGGATGAGTCTGCAGTTCGGGGAACAGCGCAAACAGTTCGCACGCGGCCTCCTGCTCCAGCCCCGAGAGCGCCTCCTGCCCCGGAAAGAAGCTCTCGGACACAAGACCCGAAGTGGTGACCAGCTGGTGCCGGTCGAAGAACAGATGGACATAGCGGACGATGTCGCAGGGCTGCACGGTGACGGTGTCGCCGTTGACCAGAGATTTGGCAGGAACCAGAACCTCATCCTCGCCGAACAGAAGCTGGGCTTGCCAGCCGCCGACCAGAATGCGGTGCTGGGGCGAGACCAGAATGTCTGTCTTGGCGCCCAGAACACCCGCGCGGATGCGCACCGGCGCGAAACGACCCACGCCGCGCACCGTGCGGCGGCCGATCCAGCGCACTCGGCAGGGGCCGTCATCGACGGTCAGGACAGTGTCGCCGGGCTGCAGCGTCTCGATCCGGCGCGGCCCCTCGGGGGTATCCACCAAGGTACCTGCTGTAAAACAGGCGGCCCCGGTATCCCCGGGCGACAAGGGGCCATAGGTCAGCGTGTCGGGATCGGGCTGGTTGAACTGCAAGGTCGTCGTGGTCTGGTTCGGCCCGACCAGCACCGGCAGGTTGACCGAGGTTTCCCCGGCCGCCAGCCCATCGACCGCGACGATGTTCTGCGTGCCGCCACCGATGTCGTAGAAATCTATCACCTCACCCGTGGCGGTGTTGGTCAGCGCATAGGATTCGTAATTGGTTGGGCCGCCGCCATCCGGATCGGTCAGGAAGATCGGGAAATCATCGGCCGAGATGACATAGACGATCTCGTTGTTGTCGGGGTCGACGGTGACCTGAACGGAGGGATCGTTGAGTGGGATCTCGATCCCGACCTGCCCGTTCGCCTGATAGAAGGACACGGTGAAATCCGCCGGGTCTTCGCCGGGGCGAAGGGACACCTCCAGGAATTCGGACACGCCCGAATTCGCGGCATAGGCATTGGAATAATGCAACTCACTGATACGCGCCATGAAAGCACCACGACCGGAAAACCTGACCCGAATGTATCGCGCAAACGCCGCCGCCGAACAAGGCGCGATCCGGGAATGTGGCTAACAGGCCCCTAATTGCAACAGGTCGCGGTCAGTAGCTGTATTCGGGGTAGATCCGCGCCAGATCGCCCTGCCAGTCGCCGTGATAATGCTCGAGCAGTTCATCGGCCGGCACCTTGCCGGACTGGATGCTTTCCTTAAGCGCGTTCAGGAAATGCGTCTCGTCCGGGACGAGACCACCCGCACCCGGCCGCGCCCGCGCCTTCAGGCCGGAATCGGCGATGGCCACCACCTCGCGCGCCAGATCGTGCATGTTGATGCCGCCGACCTGCGCCTGCAGCCCGTCCCGGGCCGCGGCGACGCGCAGCCCCTCGCGGGTTTCGGCGTCCCAGCCTTTGACCAGATCCCATGCGGCATCCAGCGCGGACTGGTCATAGGTCAGCCCCACCCAGAAGGCGGGCAGCGCGCACAGACGGCGCCACGGGCCGCCGTCGGCCCCGCGCATTTCCATGAATTTCTTGATCCGCGCCTCGGGGAAAGCGGTGGTCAGGTGATCGGCCCAATCCGAAAGCGTCGGCGTCTCGCCCGGCAGCGCGGGCAGCTTGCCCTGCAGAAAATCGCGGAACGACATGCCCAGCGCATCGATATATTTGCCGTCGCGATAGACGAAGTACATCGGCACATCCAAGGCATATTCCACGTAGCGCTCGAACCCGAAGCCGTCCTCGAACACGAAGGGCAGCATGCCGGTGCGCGCGTCATCCAGATGCCGCCAGATGTAGCTGCGCCAGCTTTTGTGGCCATTGGGCTTGCCCTCGAAGAAGGGCGAGTTGGCAAACAGCGCGGTCGCCACCGGTTGCAGGGCCAGCGCTACGCGCAGCTTCTGCACCATGTCCGCCTCGGACCCGAAATCAATGTTGACCTGCACCGTGCAGGTCCGGCGCATCATGGCGCGGCCCATGTCGCCGACCTTTTCCATGTAGTCGTTCATCAGGACATACCGGCCCTTGGGCATCAGCGGCATGTCCTCGTGCTTCCAGATCGGCGCGGCGCCCAGCCCGATGAAGCCTACGCCGATCTTGTCGGCAATGTCCTTCACGTCGCGCAGATGCGCGTTCACCTCGTCGCAGGTCTCGTGGATGGTCTCCAGTGGCGCGCCTGACAGCTCCAGCTGCCCGCCCGGTTCCAGTGAGACGTTGGCCCCGTCCTTTTCCAGCCCGATCAGCTTGCCCGCCTCTTCCACGGGGGTCCAGCCATGCCCGTCGCGCAGCCCCTGCAGTACCGCCAGGATCGAGCGTTCGCCTTCATAGGGCAGCGGCTTCAGCGTGTCCTTGCAATAGCCGAATTTCTCGTGCTCGGTCCCGATGCGCCATTCGCTTTTGGGTTTGCAGCCATCGGCCAGGTATTCGGCCAGTTGTTCGTGGCGTTCGATCGGCCCGCCGCCGGACTGAGGAATGGACATGAACCGTGCTCCGATCCTGAAGTGTCGAGTCGTGGGGGTCAGTGGTGGTCGCAATCTCCCCCGGTGTCAATGCACCGTCAGTTCAACCGGATGTGTGCCGGGCGCGAGGGATGGCGTTCCCAGATGACCACCGGATGCGACGCCCCGCCCTTGAGTTCCGACAGCATCCGCTCGGTCCGCAGCCCCGGCAGGGCCGAGAACACGTCGAACAGCGCCTCGGCACCCTCGGCATTCACGGGAATGTGAAGCGGCGGCTGGCCGGGCTGCTGCAGCACCCAATGCGCGGGGCTGGCGGTAGGGTCCAGAGTCAGGCTCTCGATTTCGCGGGTGGCGACGATGCCGCCGTCCAGCGGCCCCAGGTAGGCGATCTGCCCCTCATCCACCGACACCACGCCCGGCCCGCCCGCGCCCAGCCGGAACCGCGCGCGCTGTACGCCGATCACGGCCAGCGCGACCGAGACCAGCACAAGCACCCAGCCCAGCCAGCCCAGCAACCCGCCCGGACCGCCGATCCAGCTGAGGCCAAGGATCAGAACGAACCCGGCGGCCAGCACCTCGCGCCAGCGCCACAGGGCCAGTTTGGCTTCGGGTCGGATGAAACTCATGACGCGGCCTCCATCTGATCGCTGAACAGGACCAGTGAAAAGGTCCCGGCAGGGGCAAACCCAATCGCAACATAAGCACGCACGGCGGCGTTTGAAGCCGCAAACAGAACGGCCTTGCGCACTCCCGCGGCCCGCGCTTCGGCCAGATGCAGGGCGACGGCGGTGCGGGCATAGCCTCGCCCGCGCAGCGCGGGCGGCGTAAATACGCCGCCGATCTGGACGATCTCGGGCAACGTGGCATTGAAGCCCGTCATGCTGACGGGGTGGCCGTCGACCATCAACAGCCGGTGCGAGTCGCGCTGAATATATCCGTCGATGTCTTTCTGCGCAGCCTTGCGGGCCATGCCCGGGTCGGTGCCCAAAGATTCCAAGTGATAGGCCTCGCGCCAGCGGATCAGCAGGCTGCGGTCGCCGTCAGACAGAGGCACCAGCCTTGCGTTTTCCGTTGGTGGAACGATCAGGTCGCGCAAGTCCAGCGCAAAAGAGGGCTCATCCCGGTCCAGACGGGCGGCGCGGTCCTGCCATCCGGCCTGTCGCAGAAACCGGCGGGCTTGCGTGGCCTCGCCCGCCAACCCAATGCCCGTGCGGCCCCGGATCAGGTCCGCTGCCTCGGCCAGGCCGGCCTCGGGCAGATCCGGGCATTGCGGCAGGATCATGCCTTCGTTGGTGATGCCGAACACGCCGCGCAGCGGGTCGCCCAGCATCCACATGCTCATCGCGCGCGGTGCAGGTGCGTTCAGGCCGAACACTCGCAGGTTGGCCAGCGCGAACATCGAGCTTTGCACATGGTCCAGAAGAAACCGTTCGATCGCCGGAACGTCCTGTTGCTGCGCCAACCGCCACATCAGGACCAATCCCCCAGCGCCTGTTGCCACAGGGTCATCGCGGCGACCGCCGCCGTGTCAGCCCGCAAGATGCGCGGCCCCAGGCTGACCACATGCGTGAACAGAAGATCTTTCAGCCGCTGGCGCTCGGTATCGGAGAACCCGCCCTCGGGGCCGATAAGGATGGCCCACGGCAGGCCCTTGTCCTGCGCGGCCAGGCGCAGGGCCGATCCGGCCTCGGCCTCGTCGCAGAACATCAGCTGGCGGTCGTCGGGCCAGTTGTCCAACAGCTTGTCCAGCCGCTGCAGGTCGCAGACCTCGGGCACGAAGGTGCCGCCGCATTGCTCGGCCGCCTCGACCGCATGGGCCTGCAGCCGGTCCTGCCGGATGCGTTCGGAATTGGTGAAGGCAGTCTGCACCGGCATGATCTTCGCGGCCCCCATCTCGGCCGCCTTTTCGACGATGAAATCGGTTCGGGCCTTCTTGATCGGGGCAAACAGCAGCCAAAGGTCCGGCGGCAGTTGCAGTGGCCGGGTTTGTTCAAGACAACTCAGAGTACCGCCCCGCTTGCCCGCCTCGGCCACCTGCGCCAGCCACTCGCCATCGCGGCCGTTGAACAGGCCCACCTGCCCGCCCACGGCCAGACGCATCACGCCGAACAGGTAATGGGCCTGCTCGCGCGTCAAAGGAACCGATTGCCCCGCACCCAAAGGGTGATCTACATACAGCCTGATCTTCGCACTCATGAGACCCTACATATGCAAGGCAATGCCCCAACACCAGACGGTCAGGTCGCCGACGCCGTTACCGGCAACTGGGTCGATACCCGCGCCCCGGCCTTTGCCCGCCCCTATCTGCGGCTGTCGCGCGCGGACCGGCCGATCGGGACGTGGCTGCTGCTGATTCCGTGCTGGTGGGGCCTGGCGCTGGCGATCCTGCATGACGGTCAGCCGCGCTGGGGCGATCTGTGGATTGCCGTTGGGTGCGCGGCCGGGGCCTTTCTGATGCGTGGCGCTGGTTGCACCTGGAATGACATCACCGACCGCAAGTTCGACGCGAAGGTTGAACGCACACGCTCGCGGCCCATCCCCTCGGGTCAGGTCAGCGTGCGGCAGGCGGTGATCTGGATGGGCCTCCAGTGCCTTCTGGCGCTGGCGATCCTGCTGACCTTCAACCAGGCGGCCATCGCGATGGGCGTCCTGTCGCTGCTGCCGGTGACGATCTACCCCTATGCCAAGCGCTTCACCTGGTGGCCGCAGGTGTTTCTGGGGCTGGCCTTCAACTGGGGCGCCCTGCTGGCCTGGGCGGCGCATCGCGGCACGGTCGAATGGCCCGCGATCCTGCTGTACCTGTCGGGCATCGCCTGGACGCTGTTCTACGACACGATCTATGCCCACCAGGACGCAGAGGATGACGAGCTGATCGGCATCAAGTCCACCGCGCGCCTGTTCGGGACCGACACCGCGAAATGGCTGAAGTATTTCCTTGTGGCGACCGTGGCGCTGATGGGGCTTGCCATCGTCGAGGCCGCGCTGCCCAATTCCAGCGTGCTGGCGCTGGTCGTGGCCATCGGTGGACCTTGGGCAATGGGGTGGCACATGGCGTGGCAACTGCGCGGGCTGGACATCGAAGACAACGCGAAGCTGCTGCAACTGTTTCGCGCCAACCGGGACACCGGCCTTATTCCGCTCATCTTCCTTTGCGTCGCATTGCTCCTCTGATTGCACCTCGGTACCGGTGCCTGTAAGAGTCCCGCCCAATGGCCCGAGGAGATAAGAAACCGCTCATGCGCTTGCCGTATTTCCTGACATCAGCCCTGATCTTTGTCGTGTCGGCGGGGGTCTGCCTGTTGGCCGCCGGATTCGCGGTGACCAAGATCGAAGAAACCTCGGAAACTGCCGTTCGAAATGCACTGAGCATGCAGGGCCATGAGTGGGCCGAAGTGCAGGCGGATGGGCTGCGCGTTGTGCTGACCGGTACTGCCCCGGACGAGGCCACCCGATTCAACGCGCTGACCGCGGCCGGTACACAGGTCGACACCTCTCGGGTGATCGACGAGATGGACATTGCCCCGACGGCTGACCTGACTCCGCCCAAATTCTCAGCCGAAATTCTCCGGAACGACAGCGGCATTTCCGTGATCGGGTTGGTTCCGGCCAGCGTGGATCGCAACGCACTGATGGCCCGGCTGCAGAAGCTGGACCCCCAGGCGCGGGTGTCGGACCTGCTGGAAACCGCAGACTACAAGAAACCCAAAGGCTGGGACGACGCGATATCCTATGCCATCCTTGCCCTGTCCAAGCTGCCGCGAGCCAAGGTTTCCGCCAGCCCCGACCTGGTCAAGATCACTGCCATCGCTGACAGCCAGCAGGAAAAAGAACGGCTGGAACAGGAACTGACACGCGCCGCGCCGCCCAGCTTGCGCATCGGTCTGGCGATTTCGGCACCGCGCCCGGTGATCACTCCGTTCACCCTGCGCTACCTGATTTCGGAGGAAGGCGGCCAGTTCGACGCCTGTTCGGCACAGGATGAAAAGGCGCGCGACACCATTGTAGCGGCCGCGCAGGATGCCGGCCTGTCAGGGCCCTATACCTGCACGATCGGCCTGGGTGTGCCATCGCCCCGATGGGCGCAGGCCGCTGAACTGAGTATCCGGGCTTTGTCCGAGATCGGTCAAGGATCGGTCACGATGTCGGATGCCGACATCACGCTGATTGCTGAACCGAACACCAGCCCGGCCACCTTCGACAAGGTCGTGGGCGAGTTGGAAAACGCCCTGCCCGAAGTGTTTGCCCTGCACGCGGTTCTGCCTGAACCCGAAAACAACGAACAGGCCGGACCTGTGGAATTCACCGCCACCCGCAGCCCGGAAGGTCTGGTACAACTGCGCGGCCGTCTGGGCGATGATTTACAGCGCGACATGATCGACAGCTATGCCCGGGCTGCCTTCGGATCCGATCAGGTTCACAGTGCCGCCCGCGTGGTCGACCAGATGCCGCAGGACTGGCCCGTGCGCGTTCTGGCGGGGCTGGAATCCCTGTCCTGGCTGAACAACGGCGTGCTGACCGTAACGCCTGACAAGGTCGAGTTGACTGGCGTCAGCCACGATGAGGACGCCAAGGCACAGATCGCTGGCCTGCTGTCAGACAAGTTGGGCGATGCGCAGGATTTTGACCTGTCGATCACCTATCAGCCCCCGCCCGAACCCGAAGACGCGCTGCCAGACCCGGAGCAGTGCGAAAGTCGCATCGCCGAGGTTCAGGAAACCCGCAAGATCACGTTCGAGCCCGGGTCGGCTACGGTCTCGTCTGAATCCCGCGACAGTCTGAATCAGATTGCCGAAATCCTGCGCGAATGCGGACCGATCCGGATTGAAATCCAGGGTCATACCGACAGCCAGGGCCGCGAAGAGATGAACCAGCAGCTGAGCCAGTCACGCGCCCAGTCCATCCTGAACGAATTGCGCGCCCGTCGGGTGCCGACCAAAAGCTACTCGGCCGCAGGATATGGTGAGACGCAGCCGATTGCAGACAATGACACCGAAGACGGGCGCGAGAAAAACCGGCGCATCGAATTCCGCCTGATCCGGCCCGAGCCGGTCGCCAATCAGGAAACCGGTCTGGAAGCGTTGGAGACCCAGACAAGCGCAACCGAACCTGCGCCAACAGAAGAAGAAGCATCCGAAACGGATGCAGGGGACCAGTAAGTTGAACAGAACCGAATTCATCATCGCCACCGCCGTCATCCTGTTCGCCGCCTTCTGCATGGGCTGGTTCGCCAACTGGCTGGTGCACCGCCTGTCGCGCGTGCGCCAATCCGACGTGGCCGATCTGGACCGCATGAGCCAGGAGTTGCACGAGGCCGAGGAAACCCGCGATCAGGCGATCACCTATTTGCAGCAGCGTGAGGCCGAGCTGACCAACCAGCTGACCCAGACCGAGGCCGAGCTGGCCGCGGCTATGGACGGGCTGCGCGCTGCCCGCCAGGAAGCCGAGGAATTGCGCGGCCGGATCAACAACGCCGATTGAGGCTTACCAGCGCGACAGCGCGTCCTCGTCCTCGTCCTTGGCGGCAACCCACTCCGCGCCCGAACCTGTGATTTCCTTTTTCCAGAACGGGGCGCGGGATTTTAAGTAGTCCATCAGGTATTCGGCAGCCTCGAACGCATTCTTGCGGTGCGGGGCCGCCGTTGCGACCATCATGATCCGGTCACCCGGGGCCAGCCTCCCGTGGCGATGGATCACCAGAACATCGCCCAGAGACCAACGGTTTTTGGCTTCCTCGGCGATCTTGGCGATGGCACGTTCGGTCATGCCGGGATAATGCTCGATCTCCATGCAGGCCAGATCGGTCTGCGCCAGATCTCGCACGACACCGGTAAAGGTGACGATGGCGCCATTGGCCGTGTCACCTGCGGCAAAGGCATTGGCCTCGGCCCCCAGATCGAACGGCTCTTGCTGGACGGAGATCCGCATTGCCTTATCCACCGGTCATGGGCGGGAAAAAGGCCACTTCGCGGACGCCGGCCAGCGGCGCGTCGAAATCCGACAGCTCCTGATCCAGCGCGACCCGCAGGGCGGAGATGTCGGCAAAGGCTGCGGCATAGCGGTCTTCGCGGGCGCTGAGTTCCGCCACCAGATCGGAGACCGTGGCCGCAGTAGTTTCGACCTTTTCCTTCGGCACGCCGATCCGCTCGCGGACCCAGGCGAAATACAGGACATCCATGCGTCAGCCCTCCTTCAGATGGGGCATAGCTTTACGTAGGTAGTCGTAGCCGGTGATCAATGTCAGCGTCGCCGCGATCCACAGCAGCCACAACCCGATGCGGCCCGACCAGAACATGCCATCCAGCTTCCATTGCAGGCCCGAGATGTCCTCGACCTGGCCCGACAGGATCTGGTCGATCAGGTCGGTATCCATGCCGAAGGTGGACATGACGAAATAGTGCTCGAATATGCCCTGCGAAAACAGCACGGCGATCGCCACCATCTGCGCGGTCGTCTTCCATTTGGCCAGCTTGGTGACCTTGAGCGTTCCGGCCACGTCGCCCAGATACTCGCGCAGGCCCGAGACGAAGACCTCGCGGAACAGGATCACGGTGGCGGGTAGCACCAGCCAGGGCGTCCAGTGCTCGGTCGAATAGCCGACCAGGATCATCAGTGCGATCACCACCATCGCCTTGTCGGCGATCGGGTCCAGCATCGCGCCCATCTTGGTTTCCTGCTTCCAAGCGCGCGCCAGATAGCCGTCGAACCAATCGGTTATGGCCGCGGACAGGAACAGGATCAGCGCGAACCAATCGGCATAGGGCCGCGTGAAATACAGAAACATCACCGCCAGGCCGGGTGCGGCCAGAAGGCGCAGCAAAGTCAGAATATTCGGCAGGTTCCACTTCATGCGCTGGACCCTACAACCATGGCCGGGAACAGAAAAGACGGCACGACAAAAAACTGTTAAGAACACAGGTGTTTGGGCCACGACAGGTCAGACCGTCGCAGGCGGAGGATCGATGACCGTTTCCCCCTTGGCGCAGCGTGAAGAACGGGTCAGGTTGCGCGGGTATCGGCACACCAGGAAAGATCCGCCCCGTGACCTCACATATCAGAATCGACGCGCGCGCCAACCTGATCGGCAGCGCCTGGATGATCGCGGCCATGGCCGGCTTCGCCCTGGAGGACGCGCTGTTGAAAAGTGCCGCCAATGTGCTGCCCATCTGGCAGGTTCTGGTGCTGTTCGGGCTGGGCGGCGCGTTGGTTTTCGCCGGGGCCGCGTTGATTCAGGGGCGGCGGTTGCTGCACCCCGATGTCCTGTCCAAGCCGATGAAGATCCGGGTGCTGTTCGAAGTCTTCGGCCGCCTGTTCTATGTGCTGGCCATCGCCCTGACGCCGCTGTCCTCGGCCACGGTGATCCTGCAGGCCACGCCGCTGGTCGTGGTGGCGGGTGCCGCGCTGTTCTTCGGGGAAACCGTCGGCTGGCGCCGCTGGAGCGCCATTCTGGTCGGACTGATCGGAGTGGTGATCATCATCCAGCCAACCGGAGACAGTTTCTCGGCCCTGTCCATTCTTGCGGTGCTGGGAATGCTGGGCTTTGCCGGCCGCGATCTGGCCAGCCGCGCGGCCCCGGCCACGCTGGGCACCACCGTTCTTGGGTTTTACGGCTTTCTGTCAATTGTCGTCGCAGGTGGTCTGTATCGGGCTTTCGAAGGCACCGCCGCGGTGCCCGTGGACGCCCAAACCGCCCTGCACCTGACCGGAGCCGTGGTGATGGGCGCGGTGGCCTATGCTTCGTTGATGCTGGCCATGCGGACGGGCGAAGTGTCGGCCGTGACCCCGTTTCGCTATACCCGCCTACTGTTCGGCATCGGGTTGGGCGTGCTGATCTTCGACGAACGTCTGGACCAGACCATGTGCCTGGGCAGCGCGCTGATCGTGGCCTCGGGCCTGTACATTCTGTGGCGCGGGCGCCAGCGGCCTCAGCCCTTGTCGTGAAAGAAATCGTAGACCTTCTGCGCTAGACCGGCCGAGACCCCGTCCACCGCCTTCAGATCTGCCAGATTGGCGCGGCTGACCGCCTTTGCGCTGCCGAAATGTGCCAGCAGGGCGCGTTTGCGGGCCGCGCCTACGCCCGGGATTTCATCCAGAGGCGTCGCCCCCATCGCCTTGGCCCGTTTGGCGCGGTGGGTGCCGATGGCAAAGCGGTGCGCCTCGTCCCGTAGCCGCTGAATGAAATACAGAACCGGGTCGTTGCGTTTCAGGGCAAAGGGGCGCTGGCCGATGCGGTGGAACTCTTCCTTGCCGTGGTCGCGATCGACGCCCTTGGCGACGCCGACCATGGGGATGTCCTCGACCCCGTGCGCCTGCATGATCTCATGCACGGCGCTCACTTGCCCCGCACCCCCGTCGATCAGCAGCAGATCGGGCCACAGGCCCTTGTCGCGGTCGGGGTCCTCTTTCAGCAGGCGGGTGAAGCGGCGGGTCAGAACCTCTTTCATCATGCCGAAATCGTCGCCCGGCGTCAGGTCGTCTCCGCGAATGTTGAACTTGCGATAGGCGTTCTTCATGAACCCCTCGGGCCCGGCCACGATCATCGCGCCCACCGCGTTGGTGCCCTGGATATGCGAGTTGTCATAGACCTCGATCCGGTTCGGCGGCGCGTCCAGATCAAAGGCCTCGGCCAGGCCGCGCAGCAGCTTGGCCTGCGTCGCGCTTTCCGACATGCGCCGCGCCAGCGCCTCGCGCGCGTTGCGCAGCGCGCCCGAGACCAGTTCGAGTTTTTCTCCCCGTTGTGGCACCAATATCTCGACCTTGCGACCGGCCTTTTCCGACAGGGCCTGCTGCATCAGATCCGCGTTTTCGATCCCGTCCGACAGGATCAGTTGGCGCGGCGGTTCCTTGTTGTCGTAGAACTGGCCCAGAAAGGCCTCCATCACCTCGGCCGGCGAGACGTCGGGGCCGACGCGCGGATAGAAATCGCGGTTGCCCCAGTTCTGGTTGGCACGGATGAAAAACACCTGAACGCAGGCCTGACCGCTGTCCATATAAAGGCCGATCACATCCGCCGCGGCCACGCCGCGCGGGTTGATGCCCTGCGCCGTCTGCACCTGCGTCAGCGCGCGGATCCGGTCGCGCAGGGCGGCGGCGCGCTCGAACTCCATCGCGTCCGAGGCCTCTTGCATCTGCGCGGCCAGTTCCTCTTGGATTCGGGTCGAGCGTCCGGACAGGAACCGCTCGGCGTCGCGTACGCTTTCGGCATAGTCGGCCTGCGAGATCATGCCCACGCACGGCCCCGAGCACCGCTTGATCTGATAGAGCAGGCAGGGCCGTGTGCGGCTGTCGAACATCGAATCCGAGCAATTGCGCAACAGAAACGCCTTCTGCAGCTGGTTCAGCGTGCGGTTCACCGCGCCCGCACTGGCGAAGGGGCCGAAATAGGCACCTTTGTCTTTCTTGGCCCCACGATGCTTCTTGATCTGCGGAAATGGATGGTCCTTGGCCACCAGAATGTTGGGAAAGCTTTTGTCGTCGCGCAGCAGCACGTTGTACTTGGGCTTGAGCTGCTTGATCAGGTTCTGCTCCAGCAGCAGCGCCTCGGTCTCGGTCCGAGTGGTCAGGAACATCATCGACGCGGTCGAGGCGATCATCCGCTCGATCCGGCCGGAATGGCCCGGGCGGGTGTAGTTCGACACCCGCGCCCGCAGGTTGCGCGCCTTTCCGACATACAGAACCCGGCTGTCCGCATCCAGCATCCGATAGACACCCGGTGAACTGTCCAGCGTCTTCACGTATTTCTGGATGCAGGCATAGCCGGTCGGCTGAGGCTGGGATTGAGAGGCGCTGTCGGCAGTCATGAGAGAGAGATACGATTCTCTGACCGTGGCTGCAATCTTGCGCGCCTCAGATCAAGAGAAAACAAATCCACGATTCTTGTGGATAACTGTGCGGACAACTTTCCCTGCACCGTGATTTTTCCTTGAATCCTTGTGTTTTCACTGCGTTGCACAATAAATAGGCACAATTTTAACATATTGATTCTAAACGATATTTTTATTATCGCTTTACAAGTGTATGAAAAAAAGACATTTTTGTAACGAACCTGTAACAGGATCGAGAGCGGTGCAAAACTTGCAGGGCCAATACCTATTCAAGGCCCACTACATCAGGCGTTTGCCAGCCCAGATGCTGGCCGCCATCAACGCACAAAAGCTGGCCCGTGACCGCATGTGCGTCCAGAAAATACCCAAGGGCCGCGTTGATATCCGACGGGTTTGCACCGCGTTCCAGGACCGTGTTTTCGCGTTGCGTCTTGAAGTGCTGGGGGCTTTGCCGATGTCCCTGCAGGGTTGGACCCGGCCCAATGGCATTGACGCGAATGGCTGGCGTCAGTGCCTGGGCCGCCGTCCGGGTCAATGCCCATAGCCCCATCTTGGCGATGGTGTAGGACATGAACTCAGGCGTCAGTTTGCGCACCCGCATGTCGACCATATTCACGATCAAGCCGGTCGCGACGGGTTCGTCATTCTCATCCATCTCGGGTTCCAGACCCTGGCTTGCCATGGCCTGCGTCAGCACGAAGGGCGCGCGCAGGTTGCTGTCCATGTGGCGATCCCAGCTTTGCCGGGTGGCAGTGCGGATGTTGTCGTATTCGAAGATCGACGCATTGTTGACCAGACAGGTGATCGGACCGCCCAGCGCCTCGGCCGCGCGCGGCAAAAGGGTCTGCACCTGATCCTCGTCCAGCAGATCGGCCTGCAGCGCCACGGCATTGCGGCCCATCGACTGGATCTCGGACACGGTCTCGGCAGCGGCAGCGCCCGAGGTTGCGTGATGCACGGCAACGTCCATGCCACGTTTCGCCAGATACAACGCCATGGCCCGCCCCAGTCGAATGCCGGCGCCGGTCACCAGTGCTCGGGTCATGAAGGGACTCCTTTCAGTCAGATCAGGCCAACAGGATCACGACGTATGTGACGTAAAGCAGTGTCAATATGAACCCCCAGACCCGGGTGATGTCTTGCTTGAAGAAAACGAACGGGATCAGCAGCAAGGACGAGCCCAGCATGACCCAAAGATCGAATTGCAGGAATTCGGGGTCCACGGGGATGCGCCCGAACAGCGTGGCGATACCGACAATGCCCAGAAGGTTGAACATGTTCGAACCGATGACGTTGCCCAGAGCAACATCGGCCTGCCGGCGCAACGCGGCCATGACGGTGGTCGCCAGTTCGGGAAGCGAGGTTCCGACCGCGACCAGCGTCAACCCGATCACCGTTTCACTGACCCCGTAGGTCCGCGCAATGATGGTCGCGTTGTCGACCAGAAGGTGCGCGCCCATCGGCAGGCCAATCAGCCCCAGCACCAGATACAGCGACACCTTCCAGTACGGCATGTCCGGGTCGGCCTCTTCCAGCGTTTCCAGGTCCTGCTCTTCCGAGCAGGAGTTGCGATGCGCGTGCGCTTCTCGGAAGGCGTTGAGCAGGATCAGAGCCAATCCCGCCAGCAGGATTGCCCCGCTGAACAGGTTGAATTCCCCGCAAAAGGCCAAACCGATGAACAGAACCGAGGCCAGCAACATGAAGATGTAGTTTCTGCGCGTGTTGCATTCGCTGCTGTGGATCGTGGCCAGCAAGGCCGGCAAACCCAAGACCAGCAGGATGTTGGCCGTGTTCGAACCGACGACATTGCCCAGCGCGATACCGGGCGCATTTTCCTCGATGGCCTTGATGGCGATCAGAAGCTCAGGTGCCGAGGTGCCGAAGGCCACGATCGTCAGGCTGACGATCAGGGCGGGAACACCCAGGCGCAGGCTGAGATTTACCGCACCCCGCACCAGCGCGTCACCGGCCAACAGCAGGATCAACAAGCCAAGACCGGAAAGCAGCCAGGCCGTCATCGACGCCCTCCTTGCTCACATGTGCAGGGGCCCTTGCCGATCCGGAACCGACCGCAGCGCGGACATTTCGCGGAATTCAATCGCTGTTGACCGGGAAAGCGCAGCTTTCCGAACATCGCCAGGACCCCCATGGCAACCAGAAACAGAATGACGACCTTGACGATCACGTCACATACCAAAGCGCGCGTAGGCCGCGCGCTCCTCGAGCAGGGAAATGGCGTCCTGCGCCATGTCCGTTCCGAAACGCGACCAGATCGGTCGGCGCAACCCGTAGCGCCGGAATTTGACCTTGTCGCCAAACACTTCCTGCATCCTTGGCTTCAGATGCGCGATGCCGTCGATCAGCCCAAGTTCATGCGCACGCCGCGCCAGCCAGATTTCACCGGTAAACAGATCGGCGGCCTCGTCCAAGCGACTGCCGCGCCGAGCTTTCACATAGGCAATGAAATTCTGGTGGATGTCCTCCAAAAGCCCCTTGAGACGCGCGACATCCTCTTCTTTCTCCGGAGAGAACGGGTCCAGCATCGATTTGGATTTCCCGGCGGTGTGCACGCGCCGCTCGATCCCCTGACGGGCCAGAAAAACATGGGCTCCGAACCCCGAGGAGATGACCCCGATCGACCCCAGAACCGAGCTGTCATCCGCCCAGATCTCGTCCGCCGAAGCCGCAAGCCAATAACCACCCGAGGCCGCCACGTCCTCGACAAAGGCATGGACTGGCACCTTGAACTCGTCGGCCAACCGTCGGATCCGCGCACCGATCAGCGAGCTTTGCACCGGCGATCCGCCCGGCGAATTGATCTCGAGCGCGACGGCGGCAGGTTTTCCCTTGCGGAAGGCTTTTTCCAGAACCGGTGCCAAAGAGGCATCGTTCAGCGAGGCTCGGCCAGCCATTCCAATGGCTCCGGACAGGCGAACGACAGCCACGGTTGGCTGCTTGTTGAGAAACGGCAGGCTGAGTTTCATGGGTGCCGATGTAGAGTGCGCCCGCCCCTTAAACAAGGGACCCCACCTGCCATGAACGTGACGTGAACCAAAATCCTGTTCAGCCACGGCAAAAATGCAACGCCCTAGTTGCGGATGCGCCACCCGGTTTTGAAGATCCAACCGATGACCGCCAGGCAGAAGCCGGTAAAGGCCAGGATCGCCAGAAGGCTAAGCAGAATGGGCACGTCCGAAAGCCCGTAAAACGACCAGCGAAAGCCCGAGATCAAATAGACCACCGGGTTGAACAACGAGATCGTCTGCCACACCGGCGGCAGCATCGAAATCGAGTAGAACGTGCCGCCCAGAAAGATCAGAGGCGTCACAACCAGCTGCGGTACCAACGACATCTGTTCGAAATTGCTGGCCCAGATCCCGATGATGAAGCCCAGCAGGGAAAAGCTGAGGCAGGACAGGATCAGAAAGGCGGCCATCGCGAAGGGGTGCTCGATGCGGATGTCCACGAAGAACGTGGCGGTGGTCAGGATCACCAATCCCACGAACAACGCCTTAGTCGCGGCGGCGCCCACATAGCCGATCACGATCTCGATGAAATTCACCGGAGCCGAGAGCAGTTCGTAGATCGTGCCCAGGAACTTGGGGAAATAGATGCCAAAGGACGCGTTCGAGATCGACAGCATCACCACCGACAGCATGATCAGCCCCGGCACGATGAAGGCGCCGTAGGAGACGCCCTCGACCTCCTGGATGCGACTGCCGATGGCAGTGCCAAACACCACGAAGTACAGCGAGGTCGACAGAACCGGTGACAGAAAGCTCTGCGCGAGGGTGCGGAAGAACCGGGCCATTTCGAACCGGTAGATGGCGGCGATGGCGGACCAGTTCATGCGGCATCTCCGGACACGAGGTTGACGAAAATCTCTTCCAGGCTCGATTGCCGGGTCTGAACGTCACGCAACACCAGCCCCGCCTCTGCCACGTCATTCAGCAAAGTGGTGATGCCAGTGCGATCGGCATTGGTGTCGTAGGTATAGATCAGCGCATCGCCCTGCCCGTTCAGCACCAGATTGTGGTGGGCCAGACTGCCGGGAATGTCCGAGATCGTGCGGGTCAGCATGACCTCGATCTGCTTCTTGCCCATCTGCGCCATCAAGGTGTTTTTGTCCTGCACCAGCATCAGTTCGCCCTTGTCGATCACACCGATCCGGTCGGCGATGGCTTCGGCCTCTTCGATGTAGTGGGTGGTCAGAATGATGGTGACACCGGCAGCCTTCAACTCGTCGACGATGGCCCACATATCCTTGCGCAGTTCGACATCAACGCCGGCGGTGGGTTCATCCAGAAACAGCACCCGCGGCTCGTGCGCCAGAGCCTTGGCGATCAGAACCCGCCGCTTCATGCCGCCCGACAATTCCTTGATCGCGTTCTTGCGCTTGTCCCACAGCGACAACTTACGCAGAATCTCCTCGATCCGCGCGCTGTCCTGCCCATAGCCGAACAGACCGCGTGAAAACCGTACGGTGTTCCAGACCTTCTCGAACGGCTCCAGCGCAATTTCCTGCGGCACGAGGCCGATCATGCGCCGGGCTGCACGAAAGTCCGTGAGGATGTCGTGCCCCCCTACTGTGACGGTCCCAGACGTGGGCGTGGTAATCCCGCAAACCGTCGAGATCAGGGTTGTCTTTCCCGCCCCGTTCGGGCCGAGCAGGGCCAGGATCTCGCCCTCTTCGATGTCCAGCGATACGCCTTTCAGCGCTTCGAACCCGCCGGCATAGGTTTTGCGCAGATCCTTGATCGAGAGAATTGTCGTCATGCGTTTTCCCAGTTCTGGCCGGGACAGTATCGCGCCAGAGGATTGCCGAACAGACCAAATCCGCACAGTCCTCTGCGCGCAAACGCAGGTTTCACTCGCGCCCGGTCAGGCGACCCAGCCAGCCTTTCTTTTCCCCCTCGGGGGTGTCTTCGCCGCCCTCTTCTGGCTCTGCAGGGCCTTCAAAATGCTGCTGAAGGTTCGAGAAGAACTGGTCAGCCATCTTTTTGGCAAAGCCGTCGATCAAACGGCTGCCTAGCTGCGCCAGCTTGCCGCCAACCTTGGCGTCCACGTCATAGGCCAGAACCGTTCCACCGCTGTCACTGGCGCTGAACGTGACACTGGCGCTGCCCTTTGCAAAACCCGAAGCCCCGCCTTTGCCCTCACCGGCGATGGTCAGGTTTTGACCCTCAACCATGTCGGACATCGTGACGGTGCCTTTGAACGTGGCCTTTACCGGCCCGACCTTCTGCACCACGGTCGCCTCGTAACCGTCCGTCGGATTGCCCGAAACCTCTTGCGCACCGGGTACGCAGGCTTTCAGCACCTCGGGGTCCAGCAGGGCCGCATAGACATCGGACGGCGCCGCCTGAATTTCACGCGTGTCACTCATTTGCATGGGACCACCCCCCTTTTTTAATTGCCTGGTATTCGACCAAAGACCTATCCACGAACTGCCGTTGCGGCAACCGTGTTCCACACATTATCCGCCGCCCCCGGCATCCTGAGCCCGCATGTCGGCGATCCGTTTCTGCACCAGTTCCAGATGCAGACGGGCATCATACTGCCCTTGCCGGTAGGCCGCTGGCAGCCTTAGGTCCGCCAGCTTTTCGTCCAGCACCTGCAACTGGCCTTGCATCCGCACGAGGTCTTCCGCGGAAGGGTTGTCGGCCAGGTCCTGTTCGATCAGACGAATTTCCGGGTAGTGCTGCCAGACACGCCATCGTTGGAAATAGGCGTAGATGCGCGGCAACAACCGGACCAGCGGAAGGACGATGAAAAAGAACGGCAGGAACAGAAGGAAAACCCGATTGACCTGCGCCGCCACCCAGTAAGGCAACCAATCATGCCAGGTGGATGGCCCTTCAAGTATCAGTTGCCGCGCAGTGTTGTTGAGGGGCAATGCGGTCCCTTCGATCCCCGGAAAGGCCCCGGGGTCATTGATGATGCCCTGAGCCTCGTGCAAGGCTATCGCCGCCATCGTCAGCCGGTTGACCAACGCCGGATGCAGTCCCGGCCGCACAACCAGTCGCGCCTCGAGAGCGATCAGATCTACCGGGCGCGGCGGCAGAACCGGGTTCAGCGACATACCTCCGGTCGGTACGGTCACCACAGTGGCATAGGACAAACGACGCGAAATCGCCTCGACATGTTCAAGGTTCAGCACCTTCAGTCCCGGCACCTCGTACGCGGCCAGCAGGTAGGGGGCTTCGATCGGCGCAACAAAGACGGCGATGTCCAACGTTCCGTCCAGCAAGGCGTCGGCCGCCTGGTCATAGGGCAGTGCAACATGCACGTTATCCTCTTGGGCCAGCCCGACCGCGCGCTCGAAGTCGCGGAATGCGTCCGCGGTGCCGGACCCGGGCGCACCGCTGTTGATGCTCAACCCACGCCATAACGCGGGATTGGGCGGAATCCACGCATCCTCGCGCGCCATGAAAATCATCGGCTCGAAAAACACGGTCCCGATGGCCTGCGCCCGATCCGGGTCAACTTCGATGCCGCCCTGCAAGAAGGCCACATCCACAGCCCCGTCTTCCAGGAGACGCGCATTTTCGACAGACCCTGCGGTTTCGACGATCTCGAGCCGAACCTCATCCTCAGCAAGGATATCGGAGTAGTCCTGCGCCACTTCGATATAGGCACCACCCGCCGGTCCGGCTGCCATGCGCAGGTCGCCGGGCGGGTGCAGCAGAAGGATGATTGCCACCAGAACCGCCAAGACCATGGCGGCACTGATCGTGATCCAAAGACGCATCCTACCCCTCGCTGATCCACCCCGGACAGCACGCTACGCCGCTGGCCCCAAGCTGGCAAGTATTCCGATGTGTTTGCTGGTTTTTCCCGTTCCGGATCAGACCGATGCCAGACGCCGCGTCGCTGCCGGTCGGTCTTGCATTCCTGCTGGGCCCCGGCCAGCATCGCCGCGAGGGAGTGCTGCTCATGCTGAACGGAATCCGTGTTGTCGAAATCGAGGGTCTTGGCCCCGGCCCGTTCGCCGCCATGATGCTGGCGGATCTGGGGGCCGATGTCGTGACCATCCACCGCAAGGGGGGCGCCGTCACACCCGGCATGCCGGACCGATCCGTGCTGGACCGGGGCAAGCGCTCGATCGCGCTTGACCTCAAGGACCCCGGCGACCTCGAAACCGCCCGGCGCCTGATCGCAACTGCCGATGCGTTGATCGAAGGCTTCCGCCCCGGCGTGATGGAGAAGCTGGGCCTGGGGCCCGAAGCCTGCCACGCGCTGAACCCGGCGCTGGTCTATGGCCGCATGACCGGCTGGGGCCAGGACAGCCCGCTTTCCGACACCGCAGGACATGATCTGAACTACATCGCGCTGTCGGGGGCACTCTGGTACGGCTCACCACCGGGCGCCGAGCCGATGACCCCGGCCACGCTGGTCGGCGATATCGGCGGGGGCGCGATGTATCTGGTCACCGGCATACTGGCCGGGCTGCTGAACGCGCGCACAACGGGCACAGGCACGGTGGTCGACGCCGCCATCTACGACGGGTCCGCGCATATGATGAACCTGCTGATGAGCCTGCGCCAGACCGGCAACCTGTCCGACACGCGCGGCCAGAGCCTGCTGGACGGCCCGCATTGGAGCCGTACCTACGCCTGCGCGGATGGCGGCTTTGTTTCGGTCCAATGTCTCGAGCCGAAATTCTACGCCCAATTCCTGGAAATCCTGGGCCTGTCCCAAGACTCGGCGTTCCAGCGACAATACAACAGCACGCACTGGCCAGACCTGACCCGGCGCCTGGCGGAAATCTTCGAAACCAAACCGCGCGACCATTGGGCCAAACTGTTCGAAGGCTCAGACGCCTGCGTCGCACCGGTGCTCAGCCCCGACGAGGCCGCAACCCATCCGATGAACACCGCCCGCCAAACCTGGCGCGCGGCCGACGGCACCCTGCAGGCCGCCGCCGCCCCGCGCTTCTCCGCCCATCAATGGCAGCCGAAACCCAGCCCGACCCGCGGCCAACACACGATCGAAATTCTGAACGAACTTCAGGCTCTCAAAAAGACCTGACACATCCTTCATCTGGCCAACGGCCAAGGGGGGCTGGCCCCCTCCCGCGCCGCCTACCCGCCGCGCACCGTGTCGATCATCAACTGCACGTTCTCCGGGTCGGCATCCGGCGTGATCCCGTGACCCAGATTGAAAATATGCGGCCCCTTGGAAAAGGCGCGCAGGATGCGGCGGGTCTCATCCACCAGCGCCTGCCCGCCGGTGACCATGTGCGACGAGGCCAGGTTGCCTTGCACGCAGCCATCCACCTGCACATGTTCGGCCGCCCATTCCGGCGCAACCGAGTTGTCCAGCGCCACGCAATCGACACCGGTGGCCTTTGCGAAACCGACATAACCCTCGCCCGCCTCACGCGGGAAACCGATGACGGGAATGCCCGGGTGGCGTTCCTTGAGCGCCTGGGTGATGATCCGGCACGGCTCGACCGCATATTTGGTGAAGGCCTCACCTTTCAGCGACCCGGCCCAGCTGTCGAAAATCTTGACCACCTCGGCCCCCGCTTCGATCTGAGCCGACAGGTATTCGATCGTGGCCGCGGTGATCCGGTCCAGCAACGCCTCGAACAGCGCGGTGTTTTCCTCACGCAGGGCGTGGGCAGGGCCCTGATCAGGGGTGCCACGCCCGGCAATCATGTATGTCGCAACGGTCCACGGAGCGCCGGCAAAGCCGATCAGGGTCGTTTCGGACGGCAGCTCGCGCGACAGGATGCGCACGGTTTCATAGACGGGCGACAGGGTCTCGTGAATCGCATCAACCGGCTTCAACGCATCGAAATCCGACTGCTGCGTGATCGTCGACAGGCGCGGCCCTTCGCCGGTGACGAACCAAAGATCGGCACCCAGCGCCTGTGGCACCAGCAGGATGTCGGCAAACAGGATCGCGGCATCGAACCCATAGCGGCGGATCGGCTGCAACGTCACCTCGGCCGCCAGATCGGGGGTGTAGCACAGCGACAGGAAATCGCCCGCCTGTTCCCGCGTCGCGCGGTATTCCGGCAGATAGCGTCCGGCCTGTCGCATCATCCAGATCGGCGGCGTGTCCAGTACCTCGCCCGCCAGCGCCCGCAGCAGTTTCTTGTTCTCGGCCATGTCAGCCCCCACTATTCCGGTTTGCGCAACGGGTCCGCCTTCAGCGGCAAAATGTCAAGCGTGGCCCCCATTGTCAGGGCAATGTGACGCGACTAAAGCTGTGCCCATGACTTTGACCCTGCCCACCCCCGCATCGCCGCTGAAGATCGGCACCCGTGGTTCGCCGCTGGCGCTGGCCCAGGCCCATGAAACCCGTCAGCGGCTGTGCGATGCCTTCGATCTGCCGGAACAGGCGTTCGAGATCGTGGTGATCAAGACCACCGGCGACAACCGCGCCATGATCGACGCGGACCGCCCGTTGAAAGAGATCGGCAACAAGGGTCTGTTCACCAAGGAAATCGAAGAGGCGATGCTGGGCGGGGACATCGACATCGCCGTGCACTCGACCAAGGACATGCCCGTCGAACAGCCGCAGGGGCTGGTGCTGGACACGTTCCTGCCGCGCGAGGACGTGCGCGATGCCTTCATCTCGCCCCGCCTCAACTCGATCCATGACCTGCCCGAAGGCGCGGTCGTCGGCACCTCGTCGCTGCGGCGGCGGGCCCAGTTGCTGCACCGCCGACCCGATCTGAACGTGGTCGAGTTCCGGGGCAACGTGCAGACCCGGCTGAAGAAGCTGGCTGATGGCGTGGCCGAATGCACGTTTCTGGCCATGGCCGGCATCCGCCGCCTGAACATGCAGGACGTCCCTGCCACCGCGATCTCGCCCGACGACATGCTGCCGGCTATCGCGCAGGGTACGATCGGCATCGAACGCCGCGCGGACGACCACCGGGCCGCCGAGATGCTGGAAGCCATTCATCACTCTGAAACGGCCTGTCGCTTGGCGGCCGAGCGCACGTTGCTGGCCGCGCTGGACGGGTCCTGCGAAACTCCGATTGCCGGCCTGGCCGAACTTGCCGATGGGCAGTTGCGCCTACGCGGCGAGGTCCTGCGCCCGGATGGATCGGATGCCATCACCGAAAGCCGGACCGGTTCGACGGAGGACGCAGCGGAAATGGGCCGGGCCGTGGCGGCAGAACTGCTGCACCGTGCCGGGCCCGGATTCTTCGAGTGGAGAAATTTGTAAAAAGTTTCTGCGAATGTGAACTGCTTCACTGTCGCCCCGGTTGAAATCGGGCATCAATGTGTCATCCCGATTGGGAATGTGGATCAGTCTCGAGTGTATCGAAGTTTTAGTTCGTGATTTTGTAGATAGTATTCGAGGGGGCGAGACTGAGAACCCTGTCCGATCGAAACGGGTCGTGCCTTTGAAAAAAGGCGCGGCCCGTTTTGACTCTGCGGCTCGCAATGGGTCCCTGTCATCCCGGAAACCGGTGCACGTTGCCATGATGACTGAACATCGCCTGGCCCGAGCGGATGTCGAACCGGAAATCAGCCGACCTTCCCGGCAAGGCCGCATAGAACGCGCGCAGGCCCGGTTCGACCAAGCCTGCTTGGGCGCTGCAGGCTTCGCTCAAGCGCTGTATTTCGTCGTGAGACCGCCGTGCACGTATCGCAGTGATCAGATCCTGATGCATCTCCTGCAGCTTCTGGAAATCCGCGCTATGGGCCAACGCGCTGTCACCGACCAAAGCAAAAATCGGCTCCAGTTCGGTCTTGCCTTTCAGATGAACAAGCCCTGCTTCGAGCATCGCGAGATCGGCGCCAGCGGCCTGTGAGACTGAGCTTGAGATCAGGATGTCATATTCGACCTGGCGGCAACTTTGCTCGATTCGAGCGGCGACGTTGACCACATCTCCGATCACCGTGTAGTTGAATCGCCGCCGCGAGCCGATGTTGCCGACACAGGCCATTCCCGTGGCGCATCCTGTCGCCAATGCGATCGGAGGATGCCCGCGCATCGTGTCCGATGCGTTGAACTCGGCCAGAGCTCGCCGCATCTGCAACGCAGCCTGCGCCGCCAGAAGCGGGTGCCGTTCCACCGGAACCGGCGCGTTCCAGAACGCCATGACCGCATCCCCGATGAATTTGTCGATGGTGCCTTTTTCGTGCAGGATCCGGTCTCCGATGACCGAGAACAGTTCATTGAGCAGCGCGACCAGGTCCGTGGCCGACACCCGCTCGGACAATGGTGTAAACCCGCGAATGTCCGAGAACATGACCGTGATTTCCTGCGTTTCACCACCCAGTTGCAGTTCGTGTCCGGTTGCATCCATCTCGTCCAGGATCTCGGGCGCGACATAGTGCGAGAAGATCCGCCGGATCACCCGCTTTTCCCGCTCGGTCGATATGAACAGATAACCGGACAACAGCCCGAAATTGGCCATCCCGCCGGCAAGCGGGAAGGTTGCATCGAACAGCACGGACTGGTTCTGAAACGCCAACCAACTGACCCCGACAACCACGGCCGCCGCGATGCCGCCGGCCATGAACGAGGCAACCGCACCAAAACTGGACATGACGACCGTGACGACGACTCCCAGGATGATGAAAGCCAGAAGCTCGAGGGCGGCGGTGACATCCGACCGGGTCAGCATGTCGCCCAGCAGCGCCTGCTCGATGACTTGGGCGTGGATGGAGACGCCGGGAACGGACTCTCCCAACGCAGTCTGATGCATGTCGAACAGACCTGCCGCCGACGTTCCGATCAATACGATCCGGCCTTCGATCTGGCTGCGCAGAACCGAATCGTCTGCGGATTGCAGTATGTCATTGGCCGACAGGTAGAGCCCGGGATCATCCGGTCTGTACCTGACCCAGACCTCTCCGTTTTCCGTTGTGGGCAGGACCAGACCCGCCAATTCGACCGACAGGACGATGCCGGCCTCGCCCTGAGCCCCTTCGATGAAGATCACCGGCTCGCCCGTCGCGACCCTCAGAGCCTCCAGCCCAAGTCCGGGCAGAACACCGCTTGGCCCCTGCCACAAGACCGGAACCCGACGCACCACGCCCGTGCCGCCCAAAGGTGAAACATTCACACCGCCGATCCCGGTTGCATCCCGGTCCAGCGGTGGCGCCAGCGGAGTCCAGTGGGGCACGGACACCAGCCCGGCGGCCGGGTTTTCGCCGATCTCCACGATCCCGGCCTTCGGGGCAATGTCCTGATCCCCCCCGGTCAACCGCGCCGCCACACCCATCACGACGGGCCAGTTCGAAACCTCGGCCCCGAACAAGATGTCATTGTCCAGTTGGGCGGCCTCCTCTTTGGCGCTGAGAATGTCAGCCAGGGCTGGATCACTCAGCAGCCGCGACGGTGAATACCGATCGGGCTCGGCGAACAACATGTCAAAAGCGATTGAAGCGGCGCCATACTCGCCCAAACGTTCGACCATCTGCGTCAACAGGGTCCGGGGCCAAGGCCATTGGCCCCAATTCTCGAGCGACGTTTCGTCGATATCGACGACCCGGACCGGCAAATCGGGATCGAAGGCGCGCGGGGACAACCGCTGCAACACGTCGAAATAGATCAGCCGGGACATGCGGACCGGATAAGGGTCCAATACCCGCAGCAGACAACCAAACAGGATCAGACCCAAGCCCACCAGCCGAAAAGCACGGCGCCGTCCGGCTTTCTCGTGCTGCCTGACACTCACGTCAACCTCTGCTCGCCAGCAACGACATGGACAACGCTCTAGCCATCGCCGCCGGACCCAAAGACACCGCCGCCAGTATCCCGCCGATCATCGGCAGTTTCGGGCCGGTCGCCCGACCTGTCGAACTGCCCGACCGGATCCGGTTGTTCGGGCGGCGCGGCAACCGCTGCCTTGACCTGCCTCTGCGGCGGAGCGGACCGGCGCGGTTCGGGCGCGTCCGATTTTGCGCGCGGCGCAGGTTGGGATTCACCCGAGCAACCTTCGACATCCACCTGCAAAGGCGGTTTGAGGTCTTTCTGCGACTGAATGAAAGGAAAACCGCTGACCACGGCCTTATCATACATCGCCTGGTCGACCGGGCGCCCGACCGCACCACGCTGGCTGGTTGCATACAAGCTGCAAATCCGGCCCGTCGATCGGCAAGAGCCGCCGAGGCCACACATCTGAACCGTGCCGTGCAGCACGAGCATCGCGCTTTGGTTTCCCGGCGCGATCCACATGTCAAATACCGTGCCCCGCACCGCCATGGTGGCCGTCGGCGTCTTGATGGAGTAGGCGCGTTTCCTGCTTTTGCCCGAGATGAACCGGAAGCTTCCGCCCAGCGCCTCGACAGCAAAGCTCTTGGCCTTGCGGTTGCCGCGCAACATCTTCACGTCCAGAACCATCCGCGCATTGGGACCAACCGCGATCTTCGTGTCATCCACAAAGACAAGCTGAACCACGCCATTCGCATCCGTGACGATCGAGTCGCCGGACAACACCTCCATGCCATTTCGCAGGGGCAGAGTTTTGCCGCCACGGGTCACGTCCGCCCCCTGTTTCACGCTGATTACGGTTCCGATATTTGCCCAACTGAGGGCAGGAACGCAAAGAACGAAAAAACCAACCAGAACAATCTTCAACCAAGCCAAAATGCCAGCCCTTCCCCCAAAAAGGTTACTGTCGAGCGCGGATGCGCTCACTGCCCGGCCAGCCTCTGAAACTGTTTTTTGGATCAATCAAAATGACTAAAATCTTAGCAAATATGCATCCATTGGCATGTAATTGGCAAGGTTTCTGTTCTTATGCCTGTTCCGCGGAGAAGCTGAGCCGCCGAGTTTAGTCAAAAGAAACGGCCTTTTCTGCAGGTCAAACCACCTGACACTGGTGATCCAACAGAGCGCGTTCCAACGCCAAAGGCAGGCAACCTCTCCAATTGGTTCAGCCGTTTGCGACACCCATCATTTTGCAGATGCAGTTCCCTACCGCACCTGGCTCGCCAAAATTTTTGTGTCCGATTACGTACTCTGGCTGTGCGTACATTCTCCGGCCAACCGACGTTGGGACAGCGAAACCAAATCGAAGCAGAACGCGAATCCACGCATGGTTCTTGAAAATCCAACAGCAAGACATAGTGACCACGCCTTTGCCCAAGCGGGTGCAGACCCAAGCGATTCCAAGCGTTTTCAAGGGCTTCGCCCAATCCGGCAAAAATTTCCGGTGGTGCAGGAATTGGCCTTGTATTTCCGTCGCTTGCACGGCTATACCCGTCGGCGGAGACGTGGCCGAGTGGTCGAAGGCGCTCCCCTGCTAAGGGAGTAGGCGGGAAACCGTCTCGAGGGTTCGAATCCCTTCGTCTCCGCCACCATCACCATTGCAAAACTTGAAGCGCCCCCGGCAAGCGCCGGAATTTTTCCTGTTTTCAAAGGGGTTTGCGGATTGGGTCCGAACCTCTGAGACGGGCTGCACCCCGGTTTCGGTCTCTGAACCGCCCCGGGTCTCTGGCCGAGCGAACCTCGCGCAATTCGGTTCGGTGTGATTTTCACAAGCGTTTTCAATGCCCTGAGTTTCAACCCCGCCAGAACTTCGCCCCCTGTTTCCAATGCCTACAAGCGGAACATGGCCCGAACAAACAGGAGGCGTAGTGGCTGGGGCTGGTGGCAGGCTCGCGCGTGGCGGAGCGGGGGGCTTGCAGCATGGTCTTTGCTCGGCGACGGCTAATCGCCTCAGTTAAACCTCAAGCGCATCGTTAATACTTTGATGCACGTTCTCCCGTTTAGCCCTGAGTGCCTTGTCACGGTGTTGTATGAGCGGTGTGGCAAAGCGTCGGACGCCTCCTTGATCCGATTTAAGCCAAGCACCCAAGTCAAGGTGGTGAGCCAAGCGAACTCGGCTTCAGCACAGTTTTGACCCTCGCTCGACTGTGCTTGGCTGATCGCATGGCAGCCAGTCAAAAATGGGCGCATTGATATAGCCAGAAAATGGCTTATATCTGATGGCACGAATTGGCTGAGGATGTCGATATGCGCACAGCACACATGGAACATCGGATGCGCCAGCGTGGTATCTCCGAGGAAGAGATCAGCGTGATCCTTGAACTCGGTGAGTGGAACGCTCGCGCAGACCGCCTTGTCTTGTCTGGAGAGGCATGCGCCCGGGAGGAAAGGGCTCTGAGGAAGGAAATTGCGGCGCTCGAACGCAAAGCCAAGAAGCAGCGTGACCTTTGGAGGAATGAAGGATGACCAGCGAAGAAATCGATCGAAAGCGGATGAGACTGAAAGTCCTTGAGCGTCTGCGCCGGGCTGGTGGGGCGACCCTGGTTGTCGGGGATGACGGAGCAACCCAGATCACCGTCTTCCGCAACACCAAACGGTTCCGTTACAATGCAAAGAGATACTCCCGTGGCTGAAGAGCATACTCGGTCCTTCAAGACAAAGCGTGGTGAATTCACAGCCCGCGTTCAGCAGAACAAACTGGCTGAGCATTCAAATGAGGACGTAAGGCACAACAAAAACGAGCGAAAATTCAACATTCGAGTAAAGCAGGATGATCTGTGCCTGCTAGACGCTCTGGCAAAGTCCCACGGAGTGACGCGATCAACGCTGATCAACCAGATCCTGCATGACATCCTGCGAGATGAGCTAATGAGCGTCGAAGAGGATGATGCGCGGGTCCTGTTGGCGCATGTGGCAGACTTGTCCGCATCGTACGATCAACTCTCTCTGCCTTGGGTATATGACGCACTCGGGCCCAACTTTCGACACATGCTTCATAGTATGCTGGAATACAGCAACGCTCATGGCCAACCTCCGGAAGTGAGTATGCCAGCAGGGTATCAGTATACGGAAGAAGACTATCGTAGCCCCACCTATCTCGGCCTGCGTGACAAACTGAAAGGTCTGGCGAAGTGACCAACGGAATTTTGTCAAAACTGATCCATGAAATTGGCGAAACGCAAGCAGATGCACGTGCCGACAGTTACTCTATGGTCAATGTTCGGCCCGGCGATAAGGTGGCGGTAATGCTTGACCTCCTCTCGAAGCTGGCAGGCAAGAGTCCCTCCGCGCTGGTTACTGACGAGATATCGCGCCGCCTGGCCGACTATGCTGCGTCTTCTTCAAACAACGTGGACGCGATCTTGGATGCTGCAGAGCATGCCCTTGAGCGCGAAAATGCCTACGGTTTTCAGGAAGGCAGTGCGCTCGACTATCTCCAGAAGGCTAGCATCCTAGAAATTGAAGACCCCATCAAGAAGCAAATGGGGGAAATCCTCATTTCGTCCAAAAAGAATTGATATCGGGGCGGATATTTCAATGATTCAGCGAGTAGTTTATCCGCCTCTGGCAGAACATCCCCAGCTCCGGCAAAGCCTCACTGAGGGGGAGAAGAAAGTCTTGGATGTCTTTAACAGTCGCCTGCCGAGGGATTGGGAGATTTACATCCAGCCGCACCTCAATGGGCTCAGGCCGGACTTCGTGCTCCTGAACCCAAATGGCGGCATCGCGGTGTTCGAGGTGAAGGACTGGGATCTTCGTGCAATGCGGTATTTCACCAAAAAGGACGAATGGGGATATACACTCTGGGCTGAGCGCGACGGCAAGGAATTCTGCATTCAAAAAGAGAATCCCATCACGAAGGTCAACCTCTACAAGAAGGAAATATTCGATCTGTACTGTCCAAGGCTTCAAAAGGGGAATGGCTGGGCCGCGATCACGGCCGGCGCAATTTTTCCTTTCGCTCGGGCGGATGAAATAAAGAATCTCTTCGAGCCGTTCCTCAAGTCGACATCCGGCGACAGATACGCCAGATATCAGCCCGTGAGCGGGATAGAAGAGCTGTCCTCGGGAGACTTGGAGACTATCTTCCCGGAATCTTCGCGAACGGGCTCGCGAGTGATGTCAGAAGACCGCGCGCAAGATTTACGCGGTTGGCTGGTCGAACCAGATTTCGCTTCGACACAGAGGAAACCATTGGTCCTGGATCGGAACCAGCGTGCCTTGGCAGAAACTCGGACTGAGACGGGATATCGCAGGATCAAGGGCCCTGCTGGTTCCGGAAAGTCCCTAGTGCTCGCTGCACGCGCAGCACGTCTTGCGAATGAAGGGAAATCGGTACTCGTAGCTACCTTCAACATCACGCTGTGGCATTACCTTCGGGATCTCATCGTTCGTGATCTTGACGCCCCTCATCGCATCAGGAACATCCAGTTCACGCATTTTCATCTCTGGTGCAAACACGTCTGCCACAAGGTTGGCTGGGAGCATCGGTATGACGACCTGTGGAAGTCAGTACTTTCGGATGGGCGGAAAGAAGATGTTCTCAACGTTGCGCTTCCCCGCTTGGCGGTGGAAGCAGTCAATCAGCCTGGCGCGAGCAGGTATGACGCGATCCTTGTTGACGAAGGGCAGGATTATCGCCCGCTCTGGTGGAACGTGCTGCGCCAGGCGTGCAAGCCGGATGGTGAAATGCTTCTAGTGGCCGACGCCACTCAGGACGTCTACGGCACAGCAAAGGCATGGACGGACGATGTCATGAAAGGTGCCGGGTTCTCCGGTGGCCGGTGGGCACAACTGAATGTCAGCTACAGGCTACCCCCGGACGCCCTGAACCTGGCACGGAACTTCGCCGAGGCTTTCCTGCCGAAAGAAGTCATTGATCTTCCTGAGCCGGAGCAAGGATCGCTAGACCTGTACCCCTGCCATCTTCGCTGGGTGCAGTGCGAACCAGAGAACGCGGAGAAGGTCTGCTCGGACGAGGTCCTCTACTTGATGCGTCAAACCGGAAAGAACGGTTTGGCCAATGCGGATATCACGATGCTGGCCGGAGATATGAAGTCTGGAGCCAGCGTTGTGAAGCGCCTTTCGGAATATCGCATACATGCAGTTGACACCTATGGCGAAGATCATCGCCGCCGAAAAATGGGGTTCTACATGGGCGATGCCAAGATCAAGGCAACGACCTTGCACAGCTTCAAGGGTTGGGAATCGCGCCTCCTCGTCGTCTACGTCACCGAGGCTGCGCACGCCGATAGCTTGGCTTTGGTATATGCTGGATTGACCCGGCTGAAGAGAAGTCAAGAGGGGAGTTGGCTAACGGTCGTATGCTCGGCACCCGAGCTATCAGAGTACGGGCGGACGTGGCCGCAGCATAAAGACATCACGACGTCAAGAGCATTGGACGAGAATCCCTACATCAAAGCAATGGACGGTATCATCAGGATTGGGTCGAAGACTTAATCTCTTTCGATTTAACGCTGTTGATGCGGTTGTGGATGGCACCTACCTCTTCGGCGCGACGCTGCTCTACAAAGTCAACGCCAGCACGTCCGCGCGCATGAGCGGGCGGCTCGTGCTGAACGGGACGACGGAGATCCGCGGCTCGCGCGGGCAAATCAGCGGCGCGCATGTCTCGGAGGCGACGGCGCTGTGGCTCCAGACGATGGTGCCGCTGACGGCGGGTGATACCGTCGAGGTGCAGGGGTATTTTCGGGTCGCGGACGGCTATTTTTCCGCCGATCATACTTCATTTTGGGGCTGCAAGGTCGGTTAAGAAGGCACTGAGTTGAAGCATCTCAGGATAACTGAGTATTTTTGGCGCCGATTTCGATTGCGGGTTCGTTGGATAGAAGCCATGCCGACAGGCGTTCTGTTGACACAGCGATTTGGTCTGGCTTCCGAAGAGCGCACTCCCACACTGTTGCAACACGCCACCCATCTTCCATTAGCTTCCCTTGAACCGCTTCATCCCTGGCGACATTCGCCTTGAATTTCGCCTGCCAGAACTCGTTGCGGGTGGATGGGGTGGTGGTGTAGCGGCACCCTCTATGACGATGCCAGAAACAGCCATGCACGAAGACAACAGCGCGATACTTCGGTAGAACGAGGTCCGGTCGTCCATAGACTTTCCTCGAATGGAGCCGGAAGCGGAAACCGCGCGCGTGCAGCGCCCGCCTGAGCGCAAGTTCGGGCTTGGTGTCCTTCCCTTGAATCCCGGCCATCATCCGGGACCGGGTCTGCTTATCCACGATATCTGTCACATGCATCCTGGCTTTCGTCTCTGAACCTGGTATACACCGGCTGGATGGAATACGTCAGGAGCCTAATTTGCCTTCGACTTTCGGTATTGTTGATCTTTTTGCCGGGCCCGGCGGACTGGGTGAGGGGTTTGCCTCCCTTGTAGAGGACGGCCACGCACCGTTCCGGATCGGCATCTCGGTCGAGAAGGAGGCATCGGCGCACCGGACGCTTACACTGCGCGCGTTTCTGCGCGAGTACCGGTCACGTCATGGCAGATTGCCGAAACAGTTCATCGATTTCCATGCGGGAGAAATTCCTGAACCGGACTGGTCAGAAGTCGATGCGTCTGCTTGGCGATTGGCCGCCGAGGAGGCCCGCGGTCTCGAGCTCGGCATCGAGGCCGCAGCAACAGCGATCGATGCCGCCATCGAGAAGCTTAAGTCCGGGTATGACGACACGATCCTGATCGGCGGCCCGCCGTGTCAGGCCTACTCCCTCGTTGGTCGGGCCCGGTCCAGGGGAAAGGTTGGTTATGTGCCGGAGGAGGATGAAAGGCACTACCTGTTCCGCGAGTACATCAGGGTGCTCGATAAGCTTCGGCCGGCAGCCTTCGTGATGGAGAACGTCAAGGGCATGCTGTCCTCGACGGTCGAGAGCAGGCTCGTGTTCGAGATGTTGATGGAGGACCTTACCTCCCTCGGCAGCGGCCATGGCCATCAATACGAGCTGCGGGCCATTCGGGTCGAAGACGGCATGGCCAGCCTGCAGGAGGCGATGCGTCCCTCGGACTTCGTCGTGCGTGCCGAACAGTTCGGGGTTCCGCAGCGGCGTCACCGGGTAATCATCGTCGGGATCCGGTCGGACCTGGCTGGCAAGGCGGCGGGTGCCAGCATGGCCGTCTCCGAGCGGATGCGAACGGTCAGTGACGCGATCGGCACGATGCCGCGCCTGCGCAGTGGTATCAGTCGAGGGGCGGACAGCGCGGCAGACTGGCGGCGGGAGGTTGTCGAAGCTGCGAGAATGCTGGAGCGCATTCACCCCGGCAAGGATGGCGAACCGCTCCACGAGGCATTTACTACTGTTGCAAGCCGCTTGGCGAAAGAAGCCCCAGTCAGTCGAAAGGACACACGACTTGGCGAGGGTTATGGAGCTTCGAACGATGAACTGCTGCGTTGGCTGGAGCGTCCGGAACTTCGCGCAATCGCCCAGCACGAGACGCGTGGACACATGGCGTCTGATCTTGGCCGCTACCTCTTCGCCTCCGTGTTCGGGGACGTCCGCGGCTACAGCCCCAAGGCCGCTGATTTTCCGCTTGTGCTGAGCCCGGATCATCGCAATTGGCACAGCGGAAAATTCAACGATCGTTTCAGAGTCCAGCTGGCTGAAGAGCCTTCGACTACGGTGACCAGCCACATCTCAAAGGACGGTCATTACTTCATCCACCCCGATCCTCTGCAGTGCCGTAGCCTGACGGTTCGTGAGGCTGCACGCCTTCAGACATTCCCCGACGACTACATTTTCATGGGCAACCGGACCCAGCAGTACGTCCAGGTCGGAAACGCCGTGCCGCCCTTTCTGGCACGTCAGATCGCGGAGATGCTGCTATCTTGCCTGAGTTAGCTCGGATTGCCCGTGATACATGACTTAGTCTGCGATCGCTTGCCGGAGGATCGTCACGTGGTCAGTCAGTTCTGGCAACGCAGCACAATGCTCAAGAAGGTGGTTCAAGGCATTCCTTTCTGATCGACCAAGTTTGACGTTCCTTTCTCCAATCCTTGTCAGCGCGCGGCTTGACTTTGGTGATAACCAGTTGCGTCCTGCCGCAATCTTGCGGATCTCAACGACCGCAAAGCGGATCGCCTTCTGCGTAGGCCGCTTCGCTTCGACAGGCAGCTCGACGGTCTGCTGCTCAAGTTGGTCGGCCACGCTGGCTGTCGCCGCCTCGTGGTTTGCGACCCTGCTCTCCGGGCATGGCGGCTCAGGTCTGTCTTTCGGCATCTGGCCTCGGAACAGCCATTTCCTGAGTTCCATTGAGTCACCTCGATGGAGAACCAAGGTGTCGGCGACATTAAGAACATGCTCGATGGCAGCTCTCTCGCGCTTCGAAAGTCTAGTGGAGCGAGTCGCAGCCTTGCTCAGAGCTGATGCTGATGCCCGCCAGCGCCTTTGCAATGCAAAGGCTTGCAGCCGTTCCAAGGCCCCCTCGACGAAAGCTTGGTTTGTTTCGGACTCTTTCGTATTTTCTCTTTCCGGCGAGTGCCCCGTAACGCGATGAAAAGCGGGTTTCACCGGCAGTTCGAAGTCGAATTCCTCAAGGCTCCAATCTGCTTCTGTGTGGTCCCAGCTGACCGTGTCCACCTTTTGGAAGGTTCCTCGAGCCGCCTGCCTATGATTGGACTTGAAGAAACACTCTGCTGTTGTCTCGGCTTCGAAGTCGAGGTCTGGAAGAATCTCCGGAAACGCTTCGTATTCCTGCTCTTTGGCGGGCAACTTTGGAGTCTTAGCTTCGGACGGATCATTCACAAGCACATGGGGGCTGACTGACTCAAATCGGTTCCCGGTTTTGGTGGCGATTAGCGCTTCCGCGCGATCGATCTCAAGCTTCGCGCCGGATACCGATCGATGACTTAATCGATGCACCAAGGATTGTAACTTGCGAAGCAAGATCAGCTCTCCATTTGGCCTTTGAGACTAAGTGGCTTTGCAGGTTTCATCGGCGGGAATTCTCTACGCGCTTCGCTGATCGCAACTCTTGAATTGAACCCTGTGGAGAAGGGAAATGCGCAGATCGGACTTTCGTCCACGTGTCTGCACGCTTCGCCACTTCCGAAATCTGCTGGCCCGGCGCGATCCTGTTGAACTCAGCGTTAACTATGACTGCCCAATCCCAGAGCAGATCTCGCAAACCGTCGGAAATACCTTGCCGCATCCATATCTGTTCGAGATCGAGCTGGTCACCAAGTCGATCCGCGACCACCGATACGACATACGTTGCGATGTTTATCCAGCCCTGGCGGAATATCTCCTTGGCTTCCTTGGTCTTGATCATGCTTTCGACCGCTTTGAACAGAATGACCTTTGCGATCACTTCCCGATACCAGCGGCCATCGAGGGGGCTAGGTACAATGGTCGGATCATCATCGAGAGCAGCCATAAATGCTGCGAAGTTCTTCTCGCCTGCCATAGCGACCTGGTTCGGCTTGCAGCGCCACGCTTCGTGGTACTTGGCGACGTCGTTCTTGGTCAGCTTGCGTTTCGGCGGGATCATTTCCTTCAGCTTCCGCCTCTTCGCCGGCGTGGTGCCTTCCCTCAGTAGCATGACGTTGTAGGAGCCAGCTGCTCGCTCGTAGAACCATCTCGTCGCCCCGTCGGGGCACCAGATCTCATTTGCAAGTTTCTCAAGCTCTCGATGGAACGGGCGATTAGCCGAGAGGTCGGACATTTTCACGGCGTTCTGACTATTCGCATAGCGCGACACGTTGCTGATCAGTTTCTCGCGCGATTCGTCCTGTGATCCCTTGAGGATGATGATTTTTGCCGGAACCATGACATGGCTTAGATCAATGGTGCGATCGTCGCGGGATGCGAAATAGATGGTCGAGGTCGTCTGTCCGCCATTCACGATCTGCAAACCCTTCAGAAAGGACAGGCCTAGGTTCCCGTCCTCAGTCCGCTCGAAGGCCGCTTCGTCGCAGACAAGCACAAGGCCATTGTTGAAGGCGAGAAAATGCTCCGGTTCCTTTCGCAACGTTTCGACGATTCCCTTGTTGACCGCGCGCTTGTTCCCCAGAAAGGTTCGAATGTTGGCTTCGAGCAGTGTTGTGCCGTATCGCAGATAGAGATCCCTGATCAGCTGTCCAGGAATTGCAGCAAGGGCATACTCGTAGTCTGCGTCAGGATCGGGGACGTGAACGCAGGGAAGCGCCCGTCCGATCGACTGGACGAAACTGACCGCCAGTTCGTCTCGCGGCTTGCCCTCGGTGTGGCGGTACAGTCGCTCGATATCCATGGCCTCAACGGCCACCATTTTCTGGTGAACCTCCTTGTTCGAGAACCGCTTGGTCTTGGTCTTGCCATCGGTGATTACGAACACGCGAAGCCGGTCGATCTCGCTCCAGCGAGAACGAATGGTGGCAACCAGATCCCTGACCGGATGCGTCGGATCGATCCTTGCTTCGAGATTGCCGCTCGCTGCTCGAAATAGAAAGCGAACGCCCTCGCTGGCGGTCCCGGTGGCATCCGAGTCCCTCAAATCGTTCAGTTCTTCGGTCCCAAAATAGTGTGTCACGAAGAGGTCGAGAGCGGTTTCATCAGAGCTGAGCGCATAGCCTGTAATACGTAGTTTCGCGTTGCCGACCTTGCCGCTCCAGTGGCAAACGGTTGGCGTCTCGCAGATCCCGGTTTCTGCGACGTGCTCCATGACCATTTCTGCAAAAACGAGCTCCTCCGAAGGAAATGGGCCTTCGCCGGCCTCAACACGCTCGGCGATTATGGTCTGCAGGTCGGAGCGAAAGTTGCGGTGAAATTCATCGAGGCTCATGTCAATCCAGTCCAAATTCGTTGATCAACTCTGCAAGTCCGCTCGAGGGAACTTCGAGCGCGTCAAGGTCGAGCACATAGGCAGCCGAACGGATGGCAGCGGGAAGTGCAGTGCGCGTGAGGCGCGGCATGTCACCGTCCGCGCGGAATGCCCTCACGTCCTTCAATGTCAGTGTCCGCTCGTAGAGCGCCGCATGCTCGTCGAGGTACCCCATCACCATGAGCAACGATTCAAACCCGCGCTGAGCTCCCGCCAATCTGAATCTTTCTCTGAGTTCCGTCACCAGATCGACAAGCGTGATCCCATCGGCATTCTCCTCGAAGCGAAAGGCGCAAAGGAAGATGGGAGCTCTATCGCCATCCAACTGCTCGATGCTATTGATCCGCGCAAGGAAGCTGCCGGTCCGAACCGTGCTCTTCACCTCTATCGCGCCACCCCGAACGTGGAAGTCCTGTGCAGCCCGCAACGGTCCCTGCCAGCAGTCGAGTGCACCTGCTCCTAGGGAGGTGTCCGCGAGCAGCCTGAGCATCCAGAGTTCGCCGAGCAGGCCGATCTGCGCATCGGGCGAAAGAGGGCGGTGCGTTCGAGCCATGAAAGCCTGCCACTCCCTCACCCTTTCGAGGAAGGTCTCCATGACATCGCGGCCCGCGCTGTTGGCTGCTGTCTCCAGAGTCCTCAAGACATCAACGACCATGATGGCGAAGATGTCGGGGGAGCCTTCCGGCCGCCTGACAAGAGCAATCGCCGTCTTGCCTGCGAATGCGGACTGACCCTCGATGCAGGTTACATCGAAGCCCTTGCCTTCAGGAAGCCTTGCCGGGTTCACAGGCCACGATCCCGGAAAGGAGACGATCAATGCCTCCCGTCCAAGCGGGAAGTGACACCCCGCCTCGACAGAGACGGCGCCCATATCGGTGAGATGCACAAATCGCCAGTCTTCCGCCGCTTCCTGCCGTGCTAGCGCTCGCCAGGCGCGCGCAATCCCATCTTCAGTCCACCCAGTCATTGAGGCCTCCCCAAAGTACGCTGTTGGCGATGTACCTCGAGTTGGAGACCCTTCTCTCGGAGGTACTTGACGGAAAGCTGATAGCCCAAGCGACGACGGGATCGGCGTCCTTCAGTTCATCGACGCCCGCACCCTCGGGATCGAGCAAATAAAGCATGAGCAGACCGCGTTCCCGGCGAGCAGGGATTCCTGCTTCGGGTACGCCGTATCCCAGAACGTGACGGATTTGAGGGCCTCTCGGTTCGGACGGTGGCTCCTTGCCTTCGTTTCGCTCCGTGTCGTTGCGCCAGGTCTGCTGGCTGAGATCAAGTGCTGCCTTCCATTCCGCCTCGGTCAGATCGATGGCCTGATCGCGCGGCGAGATCAGGGTCTTGATCGAGTATCGATCAGCATGTTCCGTCGTGCGTTTTCGTTGGAGCATGTTGACCGAACAACCGCCTACCGAGCGATACTTGTCGTCCGGGCCGCTGTCCTTGCCGATCAGTGCGACCGTCCAGGTTGTCAGCTCACCATCCTTGTTCATCTCCTCGATGAAGTCCGCGATCAGCGGACTCATGATCCGGAAGCTGGCGGGGTGGGTTCTGTAATCCCGCAGGAACGAGACCACACTCAGGGCGGGTACGTTTCGCCAGAGGTGACCGTTCCATTTCTGACCTCGTGGGATGAATTTCTGATCGTTCAGATCCGTCGAAGGACCGAGCGCGTTGATGAATCGTTCTGTAGCCTTGAAGTTCGCCGTGATGTCGTCCTTGCGGTTGGGAAACACGATGGTCTGAATAAGATCGCCCGAATAGGTCAGTTGCATCGCGCGCGCGTTTCTCATCTTGGCTCGGGAAGTTACCGTGAGTACGGAATGTGATTTCACCCGGAGACCAAACTGCTTTGGCGTGGCGCCGGCCGCAACCATGTTGTCAAACTCCTGGCGAAGCTCTTCTGCGGCGTCGGCGATATGGCCGAACCATTCAACCATTTCCTGTGATGTGTAGAGGCGGCAGACATCCAGATAGCCGTCACGGTAACCGAACCATCGCCCCATTTGCATGAGTGTGTCGTACATGCGCGCGGTCCGAAGGAAGTAGCTCGTGCAAAGACCCTCCAGCGTCAGACCGCGCGCCAATTTGTCGCCGCCGATGGCAATCACCTTGAGGCCGGTGCCCTCATTTTCGGCGTAGTCGAGTGCGTCCTTGGCTGTGCCGTTTATCTCGCGGACGCGAATGTCGGATAGCACGTCGGGGAGGACGGCGCGAATGTCGGACCACGAGAAGTCCTCCAGCGTTTCGCCTTCTACGAGGGCAGAACGGATACGCTGCATCCCTGGCAAAAATGTTTCTTGATACTCCGTGCGCATGAACGGTTCGATATCCTCCAGCCCGATGCCGCGGGTGTAGCGGCCCTTCAGGTCTCGCACGTACTCGGCGACCTGGTTGACGACGGAGTTCTGTACCGAGGTAAAGCGGGTAACATGAACGAGCATCGAGGAGTGTTTGCTGCCTTGTCCGCGCAGTTTCCTCACGGCACAGGCATAGACGAAGGAGCGGATCGCTTCTGCGAGCGAGTCCGGGACGCGGTCCTCCCCTTGCCATCGCGGCAGGTACCCGTTCTTGTGCCGTGGCGGCATCCACGGCTTGAATTCATCGTCCGAAAGCGGGCGCACCAGCGGCAAGTCGTCCGGCGTGCTGGCAGCTGATCCGAAGACACGGCCTGGCCCGACATAATTCGAGGGCGCCGCTAGGCTGGTGATAAAGGCCGCTGGGAAGAGATCCGGCCCGTACTCCTTCGTCTCGCCGCGGTCATGAATGAAAATGTTCGCGAAGGGCGTCGCCGTGTAGCCGACATAGGCCTTCCGCGAGAAATGGTGGAGGATAGATCGGATCAACCTGTTGATCGTCTTGGGCTCATGTTCGAGATCCGGGTTGCCGAATTCGTCCACCACATCTTCACCAGTATCGACCGAACCATGGTCCGACTCGTCGTCGATCACCAGAAGCGGCAGGTTAGTGACTAGCTTTCGACCTGTTTCGGGGTCGACGTGATTGGCCACACGATTGCGGATCCAATGCAGCAGGCGCTCCAGCACCGTCTTGTTCTTCTTGACCACGAACAGCCACGGTCGCTGTTCCGGACTGATGTTCATCTTCGCGGCAACGGCTGTATTGAAGTCGCCCTTGTCGCTGCGGTTTGTCGCAGCATTGGGACGGACCGACATGTCCTTGTCGATCAGTCCGACCCCCACCGCCGGGAGCTCGTCGGCGTCCGCGATGGTGGCAAAACCGAGGAATCCCTCGTCGAGGCGGATCTGGGTCTGTGCTCGCAGGTTGTTGTGCAGGCCGGCGAGCACAATGATGATCTTGTAACCGGCATCAGCGGCCTTGCAGATCAGTCCGGTATAATTGCCTGTCTTCCCCGACTGAACGTGACCCACGACCAGTCCGCGACGGTCCCATGCGTCTTCCCGGAGCGGGTCCTCAAGCTGCGAAAGGACTTCGTCTGTAGAGACGTCAAGTGCGTCGAGGGCCGTCCAGGGGATTCGGGCTTCCATGTATTCCGCGTAGCGCTGCCAATAGGTCCAGCCTTTCTTCCTTTCTGCGTCAAGCCACGCGACATGGTCCTCGCCGCTCGACAGGGTGGCATTCACGCCCACAGTGCGGCTTGAACGGCGGATCAGTTCGTCAACGAGTGCGTCTCGATCTACAAGGGCGAAATCGTCCTCCATCATGATCGACAGCTTGGTCAGTTCCTTCTCGATCATTTCCGGCGTGACGGGGCTCTGAGCACGTTCCGCAGCGAGGCGGAGCATGTTCTGGGCCATGGAAAGGATTGAATCAAAGGCCTTCTGGCTTGAAATCGTCATAGCGCGTCTTTCACTTCAAGGGCTGCAACCAGGTCTAGGTGCTGGTCGAATGGGGGCGTACGGCCGAGCCGCTCGCGCGCCTCGGTCGGGCTGAGCCCACGGAACTTCACCAATGCTTCAAACACTGAAGACAAAGTCTCCATCACTTCTTGGTCGGACGCTCCGGTGAAACCAGTCCTCGGCGTCTCCTTGTCTTCCGCCGTATCCAGCCAGATGCGCTGAACCGGCACGGTCTCTTCTATCAGCCTCAGAAGAGCGAGAATGTCCGGTTTGAGTGGGCCTGCGCGATCGAGAATCGAGGCGACAAGATCATGGTCACGAGCGATCCGATAAGAGGTTCCTTGGGTTGAGCGCCGCACTTGCCAAGCTTCTGCGACCGCGTTCGAGCGCGCCCCTGAAGCCGGGGTGACGTGTCCCCGGTGGGCGAAGACCCGCCGCGCCGTGTCGCGTGTTTCTGTTGCGAGACGATGAAGCTGAGCTCGCAGGCGCACCGGTGGGCTTGCCGTTGATTTTAAGACATTGATCTTCCAATCGGCGTCCGCGCTGTTCGGTATGTCGAGACGGATTCGGGCGAGCCGGTGGGCTTCATCGCGTGGCCATGGTTTGCCACCATCTCCGAGGCCAAGCCATCCTCCAGCTAGAAGGAGACGCTTGTTGCGGTAGACGTAGAAGCCCTCCTGCTGCGTCCATCCTCCTGGTCCCGCAGCCACTTCCTGTTCCGCAGGTTTGAGCATGTCGCGATGCGGAAGGACGTGGCATTGCACGGTCACACCGGTGGTGTGGAGGATCCGATACTCGGGGCTTTCGAGCGCCTTACCGGGATGACCGACGAGGTATGGATCCCAAGGCTTGATCTTTCTGCCATTGAGCGTCAAGCGCAGCATGGGATTTTGGCCATCAATGAGCCGATGAAAAGTCATCGCAAGATGTGCTTCCACGCGATCCGCGAGCTCGATCATGTCAGTGGCCGCGAAGCCATCGGTCACGATACGGTCCAGTTTTTCCCAGAGAACGACGGTGCCATGGGCCATTTCTTCCAGCGGCTCAAGCAGATGCTCTGATCCCGGTGCCGGCCCCTCGAACAGTGGCCACTCGGCCCCGGGTTCCTGACCGATGAGGTCAAGGTCCCAGCGCAGACAGACGACCGGTCCACCTTCCTTCCGACTGGCGACGGTCAAGCGACGAGCCTGAGAGAAGCTGGCCGTCTTCAGGCCCAACCCGAAGCGCCCAAGGTCAGTGGCGGCGCGTTCAGCCCTCGGATCGCGAGCACCAAGACGCATGCCGGCCTCGAGAGCCGCGTCGTCCATGCCGTCGCCGTCATCGACGATTCTCACCCAGCTCTCCGGACCGGCCCACTCAAGATGAACGGCAACTTCGCGTGCATTTGCGGCGATGGAATTGTCGACCAGATCGGCGAGTGCGGTGGGGGGCGCGTAGCCGAGCCCGCGCAAAGATTCGAGCATCGACCCGGCATGCGGGGGAGCATTTCTCACAGTCATTGGCATTGCCCCCTGTCGGATTCTGCTAGACCGAGGCGGCTCAGCTTGCCAATAACTGCATTTCGGCTGGTTCCCCCCAGTTCCTGCGCAATCTCACTTGCGCTCATACCGGCTGCCCAGAGTTTTTTGAGGCGATCCACCCGACTTTCGGACCAAGACGTCAGTGTTTGACTCTTTTCTTTTGGTTCCGCTGAACTTAGCTGCTCTTGCGCGATCGAAGAGGAAGACTTTGACCCGCGTCTGTTGTCGTAGCCCAGCAACTCCTGGAGCCGACGCTTGCGGCCCGGGTGGGAAAGTCGATCGAGGCCCTTCGCTTCGATCTGACGAATGCGCTCGCGCGTCACGCCGTAGATCTGACCGATTTCCTCGAGGGTCATGTCGGTCTCGCGCCCTATCCCGAAGCGCATCCGGATCACATCAGCCTCACGTTCCGGCAAATCAGCCAGTGCTTCTGTCACGATCCTTTCGGTTTCCGCCTGGTCGAAGACATCCACTTCTGAAGGCTCGGGCAGCAGGTTGTCCCAGTCGTCAAGGCTTGCAGGATATTCGGCTTCACGCGGGATGCCGCGGAACTGTCTGACCTCGTCGATTGTCCATTCGAGCTCTTCGGCGAGTTCTAGGTCGGAGACGGCGCCGCCGACCCGAACGTCCAGCCTCTCCAAGGCGCCATCGAGCTTGGTGATCTTCTCGTTCCGATGCACGGGGATGCGGATCGCCGCGCCTTCATCAGCGCGCCATCGCGTGATGGCCTGTCGCATCCAGTAAGTGGCGTAGATGAGGAAGCGATAACCACGTTCGGGATCAAAACGCCTCGTGGAACGTTGCAGCCCCATGAACGCGACCTGGAACACGTCCTCTGGATCCTCACCCTCTTCCACGTTCCGCGAGGCAAAACGCCGGACGTAAGGCAAATGCTCGCGGATCAGGCGCTCGGTGGCGGATTCGGAGATCAGAATTTCGGTTTCCAGCTGACTGGCCGCGGCTTGGCATGCGGGGACCTGTCCCAATCGGCGGACTAACTCCTTTTGGAATGACAGAGACAGATCCAATGCTTCGAGCGCAGCGAGGGCCTCTCTTCGTCGTTTGCCATCCATCACCCGGCCAGTGGTGTGCCATGACCTCAAGGCTTCCACGGCGGCCATTACCTCGGAAGTATCGGCATGGCCCAGGCGCGAGGGAATGATGGTTCTCAGAGAGACCGAGCTGGGGTTTTGCACCCCGTCGCGAATGCTGTCCATGACGTCGAGGATCATTTGGACGGCGATCTCGGAACCCAGGATGCCCAGTTGGAGTTCCTGCTTGGCCCGCATCATGGGCTCCAGCAGTTGCAGCTCGTCTTGTTTGTCCATGACGAAGCGCTGAGTGCCGGGAAGCCGCGTCCGACGTGTGAGTGTAGCCTCGATCGCATTAGTGAGGTCGTCGGGCGAAATGTCCGGGAGGGCGTCCCAGAGACCAGCATCCTGCCCCGGATCGAGGTCGAAGCCCGCTGCTTCGAGGTTGCGCCGGAGATTGGTGCACAGTTCCTCGAGATCACCATTCCCTTTGCAATGGGCGACCAGGCTGTCAATGTCGTCGAGAGAGCACCACCCTTTCGCAAGAATCTCCTCTGCCCAAGTTTGGCAGAGCTCTGGATCGATCGATACCCGCGTGCCGGTCTGGACGACTACTCGTTTGACCGACTGGCGACCGCGGTTGCGGACCTGCAGAAAGGCACTCTCTGCACCATGGTCGGCCGCGGTAGCGGCGGTGGAGCCGATACCCTCCCCGGCGATTGGAGCAGGTGAGAGGTCGAGGTCCCATTCGCCGTCCTCGGCATCCGATACTACGGGAGACGGGCTGACAATCGCTACAAATGTTCCCGATGCCGTGTCGCTCGCGTTTTGATCGAAAAAATCCTCGGGTTCTGCCTCAGCCTCAAAATCCAGCAGGTCATCGAGGTCGTCAGTCATATCGGCTGGCTCCGTCTCCGGAACCACATTGAAACGATTCTCTCGGACTGCATCCGGTCCGACAACGACAGTCTCCACATCAAATGGAACCACGCATTTGTTGACCGACTCCATCTCCGCCGACCCTGCGACAAGCGAATACAGAAGCTGCGCGGCGAGATCGTGGCCTTCGGCGAACGCCACTTCGGCCGGCGTCTGTTGGTCGTGGTTCAGTGCGTCAACGTCGGCACCGGACCGAATGAAGAGATCACAAACCGCAAGGTTACCCATCCGCGCAGCAAGATGGAGCGGCGTATCGCCCTTCGGATCCGCTACGTGGAGGCGAGACGATGCGGCAAAATCGCCAAGTTTCTCGAGTTGCCCTTCTGTGATCAGCCGAATCTCGGAAGGTCCAAGTACATGGCCTTCTCGTGCGCTTGTCTCCCGGTCGCGAAAGCCAAATTTGCGGGACAGTCTATCCATGATTTTCATGAATGACCTCCCGATTCAGAAGCACGATCTGTTGATCCTGCGCCTTTCGCGCCCCCGGATCGGTATCAAGCCCAAGCCGCCGGAGTGCATAATAGAGTAGCGCGCGCCGGACCTTGATCTTCGCCTTGCCGCCGCGCATGCCATAGTCGAGCGCGATGACCTTGGCCTGCGTGTCCGAGAGCTCGGGGTGGGGGCCGACTTCCAGCGTGACCTCAGAATGCCAATCGTGATCATCGCCGGGCGAGACCTCGGCGTCTCGCGAGCCACGGATTTTGAGCATTCGCGAGAGCAGGAAGTCCTTGAAGCACTCGTCGGTCAGGCAATACGCCCGGGCGTGCCAGCGAAAGCCGTCGAACGCTATGGCGTGGGGCGCGATCCAGCGCCAGCTCGGTTCGGGACGGGACAGACTTTGGTATTTCACCTCGATCGCTTCCGACTGGCGAATGGCGCCGACGACTGATCGGAGCGTTGCGGGATTGACGCCGCGAACCGGCGTCGGTGCGGATGCAAACGGCGGAAGCTCCGTGATCCATGCATCTTCACGGTCAAGGATGCCATCGGCGACAGAACGCAGCTGCGCCAGATACTTGCTGGCATCAGGTTCGCTGAAATGGGCCTTGAAGTCTGGCGTGCGGACATAGGTCCGGGCGCTCTTGTCATAGACCATGTTTTCGGGTGCCAGGCCGATGTAGCGGTTCAGGTCGGCGGACGCCTGGTTCACGGAAACTCCGAACTGATCCATCAGGTCGCTGCGGTTCACGCGCCCCTCCCAAAACAGGCGGAACTCGATGAACTCGAGCCGTTGCTCGACGCCCCAGCGAAGCTCCGCCTTGCTGTCTTCCACATCACTCTCCCGGCTTGGCCGATGCGCATGGTAACTATGCGCGCACATTTTCTGTGCTTGAGGCGATGCTAGCGGAGGAGTTGAGCGCAGGCAATCGCAAATCGCGTGATGGGATGGACGCGGCTTGGGTACGTCGGTTCACATAAACCTATGCCATCAAGCCGTTTTTTCGTTATTCTGCGCGTCAGTCACAGAAGGATGGATTTCGTGCCCAACAAGCAGAACGGGAAAAGCACAGGGGCAAATGGCTCCCACCAGATCGGATCAGGTGAGGATGAGACCGGCCGGAATGAGTCGGGAAACGGCAATCGCGACTCATTCGATCGCCTGAAATCGGTACTTGGTCGTGCGTTTTCTGCGCCCGAGGAGGAATACAAGCCGTTGAGCGTTTCTGATGTGATCGCCCGAAATCGCGAATGACCAAATCGGCGTGCTCGAATTGACCTCCCCCGGGTTGTGGGGTCTCCGAGCCGGGGGAGGCGGTCAACCAAGCGGCACACGCGGTTACCCCGCGAAGTCAAGCTCCGCGATCTGATCTCGTGTCCTGCCCAGAAGCATGGCGCGTTCGAACGCCAGGATGTCTTCCAGCCGATACACCACGCGTCCGCCGATCTTCATGTAAACTGGCCCTTCGCAGGCCCACCGCCAGCGCTCGAGCGTTCGATGGCTGATCCTCCAACGCGCCGCCAATTCCTTCTGGTTCAAGCAAGTCGGTTGCATGTGTTACTCCTTTCGCACAACTCGGTTTGGTTGCTCGCAAACCAAGGCGTGAATGGAAAAACGAGTAAAGTCAGAAGTTTGCGCGAATTCCGCATGCTGCCCGAACTTCCGGAGAGGTTGCGAGTATCAGACAACACCCGCCTCGATTCCTCGATTTGTCATCGGCCACCGGTGGCTACGTTGAGACGGGATTTTCGGTATTCCTTCCCCTCCGCCATTACCCATTAATACGGCTAAGATAGTGAAGGGCTTGCTTGCAAGTTCTACTCCTTTGCCGCGCGCCTTCGCCGGTGCTCCGCCAGCTTCAAGCACCGTTTGGCTGATGATCCGCCAACGGGCCTCAACACTCAGCGTTTCAACAACAGAATAAAGAAGATCCCTCCCAAAAGACCCGTGACGACGCCAACTGGGATGTCCTCCGGGGCCATTGCAGTTCTGGCGACTACATCCGCCCAGAGCAGGAACAAAGCCCCAAGAATTGCTGACAGAGGGACGACGCGTCGATAGTCTCCGCCAACAAGGAACCGCACGATATGCGGAACCATCAGACCGACGAAGCCGATCATGCCCGAGAAGGCCACCATGACTCCGGTGATCAGCGCGCCAGCTGCAAAGACACCAAGCCGAAACCGCGCCACCGCAATACCCAGCGAGCTTGCAGTCTCATCCCCGATGGTCATCGCGTTCAGCCTGGCAGCCTGAAACCACAACCAGGTACCGCATGGCAGCAGGATCGCCAGCGGGTAGATCAGGTATGACCATTGAGCCAACCCCAACCCGCCCAACGTCCAGAACACGACCGTATGAGCCGCCTTGGGATCGCCGAGGAAAATCAGAATGTTGGCACCAGCCATGATGGCGAAAGACACCGCCACACCGGTCAGGACCAGGCGGTCCGCGCTTGTGGCGCCGGCCCAGCGGGCAACGCTCAGGACCGTCAGCGTGGCCGCCAGGGCACCCAGAAACGCCATGACCGGCACGGTCAGAAGCCCCAGAAACAAGCCGGTATGCAACAAGGCAAGAATGGCTCCAAACGCGCCGCCGGCCGAAATGCCCAGCAGGTGCGGATCGGCCAGCGGGTTTCTTGTGACCGCCTGGAGGGTGGCCCCGACTATCGCCAGTCCGGCCCCGACCATGACGGCAAGCAAGGCGCGCGGAAAACGGATTTCCCAGATAATCGCGACGCGGCCCTTTGACCATGTCGGCTCGTCCGAGGATAGGCCGGCTTCGTGCAGCAACACTCCCCAGACGGTCTTGGTGGGCACCGAAATGGCCCCCACCGAGATCGCAAAGGACAAGGACACGACCAACACGACCAGCCCCACCAGCATCGCTGCCCAGAGCGGAAGTACCCGGCGCGCCTGCACTACGCGCATTTAGTTGCCGACCGAGGCAGCCGGGCCCCAAAAGCCATGGGCGAGCTTCCGAACCGCCTTTATGTTGCGCGGTCCGGGTGTGGCCTCGACATATTCCAGGACCACGAAACGATCGTTCTTGACCGCGTCCAGATCTGCAAATGCAGGATTATTGACCATGAAGTCCCGCTTCTGCTCGGCGGCGACGTCGCCATAATTGACGATCACAATGAGTTCGGGGTTGCGATCGACGACTTCCTCCCAGGTGACGGTCGCCCAGCTTTTCTCGAAATCATCCATGATGTTGACGCCGCCTGCGGCCTCGATCAGAGCGGTCGGCATGGCATAGCGGCCGGCAGTGAACGGCGTATCCTCGCCGCTGTCATAGACAAAGACACGCAGCGGTTCGTCCGAAGGATTCAGGCTGAATGTGATCTCAGCAAGTTCGGCCTTATATCCCTGGACCAGCTTTTGCGCCCTGTCTTCGACACCGAAGATACGACCGAGGTTCAGAAGATCGTTGTACATGTCGCTCATGCTGGCTTTGGGCTTGTCGCCGATATGGATGCAGCTTTCAGTCAGTTCGTAGACTTTGATTCCGAAAGGTTCGAGCGTCTCTGGCGTCACCTCGCCACCCACTTTCATCCCGTAGTTCCAGCCCGCGAAATAGAAATCGGCATCTGCGCCGACCAGCACCTCTTTGCTGGGATACTTGGCCGACAGCTCGGGCAGCTGCTGCACTCCGGCGCGCATGTCCTCGTCCAACGTCTTCCAGCCGGAAATGCCGGTATATCCCACCATTCGGTCGGCCAGGCCCAGCACCAGCATCATTTCCGTCAGGTTCACGTCGTTCGAGATCGCCGCCTTGGGCGGTTCGTCAAAGGTGACGGTTCGATTGCAACTTTGCACGGTGGTTTCCGCGATCGCGGTATTGGCGGCCAAAGCCAAGCCCAGGACTAGGGTGGTCGGTTTCATTCCAAGCTTCCTTCTGGTTGGGGATTGGGGAGTTGATAGGTCAGGTGAGGTTTGTGACTGAGGCTGAGTTGCTCTTGCCGGGCGGTGACATCGAACGTGTCAGAGACCAGCCTGTCACTCAGCACTGTCTGGGTTGGGCCAAAGCCGCAGGGTCGACCGTTCTTCAGAATCAGAACACGGTCGCAGACATCGGCGGCCAGGTTCAGATCGTGCAGCGAGGTGACGATCGTCAGGTCGAGGTCCCGGATCAGCCGCAACACCTCTAGCTGGTTGCGGATGTCCAGGTGGTTGGTAGGCTCGTCCAGCACAAGAATCCGGGGCTCTTGGGCAAGGGCGCGGGCGACCATCACACGCTGACGCTCGCCGCCGGACAGAGTGGCCAGCCCACGGTCGGCAAACCCGTGCAGATCCATTCGGTGAAGCGCGGACTCGATGATCTGGTGGTCACGACTGCCGGGCGTGGACAGGCCTAACCGGTGCGGCACACGTCCCAACGCCACGACGTCGCGCACGGTCAGCGCGAAATCCGAGGGCTGCTCCTGCAGCACGGCGGCAACCTGACGCGCCAGCGCCCGGGGGGCCATTCTTTTGACGGACACGCCGTCCACCAGAATGTCGCCCGAGGACGGACGGTGATAGCCGTAGATCATCCGCAGAAGGGTTGTCTTGCCGGCACCGTTCGGCCCCACAACCCCCATGACCTGCCCGCGCATCAGCGCAAAACTGGTCTCGTGCAGCACCAACGGCGCTCGTTTTCGCGGCGCCCAGGTGACGGTATCCACCGACAGCAAAGGCGCGCTCATGAGGCGCAATCCGCATTTTCCGAAGACGCAGCCATCGCGGCTGGAATGCGGGCCAGCGTCGCGTGGCGAAGCCCGGCCGGGCGGTCGACCGAGCTGCACCATCCATCGCGCAACTGCTGGTACAGCCGGGCGAATTCCACCAATGCCCCGGTCTCTTCAGACGTCAGGCCGCCAAACAGGTAAGATGCCTTGCCCGGCGCGTGATAGGCGACGGTACAAGGTCGGGTGCACCCGGCCATGCAGGCCGCACCGGAAACGTCAAAACCTGCCAAACCGTCGTCTTCGGCCAGCGCGGCGCGCAATCGTCCGATCAGGTCAGGCCCGGGGCGTACGGCTGCGCTCTTGGGTCGGCAAGATAGGCAAACCGTGATGTGATGTGTTGATTGTCGGTTCATTTCGCCCTCCGCGAAATCGCGGGGCGGAAAGGGAACCAGTCATGTCAGCGGCGTAAGCCGAAAATGCCATCTTGGCCTCCTTCCGGGACACCCCGCCCGGGTTGAGTTGCGTTTGATGATGGCAGGTCTCCTGACTCGCGGTGTATGGCTTGCCCCGCCTTCCCAGACCTATCGGCCCAGTGGCATCCGGGGGTCGCACACCGCCTACAGTTGCGGGGGCAGTCACGGAGTTGGCGTCAGAACGGCGCCGCACCGTATTCCCTTTTACCCGACCGCCGAAACGATCGGGAACCATCAGCGCAAATCTCATCCATGAGTCGGGTTGCACTGTCAACGACGTTCTGGGCGGGTGCGTAATGGAGGTATCCAGGCGACCCTTCGGCACCACCTGAGCGACAGACCGGGCCGCGAATCACGTCGTTTTGACCAACTGGATTAAGATAGCTCGGAAGGTCCCGAAACACGGCGGCGCAAGCGGGCCGACTGCCAAGCCTCCGTGAGCGGCCTCGCCTTTTCCCTTTGAATGCAGAAGCCTATCGTTGGCAAGCGTACAAAATTTACGCGCGGAAAAATCATTGATTTATCCTGTGATTGATTCAAACATACGAATTCGACACAACTTTAGCTTTACCTCCGTTGTTGTCGCTGTCGCCCGTTTCGTCGGGCCCTTCCGACTGCTGGAGTGAGTGCTGGCGGTCGGAAGGCATTTTACGAAGATCAGCGTTGGGAGGACGCAGTGCCGGGATTAAATTTACGAACCCTTCCGCGAAAGTTCGCACCGGCTTTTGCCCGTGATTTCATCACGTCAGCACGCTTTGTTCACGGTCCCGGGGATCGGCAGGATATCTGTCTGCCAGCCATGTCATTGGCCGCAAAATCGGGGACCGCTTAGACGTGAGCACGCAAAAAGGACCACCTATTCCACAAGCATCAGCGAACCCAAGAGGAGAAGAAAATGATTAACAAAGTTATGATGATTTCAGGCGCGACGTGTTTCGTACTGCTAGCGGCGTGTGACGACACCAGCACGTCAAGCGCACCTGCCGAACTGACCCCCGCCCAACAGGCGTGTCTGCGAGACGTGGCCAAAACAACAAACAATTCGCAAGTGGTCGTGCTCTCATCCGCGTTCAGCGAGGCTGGAACACAAGTTACCGTTGGGGTTGGAGAGGATCGGGCTCCGTGGAATTGTATTGCCTACAGTGATGGCGCGACAGCTGGTATCGAGTTCCTCGGCGACGAAGGCGCGTTGTGACCGGTTTGATGCGTAGCCGAAATCAGCTGCGCAGCACTGGCTTGATACGCTGAGGTCCGGCTTGGTCTGCAGAATAACCATCATCGCGTTCGCGACCCTTTACCTGTTGGCGTTGTTTGCGTTTGTGACGGGCACTTTTGGCTGGTTTGGACAGGAACGAGACCCATTGTCCGGCGTATTCCTTTTGCCGCTGGGTCTGCCTTGGGTCCTTGCGGTGGACCTTTTCTCAGAGTCGGCCAAACCGTGGCTCGCGGCGATTGCACCGGTGCTCAACCTGTTGGCACTGGTTTTGATATGCAGATGGGTACGTGGTTTGCGCCAGGAATGAAGGCGGAACTCTTTCCCGCAAAATGGGAGGAAAACATGGGAAAAGTGATCTTGGGGCTTGTGATCGGGCTCATCCTCGGCGTGGTTGGAGCGATGACCTTGGGCGGCGGGGCCGCGATGGGTGTCGGCGTTGCGACAGGCTTGTCCGCCGGTGTGTGCACCACATTGAAGGGAGCTCAGGCCGAGAACCTGATCACCGCCGAGCAAGCAGATCAGATCCTCAATCGCGTGAACTCCGAGATGGCATCATTGCAAGGAATTGAAACGACGGACGAGATCGTCGGCAGCGCACAGGCATGCGATGAATTTCTGGCAAAGTTGCGGGAAGCGAAGTGAGGTTTCTGCTCACCGGAAACACAACATTTACGATAGACCGACAGAGGACCTGCTTATGAAACGCAGTTTTTGGAATCTTTTCACACCCGCACTTGCGATCAGCGGAACGGCCGCCCTGGCCATGTCAGACGCCGACGACGCGTGTATCGACCATCTGCGACAGGTCGGTGGACCGGACGGTCAATCCGGTACGATCGAAAGCTCACAGTTCTCGGAAGCCGGCACGCTCGTCATGCTGCGTGACGCCGGCGGAACACTTTGGCGCTGCATTGCGTACAAGGACGGAAGCATTGGCGAGATGTCGGTTGTCGAGGCGATGGATGATGGTGGCGGAGCCATGGACGGCGCTTCCGGGTCTACAGGTAGCCAGCGCGTCACATTCGATGCCGGATCCACCGGCGCCGAGCTCGTCGGCCAACTCGCGCCAGGGGAATCGCAGCAATACGTTCTTGGCGCGAAGAACGAACAGTTCCTTTACGTCCGCGTTGCTCCCCGAAATGGATCCTTGGACTACGTCATTCGCAACCCCGATGGGTCTGAATTGCTGGGATTGATGTCTACGGACAAGGAGTATCGCGGACAGCTGTGGCAATCCGGCGATCATGTTGTCGAGGTCATCAACCGCGGCAGCTCTGCCGTCGACTACAACGTCATTTTTGGAATTGAGTAGGTGATCGACCTGAAACCCTGAACCGCATTTCCAAAACAATCAGGAAGAACAGATGAAATCCAAGACTCTAGTGGCGATCGGCGCGGTCAGTGTCTCTGTGCTTGCAGGATGCGACGAAAGTGGCGGATCAGTGGAAGCAAGTGCTCCTACCGTGGGCAGTTCCAGCGATCTGTCGTCATTTGAAGGCGCAAGAGCGGGTCAGGCTGAAATGGGCATTCAAAGTCTCGGGTTTGAACTCATCCGAAGCGAAGGGCTGACCTCGTACTGGTTCAACAAGGAGACCGGTGCTTGTGCTCGGATCACGACATCTGAGGGAAGATACTCGGACGTAGCGATGCTGCCGTCAGGTGACTGCTGACACACATTCATCAATCCCAAATCTGCAAAAAGGAGCTCCAACTTGCATTTCGACCTGGCACATGCGGCGATTACCGTTGTCGCGTTGATCATCACCAACCTGGCCTTGAAATCGGCCGGTGTGATCAACGAAGAAAACAAACACCAATGGAACTGGAAAGTTGTTCTGGCCTACTTCGTGGTCGTGCTTATCATCAACCTAGTGTGGCCGATTTAATTCTGGAGGGCGAGAAGCCAACCGCCGACCTGACCTGGTTACCGTGAACGCGCCTCTCCGCGGGATTTCCGGCAGGAAAAGCGTGAGCATCGCCGGCTGAAAACAGAAAGGAATACGCATGCGGTTTTTGACGTCCCTCATATTCATCGGTGTTTTGGCAACTGCGGCGAATTCTGACGTGACCAGTCGAAACGGTGGCCCAAGCAACAGCCAGATGCTCTCTAGGGGCAGCGACGGAGGCGTCGACGGCGTCGCTTTCTTTCGCCCGGTCCTAAGCGGCGTTTTGTACCGCTCTGGCTTCAAGGGCGGCGACAAGGGTCGAACGGGCTTGAGCAACGCTCAGCGCGAAACACTGTGCGATGAAGGGTTTTCGGCCGGGTTTTATGCGGATTTCGGCAAGAACACCGAATACGGCCGCACCAGCTGTGGAAACGGAGCCTTTGACTATCAGAGCGCCAGATCGTCCCGCCCCGGCAGTGTCATGGCCGCCATACACCAGGTGATTGAGGACCCTGGAAAGGGTCCTGTCCTGGTGCACTGCATGTGGGGCGTTCATTCCTCAGGCGCCTTGTCGGCAATGGCGCTTGTTCAGTTTTGCGGCTGGACGGAAGACAGGGCCAAGAAATATTGGAATGATGCCCGAAACGGGGCCCCATGTTCGGGCGGGTGTGACCAGTGGATTGACTCGAAATTCTCAAACTTCAGTGTCGACCCCAGTTTGAAGATCTCCGCCGAACAACAGGCCGCGATTTGCCCCAAATGACATCCGGAGGACTATCCAAATGAGATTCAATCTTCTGGGGTCACTGGCTCTCATTGCACCCACAGCCTTGTGGGCGAGCGACGATGTTCGCGGAGAAGCCACGACATTTGATAGTCCCAATGGTGTTACGGAACGCTGCATTCGGATCGAAAAAGTCCCAACGGGCGAGTACAAGAACAGCGATCTTGAGGAAGAAACTGCCTATTGCGAGATCGATTTCTATGCGCCCGAAATCGCCATTTGCCCAAAAACTTGGAGCACCAGCCCGGGAATGGCCGTCTACGATATTTCGGAAGGACCCTACGTGGGGAACCGCTCTGAGTTCGAGAGAAACGCTTGCAAGGAGGGCAAGTCGGCAAAAGAACTGGCCAATGGCAGAGTGGCCAAATTCAAATCCACCATGAACCAGAAGGGTACAAGCGGAACATTTTCCACCTCGTCACTGCTCTACTATCATTTCTCAAGGTATTTCGACGCGACGGTGAAAGTTCCGGTGGCGGTCTGGCGCAGCATGGACGCTAAGGCGCATCTTACCGAGGTTGCAGAGCCCGGCCTTGCGATTTCCGGCGGATCTCATGGCGGGCGCATGAACCATGAAGGCTGGCGGGTTTTCGTGGCTGCGGATGCCGACCCGAACTCGTACCAACCGACGGATGATCTGTTCACTGCGGATCGAACGCAGATATACGGTGTCCTGCTTGATAGCCCCGGTCATCGCTACGGCTCGGAAATCAACGGCACCCGTAAATCCGGTTGGGGCAAAGGCCAGAATCGCGATTTTCAGGAAACACCCGCTTTCCTGGCCTTGCGGTCGTCAAAACCCTTGCCCGAGGCCATTGCAGAGGGTGTCAGGGAAGGCCGAAAGGACCGGCAGATCAACAAGGACCTTGGGCCCGAAGTCAGCGATCAACAGATGGCATTCTGGATGCAGGAGCTTACGGAGATTGTTCTGCTCGACTTCATCTTCAACCAGCAGGACCGTGTGGGAAATATTGATTTCACACCCTACTGGTATTGGGTCGAAGACGGAAAACTCAAACACAAGAAAACGAAGCACCATCAGCCGAATGATGGAGACGTTCCCGCCGGTGCGATATTGATCCGTCGCAGCAATCTGAACGACAACGATGCCGGTGGGCGGGTCGAATATGCCAACTTCGCGAAATCCACTCAGATGCTGGAGAAAATGCGGCATTTCTCTCCAAACACGTACCGGCGCCTGGTTGCGTTGAACAGCGACCTTCAAACGCAAGGTCCGGTTTACGGCTGGTTGTCACAAAGCTTTGGGCTCTCGGACCCTCAGATTGCGCAGGTTGTCAAAAACACCGCGTTGGCAACATCCATCCTCAAGAGCAATTGCTCAAATGGCGATCTGGTGTTTGATTTGGACCCTGCCGCATTCTTTTTGAACAAAAATACCGAGGCGGAGGGCCTGGACTGCAATGATCCGTAAGCGTTCGATCACTGTCGCGGCGTTCGTTTGGGCGGTCGTGCTCGCCTGCAAAGCGGCCGCTTTGGACGTAATCGTCATATCGGATCTGAACGGCAGCTATGGCTCGGTCAAATACGATGCCCGCATCGAAAAGGCGATCAAACGGATAATCGAGATTGATCCCGATCTGGTGATTTCGACGGGCGATATGGTCGCCGGGCAACGCATCCCCAACCTTTCAGACAAACAGGTCAGAGAAATGTGGAAAGCGTTTCACAAGGCGGTATCCGACCCGCTGGAGGCTGCCGGAATTCCATTTGCAGTCACGCCGGGAAACCATGATGCCTCGGCCTATCGCGGGTTTGAGCGCGAGAGAAAAATATACGCCGAGGAATGGGGCCCCAGAAAACCAGACGTCAACTTCCTGATGTCGGATGACTATCCGTTCTTCTACGCGTTTGAAATGCAGGGGATAACCTTTGCGTCTCTGGATGCCACGACCCTAGGGCCACTATCCGGCGATCAGCAGGACCAACTTGTGCAACTTGGGGCTGGTGGAGACCCGATTGTCACGTTCAGCCACCTCCCGCTGTGGCCGTTTGCGATCAAGCGCGAACGCGAAATCATCGGTGACCCGACGCTTGAAAGAATCTATCTGCAAAGCGGCGTCGTTCTGCACCTGTCTGGACACCATCATGCTTTTTACCCTGGCTGGAAAGACGGCGTGGCCTATGTTTCGCAAGCTTGCTTGGGTGGTGGCCCGCGGCGGCTAATCGGTGATCGCGCCAGGTCACCTCACAGTTTCACGCATGTCACCTTCCAGCCGAACGGAGAGTTTGGGATAGCAGTATATCGAGGGCCGGATTTCGAAAGGTCTGTCGACTTCAAGTCGCTCCCGAAAGAGATCAGATCCCCGAATGCGGTGTTGAAACGTTTAGACCTTGTGAAATGACTAGAAGCTGAGTTTCAACTCGACTTTTTCGGGGACCAAATCGTTTATCATCTCTTCGATGCGGGCCTCGGAAAGTCCACCCGAGGTAATGAAAAGCAATGAAATTCGGGATTTGCCGGGTACATGGTGTTTTCTGATCAGCTTCCAGCCGGCGTCGGCGGCCATCGCTTCAATGGCGCTGCTGACGTTCAATGAGTGCTCCTCGTCCGAAGCTTTGAGCGATATTTCAACGCCCTTGTTTCGCCCTCCGAGCCAAATGAAACACCAACAGACAACCGCCACCAGTGTGGCCATCAGCGGCAGGCCCAATCCGACCGCAAGCCCAAGAACGGTTACGACGATCAATTCGACAGTGTCTATCGGATCATCCAAATTGGAGCGAAATCTGAGCAATGCGCCGATGCCGAAGATAACGAACCCGATCATGGACCCGTGCTGGACGACCAGGAATCCCACCGCCATGCCGATCAGCGCATAGAGGAAGAAGAGCCTGGGCATGACGATGTCGCCGACACTTCTACGGGCTTTACGCCGCACCGGATGATAGACGATCAAGCCGGCCAGAGTGATCGTGACCAGCACATCAAGAGAAAAGAAATACAGTTCCTGTTTGCCGCGAAACTGGATCCATCTGCGTTCGATCAGAATTTCCGATTCCGATGCCCCGGCAAGCATCGTTGCCGGGTCGATTTGCGACATCGCCGCAGCGGGCAACAGCAGCATCAACAACACAGTCACAAACGGGAAAATCGTATTCAAATCATCGTCCTTCCTGCTTGTGCCCAGACAGTACACGTCATCACGCGCAAATCGCGCCCCTTACAAGTCAATCCCAACAAGGAGGATCAGGTAAAGAGTTCAAAGCGCATTCTTCCGACATCGCAGATAAGTTGTGATACGAATGCGATAGAGGGGTGTGTCACACACACGAGAAAATCGAAGGGCAGAAAGCACGTGTTTCCGTCAAAGCCTGAAGTTTCACGGCGCTTCTGCAAATTTGGAAGATCCGCTCTTGCGGCCAGCTTCCTAGCGGCAGCGTTTTTGCCTTGGACTGGCTCTGCCTATGCAAAAAGTGCTGATCTGGTTCTGGTCGATAGATTCAAGGTGGCAGACAAATCAAAAGGATTTTCCGAACCTTCCGGTTTGTCGCTGTCCAACGCTGAAGGCTTCCTGTGGTCTGTAAGCGACGCTGAGCCGAAACTGCACCTACTTGGAATCGACGGAGTTTTGGGAAACTTCTTCCAGTTGCCGCCTTTGGCCGGATCAGATTTGGAGGGCGTCGCGTCGCGAAAAGACGGGTCGGTTTTGCTCCTTCAGGAAACCGATCGATCGATATTGGTCGTTCAACCAACCGACCCTATCCAACTGACAAGGGTTCCACTTGCCTCCCTCAAGGGGTACCCGGCCGCCGTCGAACTGCTTGTCGGCAACCCACTGAACAAGGGGCCTGAGGGCATCACCGTCGATCCGGACACTGGGCGAGTATTCGTTGTCATTGAAGGACAACCGCGTCTGTTGCTGGTCGTGTCACCGGACCTGACTGAAATTCAGGAAGTCATCCCTTTGGATCGTGGATCTGGTTTTGTCTCGGATCGCATGAATGACGATGAACTGGATGTAAGCGGTTTGGCTTGGTCCGTGTCAGGTGTGCTGTGGATTCTCAGCGACAAGGGACGCCAGATATTTTTGTACGATCCAGAGACGAGAAAAGCAGATACGATCGAACTGACGTATATGAAAAACGGAGACCGAAAGGTCGTGAAGCATCCCGAAGGGATTGCCTTGGATGAGGCCAAAGGGCTTCTCTACATCCTCACAGACGATGGCGAGAAGTCGCGCCTGTACGTTTTTAATATCCCTGAGCTTTGATCGCTACTGTACGGAACTCACCCCGAAGGGATGACTTAGCCAAGCAAGCCCGCATTGGGTCTAACTTCCTTGATCCGCGCCACTCAGAACCGCTCGTTCAGGTCCGCTCCCAGGCCACGTTCTTGGCCGTAGGAGCGTCCCGAGCAAAACTGCCGTCAGTTGGGCCGGTTCAGTCATCTTGCGAAGCGACTAGAAATCCAGGTTTTCCACGCTCAGTGCGTTTTTTTGGATGAACTCACGGCGCGGCTCGACCACGTCGCCCATCAGCTTGGTGAACAAGTCATCGGCCTCGACCATGTCATCGACACGCACCTGCAGCAGTGTCCGTGCATCCGGATCCAGCGTAGTTTCCCACAACTGATCGGGGTTCATCTCGCCCAAGCCCTTGTAGCGCTGGAGCGACAGGCCTTTTTCGCCCTCTTCCAAAATGGCGCGCAGCAGATCCAGCGGGCCGTGGATGACCTGCGACCGGTCGCGGCGGACCAATGTGGCCGGCAGGTTGTAGACGTCCTGCAGGCTCTGGGTAAAGCTGCCTGTCTTGCGTGCCTCGCCGGAACGCAGCATCGGACCATCCAGCGTGCGGACTTCCTCGACGCCGCGCAGGATGCGCGCCAGTCGGATACCGTGATCCTGAGTGATCCGGCCCTGCCAGCCGCGCTCGTATTCCAGCGCGATCAAGTCCAGCCGCGCCGCGACCTTGTCGGCCACGCCCTGCAGGTCGGCATCCACCGCCCCGGGCACAAAGGCCCCGGCAACGGCGGCCTGTTCCAAGATGTGACGCGGGTAATGCGTCGGGAAGGCGTCCAATACGCGCTTGAGTTGGCGCGCCTCGTCCACCACACGGGTCAAATCCTGACCCACGATCTCTTCACCCGAGCCCAACTTGAGCACGGCGCCCTCGACACCCTGGTTGATCAGATAGTCGTCAAGCGCTGCCTGATCCTTCAGGTAAACCTCTGACTTTCCTCGTGAAACCTTGTACAGTGGCGGCTGCGCGATGTAGAGATATCCACCCTCGATCAACTCGGGCATCTGACGGTAGAAGAACGTCAGCAACAGGGTCCGGATATGTGCGCCGTCCACGTCGGCATCGGTCATGATGACGATCTTGTGGTAGCGCAGCTTCGAGATGTCGAACTCATCCCGGCCGATACCGGTGCCAAGCGCCATCACAAGGTTGCCGATTTCCTGGCTGGACAGCATCCGGTCAAAGCGCGCACGCTCGACGTTCAGAATCTTGCCGCGCAAAGGCAGAACCGCCTGCGTCAGACGATCGCGACCGGTCTGCGCCGATCCGCCGGCCGAGTCCCCCTCGACCAGGAAAACTTCGCTTTTGGCCGGGTCCTTCTCAGAGCAATCCTTGAGCTTGCCGGCCAGATAGTTAACGTCCATCGCCGTCTTGCGTCGGGTCAGTTCGCGGGCTTTCCTCGCCGCTTCGCGCGCCAAGGCGGCCTCGATGATCTTGCCGACGATGGTCTTGGCCTCGTTGGGGTTCTCCTCGAACCACTCGGCCAGCTTCTCGTTCATCAACCCTTCGACAGCCGGTCGCACTTCCGAGCTGACAAGCTTGTCCTTAGTCTGGCTGGAAAACTTCGGGTCAGGTACTTTGACAGACAGCACGCAGGTCAGGCCTTCGCGCGCATCATCGCCGGTGAAGCTGACCTTTTCCTTTTTCGCGATCCCGCTGGACTGTGCGTAGCTGTTGATCGTGCGGGTCAGCGCCCCACGGAAGCCAGCGACATGCGTGCCGCCATCCCGCTGGGGGATGTTGTTGGTAAATGGCAGTACGGTTTCGTGATAGCTGTCGTTCCACCACATCGCGATCTCGACCCCGATATCGTCGCGCTCGCCCTTGATATAGATGGGCTCGGGCATGGCCGGAGTTTTCGACCGGTCGAGGTATTTCACGAATTCCTTGACGCCGCCCTCGTAGAACAGTTCGGTCTCAAGCCGCTCGGCCGGCCGCTCGTCAATCAGGATGATCCGAACGCCCGAGTTCAGGAAGGCCAGTTCGCGCAACCGCTTCTCCAGCGTCTCGAACGAATACTCTAGGTTCGAAAACGTATTGGTCGAAGCCAGAAACCGCACCTCGGTCCCGGTCCGGTCGCCGCATTCGCCGACCACTTTCAGATGCTCCGAGGTTTCGCCGCCCTCAAACCGGGCGAAATGCTCTTTGCCGTTGCGCCAGATGCGCAGCTCCAGCCAATCGGACAGAGCGTTCACCACCGAAACGCCCACGCCGTGCAGACCGCCCGACACCTTGTACGAGTTCGAGTCGAATTTCCCGCCGGCGTGCAGCTGGGTCATGATGACCTCGGCCGCCGAGACGCCTTCTTCGGGGTGGATGTCCACCGGAATCCCGCGACCATTGTCGCTGACCGAGACGCTGGAATCGGCGTGAATCTTGACGGTCACATGGTCGGCGTGACCGGCCAGAGCCTCGTCAATGCCGTTGTCCACGACCTCGTACACCATGTGGTGCAGACCGGACCCGTCGTCGGTGTCACCGATATACATACCGGGGCGTTTGCGGACAGCCTCCAACCCCTTGAGAACCTTGATGGAATCTGCGCCGTATTCCTGATTTGCCTGTGCGTCTTCGGACATGCCGTCAGTACCTATATTATTTTGGTAAGTTATACGTTCTCTGGTGGGGAATGTCACGTCATCCCCCCAGATTTTGTGCCGGTTCTTTCAGCCGCGAGCCGAGCTGATCGGCCGACCTCAGACGGTCACAATCTATCCAGATCGGCGGCGATATCAGCAGCGATTTGGCGGGCATCGACATCGCCGCGCTCGGCCGACAGGCGCAGGCCCAAAAGGTCGGACTGATAGCGCGTCGCCAGCCGCTCGGGATCATGGTCGAGACCGATCTGCCCCTGCGCCTGCGCCTGCCGGAACAGATCGGCGAAACAGGCCTTCATCCGCGACAGATGGGTCGCGGCCAGTTGCGCCAGATCATGGTCCTTTGCGCTCAACTCGGCATAGGTCTTGGCCAGCATGCAGGCCTTTGCAGGCGCGTTCGCGGCCTCGACCACCAACTGCGGCTGGGTCTTGAGCGCACCCAGCGGCCCAAGCTCCTCGGCCAAGGCTTCAAGCCGGGCAACACCTTCATCCGCATAGCGTTCCAGCGTCAGGGCATACAAGGCGTCCTTTGACCCGAAGGCGGCGTAAAAGCTGCCTGGCTTCAACTTCAGCGCACGCTCGAGATCCTTCAGGGACGTGCCCGCCCAGCCCTGGCGCCAGAACAGGTCTCGGGCCTGCGCGATCAGCGCGTCACGGTCATAGGCAGGTTTGCGGGGCATGTGATCACCAATTCTTGAACGATTACTCAAATATATACTTGAGTGATCGCTCAATAAAGCCTATTTCGGACTCAGCCGCTAGAAAAGGAGACCCGAAATGGCCGATTTTCCCTCACATGACCTGAACACCGCCCCTGAAGGTTCGAAACCCCTGCTCGAGAAATCGCAGGCCGCGTTTGGCCGCCTGCCGGGCCTGCACAAGGTCATGGCCGAAAGCCCACAGCACCTTGAGGCCTACCAGGTTCTGCACCACCTGTTCCTGCAGACCGATTTCGACAATGACGAGAAAACGGTCGTCTGGCAGACCATCAACGTGGAAAACGAATGCCACTATTGCGTTCCGGCCCATACCGGCATCGCCAAGATGATGAAGGTGTCCGACGAGATCACCGAAGCGCTGCGCAATGAAACCCCGCTGCCCTCGCCCAAGCTCGAAGCACTGCGGACGTTCACGGTGCAGGTGATGAACCAGCGCGGCAACGTCACCGACGCGCAGTTGCAGGCGTTTTTTGATGCGGGCTATTCGCACCGCGCCGTTCTGGACGTGATCCTGGGCCTGGCGCAGAAAACCATGTCGAACTACGTCAACCACATGGCCCAGACGCCGGTGGACGAGGTGATGCGTCCCTTCCTGTGGGAACGCAAGGTTGGCGAGCCGGCCTGATCCGCTCAGGCGGGGGTGACGGTCGAGCCGTCACCCGCGTCATTGACCACGAAAGACTGCGCCCGGTCGCCCAGTTCGGCGAACAACTCGGGGCCTGTTCCGGTCATCCAGGCCTGCGCCCCCAGCGCGCAGATTTCGTCATACAACGCCGCCCGGCGGTCCGCGTCCAGATGGGCCGCAACCTCGTCCAGCAACAGGATCGGTGGCGCTCCGACCTGCGCGGCCAGCGCCCGCGCGTTGGACAGAATCAACGACACCAGCAGCGCCTTCTGCTCTCCGGTCGAACATTCACTGGCCGCAACGCCTTTTGCGGCAAAAACCCCATACAGATCCGACCGGTGCGGCCCCACCAATGTGCGCCCCGCCGCCAGGTCGCGGAACCGGCTTTCGGCCAGCGCCTCCAACAGATCCTGCGCGCTTTCGGGCATGTCCCCTTCGGACTGAACAAGTTCCAGTTCCGCCGAGGGAAAGGCGGTCTCGGCCTGTTCCTGCGCCGCGCGCAACTGCGCCAGAGCACCCAGCCGCGCGGTATGAATGCGATGCCCGGTTTCGGCCATCTGAGCCTCGAGCGCCGCGTACCAATGCGCGTCACGCACCTGCTCTTTCAGCAGGCGGTTCCGTTCGCGCATGGCCTTTTCATAGATCAACGCGGCCTCGGCATGGCTCGGATCGAAACTCAGCGTCACCCGGTCCAGAAAGCGCCGTCGGCCTTCGGCGCCTTCGATCCAAAGCCGGTCCATCGCGGGCATCAGCCAGACGACCCGCGCCAGCTTGCCCAGATCGATCTGGCTGGCTGCCTTTCCGTCGATCCGGACCTGCCGCGCTGCGCCCCCCTCGGACCAGGTTTCGATCTCGGACCGGCGGCCCTGAACGTCCAGAAGACCGCTCAGCTTCCAGCCCAGCGCCTCGGGCCGGCGCGTCATCTCGGCGGCACTGGCCCGGCGCATGCCGCGGCCGGGTGAAAACAGGGATACCGCCTCGAGGATATTGGTCTTGCCCGCCCCGTTCGGCCCGTACAAGGCCACCGGCCGCCCGTCCAGCGCCATGCGCGCCAGCTTGTGCGACCGAAAATGCGAGACCGTCAATTCGGTCAGGGCCAAAGCCATGACCCCTCCCTTCATTCTTGCACAAACACGCGCGCCGGACGCACCCCGCGCCCGTGCGATCAGACGCGCATCGGCATCACGACATAGACCGCGCTCTGGTCATTGCCTTCGCGCATCAGGGTCGGGTCGCCCGCCGAATTGAACAGGAACACCGCGTTCTCGCGGTCCACCTGGCTTGCGATTTCCAGCAGGTACTTGGCGTTGAAGCCGATTTCCAGCCGTTCGTCGCCATAGGCCACGGCCAGCTCCTCCTCGGCGGCGCCGCTGTCGGGCGCATTCACCGACAGGACCAGCTTGTCGCCGTCCAGCTGCAGCTTTACCGCACGGGACCGCTCGGACGACACGGTTGCCACCCGGTCGACGGCCTGGGCGAACTCGGCCGCGTCGACTTCCATCTTGCGGGTGTTGTTCTGCGGAATCACGCGGGTGTAGTCGGGGAAAGTCCCATCGATCACCTTCGAGGTCAGCGTGATGTCGGGTGTGGCAAAGCGCACCTTGGTTTCGCTGACCGACACCGCGATGTCCATGTCGTCATCTTCCAGCAGCTTGCGCAGCTCGCCCACCGTTTTGCGCGGCACGATCACGCCGGGCATATCGGCGGCCCCGTCGGGGCAATCCGCGTCGATCCGCGCCAGACGATGCCCGTCCGTGGCCACGCAGCGCAACACCTTGCCGCCCTCGGGGCCATCCGTCACGTGCATGTAGACGCCGTTCAGGTAATACCGGGTCTCTTCCGTCGAGATGGCGAATTTCGACTTGTCGAACAGCCGCCGCAGCAGAGCCGCCGAAGCGGTGAAGTTCGACTGGTACTCCGAGGACGCCATCACCGGGAAATCCTCTTTCGGCAGGGTCGCCAGCGAGAAGTTCGACCGCCCCGCCTCGACCGTCAGCCGGCCAGCCGCGCTGTCGGCGGTCAGCGTGACCAGCGCGCCATCGGGCAGCTTGCGCACGATCTCGTGCAGAGTCGTTGCCGCAACCGTGGTTGCACCCGCCTTTTCGACCTGCGCGGGGGCCTTGTCGACCACCTCGATATCCAGATCGGTCGCGCGGAACAGAACCTGATCGCCCTCTGCCTCGATCAGCACATTGGCCAGGATTGGAATCGTGTTGCGGCGTTCCACAACGGATTGGGCCTGCGAAACGGCCTTGAGCAGCGTGCCGCGTTCGATGCTGATCTTCATACCCTCAATTCCTCTGATTTGAGTGCTTACATGGGCGGGACTGGCAAGTTAGCGGTTCAGCCCTGAGGCACAAGGATTTTTTACCGATTTCTGGTTCGGAACGCGCAAACCGTCAAGGTCCCGAGCGGCCCTGTGCCCCAGTTCCGTGGAAATCGTGGAAAAATGCGCACAGAAAAACCGCCCCCGCGCAGGGCCGGGGCGGTTTTCCGAATTGCAGGGGCTCAGGCTTCGAGCGCCCGGCGCAGCATTTCCACATCTTCGGCGATCTGACCGTCGGTCAGCTTCAGCTCTTCGATGCGTTTGACGCCGTGCATGACGGTGGTGTGGTCACGCCCGCCAAAACGGCGGCCGATCTCGGGCAGCGACCGGCTGGTCAGCTGCTTGCACAGATACATCGCCACCTGACGCGGGCGGGCATAGGACCGCAGGCGTTTCGGACCGATGATGTCGGACAGGCGGATGTTGTAGTAGTCGGAAACCTTGCGCTGGATCTCTTCGACGGTAATCTTGCGTTCCGAGGCGCGCAGCACGTCGGCCAGACAGTCCTGCGTCAGTTCCATGTCGATCTCGCGGCCGACCAGCGAGGCAAATGCGAACAGCCGGGTCAGCGCCCCTTCCAGAACGCGCACGTTGGTCGAGATGCGATGGGCCAGGAATTCCAGCACGCCATCGGCGATCTTCAGGTCGGGATAGGTCTTGGCGTATTGCTGCACCTTGTTCTGCAGAATGCCCAGGCGCAGCTCGTAATCGGTCGGGTGCAGGTCAACCACCAGTCCGCATTGCAGACGCGACTTGACCCGTTCCTCCAGATCCTTGATCTCACCCGGCGCGCGGTCGGCCGAGATGATGATCTGCTTGTTCTGATCCACCAACGCGTTGAAGGTATGAAAGAATTCTTCCTGCGTCGAATCCTTGCCGGCGATGAACTGCACGTCATCGACCATCAGCACGTCGACCGAGCGGAACAGGTGTTTGAAATCCATCATGCGGCGTTCGCGCAGGGCCTGCACGAAGCGGTACATGAACTGTTCGGCCGACAGGTATAGCACGTTGAGCTCGGGGCGTTTGGTCTTCAGCTCCCATGCGATGGCATGCATCAGGTGCGTTTTACCGAGGCCAACACCACCGTACAGAACCAGCGGATTGAATGTGACGGGGCCGCCTTCGGAAACACGGCGCGCGGCGGCATGGGCCAGTTCGTTCGGCTTGCCGACGACGAAGGTGTCGAAGGTAAAGCGCGCGTCCAACGGTGCGGCCTGCAGCGACTCGAGCGCCTCATTGGTTCCGTTGCTTTCCGGTGCCAGCTCGATATTGACCGGCTCGGGCTGGTCTTCGACCGGCTGGACCGCGGCGGCGGGACGCGCCGGTGAGTTGGCGGCCACCCGGAAGGCCAGGCGCTGAACCGACTCTCCGGCCGTGTTCAGCTCGTACAGAATGAGGTCTGCAAAATTTTGACTGACGTAGTTCCCCATGAAGTTGGTCGGAACCGAAAATACGGCCACGCCACCCTTCAATTCCTGAAATTCCAAAGGTTCAATCCAAGTCGTAAAATTGTTCCGGCCCACGGCCTTCAGCAATTTGTTACGCAGTTGTCCCCATTTTTCTTGTGTCATCCAGCGCCTCACGCATCCCAATATTTTTGACCTAATCGGCCTTATGATTGTGACCGGTATCCCGGTTCTTTTGCGTTCACTCGCGCGCAGATATTAGGTCGCCGAAACCCCAAGAATCGGCGGGAATATCAGTGGTCACGACGCTTGCCTGTTTGACGGCGACCAAAAAGTACAGCCGCCCAAACCGCGGTTTGCGCCACGCAGTTCTAGTTTTCGACAGGGCTAAGATCATCGGAGTAGCCGAGATCCGCAGCAGATCGTCAAACCGGTTGGCACCGGTTCCCGACATTCGCCCCTGGATCATTCTGATGCCCGTCAGTCCGATCGCAGGAACAGCCTGTCCCCCCAAGCGAGTGAATCGCTGAAACTGTCGTAGCAAGAGGCAGTGGGGCCGGGCAACGAAACTCTGATATTGACTCGGGTCTTTGGGCGAAAGAATCTCTCGGTTTCGTGAAGGCGCGGCATTCTGGCAACAACGCAAAAGGCGCCGCACGGGGCGACGCCTTCGAAACTGGAATGAACCAGCAAGTGTTGACGCTAGGTCAACCCAGCGCTTTGACGCGCGCCGACAGGCGCGACATCTTGCGGGCTGCGGTGTTCTTGTGGAACACGCCTTTGGTGACGCCTCGCATCAACTCGGGCTGGGCCGCGCGCAGAGCGGCGGTTGCCGCGTCCTTGTCGCCGGATGCGATAGCTTCTTCGACCTTGCGCAGGAAGGTGCGGATGCGCGAGCGACGGGCTTTGTTGATTGCATAACGCTTCTCGTTCTGACGAGCGCGCTTCTTTGCCTGGGGCGAGTTTGCCATGTGTCTCTGACCTTTGTTCGGTACGTTTGTCTAGGGTTGCACGTCACGGAATTACCCGCACCGGATCAGAAATCACGAGTGTGAATCGGGCCAAGCGGGCCGCACGCGCATGTATGGTGGCGGTCAATAGCCAAGTTTTCAGTGTTTGCCAAGCCGATTCTTGGCCTTGTTGCCCGCCATGAAAAAAGGCGGGCAGCGCCCGCCTGATCCAACCGTCTTGTCGGCGTCGCCTATTTGTCGCGGAACTGGGCCGCGCGCTTTTCAAGGAATGCGGCCATGCCCTCTTTCTGATCCTCGGTGGCGAACATCGAGTGGAACACGCGCCGCTCGAACAGCATGCCCTCGCTCAGCGGCACCTCGTAGCTGCGGTTGACCGCCTCTTTCGCGGCCATCGCGGTCAGCAACGATTTCTCGGCAATCTTTTGGGCCGCGCCGGTCGCCTCTTCAATCAGCTTTTTGGCCGGCACCACGCGCGACACGAGGCCCGAGCGCTCGGCCTCTTCGGCATCCATGAAACGCCCGGTCAGGTTCATGTCCATCGCCTTGGACTTGCCCACGAACCGGGTCAGGCGCTGGCTGCCCCCCATGCCGGCGATGACGCCCAGATTGATTTCAGGCTGGCCGAACTTGGCGGTGTCGGCGGCGATGATGAAATCGCACATCATGGCCAGCTCGCATCCGCCGCCCAGCGCATAGCCCGCCACCGCCGCGATGATCGGCTTGCGGATCGCGGTGATCCGGTCGTTGGCGTCGGCGAACAGGTTGGTGGTGTAGACATCGACAAAGCTCATCTCGGACATCTCCTTGATGTCCGCGCCCGCGGCGAATGCCTTTTCCGATCCGGTGATGACGATGCAGCGCACCTTGTCATTGCTGTCCGCGTCCTCGAGCGCCTCGCACAGCTCACCCAGAAGCTGAGTGTTCAGCGCGTTCAACGCATCGGGTCTGTTGAGCTTGATTAGGGCGACGTGGTCTTCGATTTCGACGATGATCGTCTCAAAAGCCATGAGGTCTGAGCTTTCGGTTGTTCCGTTCAGGTCCAATTCCTTACCACGCGGAAAACTCGGATCAAGCTATCTTTGGCATTGCGCGCAATAGAAGGTCGACCGCCCAGACTGGGTGATTCTGCGGATTTCGGCCCCGCAGCCCTCGGTCCGGCAGGGCTGGCCCTCGCGCCCGTAGACGTCGAAACTGTGCTGAAAATATCCAAGCTCTCCATCGGCTTGCCGGAAATCACGCAGCGAGGATCCGCCGGCCTCGATGGCCTCGGCCAGCACCGTCCGGATCACCGGAACCAGGGCCTCGACACGCCCGGCCGAGATCTGACCCGCCTTGCGACGTGGCGACACTCTGGCGCGGTAGAGCGCCTCACAGACATAGATGTTGCCCAGCCCGGCAACGATTCTCTGGTCCAGAAGCGCCGCCTTGACCGGTGTGGCCCGGCCGCGGAAGGCGTCGATCAGATAGGTCTCGTTGAAATCGTTGCCCAGCGGCTCCGGCCCCAGCACGGTCAGCAGCTTGTGCTGCTCGGCGGTGGCCGTGGGCATCAGGTCCATCGCCCCGAACCGGCGCGGGTCATTGAAAGTGATGCGCGCGCCGTTGGCCATATGAAACACCACGTGGTCATGTTTCTGCGGCATCGGGTGATGATGCACGAACTGTCCCAGCGGATCGCCCGACACAGTCATGCGGCCCGACATGCCCAAGTGAATCAACAGGGTTTCGCCTCCGCTCAGATCGGCCAGGATGTATTTCGACCGCCGCCGCAGACGCTCGACCCGCTGGCCGGTCAGCCGTGCGGCCATCCGCTCGGGGAAGGGCCAGCGCAGATCCGGGCGGTTCACGTCCGCCCTTTCGATCACAACACCTTCCATCGCCGGGGCAAGGCCGCGTCTTACTGTCTCGACCTCGGGCAATTCGGGCATTAGACGGCTCCTATTCCAAAGGGCCGCATTGTGCCCCGGTTTCCAGGCCCTATAACAGAGACGAAATTCGACGAACGGCAAGGCTTATGTCCGACAACAGCGACAAGACCACTCATTTCGGTTTCGAAACCGTCCCCGAGGCCGAAAAGGCCGGGCGCGTGCAGGGCGTATTCAACTCGGTCGCGTCGAAATACGACGTGATGAACGACGTGATGTCGATGGGCATCCACCGGGTCTGGAAAGACGCGATGATGGACTGGCTGGCCCCACGCCCCGGCCAGCGCCTGCTGGACGTGGCCGGCGGCACCGGTGACATCTCGTTCCGCTTCCTCAAGCGCGCGGGCCACGGCCATGCCACCGTTCTGGATCTGACCGAGCCGATGCTGATCGAGGGTCGCAAACGCGCCGAGGCCGCACAGATGGCCGACAGCCTGGACTGGGTGGTGGGCGACGCGATGGCCCTGCCGTTCGAGGACAACACCTTTGATGTCTACACCATTTCCTTCGGCATCCGGAACGTGACCCGCCCGCAAGAGGCCCTGAACGAGGCCTACCGCGTGCTCAAGCCCGGCGGCCGCCTGATGGTGCTGGAGTTCAGCCAGTTGCCCAATGACGGGCTGCAGAAACTCTATGACCTCTACAGCTTCAACGTGATCCCGCGCATGGGTAAGCTGATCGCGAATGACTACGACAGCTATCAATACCTGGTCGAATCGATCCGCAAATTCCCAGATCAGGAAACCTTTCTGGGCATGGTGCGCGCCGCCGGATTCGAAAACGCGAAATACCGCAACCTCAGCATGGGCATCGCCGCCCTGCATTCCGGCTGGAAGATCTGACGCATGCGCGGCCCCCACAACATCATCCGCCTGATCCGCACGGGCGCCACGCTGGAGCGCACCGGCGCCATGAACGTGGTGCTGGACGCCTTCGAGGCCCCTCGCGCGTTGCGGATCCTGGCCCACGCTCTGGGCAAACCGTTCCAATGGCTGGGCTACAAGGGCGACCCGTCCATGCCGCCGGCGACCCGGGCGCTGACCGCTTTGGGCCCGGCCTACATCAAGTTCGGTCAGGTCCTTTCCACGCGTCCCGATGTCGTCGGCGAAGAGCTGGCCGAACAACTGCGCGTCCTGCAGGACAAGCTGCCCCCCTTTCCACGCGACGTGGCCATGGCCGAGGTGGAAAAGGAGCTGGGCCAACCTCTGGATCAGATGTTCTCGGAGTTCAGCAAACCGATCGCGGCCGCCTCGATCGCGCAGGTCCACAAGGCCAAACTGGCCAGCACAGGCGAGGACGTGGCCGTCAAGGTCCTGCGCCCCGGCATCGAACGCGCGTTCCGCAAGGATGTTGATGCGTTCTATTTCGCCGCCCGGATCGTCCAGCTTTTCGCCCCCGGTGCGCGCCGGCTGCGCCCGATGGACGTGATCGAGCATTTCGACGGCGTCGTCCGTGGCGAACTGGATCTCAGGCTCGAAAGTTCGGCGGCCTCGGAATTTGCCGCCAACACGCAGAATGACGAAGGCTTCTGGCTGCCGCCCGTGGTCTGGTCCCTGTCGGCGCGCCGGGTCATGACGCTCAGCTGGGCCGACGGCATCCCCTTGGGCGACAACGCCGCGCTGGACGCCGCCAACCACGACCGCCGCGACCTGGCCGAGCGGGTGCTGCGCCTGTTCCTGCTGCACGCCTTGCGCGACGGCTTCTTCCACGCCGACATGCACCAGGGCAACCTCAAGGTCGCCGCGAATGGCGACATCATCGCCTATGACTTCGGCATCATGGGCCATATCGATGAATACACCCGCCGGGTCTACGCCGAGATCCTCTTCGGCTTCATCCGCCGTGACTACAAGCGCGTGGCCGAGGTGCATTTCGAGGCTGGCTACGTCCCGGCCGACCAGGACGTCGATGAATTCGCCCGCGCCCTGCGCGCAGTGGGCGAGCCGATTTTCGGCATGGATGCCACCCATATCTCGATGGGCCGTCTGCTGAACTACCTGTTCGAGGTGACCGAACGTTTCGGCATGGAAACCCGCACCGAACTGATCCTGCTGCAACGCACGATGGTGGTGGTCGAAGGCGTCGCCCGCTCTCTCGACCCGCACATGAACATCTGGGAGGTCGCCCGCCCCGTGGTCGAGGACTATATCAAGCAGTCCATCGGCCCCCGCGCCGCCCTGCGTGATTTTGGTAAAACTGCGCTGGTTCTTGCACGGTTCGGGCCCCGCCTGCCTGATCTGGTCGAAAATGCCCTGATCGCCCAGACCCGCAAGGATGACCCCTCCGGGTCAGATTTCTGGCCCAAGGCCATTCCCGCCGTAATCGGGGCCGCCGCCGGGGCAGTGGCCGTCCTGATCCTTTCGGGCCTGGGCTGACAGGCACCCTCGCTTCATCTGGCTGAAAATATCCTCGGGGGGGAATCGCGCCCCGGCGCGATGGGGGGGGCAGACAGCCCCCCTGCCCAGCCTGAAATCAGAGCCGTTCGATGGCGATGGCAATCCCCTGCCCGCCACCGATGCACATGGTGATCAGCCCCTTCGACCCGCCGATGCGCTCCAACTCGTACAGAGTCTTCAGCGTGATGATCGCCCCGGTGGCCCCCACCGGATGACCCAGGGCGATGGCCCCGCCATTCGGGTTCACCTTGGCCGGGTCCAGCCCAAGTTCCTTGTTCACTGCCAGCGCCTGGGCGGCAAAGGCCTCGTTGCTTTCGATCACGTCGAAATCGCCCGCCGACAGGCCGGTCCGCTCCAACAGGTTGCGCACGGCCGGAACCGGGCCGATCCCCATGACTTCTGGGCGAACGCCGGCATGGGCATAGCCTAGGATGCGCGCCTTGGGCGTCAGGCCGGCTTTTTCGGCGGCACCCGCCGTGGCCAGAACCATCGCCGCCGCGCCGTCATTGATGCCCGAGGCGTTGCCCGCAGTCACACGCCCGTCCTTCTGGAACACCGGACGCAACCCGGCCAAGACCTCGGCCGTGGTGGCCTTGGGATGCTCATCGACCTTGAAATCGACCATGTCGCGCTTGACCTTGACCTGCACCGGCGCGATCTGGCTGTCGAAATAGCCCGCCTCAATCGCGGCCGCCGCCCGCTGCTGGCTGGTCAGCGCGAACGCGTCCATCTCCTCACGCGTGATCTGGTGTTCATCGGCCACGTTCTCGGCGGTGACGCCCATATGCCCGGTGCCAAAGGGGCAGTTCAGCGCGCCCAGCATCATGTCCAGCGACTTGATGTCGCCCATCTTTGCGCCCCAACGCGCCTGCGGAACGATGTAAGGGCTGCGCGACATGCTCTCGGCGCCGCCGGCCACGGCAAATTCGGCATCCCCAAGCATCAGCGATTGAACCGCCGATACGATGGCCTGCGCGCCCGATCCGCACAGCCGGTTCACGTTCATCGCCGGGGTGCCGTTCGGAATGCCCGCCTGCATCGCCGCGACGCGCGACAGGTACATGTCGCGCGGCTCGGTGTTGATGACATGCCCGAACACCACATGCCCGATCTGGTTGCCTCCGACGCCGGATTTCTCAAGCGCAGCCTTGGTCACGACGGTGGCCAGATCGATCGGCGCGGTCGCGGCCAGCGACCCTCCGAACGTACCGATTGCGGTGCGGGCACCATCCAAAATCACGATGTCGGTCATGTCTCTCTCCTCTTGGATTTACGCGCAGTATGCACCCGCAGCATGGGCCTGTCGCGCGGGACGTTCCGTCATCGGCGGAATTGACAATTCGCGCCCGGACGCGCAAGAAATTCCGCCATGACGGAAAATTCAGACGATATCCTGACACGCCTGCCCGCCCGCCTGAAAGAGGCCCGGCGCGCCAAGGGCCTGTCACTGGAAGCGGTGGCCAATCTCAGCGGCGTCTCCCGGTCGATGGTCAGCCAGATCGAACGCGGCGAAAGCAGCCCCACGATCTCGACCCTGTGGAACCTGACCCGTGCGCTGCAGGTCGATTTCGCCGGTCTTCTGGAAGAGTCTGAGACCACCGACCAGATCGAGGTACTGCGTAGCGCCGAAGTGCCCAGCATCGACAATATGGGCCAATCCTGCAGGATCCGCATCCTCTCGCCGCCCGAGGAGGCCGGCGGGCACGAGGTCTATGATATCCGGTTCGACGCGGATGGCGCGCTAAACAGCCAGCCCCATGCCCGCGGCGCGCGCGAACAGCTGACCGTGCTGGAAGGGACCGTCCGCGTCACCTCGGGCGCCGCGACGATGGAACTGCGCCAGGGCGACACGGCCCGGTATCCGGCCGATGTGGCCCACGCCATCGAGGCGCCGGACGGACCTGCCCGCGTGTTCCTGATCGTCAAGAACGCCTGATCCGCGCACATCGGCCGATTTCCGCCTTCACGGATTTTTTTCCGCCATACTGAAAATCTCCTATTTGGGACGCGCGTCCGTTATGTTAGATACGCGACTCAGAAGAAGGAGATCGCCATGGCTGATGCATTCCTGTCCCACGTTTCGGACACCCTCTCGCAGATCAAGGCGGAAGGCCTGTACAAGACGGAACGAATGATCACCTCGCCCCAGGGCGGCGAGATCACGGTGGGCGGACGTCAGGTCATCAACCTGTGCGCCAACAATTACCTGGGTCTGGCCGACCACCCGGTGCTGATCGAGGCCGCGAAGAACGCGATGGAGCCCAAGGGGTTCGGCATGGCCTCGGTCCGGTTCATCTGCGGCACGCAGGACATCCACCGCGAGCTGGAGCAGCGACTGGCCAAGTTTCTGGGCAAGGACGATTCGATCCTGTTCGCGGCCTGTTTCGACGCCAATGGCGGGCTGTTCGAACCCCTGCTGGGCCCCGAGGATGCCATCATCTCGGACAGTCTGAACCACGCCTCGATCATCGACGGGGTGCGGCTGTGCAAGGCCAAACGCTATCGCTACATGAACAATGACATGAACGACCTCGAAGCCTGGCTGAAACAGGCGCGCGAGGACGGGGCACGGCACATCATGATCGCGACCGACGGCGTGTTCTCGATGGATGGCTACCTGGCCAACCTGCCCAGGATCCGCGAACTGGCCGACAAATACGACGCGGTCGTGATGGTCGATGACTGCCACGCCACCGGCTTCATGGGGCCGCGCGGCGCGGGCACGCCGGATCATTTCGGCGTGGACGTGGACATTCTGACCGGGACATTGGGCAAGGCACTTGGGGGGGCAATCGGCGGTTACATCGCCGGGCCGCAGCCAGTGATCGACCTGCTGCGGCAGCGGGCGCGGCCCTATCTGTTCTCGAATTCGCTGCCGCCTTCCATCGTCGCCGCCGGGCTCGAGGCGATCCGCCTGGTCGAAGAGGGCGACATGCTGCGCAAGCAACTGTTCGGCAACGCGAAATACTGGCGCGCCGGGCTGGAGAAGCTGGGGTTCGACTTGCTGCCGGGTGAACATCCGATCATCCCCGTGATGCTGGGCGAGGCGCAGCTGGCGCAGGACATGGCCGCCCGCCTGTTCGACGAAGGCGTCTATGTCTCGGGCTTCTTCTTCCCGGTGGTCCCGCGCGGCCAGGCCCGCATCCGCACCCAGATGAACGCGGCGCTGACCCGCGACGAGCTGGACCGCGCACTGGCCGCCTTCGGCAAGGTCGGCAAGGCGTTGGGGGTCATCTGATGGTTCTAAACTCGGTCATCGATGCGATCGGCGATACGCCCCTGGTCGAGCTGTCCCGGGTTTGCCAAACACTGGATCTGGACGGCCGCATTCTGGCAAAGCTGGACTATCTGCTGCCGGGCTTTTCGAAAAAGGATCGGGCCGCCCGTTCCATCATCGAACAGGCCCGCGCCGACGGCAGCCTGATCCCGGGGCAGACGGTGGTCGAGCTGACCTCAGGCAACATGGGCACCGGCCTGGCGATTGTCTGCGGCATTCTCGGGCACCCGTTCGTGGCGGTCATGAGCGCAGGGAACTCGGTCGAACGCGCCCGCATGATGCGCGCCTTGGGCGCCGAGGTGGTGATCGTCCCTCAGGCCGAAGGCGGCAAACCGGGCGAAGTCTCGGGTGCCGACCTGGCGCTGGTGGATGACGCCGCCTGCCGCATCACCGCCGAGCGCAACGCATTCCGCGCCGATCAGTTCGGCCACGCGGGCAACCCCAAGGCCCATGCCGCCGGGACGGGTCCGGAAATCTGGGCCCAATCAGCAGGTGCCGTGACGGCCTTTTGTGATTTTGCTGGCTCTGGCGGCACACTTGCCGGGGTCTCTGACTACCTGTCACCCCTTGGGGTGCGGTGCTATGCGGTCGAGCCCGACGGCGCTCGTGCCTTGGCCGGTGAACCCGTCCGTGCGCCCGATCATCCCATCCAGGGCGGTGGTTATGCGATGTCGGATCTGACGCATCTGAACGGAGCGAAATTGGCCGGTTATCTGTCCGTCACCGGCGCATCAGCGCGCGACGCCGCCCGCCTGTTGGCCCGCACCGAAGGCATCTTTGCGGGCTTTTCAGCCGGGGCGAACCTGGCTGCCGCCATCGACCTGCTGCGTGGCCCCGAACGGGGTGGCTGCATCGCGATCGTGATGTGTGACAGCGGCTTGAAATACCTATCGACCGATTTGTGGGAGTGATCCGGATGCGACCCAACACGATGAAAGCGCTGGAGAAGTCCAAGCCCGAAGAGGGGCTGTGGATGGTTCAGGCCCCGGTCCCCGAGATCGGCCCCGACGAAGTTTTGATCCGCGTGAAGAAGACCGGGATCTGTGGCACCGACATCCACATCTGGAACTGGGATGAATGGGCGTCGCACACGGTGCCCGTTCCCATGATCACCGGCCATGAATTCGCCGGCGAGATCGTCGAGCTGGGCCGCAACGTGACCGGGTTGAAGATCGGACAGCGCTGCTCGGGCGAGGGTCACCTGATCGGCACCGACAGCCGCCAGAGCCGCGCGGGCAAGTTCCACCTGGATCCGGGTACGCGCGGGATCGGGGTGAACGAACAGGGCGCTTTTGCCCAATATCTCAAGCTGCCAGCCTTCAACGTGGTGCCCCTGCCCGACGACATCCCGGACGAGATCGGCGCGATTCTCGACCCGCTGGGCAATGCCGTGCACACCGCGCTGAGCTTCGATCTGCTGGGCGAGGACGTGTTGATCACCGGCGCGGGCCCGATCGGGATCATGGCCGCCGCGGTGGCCCGCCACGCCGGCGCCCGGCATGTGGTGATCACCGACATCAACCCCGACCGGCTGGCGCTGGCGCAGCATGTCGTGCCCTCGGTCCGGGCGGTGAACGTGACCGAGGAAGAGCTGCAATCGGTGATTTCCGACCTGGGCATGAGCCAGGGTTTTGACGTGGGGCTGGAAATGTCGGGCTCGCAGGCGGCGCTGGACCAGATGGTCGAGGCGCTGGTGATGGGCGGCAAGATCGCCTTGCTGGGCATTCCGCCCGGCAAATCGCCCGTCGACTGGAGCCGCATCGTGTTCAAGGCGATCACCATCAAGGGCGTCTACGGCCGCGAGATGTTCGAGACTTGGTACAAGATGATCGCGATGTTGCAGAACGGTCTGGATGTCAGCCGAGTCATCACCCACCGCTTTGCCGTCGATGACTTTGCGCAGGGCTTTGCTGCCATGAAGTCGGGAAAATCAGGCAAGGTGGTGCTGGACTGGACCTGACCCTCTGGATAGTTGCAAACGCACCTTCTAGACAGGTGCGCACACATGCCGGGGAGGAAATGAAATGGCCGACAAAGCCAAGGGTGACCGCCCGCTGGAACGCGGAATCGAGGACACGCTGGTGACCGATTTCGCGGACACCCACCGCAAAAGCTATGGCGACTTCCTGCAGCTCAAGACCCTGCTCAACCTGCAGAAAACCTTTCAGGATCCGGCCCAACCCGATGAGATGCTGTTCATCATCATCCATCAGGTCAGCGAGCTGTGGCTGAAACTGATGCACCATCAGCTGGTCGAGGTGCGGCGTTTTCTGCAGCAGGACGAGTTCGGCCCCGCGATGAAGAACCTGGACCGGATCAAGGCGATCCAGCGCCAGTTGATCGCCGCGTGGGAAACCCTGCTGACCATGACGCCCGCCGACTATATGACCTTCCGCAAGGCGCTGGGCAATTCATCCGGCTTCCAGAGCTACGGCTATCGCCAGATCGAGTTCATCCTGGGCAACAAGGACACCGCCACGCTGAAGGTGCATGAACACGACCCCGAAGTTATGGATATGCTGACCGCCGCGCTGGTCAAACCGTCGCTGTATGACGAGGTATTGCACATGCTGGCGCGGCAGGGGTTTGACGTACCGCAGGACTTGTTGGACCGGGATTATTCAAAGACCTATTCCGGCGATCCGCGCATCGTGAAGATCTGGGCCGAGATTTACCGGAACACGGGCCGGTACTGGGACCTGTATGCGCTGGCCGAAAAGCTGATGGATGTGGAATCGCTGTTCCAGCGGTGGCGGTTCGACCATGCGACTGCCGTCGAACGTGTGATCGGCATGCAGCCCGGCACCGGCGGCTCCAGCGGCGTGGCCTTCCTGCGCAAGGCGCTGGAGTTGCGATTCTTCCACGACCTCTATGACGTGCGCACCGACCTGATGTACGGCGGACAGGGCTGAGCCATGCTGTATCGCGGATTTACCCAAGCCGAGCTGGAGCGCGAATACGCGCCCAGTTCGATGATCGGCGGCGACCTTGCGCCCTATCTGGCGGCCTATTCGGCGCTCAGCGCGCAGGCGCGGACGCAACTGACGATGCAAGAGACCCTCGGCTATGGCGACACGCCCGCGCAGGTGCTGGATTTCTTTCCCGCCCGCACGCCCGGCGCACCGCTGCATGTGTTTATCCACGGCGGCTATTGGCAGGCGCTCAGCCAGCGCGACTCGGCGATGATGGCGCCCGCGCTGGTCCAAGGCGGGCAGGCCTTTGCGACGTTGAACTACACGCTCGCCCCCGACGCGCGGCTGGGCCAGATGGTCGATGAATGCCGGACCGCACTGATATGGCTGGCCACCCGGGCCAAGTCGCTGGGGTTCGACGCCTCGCATGTCACCCTGTCCGGGCACAGCGCCGGCGCGCATCTGGCGGCGATGGTCATGGCGACCTCGGCCGACCAATTCGCCCGGATCGGCCTGCGGGTGCGCGAAGTCATTCTGATCAGCGGCGTCTACGACCTGGAACCGATCAGCCTGACCCCGGTCAACGATCCGCTGCAGCTGACCCCGGTCGAACTGCACGACCTGTCCCCCATCCTGAACCTGCCCGCGCCGGGGCCGCGCTATCGGGTCACGGTGGGCGAGCGGGACACCGGCGAGTTCATCCGCCAGAGCCGCGACTATGCCGAAGCGCTGCGCAAGGCCGGGCACGCCGTCAGCTTTGACCTGCAGCCGGGCACGCACCATTTCGACATCATCCTCAAGGACGGGACGTTTCTGAACGACCACCCCTGAAGGCGAAAACGGCGGCCCCTGAGGACCGCCGTTTCTTTCGATTTCGGCCAGATCAATCCAGCGTGCGGGTGACTTCCTCGCGCTCGAAGATCTCGATCACGTCGCCGGGGCGGATATCGTCGTAATTCTCGAACGCCATACCGCATTCCTGACCCGACTGAACCTCGGCCACTTCGTCCTTGAAGCGCTTCAGCGTCTTCAGCGTGCCTTCGTGGATCACCACGTTGTCGCGCAGCAGGCGCACGCCGGCCGAGCGGCGGGCAACGCCCTCGGTGACCAGACAGCCGGCAACCTTGCCGACGCCGGTGACCTTGAACACTTCCTTGATCTCCGCGTAACCGATGAACTTTTCGCGGATCTCGGCGCTCAGCAGGCCCGAAGCGGCGGCTTTGACGTCATCCACCAGGTCGTAGATCACCGAGTAGTAGCGGATCTCGACGCCCTTCTGGTTGGCGGTGTTGCGCGCCGACGCGTTGGCCCGCACGTTGAAGCCAAAGACCGGAGCCCCCGACGCTTCGGCCAGGCCGATATCGGTTTCGGTGATGGCGCCGACGCCCGAATGCAGCACGCGCACGCGCACCTCGTCGTTGCCGATCTTCTCCATCGCCTGCACGATCGCCTCGGCCGAGCCCTGCACGTCGGCCTTGACCAGAATGGGCAGCTCGGCCACGTTCTCGTCTTCTTTGGCCTTCTGCATCAGCTGTTCCAGCGTGGTCGCGGCACCGGCAGCGGCGCGCTTGTCCTTGGCAACCTGTGCCCGGTACTCGGCGATCTCACGGGCCTGCGCCTCGGTCTCGGTCACGTTCAGAACGTCACCGGCCTCGGGCGTACCGTTGAGACCCAGCACCTCGACCGGAACCGAAGGCCCGGCTTCCTGGACGCGCTCGCCCTTGTCGTTGATCAGCGCGCGGACCTTGCCGTACTGCTCACCCACGACGAAGATGTCGCCCTGGCGCAGCGTACCTTTCTGGACCAGAACGGTCGCGACCGGGCCACGGCCCACGTCCAGCTGCGCCTCGATCACGGCACCTTGCGCGGCACGGTTCGGGTTGGCCTTCAGCTCCAGAATCTCGGCCTGCAGCGCGATGGCTTCCAGCAGATCGTCCAGACCCTGTCCGGTGATGGCCGACACTTCGACATCCTGAACCTCGCCGGACATCTTCTCGACGATCACCTCATGCTGAAGCAGGTCGGTGCGCACCTTGTCCGGGTTGGCCTCGGGCTTGTCGACCTTGTTGATCGCAACGATCATCGGAACACCGGCGGCCTTGGCGTGGTTGATTGCCTCGACCGTCTGCGGCATCACAGCGTCATCCGCCGCGACAACCAGCACCACGATGTCCGTTACCTGAGCACCGCGCGAGCGCATCGAGGTAAAGGCCGCGTGGCCCGGCGTATCCAGGAAGGTCAGCGTGGTGCCGTCGTTGGTCTGCACCTGATAGGCGCCGATATGCTGGGTAATGCCACCGGCCTCGCCCGCAACGACTTTGGCGTCGCGGATCGCGTCCAACAGCGAGGTCTTGCCGTGGTCGACGTGACCCATGATGGTAATGACCGGCGGACGGGGCTGCAGGTCTTCATCCTTGTCCTCGACATCCGAGATGACATCCTCGACATCCGCATCCGAAACCCGCACGACCTTGTGGCCGAATTCTTCGATGATCAGTTCGGCAGTGTCGGCGTCGATGGTCTGGTTCTGCGTGACCATCATACCCATGTTCATCAGCGACTTGACGACATCGGCGACGCGTTCGGCCATACGGTTGGCCAGTTCCGATACGACGATCGCCTCGGGCAGTTGAACCTCGCGGATCACCTTTTCCCGTTCGACCGAGCCGCCCATGGCTTTCTGCCGCGCACGCTCCTGCTTGCGCTTCATCGATGCCATCGAACGCTGCCGACCACCTTCACCGCCCGACAGCGCCTGATTCAGGGTCAGCTTGCCCGAACGGCGGCCATCATCACGGCCCTTGCCGCGCGTCTGACGCTGTTCGCGGTCCGCCTTGCGCGGTGTTTCCGCTGGCGCAGGCTTGCTGGCTGCGGGGGCCTTGGCCTTGGGCGCCTCTTTCGCGGCCGCGGCTTCTGCTGCGGCGCGCTGAGCGGCTTCTTCGGCCTCTTTCTGCTTGCGCTCTTCTTCCTCGGCTTTCTGCCGGGCTTTTTCCTCGGCCTCGCGCTGTTCGCGCTCTTTGGCCTCCTGTTCGGCGCGGCGGCGTTCACGCTCTTCGGCGCGCGCCTTTTCCTCGGCCTCGCGGCGTTCGGCTTCCTCGACCTCACGGGCCTTGGCCGCCTGCAACGCCTTCAGGCGCCGATTCATCTCGGCATCGGAAATCCCGGCCGGCCGGCGCGAAGGATCACCCGACGGCGCAGCGCCACCGCTGGGCTTGGACGCTCCCGGCTTGGGAACCACCACGCGCTTGCGTTTGGTTTCCACCACGACATTCTTGGTGCGTCCGTGGCTGAAACTCTGTTTCACATTCCCGGGGCGCGCCCCACCACGAAGACCCAATGTCTTTTTGCCGTCACTATCGCTCATAAAGCTTCTTACCCTTCCGCGCGGCCCTTGCCGCCGTCATCCATATCGCGCAAGCCACGCAGGCGCTGCGCTTCCTCTACAACACGTTTGGCGAGTCCGCCAGAGGCGAGCGCCGCATGAATCACCGTTTGGCGCCCAAATGCCGCCCCAAGCTCGTCTGCGGTCAGCCAGCCAATGTATTTCCCGAAATGCGGCGTGCTCAGCTTGGACTTGCCGCGCCCGGAACCATCGACCGCCTGAATCAGAACCCAGGCCTCTTCGCGATCAAGCCAGGACTTGACCTTTTCATACCCGGCGACCGCATCGCCGGACTTTCGCGCCAGGCTGATCAATTCGATCACGCGGCGCGACAATTGACGCTCCACCTCGTCCACAAGGTCCTGCGGTACAGTCACCTGCGCCTTGAACCCGCGTGCAAACAGCTTCTTGCCGACGGCCGTGCCCAGCGCCTTGCGATCCGCCGAGACATAAACGCCCCGACCCGGCAACTTGGACGCGACATCCGGGAAAACCTGCCCATCCGGGCCGGTTACAAAGCGGATCAGCCCGTACCGAGGCTGCACCTCGCCCGTGGCGATGCATTTCCGCTCTGGCCCTTCGGACCGTTCCTTTTGGACGCCACCGCGACCCATGTGTGCCACCCGAGGCCTGGAATCAGGCCTCGGCCTCCTCGTCTGCTGCTTCGTCCTCGACGTCTGCCTCGGGCTGCTCCAGATCGGCGGGGTCGACCCAGCCCAACATGACCCGAGCGGTCATCACCAGATCCTGCGCCTCTTCCAGCGTCACGCCAAAGGGTTCGAGAATACCGTCATCCTTGACCCGCTGGCCATCAACCGTGGTCCAGCCTCCGGCCAGTTCCCAGTCAGCGCAGGTTGCAAAGTCTTCCAGCGTCTTGACGCCGTCCTTGGCAAGTGCCTCAACCATTTGGGGTGTCAGACCCTCAAATTCAATAAGGCTGTCCTCGGCACCCAGGCTGCGGGCGCTGTCCAGCGCCGCCTTGGCCTGCGCCTCGAGGAATTCGCGCGCACGCGCTTGCAGCTCGTTCGCGGTGCCTTCGTCGACGCCATCGATCACCAGCAGTTCGTCCAGCTCGACATAGGCCACTTCTTCCAGGTTGGTGAAGCCTTCCGAGACCAGCAGCTGGGCAAAGAACTCGTCCAGGTCCAGGCTGTCCATGAACAGCTGCGTGCGGGCTTCGAACTCCTTCTGACGGCGCGCCGATTCTTCGGCCTCGGTCATGATGTCGATGTCCAGACCGGTCAGCTGGCTGGCCAGACGCACGTTCTGACCACGGCGACCGATCGCCAGCGAAAGCTGTTCCTCGGGCACGACGACTTCGATCTTGCCGGCTTCTTCGTCCAGAACCACCTTGGAAACCTCGGCGGGCTGCAGCGCGTTCACCAGGAAGGTCGGCTGGTCTTCGTTCCACGGGATGATGTCGATCTTTTCGCCCTGCAGCTCGTTCACGACGGCCTGCACGCGGCTGCCGCGCATACCAACGCAGGCGCCGACGGGGTCGATCGAGTTGTCATACGAGATGACCGCGATCTTGGCACGCGAACCGGGGTCACGGGCCACGGCCTTGACCTCAATGATGCCGTCATAGATTTCCGGCACTTCCATCTTGAACAGCTCGGCCATGAACTCGGGCGCCGTGCGCGACAGGAAGATCTGGTGACCGCGCGTTTCGCGGCGCACTTCCTTAATGTAGGCGCGCACCCGGTCATTGGGGCGATAGCTTTCGCGACCGATCTTGTCGTTGCGGCGCAGAACAGCCTCGGCCCCACCCAGATCGACGATCACGTTGCCGAATTCCTCGCGCTTGACGGCGCCGTTGATGATGGTGCCGACACGATCCTTGAAGTCTTCGTACTGGCGGTCACGCTCGGCCTCACGAACCTTCTGCAGGATCACCTGCTTGGCCGACTGAGCGGCGATCCGGCCCATTTCCACCGGCGGAACCTCTTCCACGAAGACATCACCGATCTCGGGCGATTCCATGTATTGCTTGGCCTGCTCGACGGTCATCTCTGCCTGATAGTTCTCAAGCTCGTCATCCGCGACCACGGTGCGGACCCGGGTAAAGGTCGCCTTGCCGGTCTTGCGGTCGATGGACACACGGATGTCCATTTCCGCGCCGTAGCGGCTCTTGGCGGCACGGGCGAGCGATTCCTCCATCGCTTCGACGACCAGACCGGGGTCGATCATCTTTTCGCGGGCCACAGCCTCGGCGGTCTGCAACAGCTCAAGCTGGTTTGCTGAGGTGATTGCCATCAGTTCGTCTCCTCTTCGGACCCTTCGGTCTCAATCTCGTCGAAAGCGTTTTCGTTCAGGGCGCCGGCATCCTTGCGCTGGCGCAACATTTCCTTGATCAGGTCATCAGTCAGGACCAGCTTGGCATCGCTCAGCCAGTCGAATTGCAGACCGATTGTCACGGTATCTTCGCCGTTGGGGATGTTGATCAGAACCTCATCCCCTTCGACACCGGCCAGTTCCCCTTTGAAGCGGCGGCGGCCGTCGATCAGTTCGGTGGTTTCCAGCTTGGCCTCGTAGCCCTCGAACATCTCGAAGTCCTTCAGCCGCGTCAGCGGGCGGTCGATGCCAGGGCTGGACACCTCGAGCGTATAGGCGTCGAGGATCGGGTCCTCGACGTCCAGCGTGGCGCTGACCGCGTTCGAGATCTCGGCGCAATCATCCACCTCGATGCCGCCATCGGGCTTGTCGGCCATGATCTGCAGCGTAGTCTGCTTGCCGCTCATCAGGCGGATGCGGACCAGCTCGTACCCCAGATCCTCGATCACCGGAGTGATGATCTCGGCCAGTCGTCGGTCGATCGCCGCCTTGGCTATCAGGTCGTTTGTCATATGGTGCTCTACCCTTCAATCGGGCACAAAAAAACGGGCGCGCGGCCCGTCGAATTTTCCGGTGGAGCCTCGGACCAGAAGTCCGACACGCCGCTGTTGCAACTGCATATACGCAGGACGCCCCGAGTCTGCAACCCCTGCCGTCAACCAACGGACAATCCGCGTCAGTTTTCAGGTCGGTCTCAGGCCATCCACCAGCGTTCCGCGATGCGCCCATCGTCCAACGGCGCGCCCCGCCCGATCCGGCGTGGCAGACCCACGGTGCCGGAGATTGCCAGCGACATCTCTGATTCGTTGGGGAAGAACCGCACGCCACCCAGACCGCGCAGCCCTTGAGCCGCCGGCAGCACCGACACGTCCACATAGCGGTCACGCAGCGCCTCGGCCCGCACGGCCGGGTCGGGGATAACGATGATGTCGACCGCCTCCAGCCAGCCGGCCTGGCCATCCTTGTAGTGGCCCGCGACCCGGCGGCCGCGGAAATGGCGACCGTCTTCGGCCCGTTCGACCCGGTAGCACCCGGTGCCGTTCGCCTGCTGCAGCGGAGAAACGCTTTGCCCGTCGCGGGTAATGACGAACCGGGTATCGGCCAGCAGGAACGGCAGGCCGGGATTGGCCTCGGCCAGTTCGATCCGGATGCGGTCCGGCGCCAGCGCTTCGGCGCGCCCGACCTCGGACAGGACCGCCAGAACATCCCCGGCCGTCAGCGCCGCACCGTCGTGAAACACCGCATCGGCACGCAGGTCGAAGGTCCAGACCCGGGCTTCGGAATCGGTCTGCCAGGCGGTCGCCAGCTCGCCGCGCAGAGTGCCGTCCGGCGCGATCTCGGTCAGGGTGTCGAACACCGCACCCCGGGCCAGCCGATCCAGGCTGTCGTCACGCGGTACGGCGATGCGCAGCACGCCGCCCGATTTCGGCGTATCCGCCAGCGAGGCCCCCGTCGCGGCCAGCAGGGCTGCGGCGGCACCCGAGGTGAACAGGGCACGGCGGTCGATGCGGGTCATGCCACCTCCTGCGCGGTTCGGTCCATGATGCGCACAAGTTCGGCACTGATCCCGGGCTCCGACAGGGCGTGACCGGCCTGCCGCACCATCTTCAGCTCGGCCTCGGGCCACTTCTCGGCCAGGTTCCAGGCCGCCTGCGGGGGGCAGATCATGTCGTACCGGCCTTGCACGATATGGCCAGGGATATGTGCGATCCGGTCCATCTGATCCAGAATCTGGCCGTCATATTCCAGAAACGCCTTGTTGATGAAATAGTGATTCTCGAGCCGCGCGAAGGTGCGCGCATATTCGCCGGGGCTTTCACCGACGGCCCCGTTCGTGTGGATCGAGGCCAGCGCGTTTTCCCAGTGCGACCAGGCGCGGGCGTACAGGATTTCGGTCGCGCGATCGCCCGAAAACAGCCGCTTGTTGTAGGCGCCGATGGTGTCGGACAGTTCCGAGTCGCGCAGCAGCGAGGTGAAGCGCGCCCATTGTTCGGGCCAGAACTTGCCGGCCCCGCCGCCATAGAACCAGTCGAGTTCCGCCTGCGTTGCCAGAAACACGCCGCGCAGAACCAGGCGGGTCACCCGGTCGGGATGGGTTTGGGTATAGATCAGCGCCAGCGTGGCGCCCCAGCTGCCGCCGAACACGATCCAGTCGTCGATCTCGAACAGTTTCCGCAGACGCTCGATATCGGCCACCAGGTGCCAGGTCGTGTTGTTCTCGACCGAGGCCGTGGGCCGCGACCGGCCGCAGCCGCGCTGGTCGAACAGAATCACCCGGTAGACCTCGGGGTCGAAATAACGCCGCATGGCCGGGCTGCAGCCGCCGCCGGGGCCGCCATGCAGAACCACCACGGGAATCCCGTCGGGATTGCCGCATTGTTCCACATAGATGCGGTGCCCGTCGCCCATATCCACCACGCGCTGGTCGAACGGATCGACCGGCGGGTAAAGATATTGCACTGCGCGCTTTTGGTCCGGGTACTTGTCCATTATGGCCCTATATAGTCTTACAGCGTAAAAGAGCACACGGAGACAGGAATGCAAGCGCATCCGAACACGGTGGACCCGTCCGAGATCGCAAAATTCGAGGCCATGGCCGCCGAATGGTGGGACCCGCACGGGAAATTCAAACCTCTGCACATGCTCAATCCGTGCCGTCTGGACTATATCACACAGCAGATCGCGGGCGAATTTGACCGGGACCTGACGGCGGCGAAACCGTTCGCGGGCCTGCGCCTGCTGGATATCGGCTGCGGCGGCGGGTTGCTGAGCGAGCCGATGGCGCGGCTGGGCGCCGAGGTCGTGGGCGCCGACGCGGCCGAGCGCAACCTGCCCGTGGCCCGCATCCATGCCGAGCAATCCGGCCTGCAGATCGACTATCGCCACACCACCGCCGAGGCGATGGCCGACGCGGGCGAGCAGTTCGACGTGGTCCTGAACATGGAGGTGGTCGAGCATGTGGCCGATCCGCTGGCCTATCTGACCGCCACACAACAGCTGTTGAAACCCGGCGGGCTGGAAATCTGTTCGACCATCAACCGCAACCCGAAATCCTATGCGATGGCGATTTTCGGGGCCGAGGTCGTTATGCGCTGGCTGCCACGCGGCACCCATGAATGGTCCAAGTTCATCACCCCGGACGAGCTGTTTGACCTGCTACGTCAGGCCGGTCTGAACCCGGTGGACCGCAAGGGATTCGTCTTCAACCCGATCACCTGGAGCTGGTCGATCTCGGACCGGGATCTGAGCGTGAACTATGTCACCGCCAGCGTGAAGCCGGGCTGAGGTCTATTCCTCTTCCAGCTTCATGCGCAGGTCGCGCAGAACCGGCAGGGTCGTGCGCACACGCTCAAGGCCCAGCTCGCCCACGACCCGGTTGATCAGAGGCGCGATGGCCGAGATCGCCTGATCCCGCGCCCGGCGGCCGGCCGGGCTGATCGCCACCATCTTGCGGCGGGCATCGTCCCAATCGGGGCGGATGTGGATGTATCCGGCCCATTCCAGCTTGGCCAAGGTGTTGGTCATCGCCCCACGGGTCACATGGAATGTGCTGGCCAGTTGGGCAGGCGTCCGCTCGCCTCCCACGAACACCAGGTGGTTCAGCACCGAGAAATGCGAGATTTCCATGCCCTTGGGCAGCACCCGGCTCAGCCGGTTCCGCAGCAATTGGTCCGCGGTCAGGATCTCGCTGAACAGCGCGACCGCAAGGGCGTTGGTTTCGTCAGTCATTACCCGGTTCTGGATCAGGGCCCGTCGAACGGGCGAACATGTGTCAAGGACGGCACGCGCCGCCGTGCCTCTGTAACAGACCTATCATCCAGATCAAAAAAGTGAATGCCGGTCTGAGTGCCTGCGTCGATCAGCACCTCGCCCCAGGGCGACACGACCATGCTGTGCCCGTGGGTATGGCGCGTCTTGCCGCGGGTCTTGGGGTGTTCCCCGGTCTGCGCGGGGGCAATGACCCAACAGCCGGTCTCGATGGCGCGGGCGCGCAGAAGCGGCTCCCAATGGGCCGCGCCGGTCACCGGAGAGAACGCAGCCGGAACCGTCAGGATCGTGGCCCCGCCCTGTGCCAGCGCGGCGTGCAGATGCGGGAACCGGATGTCATAGCAGATGGTCATGCCGACCTTGCCGAAGGCGGTCTCGGCAATCACCGCCCGCGACCCGGGCCGATAGCTGGCCGATTCGCGAAAAGTCTCGGTCTCGGTGACCTGCACGTCGAACATGTGGATCTTGTCATAGCGCGCGACGATCCCGCCCTGCGGGTCGATCATGTAAGACCGGTTGGCGAACCGCCCGTCGGCGTCATGAGTCTTCAGCCCCAGCGATCCGATCAGCAGCCACACGCCCAATTCCGCCGCCTGTTCGCGCAGGCCCGCCAGTGTGATGTCGTCTTCCTCGTGCTGCAGCACCTCGCGTTGGCGCGTTCCGCTGGTCGAAACGCAGTTGGTGACCTCGGGCGTCAGGATGAACGTCGCGCCCTTGCCCGCGGCCTCGTCCATCATGGCGCGCACCATGTCCAAGTTCGCGGCCGGGTCGTCCGACGAGGTGATCTGCAGCAGGGCGGTTCTCATCAGGCGGCCAACAGCGGGTCCAGCTTGCCGGCCTGTTCGAGTTCGTACAGATCGTCGCAGCCACCGACATGGGTGTCGCCGATGAAGATCTGAGGCACCGTGCGCCGCCCGCCCGCCTGCTGGATCATCTCGGGCTTGCGTTTGGGGTTCATCAAAACGTCGATTTCCTCGAAGGCGACGCCTTTCTGATTCAGCAGCCGTTTGGCCGCGTGGCAAAAGCCGCACAGCGGCGAGGTATATATGACAACCGGTTTCATGGTCCGTTCCCTTGGATTTCGCGCAATCTAGGGGGAATTAGGCATCCTTGGCAACGCGCGCCAGTACCAACACGGAAATATCATCCGCCCCGGCCGCCCGGCAGGCGCGGGCGCAGGCCGCCAGGGTTGCACCCGATGTCATCACGTCATCGACCAGCAGCACGTGGCGCCCCGTCAGGCGGTCCGCCCGGCGCGGATGCACGGTGATCGCATCGCGCAGCGTATCCGCACGCTCGGCCGCCGTTTTGCCTTCCAGCGGTGGGGTACGCCGCTTGCGTATCAACAGATCCGGACAGACCGGCAGGCCCGCCTCCATTCCCAGTTGGAGCGACAAAAGAGCGGACTGGTTGTATCGGCGCTTCAGCAGCCGCGACCAATGCAGCGGCACCGGGGCGATCACCGTATCCGGTCGAAACAGGGTGCGACCGGCCTGCGCCATCCAACGCGCCGCAGGTTTTGCCAGTTCGGAACGATCCCCGTGCTTCAGGGACAGAACCAGTGACCGCGCCCGTCCCTGATACAGCAATGCCGCGCGCCCCTCGGCCCACGGTTGTGGGCGGCGCAAACAATCGTCGCAGTCGATTCGGTGACCATCATCGCTGCCAGGCACCGGCGCACCGCAACTGTGGCAGACCGTCCCGCCGATGAACGGGGTCTCGCGCCAGCACGGCCCGCACAGGCCGAAATCCGAGGCCGCCATCTCGCCGCAGCCGATGCAGCGTGGCGGATACACGACCTCGATCGCGGTTTGAATCCGCTGCCATATGCGATAATTGCGGCTTATGGATTTGCCAGCACCCAATGCACCCTCGCTGTTCGATCGCAAAGCGCTTGCGGCACACCGCGCGCGGATCAGCGACGAAGCCCTTTTTCTGCACCACGCCGCCATGGACGAGGTGCAGGATCGCCTTTCCATGGTTAACAAATCCTTTACCGCGCCAGCGATCGTAACCCCCTGCCCCGCCATCTGGGCGCCGGTCCTGCCGGGCGCCAAGGTCGTGGCCGATGACGACGTGCTGGACCTCAAACCCGCTGCGCATGACCTGGTGGTTCATGCGATGGCCCTGCATTGGGCCAACGATCCGGTGGGCCAGTTGATTCAATGTATCCGCGCGCTGCAGCCGGACGGATTGTTGTTGGTGATGTGTCTGGGCGGTGAAACCCTGCACGAATTGCGGGCCGCGCTGGGTCAGGCCGAGGTTGAGGTGACCGGCGGTCTCAGCCCCCGTGTCGCGCCGATGGCCGAGTTGCGAGATCTTGGCGCGCTGCTGCAGCGTGCGGGTTTTGCATTGCCCGTTGCGGACAAAGTGTCCCTGACGGCGACGTATCGCGATCTGTGGCACCTGATGCGGGACCTGCGCGCGATGGGTGAAACCAACGCCATGACCCAGCGGTTGAAACACCCGTCGCGCCGCGCGGTGTTTTCCAAGGCCCAAGAGATTTACGCCGCGCATTTCACATCTCCCGAAGGCCGGCTGACTGCCACTTTCGAGTTGATCTGCCTGACGGGCTGGGCACCGGATGCCAGCCAACCCAAGCCGCTGCGCCCCGGTTCGGCCCAGATGAGACTGGCCGACGCCCTTGGCACCAAAGAAGGCAAACTGTCCGATTGACCCGCTGACGGAACCGATTATTTCAGCCTCTAAACCAGAATTCAGGAAGCTCACCATGTTCGATGCCACCCGCCCGGAACACGCTCAGGCAGACCACCCAAAAGTGAAGATGGGCCGTGTCGGCGTTCTTCTGGCCAATCTCGGCACGCCGGATGACTACAGCTATTGGCCGATGCGCCGCTATCTGAACGAGTTCCTGTCCGACCGGCGGGTGATCGACTATCCGGCCTGGAAATGGCAGCCGATCCTGCAGGCCATCATCCTGACCAAACGTCCCTTCAGCTCAGGCGCGGCGTACAAGTCGATCTGGAACCACGACAAGGGCGAAAGCCCGTTGATGACCATCACCAAGGACCAGACTGCCAAGATGCGTGAGGCGATGCAGGAACGCTATGGTGACAAGGTCATGGTGGATTTCTGCATGCGTTACGGAAACCCCTCGACCAAGTCAAAGGTCCGCCAGATGGTGGCCGAGGGCTGCGACCGCATCCTGTTCTTCCCGCTGTATCCGCAATATGCCGGCGCCACGACCGCAACCGCGAACGACCAGTTCTTTCGCGCACTTATGGACGAGGCGTGGCAGCCCGCCAGCCGCACGGTACCGGCCTATTTCGACGAGCCGGCCTATATCGACGCCCTGGCGCAGTCGGTCGAGCGCGCCTATGCGGCCATGGAGACCAAGCCGGACGTTCTGGTCTGTTCCTATCACGGCATGCCGGAACGCTATCTGATGCAGGGTGATCCGTACCACTGCCAGTGCGCCAAGACGTCACGGCTGCTGAAAGAGCGGCTGGGCTGGTCGGATGATCAACTGGTGACCACCTTCCAGTCGCGATTCGGACCCGAGGAATGGCTGAAGCCCTACACTGTCGACCACGTCGCGGAACTGGCCCGGCAGGGCAAAAAGAACATAGCCGTCATTGCCCCGGCATTTTCTTCGGACTGCATTGAAACGCTGGAAGAGATCAACGAAGAGATACGCGAAAGCTTTGAGCACGCCGGCGGTGAAAGCTTTACCTACATTCCCTGCCTCAACGACGAGGACGCGCATATCGCCGCCTTGGGCAAGGTTGTCGAGGACAACCTCAAGGGCTGGCTGGACTGAATCGGCCCGGGATTAAGCACGAAAAAAGGCGGTGGAGATCCACCGCCTTTCTTTTTTGTCGTAGTCCGTTGGACTTAGCCTGCGGCAACAGCTGCGGCAACAACGACCAGCAGGATCAGCGGCAGGATGATACCCTGCGACGAGCCCTGGGTTTCTTCGACGACAACAGGTGCCTCAACAACCGGCTCTTCCAGGTTGCCAGCATATGCGGTCGAAGCAGCAGCGGTCAGTGCAGCAGCGAGTACAAGTTTCTTCATATTAACCTCCAGAGTTTGCGCGATCCCAATTGCGGAACCACACACCTAAGACTTACCTCGTAGTTTTTTCTAATCAGCAAAGCAGAACGAATGCAATTGCAACTTGCAGTGCAAGCGGGTTGGCGCGCGAAAATGTCGTCAAATTAGCAACACTTGCGTCCCGACCTTCGCCATGGCGTACAGCTCTGCGATGTTCTCGTTGAACAACCCGATGCACCCGTTCGACGACCGGCGGCCAATTTTCCGCGTATCGTGGGTTCCGTGGATCCTGTAATACTTCCAGCTGAGATACAAAGCGTGCGTTCCCAGCGGGTTATCGGGCCCCGGAGGGATGTAATCCGGCCATTCCGGGTTTCTTTTCTTCATCGACGGCGTCGGCGACCAGCTGGGCCCTTCGACCTTGCGGATGACACTTGTGCGACCGCGGCGGGTCAGCTCTTCGGTCAGCGGAACCGAGGACGGGTACAGCTTGTAGACGGTCTGATCTTCCGACCAGTAGTGCAAAGCGCGGGAAACGGTGTCGACCAGAATCGCCCCGTTCCGGGTGTTCGAGAAGTAGGGCTGCCACTGCTGCGCCTTGAACCCCGACACGTTGCGGCGAACGGCCGGTTCAGGCTCGGGTGCAGGGCGCAGTGGGTCGCCCGGTATGTATTGGGCGATCGCCGGGCTGGCGAGCAAAGACGATGCGCCTGCGAGGAATCCGCGGCGGGACGAAGAGAAAACGCGTTTCTTGACCATGGTGACAGGTCCTCTGCGAAAGATGTGCAAGAATCCGCTTTATGTTATTGCCAGAATGCTTCAGTCGCAAATCAAACCGGCAGAATCATGCGGGTTCGTGCATTTGAGCCTTTGCTCATGGGCCGCTGGCAGGGTATTGCCAATTGGAAACAAGCAAACCGGACTCATCATGACGCGCATATTTTCCCTGCTCTTGATTTGCCTTGTCGCGCTGGCGGCATGTACCGACGTGAGCGGCACTTCAACCCTTGGTGCGGATGGGCGCCCGCTGCCCAAAGCCTACAAGATCCGGGGAAATCCCGAAAAACTGCAGTTCCGCATGCTTGATTCCGTAAACGCCCTGCGGCAGGCGTCGGGACTGCAGTCGGTGCAGTTGAACGCGCAGTTGAACGCAGCGGCGGCGACGCACGCCAAGGACATGTCGCGGCAGAACCGGCCCTGGCATTTCGGCTCGGACGGATCTTCGCCGCTCGACCGGGTGGCCCGTGCCGGTTATGCGGGGCGTTTCCTGGGTGAAGCGATTTCCGAGACCTACGAGACCGAAACCGAAACCCTGGCCGCGTGGATGCAGGAACCGGGTCCGCGATCGGTGATCATGGACCCGCAAGCAACCCAGATGGGGTTTGCATGGCACCAGGAAAACGGCGGGAAGATCTGGTGGACGCTCGAGATGGGAACCGGCGGTTAAGCATGGCCCCAGACGAAAAAAGCCCCCGAAAACCGGGGGCTTTTTTCTTTCTAACAAGTCTCAGGCAGCTTGCATGGACTGAGCTGTGGTCAGGATCGCATACAGCTTGACCGGATCCGGGTTGGCCCGAAGCTTCGAGCAGACCGCGCTGTCGCGCAGCGTGCGCGATACCAACGCCAAGGCCTTGAGGTGCTCGACACCGGCATCTTCCGGGGCGAACAGCGCAAAGGCCAGATCCACGGGCTGACGGTCGACCGATCCGAAGTCGATGGGCTTTTCGAGCATGACGAACACGCCGGCAACCGAGTCGATCTCGGACAAACGGGCGTGGGGCAGGGCAACACCATGGCCAACGCCGGTTGGCCCAAGGCTTTCCCGCTCGAGCAGGCAGTCTACGATGGTCTGCGGATCAAGTCCGAGTGCGCCCGCGGCGACGTCACCGATTTCCTGAAACAACCGCTTTTTGCTGGACGCTGCAGATAGCACGCGCACCGCTTCGGGCTTCAGTATGCTCGACAAATCCATGTTTTGCTCCACGGCGACGCCCCCAGAATCCGGGGGCCCCGCCCAATTCTTGCCTGTTACGGATCGATCCAGCCGATATTGCCGTCATCCCGGCGATACACGACGTTCAATCCGTCCTTGTTTTCATTCCTGAACACCAGCACCGGGGCGCCGGCCAATTCCATTTGCATGACAGCTTCGCCGACACTCAACGATGGGATCTTGGTTTCCATCTCAGCCACGATGATGGGCTGCAATGAGTCGGGTTCGTCGGCCACGTCCGATTCGTTCGAGGCGAGGATATAAGATGACGCTCCGAAGAGTTCAACCGGCTGAGCCCGTTCACGATGGTGATCCTTGAGGCGACGCTTGTAGCGACGCAGCTGTTTCTCCATCTTTTCGCAGCACGCCTCGAATGCTGCATAGATTTCGGTTGCATGTGCCTTGGCCTGGGCTGTCAGGCCCGTGGACATATGTATGGTGGTTTCGCACACATACTCATGCGCTGAACGGGAAAAGACGACGTTGGCATCCGTCGGTCGCTGAGCATATTTGCTCACGACCTCGCCCAATGCGTCCTGCACGTGTGTCTGCAAGGCTGCACCAATGTCGATCTGTTTGCCGCTGATTTGGTAACGCATGTGATCTCCTTCACAATTCACACCCATTATGACGTCACGTCAGGTGACATGCTTGTTTTTATCGGGTGGGGGGTAGAGACATGTTTCGCGGTTGTCCTCGGTAGGGCCCTTCGGAGAAGGGAGATCGAGATCCAGTCTGGAACCGCGAAAATGCCATGTCCCAATTGAGCCAAGAGGCGGCAGAAGAGTCAATCAAAACAGGAGTGTATATACGCGAATTCTGTCATGCGCCTGGCGCAATCACAGCTAAGCCTATGAAATCTTGAAGTTTTCACCCAAATACACGCGGCGAACATTTTCGTTTTCCACCACCTCGTCGGGCGATCCGGACATCAGCACCTGCCCGTCGTGCAGGATATAGGCGCGGTCCACAATTTCCAGCGTTTCCCGCACGTTGTGGTCGGTGATCAGTACGCCGATTCCACGCTTTTTCAGATCCGCCACCAGATGCCGGATATCGCCCACGCTGATCGGGTCGACGCCGGCAAATGGCTCGTCCAGCAGCAGGTACTTGGGGTCGGCGGCCAGACAGCGGGCTATCTCGACGCGACGGCGCTCACCGCCCGACAATGCAAGGGCAGGCGCCCGCCGCAAATGCTCGATCGAAAAATCCGAGAGCAGCTCCTCCAGACGTTCCTTGCGGCGGTGCACATGCTTCACCGCAATGTCGAGCACGGCCGAGATATTGTCCTCGACACTCAAGCCGCGAAAGATCGACATTTCCTGCGGCAGATACCCGATGCCCATGCGCGCCCGGCGATACATCGGCAGCGTGGTTACATTCTGACCGTCCAACGTGACCGTTCCGGCCTCGGGGAACACCAGCCCGGCAACGGAATAGAACGTGGTCGTCTTGCCCGAGCCGTTCGGCCCTAGCAACGCCACGACCTCGGACCGGTCCAGTGTCATCGACACGTCTCGGATCACGGTCTTTTTGCGATAAGATTTGCGCAGTTTCTGAATCTTCAGACCCTGAGACCCTTCGGCAACGGACAGTTGCGGGCCCGCCATCAATTGCCGCCCTGCTGAAGGATCGTCTTGACCCGCCCCGACATGGTCGCGGTTCCGCTTGTCAGGTTCGCAATCATCTGGTCGCCGCTGATCGTGCTGGGCCCCTGCGTCAGCAGAACGTTGCCCTTCATCACGATCACACCCGAGTCGATGGTGTATTCCGCCCAGTCCCCTTCGGCGGCATCCGGCGGGCTGACAAGCACGACGTTTTCCGATGCCTCCATGCGTTCGATCCCCGACCGATCCTGGTTGTAGATCACCAACACGCGACCGGCGGACAGGCGCATTTCGCCCTGCACTACAATGACGTTGCCAAGAAACTCGGCCGAACCGTCCTCTTGATTGACGTTCAGCGTCTCGGATGTCACTTCGACCGGCAGACTGGGATCGGCTTTCACCGACCCAAAGGCCACCTGCGCTTCCTGCGCGGACGATGGCACCGAACCCACGGCCAGAGCGAAACAAACGAGGACGAAACGAAAATCAAACACAGTCTATCTTTCGGCTTTTTTCGGCTCATATAACAGCTTAACGCCATCTGTAAAAAGAATATGGACCGGTCCACCGTCTTTTTCAGCGCCGAATGTCATCCGCCCGGCCGAGAAATTGCCGATTGGTCCTGTTCCCTGCACCTGACCTGGCGTATCGCCCCGGATCTCGTCCAATGAAGTATTCAACAGGTCTGTCGTCACCCGGATACCGTCCGTGGTGGTGATCACCACGTCCCCCGTGAAGGTGGCCGTCGCCTTGTCCGGTCGGATCGACCCCGAGTTGGAGTCCAGTGTGATCACCCCACCGTTCAGCAGGCCGAACCGGCCACGGAATTCGGTTGCTCTTGGATCGCTGTCGGCAGTTCCCTGGCTGGCCCGCACCGCCTCGACCTGGACATCTTCGCCCTTGCGGGTGGTCCCCCGATAGTTCGGGCGGGTCACAAGCTGCCCCTCAAGCCGTTCGTCGATATCCTGCTGGGTGAACGGACCCGAGACGTTTGTTTCGATGCTGCGCGACAGCAGGAATACCGTGGACAGCAGCAGAATCGCCGCCAGCGGCAACAGAACCTTCAGGAACTGCACCATTCGGGAATAGCGGTCCACCTGCGCCTCCTGTCAGCCCAGCCCGACGCGCAGGCAATCGTGAATATGCAGAAGGCCCTGCGCCAATCCCGGCTGTTCGGGGTCGACGACGAACAACGAGGTGATCTTGCGCGCGTTCATGATCGCCACGGCTTCTTCGGCCAGCGAATCTGGTGCGATCGTGGTCGGATTGCGGGTCATGACCTGAGCGGCCGTATTGTCCAGCAGCCCCTCCATGTGGCGCCGCAGGTCGCCGTCGGTGATGATGCCAGCAAGCTTGCCGTCCGCGTCCGTCACCCCGACCACGCCAAAGCCTTTCTGGCTAATCTCGATCAACGCGTCGCTCATCGGTGTATCGGCAGAAACCAGCGGCACCGCATCGCCACTGTGCATCAGATCGCGTACTGCGCTCAGCTGCGCGCCCAGTTTGCCGCCCGGATGAAAGGCGCGGAAATCCTCTGGTTTGAAGTCGCGATATTTCATCAGCGCAATCGCCAGCGCATCACCCATGGCCAGCGTCAGCGTGGTCGAAATCGACGGCACCATCCCATAGCCGCAGGCCTCGCCCAGAGAGGGGATCAGCAAATGCACGTCCGCCTGTTTCATCAACGAGCTTTCGGGCTTGCTGGACAGGCCGATCAAAGGGATGCCGAACCGCCGGGTAAAGGCCAGAAGATTGGCCAGTTCCGGCGCCTCGCCCGAATTGGAGATCGCCAGAACCACGTCTCCTTTCGACACCATCCCCAGATCGCCGTGGCTGGCCTCGGCCGGATGAACGAAATAGGCCGGCGTGCCGGTGCTGGCCAGGGTTGCGGCGATCTTGTGGCCGATGTGTCCAGACTTGCCGATGCCGCTGATGATGATCCGCCCTGTGGCCTGCAGGATCAGCTGAACGGCTTCGGCAAACCGGTCGTCAAGGCTGTCGGCCAAAACATCCAACGCCCGGGCTTCGTCGGTGATTACCTGACGGGCAACCTTCAGAAAGGATTCATTGTCTGTCATGAGTGCGCAAAAATATCCGTTTCAGGCCATCCGGCCAGATCCAGTCTGGCACGCATCGGCAGGAAGTCAAAACAGGCCTGCGCCATCTCGGCGCGCCCTTCACGCGCCAGCCGCGCGTTCAAGGCATCACGCAAACGGTGCAGATACAGGACGTCGGAGGCCGCATAATCCAGTTGGGCCTCGGTCAGGGTCTCCGCACCCCAGTCGCTCATCTGTTGCTGTTTCGAGATATCGACGCCCAGCAACTCCTGACACAGGTTCTTGAGTCCATGACGATCGGTATAGGTGCGCACAAGGCGGCTGGCGATCTTGGTGCAATATACCGGAGCGGCCAACGCCCCGAAGGCATGATACATCGCGGCAATGTCGAACCGCCCGAAATGAAACAGCTTCAGCACATCCGGGTTTTCCAGCATGGCACTCAGGTTTGGCGCCGAGGTTTGGCCCTTTTCGACCTGCACGATATGGCAATCGCCGTCACCCCCGGACATCTGAATCACGCACAGGCGATCCCGGTGCGGGTTGAGACCCATGGTCTCACAATCAATGGCCACGATCGGGCCCAGATCCAGCCCATCGGGCAGGTCGTTCTTGTACAGATGGTTCGCCACACGTGTTTCCTTCGTTCGGTATCGTCCCCGAAATAGGGTGTTTGGCCTGCAAACTCAACGCCATCCGGACCGATGCCGCGATTGATCTCAGGCAGGCTTGATGCATCCCCATGGGGGGGATAGGGTTAATGCATGAACCCTCACAAGCATTCAACTCATCCGCAGATCATCGCGCGCCTGAAACGCGCACATGGGCATCTGGCCAAGGTCATCGCCATGCTGGACGACCAGGAGCCCTGTCCGGACATCGCTCAGCAGCTTTTCGCCGTGGAAAAGGCGATCACGAATGCCAAGCGGACACTGATCCATGATCATGTCGACCATTGCCTGGCCTCGGGCGACGCCGAATCGGTCGACGCCTTCAAGGCCATCACCAAGTACCTGTGATGCTGAGCGTTCTGCAAAACCGGGTCTATCGTCACCTGCTTGCTGCGCAAATCGTGGCCTTGACGGGCACCGGTCTTGCCACGGTGGCCTTGGGACTTCTGGCCTACGATCTTGCCGGAAGCTCTGCGGCCCTGGTTCTGGGTACGGCACTGACGATAAAGATGGTTGCCTATGTTTCGGTCGCGCCGGTGGCGGCGGCCTTTGCGGAACGGCTGAACCGACGAAAACTCCTTGTGACGCTGGACCTCGTCCGCGCCGCAGTGGCGCTGTGCCTGCCGTTCGTGACCGAAATCTGGCAGGTCTACGTTCTGATCTTCGTTCTGCAATCTGCTTCGGCCGGGTTCACCCCGGCATTTCAGGCCACGATACCAGACGTTCTGACCGACCAGCAGGACTATACCAAGGCGCTGTCGTTGTCGCGCCTGGCCTATGATCTGGAAAGTCTGGTGAGCCCGATGCTGGCCGCGTTCCTGCTGATCTTCGTCAGCTTCGACAGCCTGTTTCTGGGAACAAGCCTCGGCTTTGTCGCCTCGGCCTTTTTGGTCATGTCGGTTACCCTTCCCTCTCCCACGCCCGTCCGGCCGCGCGAGTTCTTCGACCGCACGACCCGCGGTCTGCGGATCTATCTGGCCACACCGCGCCTTCGGGGGTTGCTGGCTTTGAACTGGAGCGCCGCAGCGCTCAGCGCGATGGTCCTGGTCAATACCGTCGTCATCGTGCGTGCAAGCCTGGGGTTGTCCGACAGTGCCGTGGCCATCGCGCTGGCCGGATTCGGCAGCGGGTCCATGCTGGCGGCATTTGCCTTGCCGGCGGTTTTGCGGCGGTTCGAGGACCGCAAAGTGATGCTGGCGGGTGCAACAATTGCCACCGCGGCCATGGCGTTTGCTGCGATCCTGTCTGCAGCTGTACCCATGAGCCTTGCCGGGCTGTCCGCAATCTGGGCACTGGTCGGCTTCGGATACTCGGCAACCCTGACCCCGTCGGGGCGCCTGCTGACCCGGTCGGCCCACGCCGAAGACCGCCCGGCCGTCTTCGCCGCCCAATTCACCCTGTCGCATGCCTGCTGGTTGGTTCTCTACCCGTTGGCCGGATGGGTCATGACAGCGTTCGGTGCGACAGTGGCCATGGCTTTGTTGACCGTTCTGTCACTGTGCGGTCTGGTCGGAACTCTGTTGGCATGGCCTCGCGCCGAGCCGGGCGCGGTCATCCACCAGCATCCGGAACTGCCGGTCGACCATCCGCACCTGTCCGGATCGGCAGAGCACGCCCACCCGATCATCATCGACGACCTTCACCCCCGATACCCGCATCAGCCTTGAGCGCAGGCGCCAAACTGGCATACACCCGAACCATCCCTTCGGAACACGGAGCATCGATGGACCAGCTTGATCGCCGCATCATTGCCGCGCTGCAACACAACGCGCGCGCCTCGACCACCCATATCGCGGCAACGCTCGGGGTGGCCCGGACTACGGTGCATGAACGTATCAGCCGGATGGAGAGAAACGGTGTGATCGCCGGATATTCGGTGATCCTGCGCCAGGCCGAGGACACGCCCAAGGTCCAGGTCGTTGTCCTGCTGGAGGTACAGCAGAAAGAAACCGCCCGCATTATCAAGCGGCTGGAAGCCTATCCAGAGGTCAAGCTGTGCCTGTCGATCAATGGAGAATTCGATCTGTTGCTGTCCGCCGAAGCGCCGCGGATCGAGGATCTGGACATTCTGGTTGATGAGCTAGCGGCGATCCCGGGAGTGCTGCGGACCAACACCAGCGTTGTGTTCGGCCGCCGCATCGATCGGGGCTGAGGTCCCGATAACCCTCTGTAAACCCAAAACTGGCTAGCTTGGCCCGGACACAAGAATCCCCGGACCGGCAGAATGCCAGAGCTCAAGTTTTTCATCTCGATCGCCGTTTGGCTTACCGCCGCCGCGCCTGCCGCCCTGGCATGGTCGGATGGCCACGCGACTGATGTCTGCGACCGGGCCGCGCGCCGGGCGGCAATGGCCGGAGGTGTGCCGCAGGATATCCTGTTGGCCGTCACCCGAACCGAGACCGGGCGCAAGATGAAGGGCCGCCTGACACCCTGGCCCTGGACCGTCAATGTCGAGGGCAAAGGGTACTGGTTCGCCACCGAGACCGAGGCCAAGGCCTTTGTCTTCGACGTGTTCAAAGCGGGTGCGCGCAGTTTTGATATTGGCTGTTTCCAGATCAACTACCGCTGGCATGGCAAAGCCTTCCGGTCCATAGACGCTATGTTTGATCCGGATCTGAACGCAGCCTACGCGGCGCAGTTCCTGAAGTCGCTTTTTACTGAACAGGGTTCGTGGGGGCATGCGGTTGGCGCCTATCACTCGCGTACGCCCGGCCTTGCACAGGCGTATACGGACCGATTTGAAACCATCCTGGCCAATCTCGACGGCGTGCGGCTGGCGCAACCGGGACCCCCGGGCCGCGATCCTTTTTCCCGGGCGGCCGCGCCTTTGATCCCGCCCGGTCGTGGCCGAACCGGGACGGGCCGCTTGGGCTCATTGGTTCCCGCCTCCGCCGCTGCTGCTGCGTTCATCGCGTTCGATCAGGAGTGACGCGTGCCAAAGCTTGACGCCGGATCCCTGTTTTCACCCACCGTTCTACTGGCGTTGGCCTTGATGACGGTGATCGTCATGATGATCCTGCCAATGCCATCCTGGGTGCTGGACATTGGCCTTGCGGCCTCGTTCGCGCTGGCCATCCTGATTTTCACCCTGACCCTGTTCATTGAGCGGCCGCTGGATTTCTCGTCCTTTCCAACGATCCTGCTGGCTTCGCTGATGCTGCGCCTGTCGCTCAACGTGTCGTCGACCAAGCTGATCATCGGGCAGGGCCATACCGGGCCGAACGCCGCCGGTGACGTCATCGAGGGCTTTGCCCAATTCGTCATGAGCGGCAGCATATTTCTGGGCCTCGTGGTATTCGGTGTGTTGCTGATCGTGAACTTCATGGTGATCACCAAAGGTGCGGCGCGCATGGCCGAGGTCGGAGCCCGCTTTGCCCTTGACGGTATGCCGGGCAAACAGCTTGCCATCGACAGCGACATGTCTGCCGGTGCCATCGACCATCAGCAAGCCAAGGAACGGCGCGAGCTTGAGCAACAGGAAACCACCTTTTTCGGGTCGCTGGACGGGGCATCCAAATTCGTCAAGGGCGACGCGATTGCCGGGCTGCTGATTACCCTGCTCAACCTGGTGATGGGGTTGATCATGGGGGTGATCGTGCACAGAATGCCGGTCGCCTCGGCGTTTGAAACCTATGCGATCCTGACTGTTGGTGACGGGTTGGTCACGCAGATACCGGCTGTCATCATCTCTATCGCATCCGCCCTGTTGCTTGCCCGCGGTGGTACGCAGGGTGCAACCGATACCGCCTTGTTCTCGCAACTGGGGCGTCATCCGGCTGCGCTGGCAACCGTTGCGATCCTGATGGTGCTGTTTGCGCTGGTGCCCGGGTTGCCTTTTCTGCCGTTCATTCTCGGTGGCGTGATCCTGGGTTATGCCGCCTTTGTTGTTCACAAAAAACAATCGGCTGCCACAGAGGCGGCGCAGATGCCGGCTTCGGACGCCGAGCCCAAGGCCTCACAAGGCATCGGAGACGTCCTTGACCTCGACGACGTTCACCTCGAATTTGCCCCGGATCTGGTCAGCATGGTGTTGAACCCCGGCACCGGATTGGACGCTCGGATCGCCAACATGAGGACCTACGTCGCGTCGAGCTTTGGATTGATCCTGCCGGAGATCCGGCTGACAGACCGGGCCGACTTGCCGACGGGCACTTACGTCATTCGTGTTCAGGGCGTCGAACAGGCCCGGGGAGTGCTTCACCCCGACCTGATCTTGGCGCTGGTGCAGGACGGGCTGGACCTGTTGCCGGAAGGCAATGACGTCACCGAACCCGTCTACGGCGCGCCCGCCCGATGGATCCTGCCCAAGGATCAAGAGGCCGCCGCGCTGAGCGGCGCAACCATCGTAACCCCGCCCGAGATTCTGGCCACCCATCTGCTGGAAATCATCAAGCAGAACTTCCCGCGCCTGCTGACCCTGAAATCCCTGCGCCGCCTGCTGTCCGAGATGACCCGCCTCAGCGACCCGGTCCGGGCCGAAGCAAACCGAAAGCTGCTGGATGAGCTGATCCCCGACAAGGTTCCGATCGACACCTTGCACGCGGTTTTGCGTCTGCTGCTCGAAGAACGGGTTTCGATCCGCAACATGGCGCTGATCCTGGAGAGCGTCGCCGAAGCGCGGATGACCACGATGCAGCCTGAGGCGATCTGTGAGATCGTGCGCCAGCGACTGGGCTTCCAGCTGGTGGCGGACCTGAAGCGTGGCGACGGCTCGATTCCCCTGATCCAGTTGGCGCCGGAATGGGAGGAGACCTTCTCCACCTACCAGATCGACACTCCGAATGCTGGATTGGATGTGGCGCTGCCCCCCAATCTGTTCAACAAACTGGCCGATGGCGTCGTCACGACGATAACACGCAGCGCGGATCAGGGTGTGTTCCCGGCGTTGGTAACCTCGACGCGGCGGCGCAGGTTGCTGCGTACCATCATGCACGCGCGGGGAATTTCGAACCCAGTCCTGTCGTTCGAGGAAATTGGGCTCGAAACGCGGCCGGCTCTGGTCGGAACGGTGCCGGCGTGATTGGGCTGCCGCCGGACTTGCTGGCTCAGCTGGGGGGCGTCCTGTGGTCCTCGTTTGCGGTTTTTCTCAGGGTTTCAGCGGTGGTTTCCCTGCTACCAGCTTTCGGGGAGCGCAGCATTCCAACCCGCGTAAAGCTGGGGGTCGCAATGGCATTCACGCTGGTCGTCGCGCCGTCGGTTTCCGTTGCCGAGCCCGACAGTGGCCTGATGCCGCTGGTTCAATTGATACTGACCGAAATCCTGATCGGCCTGACCCTGGGGATCGGACTTCGGCTACTGGTACTCGCCCTTCAAACCGCCGGGTCGATGGCCGCGCAAGCCACGTCGTTGTCGCAGATCCTGGGTGGCGCCGCTGCGGATCCGGCCCCGGCGATGGGACATTTTTTGACCCTGTCCGGGTTGGCCCTTGCCACACTGATGGGCGTTCACATCCGGGCGGCCCAATTCCTGATCGACAGCTATTCACTTTTTCCGGTGGGTGCGGCCCCAACAGCGACCGATCTTTCCCGTTGGGGGGTGTCGCAGGTATCGCGCAGCTTTGCATTGGCCTTTGGACTGGCCATGCCGTTTGTCATTGCATCATTGATCTACAACCTGGCCCTGGGTGTCATCAACCGGGCCATGCCTCAACTGATGGTCGCCTTTGTAGGCGCGCCGGCAATCACCTTTGCCGGTTTGTTCCTTCTGTTCGCGGGAGCGCCGATCATCCTTGCGGTCTGGTCTGACGTTCTGTTCCAGTACTTGCTTGATCCGACCGGAGCACCGGAATGAGCAGCTCGGACGATGACACTGACAAGTCCTTCGAGGCGACACCGCAGAAACTGCAGAAGGCTCGGGAAAAGGGTGAGGTCGTCAAATCAAATGACCTTTCCGCCGTTGCCGCCTATTCCGGCCTGACAATCGCTCTTTTGGCGGTCGGGCAGTTTTCGACCGAACATTTGGGATCATCCCTGATGGTTATGATTGATCAGGCCCCGGAACTGTCACGGTTGTTGACGTCTGGCAGCGCGGCTGCACCGGTCGGCGGGCTGATGGCAAAGGTTGCCGTTTCCGCGGGCATTCTGTTGGCGGTTCCAGCGGCGTTTGTGTTGCTGAACCTCTTGGCACAACGCGCCCTGGTGTTTGCCCCAAGCAAACTGACGCCGAAGATGTCCCGCATTTCAATCCCATCCAATGCCAAGAACAAGTTCGGTCGTGCCGGACTTTTTGAGTTCCTCAAAAGCTTCATCAAGCTGGTGATCTACAGCATCTGCCTTGCCGTGTTTTTGAAATCCAACCTAGCGGACATCCTGACGGCTGCAGCCAGCCCCGCACGAGCTTCCATCCCGCTGATGATGAACCTACTGTTTCGGTTCCTGTTCATCGTCGTCGCCGTCACGCTGACCATCGGGGTCATCGACTACCTGTGGCAGTATTCCGAGCACATGCGCAAAAATCGAATGTCGCGCAAAGAACTGCAGGACGAGACGAAGGACTCGGAAGGCGATCCGCATGTCAAACAGCAGAGACGCCAGCGCGCGCAAGAGATTGCGACCAACCAGATGATGGCCGAGGTTCCAAAGGCCGACGTGGTCATCGTCAACCCCACCCATTTTGCGGTGGCATTGAAATGGACCCGCGCCCGTGGAACCGCACCCGTCTGCGTCGCAAAGGGCGTTGACGAAGTTGCCGCGACAATCCGCCGAACAGCGATGGAGTCAGGAGTTCCGATTCATTCGGATCCGCCGACGGCGCGGGCCCTGCATGCGACCGTCGAGATCGGAAAGGAGATAACGGAAGACCTTTATCGCCCGGTCGCTGCGGCCATCCGATTTGCCGAAGCCATGCGAAAACGCGCGAAAGGAGCGGTCGGATGACACGCGCGATGCTAAGGGATCTAGCGGCGGTCACGGCGGCTTCTTTCGAAAGAGAGTTTCAGAAACTGAAACCGATACTTGAGGCCGAAAGCCGCATTCAGGCACAGATCAGCGCACTGAACGCGCAGGTCGCCCAAACGGCGTCGGACGCCGCGCAAACCCCTGGGTACCAGATCGCTGGCGCGGACGTCTTGTGGCACGGGTGGGAGTCCAGAACCCGGCGTAACCTCAACACTGAATTGGCGCGCGTCAGATCCCGGAAACTGGCAATGATGGAGGACCTTCGCCGAGCATTCGGCCGCAAACAGGCGGTTGAGTCGTTGCAGCGCGATCAAGAAACCGCGCTGCGCATTGCACGCGCCAGGAAACTGATGAACCAGTAAACCGAAAGCTGAAGCCCGACCTTTGGCGTCAGGTGTCCTGGCGGCTCACGCTCATGATCAAAACACGGGACACGTCATCGCCAAGGTCCTTTCGGGCAACCTCCAACAGAGACCTTCGCAGCACCTCAAGATTGTCCGATTGCGTGAATTCGCCGTCGAACCCACCAATATTCGCGTGATCAAACAGCACTTGAAGAAACCCGTCCCGCAGTTTCGGTTCGATTTCGTAGAACTCCTCCGAGATGCCCGGCCGGGTTTCCAGGCTCAGCGACATGGTCACCAGAGCAGAGATTTCGTTTTCTTCGACGACCGGAACGACGAACTGTTTGGTCAACTTGAGATACTCATAGGGACCAGCCTTGCCCGATGTCTCACTATGGCCGGAGGTTTTGTTCGCCTTGTCTGCCTTGGCGGTCTCCTCGGCGTGAGGCTCCGGTGCTTTGGCATCGGCCACGGTTTCCGCTGGTCCCGGTGTCAAAAATAGCCCAGCCGCAGCGCCGGCCCCGAGACCTGCAATCAAAAAGAGAACGGGGAGCAGTTTCTTCATCATTTGAACACCTTAGAACGGCAACAGCGCGTCCAGCACCTGTTGCCCGTATCGTGGCTGCTGAACATCCGTGATCTGGCCGCGGCCGCCATAGGACACCCGTGCAGACGCAATCTTGTCATAGGTAATCTCGTTCTGGCGCGAGATGTCCTGCGGACGCACATAGCCAGACACCAGCAGCTCGCGAAGTTCGAAATTCACCCTCAGTTCCTGTGTTCCGGAAATCGACAGGACGCCGTTCGGCAGGACATCGATCACCGTTGCGGCGACGCGCAGTGTCAGCTTTTCCTTGCGTTTCACCGACCCCTTGCCCTTGCTGACTGACGCGGAATCGATCGAAACCGCCTCGTCCAGTGACGCACCATCTGGCAGGTGTTTCGCTGCGCGCTGGGGCAACCCCAAGAGGCCGGGAACCTTGAGATCTTCCGAGCTGCCGCGCGACCGGTTTGTATCGTTCGAGATTTCGGCCTTTTCATCAAGCTCGATCACGACAGTCAGAATATCGCCCTTCTTGATGGCGCGCTGATCACCCAGCAGAGACTGCTGACCCCCACTCCACAGAGACGCGCCGTCCACGGCGCGCTGAGATTGAGTGTGCAACGGCAAACCCGGCCACAACATCGCCACGTGTTCCGGAGTTTCCGTAGTTGGCGACAGTCTGGGCGGTTTGCCCAGATGGTCCAAACGCCCGCAGGCGGAAAGGGACAGGATGGCCAGCAACAGGGATCTGGACAGTTTCATGATCAAAATACCTCGATTTGGCCGTCGGAACGGATTTTTCCGGTTACCGTCGTTCGTGACGACAGGTTCATGACTCGGATGCGATCACCGGCGGCTCCGCGGCCCAGCGCGCGCCCTTCGACCGCGATGGACAGTCCGCCTTTCACGAAGACAAGCGTCACCAGATCGTTCCGATCGACCAGGGCGGGAGGGCCGACACTTGCCTTCAGAATTGGCCGACCGGGATACAGAGCGGTCTTGGCTTCCTGCCCGATCAGGTCTGCAGGATCATTTACCGCGCCGGGTGCCTCACCGGATTTCACCTGAAGATCAGCGGATTCAATGATCTCCTTGGCCCGGATCGTTCTGGTTGGCACGACTATGTCAGCGAAGGCGGCAACCGGAAGAAGCCACAGGGATATGAAGGCCACGACCCGCATCAGCGTACCTGTGTCGTCGCGCCCATCATCTGGTCGACGGCCGAAATCACCTTGGCATTCATTTCGTAGCCGCGCTGTGCCTCGATCAGTTCAGTCACCTCGCGTACCGCATCGACCGAGCTGTCTTCCAAATAGCCTTGACGCAGCATCCCGAGCCCGTCCTCGCCTGGGGTGCCCACGATCGGAGCGCCCGAAGCCTCGGTTTCCTTGAACAGGTTGCTGCCGATGGCCTCGAGGCCCTTGGCATTGGAAAAGCTGGCCAGCGTGAATTCCCCCAGCAGTTGCCCTTCCGCGGTGTCGTCAAAATAGGCGTAGACCTCGCCGGACGCGTTGATGGAAATCGACCGCGCGTCGTCCGGGATGGTTATTTCGGGGGCCACCGCAAACCCGTCCGACGTGACGATGAGGCCTTCGGCCGATCGCTTCAGACTGCCGTCACGGGTATAGGCCGACTGGCCGTTTGGCAGAACCACCTCGAGATATCCGCGCCCTTCGATCGCGATGTCCAGGTCACTGCCCGTCGCGGACAACGCGCCTTGGGCCAACTCGACGGTCACGGCCGCGGGACGAACACCCAGACCAAGCTGTATTCCCGTCGGCAGGACAGTCCCGTCCGCAGCGTTCACCGTGCCGGCGCGAGCCATCTGCTGGTAGTGCAGATCCGCAAATTCAGCTCGCCGGGCGTTGTAGCCCGTAGTCGACATGTTCGCCAGGTTGTTCGAGATCGTCTCGACCCGCATTTGTTGCGCCGCCATTCCAGTCGCGGCAATTTTCAGGGCTCGCATTTCGGTTTCTCCTGCAGTTTCAGATCAGCGCATCAAAGTCTTCAAGGCGCCGCGGACCCTTTCGTCTTCGGCGTCAAGAAAACTCTGCCCCAGTTCGTAGGCACGCTGGATTTCGATCAGCCGGGCCACCTGGCCGATGGCGTCGACGTTCGAACCCTCCAGAAACCGGTTCAGAACCACTGGCTGCTCGACCGGCTCGACCTCGCCTTCCGGTTTGAACAGGGTGCTGCCTTCCCGCACCAACTCGGTGCCTTCCGCGGGCTGAACCACCCCGATCTGCCCCAAAACCTGTCCATTCACGCTGAGCGTCCCGTCGCCGCCCACATCAATGGTTGCTGCGTCCGGTGGGATGAAGACCGGGGCCCCGTTGCTGTCCAGCACGCGGTGCCCATCCATCGTCACCAGATCGCCATTGGCGTCCGGTGAAAAGCTGCCCGCCCGGGTCAGACGGTTACCGGACCGAGTTTCAACCAAGAAAAACCCACTGCCTTCGATTGCAAAATCGAATTGCCCACCGGTTTCCGTCAACACGCCCTGTGCAAAAGACGTGTTGCGCGCTTGAGCACGGCTCATGGACAGAGAGGGGCTGCCGGGAAGGTCCCTCACAAACTCGGAAAACACCAAACCCTGCTGGCGGTAACCCGTCGTGTGCGCATTGGCGATATTGTTCGCGACCAGGCGCATTTCGTTCATCAGCCCGGTTTGACGGGACAGGGTGACGTAAGCTGTATCCATCAGCGGCCTCCTGCAATCAGCGGAACCAGTGTCGAGGTGAAGAATGTGACCAGCGTCTGCGTCATGAATCCCATCGAGACCCAGAACACGATGACGATGGCCACCAACTTGGGAACGAAGGTCAGGGTCATCTCCTGGATGGATGTCAGGGCCTGGAACAGGCCCACGGCCAAACCCGTGACCAGCGCAACCGTCAGAATCGGAACTGACGTGATCACCGCAATCCACAGGGCCTGACGTACGACGTCATAGAACAGACCTTCGCTGAGCATCGTTCAGACCGGCATCCGCAGAATTTCCTGGTAGGCCTCAACGACCTTGTTGCGCACCACAACCGCTGTTTCGACCGCAAGTTCGGTCTGGGCCAGTGCCTGCACGAGGGCATGTGGGTCGGCTTGGCCAATCATGGCGGCATTGGCGACCTCTTCGCTGTGTTTCAGGGTTGCCGCAAAGTCCTGAAATGATGCGCGCAGCCCTTGTGCCGCGCCACTTGTTCCCGGATCTGCTTGGGTGGCCGGGCGGGCATGCGCATAGCTCTGAGCCGCGGTGATTGATCGGATATCCATTCTGGCTTTCCTTTATTTTCTCAACAATTCTATGAGGCTGGCCGACATCTGTCGGGTCTGGTCGAACATCTTGAGGTTTGCTTCGTAACTGCGTTGCGCTTCACGCGCGTCGGCGATCTCGACCATCAGATCGACATTGGACCCTGCGTAGTATCCGCTGGCGTCCGCCATCGGGTGACTGGGATCATAGATCCGGGGCAACGCCCGCCGGTCCAGCCTGACCCGACCGGTCTGAACCAGATCAGTGCCGTCCTTCTGCACCGTCTCGAAAGGAACCGATTTGCGCCGGTAACCCGGAGTATCCGCGTTCGAGATGTTTTCCGAAACATGGCGCAGGCGCGCAGCCTCCGCCCGCAGCGCGCTGGCGGTGACGGCAAGGGACTTGGAGAAATCGCTCATGACGGCCTCCTCACGCCTTGCCCAGACTGGTACGCAGGATCCCGATCGAGGACTTGTAGATGGCCAGCGCGCGGTCATGCTGTCGCTTGACCTCGACCGCATTCAGCATTTCTTCTTCAAGCGAAACACCATTGCCATTGGGATCGACGGCGCCGCCGCGCATATGCTCGGCCCAAGTCATGCCGCCCGGCCCGACACCGTTCAAATGACCGTCGCGGGTCGCGCTCATTGCGCTGGTGGCACTGGATTTTTCAAAGGCTTCCGCGAAAGGCTCAATATCGCGAGCCAGGTAGCCGGGCGTATCCGCATTGGCCATGTTGCGCGAGATGACGGCCTGCCGTTGTCCGGCGTGGGTTGCCAGGGCGTACGCAACTTTAAAGACGTTCAGGTCCGAGAACATCGGGGCTTCTCCCTCGATCAATTTCAATCAAGGCTTAACCCCGATTCCTTTAGAAACCGTTTTCAGAAACCAATTGGAGCCGACGCCATGTCCGACCTCGATCCCTCGATTCTGAAGTACCAGTTCGAACGGCTTTCTCCAGTGCGGCACATGGGTCTGGTCGCGGGTGTTTCCGGTGGGGTGATCGAGGTCGAAGGGCTGGCGGAACACGCGCGCATCGGCGACCATCTGATTTTGCGGCGACGCGACGACCAGCCCTTGGCTGGCGAAGTGTTGCAGGTCGAGGCCGGAGCCGTTCACATGCTGCCTGGCGCAGCCCCTGACGGCGTTCGCCTGGGGGACAGGGTCTATCTTGAGCCGACTCCGGTTTTTGCACCCGGTTTGCATTGGCTTGGTCGCGTGGTCGATCCGTTCGGCAAACCGCTGGACGGCAAACCACTTCTGCCCGGGACGCAGGCCCGCAACGTGATGTCCGCGCCCCCCCGGGCCGTCGACCGCAAACCGCTGGGAGACCGTATGGCCACCGGGTTGGCGATTTTGAACACCCTGCTTCCGATCGTCCAGGGGCAGCGCGTCGGCCTTTTTGCGGGGTCGGGTGTGGGAAAATCAAGTTTGCTGGCAACGCTGGCCAGATCCATGCAAGCCGATGCAGTGGTCGTCGCGCTGGTGGGCGAACGCGGGCGCGAAGTGAATGAATTCGTCGAGACCGCGTTGGGCGCCGAAGGTATGGGGCGCTCGATCGTGGTTGCGGCCACGTCCGACCAATCAGCTCTGGCCCGCCGGCGCTGCGCCTGGTCTGCGATGACAGCGGCCGAGTTTTTGCGGGATCAGGGTCTGAGCGTTCTGTTCCTGTGCGACTCTGTCACCCGGTTCGCCGAGGCGCATCGCGAGATCGCCGTCGCCATGGGTGAGGCCCCGTCCCTGCGGGGTTTTCCGCCTTCGGTCACACCGATGATCGCCGGCCTTTGTGAACGCGCCGGCCCGGGAACCGCCGATCAGGGCGACATCACCGCCGTGTTCAGCGTTCTGGTCGCGGGTTCGGACATGGATGAACCGGTGGCCGACATCCTGCGCGGCGTTCTTGACGGGCATATCGTGCTAAGTCGCGAGATCGCCGAGCGAGGGCGCTTTCCAGCCATCGCGCTCAGCCGGTCGGTCTCGCGCTCTTTACCGGCTGCGGCGACACCCGAGGAAAACAAGCTGATCGCCGAAGCCCGCCGGCTGGTCGGAAGCTATGAGCAGTCCGAAGTGATGATCAAGGCGGGTCTGTACACGCCGGGCACGGACCCGCTCCTGGATCAGGCGGTTCGCATCCATGACGAGCTTGACGGCTTTTTCGGCAAACTCGATCCGGATGGAATCCAGAACAGTTTCAACCGCCTTTCGGTCATCCTGCGCCGGGCCAACGCCGGGATGGTCCAATGAGGGGTCGGCAAAGGTCTGAACAGTTTTAGATATTAAGCCGCCCTTAATCCGCGCGCTGTTAATCCAATGAGTGGGTGAAAAAGGGTGGTTTAGATGGGTGCGCAATCAAATGCGGCGCCGATCATCATCAAGAAGAAGCGCGTTTCGGGTGGCGATGGCCATCACGGCGGCGCCTGGAAGGTCGCGTATGCGGACTTCGTGACGGCCATGATGGCGTTCTTCATGTTGATGTGGCTGCTGAACGCAACGACCGAAAAGCAACGCAAGGGTTTGGCGGACTACTTCTCTCCGACAATTCCGATCAATCCCGTTTCCGGCGGGGGCGACGGGGCCTTTGGAGGCGACAACATGTTCTCGGAGAAAACCATGGTGATGGACGGCTCGGGAGCGACGAACAAGAACCCGACCGAGGCCAAACGCGCACGGGGTTCGACCGGTGTGGATGCCGATGGCGGCGGGCGCGGCGCGTTCGAAGACTTCTCGTCTCTCGAGGCGCGGCTGCTGGGGCGGTCAGGCGAAAGCATGGTGTCCAAAAAGGCCTTGAAGCATATTGTCACTCGAGTGACGGACGAGGGTCTGATCGTCGAGCTGTTCGATACCGAAGATGAGCCGCTGTTCGAGAGAGGTTCCGATTCTCCGACCCAAATGATGCGTGCACTGGTGCTGTTGGTTGCACGTTCATCGGACATGGTGACCAATTCCATCTCGGTCGAGGGTCACGTGCATTCCTCTCCGGTGGTTCTGGCCCGAAATCCGTCATGGGATCTGTCGACTTCGCGCGCGCAGGTGGTACGGCAGATGCTTCAGGACAAGGGGGTCGGCGCCAAACGGCTTGAACGGGTCACGGGTCATGCCGATCGCAAGCTGGCGGTGAAAAACCCGATGGCGGCCCGCAACAACCGGATCGAGATCGTGTTTCTACGCAATCCCTGAGATCGGAGGATATCTGGCATTTTACTTGTTAGCGCGCTGTTAAGGCCCAGCGCGTTAGCTGTTGCGGGAACGATTGACGCAACAGAAGGGCGTGCCGATGACAATTTCCTCTTCGCTGAATGCCGGTGTGGCCAGCTTGAAGGCCAACGCGAACAGGTTGGCGACCATATCGGACAATATCGCCAACTCTTCGACCTACGGTTACAAGCGGGTTGAGACGGATTTTCATTCGATGGTGACGTCGGGCCAGGGCGGAAGCTATTCGGCGGGCGGCGTCCGGACCACCAGCCAGCGACTGATCGATCAGCGTGGCTCGCTGGTTACCACCAACAACTCAACCGACCTGGCCGTGCGCGGCCGGGGCATGCTGCCGGTTCGCCCAAGTTCCCAGATCGGAACCGATTCAAACGAAATGCTTCTGACCACCACCGGATCCTTCCGAACCAATGCGGAAGGGTATCTGGTTACCGAGTCCGGACTTGTGCTGCTGGGCTGGCCCGCCAACGCCGATGGGTCCATTCCCAACGTTTCGCGCGACACACCCGCAGCGTTGCAGCCGGTTCAACTCAGCGTCAATCAATTGTCCGGCTCGCCGACCACCGCAATGAACCTGCGCATGAACCTGCCCGCCACGGCCACCGATGCCGGCGCACCTGGTGACACGCAGCCCTTGTCCGTCGAATATTTCGACAATTTGGGCAAACCCGAGAATGTCGATATCGAGCTTGTCCCGACGGTGCCGGCCGCCGGGTCCAGCAACGAATGGACGATGATCTTGCGCGACTCCGCTTCGGGCGGTGCCGTGATCGGTGAATATACGCTGACATTTACGGACAGCAGAACCGCAGGCGGTACCCTTGCCAGTGTGACCACCGTGTCCGGTGGCACCTATGATCCGACCACCGGCAGCTTTGTCGTCAACGTCGCCGGCGGCCCGATGGAGGTCAATATCGGTCTGATCGGTGACAGCGATGGAATCACTCAACTGTCCGACACGTTTGCGCCGGTTTCGATCACCCGGGACGGATCCGCAGTCGGGACCATGTCCAGCGTTCAGGTCGATGAAAACGGATACGTCTACGCGCTGTATGACACGGGCGTCACCCGTCGGATGTACCAGATACCGCTGGCGGACGTCCCCAACCCGAATGGGCTGACCGCACTCGACAGCCAGACATATGCGCCGTCTCGCGACAGTGGAACTTATTTCCTGTGGGATGCCGGCGAAGGTCCGACGGGCGAATTGATTTCCTTCGCGCGCGAAGAGTCGACGATCGACGTTGCGACTGAACTGACGTCGATGATCCAAACCCAGCGCGCCTATTCGTCAAGCGCAAAGGTGATCCAGACAGTCGACGAGATGTTGCAGGAAACAACCAACATCAAGCGCTGATCTGAACCTGCAAAGCGGAAAGGAACGGCCTCATGAGCATGTCAACGGCCCTGAATAACGCGCTGGGTGGGCTGGGCGCGGCAAGACGCGGCGCCGCCGTCGTCTCGGGCAACATAGCCAATGCGCTGACGCCCGGCTACGCCAAGCGGACGTTGGAGCTGACCACCAACTCTATTTCCGGCAACGGCGTCAGGGTCGTGGGAATCACCCGCCATCAAGATCCTGTTCTGATGGCGAACCTGCGCGCGGCAACGGCGGATAACGCGGCGGCCTCGGCAATCTCGGAGTTTTACTCGCAATTCGAAGCATTGGTCGGTACCCCCGATGACGGCAGATCGATCGCGGTATCTTTGAGCGCATTCGAGAACAGCTTGATCACGGCCGCAAGCAATCCCGGCTCGGTCGAGCGTCTGGATCTGGCGGCGCGCGCAGCTGGGGATCTGGTTGCCGATTTGAATAAGGCGTCCGACGGCCTCAGCAAGATGCGTTCTGACGCGGACCGAACAATCGGGACGTATGTCGAAACACTGAATACAAACCTGAAAGATATCGAAGCGTTGAATGCCAAGATCCCGGCTGTTGAGAACGCGGGCGGCGATATCAATGGGTTGCTGGATCAACGCCAGGTTCTCATTGACCAAGTCAACCAGCTGGTTCCGGTCAATGTCGTGACGCGCGACAACAACCGCGTCTCACTGTATTCCGACGGTGGGCTGATACTGCTGGAAGGATCCGCCGCAGAGTTCGCGTTCTCGGTTACCGGTGATACCAAACCGCACATGACCGTAGGGAACGGACTGCTCTCCGGGCTCGAGCTCAATGGACGGCCAGTCCGCACATCCGGTGATTCCGCACAGATCCGCGGGGGCGCTCTGGCAGCCCAGTTTGACATTCGCGACGTGTTGGCCATCGACGCGCATGAGGACCTAGATGCAGTCGCGCGCGATCTGATCGAACGGTTCGAAACTGCCGGCCTGGACCCGACCGCGATGCCGACTGATCCGGGTTTGTTCACCGATGCCGGCGCCCGTTTCGATGCCACGGCGCCGGCGGGGCTCGCGTCCCGTCTTAAGCTCAACCCGATTGTCGATCCTGATGCCGGCGGCGACAGTTGGAAACTGCGTGCGGGGTTGGGGGCCGTTGCACCCAACGACCCCGGCGAGGCAACCCAGCTGCAGGATTTTGGCGCCGTTTTGACCACGCCGCGCCCTGCCCCGGCTTTCGGTACAGGGGCTTTGCGGGCCAGTGAAGTGTCGGTGGCGCTTTTGTCCAAAGCTGGCACAGCAACCCATACCGCTCAATCGCGCCAAAGCTACGCATCCAACGCGCAACTTCAAATGGAACAGTTAGTGGCCGAGCAAGGCGTGGACACTGACACCGAGTTGCAGCGCATGATGCAGATTGAACAGGCCTATGCCGCCAATGCGCGGATCATCACCGTTGTCGACGAATTGATGGATTTGCTGCTGAGGATGTAACCATGACCTTGAACTCGATTGGTGATCTGGCCCGCGGTCTGACCTTGCGCGCGCGCAGCACCGAGATCAAAACGCAGATCGAAACCCTGTCCTATGAAATGTCCACGGGAAAAACCGCTGACATTTCTGGACGTCTCAATGGCGATTACTCGCATTTGCTGGACCTGGATCGAAAAATTGCACAGCTGGACGCCTTCTCTTCGGCGACCGCTGAGGCAAATCTGTTTGCTGATGCCACTCAGATCAGCCTCGAGACGTTTGAAACCTCGATTGGCGAGGTTTCGGCTTCTCTGCTCGCGTTTGGGACATCCAACCAAGCAACATCGCATGCTCAGGCCTCGGCTCAGGCGCGCAACGAACTGGACACGATGATTTCTTCATTGAACACGCGGGTCGGTGGCCGCAGCTTGTTCGCGGGAACCGCCACGGATGCCTCCCCGCTGCAGTCGACGGACACGCTACTGGCTGCGCTGCGAACCGAATTGGCAGGGCTGACAACCCTGAACGATATTCGCCAGGCGGCCGAAGATTGGTTCAATGATCCTGCCGGGTTTGAGGCGGTCATGTACAACGGTTCCAACACGACCCTCGCACCTATGCAGATTTCGGAAACCGAGCGGGTGAACATGCAGTTCACGTCCAATGATCCGAAACTTCGGGATGGATTGCGCGATGTCGCGCTTGCGGCGCTGGCAACGGAGGGCGCGCTGGGATGGCCACCAGACCTGCAAACTGCCTTGTTCACCGATCTGGGCGTGGCTCTGGCCAACACCAAGGATGACGTCGTGACGATGCGCGCTCAGATCGGAGCGGCGCAAGCCCGCATCGAACAGGCCGAAACACGAAATGCGGCGGCCAGGACCAGTTTTGAATACGCGCGCAACGAACTTGTCGCCGCCGATCCCTACGAAACTGCGGCACACCTGCAGACCGTGCAGTTCCAGCTTGAAAGCCTCTATTCGGTCACCGTCCGCAATTCGGCCCTATCATTGGTGAATTTCCTGAGATGAGACTTCTGGCCTTACTTCTGATCATGCTGCCTTCGGTGGCGGCTTCCGGGGCTGTTCGGCTCAAGGATCTGGTGAATTTTGACGGTGTACGCGGCAATGATCTGGTGGGATATGGCCTTGTCGTTGGACTGAACGGAACCGGTGACGGGTTGCGCAATTCCCCGTTCACCGAAGAAATCATGTCGAACATACTTGAACGGTTGGGCGTAAACGTCACTGGCGAGGACTTTCGCCCCAAGAATGTCGCCGCCGTTCTTGTCACCGCCACCCTTCCGCCCTTTGCGCGGGTTGGTGGGCAGATCGATGTGACCGTTTCGGCGATCGGAGATTCCAAAAGCCTGCTGGGCGGCACCCTCGTCATGACACCCTTGAATGCCGCAGATGGGCAGATCTATGCAGTTGCGCAGGGCACAGTTCTGGCAGGTGGTGCAGTCGCCGAGGGCGACGCTGCATCGGTTGTTCAGGGGGTGCCGACATCCGGTGTCATCCCCGCCGGGGCGCGGGTCGAGCAGGAGATCGATTTTGAACTGTCAGGTCTTTCCCAATTGCGGTTGGCCCTGCGCGAGCCGGACTTTACAACCGCCGGTCGGATCGAAGCGGCCATCAACCGCGAGTTCAATCGCGCCGTTGCGGTCATGCGCGACTCGGGCACGGTGGAATTGAGCATCCCGGAAACGCGGGCTCCTTCCACCGCGCATGCGATCGGCCGGATCGAAAACATCCTGGTTGAACCTGAAACCAAAGCGCGGGTGGTTGTTGATCAGCGCTCCGGCACAATCGTCATGGGGCGGGAGGTCCGAATTTCACGTGTCGCGGTTTCCCAAGGCAATCTGACACTTCGGGTAGAGGAATCTCCGATCGCCGTTCAGCCCAACCCCTTTGCCAGAGGGGAGACCGTTGTTGTGCCGCGAACCATCGCAGGGATTGAGGAGGACGCCGGCACCGGGTTGGCAGAAATACCCGAAGCGACGACGCTGTCTCAGGTGGTTGCGGGCCTGAACGCGTTGGGCGTGTCTCCGCGGGATATGATCGACATTCTCAAAACCATCAAAGCCGCCGGAGCCCTTCACGCCGAGTTTGTCGTCAGATAGCGGTCCGCATAGGCAGGAAGCCGACTTTCAGACAAATTCCCGGTTTCGTTCTATTTTGACTTCCAACTGTCCAGCCAGCGCCGGAAGCTGGACCTTCGTTCGTCGATCGCATCCCCAGCGGCGTAGAGACCATCCTCGACGCTTTCAAGCATGGGGTCGATGCGGGCTTCGCGGAACCTGCGCCAACGCACCCAAAGCGCCCAGACGCTGGCAAAAAACACGGTCAGGAAAATGATGTTGAACCAGGGAATGATGCGGACGTCCGGTCCTTCGACATGTTTGATGAAGATGGCATTCGGGAAGATCGACAGAAACTCGTTGCGCCAGCCGTAGTGGGTCACGACAACCCAATCCGGATCATCCTTGTCCGAGATCGCGTCGTTGGCTTCGGTGTAAAGGTTGGCGGTATCGAACTTGAAGTAGGGTGGCCAACCCCAGCTGGTATCTTCGTTCCGATAGACGATCGGCTTGCCGTTCGCCCGCACGGCTTGGATGAACTGCACATCGCGGTTCGAAAGGCTGGTCGACTGATCATCGGGCTCAGACCAGAAAATGCGGGTCCAATCCGTCAGATCCTGCCGCTCTTCGTAGGTGTTTACGATGCGGACAATGTCGTGCTGCGGCAGCGAGTATTGCAGGATCGCACCCAGCGTGATCCAGAAAATCAGGATGAACGCCCATTTGATGTAGACCATTCCCAAAACCTCACATGTAGTTCACGACATAGATCAGCGCAGCGATCGCCACCCAAGGCACGATATAAACACCCAGGATCAGTTTGCGACGGAACGAATTGTCATAGACATGCAATCCGCGTTCGACAAAGGCTTCCTTGTTGCCGGTCTTGCCCTTCTCTTCCCACCACGTCTCAAGCTTTTGTCGCCGGACGCGACGCGAGTAAAGAGACAAGGCAAAGTAGGCAATCGTCTGAACGACGAGCAGACCGAGAAACAGGCGCATTGCTCCGAACATATCACTCTTTCCTTACCGCGCCCCAAGGGCCGACCCGTGCGATCACCGCCTCGCTGACCCGGTCTTCGCCGCTCATGTCGGGTTCATGCCCGAACAGTGCGGCGCGGGCCCCGGCCTTGTCCACTTGATATTCACGGGCAAGAAACTCGGCCACATAGGCCTTTTTCGGCTCCGACCAGCCACCATAGGTACGGTAGAACAGTTCCTTGTGGCAAATGAACATCTGGCGCGGGTCCAGCGGGGCAAGCTCGGCCAGCAGCATATTCACAAGATCGCGGTTTGGGGTATTGGCGGCGCGCAGCGAATAGAAATAGGCCGGATGATCCGAAGTGATACGCGGCCAAGGCCCGCCATCGGTCGCCCAGCGCAACAATTGCGCGAGGCCATGATAGGCTTCGGGCAAGCGATCCGCGTGGTTGCGCGCCAAACGCCGCATGTCGCTGCGGTCCAGCCCGGTCAGATCAATGCCCGCATCCGCGGCGGCGTCAACGGTCAGAAAGTCCATCTTCTGTTGCAGAATCGCGGCGGCATCCACGCCGCGGGCCTTGACGATCGGCTCGACCAGATCGTTGTAGTTCAGAAATTTGGCAATCTGGTTTCGCTGCGACGGATCAAAGACATATTTGATAGGCAAATCCACTGGCCTTTCACCCATGCAGATCGCCGCCGGGTGATCCAGATCCGTGAACAAATACATGCCGCCGAAATGCGCCGTCCAGAAGTTGCGCTGTTCAAACGCCGTGTGGCGCAACCGGACAGGGTTGCGGGTGACGTCGCCGGTTTCCTTAGCGGTTTCGATCATCTTCGCGATCAGCAGATCATCGAACCAGGCGTCTTCCTCGGTCTTGAACCGTTCGACCATGCCAGCCAACTGATCGGCCTTGCGCAGGGTGCCGCCCACGGTGTCGGCCTCGATCTCGATCTTGCGCAGGTTCAGCAGGTCGCGCGGGGTGGTGAGTTTGAAGACCGAGTTCACCAGCTCTCCGGCCACCGCATCGGTGGCGGTCAGAGCGAACAGCTGCGCCTCGTTCATCTCGATGAATTCGCGCAGGATATCGCGCGAGGTCGAGAATTTGACGTTCAGCAGAGGCGCGCGTTTCTGCTCGGTCGTCAGCAGGATGAACTGCCGGTTGACCCCGTTGGGGTTGAGATAGAGCGGGTCGTCCAACTCAATCCCCACCTCCGGCGAATAACCCGAGATATCGACATGGAAATCCGTCAGCGCCGTGGTCTTGCCCGCCAGATGTTGCAGCGCGCGGTTATACCGCTCGACCAGAGCCGGACTGGAGATGTGGACGAGATTGCCGAACATCAGGCCTTTTTCGATGAGGCGGATCATGAAGCGAGCCTTTGTTCAGTTGGCAGCCAATCGATTGATGACAGATAGCTATCCATCATGATGCAGCTCTGTTCTCGACGAAAGCCACTTTGAGCCTTCGTACCAAACCATAAAAAGTCACTGGAATCCAAATAAGTATCGCCCAAACTGACCAACCGAATTTTTCCAGAATCGGACAAGGTAAGCCGCTTGTGAGGGGGTCGCCACAAGTCTCCGAGACAGCGAAACCCGTTGCATAAAGAAGGGCGATGACAGTCAATACAGACATAAGCGAGATCGTGATCACGACATCGATTACCAATGCCAAAAGAATATGTAGCCTTTCGAGCGGCTTGAGCCAAAAGAGAGAGAGACAAATATAGCTCAATAGAGAAAGTACTAATAAAGCAACGAAGTAGGGTAAGAAAAAGCTCCAAAAGCTCACCCCTGCCCCTCCAGATACCGCCGCTTGGCCTCTTCCATCCGGCCCATCTCACGCACCGCGTTCTCAATCGCGACCTCGTCACTCTTGTCGGCATAGCGGAACTCGCTGTCGGCGTAGCGGTTGATCTCCTGGATCACCATCTCGACCGTGATCGGCTGGCGCAGCTCCTCGATCATCGCCTTCTTGGTGTCGTAGTCGCGGAACAGGAACAGGTCGGGGTTTTCCATCCACTCGTCGGGCAGTTCGAAATCCATCGCGCGGACCTTGACTGCGTCGGTGATGTTCTTGATCGCGCGGCCGGTGAACCGCTCATCCGCCTGCTGGATCGCCTTGAGGTAGGTGCCCAGCTTGGCGATCGTGTCCATCTGGCCGATCTCACCAGAAACACGCTCATAGACCAGCAGCAAAGCATCCTCATGCGGGCGCGAGTGGCTTTCGAAACTGGCGGCGACGGCCTTCTTGATTTCCTGCGCGGCATAGGCGTCGTGCTCGCCCAGCGGGATGTCGTGGTTGCGGCCCATCAGCAGGTGCAGAATGTCAATGTAATCCTCACGCGTTTGCGGCCCGTCCACCAGGAACCGCGCGCCTGCCCGCTGGCGCAGGGCGTCGTCCACATTCTCGGGGTAGTTCGAGAACATGCCAAAGGTGCAGTTGCCGCGCACGACGGTGTTGGCGCCCGCAAAGCTCTCCATCAGCACGGCGGTGATCTCCAACTGCCCGGCGCTGGACTGCCGGTCGCCGCGTTTGCCGGCCAGCTGATCGATATCGTCGATCGTGCCAAAGCCGATGACCGAGGGGTCGATGATCGTGTTGATGAACGCCTTGGCGTTCTGGCCGGATTTGCCCTGATAGCTGTCGATATTGTCGGTGCTCAGGTTCTGATAGCGGAACGGATAGCCTGCATTCTGGCAATAATCATTGATCAGCCCGGCCATCATCTGGATCAGAGTGGTCTTGCCGGTGCCCGGTTTGCCGTCGCCCATGAAGGTAAAGATAAACCCGCCAAGCTCCGCGAACGGGTTCAGGCGACGGTCAAAATCATAAGCCATCAGCATTTTGGCCAGCTTCATGGCCTGATATTTGGCGATATGGTTGCCCACCACCTCGTTCGGTTTCTTGAACGTCATGGTGAGCGTGGTGGATTTGGCTTTCGACGCGGGCTCAAATCCCCGGATCGTCAGATCGTCGGCCTCGATATGCCAGGCGGCGTTCTGGAACGGGGCCAGATGGCCAGCCGTTTGCGCGCGCAGAGCAGCTTTTTCCATCAGTTGCTCTGCATAGGCACTGGTGGCCGCGATCAGATGGGCATCATCGGGCGCGTGCTTGGCCAGAACCTGATCCAGCTCCCAAAGGGCACCGTGCAGGGCGAGTTGGCCGTTGTCTGTCAGGACCTCATCGATTTCACCGATTTCGACCGTGGTCTCACCCAGATGCGAGGACATCAGATAGGCCAACGCATTGCCGCAGGTGTGCAAGGTGATCAGTGCTTCTGCAGTCAGTAGATCCGAGAATTCGGTCTTGCGCGCGGCGGCAAGATCTCCGGCCAGATTCGCGCGTTTCAGATCGGCCAGCGGGGTCTGGTCCGCATAGGTTTCGGCCACCGCCAAAGCGATGGCAATCGCCCGGCGGATCGCCTGCTGTGTGGTCGCCTGCTGTGGGGACACCAGCGCGTCGCCGTCATCCGCGGCCTCGATCCGTTCGACCAGATGCACCCCATCGGCTCGCGCAGTGCGGCGGGTTACCAACCCCGGCGTGGTCGACCGGAACCGCCGCCCCGTCGACACACCCGGTGACCGTTCGACGGCGGCCTCGGCGGGTTTGGCTATGCGCGGCGCATGCTCGAACCCGTTCAGCAATGCGGTGGCGGCAGGATAGTGCTTGCGAATATCGTCTTCGCGCAATTCCATCTGGTCTGACGTCAAACTCATTTCAAAATCGCCTTTGTATTATCAATATCGCAACACCTGCCCGGACTTGCTGACCACAAACTTGCGCACATCCGCAAAGCCCGGCGGATTGCGTTCGGCCAGAACCTGGAACGGACGCTGGGGAAGGATGATCGAGCGCTGGGTGCGTGTGGCCCCGGTCTCGGCCCCCTGTCCGCCGAAGGGGTCCAACGCAAAGACCTCGCGCTCGACGGTCGAGAACCATCCGGCGCGTTCTTCGATGACCTCTTCGCTGTGCAGTTCTTCGGTGGTCCAGGCCAGAGCCCAATCCTGCCCCTCGGGGGCTTGCGCGTCCTCCAACACCTGCCGCAGGGGGCCGGATTGCTCGGTATAGGCCGAGGAATACATCGGGCCCACATGGATGCGGCGCAAATGTTTGGGGTGCAGGTCGTCGAAATCCTGGTCGAAGCCTTTGGCGATGGTCACCAGTTTCAAGCCACCAAGCGACTGCGCCATCAGATGCGCCTGCACTTCGGGCCAGCGACGCTGGTCCTTGGGCAGGGCCGTTTTACCGCTGTCCTCCAACTGCATCAGGTAGATGACCGGCAGGTTGATCTGGCTGTCATAGACCGCCCAATGAATCAGGAACTTCCGCCGCTCGCCCTCGGTCTCGATCCAATGGCACTCCGGGTCATTGCGGGCCCAGAACAACTGACCTTTCAACAATTCCTTGTAATAGAGCCTTTGGGACAGCGCGAATTGCAGCTTGGTGGGGATTTCCCTGTCGCTGATGATCGTCCGCACCATCTCGGTTTTCAGGTCCTCTTCCGAGGGCATATTCGCCAGATGCACCTGCGCCTGCTGCGCGTCATTGGCCATGGTGAGCAACTCGGCCGCCACCGGAAACCCGCTGTCGCGCTTGTCCATGGCGAGGCTGCCAAAGAACCGCCCGGTATCACGCCCGACCAGCAGGTATTTCATGCTCAGCGCGCGGAAGGTGTAGAGCAACCCCGAGAGGTAACGCGAAATAATCCGCACCTCTTGCTTGCTGATCGCGCCCTCCGCCTCCATCGTCGCGGCCACGCGCAGGAGGTGGACGGTGATCACCTCGAATTTGCGGAAATAGCGGCGCGAGGCGAAGGTGTCGGTCAGACCGACATGGTCTTGGGTGGGGTTAGTCATTGGCGGCTCTCAGCAGCATTTCACCTATTGAAATCACTGCAGTTCATCCTTGACGGAAGGCACTCTTCCTAACGCATCGAGTTCAAAGAAACTAAAGACCATATTGGCCTCCGATTGGTGCGCATTGAAAAATTTTGGCTCTCGGCTCATAATTGTGTGAGCAGTCATGGAAAACAGCGCTCGCGCGAGATTTCCGAAACACCCAAGCAAAATAAACAGAAGTGTTAGAAAGAGTATCGCGACCAGAATTCCGTTTATGCCGTCCTGACTGGTGATAAGAAATGGTGCGTCAGCACCAATTTTCGCCAAGGAAACACCGTCGTCAGAGAACAGTGAAACTAATCCCCCTGCAACCGTGATCAAAATGCCTGAAAGGCCAAATTTACGAAATACTTTCCAGTTCCACATTAGGGGTTATCCCCCATACAAATTCTTATCATGCTTCTCGACAATCGAGGCAAACCGGCGGGCAAAGCGTTCGTCCGCCTTGGCCTTTTTCTCCAACACGTCGCGGGCAAAGACCATGTGATCCTCGTGCGCCTCGAGCATGTCGGCCATCTTCTGGTTGGTCGCGGTGCCGATGGCGGCCATGGCGGTTTGCGCCTCCTGATCCGTTTGCACACCGATCTCGTTGATGCGGTGGGCCACGTCCTGCTGCTGCGCGGTTTTCAGCGATTTGGTCAGGGCGTCATACAGCACCACGCGCTGTTGCGTGTCTGTCTGCAGCTTGTTGATCAGCACCATCTGCGTCGCCGCCTGGTTCTGCAGTGAGTCGACCCAGGTCTTGCCCTTTTCGATATAGCGCTCCAGCGTCTGGGACTTGGCCAGCTTGACCTGCTCTTCCTGAACCTTCGCGTTGTATTGCTTGTTCAGTTCGGCCAGTTCGGTTTCGAGCTTGGTGCGCGCGGCGGCGTCCTGCTCGACACTGATCTTGTTTTCAAGCGTGATGATCGCCGGGTCCATGCCCTGAATCTGGGTACGCAACGCTTCCAGTTCGGCCACGGTCGCCTCGCGGTCGTCCAGCGTGACGGTCAGGTTGTTCTCAACCTTCACGCGCTGCTCTTCCAGCACGGCCAGTTGTCCTTCCAGCAGCTTCACGATCACGTCTGATTTCGCGATCAGGTCCTGCAGTTTGTCGTCGATATTGGCTGAGCGCATCCGTTCTTGGCGCATGGACTCGGATTTACCCTTCGAGAAGATGCCCACTAACGATTCCCACCCGGTCTTCGAGCGCATTTGGTCGAAATCCTTGGAAAACGCGCTGGTGACGTCGTCCAGCCCCATGATCAGTTCGGCGATGTTCGCGTTCATCACCTCGGTGTGGGCGTGCACGTCTTCAAGCGTGGCATTTTCGATGTCGATATCCGCTTCGGCCGTTCCGATCTTGGCGCGTGCGGCCTCGATCCGCGAGGTCAGCCCTTCGATCTGCGACTGGCTTTCACGCACCTTGGCCTGGGTTTCCTCGATCAATGCTTCGAATTGCTGGTTCGACATCTGTCCAATCCTTGTTTTTCTTATCTACCCAACAAGATAGGAAATGTTATAACGATTTACATCCCCCTGGGTCTCTCAAATCACCGGAACTTTGGCAAAACCCTATCGAAAAAGATAGGCGTCAAAACCAACAGCTGGCTGGCTTTTGATGCTTTCCGGCCCTTGCATCGCACGCCGATCTATTTTTTGATCAAATCTGGATTGATTGACGCCCCCGGGTGGCCCTAGACATGTTCTGCGCCACCTGATTGGGTACGCGCAAATTCTTTCCCTGCCCGGAGGCCGACCCATGCTGGATACCACGACCGACCTGAAATCGCTTTTGAAGAACCCCGACCTTCTGGTCACCAAGGCCTATATCGGCGGGCAATGGGTCGATGGTGACAACGGCACCTTTGCCGTCACCAATCCGGCCCGCGGCGACGTGATCGCCGAGGTCGCGGATGTCAGCCGCGCCCAGGTGGCCGGTGCCATCGCGCAGGCCGAGGCCGCACAGAAGGAATGGGCCAAGCTGACCGGCAAGGAGCGCGCCGCGATCCTGCGCCGGTGGTTCGACCTGATGATGGAAAACGCCGAGGATCTGGGCAAGATCCTGACCGCCGAACAGGGCAAGCCCCTGGCCGAGGCGGTGGGCGAGATCGCCTATGGCGCGTCCTTCATCGAATTCTTCGGCGAAGAGGCCAAGCGGGTCTACGGCGAGACCATCCCCGGCCATCAGCGCGACAAGCGGATCATGGTGCTGAAACAGCCGATCGGGGTGGCGGCCTCGATCACGCCGTGGAACTTCCCCAACGCGATGATCACGCGCAAGGCAGGCCCGGCACTGGCCGCCGGCTGCGCCTTTGTCGCGCGCCCGGCCACCGAAACGCCCTTGTCGGCGCTGGTGCTGGCGCTGCTGGCCGAACAGGCCGGCGTTCCGGCGGGTGTGTTCAACGTGGTGCCCTCGTCACAGGCCAGCGAGATCGGCAAGGAGTTCTGCGAGAACCCTGGCGTGCGCAAGCTGACCTTTACCGGCTCGACCGAGGTGGGCCGGATCCTGCTGCGCCAGGCCGCGGACCAGGTCATGAAATGCTCGATGGAGCTGGGGGGCAACGCGCCGTTCATCGTGTTCGACGACGCCGATCTGGATGCCGCCGTCGAAGGCGCGATGCTGTGCAAGTTCCGCAACAACGGCCAGACCTGCGTCTGCGCCAACCGCATCTATGTGCAGGCCGGTGTCTATGACGCCTTTGCCGCCAAGCTCAAGGCCGCGGTCGAGGCATTGAAAATCGGCGACGGCCTGTCCGATGGCACCACGACCGGCCCGCTGATCAGCGACGAGGCGGTGGCCAAGGTGCAGGAGCACATCGCCGATGCCACGGCCAATGGCGGCGCGATCCTGACCGGTGGCCTGCCGCACGATCTGGGCGGCACCTTCTTCCAGCCGACGATCATCACCGACGTGACCCAGGACATGAAGGTCGCGCAGGAAGAGACCTTTGGCCCGCTGGCGCCCCTGTTCAAGTTCGAGGACGAGGACGAGGTCATCGCCATGGCCAATGACACGATCTTCGGCCTCGCCTCGTATTTCTACGCCAAGGATCTGAGCCGCGTGTACAAGGTGGCCGAGGCGCTGGAATACGGCATCGTCGGCATCAACACCGGGATCATCAGCTCTGAACTGGGCCCGTTTGGTGGCGTCAAGCAATCCGGCCTTGGCCGCGAAGGCAGCCACCACGGCATGGAAGACTATCTTGAGATGAAATACATCTGCATGGCGGTCTGATCGGACGGACCATGAGACAAGGGCGCCTTTGGGCGCCCTTTTTCTTTTCAAGCGTCATGAAAAAACCCCGCGTCCGGAGGAACGCGGGGTTGTGCGACAACCGAGGGAGGAGACGATTATCGCCGCTTGGGCGGTCTCAGCCTCAGTTCACGGGCTTGGCGTCAACCACGTCCTTTTCGATCGCCTTGGTCGAGGTGATCTCGATCCGGCGCGGTTTCAGCGCTTCGGGCACCTCGCGCTTCAGGTCGATGTGCAGCATGCCGTTTTCCAGGCTGGCGCCGGTCACGCGGACGTGGTCGGCCAGAGCAAAACGACGCTCGAAGGCGCGGGTGGCGATGCCGCGATGCAGATAGGTGCGCTTGGTGTCTTCGGTGGCTTTCTTACCGGCCACGACCAGCGCGTTTTCCTTGACTTCGATCGTCAGGTCATCTTCGGCAAAGCCGGCGACTGCGATCGAAATGCGATACGCATCGGCATCGGTTTTTTCGATGTTGTACGGGGGATAGCTGGGTTGTGACACTTCGCTGGTCATGACCCGATCCATGATGTCGGCAATCTGGTCAAAGCCGACGGTTGCACGGTGCAGTGGTGCAAAATCAAAGCTACGCATGTTCGTTATCCTCATGTTCAGAGCGATTTACGAGTTTTGCCCTCCGATTGGACGGGCGTTGGTGATCGTCGGACCCCGGTTTGGCTGCCCGACACACATGAGATGGGAAAGAAACTGGCTGAGTTCAAGACCCGCCGGAGCTGATGAATTTCGCGCCCGAGCTGGACTTGCCCGAGCCGACCTGCAGCCGCCGGATCTTGGCCTTTGGCTGCGGCGCATCCCGCCGCATGATGGCCTTGAGCTCCGAGACGATCCCCTCAAGTTCCATGCCAAACCCGACCTTGCGACGGCCGTCGGTACCAACCGCCGATACCACAGAAAGGATCTGCCAACGCGGCCCGTTTCGCGCCAGAATAGCCGAACCGGAAGATCCGAACGTGACATCGCAATTGAAGGTAATCAGACCTTGGCGCCGCTCCAGAATCCGGCAGGACCGCTGGCGCGTGATTGCCTCGGATCGGCCGCGCCCGTACGAAGCGATGCTGATCTCATCCCCAGCGACCCGGCCACTGTGCAACGCAAATGGGTTGGCGACGGTGTACGGGATCGGTTGATCCAGTCGCATCAGGGCGACATCGACCCGGACCATCTCGGGTGACAGGCCAACCCGGGGGTCATAGTCGGGAGGAACGGCGATCTGCACGACCGTGCCTTCGGCAAGCGCATGTCCATCGCTCAGGCCTGCGCGAAAGGTGACTTCGCCGGGCGCATAGGTCCGGCCGGTGGCCTTGTCCGTCGCACAATGGGCTGCGGTCAGAACAAGATCCTGCGCGATCAGCGTACCCGTACAGAACGAGCGGTCTCCGATGTCCAGCCGCCCGATCGCCTCCCAACCATACAGGTCGTCCCGATCGGTCAGCCGGCGCTTGCCACTGTCCTGGGCCACCGCCGACGCAGCAATCCCGGCCAAAATCAGGGCCAATGTCACGATACGGCAGGTCATGGCCGGACAAACCTTGCGCCAACGTTCTTCCCAGGCTCGATCGTCTTGCCGGACGCGCCAAATCCATTCCCTGCGGACAGCTCGGTGAGCAGCACCTCCAGCGACTCTTCCAGCGCTGTTCCCAACGATACCCGCCGGCCTTCCAATTCGGCCTTGGCGGACACGACCGATACGATCCGGGGGTGATCCCCTGAGAACGAGAAGATCGGCGCGCCGGACGCACCCAAATCCACGTCACAGGACATGACCAGCACCCCCGAATGCTGCGCCATGACCGAGCAGACCTGTTGCAGCGAAGGGGCTTCTGCGCGGTTGTGGGCGTACGAAACCACTCCGACATCCTCGCCACGCGTTGGCCTGTAGCCGGTTTCAAACGGGATCACGGTCGTATTTCGGATCGGCTGCCACAACTCGATCAGCGCGACGTCGTGGCGCACGCGGCTGACGGATGCGGCGCGGTCATACTCGTATTCCGGATGAATGACCGCCTGGCGCGCCGTGCGATAGGCCGATGCGCGGCCATGTCGCCACCCCGCCAGAAACTCGATTTGGCCCGGATCAATTCGTTGGCGGGTTGCTTGGTCGAACAGGCAATGCGCTGCGGTCAGAACAAGGGTGGGTGAGATCAACGCGCCAGTGCAGAAGCCGGTGCCGTTGATGTTCAGCCGTCCGACCGCCATCCATTCGCGCCCGGAATCCGAGGTTTCAAGGCTTTGCAGCCCAGTATCCTGCGCCGTGGCTGCCAATGGCAGAACACATAACGCTATCGCCCTGATCCATGTGCGCACGCGGTTCTCCGGCATGAGGTATCGGCCAATCTACTTACGCGTGGCGTTTGGCGAAAATAGGGCAGAGCCGGACCGGGCCTAATCCGCACCAGACTGATGCGTCGGCGCATCAGGCCCGATCACCGCAGGATCGGCACCGTATCCGCAGGCTGTTCGTCCCGATCCAGCGCAGGGGGCCGAGGCCCGCCCGTGGCCCAATCCAACAGCTCGACCGTATGCACGATGGGCAGTCGGGTGCCCGACCCGATCTGCATCATGCAGCCGATGTTACCGGCCGCGATCAGATCGGGGTTCCTGGCCTCGAGCGTACGCACCTTGCGCTGTTTCAGCTTGGCCGAGATCTCGGGCTGCATCAGGTTGTAGGTGCCGGCGCTGCCGCAGCACAGGTGGCTGTCGGCGGGTTCGACCACCGTGTACCCCGCCTTTTTCAGCAGGTTCTTGGGATAGGTCTTGATCTGCTGTCCATGTTGCAGCGAGCAGGCCGCGTGATAGGCCACCGTCAGCTCCTTGTCGTCACCCTGTGGCAAGTCCAGCTGCATCAGGATCTCGCTGACATCCATGGCAATGCCCGACACCCGCGCCGCGTCCTCGGCCAGCGGATCGTCGCGGAACATGTGCCCGTAATCCTTGACCGTGGTGCCGCAGCCCGAGGTGTTGATGACGATTGCATCCAACCCCTTGCCGTCCATCTCGCGCGTCCAGGCGCGGATATTGGCGGCGGCGGTGGTATGGCTTTCGCGGGTCTTGCCCATGTGATGGGTCAACGCCCCGCAGCAGCCGGAGCCCTCGGCCACAACGACCTCGCAGCCCAGCCGGGTCAGCAGGCGGATCGTGGCATCGTTGATGTCGGTGTTCAGCGCCTTTTGCGCACAGCCTGTCATTAGAGCCACGCGTTTGATCGCCTGCCCCTTGGGCGCAAAGTTTTGGGGGTCGTCATTGCGGCTGACCGGCGGGATGTGTTTCGGCGCCATGTCCAGCATCGCCCGCAGGCGCGCGTCGGGCATCAGAAAGCGGAACGGCCGCCCCAGCTTGGCCCCGATCAGCGCCCAGCGAAACCGCATCGGATAGGGCAGGATCCGTGCCAGAACCCACCGCAGCGCCCGGTCCGAGAAGGGGCGCTTGTAGCGGTTTTCGATATATTCGCGGGCGTGATCGACCAGATGCATGTAATGGACGCCCGACGGGCAGGTCGTCATGCAGGCCAGGCAGGACAGGCAGCGGTCGATATGCTTGACGGTCTTTTCGTCCGGCACACGCTCGTTTTCCAGCATGTCCTTGATCAGGTAGATGCGCCCGCGGGGGCTGTCCAATTCGTCGCCCAACACCTGATAGGTCGGGCAGGTGGCGGTGCAGAACCCGCAATGCACGCAGTTGCGCAAAATCTCGTTCGCGCGGCGGGTGCCGGGGTCTTTCAACTGGTCTTCGGTGAATGTGGTCTGCATCGCCCTATCCCATCAGCCCGGGGTTGAACACGCCGCGCGGGTCGAATTTCTGTCGAATCCCCTGTGTCAGAGCCGCAATACCCTGCGGTTCCGGCTGGAACAGGCCCAGCCGGGCAAGGGTATCGGCCCCGGCCCGCACCAGCGTGGCGTGGCCGGAAAACGCGCCAATGCGCCCGCGCAGGTCGGTGCCTGCGGGCACCAGCGCCCAGATCAACCCGCCGCCCCAGTCGAGCAGGGTCCGGTCGGCCTCGACCCGCGCGGCGATTTCGGGCGCGTCGCCGGGTTTGACCGAAATCCGCCAGACATCGCCGGGCGTGTCGGCGAAATCGGCCGCATCGCGGATCGTCTGCCACAGGGCATCCGACGGCTCGACCGGATCAACCGCGCCGAACCGGCCCAGCAACTCCTGCAGACGCCCGGTGCGATATGAGACCGATTCCGCAAACCCCTCGATCCGGATCAAGGCGCGCTGCTGCTGCGGATCATAGGCTGCGCCGGTGACCTCAAAGGGTGATTTCAGCGCCTCGGACAGGAAGCGAACCGCAGTCGCTGCGTCCTTGGCGGGTACGGCCAGCGTCGCGCTGGCCTCGGGTTTGGGAAGCACCTTCAGTGACACCTCGGTCAGCACGCCCAGCGTGCCCCAGGACCCGGCCATCAGCTTGACCAGGTCATAGCCGGTGACGTTCTTCATCACCCGCCCGCCATTCTTGATGATCTGCCCCTGCCCGTCGACAAAGCGCACGCCCAGCAGGAAATCGCGGCAGGCCCCGGCCTGGATCCGGCGCGGCCCCGAGACGTTGGCGGACACGACACCGCCGATCGTGGGCGCGCCCGAGGACCCCAGCAAGGCCCGATGGTCCATCGGCTCGAATGCCAGTTGCTGGCCTTCGGCCTCCAACGCGGCCTCGATCTCGGCCAGCGGGGTTCCGGCCTGCGCCACAAGCGTCAGCGCCCCGGGCTCGTACAGGGTGATCCCGCGCAGCCCCTCGGTGCTCAGCATCCGGCCGGGGCCCGTCACACCGCGCGTGCCGCCACCGACAACGCGTACCGGTTCGTTCAGGCCGGCCACGATTTCGGCCAGTTCAGACTCTGATTCAGGTCTCATTGCGGGGTCCGTTCTGTCTTGGGAGTCATTCCGCCGCCATCGGCACGACGCGCCGGGCCGCGCTGGCATCCAGCGGGAACACCTTGGCGGGGTTCAGCAGCCATTTCGGGTCGAACACGTCCTTGACGGCCATCTGCGCCTCAAGGTCCTGAGGCGCGTATTGATGATGCATCAGGTCGCGTTTTTCGATGCCCACCCCATGCTCGCCGGTCAGGCAGCCGCCGGCATCGACGCACAGTTTCAGGATCTCGGCCCCGAAGGCCTCGCACTTTTCCAGATCCCCGGGCTTGTTCGCGTCGAACAGAATCAGCGGGTGCATGTTGCCGTCGCCGGCGTGGAACACGTTGCCCACGGGCAAGCCAAACTCTTTGCTCAGTTCGCCGATGCGGCGCAGCACGTCCGGCAGGGCCGACACCGGGATCGTGCCGTCCAGGCACATATAGTCGTTGATCTGCCCCATCGCGCCAAAGGCCGATTTCCGGCCCAGCCAGATGCGGGCGCTTTCCTCGGCCGACTGGCTTTCGCGCAGTTCGACCGGGTTGTGGCGTTTGGCGATCTCGACGATCTTGGCCAGCTGGCTGTCGATCTCGGCATCCGAGCCCTCGACCTCGACGATCAGCAGCGCCTCGCAATTCGGATAGCCGGCATGGGCAAAATTCTCGCAGGCTTCGATGCACAGCCGGTCCATGAACTCGATCGCCACGGGCAGGATGCCGGATTTGATGATGTCCGAGACGCATTCGCCCGCCACCGCGTTGTCATCAAAGCCCATCAGGACCGGGCGCGCGCCCTCGGGCTTGCGGAGGATGCGCAGCGTCGCCTCGGTGACGACCCCCAGCTGACCTTCCGAGCCGCAGACCACGCCCAACAGGTCCAGCCCGCCGGAATCCAGATGCGCGCCGCCGATCTCGACCACGCGGCCATCCATCAGCACCATCGTCACGCCCAGCAGGTTGTTGGTGGTCACGCCGTATTTCAGGCAATGCGCGCCGCCCGAGTTCATCGCGATATTGCCCGCGATGGCGCAGGCCAGCTGCGACGACGGATCGGGCGCATAGAAGAAATCCTGCTCTTCGACCGCGCCGGTGACGCTCAGATTGGTGCGGCCGGTCTGCACGCGGATGAAGCGGTTGTCATAGTCAACCTCAAGCACCTCGTTCATGCGGGCCACGCCCAGGATCACGCAATCGGCGGTGGGCAGCGCCCCACCAGCCAGCGAGGTCCCGGCCCCGCGCGGCACGACCGGCACGCCTTCGTCATGGCAGATGCGCAGAATGTCCGAAACCTCCTGCGTCGAGGACGGCAGAACCGCGATCATCGGCGCGCATTTGTAGGCGGTCAGGGCGTCGCATTCATAGGCGCGGGTTTCGGCCGGGTCGGCGATGATGGCATCTTCGGGCAGGACCTGCCGCAGACGGGCAAGCACGCTGACCTTGCGGGCCAGAACGTCGGGGTTGGGCTGTGGCATGTCCATGGCGAGTCCTCCGGTTTGGTAAAATAATATTACCAATTTCTGCATCTGGCAAGTTGCCTTCGTCGGACGTACTGTCGCGCCATGACATTGACCGAACGCGCCCTGCTGTTTTCGCCCCTGGACTACGCCGCCGTCCTGCTGTTGCTGATCGCCTGGCAATGGATCGGATGGCGGATCGAGAACCCCGCGCCCGGCAAGCGCTCGGTCGCGGTGATGATGGACGAGTTCCGCCGCTGCTGGATGCGCGAGATGGTGACCCGTCAGCCCCGCATGTTCGACGCCCAGGTCGTGGGCACGATGCGTCAGGGCAGTACGTTCTTTGCCTCGACCACGATGATCGCCATCGGGGGCGGGCTGGCCCTTCTGGGCAATACCGAGCGCCTGTCGGGCGTCGCCAAGGATCTGGCCATCGGCAGCGCACCGGCCATGGTGTGGGAGGTCAAGATCCTGATCGTGCTGCTGTTTCTGTCGAACGCCTTTCTGAAATACGTCTGGGCGCACCGACTATTCGGCTACTGCGCGGTGCTGATGGCGGCGGTTCCCAACGACCCCGAGGATCCGCAGGCCTATCCCCGCGCCGCGCAGGCGGCCGAGATCTGCGTGACCGCCGCGCGCAGCTTCAACCGCGCCCTGCGCGCCACTTATTTCGCGCTGGCCTCGCTGGCCTGGATCCTGGGCCCGATCACTTTGATCATCGGCACGCTTCTGACATTGGGGGTTCTTTATCGGCGCGAGTTTGCCTCGCATTCCCGCGCGATCCTGCTGAGCCTGCCGCCGGACACGCAGACGTGATAGCGCCCCGCCCGATCAGATCATAGACTGGCGAAATGCGACACCTGATCCCCTGCCTGTTTCTGGCCGTCCCGGCCCTCGCCGACCCGCCGACGGTCGAAAATGTCACCGCGACGCGCACGGGCGAGACCTGGCGATTCGACGTGACCATCGGCCATCCCGATACCGGGTGGGACCACTATGCCGATGGCTGGCGCGTTCTGGCGATGGACGGGACCGAGCTGGGGATGCGGGTGCTGCATCACCCGCACGAGACCGAGCAGCCGTTTACCCGATCGCTGGGCGGGGTCGCGATCCCCGAAGGCGCGAGTCAGGTTCAGGTGCAGGCCCGGTGCAGTGTCGATGGCTGGAACGCGGACACCACGCTTGTGACGCTGGACTGATCGTCAGAACACGCCCAGCGACAGCCCGGTGCCCAGCGCCGCGCCGATCTCGCGGCATTTGACCAGTTCATCCTCTGGGATAGTCTTTTCCGCCAATATCGCCTCGGGCGTCTGGGCATGGGTGCAGACGATGAGGGGCGGCTGCACCTCTTTCAGGCGCCAACCGGTGGCGATGCGTGCCAGTTGCCGCGCCGCGTTCTGACCGTCGGACCCGGCGCAGATCATCTGCGCATAGGGACGCCCCTCGATCCGGCCCAGAACCGGATAGTAGCATCGGTCGAAGAAGTCCTTCATGACGCCTGACAGCGCCGCGAGGTTCTCGGGCGCGCAAAAGATGTATCCGTCGGCCGCCAGCAGATCGTCGGGTCCCGCCTGCTCGGCGGGTTTCAGGCTGACCTCGGCCTCGGCGCTGCCCGCCTGAGCGGCCGTTTCGGCCATCTGCCGGCTGCCGCCGGTGCGTGAATGGTAGACGATCAGCAGACGGGCCACAGCGGTCAGGCCCGATGATACGGGCCGCCCGACAGGATCGTCGCGGCACGATAGAGTTGTTCGGACAGCATCACCCGGACCAGCATATGCGGCCAGACCATCGCGCCGAAAGAAATCGAAAAATCAGCCTCGGCCCGCAGCGCCGGGTCGATCCCGTCGGCGCCACCGATGACAAAGGCCAGATCCTGCCGGCCCATGTCTCGCCACCCGGCCAGCTTCCGCGCGAAATCGGGGGAAGCAATCACCTTTCCCCGCTCGTCCAATGTGCAGATCACCGCGCCAGCGGGCAGCGCCTTGCGCAGCAAGCCGGCCTCGGCGCCCATACCGGCGTTTTTCTTGTCTTCGACCTCGATCACGCGCGCAGGCCCAAGGCCCAGGCCGCGGCCGGTCCGGTCGAAACGGGTCAGATAGTCGTCAAGCAGGGTCTTCTCCGGTCCGGCACGCAATCGCCCGACCGCACAAATGCTGATACGCATGTCGCTCTCGCCGCCGGCCCTTCAATACGGGCCGGGATGGCGCCTCAGTTGGCCGAGGCGCTGCCGCCCTGAGGCAGCCACATCTTTTCCAGCTGGTAGAATTCGCGCACTTCGGGGCGGAAGATATGGACGATCACGTCGCCCGTATCGATCAGCACCCAGTCGCCGGCATCCTTGCCTTCGACCTTCGAGGTGAAACCGAATTCCTGCTTGATGCGATCCGTCAGCTTTTCCGCCATCGCCGACACCTGACGCGTCGACCGGCCCGAAGCGATGACCATGTAGTCGGCCACCGAAGACTTGCCCTGCAGGTTGATCTGCACAACATCTTCGGCCTTGTCATCGGAAAGTGAGGAAAGGATGCGTTCAAGCAGCTTGTCGCTGATTGACTGAGAGCGGGCCATCACAGCGGCCCCTTCATCGGCGGGCAAACCCGCCTGTGTGTGTAGAGACAGGACATGGTCCTCCTTGCTAAAGCGCCGTGTAACCCCGGCGCCGGGGTACTATTAAGGTAGCAAGGCAATTGCAACATTTCAATGAACGGCAACCGCTGATGGCACGGGGTTGATCAATCCGTGTCCAGATGTGGCACAGCGGTGTCGGTGGCACCCTGCCCCAGCAGGCGCACTTCGCGCTGCGGGAAGGGGATCGAGATGCCCTCGGCCTGGAATGCATCCCACAGCGCCAGATAGACATTGCCGCGGATGTTGGTCAGGCCGGCCGTCGGGTCCCGGATCCAGAACCGCAGCACGTAATCGACGCTGCTGTCTCCGAACCCGGTGATATGGCAGACCGGTTCGTGCTTGCCGCCGCTCAGAACGCGTTTGACTGATTTCACCGTTCGCACGGCGGTCTCGCGCACCTTGTGCGGGTCGTCGCCGTAGCTGGTGCCGAAGGTCAGATCTAGGCGGACGAACTCGTCGGAATGGGACCAGTTCACCACCTGCCCGGTAATCAGATCCTCGTTCGGGATCAGGTATTCGCGCCCGTCGCGGGTGACGACCGAGACGTAGCGGGCGCCCAGCGCGTTGATCCAACCGAACGTGTCGCCCAGCGAGATCACGTCGCCCGGCTTGATCGACCGGTCCATCAGGATGATGATCCCCGAGATCAGGTTCGACACGACCTTCTGCAGGCCGAAGCCGATGCCCACGCCGACCGCACCGGACAACAGCGCGATCCCGGTCAGGTCGAATCCCAGCGTCCGGATCCCGATCAGAAAGACCAGCCCGTAAAACGCGACCTGGATACCCTTGGCCAGCAGCACCTGCATAGAAGGCGAGATGTCGTCATTGCTTTTCAGCCCGCGTTCAGCCGCCCGGGTGCCAAGCCGCGCCAGCACCAACAACGTGCCGATCAGCAGAATGGCCTTGAGAATCCCCAATGCCGAGATGTGAAGGCTGCCGATCGAAATCGCCACGCCGTCCAGGAACTCGGCGACGTCATCGGTCAGACTCAGCGCGACCAGCGTGGCGTAGATCCACATCGACCAGCGGAAGATGCGCCGAATCGTCCGGTTGCGGACCAGTCGCGAAATCAGCGCGATCGCCAGCCACGCGGTTGCCAGCGTTGCCAGAACACCGATGATGTAACTCCGCGATGGCCAGGTGACCTGCTGCATCACCAGATAAACGCCCCAGGCCAGCACGACGAAGTAGACCAGCGTCATCCGCTGCATCAGCTGAACCAGAACCCGCAACCGCCATTTGGGCCATCCACTGCGCGCCCGCGCCCAGGCTTCCCACCGGCTTTTTGTCAGCAGAGTCAAAAGGAAGGACAGCGCCACCAGCCCTAGGATGATGGCGATCTGATACTGCCTCCACCCCGGAGTCACGATCAGCTCGACCAGGTTCCCAAGCTGCAACAGAAAGGCCTCGGCCATGTTGTCGAACAGCTCAGAAATCGAACTTGGGATCAAATCATTGTCCATGCGGGTCTCCTGCCGCCAGATTGAACAGCAATGTGGCGGCTTGCAAGGCCCACCGACCTGTCCCGGGACGCGGATTGAGCCTTGATTGACGAGGGGGCGCGATATATCTGGATCGCATGAGATTCCATCAGGCCCCTGCTCCGAACCTGCAAGACCGCGCGCGCCTGCGTGAACGGTTCTTCGGGGCCGCCCGCACGGTTCTGGCCCGCCTATAATCGGCGCCCAGCCACTCGCCAGCATTTCTCAATACAGACGGGAGAGGACCGATGTCCCCCAAAACACTCTATGACAAGATCTGGGATGCCCATGTCGTGCATGAAGCCGACGATGGCACCTGCCTGCTTTATATCGACCGCCACCTGGTGCACGAAGTGACCAGCCCGCAGGCCTTCGAAGGCCTTCGCATGGCGGGCCGCAAGGTGCGCGCGCCGGAAAAGACGATCGCCGTGCCGGACCATAACGTGCCCACCACGCCCGACCGCGTGAACGGGATCGAAAACCCCGAATCGCGCATTCAGGTCGAAGCGCTGGACAAGAATGCCCGCGAATTCGGCATTCACTACTACCCGGTGAATGATATCCGTCAGGGCATCGTCCACATCGTCGGCCCCGAACAGGGCTGGACCCTGCCGGGCATGACCGTTGTCTGCGGCGACAGCCACACCGCCACCCACGGCGCGTTCGGCGCGCTTGCCCACGGCATCGGCACCTCCGAGGTCGAGCATGTTCTGGCCACCCAGACTCTGATCCAGAAAAAGTCCAAGAACATGAAGGTCGAGATCACCGGCAAACTGCAGCCGGGCGTGACCGCCAAGGACATCACTCTGGCCGTGATCGGCGAAACCGGCACCGCCGGCGGCACCGGCTATGTGATCGAATATTGCGGCGAAGCGATCCGCGACCTGTCGATGGAAGGCCGCATGACCGTCTGCAACATGGCCATCGAGGGCGGCGCCCGCGCCGGCCTGATCGCGCCGGACGAAAAGACGTTCGAATACGTCAAGGGCCGCCCGCACGCTCCCAAGGGCGCGCAGTGGGAGGCCGCCCTGGCCTGGTGGAAGACGCTCTATTCCGATGACGACGCCCATTGGGACAAGGTCGTCACCATCCGCGGCGAAGAAATCGCCCCCGTGGTTACCTGGGGCACCAGCCCCGAAGACGTTCTGCCGATCACCGCGACCGTGCCCAACCCCGAGGATTTCGAGGGCGGCAAGGTCGAGGCCGCGCGCCGCTCGATCGAATACATGGGGCTCAAGCCGGGCCAGAAACTGAGCGACATCGAGATCGACACGGTCTTCATCGGTTCCTGCACCAACGGCCGGATCGAGGATCTGCGCGCCGCGGCCGAGATCCTGAAGGGCAAAAAGATCAAGGACGGCATCCGCGCCATGGTCGTGCCCGGCTCGGGCCTTGTTCGCGCGCAGGCCGAAGAGGAAGGCATCGCCGAGATCTTCAAGCAGGCCGGGTTCGAATGGCGCCTTGCGGGCTGTTCGATGTGCCTGGCCATGAACCCCGACCAGCTGACCCCGGGCGAGCGTTGCGCCGCCACCTCGAACCGCAATTTCGAGGGTCGTCAGGGCCGCGGCGGACGCACCCATCTGCTGAGCCCCGCGATGGCTGCCGCTGCGGCAATCACGGGAAAGCTGACAGATGTGCGCGAATTGATGTAAGGTCCCCTCATATCTAGATATTTGAGGGAGAGACTGAAATGAGTGAATGGGTCAAATGGCTCCTGATGGGGCTTCTATCGATCGTGTTCGGCATATTCGTGCTGGGCGCACCGGTTGTGGCATCCGTGGCAGTGACCGTGGTCACCGGCGTCCTTTTGCTGGTGTCCGGCGTTCTGCAGGTTGTCGGCGGTTTCACCGTCGAAGGAACCGGAAACAAGATCCTGGCCTTCATCATGGGTGCGGTCATGCTGTTCTTGGGTTGGTCGTTTCTGGACCATCCGCTGGCGGGCACTCTGACGCTGGCAACGGTGGTGCTTATCCTGTTCATGGCAGGCGGGATCGCACGGATCATTCTCTCGTTTCAGATGCGAGGCACGTCATTTTTCTGGCCAACCCTGATCTCGGGCATCTTGTCGATCATCCTGGCAGGCATCATCTGGTCTTATGCAAGCTCGGAACCGGCGGTGCTGTTCCAGTTGCTGGGCATCCTGCTGGGCATCGAGATGCTGTTCAACGGGTTCGGGTTGGTCTTCATGGCGTTCTTCGTCAAGAACGCGCCCAAAGACGAAACTACAGAAGCTCAACAAGCTTGAAACGCGGGGCATGGGGCCTGACCTCTCCCGCAGGAGTGTGAACATGGAAAAGTTTGAAAAAGTCCACGGTGTGGCAGCCCCCATGCCCCTGATCAATATCGATACCGATATGATCATTCCCAAGGTGCATCTGAAAACGATCAAACGGTCCGGCCTCGGCGTCGTCCTGTTCGACGAGATGCGCTATCACGATGACGGACGCGAGAACGAAGAATTCGTCCTGAACAGACCCGCTTATCGCAACGCCGAGATTCTGGTGGCCGGCGACAACTTCGGGTGCGGCTCATCTCGGGAACACGCGCCCTGGGCGATCAAGGATTTTGGTATCAAGGTGGTCATCTCGACCAGCTTCGCCGACATCTTCTTCAACAACTGCTTCAAGAACGGCATCCTGCCCATCGTCGTCGAAGAACACCACCACGTCATTCTGATGGAGGATGCCCACAAGGGCGAGAACGCACGTATGACCGTGCATCTGGAAGATCAGCAGATCGTCACCTCTGACGGCGTCGTGATCGAGTTTGATATCGACCCGCACCGCAAGCATTGCCTGTTGAACGGTCTGGACGATATCGGCCTGACGATGGAAAAAGATCACCACATCGACACGTTCGAATCCCATGCCGGACAGGCGCGCCCCTGGGTGTGATTCTGGGGATGAACCTGTGGATACTCAACCTGACGGGGTCGCCAAGGCGGCCCCGTTCGCATTCTTGGGGTTAAAGTCAAAGCAACCACAACATGTAGAGAACCATTTCCATTACACGTCGAATTTGCGACGTGAATGATGCAAAGCCGCACCAGTTTCGCCATCTTTTTGCCCGAAATCACGTGTTTTCTGCACCTCGGCTTGAGCGAAATGCCGCTTATCGCCAATGATGGCGCTAAAGGGGCATCCGCCAAATATCGAGATTGGCGGGCATCAAGTTGGAACCAAGTCGGCAAAGAATCGACTGGTCCGGTTTGGAAAGGGTTCGGATAGTGATTGCTCGCACAACAGGGGCTGCGATACGGGGATTGTTGGTGGCACTTCTGGTGCTGACACCCGCATTGTATCTGCCCGCATCTACGTCCAACGGGACCGAGATCGTTGTCTTTCTGGCAATCCTGGCATTCATTCTGACATTCGCCGAATACAACTCGGCTTTTCCCAGCTTTATCGAATTCCGCGATGCGCCGCCCGTGAACAGACTGCGCTTTGTCGGCCTGATGTCGATGATCTCGTTTCTGACCTTGATCTGCAAGAACGCCTATGCGCCGACGGAACTGACCAGCACCGTGTATTCGGTCGGTCTGGCCGTCGCGAATGTCGTCGACTTCCCCTATTCACCTGTCCGCCTGGTGGTGTTGATGCTGCCTGCTGACGCGAGCCAACCCCTGGTCGAGTTGGTACGCATCACGGCAAGTGTCGCCTATGTCGCCGCTTTGGTCACGATCGCCAGCTTTGCCTATGCGGTCAAACTGCGTGGATGGCCCACTGGCAATGGGGCATTCAATGTCTGGACCAACCTGCCCCTGTTCGACCCCACCAAGGGTGGAGACGTGGTGACTCGCCTGCAGCGCGACGGTCGGTTGAACATTTCGGTCGGCGTTCTCCTGCCGTTCCTGATTCCGGCCCTGATCAAGCTGCTCACGGATTTCATTGATCCGCTGTCGTTGTCCAATCCGCAGACGTTGATCTGGACCATGAGCGCGTGGGCCTTCCTGCCGGCCAGCATGATCATGCGCGGGATGGCAACCCTGCGCATTGCCGGGCTGATCGTGGAAAAACGCCGCGCCTACTCGACCGCCGAGACGACCCAAACCGCATGATCCGTATTCTTGTTCTGCTGTTGCTGCCGTTTGTGGCGCAGGCAGAGCCAGTGCGCGTTGCCAGCTTCAATGCTGAGCTCGGCCGGAAAGGTCCGGGCCTGCTGCTGCGGGATATTCGGCGTGATGATCCCCAGGTGCAGGCCGTGATCGACGTTCTGACCGCCACTGCCCCCGATGTTCTGGCCCTGCAAGGCATCGACTGGGACCATGACAACCTGGCCCTGTCCGCTCTGGCTGATCGGTTGCGCGCGGCAGGGCTGGATTACCCGCATCTCTTCGCTGGTCAGCCCAACTCGGGGCTGATGACGTCGCTTGATCTGGACGGGGACGGGGAACGGGGCGGACCCGGAGACGCCCAGGGATGGGGCCGTTTCACCGGGAATGGCGGGCTGGCTGTGCTGTCCCGTTATCCGATCGCAAAGGATGAGGTTCGTGACCTCTCGGCGCTGCTGTGGAAGGATCTGCCCGGCGCGACGCTACCCACCCGTGGCGATTTGCCTTTCCCGTCCGAACAGGCCCACGCTGTTCAGCGTCTGTCGTCGACCGCCCATTGGATCGTTCCGGTGGAGACGCCTCAAGGCCGCCTGGACCTGATGACCTTTCACGCCACCCCTCCTGTCTTCGACGGGCCTGAGGATCGCAACGGATTGCGCAATCGCGATGAGATCCGGCTGTGGTCGGTGTTGCTGGACGGCGGGCTGGGTCCAGCCCCGAAAAGTCGTTTCATCATTGCCGGTGACGCAAATCTCGACCCGAACCTGGGCGAGGGGCGCAATGAAGCCATCCGCGATCTGTTACAGCACCCCAGCCTGCAGGATCCGCAACCCGTGGATGGCGCAGGCTCGGCTGTAACGGCAGTTTGGAAGGCGGTGGGTGAACGGCGTGTTGACTATCTGCTGCCATCGGTCGACTGGGTGGTTGAAAACGCCGGTATCCACTGGACCGATGCCAAAGGCGTGCCCCTTGCCGCGGCCCGCAAGGCCAGCCGACATCGCCTGATTTGGGTTGACCTGTCACACCCGGACATGCGGCCGGGCCTATGACAGGCCCTGAACTCGATCCACGTCTGTGGTTCGCGGGCTATCATGCCACACGGACAGCACAGCGGTTTTCAAAGCCTCGTGCAGCGGCGTGGATGCGAAATCGCTGACCAAAGAATCGAAGAACGAGCCATCCAAGCGGTGCGGCGTGTCCCACAGATAGCGCATCTCAAGCAGATGCGGGGCCAGTTTCCAGAACGGCTGTGCCAGAACAATTGGCCACCAGTTCATCTGCTTCAGGCGCACCGGAGCCCCGGTCACTTCCGACAAGGCCTGTGCCAATTGCCGGCCGGTCAGCGTGTATCCGGCAAAAGGAATGTCGCAATAGCGTGGCAAGTCATGCCGCATCTCGGCCAACAGAACCGCAGCGCGGGCCAGATCGGGCAGGTAGGCCCAGGCGTGGGCAATGTCAGGATCACCGGGATAGACGAAACGCCCCTTGGCCAGCGGCTTGATCATGATCTGGTCGAACCAATTGCCAGAGGCTTGCGTGTCGAGGAAATCCCCGGCGCGCAGTATCACAGTGCGCACGCCCGACGACCGATAGGCCTCCTCCATCCGGATCCGAATCTGGCCAAGAGGGTTGGTTGCAAGATGCGGAGTATCTGCCGCCCACGGCCCGGGCGTATCGGCCCCGAAAACATAGACGTTCCCGGGCACGATCACGGTCGCCCCGGTTGCCTGTGCCGCACCGATGACCTGAGCATGCAACTCCGGCACCTGCCGCGCCCACTCGGTGTATGGCGGGTTCCAGCCATTCACGATGACATCCGTGCCTCTGGCGGCGGTGGACAGATCATCCCTCGCGCGGTCAAATCCCCGCACCGTCCATCCGGCCGCTTGAAACGCGTCTGCGGCATTGCGGCCAAAACGCCCCGAAGATCCCAGGATCAGCACCCTTCCCGTCATCTCGACCTCCTGTCAGCCCTGGCGGTTGAACAAAAGATATCCATTCACGCACCTTTGGGAATTGCCGAAAAACGCAGAGCATGTATTCATCTGCGCATGGATAAAACCTTGGCACTTTCTGATTGGTCTTTGGTGCAGAGCTTTCTGGCAGTTGCGGAAACGGGATCGTTGTCGGCGGCCGCGCGGGAACTGGGGCGCAGTCAGCCGACGCTTGGTCGCCAGGTGCAGGCGCTTGAGACTGATTTGGGCGTGTCGCTGTTTGATCGCCATGCGCGAGGCCTCAAGCTCAGCGCGGCCGGCCAGCAATTGCTGCCGATGGCGCAACAGATGCACGCGGCCATGCGTGAGCTGAGCCTGGCCGCCGCCGGGCAGTCGCAACAGCTGGGCGGTACGGTCCGCATCACCGCATCGGTCTTCGCATCGCACCATATCCTGCCGTCCATTCTGGCGGACATCCGCAGGCAAGAGCCTTCGATCCAGCTGGAACTGGTCGCCACCGACACCAGCGAGAACCTGCTGTTCCGCGAAGCTGATATCGCGGTTCGCATGTACCGCCCCGAGCAGGTCGATATCGTGACCCGTCATCTGGGCGACGTACCGTTGTGTTTCTGCGCAGCCCGGTCGTATCTGGACCGCGCCGGTCGGCCAACCACCCCCGAAGAGTTGTTTCAGCATGACCTGGTGGGTTTCGACTCCAACGACCTGATCATCTCGAAAATGCAGGCCAAGGGTTGGCCTGCCAGCAAGGAAAACTTTGCCACCCGTTGCGATCTTCAAAGCGCCTATTGGGAGTTGATCCGTGCGGGTTGCGGCATCGGTTTCAGCCAGGTTCAAGTGGCCGAGGCTGATCCTGCGGTCGAAATTCTGCCCTTGGATGTGGACATCCCGGTCCTGCCGGTCTGGCTGGCTGCGCCGCAGGCCATGCGGCAGACACCGCGCATTCGCCGGGTCTGGGACCTGCTGGCAGAAGGGCTGAAAGCCAGCCTGTGACCCAGATCGGGTGACCGGCGCATGTTCAGCGGCGTTTTTCGCGCTGTACGGCCCTGATTCCGCGCATTTTGACCAGAACGCCTCATTGACCAGATGCACCGCAAACGCTAGGCCCGATGCTGAAAAACGCAAGGAGACCGTTCATGTCCAACCCCTCGCTCCTCATCCTGCCCGGAGACGGAATTGGCCCCGAAGTCATGGCCGAAGTGCGCAAGATCATCGGCTGGTTCGGCGCCAAGCGCGGCCTTGAATTCGACGTGAGCGAGGATCTGGTCGGCGGTGCCGCCTATGACGTGCACGGCAAGCCCCTGTCGGACGAGACGATGGCCAAGGCGCAAGAGGTCGACGCGGTTCTGCTGGGCGCCGTGGGCGGCCCGAAATACGACGATCTGGATTTCAGCGTGAAGCCCGAGCGCGGCCTGCTGCGCCTGCGCAAGGAGATGGACCTGTACTCGAACCTGCGCCCGGCCCAGTGCTTTGACGCGCTGGCCGATTTCTCGTCGTTGAAAAAGGACGTGGTTGCCGGTCTCGATATCATGATCGTGCGCGAACTGACCTCGGGCGTCTATTTCGGCGAGCCGCGCGGCATTTTCGAGGAAGGCAACGAGCGCGTGGGCATCAACACCCAGCGCTACACCGAATCCGAGATCGAACGCGCCGCGCGTTCGGCCTTTGAACTGGCGATGCGCCGCAACAAGAAGCTGTGCTCGATGGAAAAGGCCAACGTGATGGAATCGGGCATCCTGTGGCGCGAGGTGGTGACCCGCGTGGGCCAGGACTATCCCGAGGTCGAGCTGAGCCACATGTATGCCGACAACGGCGCCATGCAGCTGGTGCGCGCACCCAAGCAGTTCGACGTGATCCTGACCGACAACCTGTTCGGCGATATCCTGTCGGACTGCGCGGCGATGCTGACCGGCTCGCTGGGCATGCTGCCTTCGGCCTCGCTGGGCGCGCCGATGGCCAACGGCCGGCCCAAGGCGCTGTATGAACCCGTCCACGGCTCGGCGCCCGACATCGCCGGCCAGGGCAAGGCCAACCCGATCGCCTGTATCCTCAGCTTTGCGATGGCGCTGCGCTACAGCTTTGACCAAGGCGCCGAGGCCGATCGCCTGGAAGCCGCGGTCGAAAAGGTTTTGGCCGATGGTGTCCGCACGGCTGATCTGTTGGCCGAAGTAGGCGTTCAGCCGGTCTCGACCAGCGAAATGGGCGACGCGATCGTCGCCGCGCTGGACGAAAGCCTGTAACGACCGATCCGGGCGGCGCCCAGCGCCGCCCGTCTGATCATCTGCGGTCTAATTGCCGCCAAAGAGATCCTTCAACAGACTGTCGACGGCCTTGGCAAAGCCACCCTGCTGCCTGCGGCGTGGCTGGGATTGCTGAGTCGTCTGGACCGGAGCGGCCGGAGCCAGCATCGGCAGCGGGGTCGGAGTCATACCTTCGGTGACCCGCACCATGGTTTCCTTCCAAATCTCGGCTGGCAGCCCACCGCCGGTCACGCCCGACAACGGTGTGTTGTCGTCATAGCCCATCCAGACACCGGCCACATAGTCCGCGGTAAAGCCGATGAACCACGCATCCCGGGCGGCCTGGGTCGTGCCTGTTTTGCCTGCAACCTGCCATCCCGGCAACTTGGCGCGTTGTCCAGTTCCCTCGGATACCACGCGTTCCATCATCCAGGTCAGTTGCTTGGCAGCTTCGTCTCGGATCACTCGCTCGCCAATCCCGGTCGTTGTCACCATCATCGGGGCATCATCACCCAGCAGTTTCAACTCGGTCAGGCCGTACGGCTCCACGGACGAGCCACCATTCAGGATACCGGCATAGGCGCCAGTCATTTCGATCAGCGTGCTTTCCGAGGCGCCCAGCGCCAGCGCAGGGCCCGCCGCCAGATCGCTTTCGATCCCGAACCCGCTAGCCACCGTGCGCACATTGTCCAGCCCGGCAACCTCGGCCACCTTGACGGCTGGGATGTTCAGCGAGTTCTTGAGCGCATCCGCCAGGGTCACGCGGCCGTAGAACTTGTTGGTATAGTTCTTGGGGCACCACTGGCCGGACCCCGGGATGTCGATGCAATAGGGCTCGTCCACCACCGTGGCCAGTGGCGAATAGCCCAGTTCCAGCGCGGTGGCATAGACGAAGGGTTTGAACGAAGATCCGGTCTGGCGCAGCGCCTGCGTCGCACGGTTGAACGCGCCCGACACCTTGGTCTTGCGTCCGCCCACCATGGCCCGGACCGCACCATCGGCCGACATCACCACGATCGCGGCCTGCGCTTTTGAGCCTTCACTGACCTTTTCGTCGAACACCTGTTTCAGCGCCGCTTCGGCCGCCTGCTGGATCCGCTGGTCCAGCGTGGTCTTGATCACCACGTCCTCGGTGGTGTTGCGGGTAAAGAACTCGGGGCCGCTGGCCATGACCCAGTCGGCAAAATACCCGCCAGCGCGGGCGGCGGCGGCCTCGGACAGCTCAGCCGGGTTGTTGCGGGCCGCGGTAGCCTGTGACGTGGTCAGGTAACCCTGATCCTCCATCAGGCTGATGACCACCTTGGCCCGGTCCTGCGAGCGTTGCAGGTTGTTGGTGGGCGCATAGCGTGTGGGCGCAACCAGCAGCCCCGCCAGCATCGCCGCCTCGGCCGGGTCCACCTCGGCTGCGGACTTGCCGAAATAGCGCTGGCTGGCCGCCTCGAACCCGCGGGCCCCGGCCCCAAGAAACGCCCGGTTCAGATAGATGGTCAGGATCTCGTCCTTGGAGTATTTGACCTCCATCGCCATCGCGTAGATCGCTTCCTTGGCCTTGCGCCACAGCGACCCCTGACGGCAGTCAGCCTCGTACGCCGCTTCCGATTCCCACTCGGTCGGATCGTACGGCACGCCCAGACACAGCAGCTTGGCCGTTTGCTGGGTGATGGTCGAACCGCCATGCCCCGACAGTGGGCCACGCCCCTCGGACAGGTTGATCTTCACCGCACTGGCAATGCCGCGCGGGCTTACGCCGAAGTGACGGTAAAACCGCTTGTCCTCGGTCGCGACAACCGCATTCTTCAGATGCGGCGACACGGTGTCGGTGGTGATAACGCCGCCGAACTGATCACCCCGCCATGCAAAGACCTTGCCGTCCCGGTCCAGCAGGGTGACCGACCCGCGCGCGCGCCCGTCCAGCAGGGCATCGACCTCGGGCAAGGTGGAGTAGACAACCCCAACGGCAAGCGCCAGCAGCAGAGCGGCTATCGCACCCACCCGCCAGGTCAGCCCCCAGATCAGGCGCCCTATCCAGCGGAACAGCCGGCGAAAGAAGCCGCCCTGCCCGCCTCCCGAACGCTTGCGCCGGGGCTTGCGGCTGGTCTTTCGGGTCGTGGTCTTGCGCGCCGTCGCCTTCTTGCCCGCCGGTTTCGCCGTCCGCTTGGCAGACGAGGTCTTGCGGCCTCCGGACGGATACCGTTTGTCCGCCACCAGCGGTTTTCGACGCTTGGACTCAGTCATGCTCAAACTCTGCCCGTTTTTGCTTTTGTGGCACCATACCGCGCTGTCGCGCCCATGTAGAGGTGTGAAATAGCGCGAATTTCCCTCTCACACTTGCGTATTTTTTAATCACTTTGCCGCTTTTGTGCAAAAAATGTGCAACTTTGCCCCTCTTCCCCAGCGTCTTTTTGCCGAAATCGTTCCTTGAGCGGCCATGTCGGGCTCTTTTTCTGCAGGTGCAAAGCCGGACCCACCGGAACAGAAGAGGGGAAAGACGTGAAACTGATCATTGCGACAATCAAGCCGTTCAAGCTCGAGGAGGTGCGCGAGGCACTGACCGAGGCGGGCGTGCGCGGCATGATGGTGACCGAGATCAAGGGCTTCGGCTCGCAATCCGGTCACACCGAAATCTATCGGGGCGCCGAATACGCGGTGAACTTCGTGCCCAAGATCAAGCTGGAAATCGTGGTGCCCGCCGCGATGACCGACCAGATCGTCGAGACCATCACCAAAACCGCCAAGACCGGCAAGATCGGCGACGGCAAGATTTTCGTCCTCGATGTCGAGCAGGCCCTGCGCGTGCGGACCGGGGAACTCAACGAGGAGGCGCTGTAAGGCGCCGCGACCGACAATCATTCGAGGACTGAACATGAACCTGATGAAATCACTCATCCCTGCCGCCGCGATCGTCGCGCTGCCGCAGATGGGCCTGGCGCAGGAGGCCGCCGCAACCGGCGAAACCGCGCAGCATACGCAATACATCCTGACTTCGCTGCTGTTCCTGATGGGCGGCTTCCTGGTGTTCTGGATGGCCGCGGGTTTTGCAATGCTCGAGGCCGGTCTGGTGCGCTCCAAGAACGTGGCCATGCAGTTGGTCAAGAACATCGGCCTGTTTTCCTTTGCCGCCATCATGTACTGGCTGGTCGGCTTCAACCTGATGTATCCGGGCGACGGCTGGACCATAACCGGCATTCTGGGCGCCTTCTCGCCCACCTCGCTGGAACCGGTCGGCCTTGATGGTGTCGAAACCGATCTTTCCTATGCGTCGGTCGGTTCGGACTTCTTCTTCCAGCTGATGTTCTGTGCAACCACCGCCTCGATCGTGTCGGGCACCATGGCCGAGCGGGTCAAGCTGTGGCCCTTCTTCATCTTCGTGATCGTCCTGACCGGTGTCATCTACCCGATCGAAGCCTCGTGGCAGTGGGGCGGCGGCTGGCTATCCGAAATGGGCTTCAGCGACTTCGCGGGCTCGACCCTGGTGCATGCTGCAGGTGGCTTTGCCGCGCTGGCCGGTGCCATTGTGCTGGGCCCCCGGATCGGCAAATACAGCAAGGACGGCAAGGTCGTTCCGATCCCCGGCTCGAACCTGGCGCTTGCCACCCTGGGTACGTTCATCCTGTGGCTGGGTTGGTTCGGCTTCAATGGCGGCTCGCAGCTGGCCATGGGCACGATCGGCGACATGGCTGACATCAGCCGCATCTTCGCCAACACCAACATGGCCGCAGCCGCCGGCGCCGTCGCTGCCCTGATCCTGACCCAGGTGATGTACGGCAAGGTCGACCTGACCATGGTGCTGAACGGTGCGCTGGCCGGGCTGGTCTCGATCACCGCCGAACCGCTGGCACCGTCGCTGTTCCAGGCGCTGATCATCGGCGGCATCGGTGGCGTGATCGTGGTCTACACCGTGCCGCTGCTGGACAAGATGAAGATCGACGACGTAGTCGGCGCCATCCCGGTTCACCTGATCGCGGGCTTCTGGGGCACCTTCATCGTGGCCTGGACCAACGGCGACGCGTCCTTCGTGACCCAGATCATCGGCTTCGCGGCCATCGGGATCTTCGTCTTCGTGGTCAGCTACATCCTGTTCTCGATCCTCAAGGCCACCGTCGGCCTGCGGGTTGGCGAGGAAGAAGAGATCAACGGCCTCGACATGGGTGAGCTGGGCATGGAAGCCTATCCCGAGTTCTCGAAGGGCTGAGATCCCTTCAATCCAAACAAAAAACCCGGGCATTCGTGCCCGGGTTTCTTTTTTGAAATGCCTTATCTCAGACGCCGACGTCGATGATGGCCTTGGCCAGGATCGGCACGGTGGCCTCGTTCAACCCGGCGATGTTCATGCGGCTGTCGCCGACCATGTAGATGCCGTGCTCGACCCGCAGTTTCTCGACCAGCTCGGGCGCGGCGCCCAAGCGCGAGAACATGCCGCGATGCTGGGCCAGGAAGCCGAACCGGTCCGATCCGCTCAATTGCTGCAACTCGTCCGCCAGCTGGCGGCGCAGCCCCAGCATCGACAGGCGAACCTCCTCCAGTTCGGCCATCCAGTCGGCGCGCAGACCCTCATCCATCAGGATCGCGGTCACCACGCGCGCGCCGTGATCCGGCGGGAATGAGTAGTTCTGGCGGTTCAGAAACGCCAGCGTGCCCTGGTTCAACGCGGTCTGGCCCGCATCGGCACTGACGGCCATCAGCAGGCCGGTCCGCTCGCGGTAGACACCGAAATTCTTCGAACAGGACGCCGCGATCAGGCATTCCTTGACCGACGCAGCGACAAGCCGGGTCGCCTGGGCATCCTCGCTCAGACCGTCGCCGAAGCCCTGATAGGCGATGTCAATCATCGCCACTAGACCACGGTCGTTGATCAGGTTCACCACCTCTTGCCACTGGACCATGTTCAGGTTGGCGCCGGTCGGGTTGTGGCAGCAGCCGTGCAGCAACACGACGTCGCCCGCCTTGGCAGTCTTGAGGTCCTCGATCATGCCGTCGAAATCGACGCCACGGGTTTCCTCGTCGAAATAGCGGTAGGCGACGGTTTCGATGCCCAGGTAGTTCAGGATCGAGATGTGGTTCGGCCAGGTCGGGTTCGACACGAACACCCGGGCCGAGGGGTTGGCCATGCGGATCAGCTCGAACGCTTGCCGGCAGGCACCGGTGCCGCCCGGGGTGGCCACGGCGGCGATGTTGGCGCGCGGCACGCTGGTGCCGAGGATCAGGCTGATCATCGCATCGGCATAGACCGGATCACCGGCCAGCCCGGTATAGGCCTTTGAGTCCTGCTCTTCCCAGATTCGCTGCTCGGCGGCCTTGACCGCCCGCATCACCGGGGTCACCCCATTGGCGTTTTTGTAGACGCCGACACCCAGATCAATCTTCTGTTCGCGCGGGTCCTCGCGATACATCTGCATCAGGGCCAGGATCTTGTCGGCTGGCTGCGGCTTGAGGTTTTCAAACATCAGGAGTCTCCGGTTGCGACGGGCAGGGTCGGGAAGGCGCCCCATTCGGCCCAGCTGCCGTCATAAAGCGAATGGTCTTTCTTGCCCATGCGCTCGAGCGCAAGGCTGAGGATCGCGGCGGTCACACCCGACCCGCAGGTGGTGATGGCGGGTTTCGACAGATCGACGCCTGCGGCTTCGAACACCGCGCGGCAGTCCTCGGGCGATTTCATGGTGCCATCGGGGTTCAGCAACTGTCCGAAGGGCACGTTGCGCGAGCCGGGGATGTGCCCTGCCCTCAAACCTTCGCGCGGTTCAGGCTGGGTTCCGGCGAAACGGTCCGCGGCGCGGGCGTCGATGATTTCGTGATCGGCCAGCTTGGCGGCGGCTGAGACCTGGGTCACGTCGCGGACCAGCTGGTTCTGCACGCGCACGGTCATGTGGCGATCGCGGATGACAGGGGGCAGATCCTCGATTTCGCGCCCTTCGGCGACCCATTTGGGAAGGCCGCCGTCCAGAACGGCGATGTTCTCCTGCCCCATAAGGCGGAACAGCCACCAGACCCGTGCGGCCGAAAACAGGCCCGCGCCGTCATAGACCACGACCTGATGACCGTCGCCCACGCCCATGGCCCGCAGGCGCGACATGAACTTCTCGACCGGAGGCGCCATGTGCGGCAGGTCCGAGCGGTGGTCCGAGATCTCGTCGATGTCGAAGAACCGCGCGCCAGGAATATGTCCGGCCTCGTATTCGGCGCGGGCGTCGCGCCCCTGCTGCGGCAGGTACCACGAGGCGTCGAGGATCCGCAGATCCGGGTCCTTGAGGTGGGCGGCAAGCCACTCGGTGGAAACCAGGGTTTTTGGATCGTCCAGCATCAAAGCCTCCCCTTTACGCGCAGGGATTTCCCTATACGCGCAAGGGTGCGGGTTCAAGGCTGGATCGGGTCCCTGCGGCCCTATCGCGCCCGTCGCAGGCGGAAATGCTGGATGATGCCGATCAAGCTGATGGCGATCCAGAAACTTTCGATCAGCATCGAGGCCAGGTTGAAGTTCTGCAGCAGCGAATAGACGATCAGAACCGACCCCACCAGGTTGACGACCGGAAAGGCCAGATCGTCGGAATTCATCATCCGCATCTGGGTGGCGAAATAGGCCGCGACCACGATCAGCGCCCCGAAGGACCCGATGCCATCGGCCAGCGTCAGGCCGTTCAGGAATTCCGTCATCGGGTCATCTCCTTCTGCCGTATCAACCGGCCGTGGCGGTCGCGGACCGGTGTCCGTAGTGATGCATGTTCAGAAACGCCGCGCCCTCGGGCCCGGCGCGATAGCCATGCGGCAGATCGGCCGAAAAGCGCAACCCCTGGCCCGCGCTCAACGGCACCCATTCGCCGTTCCGCAGCACCTCGAGCGCGCCGCTCAGCACAAAGACTTCCTCGGTCACGCCGGCGGCATGGGCGGGGGATTCGTGGCATTGGTTGCGGTCCAGTTCGACGTGAAAGGTCTCGGCCCCCAGAACCGGGTCGAAGGGAAAGACGATCTTGACCTTCAGACTGCCCGGAAAGGTCACGGTGCGGAACCGGGCCGCATCCGCCGGATCGCGCAGGGCGCTGGTTCCGATCAGCGCGCTCAGCGGCATCTGGAACCCCTTGGCGATCTTCCACAGCGTCGCGATGGTGGGGCTTGATTCGCCGCGTTCGATCTGACCCAACATGGCTTTGCTGACTCCGGTCAACTCGGCCGCTTTGGCCAGGCTCAGCCCCGATGCTGCCCGGACGTCTCTGAGTTTCAGGGTGATGTCGTCCGATTCCATGGCCACGTCCCGCGATTTACCTTGTGCGTTATAACGCACATGTGCTACGTGCGCTATAACGCACGCACCCCCGGTTTTGCAACCGGGCAAAAGGGAAACAGCATCATGCCAATGTACCGATCCAGAACTTCGACCCATGGCCGCAACATGGCCGGTGCCCGCGGCCTGTGGCGCGCCACCGGGATGGGCGACGACGATTTCGGCAAGCCGATCATCGCCATCGTCAACTCGTTCACGCAATTCGTGCCGGGCCATGTCCACCTCAAGGATCTGGGTCAGATGGTCGCCCGCGAGGTTGAGGCCGCCGGCGGTGTAGCCAAAGAGTTCAACACCATCGCCGTCGATGACGGAATCGCCATGGGCCATGACGGGATGCTGTATTCGCTGCCCTCGCGCGAGATCATCGCCGACAGCGTCGAATACATGGTCAACGCACACTGCGCCGATGCGATGGTCTGCATCTCGAACTGCGACAAGATCACCCCGGGCATGCTGATGGCAGCGATGCGCCTGAACATCCCGGCCATCTTCGTCTCGGGCGGGCCGATGGAGGCCGGCAAGATCGACATCGCCGATCTGGATGTGAAGAAGATCGACCTGGTCGATGCCATGGTCGCCGCCGCCGATGACAAATACACCGACGAGCAGGTCAAACATATCGAAGAAAACGCCTGCCCCACCTGCGGATCGTGCTCGGGCATGTTCACCGCGAACTCGATGAACTGCCTGGCCGAGGCGCTGGGTCTGGCGCTGCCGGGCAATGGCTCGACGCTAGCCACCCATGCCGACCGCAAGGAGCTGTTCCTGGAGGCCGGCCGCCGCATCGTCGAAATCACCAAGCGCCACTATGAGCTGAACGAAAAAGGCTTCCTCCCGCGCGAGATCGCGACCTTCGAGGCCTTCGAAAACGCCATGAGCCTGGACATCGCCATGGGCGGCTCGACCAACACGGTGCTGCACCTGCTGGCCATCGCGCATGAGGGCGGGGTGGATTTCACCATGTCCGACATGGATCGGCTGAGCCGCAAGGTGCCCTGCCTGTGCAAGGTCGCGCCCAACACCGAAAACGTCCACATGGAGGACGTGCATCGCGCGGGTGGCATCTTCTCGATCCTGGGTGAGTTGAGCCGCGCCGGTCTGCTGCATGACGACTGCTGCACGGTGCATTCGGCCAGCATGGCCGAGGCCATCGCCAACTGGGACATCACGGTGACCAACAACCCCAAAGCGCAAGATCTGTTCAAGGCCGCCCCCGGTGGCGTGCGCACGACCCAGGCGTTCAGCCAGTCGAACCGCTACAAGGAACTGGACACCGACCGGGAAAACGGCGTGATCCGATCCAAGGACCATGCGTTCAGTCAGGATGGCGGTCTGGCCGTTCTGTTCGGCAACATCGCGCGCGACGGCTGCATCGTGAAGACCGCGGGTGTGGATGAGAACATCCTGAAATTCACCGGCACCGCCTATGTCTGCGAAAGTCAGGACCAGGCGGTGAACGACATCCTGACTGGCAAGGTCAAGGAAGGCGACGTGGTCGTGATCCGGTATGAAGGCCCACGCGGCGGGCCTGGTATGCAAGAGATGCTGTACCCGACCTCGTACCTGAAATCCAAAGGTCTGGGCAAAGCCTGCGCGCTGCTGACCGACGGTCGCTTCTCGGGCGGCACTTCGGGTCTGTCGATCGGGCACGTCTCGCCCGAGGCGGCCGAAGGCGGTGAGATCGGTCTGGTGCAGAACGGGGACACGATCGAAATCGACATCCCCAACCGCTCGATCCACCTCGCCGTGTCCGACGAAGAGCTGGCAGCCCGCAGGGAAGTCCAGGACGAAAAGGGCTGGGTTCCCGCTGCACCGCGCAAGCGCAAGGTGTCCACGGCACTGAAGGCCTATGCCAAGCTGGCGACCAGCGCTGCAAAAGGCGCGGTGCGTCAGGTTTGAACACTACCAGCCTGCTTCATGCGGGCCGGTTCGTTACCTGAAACCGAAGTGCTCCCGCGCCTGACAGGACCCATCGGCTGCGCCGCTGCCTCCGTCAGTCTTGGGCCGGGCGCCGCGCCGTGCGCGGCGCCCGGCCCAACCAGAGGAGATGTCTCGCCAGAGACATCGACGATGGGCGGGAGCGCCCCTGCCTGTGGGATCAATCACCCAGCTTGGCGTGAATCTCATCCAGGTCGATTTCACCTGTCGGCATCTTGTTGGCCGGGTTCTCGAAATCGTATTTGAACAATTCGAAATCCTGTTTGTAGATTTCGTAGACCAGATGCATCGACAGGTCGTCGAAATAGTCCTCGACCGGGTGCGCACGTTTGGGGCCGTGGCCCTCGGATTCGTTGAAGCGCGGGATCTCGGACAGGGTCACGGGATGCGGGGTTTCCAGCGCGTCCAGCACGCCTTGCATGCCCTCGTTGAACTTCTCGGTCCAGAATATCCGGTCATAGCGCCCGCCATTCACGATGAAGGTCGACACATGCCCCGACATGGCCGACCAGTGAATGTCCGGGTCCATTGGCCGCCGCCAACGGATCGTGTCGCGGGCAAACAGAAGAAACCGGCGGAAACTGGCGATCTGGTCGAATTCGCCCTTGCCGTCCTCGCCCCCGACCTCGATCCCGTAATTGTAGATCAGCGTCGGCACCAGATTGCCCCGGTACCGTTTCCCGTTGCGCTGAATCCCGCAGATCTTGTCGAAGAACGAACTGAGGATCCGCGTATAAGGGTTGCGCACGCAGGTGAAGGCGAACGACTTGTGTCCGCGCACATTGGCCGAGATCACATCCTGGCTGTGGTCAAACGCCCATTTGTGCATCCCGTCTTTGGCGTCGTGGATATCGCCGTCAAAGAACCGACCGTGATCGGAGTAATACATGATCTGCCCGATGGTCGAGCAGGCGCATTTGGGCACGACGCGATAGACCATGCTTTCGCTTTCGGTCATCCATGTACCGGGAAATCCCATCTGCCATGCCTCCTTAGCCGGCCGAGTCTCAAGGTGATGCGCCAGCTTTTGACGCCAGAGAAGCAAAAATATTCTGTTTATTCAATCGCTCATCCTCAGTATCACGGTTGGAACCGGGCAGTAACGGACTTCATGCAACGCCAATGGCCAAGATCGCCTACATTCTGCTGTGTCACAAAGACCCTGACGCGATTATCGCACAGGCCGAACGGCTGACGGCCGCCGGGGACTGCATGGCCATCCATTTCGATGCCAGCGCATCCGCACAGGACTTTGACCGGATCCAGACGGCCCTGAAAAGCAATCCCAATGTGACCTTCGCGGCCAGGCGGATCAAATGTGGCTGGGGGGAATGGTCGCTGGTGCAGGCAACACTGAACGCGGTGCAAGCTGCGGTCGAGGCCTTCCCGCGAGCGACCCATTTCTACATGCTGTCGGGCGACTGCATGGCGATAAAGACCGCAGAATATGCGCATCGGTTTCTGGATGAAACCGACAAGGATTTCATCGAAAGCCACGACTTTTTCGAAAGCGACTGGATCAAGACCGGCATGAAGGAAGACCGGCTGATCTATCGCCACTATTTCAACGAACGCACGCAGAGCAAACTGTTCTATGCCGCCTACGAGGCCCAGAAACGTCTCGGCCTGACCCGCGAGATCCCGGAGGATCTCCAGATCATGATCGGCAGCCAGTGGTGGTGCCTTCGCCGCCGGACAATCGAGATGATCCTGGATTTCCTGCGCCAGCGCCGGGACGTGGTCCGTTTTTTCTCGACCACCTGGATTCCGGACGAGACGTTCTTTCAGACCCTCGTGCGCCACCTGATCCCGAAAATCGAAATCGAAAACCGTACGCTGACTTTCCTGATGTTCTCGGACTACGGGATGCCGGTGACGTTTTACAACGATCACTACGACCTGCTGCTGACCCAAGATTACCTGTTCGCCCGCAAGATCAGCCCCGAGGCGCAGTTGCTGAAGCAGAAATTGGGTGCGCTCTATGCCAGCGAAGGGGTCGCGTTCCAGATCTCGAACGAGGGTCGGAATCTGCACGGATTTCTGACCGGCCGTGGCCGCGTGGGACGCCGGTATGCACCCCGCTTCTGGGAAACCGCCAACACGCTGGGCGCCGATCGCGATCTGTACATGGTCGTCTGCAAGAAGTGGCATGTGGCCAAGCGGCTGATCGACCAGATCGCCTCTGAGACCAACCTGCCCTGCATCGAGTACCTGTTCAACGAGGAAACCGCCCCGCTGCCCGATCTTGGGGGCTTGGAGACCACGCTGGTCAAACGATCCCGGCATCGCAGGGCGGTCACCCGGATGCTGTACGATCACTTCGGCGCCGACCGGCTGCTGATCTGCCTCGATCCCGCCAGTCTGGATATCGTACAGGATTTCTGCTCGGACAAGGCGCGCACCCATGTGCTTGAAATCGAGTGCACTTATTCAGACGCGTATCTTGTCGGCCACGCCCACAGGGTCGGGTTGGCCGGAGAAAACAGCCCAGCCGCAACCGTCGAACGCCTGTTACCGACGATCCGCAGCGATCTGGCCTATGAATCCGAACAGCTGCGCGGTGCCGGGATCGAGAGGTTCTTCCGATTGCGCGAAACCGCTGACCCGGCCGAGAACGTGGCCGCGATCGCGGGGTTCCTTGGGGTTTCGGAGGAAACCGCCCAGTCAATCATGCAGCTTGACTACCTGTTCACGGACTGAACGCAAGTGTTGGCCCGGCCGCACTATGCCGCCGGGCCGGGTTTTCAGATGTCGAACTTCACGCCCTGCGCCAATGGCAATTCGGCCGAGTAGTTCACGGTGTTCGTCTGGCGCCGCATATAGCCCTTCCAGGCGTCCGAACCGCTTTCGCGTCCGCCACCGGTTTCCTTCTCACCGCCGAACGCGCCACCGATCTCGGCGCCCGAGGGGCCGATATTCACGTTGGCGATGCCGCAATCGGACCCGGCGGGCGACAGGAACTGTTCCGCCTCGCGCATGTTCAGCGTGAACACGCAAGACGACAGGCCCTGCGGCACGTCGTTCTGCATCTCAAGCGCCTCGTCGAAACCGTCATAGCCCATGACATAGAGGATCGGCGCAAAGGTTTCGGTCTTTACGATCTCGGTCTGGCCCGGCATTTCGACGATCGCGGGCTGCATGTAGACACCGCCCTCGGGCACGCCGTCGGACACGCGCTTGCCGCCGAAGACGGTGCCGCCCTCGGCCTCGGCCGCCTTCAACGCGGCCTCCATCGCCTGCCCCGAGGCCTCGTCCACCAGCGGCCCGACCAGCGTGCCTTCGGCCAGCGGGTCACCGATGGGCAGACCGGCATAGGCCTTTTTCAGCCGTGCAACCAGATCGGCACGGATCGAGTTGTGCACGATCAGCCGCCGAAGCGAGGTGCAGCGCTGACCCGCGGTGCCCACGGCCGAGAACACGATGGCCCGCACCGCCATTTCCAGATCGGCCGAGGGGCCCACGATCATGGCGTTGTTGCCGCCCAGCTCCAGGATGCATTTGCCGAACCGCTGCGCCACGATCGGTGCGACCGCGCGGCCCATCCGGGTCGAGCCGGTGGCCGAAATGATCGGCACCGCCTCGCTGGCCACAAGCGCCTTGCCCAGATCGGCACCGCCGATCAGCAGTTGCAGCAGCCCCTCGGGCGCGTCGCCGAACCGGGCCACGGCCTTTTCAAAGATCTTCTGACAGGCCATCGCGGTCAGGGGCGTTTTCTCGGACGGTTTCCAGATCACCGGATCGCCGCAGACCAGCGCCAGCGCCGCGTTCCACGACCAGACTGCGACCGGGAAGTTGAAGGCCGAGATCACGCCGACCGGACCGGCCGGGTGCCAGGTCTCCATCATCCGGTGGCCGGGGCGTTCCGAGGCGATGGTCAGGCCATACAGCTGCCGCGACAGGCCCACGGCAAAATCGCAGATGTCGATCATCTCCTGCACTTCGCCCAGACCTTCCGAGGTGATCTTGCCGGCCTCCCAGCTGACCAGCGCGCCCAGGTCCTCCTTGGCCGCGCGCAGTTCCTCGCCCAGCAAGCGGATCAGCTCGCCCCGGCGCGGGGCGGGCACGGTGCGCCAGACCTTGAAGGCCGCCGTTGCGCGGGCAAAGACCGCATCCATGTCGGCAACGGGTGTTTCATGCACCCGCGCCAGGAAGCGGCCGTCGATGGGCGAGCGGACCTCCAGCGTCCCGCTGGTCAGCTCGGCCGCCGTCAGGCCCAGTTTTTCGAGTGTGTGTTCTGCAGTCATGACTACGTCTTTCATGTTCAGGCCGCCTTGTTCTGGGGGGTCACTTCGCCAGCGCGGTACAGCTGGCCGAATTCGGTGTTCAGGAAGTCATCCAGCCCGACCTGCTCTTGCCGGACAAAGCCTTGGGTGGGCAGCGCGCCGGTGCGCATCAGGTCGACCACGCCCAGAACGCCGGCGGCGGTGGTGATCTGGATCGCGCTCCAGACCTGGCCGTCGATGGTGCGGGCAAAGGATTTGTTGATCAGGGATTTCTCGCGCAGGGCCCCGTCGATCATGCCCTTGGCCGTGCAATAGACCAGAACCACATCCTGATCGGTGCGCGGCAGCGCGGTTTCAAAGATGTCCTTCAACAGGTCGCGGCGCTGGCCCAGGCCCAGATCGGTCAACAGCAGCCTCAGGATGTCGCGATGGCCGGGATAGCGGATCGAGCGATAGGACACCGCCCGCGCCTTGCCGGCCAGCGTCTCGGGCAAGGTGCCGAGGCCGCCCGAAGTGTTGAAGCATTCGTATTCCACACCGTCATGGCCGATGATCTCGTAATCCTCGAGCGGCGCGGTCTTGACCCGTTCGCCATTCACGATGGCATCGCAGGGGTTGCAGTATTCGTTGATCAGTCCGTCAGTGGACCAGGTCAGATTGTATTTCAGCGCATTGGTCGGATAGAGCGGCAGCGCGCCCACCCGCATGTGCAGGCTGTCCAGCGTGTCGAAGTCGGCCGCCAGTGCGGCTCCCGCTATGCCGACGAAACCCGGGGCCAATCCGCATTGCGGCATGAAGGCGGTGCCGCTGTCGCGGGCCAGTTCGCGCACGGCGTTGGTCGCGGCGACATCCTCGGTCAGGTCGAAATAATGCGCACCCGCGGCCTTGGCCGCCTTGGCGATGGCAGGCGTCAGGAAAAACGGTGCGGCCGAGATCACCGCATCGAACCCCGCAAGCCCCTGTGCCAGCCCGGCTTCGTCGCCCGCGTCGATCTGGCGGGTGGTGATGCCCTGCCTGTTCAACGCCGACAAGGCCGTCAGGTCATGGTCGGCCACGGTTACGGTATAATTGTGCGATTTCTTCAACAGGGCGGCGATCATCTGTCCGATCTTTCCGGCCCCGACGACGCAGACGTTCCAACTCATTGTGCGCCTCCTCCTCTGCTCTGGTTCCAGTATGACCGCGCCGCCGTCCTGGCACAGCAATCGAGTTGACGAAACGGGCAACTTTTCCGTCATATTGACGAAAATTGAATCACAATGTCGGATCACGGCCGCAGCGTTTTGGAACCTGACGTCAGGGGTGGAAATGTCTTGCAACCGATTGCACCATTTTTGCAATGATGCGACATTCAACAGACCCGATCGACCTCACGAAGGAGACCAGGCAAGTGGGCGTTACGCTGAAGGAAGTTGCGGCCTTGGCCGGGGTGTCGCGGTCAGCGGTGTCGCGCACCTTCACGCCGGGCGCCTCGGTCTCGGCCAAGACCCGCGCCAAGGTCGAAAAGGCCGCCAAGGAACTGGGCTACAGCCCCAACGCGCTGGCTTCGTCGCTGACGACGGGGCGGACCAAGCTGATCGGACTGATCTCGAACAACTTCCACAACCCCATTTTTCTTGAGGTTTTCGACCAGTTCACCCGCGCCTTGCAGGAACGCGGGCTGCGCCCCCTGATCGTGAACCTGACCGACGAGACCGAGCCCGCCAATTCCGTGCGCATGCTGCGGCAATATTCGGTGGATGCGGTGATCGTCGCCTCGTCGACCTTGCCGCCCAGCTTTGCCAAGGCGTTCCACGATGCCGGCGTGCCGGTGGTGCACACCTTCGGGCGCTCGGCGACCTCGCCCGAGGTGCATGTGGTGGGCATCGACAATGTGGAATGCGGACGCATGGCCGCGCGCGAGTTGGTCTCGCGAGGCTATGCCAGCGTGGGCTATCTGGGCGGGCCGATCGATGCGACCTCGGCACGGGACCGGCAACGGGGCTTTACCGAGGAAATGGCAAACCACCCACAGGTTCCCGTCAGCCACTCTTTCGCCGGGGCCTACTCCTTCGAGGCCGGCCGGGCCGAGATGCTGCGCCTGCTGGCGGGTGACCCGGCGCAGGCCTATTTCTGCGGCGACGACATCCTGTCGATCGGTGCGCTGTCGGCGCTGGCCGACCACGGGCTGAAACCGGGTTCCGACATCGGGATCATCGGCCTGAACGACATGGAGATGTCGCGCTGGGAATACATCAACCTGACGACCATCCATCAGCCGATCAAGCAGATCATCACCGCGTCGGTCGATCTGGTCGAAGAGATGCTGAAGACGCCCGATCGCTACCCCGAGGCGCGGATTTTCCCCTGCCGGGTGATCGAGCGGGGCACGTTGCGGCCCCGCCCCTGATCAGCGGAACATCGGCGGGCGCGCGTCCTGCCAGGCGCCCTCTGCCCGAGCCGAGGCCACGGCCGCGTGCACCGCGGCAATCGAGCGGACGCCATCGGCGGGGTTGGGCAGCCCATCGCGCGGTTCGCCCCGGATCGCGTCGGCCAGATCGCAATAGATATTGGCCACGGCCAGCGGAAAGCCTTCGGGATGGGCAATCGCCACGCGCGACAGACGCATCGCGTCTTCATGCAGGCCGCCCTCGCCCTTTTCGATGATCTGGGTGCGTCCACCGACCGGGGTGTAGATCAGCTGGTTGGGATGTTCGGACGCCCAGCGCAGCCCGCCGGTCTCGCCGAACACCTGGATATCGAACCCGTGCTGCCGCCCGATCGCCACGGACGAGGTCCACAACCGGCCCACGGTGCCGCCCTCCATGCGGAAATTGACCATGGCGTCGTCCTCCAGCTGGCGGCTGGGAATGGTCGAGGCCATGTCGGCCGACAGCGTCGCGACCTCGTCATCGCAAATGAAGCTGGCCATGTGCAGCGCGTGGATGCCGCAATCGGCGAATTGCCCCGACACGCCCGCCATGGCCGGATCATAGCGCCAGCGCACGCGCGGATTGTCCGCGTCAGTGGCATCCCCATGATGGCCGTGGCTGAAATTGGTGACGACCAGGCGCACCTTGCCGATCTCTCCGGCGCGGACCATGGCGCGGGCCTGCCGCACCATCGGATAGGCCGAATAGCAGTAGTTGACCGCGCAGATCCTGCCCGAGGCCCGGGCCACGCGCACGATCTCTTCGCCCTCTTCCACGGTCATGGTCATCGGCTTTTCGCACAGCACGTTGAACCCGGCCTCAAGATAGGCCTTGGCGATCTCGAAATGGGTCGCGTTCGGGGTGGCGATGGTCACAAGGTCGATCCGGTCGGGCCGGTCCTTTTCGCCGGCCAGCATTTCCTGCCAGTCGCCATAGGCGCGGTCGGCGGGCACACCCAGCCGCTGCGCATAGGCGCGCCCCGCATCGGGCCGGTGGTCCAGCGCGCCGGCGGCGAATTCGAACAGGCCGTCGGCCTGTGCGCCCAGACGGTGGGCGGGTCCGATCTGGCTGCCTTCTCCGCCCCCGATCATGCCCCATTTCAACTTTGCCATGGTCTTGGTCTCTCTGCGAACGATGTTGGAAAACGTGCCGGGCCTAGAACGCGCCAACGTCCTGCCAGCCGCGACTGTCGGCCGAGGCCAGCGCCGCCGCCAGCACCCGGTTGACCTCGTGCCCGTCCCGGAAGGTGGGCCAGTTGCTCCGGCCGGAATGAATGGCGGTCAGAAAATCCTTGGCTTCGATGATGATCTGATCCTGATATCCGGTGCCGTGGCCGGGACCCTGGCAAAAGGGCTCATAATCGGGATGCTCCGGACCGGTCAGGATCTTGGTGAAACCGCGCTGGGTCTCGGGGCCTTCGCGGCGATAGAGCCACAGGGCGTTCTGATCCTCCTGGTCAAACCGGATCGCGCCCTTGGTGCCCGAAATCTCGTAGGCATAACCCATCTTGCGGCCGGTCGCGATACGGCTGAAATATAGGTTCCCCATGACGCCGTTTTCAAACCGGCACATCATCTGGGCGTGGTCGTCATTGGTCACTGCACCGCCCGGGCGGGTGTGGTGAACGGTTTCCACATCGGCCATGACCTGCGCGATCGGCCCCACCAGAGCCAGCGCGCCATTGACCATGTGTGGCGCCAGATCGCCGATGGTGCCGTTGGCCATGCCGGTCGTGCGCCAGGTCGCCGGGGCCTCGGGGTCGGCATAGAAATCCTCGGTATGTTCACCGCGGAACCATGTGATGTCGCCAATCGCGCCGTCGGCGATCAGCTGGCGGGCAAACTGGCTGGCCGGGGTGCGGATATAGTTGAACCCAACCATGTTGACGGTGCCCGAGGCCTCGGCCGCCGCCACCATGGCACGGCTGTCCTCAAGCGACGCGCCCAGCGGTTTTTCGCACAGCACCGGCTTGCCCAGCGCCAGCGCCGCCTCGGCGATCTGCCGGTGGGTGGACTGGGGCGATGCAATCACGACGGCCTCGACCACCGGATCTTTGACCAAGGCCTGCCAGTCGGCGGTGGCACGGCGGAACCCGTAGGCGGCGCGGTAGCGTTCGGCACTGTCAAGGCTTGAGGCGCAAATCATCTCGAGCCGCGGTCTGAGCGCGGTGTCGAACACGGCGCCCACGGCGGACATGGCCACCGAATGGGCCTTGCCCATATAGCCGCCTCCGACGATTCCAATTCCGATTTCTGGCATTTTGGGCGGCTCCGAACATACTGATTGCAACCGGTTGCAAAATCAGTATCGTGAGAATCGATCCAATGCAAGGTCCATCGGATCGGCGGGATCAAAATGCCTGGGAGGTACAGTTTGAGTCACTTGATCGACGGCATCAAAGGAAACCGGTTTGCCGTTTTCGGGCGCGCTGGCATGGACATGTTCGCCGATCCGGTCGGTGTCAAAAGCGAACATGCCGACATGTTCCGCGCGGACTTGGGCGGTTCGTCCGCGAATATCTGCGCGGGTCTGGTCAAGCTGGGCAGCCAGGCGTCGCTGATCACCTCCGTCTCGGATGACGCGGTTGGGCGGTTCTGCCTCAACAAGTTGCATCACTATGGTGTCGACACCTCTTTCATCCGCGTCGTCGGCGGTGAATACCGCATGTCCTTGGCGGTCTATGAAAGCTGCATCGAGGACTTTCAGAACGTCATCTACCGAAACGGCGCCGTCGATTTTCAGGTCACTGAAGATGACATGGACCGGGTCGACTATGGTCGTTTTAGCGCGGCGATCTCGGCCGGAACCGTGTTTGCCGCCGAACCGTCGCGCAGCGCCACCTTCCGCGCCTTCGAAAACGCGCGCAAGGCCGGTCTGCCGGTGATCTTCGACATCGACTACCGGCCCTACAGCTGGCCCTCGGCGCAAGTCGCCGCCGACGTGCTGTCGCGCGCGGGCGAGGCCAGCGACATGATCGTCGGCAATGACGAAGAGTTCGGTTTCATGGCCGGTGGGATCGAGAAAGGCTTCCGGAAAGCCTGCGATCTGGCCGAGAAACCCGGCCGCATCGTCATCTACAAGATGGGCGAAAAGGGCGCCGTGACCCTGACCGACGGGCAAGAGATCCACACCGGCATCTACCCGGTCACCGCCGTCAAACCCAACGGCGCGGGCGACAGCTTCATGGCCGGGCTGCTGGCCTCGGTCGCGGCGGGCCATTCGCTGGAACAGGCGGTGTTGCGCGGCTCGGCCTGCGCCTCGATCGTCGTGTCCAAACCAGGCTGCGCGCCCGCCATGCCAACCACCGAAGACCTGGACGCTTTCCTTGCGTCCCACCCCGGCCCCACCCCGGCCGGATAGGAGAGCCCGATGCACATCCCCCCGTTCGACAACCAGAACAAACCCATCGTCGATGTCGATGATCCGACCGTGCCGCTGAACTATTTCAACATCGTCAAGTTGAAGCGCGGCGAAGCCTTCGAATACCAGGTCCCAGGGTACGAGACCTGCATCGTGCCCGCCACCGGCAGCGTCGATCTGGATGTCGAGGGCGTGCACTTTGCCCATCTGGGCAACCGGGGCGAGGATGTCTGGGATGGCGAGCCCGAGGGGGCTTATGTCCCGTCAGGGGCACGGGCGCAGATGGTCTGCGTCTCGGATACGGCCGAGGTGTTCGTGGCCGGCGCAAAGTATGACAAGGTGCTGGACCCGTTCGACGTGCGCGAGCATGACTTGGTGCAATATGGCAGCGACGACACCAAGACCCATCGCAAGATCAAGCATATCCTGGGCCAGAAACAGCATGACAAGGTCGGCCGCCTGCTGGTGAGCGAGCTGTTCACCGTGGGTCAGGGCGGCTGGTCGGGCTTTCCCAGCCACAAGCACGACACCAACCGCCTGCCGGACGAGACCCGGCATGACGAGACCTACAATTTCCGTTTCAAACCGAACTGGGGCTCGGGCCTGCAGATGCTGCAGCGCGAGGACAACGAACCGGGTGACGCCTATCACATCGTCGATGGCTCCACGATCTGTATCGACAAGGGCTATCACCCCTGCTGCGTTCTGCCGGGATACGAGATGTATTACTTCACCATCCTCGGCGGGCTGACCCAACGATCGCTGGTGCAGTATTTCCAGCCCACCCATGCCTATCAGATCGAGACGATCCCGGGCATCAAAGACATGATCGCCAAGTTCAAATGACCCTCGTTACGCTCAAAGACGTCCTGCAACCCGCCTATGAACAGGGCTATGCCGTCGGCGGCCTCGTGACGTTGGGCTGGGAGGACATGCGCGCCTATGTCGCCGCGGCCGAGGCCGAGAACGCCCCGGTGATCCTGCAGGCCGGCCCCAGCTGCCGCGAGCACACGCCGCTGCCGGTTCTGGGCAAGATGTTCCGGTATCTGGCCGAAAACGCCTCGGTGCCCGTCGTGGCGCATCTGGACCACGGCTATACGTTCGAGGAGTGCAAGATCGCGCTGGACAGCGGGTTCACCTCGCTGATGTTCGACGGATCGCGCAAGCCCCTGCAGCAGAATATCGACGAGACCGCCGGGATTGCCGAAATGGCCCATGCCGCCGGGATCTCGTGCGAGGGCGAGATCGGCTTCGTCGGCTATTCCGGGGGCGAAGGCTCGGCCGGGACCGACCCGGACGAGGCCGCCACCTTCGCCGCCCAGACCGGCGTGGATGCGATGGCGATCTCGGTCGGAAACGTCCACCTTCAGCAGAACAAGGAAGGCGGGCTGGACAAGGACCGCATCCGCCGAATTCAGGCCGTGACCAGCGTACCGTTGGTGATCCATGGCGGATCGGGCGTGCCCGTCGAACAGCGCGCGCGGCTGGCGCGTGAAACCGCGATCTGCAAGTTCAACATCGGGACCGAGTTGCGCATGGCCTTCGGCGCCGCCCTGCGCGAGGCCGTCAACCGTGACCCCGACCGGTTCGACCGGGTGACGATCCTGAAGGAAACCCATGATCCGGTCGAGGCTGCCGCCCGCGCCGTGATCCGCGCCTTTGGTGCGCCGCCGCAGCGCTAACCGTCCCGACCTGTGCCGTTCTTCAAAATGCGCTGGCGGGTCCTAATCGTCGCGCCCCGGTTCGTTTGGATTGCTGGAAAACAGGGCGATCTTGTTGCCCTGTGGGTCCCGCAGATAGCCGACATAAAAACGCGGCCCGTACATAGCGCGAAAGCCCGGCTGACCTTCGTCCGATCCGCCGGCCCGCAGCGCGGCGGCGTGCAGGTCTCGTACCTGCCGCTGACTGCGCGCCTCGAAGGCGACCATCGCACCATTCCCGGCCGAGGCCGCAGCCCCATCAAAAGGCGGTTTGACATAAAATTCCGGCAGAACCAGTTGCTGGCCCGGCGGCACCGGCAAGGCGAAACTCAGCCCCTCGGGACCCTCTTCCAGCGCATAGCCGAGATCCGGCAGAAAGGCGCAGTAAAACCGTTTTGCACGCGCGATGTCGTCCGCGCCAACCGTGACATAGGAAATCATCCCGCATCTTTCCTTGCCGGGTGTCGATCCGTCAACCGGCCCCAGTGTATCGACGCACGTCCATTCCGGACGGGAACGACCCCATGGGCGTCAGATAGAGCCGCCCTCGACCATGAAATTGGCCGCGCTGCACATGGCCGCGTCGTCCGAGGCCAGAAACAGCACCATCCGCGCCACATAGACCGGGTCGATCGGGTCGGGCAGGCATTGGCGGTCGATCTGCTTGGCCAGCGCCTCGGGCGTGACCCACAGGTCTTTCTGGCGCTGGGTCATGATCCAGCCGGGCACGACCGTGTTGACCCGGATCCGGTGATCGCCCAGTTCCCGCGCCATGGTGCGGGTCAGGCCGTGCACAGCGGATTTCGCGGTGGCATAGGCGGGAAAGCCCGCGCCGGCCTCCCACCAGGAATTCGAGCCGATATTGATGATCGACCCCGCGCCCTTGTCGATCATGCCGGGCGCCACGGACTGGATGGCGAAGAACATGTGGCGGAGGTTGGTCGCCATGCGCTCGTCCCAATAGTCCGGCGTCACCTCGCGCCAGTCGTGCCGGTCGTCATGTGCGGCGTTGTTGACCAGAACGTCCGCTGTGCCCAGCGCGCCCGCCAGCTCGTCAAAAGCGGACCGCAGCGCCGCGATGTCGCGCAGGTCGCAGGCGGCAAAGGCGTGGGTTCCGTCCAGTTCTTCCAGCAGCGCGTTTCCGCCCTCGGCGTTGATGTCGACAAAGCCGACCTTGGCCCCCTGCTCGGCAAAGCCGCGCACGATTTCGCGCCCGATGCCCGAGGCCCCGCCGGTCACGAACACCGTGCGCCCTTTCAGGCTGGGATGGATGGCAAAGGCCTTGGTCATTTGTCGCGCTCCATGATCCATTCGACTTCGGGCGCCGGAACGAAACGCCATTTGCGCAGCGGCCCGGCCATGACGTTGAGGTAATACATCTCGAACCCGTAGGGCGCCCCGCAAGGGTGGTGCCCGCGCGGCACCAGTACCACATCGCCATCGGACACGGCCATGGTTTCGTCCAACTGACCGTCATCGGTATAGACGCGCTGGATGCCGAACCCGCTGGCCGGGTTCAGGCGGTGGTAATAGGTCTCTTCCAGATAGGTGATGCGGGGATAGTCATCCTCGTCATGCCGGTGACTGGGGTAGGATGACCAATGGCCGTGGGGGGTGAAGACCTCGGTCACCAGCAGGCTGTCGGCGCAATCCTCGGCCTCCATCGCGATGTTGTTGATGTGGCGCGTGTTCGTTCCCTTGCCGCGCTCGGTCAGGGTGATGCCCTCGGGCCCGATCCGGCGCGGGGCATGGCCGCCCTTGCCCGGGGCCGAGCACACGGCGATCACGCAATCGGTTTCGGCTGCTGCCTCCCACTCGGTGCCGTTGGGCAGGTACAGGCAATGGGGCGGGGATTTTTCGAACACGTTCATCCGGTCGCCCAACACGCCCCAATCCTGCCCGGCGCCGGTAATCCGGGCCTTGCCCTCGACCATCACCAGAATGACCTCGCGGTCGCCGGTGACCTCGGCGGCGCGCTCGCCGGCCCGCAGGTGATAAAGGCCAAAGCCCACATAGCGCCAGCCAGCGTTGGCCGGCGTGATGTCATGCACCTTTCCATGGGTTCCGAACGGTTTTCTCAGCAGTTCTGCCATCGGTTTCACCTGTGTTGGGGCAGCACCGGCCGCCCGGGTTCCGTCATACCGCCTGCCGCGCCTGTCGCGCGTCCAGCGCCTGTTCCAACTGTGCCTGCGTCCAGCTTTCCGACACCGCCCGGCGCAGGATATCGGCCTGGCTGGGCGGAGCGTTTCCGCCCACCGGCGGATCGGTGTCCAAATTGGTCGGAAAGGGATAGCCTTCGGCCGTGGCCGCGATTGCGGCGCCGATGCGGGCATCATCCAGATCGCCGCGCTGTTTCAACGCCATCAGTGCCGGGAATACGGCCACACACATCGCCTTGCGGTCCATAGCTTCCATCGCGCGCCCGAAGGCCGACGAAACCTGCAGCAGGTTGGCCATCCGGTGGATGTCGGCGCTGCTGTTTTCGCCGGCTGCATGGAACAGCGCCGGGTTGAAGAACACCGCATCGCCCTTGGCCAGCGGCAGCTGGATGCAGGTCTGTTCGAAATGCGCCCGATGCGCGTCGTCGTGAAAGGCGACATAGCCGGGCCCATACAGCTGCGAGAACGGCAACAGCTTGGTCGGGCCGCTCTCGATGGGCATGTCGCAATGGGCAACCGCGCCCTGCAGGGTCAGCGCGGCGGTGACCATATGGGCATGCGCCGGGAACTGGGCCGCCTTGTCGGCGGTCTGGAACCCCAGGTGATAGTCTCGATGCGCCTGCTGCGCCTTGCCGCCCGGCCGCACCTGGTTGATCTGCGCGGTCATCTGGTAATCGGGGCCCAGCCAGGCCTCGCTGGCGGCGGCAATCGCCGTGTTGCCGAAATAGAGCGCAAAACCCTCGGGGTCGCGCAGGCATTGCTTTTGCAGCGCGTTCCACACCCGATCATTCGCGCCCGAAGCCGCAAAGTGATCACCTTCGCCGCCCCCGGCCTGACGCTCATCTTCGATGATCCGGCGAAACACCTCGGTCGCCCGGTCGATGACCGAGGTCTCGGCATAGGCCCCTTTCAGCGCGATCACCCCGGCAGATCGGCCCAGAATCCAGCCCCATTCGGCCAGCAGGGCACGCCGGGCGTCCGGCGTTTCCAGGGCGGGCCGCAGCGCGTGCATGTCATAGATGGGCACGTTCTTCTCCACCGCGGCCGCGTGAGGCACCTGCTCGGGCCACAGGCTCTGCGAGGTCAGCACCTTGAATTCGTCCAGATCACAGGACTCGGGGCCGAAACAGCCGGCGAAACCAGGTTGCTGACGGACCATGAAACGCTCCTTTCCCATGGCTGCGCCCCGGGGGGCGAAAGATCAGGCCGTGATCGTCAATCCGGCCTGACCGCAGACCTCGACGATGTGGTCATAACCCATCTTCGAGTATTCATAGGGCGGGGCCTTGGCCGGGTCCTGCTCGGCCTCGACCACGATCCAGCCCTCGTAATCCAGGGCTTTCAACGCATGGGCGACCTCCTGAAAGTCGATGCAGCCATCGCCGGGCACCGTGAAGGCCCCTGCGATCACCGCATCCAGGAAACTGCGCCGGTTGCCGCGCGTGTCGCGCACGATGCCGGGGCGGATGTCCTTGAAATGCACGTGGTGAACCCGATCACCCCAACGGTTCAACGTGGCCAGCACATCACCGCCGCCGAACAGCAGATGCCCGGTGTCAAAGCACAGCCTCACCTCGGGGCCGGATCCGTCCATCAGCCAGTTCACGTCATCTTCGCTTTCGATGATCGTGCCCATGTGATGGTGATAGGCCATCGGCATGCCCTGATCGGCCATCCACTTGGCCAGTTCGGTGATCTTGGCACCATAGGCTTTGATCTCGTCTTTCGACAGTTGCGGGCGGTCATTGACCGGGGTGCCGATCTGTCCCTGAATCGTGTTCGAGCATTCGGCATAGACGATGCAGGGGCTGTTCAGCGCCACGAACTGCTCGACCCGCGCGCGCACCGCGTCGCGTTCGGCGGCGAAATCATTGACCAGCGAATTGCCCGAACACCAGCCGCCGCACAGGGCAATGTCGTTGCCTTCCAGATAGGCGCGCAGGCCTGCGGTATCGGCGGGCATGCGCTGCCCGCGCTCGACCCCGGTATAGCCGATCTGACGCGCCTCTTTCAGGGCCTGTTCCATCGTGAACGCCGCCGTCAGGTCGGGCAGGTCGTCATTTTGCCACGCAATCGGAGAGATGCCGATCTTCACGCTCATTTGGAGTTTCTTTCCTTGATGGCAGCCTCGTAGGCCGCACGTTTTTCATTCACTGCAGGGCGGGTGCTGACCTCGGGCACCGCCACCTCCCACCACGTGCCGCCATATTCGGTCGAGGGGTACGGGTCGGTGTCGATGACGATCACATAGGGGCCTTTGACTTCGCCACGTTTGGCCAGCGCCTCTTCCAGCTCGGCGATCGAGGCGACCTTGACCGAGGTCGCCCCCATCGCCGCCGCGTGGGCCGCAAAGTCGATGGCCGAGGGCGTCTCGTGCACCGCATGGTCCAGCAGGTTGTTGAACTCGGCCCCGCCGGTGCCCATCTGCAGCCGGTTGATGCAGCCAAAGCCCCGGTTGTCGGTGATTACCACGGTGAAGGGCACGCCCATCATCGCCGCCGTCGCCATTTCCGAGTTGGCCATCATGTAGGTGCCGTCCCCGGTGAAGCAGATCACGTCGCGGTCGGGCTGTGCCATCTTGATGCCCATGGCGCCGGCGATCTCGTAGCCCATGCAGCTGAAGCCGTATTCCATGTGATAGGCCCCCGGACGCGGCGCCTTCCACAGCTTGTGCAACTCGCCCGGCATGGTGCCGGCGGCGCACATCACCACCGTGTCGTCATGTGCCGCGCGCTGCACTGCGCCCACCACCTGCATGTCGGTGGGCAGCGCGTTGGAATCGCCCGGTGCGTCGGTCAGCGCATCGACCTTGGCAAACCACTCGGCCTTGAGCGTGTCGGGAACCGGGTCGGCGCGATAGCCCTGCAGGGCTGCGCCCAGTTCCTCGATCCCGACCCGCGCATCGGCCAGCAGCGGCATCGCGCCGTGTTTCGCGGCGTCATAGGCGGCGGTGTTCAGGCAGACCATCTTGCGCTCGGGGTTGGAAAACAGCCCCCAGGACCCGGTGGTGAAATCCTGAAACCGCGTGCCGATGCCCAGGATCAGATCCGCCTCGGCGCAGACGGTGTTGGCGGGCTCACCCCCGGTCACGCCGACCGGGCCCAGGTTCAGCGGGTGATCCCAGGCCAGGGCCGACTTGCCGGCCTGCGTCTCGGCCACGGGGATGTTGTGGGTCTCGGCAAAGGCCTGCAGCGCGTCGGTCGCGCCGGAATAATGGACACCACCGCCGGCCACGATGATCGGACGTTTGGCTGACAGGATGGCCTCGGCCGCGCGGGCCAGTTCGCCCTCGTCCGGGCGGATGCGGCGCTGGTGCCAGATGCGCGGCTCGAAGAAGCTGAGCGGATAGTCATAGGCCTCAGCCTGCACGTCTTGGCAAAAACCCAGGGTCACCGGCCCGCAATCGGCCGGGTCGGTCATGGTGCGGAAGGCGCGCGGCAGGGCAGTCAGCAGATGTTCGGGCCGGGTGATCCGGTCGAAATAGCGGCTGACCGGGCGGAAACAGTCATTGGCGCTAACGGTGCCGTCGGTGAAATCCTCGGTCTGTTGCAGCACCGGGTCGGGGCCGCGGGTGGCGAAAACGTCCCCCGGCAACAGCAGCACCGGCAGGCGGTTCACATGCGCCAGCGCGGCGGCGGTGACCATGTTGGTCGCCCCCGGCCCGATCGACGAGGTGACCGCCATGGCGCGGCTGCGCCGCATCTGCTTGGCATAGGCGATCGCGCAATGGGCCATGGTCTGTTCATTGTGACCGCGATAGGTGGGCAGGCTGTCGCGCACACCGTGCAGCGCCTCGCCCAGACCGGCCACGTTGCCATGGCCGAAAATCGCCCAGACACCGGCGATGAAGGGCTGGCCGTCTTCGTTCATCTGCGCGCCAAGGTAACGCACCAAGGCCTGCGCCGCGGTCAGTCGGATTGTCTTGCTCATCATGATCCCTTTCAGAACGAGGCCGCTATGGGCAATCCGTTGCAATCATTCTGTCGTGAAAGGATCCGACACGCCCACCACCCAGACCGGGTGGCCCGGCCTGCCGGACCCTGGTGATATTGGTGCCCCGCATGATGCGGGACACTGGGGAGAAACCTTCAGACGGTGCCGCCCAGCGACCCTTCCAGCTCGGCCATCTCCTGCCCGCCGGCCATCATGTCCTGCAGCTCTTCGGGCGAGATCTCACCGCGCCGGGCGGTGCCCAGCGTCTTGCCGCGGTTCAGAACCGTGAACCGGTCGCCCACGGCCAACGCGTGCCGGACATTGTGGCTGATGAAGACCACGCCGATGCCCTGGTGGCGCACCTTGTCGATGGTGGCCAGCACGTTCGATGTCTGCCGCACGCCCAACGCCGAGGTCGGTTCGTCCAGAATCAGGATCTTGGCGCCGAAATAGACCGCACGGGCAATCGCCACGGTCTGACGTTCGCCCCCCGACAGGGTGCCCACCGCCTGATCGGGGCCGCGCAGGTTGATGCCCATCTTGCGCATCTCTTCCATGCAGACCTCGTTGGCGTGCTCGATGTCGAACCGTTTCAACAGGCCTTTCCCCTTGGTCGGCTCGCGCCCCATAAAGAAATTGCGCGTGACGCTCATCAGCGGGATCATCGCCAGGTCCTGGAACACGGTGGCGATGCCCGCCTCCATCGCGTCGCGGGGCGTGTCGAAGGACATCGGCTGGCCTTCGAAATAAATCTCGCCCTTGGTGGGTTTGTGCACCCCGGACATCGTCTTGATGAAGGTCGATTTGCCCGCCCCGTTGTCACCCAGCAGGCAGTGGCATTCACCCGGCTTGACGTCGAAACTGACGCCCGCCAACGCGATGATGTTGCCGAAATGCTTCTCGATCTCTTTCATTTCGACGACCGGGGCCACGTCCTTGACCGCGTCGCCGTGGTGGAACTTGGTATCTTCGGTCATGTCAGCGCTCCCCGGTTACGCGTTTGCGGATCGCGTTGTTGAACAGAACGGCGATCAGCAGCATCGCCCCCAGGAACACCTGAAACCAGTCCTGATCGAAATCGGTATAGGTCAGGCCTATGACCACCATGCCGAAGATGATCGCCCCGAAGAACGCCCCGATGGCCGATCCATACCCTCCGGTCAGCAAACAGCCACCGATCACCGCGGCGATGATCGCCTCGAATTCCTTCTGGAAGCCTCGCCGCGCGTCGGTCGAGCCTGCGTCGATCACGGTGATGATCGCCACCAGCGCGGCACAACAGGCAGTCAGCATGAACAGTGAAATCTTGACCCGGTTCACCGGTACGCCCGAGTTCGACGCCGCAACCCGGTCGCCGCCCGAGGCGAAGATCCAGTTGCCGGCCGGGGTGCGCAGCAGAACATAGGTGGCGGCAATGGCGAAGGCCACGAACCACAGGATTTCAACCGGGACACCCGGCACTTTGGGCGCGCCGCTTTTGAACGTGTCGATCAAGCCCTTTTCGGCCAGCCAGGTGAACAGGCTGGCAAAGGCTTCTCCGGAAAAGAACGGCGCGAGCCAGTCATTTTCGACCTGATCGCGCACGCCGCGCAGCTGGGTCGACCCGCCGGTGGCCGCCTTCAGCCCCACCAGGGACAGGCCGCGCAGAATGAACAGAAAGGCCAGCGTCACGATGAAGGATGGCAGACCCGAGCGGATGACGATGGTGCCGTTGATTGCCCCGACAAAGGCGGCAAAAACAAAAGTCATCGGGATCGCGGCCACCAAGGGCAGCTGCCAGGTCACCACGCAGACCCCGAAGAACAGGCCGGCAAAGGCCACCATGGAGCCGATCGACAGGTCAAACTCGCCCCCGATCATCAGCAGCGCCGCGCCGATGGCCAGAATACCCAGTTGGGCGGCCGGGGTCATGAAGTTCATGATGCCGGCAAGCGTGAACATCGATTCATCGGCCGTGATGGCGAAGAAGATGAAGACAAGGATCGCCCCTGCGATGGCCCCCAGTTCGGGCCGCTTCATCAGCTTGGTCAGGAACGGTTCCTTCTTGATCCGTTCGTCCATCGCCGCTTGTGCAGACTCGGTCATGGTTTCCTCCCGTTTGGCAGGGGCGGCGCCCTGACGCCGCCCCGATTTTCAGCCCGCCGGTATCAGCGGATACCCTGAGCGGACAGCTCGACCACCTGACCGGCCTTGTCGGCGGTGATCAGGTTCGGACCCGAGGGCACGTTGCCGCCCGGCATCAGGCCGTACTTGGCGTTCAGCGCCATGAACACGACCGGCAGGTAACCCTGCAGATACTGCTGCTGGTCCACGGCAAAGGCCGCGTCACCATCGACGATCGACTGCAGGAAGTTGGCCGACAGGTCGAACGAGGCCACGTTCACGTCGCGCCCCGACCCTTTGACGGCGGCCACTGTGGGCTCACCGGCCGAGCTTGCGCCCAGCGCCATCACGGTATCGACGCTTTCATCTGAAGCCAGAGCCGCCGACACTTTCGACTCGATCTCGGACGGGTCGTTCGACGTGGGCAGAACAGTCACGTTGCCGCCAAAGCCTTCGGCAAAGCCCGCGCAGCGCAGGTCCAGCGCGACGTTGCCGACCTCGTGGTTCACACAGATCGCGTTCTTGCCGCCCATTTCGGCCAGCTTCTCACCGGCGGCCTTGCCGGCGTCGAACTCATCCTGACCGACATGCAGCGCCGCGCCCAGCTCCTTGGACACGTCCGAGCCCGAGTTCATCGAGATCACCGGGATACCCGCGGCAACCGCGCGTTCGATCGAGGGGCCAAGCGCGTCGGCGTCCGGGATCGAGACGATCAGCCCGTCGGGTTCCTGGTTCACGGCGGCATCGATCAGCTGCGACATGGCAACCATGTCGAAGGTTTCGGGCGCGCGGTATTCGACGTTCACGCCCATATCCGTGCCGGCCTGCTCGACCCCGTTCTTGACCACGTTCCAGAACGCGTCATTCGCCTGGCCGTGCGATACCACGACGATGTCCTGCGCAAAGGCCGGAGTGGCCAGCGCCAGCGCGCCGGCGGCCAAAGCACCTATGAAAAATTTGTTCATTACGTTTCCTCCCACTAGGACAGATTTTTGTCTTGTCCGGGTCCTGGACCCATTCATCCGGCAAGGCCGAATCTCTGTCGCACCGATACGCATCGGGGCCGTTTCAGTTTCAATACTTCACGTCATTTTGCAACCGGTTTCAAAATTTCCTCCAGCTTTACCGGAATACCCGTCCTGGCCGATCGGGTCGCAGCTTCGGCCAGGGCCAGCGCTGCGACGCCGTCTTCCAGCGTCACCGGCACGGCGGATCCGGTCTTGACCGCAGTCACGAACGCATCCCATTCCGCCCGATAGGCAGGCATGTAGCGTTCGAGGAAGAAGTAGGTCGGCTTGGCACTGATCACGCCGTCGGACGTGGATTTCACCAGGTTGTTCTCGAGCACGTTGCGCGCCTGCAGCAGCCCGCCGGACCCCAAGACCTCGACCCGTTGATCATAGCCGTATACGGCCCGGCGAGAATTCTTGATGACGGCGATCCGACCGTCTTTGTAGGTCATGGTGACGACGGCGGTGTCCACATCCCCCGCCTCGGCGATGGCCGGATCCACGGTTGATGTGCCAACGGCCGAAACAGTGACCGGTAAGTCACCCATGATGAAATTGGCGAGGTCGAAATCATGTATCGTCATGTCCCGAAATAATCCGCCCGATACTTTGACATAGGAAATCGGGGGCGGCGCCGGATCAAAAGAAGTGATCGACAGCAATTCGGGGCCTCCGATCTCGCCGGACTGAACGGCGGATTTCAATGCGCCAAAGCCCGGATCGAAACGCCGATTGAACCCGATCATGACCGGTTGACCGGTACCTGCCACGGCTTGCTGGCAGGCGAGGGCGCGGTTCAGGTCCAGATCGACCGGCTTTTCGCACAGAACGGCCTTTCCCGCGGCGGTCGCCGCCTCGATGAGGTCCGAATGCGTATCCGTCGGCGTGGCGATCAGTACCGCGTCGATATCCGGGTCGGCGATGATGTCTTCCGACGTGCGCGCTACAGCTCCATGCGCTTGCGCCAGACGTGCGGCGGCGTCTTCCATTGCGTCCGAAACCGCAACAAGCGTGCTGTCCGGGTGGTCCGAAATGGCTTGCGCGTGGACGGTTCCGATGCGCCCTGCTCCAAGCAATCCGATTCTGAGCATTGTGACCTCTGGGTATAATTCTGGCGGGAGCATGTTCTTTTTTGCAACCGGTTGCAAGGATTATTTGCGCCCTGTATGTGCCCGCGCTCTTGCCCGCCATTGCACCGCGGTCAGGACAGAACTCAGCCGGTCGTGGGCGGGGTCAATCTCTTGAATTTGCAGCCTGGGCATCCTTGGATGGCTTGGTATTGGCCCGTTTGGTTCTGCTTTTGTGATTTTTCAATCGTCTGTTAAACCTTTGAGTCGGGGCAGAAATTGACACCGATACCAAACCGCCCCGACCAAGGAGACGATGATTTGATGAATGTGTCCCTGCCGATTCCGCTGCTGGTCATGGCCATTCTCCCTGCTGCGTTGCTGGACCGATGTTCGGGCCAGAACACCGGCACCGCGCTGGGAGTTCTGGCGCGGGACCGGGTCGCACTGACGGCAACGGCCAATGAGATCATCGTGGAACTGCCTGTTGCAGAAGGGTCTCCGGTCAAGGTCGGCGACGTGCTGGTCAGGTTCGACACGGATCTGCAGACCGCGAAGCTGAACCTCGCGCAGGCGGAACTGGAAAAATCGCAGGCCACGCTGCTGAAACTGGAAGTCGGCCCGCGCGAAGAGGAGATTGCGATCGCGCGCGCCAACGTCGCCGGTGCCGAGGCACGTCTGCTGGACGCTGAGGCCGTGTATCAGAGGAATTCCCAGCTGGTCGTCAACTCGGTCGTCAGCCAGGCGCGCCTGGATCAGGATATTGCCGCACGCGATTCCGCTCGGGCGGCACTGGAAAGCGCTCGGGAGTCCCTGAAAGAACTGGAGAACGGAACCCGCCCCGAAGATCTGTCGGTAGCCCGGGCCAATGTGCGGGCGGCCGAAGCGGCGGTTGCCGCCGAGCAGACCGTTCTGGATGACCTGACGGTTGTTGCGACACGGGACGGCATCCTGGATTCCCTTCCCTGGAACCTGGGGGAACGGGTCGCTCAGGGCAGCCCGGTCGCGGTGCTGGTGTCCGGCGCGGCCCCTTTCGCCCGCGTCTATGTCCCCGAACCCAGCCGGGTGGACATCGCTCCCGGAGACTCTCTCGAGGTTCGGGTCGACGGGCTGGACCAACCTCTGACGGGCACCGTGCGATGGGTCAGCGACGACCCGTCCTTCACCCCCTACTACGGGTTGAACAAGGATGATCGGACGCGGTTGGTCTATCTGGCAGAAATCGACCTGCCGGAAACCGCCCGAGATCTGCCCGCAGGCGTTCCCGTCCAGGTGAAGATGCCATGAGCGATCTGGTGGTCTCGACCCAGGGTCTGACGCGCCGGTTCAAGGAAAAGACAGCCGTCAGCAACCTGGACCTGGAGATACGCCAGGGTCAGATCTATGGGTTTCTGGGCCCGAACGGCTGCGGCAAGACAACGACGATGCGAATGCTGACCGGACTGCTGACGCCCAGCAGCGGATCCGTCTCGGTGCTGGGCCGACCAATGCCGCAATTCGCCGAGCCGCTGAAGAATGAAATCGGGTACATGACGCAGATCTTTTCGTATTACCGCGACATGACGGTGCTGGAGAACCTGCGCTTTGCCGCCGAGATCTACGGAATGCCGCGCCGCAAATCCGCCGACCGGATCGACGAACTGCTGACAACCTACGACCTGACCGAAAACGCCAATCAACTGAGCGGCAGCATGAGCGGCGGGCAGCGGCAGAAACTGGCGCTGGCGGCCACGGTGCTGCACGGCCCCAAGCTGTTGTTTCTGGACGAGCCGACATCGGCCGTCGACCCCGAAACCCGCCGGTCTTTCTGGGAACAGCTGTTCGACCTGGTCGATCAGGGCGCGACGATGATCGTGTCCACGCATTTCATGGACGAGGCGGAACGGTGTCACAAGCTGGCCATTCTCGAGCATGGGGTGAAAAAGGCGGATGGATCGCCCCGGCAACTGATGGAAGACCTGAACGCCACCGTGATCGAGGTCGAGGGTGAGGGGCTGCGGCAGGTCAAACACCTGCTGGACGACACGCCCAAGGTGCTGTCGACGGCGCAGGTGGGTGCCCGATTGCGCGTTCTGGTGGACAAGTCGGAAACCGAACCGATGGCGATGATCACGTCGCGCCTTTCGGACTTTCCCAACGTGACGATGTCGATGCAGCGCCCCAATCTGGAAGACGTGTTCGTCAGCGCGACGAAGGGGCCCGCCCAATGAAATCGCTCCGCCGCATCACCGCCGTTCTCAAGAAAGAGCTGCTGCAACTGCGGCGCGACCGGATGACCTTTGCCATGGTCATCATGATCCCGCTAATCCAGCTGCTGTTGTTCGGATACGCAATCAACACCAACATCCGCCATATACCGGTCGGGATCGTGGATCAGGCCGATTCGTCGCTGTCCCGGACCTTGGCTCAGATCGTTCAGGCTACGCAGGTCGTGACCATCACCGAGGTCTTCTCGACCCCGGAAGAAGCCGAACAGGCGATCACCGAGTCCACCGTGCGCGCCGCGTTCATCATTCCGCCCGACGTCGATGACCGGCTTGCCCGAAGCCCGTCCATCGGATTGGGTCTGCCCAACGCGACGAACCAGACATCCAGCCGCCCCGTGGCTCATTGGATCGTGGACGGGTCGGACACCATGGTGGCCAGCGCCATCAAATCCCTGCGCAGCATGCCACTGACCGAATTGCTGCGACAGCCGCCAAACCGTCAGGTCCCGACCTTCGAGGTCACGCTGTATTTCAATCCCGAGCAACGTTCGGCGGTGAACATCGTGCCCGGGCTTGTGGGTGTCATCCTGACCATGACCATGATCCTGTTCACCTCGGCCGCCATTGTCCGAGAGCGCGAGCGGGGGAACATGGAGATGCTGATCAACACCCCGGTCAAATCCATCGAACTGATGATCGGCAAGATCATTCCCTACATCTTCTTGGGCTTGCTGCAGGTCGCGATCATCCTCGGGCTGGGACATTTCCTGTTCGACGTCCCCATAAACGGAGGGATGATCCCGCTGCTGGTGGTAACGCTTCTGTTCATCATCGCCAGCCTGTCGCTTGGCCTAGTGATCTCGACACTGGCCCAGAACCAGCTGCAGTCCATGCAGATGACGATTTTCGTTCTGCTGCCTTCGATCCTGATGTCGGGATTCATGTTCCCGTTCGACGGGATGCCCAAGCCGGTTCAGGTGATCTCCCAAGTGCTGCCGGCCACCCATTTCATGGACATGATCCGCGGCGTGGTTCTGCGGGATGCAACGCTTTACGCTCTGCGCGGTGACATCCTGTGGATGATCGGGTTTGCCGTCCTTGGGATGCTGGCCGCGACGCTCAGGTTCAAGAAACGCCTGGGATAATAGAGGGGCGACCAAGGCCGCCCCAAGTGTCTGGATTGCCAGTCTCCTATCCGTGTCGGACCGTTCAGATGATCTCGTCCTCGTCGAACATGGGATCATCTTCCAGCTGCGCGTTGATGTCTTCCATCGAGTCTTCGGCCTTTTCCACGGACCCGACCCGCCCCAGGTGAAACACGGCATCGCCCTCATTCACCACAGGCATGACCGCACGCCCGACGATCAAGCCGTCGAACGGAGCGATGATGTCCTCGCTGGCTTCGCCGAACGGGTCCGATACGGCACCCAGCAGATCACCTTTGCGAACCAGTTCACCGTCCGCTTTGTAGATCCGAAGGATTCCGCCCATCGGGGCGCGCAACCACTTGCTGGACGAACAGAACTGCGGTGCCGCTTTGGGCTTGGAGATCCGCTTGGCGGGAACCATCCCCATGTGCCTCAGCACCCGCAGAATGCCCGCAAGGCCCGCGCGGATCGACAGTTCATCCAGGCGAAGACCCTCGCCCGCTTCGTACAACAGGATGTCTTTCCCCTGCGCCTTGGCCGCGCCGCGCAATGATCCGTCGCGCAGGGGCGACTGGATGACGATCGGTGCTCCGAAAACGCTGGCCAGTTCCTTGGTCCGAGGGTTGTCGGGCGAGATCCGGATCTGCGGATAGTTCGTACGATGGATCGCCGCCGAATGCAGATCGATCCCCAGATCCGAGCGGGCGACGATTTCTGTCATGAACAGATGCGCCAGCCGCGAGGCCAGCGACCCGTTCTCGCTGCCGGGAAACACCCGGTTCAGGTCGCGGCGGTCGGGCAGATAGCGCGAATGGTTGATGAAGCCGAACGCATTCACGATCGGCACCGCGATCAGCGTGCCTTTCAAGGTCGCCAGGTTGGGCGCACGCAACAGACGGCGTATGATCTCGACGCCGATCACCTCATCGCCATGCACCCCACCGCTGACAAAAACGGTGGGCCCGTCCTGTCGGCCGTGCACCACATGCGCTGACATGGTCACCGGGGTATGGTCCGACAGAACGCTGACCGGCAGATCCACGGTAAGCCGCGATCCCGGCGCCACAGTGGCCTGGCCGATCGTGAATGGCTGCCGCTTTGCCATGCCGTTACCCTTTGCCCTTGGTCTTGGTGGCCCCGGCTTTTGCGTTCTTTTCCAGGAACTCGATCATCTTTCCGGCAATATCCAGACCCGTGGCTTTTTCCACACCCTCCAGACCCGGCGAGGAATTGACCTCCATCACCACAGCGCCGTGGTTGGCGCGCAGCATGTCGACGCCGCAGGCATTCAGGCCCATCGACTTGGCCGCGCGAACGGCCGTTGCACGCTCTTCCGGTGTCAGCTTGACCACCTTGGCCGAACCGCCGCGATGCAGGTTCGAGCGGAAATCGCCCTCGGCGCCGGTGCGTTTCATCGCAGCGACAACCTTGCCGCCCACCACGATGGCCCGAATGTCGGTTCCTCCGGCTTCCTTGATGAACTCCTGCAGCAGGATGTTCACACCCGCACCGCGGAACGCCTCAACAACCGATTTGGCGGACCGGTCCGTATCGGCCAGAACGACACCGATGCCTTGCGTCCCTTCCAGCAGCTTGATGACGATGGGCGCGCCACCGGCCAGCCTCAGCACCTCGTCGGTCTGTTTGGGGTCGTGGGCAAAGGTTGTGACGGGCAGGCCGACACCGTCGCGGGCCAGCAACTGCATCGACCGCAGCTTGTCGCGCGACCGGCCGATGGCGACGCTTTCGTTCAACGGGTAGACACCCATCATTTCGAACTGACGCAGCACTGCGGTTCCGTAGAAGGTGACCGAGGCACCGATCCGCGGAATCACCGCGTCATACCCCGTCAGCTTTTCGCCGTTGTAATAGATCTCGGGGCGACGGGTTGCGATGTTCATGTAGCACCGCAGGGTGTCGATGATGTCGAGCTGATGCCCACGCTCCTCGGCCGCTTCCTTGAGGCGGCGGTGCGTGTACAGGTTGGCATTGCGCGCCAGCATGGCAATCTTCATGACAAATCCCCTTTGTCCTGGTGTTTTGGTTTGCCGCGCAACAGATGCGCGCGCTTGGTGTGAACGGCGATCGCGTGGTTCTTCAGCGCCGCCCGGCCCACGATCATCTGAAAGGTCATGTTCGTGCGATCGGTCAGAGACAGATCCAGCGGCCAGGTTTCGTCGCCCAACCGGATGGTGGTTCGGATGACGATCCTGTTTTCAGGAATTCCGCTGGTGTTCTTGATGTTGCGCCGTTCCTTGATCGGAGCCTCGATACGGATCATGCCTTCTCCGCCCGGTACCTCCGTCAGGAAGGACACCCAATGATGTCCGTCCCGTTGAAACCGCCGAATGTCGGTTGCATGCAGCGCTGACGTGCGGGCGCCGGTGTCGATCTTGGCCTTGATGTCGTTCAATGGCAGGTCGGGAAGGTCGATGTATTCCATCCAACCAATGACCTTCGGCATCTGCGGCTGACCCTTGTCCGAAACGTTTGCCATGATCAAACCAGCCAGGGCATCAGAAGGGTTGCAAGGCTGAGCACGAAGAAGAAGCCGGCCATGTCCGTAATCGTGGTCAACAGCGGGCCACTTGCGGCGGCCGGGTCCTGTCCGATCCGCTTCAGCAGCAAAGGAACAACACCGCCGATGGATACCGCCAGCATCGTATTGAGTGCCAGCGCAGTACCAATCACCAGACCCAGGGCCGGATTGCCTTTCCAGAACCACGCGACCAGCCCGATCAGAATACCCAGCGCGATCCCATTGATGACCCCGACCGAAATCTCCTTGATCCAGACCCGCACAGCATCTTGCGGCCGCACCAACCCCAGGCTCAATTCACGCATGGTGACGCCAACGGCCTGGTTGCCGGAACAGCCGCTCATGTCAGATACCATCGGCAGGAAGATGGCCAGCGCAATCACTGCGGCCAGTGTTTCTTCGTAGGCCGAGATCACGCTGGCCGCGATGATGTTGAGCACGATGTTGGCCGCAAGCCAGGCCAGCCGGCGACGGGACCGCACCGACAAAGGCATCGAGCGCAGCTCGTCGCCAACCACACCCTGACGTTTGAGGCTTTCACTTTCCGAGCGTTCCAGAGTGGCTTCTGCCACCGCCGTGCGGGACACGACACCCGCCAGGACACCGTCGGCATAAACCACCGGCACCCCCAGGAAAGGATGATCGTTGAACACGTCTTCCAGCTGTTCCAACGGGGTATCCACGGTCACGGTCAGTGGTGGAACCATGATGCTTGTCAGCTTTTCGCTGCGCTTGGCGGTCAGCAGGCTGCGCAGCGATACCACGCCCACGGCGCGCCCCTCGGAATCGACAATATAGGGGTGCTGCCCGCGATACCTTTCAAAATCCTCGTCGTCCGAAGCAAGTTCGCGCAGGACATTGCCAACGGTCTGCGTGTCGCGGAACTTGAACACCTCGGTCATCATCAGACCGCCGGCGGTGTCATCCTCGAACGTGCTGAGCAGGCGGACATCCGCAGCCTCTTCGGCGTCCATTTCGGACAGGATGGCCTCGGCATCCGGTGTATCCAACTCGCCGATAACATCGGCCTGAATGTCCGAATCCAGCTGTTCGATGATCTCGGCAGCACGCTCGGGCTTGAGGCGTTCCACAAGCTCGACCGCCATCTCGTTTGGCGCTTCTTCAACCAGTTCCGCCGCAAGTCCAACGGGCACGATCTCCAGAACGGTATCGCGCTCAGCCGGTGTCAGCTGAAGAACTTCGCGCAGGGCTTCGCTGCTGGTCAGCGGATCCAGAAGCGCCTCAAGCTCGGACGCATTGGACTGCTCGACCGCTTCCTTGATCCGAAGCGAAAGCTCTTCGTCGGTTGAGGGAATGTCTACGTTTCCGTCCATGCCTTGGCCATTCAATTGGGTTGTCGTTCCTTTATATAGGTGATAAATTTTTGTCTATAGGCAAAATTACACGAGATATAGAATGTCTGACTTCACGAATGCCGCGGAAACCCTAGCCGGGCTGTATGCCCGGGAGTTCGGAGGAAAGGCCTCGGGCCGGTATCGCATCCCGCAGAAGCTGCTGCGTGAACTGTGTGGCCGGAGAAGGCTGTACCAGGAGGACATCACGGCTCTGACCCGTGAACTTCTGGAAATGGGCTATGTCATGATTGATTTGGACAGCTTCTTTGTCGTCATGAGCGCCAATTCCTTCGTGAACTATCGGCGAGTCGGCAAGGAAATGCTGGCCCACGCGGAAGGCACCAGCTGAGTCCCATTCCAGGCAATCGTCGCAATGGCGCCCGATCTTGTCAGATCCTCAGTGCGCGAGCCGCCGCAGTCTTTGTTGCAAAAACTTTCTGGACGCCAGGTTCGGTGCCGCTTCTATGGCCTGCCGATAGGCCGCGACCGCCGCGGCGGTGCGGCCCGTCTTCTGAAGAATATGCGCGCGGGCCGCGTGCCATGGCTGAAAATCGTCAAGATCGGGCCGCAGGCTGTCCAGCTTGTCCAAGGCCAGTTGGGCATGACCTGCCTCGGCCATCACGACGGCCCAGTTCAGGGCAACCACCGGGGTTGGCTCGCAGGCCCAAAGGGACTGATACAGCAGCGACATCTGCCACCAATCCGGGGCCGGCGCCATCATGTGGCAATCCGCAATGGCGGCCTTGAGTTGAAACGGTCCCGGTTTTCTCTGGTCGACCGCAGCTTGCAGGAGCCGCTGCGCCTGACGTATCTGACCCTGCCGCCAAAGTGTTCGGTCCTGATCCTCTACGGGCACCATAGCGCCATCAGCGTCGATACGCGCAGGGCGGCGGGCATCGGTCAATAGCATCAGGGCCAGCGCACCTTCGATCTCGGGCTCTCCCGGTTGGAGATCTCGCAGAACCCGCGCAAGGTGGATACCTTCGTGGCAGAGATCCCGCGGTCCCGTATCCTCGGTCACGTATCCGGTGGTGAAGATCAGGTAGAGGGTCGTCAGCACCGTATCCAAACGTTCAGGCCAGATTTCCGGATCGGGAACGGAGTAGCCAATCCCCTTGGCGCGAATCTTGGCCTTGGCTCGGGACAGGCGCTGGCCCATGGTTTGGTCATTGTCCAAGAATGCCGCGGCGATTTCACGTGTGGTCAGGTTGCAGACCGTGCGCAAGGTCAGCGCGATGCGTGATTTCTGGTCCAGCGCGGGGTGACAGCAGGTGAAGATCAGACGCAACCGGTCATCCGGTATCTGCTCAGACATATCGTCCGTCACAGAGTCCGGCAGGGTTATGGCCAGGGCTGCTGTTTTCCGTCCCTCCCTGTGTTGCGCTCGAATGCGATCGATGCCCTTGTTCAAACCAACCCGCATCAACCATGCGGTCGGGTTGTCCGGAACTCCGTTGCGGCTCCAGTGTTTCACGGCCGAGATTGCGGCCTCCTGCAGTGCGTCCTCGGCCAGTTGGAAGTCACCCAACCGGTTGATCAGACCGGCCAAAAGCAGCCCCCGATCCCGCCGCAACACATCATCAATGACATGTCCAACTGCGAACGCTTTGGGGGCGGCGTTCTTCATGGATTATCCAGCCGGATTGTAGTCCATCAGAGGCCGAACCTCGATTGTGCCGTAGTTGGCGGCCGGGATCAGTGCCGCGTATTTCAGCGCCGCATCCAAGTCAGCAACGTCAACCACATATTATCCGCCCAAATGCTCCCGCGTTTCGGCATAGGGCCCGTCCATGGTTTCAACTTTTCCGGAGCGGATCCGAAGGGTGGTCGCAGTTTCGATCCCTTGCAGGCCCTCGCCATCGCGAAGAACACCATCCGCTTTCATCCGCTCATTGGCGGCAAAGAAGCCACTCATCATCTCGTCAAATTCCGGGGTGCCATAGGCCGGTTCCTGCGCGGGGTCAGTGTAGATCAACATCATGTATTTCATAGCAACAATCCTTTGAAAAAGTTCTGGGTCAAAGACTGGAGACCCGGGCTGCGATGCAAATCACCAAGATCAGCGCAGCCAAAATATTGGTGCCATTACAGACATAGCGCAGCGGGTGGGCGGCATTGTCAATCTTCAGCCCGAAAGGATGCGCAACTTGTCCGGTCACCAGCAAGATGCCCGCCGCGTTGAGGTAAAGCGCTGGTGTTCCGCCCCCTTCGCCCAGCATCATCAATATCAATATGAAGGTCGCCCAGTCCTGGCAGATTCCGTGTTGGCGCACGCGCAAAATCAGCGCCATATCGCCGCCATCGCCGATGGATTGGCCCATGGCCGACCGCATCCCCGAGACACGAAACCATAAGACGAGCCAGATCATCGCCACTAGCAACGCATAAATCGGTGTCGTTGAAAAAACCATCTATCGTCCTTCCTGTTTTCAGGTTCGTGCCCCAAGGACGTCTGGTTTTCTCAAATTTCGACAGGTGCTGAGATTTTTTGGTGGCGCGCTGCAATTCTTGCGCATTTTGCGTGTTTCTTACGTTTTGTATGTCGGCGATTGTTGGGTTGGTGCCAAGTGTGCGGTGGAGAACGAGCAAAGCCGCCCTTGGGCGGCTCGTTCGGTGTTTTGATTTTGTGGATTTGGTTGCGGGAGCAGGATTTGAACCTGCGACCTTCAGGTTATGAGCCTGACGAGCTACCGGGCTGCTCCATCCCGCGACACTTTGGGTTGGTCTG
>NZ_JBQFQN010000005.1:0-262109 GCF_056536885.1 Ruegeria sp. CI5
TTGGTTCCGGGTTTCTGTCTCATCTCCACTCCTTGGTGGTTACGATGTGCCAGAAACCCTCTCTTATCAAATCACCCTAAACTGTCCCATTGGCGCTGACGTCAGACAAGCCCGTCGGCAATTTCCAGAATACTCACTTCCTCAACCTCACTCCTGCCCCGCCACCATTCTCGGGAATAAACTCCACCCCTGCAACCTCAAGGGCTTCACGTATCGCGGCCACCGTGGCGGGCCTCAACTCTTCGCCGCGCTCCAAGCGAGCAATTGTGTCCGGAGAAACACCTGCGGCCTTAGCTAAATCCCGAACACCCAGACCGGTGGCCGCGCGCGCCATTTTTGATTGCACAGCAGTCACTTCGTAACCCTGTTCTGATTTTAGTTGCAATGCCCTGCGCCCCAAGTTATCGTTACCTCGTTACGATAAATCTACATGGAGAAAATGGCAATGACCAACTCTAACGCCATTTTGGCGAATGATACCTTGCGGCCTGAAGTCCGGACTAAGAGCCTCGCAGATTGCCAGGATGACGCCGTACACTTGGCTGGGCTTCTCGAAACAATTTCATTCTTGGACAGCGAGGACCAATGTGCTGGCGGCAGAATCGCCGTCACGCGAGTTGCTCTGGATCTGGCCAACAAACTGAGCGACGACTTGGACAGGCTGGAAACGCGCATGCGTAAACAGGCGGCAGAGAAGTCGCACTGACCGCGTACGACCTTTTCACGGCCCCACGTTACCCCAGCCGTTACCCTGAGCAGAAATCCCCGTCAGACAGGCGGGGATTTTTCGTCTAACCTATTGATTTTAATGGTGCCCCCACACGGACTCGAACCGCGGACCTACTGATTACAAATCAGTTGCTCTACCAGCTGAGCTATAGGGGCAAGCATTACGCTTTCAGATACCTTTGCAGGCGAAGGCAAGAACGGGCAACCACTCCTACCTTTTCAACCCACTGTGATTACATGGCTATCGAATGACAAGTAATCCCATTGAGCCGATGGCGCTGTGATTAGGTGAAAGCCTCAATAAAGGCAAGCGGGTTTGCGACGGAATTGTGCAACAACATGCGGAAAATCGGCGCCACATCAAATCGCCTCGATCATCTGCAACACAGACGCCGCAGATCGGTACACCGCAACGGTGGTTGCGAGGCATCTCGACCCGGTTGTTCCTGGCGCTGTCCTGTTGACCACAATCAAGTTTCGACGTTCTCAGGCAATCTTTATCATTGCGAAAGAATGGCAGGTTTGACTGTCTATCGTTCAACCTGTAACCCCGAAACGTATTCAATCGAAGGGCAAGGACAGCGGTCGACATGCATGTGGCCATTCACTCCGGTGTGGTTTTTTCAGACGGGGGGCTCCTGCTCAAATCGCTTCAGGCGAATGCCAGTGTATTGCAGGAAAACGGCATTGTGCTGTTTGGTCCGCGCAGGTTCCGGAAGGCATTCAAAACGCCGCTGAATGCATTGGACGAAGGCAAGCTGACCCCAGCTGCCTTCGAGCATTTGAAAGCCCAAATTCCTGATGATCCGGAAACCGGCCGGGTGGTCATGAGCACTGTGGACTTCATCGGAGAACTGAACAGCGCCATAAAGGACGGCCAATTCTTCCCCCATGCAGGTCGTCGGCTGGCCTTGCTGGATCAGGCTTTCGAAGGACACGAGGTCGAATTGTTTATCGGGCTGCAAAATCCGGGCAGCTTCATACCCAAGGTATTGATGGCATTGCCGGACGAAACCCGCGAGAGCATTCTGGCGTCAACGGACCTGAGCTGCCTGAGTTGGCTGACCCTTATCGAGGATATTCACGATCTTGCCCCCGCCGTTTCCATTACGGTCTGGGCCAATGAGGAGTGCCCGCTGATCTGGGGGGACATTATCCGCAGCCTGTGCGGTCTGAGCGCCGACATACCGCTGACCGAGGAGTTCTCGCTGCTATCCTCGCTGGTTGACGCAGACGGCAAGCGGGAGATTGAAGAGATCCAACAGCAAGTCGGGCACACGGACCCGGCCCTCCTGCAAGACCGCCTCGCCGCCGTCTTTTCGCAGCACGCCTTGCCGGACAGAATCGAGGAGGAACTGGACTTCCCCGGGTGGAGCGCCGAAATCCACGCGGCGTTTTCCGAGCTTTACACACAGGATCTGGAACGGCTCAAGAAAATGCCGGGCGTGCGGTTTCTGGGTCACTGACCGAAGCCTCAGAAGGCCCGAGGCTTACATGCCTAGGGCTTCCTTGTACATTTCCAACACCGCTTCTTCTTCGGCGATATCGTCTTTGTCACGCTTGCGCAGCGCGATAACCTTGCGCATCACCTTGGTGTCGTAGCCACGTGCCTTGGCCTCAGCCATCACTTCCTTCTGCTGGTCAGCGATGTCTTTCTTTTCGGCCTCCAGACGTTCGAACCGTTCGATGAACTGGCGCAGCTCGCCTGCGGTCACGCGGTAGTTCGCAGCGGCCTGGTCTTCGGTTATGTCTTCCATATGCGTCTCTCCCAAGTGGAAATCTCTTTAGCCGGGGTCACGGGCAACATGTCGGATACCGTGCCGGCGGGTCAGCCGCAAGCGAACAATGGGGCTGCTTGCCTTGTGCCGCCGGCAACGATCCGCTAAGCGCATCGGCAGCGAAACTGAACGATGCGGGGCGCAATGTTCGACGTGTTCATCTGGGGAGGCGCCAGCCTGTCATTGGCCGGGCTGGCAGGATTGGTCTGGTGCATTCTGCGCGTGATGAAGGCTCGTCGGTCAGGCTTGACTGACGACCAATTGCGGGCTGCCGTTCAGCGGGTGCTGCCTTGGAACATGGGCGCGCTGTTTCTGTCCGTCATAGGACTGATGCTGGTTATCCTTGGCATATCGTTCGGCTGACCGCCGGTGTCAGATCGGCATATTGTCGAACTGAGCTTCAACCGCATCTTCGATCAAGGCAGCGTCCAGACGTCTGAAGCGCGATGGTACGCTCATGCCTTGAGCGCGCATGCGTTCAATCACCTTGGTGACGCTGGGCTGCAGTGCCAGCCGGGTCTCGAGGTTTGCCCCGTGCAGTTTCCGCTCTAGCCGCTCGGCTTCGAAATATAGCTCGTTCGTGGTCATGTCCATCCTCCCAAATGCTGCCATCCTGCCTGATATAGGTAACAGGACTGAGACCAACACAGGACCCGCCCAAACCCAGCAAGAAATCGCCCGCGCTCTATCCGGCGGCCGGCGCTGGGCCGCGAGTCGATCGAATATTAACCTGATTTCGACCAAACTGCCTTGACAGACATCAATCCGCAAAAGCCGCAGCGGAAGAAACCGCATTGCGCAAGAACGGTCACGCCGTGGAACTGGACAGGGCTGACTCTGCGACCTAAGAAATCGGCATGGAGATTCGACAGATCACGCCCCGCTATTTCGTCTCGCCGCAGATCACGGTCGAGGATGTGCCCGCCATCGTTGACGCCGGCTTCGTCAAGGTCATCTGCAACCGGCCGAATGTCGAAGTGCCTGCGGCCATGCAATCAGAGGCAATCGGCCAGGCCGTGCGGGATGCGGGTCTCGAGTTTGAGGTGCTTGAACTGACGCACCAAACCATGACGCCCGAGAACGTGGCACGGCAGCGCGACCTTGCCGAGTCTTGCGAAGGCCCGGTTCTTGCCTACTGTGCCTCGGGCACCCGCTGTTCCGTCGTTTGGGCCCTTGGGCAGTGCGACACAATGAGCCCCGATGAAATACTCGAAGCCACGGCAAAGGCGGGCTACGCGCTGGACGGTCTGCGCCCGGCATTGCTGCAGATGCGGGCTGCGAGCACCTGATTTCAAACGTCAGTCGTTGGGTCGTTCCGCAAGAGTCGGAAGACCCGCCAATTCGGATATTTCGGACGCGAGGCGGTCGGTGCTTGTTTGCGCGAAGTCTTCATCCACTGCGGATTGCGCATGCGATCGGTCTTGGGCAACAGCGTCCTGACGCGACAAATCAACATCTGCTATTTCAGCCGGCGCGTCCCTTCGCTTGTGCTCGACAAAGCTCTGCGCTTCGGGTCGTGTTGGGGCAGTTGGCTGCAGAAACTCGTTGATACGCACGGCCCGTTGACCGCCACATTGGCCCAGACGTCCCGTAGTGGCCTGGGTCCGATCAATCGCGGCAATGTCGATCCGATCAAGTCGCGCTCCCGCAAGTGGCAGCAGATCCCCGATGCCCAGCTCCGACAGCGTTGTCAGCGGGAGATGCATCCGACAAATCACCGCGTTGAGTTCGGCCCGAACCACGCCTGCGGCTTGCGACAGCGTCTTCAGCGGTTCCAAATCTGCGTGCACGTCCTGCCCCTCGGCCACTGAAATTTCCGGCAGCAGGATGAGGACCGTTCCCTGCCGTACACCGCCCTCGAGTTCAACCTTGAACTCGAACGCATCATACCCGTCCTCGACCACTGCCAAAGAAAGCGTCCGCCGATCGACCGCCCGTGAAGCGAACTCATATCCGTTCAGGCGGGCTGCATCGCTTTGATCATCGACCAGTTTCCGGGCCCGTTCCAGCATGTCCTCGACCAACGGGACCACCATTGCCGCATCGGTGTCGGTGAGGGCGCGAGGCTGGGGCGGGTCCGGGAATACTTCGCCCATTGTCTGCTTCTGGATGACCGCCGAGACCAAACCGACGTCCAAGACAACACTGGCTACCCTGCGCTCTTTGGTCGCGAACAGCAGAAACATCTGACCGTCTTCCAGCCCGCTCGTGACGACTTCCTGGCATCTTCTGGCCTGTTTCGCGCCAATGACAGATGCTGACAGCTTGAATCGTTCGACCGCGGCGCGGGCAATCGCAAGGCGCAATGCCCGCAGCAGCGCCCGGGATTTGCTACCCGCCCCCTCTTGTCCTGCCGACAATTTGCGCGCCAAGGCCGCGCTGACAGTCTTTGACATCGCAACGGTCCGCCAGTTTCGATTCTGCTCGCTACTGGTCTAGCCCATTGTTCGTTACGAATACCTTTACTTGCCCGTTACTGAGCGGCCTGCCGGTGAGGCAATGGCAGGCTCACGCGGAACGCTGCGCCGCCCTGCCCGGGCAGATAGGTGATTTCTCCCCCAAGCCGGTGCATGATCTCACGGCAAATAGCCAGTCCAAGACCTGCACCGCCCGCCTTGTCAAATCCGACCCGCGCGAATTTCTCAAAGATCATCGACTGGGCGTCCGGCGGGATACCGCTGCCGTTGTCGACAAAGTCGATCACCGCCTGGCCGCCGACATCATGGGCTGAAATCGTCAGGACCGGCTCGGGCGCGTCACAGTACTTCTGTGCGTTCGAAATCAGATTGATGAAGACCTGCCCCAGGCGATCCAGATCGGAATGCAACGCGATGCGCTCGGCAGACAGATTGCGGAGAATGGTCAAAGGGCTGTCTGCCCCGGCCATAGTCGTTGAAACGGCCCGATCCAGAACCGTCCGCAAGCTGGCATCACCCATATTCAAGCTGACCTGACCGTTTTCCAGAACGCTCAGGTCCAACAGGTCATCCAGCAGCCGCGTCAGGCGCAGCGCTTCGTCATGGATGATTGTCGCATAACGCCGAGAATCCTCAGCGCTCAGCCCGTCAGTGTCCCGCATGATCTCCGAAAAGGCACGAATGGACGTCATCGGAGTGCGCAACTCGTGGCTGACCTGCCCCAGGAAGGCATCTTTCTGACGCGAGATCTGGGTCAGTTTTTCGTTGGCCTCGCGCAGTTTGCGGGCCGTACGGCTCAGTTCGGCCGACTTGGCCTCAAGCTGGCTGGAGTATTCCAGCAATTGCGCGGATTCGTCGGCCACCGCCAACAGATCCTCGACCGAAACGGACGAACCTCCGACGATCTGCCCGATCATGGCATGAGCCGTGGCCGCGCCGACCGAGCCGCTCAATTCGCGTTCCAGCCGTTCCAGAAAACCCGGCGTAGGTTCTGGCCAGCGCCCGCGCACGCCCTGCTTTTCCGCCTCGGCCTGAAAGAAATCCTGAGCGGGACCGGCCCCGAGGATCCGTTGGGTCATGATCATCAGGTCTTCACTCTGGGCAACGGATCCCGTCCACCCCCCGGGCGCGACAGAATGATCAAAGACGTTGACGAACTGCGCCCCCTGCAACCGTTCAAGCGGGCTGGGAAAGCTCAGGAGAGACGCGAGGCAAAAGGCCAACGTGTTCAGTGACAGCGACCAAAGCACCGTGTGGGTCATCGGGTCCAAACCATCAAGGCCGAACAACGCCTGCGGACGCAGCCACCCCAGACCGAAAGGACCGTTTTCAATGACCGAGGCGGACATGACATTACCGCCCATTCCCGGCAGTAACAGCGTGTAGATCCAAAGGAAGAACCCCACGCTCAGCCCAACAAGGGCACCTGTCCGTGTCGCCCCGCGCCAGAACAGGCCGCCGACCAGAGCCGGCAGAATCTGCGACACACCCGCAAATGCCACCAAGCCGATCGAGGCCAGCGCGGCGCCGCCACCGGACATACGATAGTAGAAGAACCCCAAGGCCATGATGGCGGCAATCGAAACCCGGCGCGCCATCAGCACCACGTTTCGCACATCGCCTGACATGGAACTGGCGTTCTCGCGTGTATTCAGCCAGATCGGCATCACGACGTGGTTCGAGACCATGGTCGACAAGGCCATCGCCGTCACGATGACCATCGACGTGGCAGACGAAAAACCGCCGATGAAAGACAGCATCGCCAGCCAGTCATTTCCCTGTGACAGAGGAACCGTCAGCACAAATAGGTCCGGATTTGACCCGGCCGGCAGCAGATCCAGCCCGACGACCGCAATGGGAACCACGAAAAGGCTCATCAAAAGAAGGTAGAGCGGGAACGCCCAGGCCGCCGTTCTCAGGTGACTTTCGTCATCGTTCTCGACGACCATGACCTGAAACATCCGCGGCAAGCAGACAAAAGCAGCCGCCGACAGGAAGGTAATGGCCATCCAACGTCCGGTATCCACGTTCCAACGCCCGATTTCCGACGCGTCGATCCGCTCCATCATAGGCGTGACGCCTCCGGCCACCCCCCAGACGACAAAGATGCCCACCGCCAACAGAGCGAACAGTTTGACGACGGATTCCAACGCGATGGCGGTCACCACGCCATGGTGCCGTTCATTGGCATCAAGGTTCCGGGTGCCGAACAGAATGGCAAACACGGCCAGACCCGCGGCCACCCAGAATACGCTGGCGCCCTCGCGGTAAAGGCCCGAAGGGTCGGCTTCGGCGAAAATCGAGAAAGACAGCGTTATCGACTGGAGTTGCAGCGCGATATACGGAGTGCCCCCCAGCACGGCGAGGATGGTCACGCAAATGGCCAAGGTGTTCGACTTGCCATAGCGCGATGAGATCAAGTCGGCGACCGAAGTCACCCTCTGGCTGCGACCCACCCGCACCAGCTTGCGCAGCCCCCACCACCAGCTGATCATCACCAAGGTCGGCCCGAGGTAGATCGTCACGAATTCCAGACCGGACCGGGCCGCATTGCCGACCGCGCCATAGAAGGTCCAGGCCGTGCAGTAGATCGACAAAGACAGCGTGTAGATCAACGGTGACCGCAGCCATTTGCCTCGCCCCGCTGCGGCCATTCGATCGGCTGCAAACGCAACGCCGAACAAAAGCACGACGTAGCCCAGGCAAACAAGGATCAGGACATTCAGCGTGGCCATTGCTCACTCTCTGCCGCGGACCCTTCCGAGGACGACATCCGCCGGGCAGCAAAACCGAACAGAAGGCTGACCACGATCAGGGCGGCCCAGCATGAAAAGATATAAAGAATGGCTGACGACAATGGGATGCCAGAGTTTTCCGGCCCCGGATCCGGCCACAGCAGCGGGATGCAGATCAGGCCCGCGCCGACAAAGGGCAGCATTCGGGCCGCATCGGCCAGCCTTCGGCGGCGGTAACTCTGCCGTTCCAAAAACACCGACGGACGCGGGCCTGTCGGGCGGGCTGGCTCGTTTTCCGGTGTGTTCATGACTGTGACGCCTGCGCGTGCAAATCACGCACAGCCGTCAGCACTTCGGTATTCGAGAACGGTTTCGTCATGAACCGGCTGACGCCTGCTTTTTCCGCCATCTCGCGGTCCCGCGACTGACCGCGAGCGGTCAGCATCAGAACAGGCAGGGCGCGCATCTCCTCGTGCTCGCGCAATTCGCGCAGAACATCCATACCGCTCTTGCCGGGCAGCATCACATCCAGAATGACCAGATCAGGCTGCGCAGACAGTATCGTTTGAACCGCGTTTTCACCTTCGGCATGGGTTTCGACCTGCCACCCTTCGCGGGTCAGCAGAAACCTGATTGCCTCCGTGATGTTCGGTTCATCCTCGATCAACAGAACCTTGCGGCTCATATGTTCACTTCCTCCCCAAGACCGGTCGCACCTCCAGCCACCTGCCAAGTGCAGATTAATCGCTGTGTCAGGAAACTGTCAAAAACCTTCACTCAAAATCGACGGCTCCCGCCGGGAGTCGCACGGCTTTCGGGGGCAGATCCTGCAGCTTGTGCCGACCTGTACCGGCAAGTCGGTGGCCACGCCGGGCTCTTCTACCGGCAGCACCAGCATCGCCGATCTGTACACAGGTTCCTGACCGAAGGCGCTGACGGGCTGAGGCCAGGCGATTGCAAAGCAGTCGAAATCCGCCGGCGTCCGGCCCAACAGGGTCACACGTTTTCGGATCGGCACAAGGGGCCGGTTCAGCGCGCTGAAGACCGGCCACAAAGGACAGGCTTCGCCGTGGCGCGGCATTGCGAAACCGGGGACCGGCTTGAACAGCAAAATGCTTCCCGATGAATCGCATATGACCAAACCGGCCGGACGCGGCATGACATCCTCGGGCAGAAACGCAAGCCGTCGCAGGACTGTCGGCAGGTCAACCGAAAACCGTGCGGCAAGACGCAGGGGATCAACGCCTTCGACCTCCAGTGCCTGCGAAACCGCCTCCAGCGGCATGGCCCGGGAATCCGCCGCATAGGCGTCGAGCACCTGACGCGCGACAGATCTTGAGGCGGAAGAGGCCATCTCGGCCTGCGCGAGGGATACCGGGTCCTGTCCAGTCTCAAGTTCCGGCAAATGAAACCCGCGCTTCTCCAGAAATGCCTCGACCTCCTCCATCGGCAACCCGCGCCGTTCGCCGGTGTCCTCGCTTTCGTCCAAAAAGGCGACCAGAGCTTTTGAGCTTTCAGCCAGACGTTCGGCATCCTGGTGCAAGTTTCGGTGGAATCTGTCGCGCCACTCGGCCTCGATCTCGCCCGGTTCGGCCAGGATGGCGGCTGTCGACCGAATCGCTGCTGCGGCGGACAGGACTTCGTGCATGGATGCCGCAAGGTGCGGGTCATGGGTCAGCCGGTCTGACAGGGTTTCCACGGTACGTTCCAGCGAAACCACCCGACGATGCATCTGTGCCAGTACAGCGGCCCAGCCGGGAAACCGGCCGGCGAATTCATCCAGCGCCTCAACTTCGGCCTTTTGGCCGACCGCATCCGCCGCCGCCTCACGAAGAGCCGCGATCAGCGTCGCCTCGACCCCCTGTGTCAAAACCGAAGGCTCAACGGACAAAGCCGAAGCGATATCGACCAGCAGTTTGCCCCCGATGCGCCGCCGATTGTGCTCGATCAAGTTCAGATATGACGCTGAAATGCCGACCTGACGCGCCAGCTGGGCCTGACGCAAGCCCGAGATTTGCCGCCTTTCGCGGATACGGCTGCCCGTCAATGAATCACGCATGATGCCCCCGCCGAAACGTGTTCGAGTTGCCCTCGAAACAACCCCGTATTTTCTGAATACTTCATGTATTTATATGATTTACGCCGCCCTTCTCAAAGCAGTTTTACAACATTGACAATGTCGTGGCTTTCACCGGGCTCTGATCGCTTTCGGACGCCAAAGCAATCCTGTGCTGCAATGCCCTCTTCAATTCCGGCCGAATTGGCGGCACGATAGGCAAATGAGTGATCCGGCCTTCGAATACGCACCTATCGGGCTTGTCGAGCTTGAAAACCGCATCATCCGGCGGTGCAATTTGCAGTTTGCCCGGACATTCGGGGGCAACGAATCCGACTACCGCAACCTGCCTTTGCTGCACCTGTACCCATCCGTTGCCGATTGGGAGAGAATTGGTGCACGAAGTCTTCAGGTCATGCGGGACACCGGCTACTACACGGACGAGCGGGTCATGCGCCGCCGCAACGGCGACTTGTTCTGGTGTCGCGCGCGCGGCCGGTCGCTGACACCCGATGACCCATTCCGCCATGGAATCTGGAGCTTCTCCGACATTTCCGAGGAACGCCCACTGGTCGAATTGACCAAACGCGAACGTGAAGTCGCGATCCTGTCCTGTCGCGGCCTGTCGGCCAAGGAAATAGGCGTCGAACTGGGGCTCAGCTACCGGACCATCGAAGCCTACCGCGCCCGGCTGCTCGAGAAATTCGGCGCGCGCAAGCTGCCGGAACTGGTCGCCAAACTGTCCGGCACGCCGCTCTGACCGTCGTGGACCCTGCCGATAACGCAGAAACCGGGGCCGAACGGCCCCAGTCGGCGCTTTTCATGGCCGCGCGGTTGCCTTATAACGCAGCGTAATTGACCAGAGCCCGCGCAGATAGACGGGCCAAAGGGGAACCTTCGAGGACACTCATGACAGACAACAGACACGAAGCGGATGTGACGTTCATCAAGGCACTGGCCGAACTCTTGCGCGAAAACGACCTGACTGAGTTGCAGGTGAAACGGGAATATGGCGAAGAAGACAGCCTGAACGTCCGGGTCAGCCGAGTAAGCCCGACAGCCGCGCCTGTGCAAGTTGCCGTCCCGGCACCCGCTGCCGCGCCGGCACCTGTCGCAGCACCCGCTGCTGCCCCCGCCGAAGCACCCGCTGCCGTCGAGGACCCGGCGAGCCACCCTGGCGCGGTGACCTCGCCCATGGTTGGTACCGTCTATATGCAGCCGGAACCCGGCGCGTCCCCGTTCATTGCCGTTGGCGCATCTGTTTCCGAAGGCGACACGCTGCTGATCGTCGAAGCGATGAAGACCATGAACCACATCCACGCGCCCAAATCCGGCACCGTCAAGCGGATCCTGGTCGGGGATGGCGACGCTGTCGAATTCGGCACTCCTCTGGTCATCATCGAGTAAGGCGGGCCCATGTTCGACAAGATCCTGATTGCCAACCGAGGCGAGATCGCCCTGCGTGTGATCCGCGCCGCGCGCGAGATGGGGATTGCGACGGTTGCCGTGCACTCGACCGCTGACAGTGACGCCATGCACGTGCGCATGGCTGACGAGTCCGTGTGTATCGGACCGGCACCCGGCCCCCAGAGCTATCTCTCGATGCCCGCGATCATCTCGGCCTGTGAAATCACCGGCGCCCAGGCGATCCACCCCGGCTATGGCTTTCTGTCCGAAAATGCCGAGTTCGTTCAGATCGTCGAAGACCACGGCATCACGTTCATCGGCCCTACCGCGGAACACATCCGCATCATGGGCGACAAGATCACCGCCAAAGACACCATGAAAGAGCTGGGCGTTCCCTGCGTACCGGGCTCGGACGGCGGCGTTCCGGATCTTGAGTCGGCCAAGCGCATCGGTGAAGAGATCGGCTATCCGGTCATCATCAAGGCCACCGCCGGTGGCGGTGGACGCGGCATGAAAGTCGCGCAGACCGCGGCCGAAATGGAAAGCGCCTTCATGACTGCGCGGGCCGAGGGCAAAGCCGCGTTCGGCAATGACGAAGTCTATATCGAGAAATACCTGACCACGCCCCGCCACATCGAGATTCAGGTCTTCGGCGACGGCAAGGGCAATGCGGTCCACCTGGCTGAGCGCGACTGTTCGCTGCAGCGCCGTCACCAGAAAGTATTCGAAGAGGCTCCGGGCCCCTGCATCACTCCTGAGGAACGCGCCCAAATCGGCAAGGTCTGCGCGGATGCGGTCGCCAAGATCAACTATATCGGCGCGGGCACGATCGAGTTCCTGTATGAAAATGGCGAGTTCTATTTCATTGAGATGAACACCCGCCTGCAGGTCGAACACCCTGTGACCGAAGGCATTTTCGGCGTCGACCTTGTTCGCGAGCAGATCCTTGTTGCGGCCGGAGAACCGATGTCGTTCGGCCAGGATGATCTGGAGATCAACGGCCACGCGATCGAAGTTCGGATCAACGCCGAAAAGCTGCCGAACTTCGCGCCCTGCCCGGGCAAGATCACGGCGTATCACGCACCGGGCGGCCTGGGTGTCCGGATGGATTCGGCGCTGTACAACGGGTATTCGATCCCACCCTACTACGACTCGTTGATCGGCAAGCTGATCGTGCACGGGCGCGACCGACCCGAAGCGCTGGCGCGGTTGAATCGGGCCTTGGGTGAATTGATCGTGGACGGTGTGGACACGACGGTTCCCCTGTTTCACGCACTTCTGCAGGAACCCGACATCCACAGCGGCGATTACAACATCCACTGGCTGGAGCACTGGCTTGCGGAGAACATGGCCTAGTATCGACCAAGCCGCGAGAGCACGCGCTCTCGGGCTTGTCGCCGCGGTGTGAGCCATGGGCCTGACGCCTGATTTGCTGTTGCACGGTTATTCCATCGGAATCTTCCCGATGGCCGAACACAGGAACGACCCGGATCTTTTCTGGGTCGATCCAGAGCTGCGGGGTGTATTCCCGTTGGACGGGTTTCACATCTCCCGCAGCCTTGCGCGGCGCATCCGGAACTGCGGGTTCTCCGTGACCATAAACCGGGATTTTGCAGCTGTCGTAGACGGATGCGCGGACCGGGCGGACACCTGGATCAATGACGAACTGCGCAGGCTCTATGCGCAACTGCACCGCTCGGGCCGCGCCCATTCACTTGAGGTTTGGGAGGGCGAGGAGCTTGTCGGGGGCGTCTATGGCGTTGCGCTGGGGGCGGCATTTTTCGGGGAAAGCATGTTTTCGCGCCGTACCGATGCGTCAAAAATTGCGCTCGCCTATCTGGTCGACCGCTTGCGCCAGACAGGCTTTCAACTGTTCGACACACAATTTCTGACGGCACATTTGGCTTCGTTGGGGGCGATCGAAATCCCCAGACAGCAATACCGCCAACTTCTGGATCAGGCCACTGCTGCCAGCGCAGATTTCACCGCCGAGGTGTGTCAGACCCCTCAGGGGGTGATACAGCGGATCACCCAGACGTCGTAGCGCGAGTGATCCAGGGCGTTGAGCGCCGGGGACGTGGCGATCATCCAGCCGTCGAACAGCTGGTCGGCCTTTCCCTTTTCCCAAATCGTAAGATAGGCAAACGCGTCACCGGTCGGGTTTTCAGACGGATACCGGCAATCACCCAGAGCGACATCCAAGCCAAAAATTTCGACCGTATCACCGGTCGGCACCTGCACGTCCACCGTCTGACCGCTGACCTTGTCCAGCCCACGCAGCATGGCCCCCGGCCCCGAGGAAACCTTCTGCTGCGCGCCGGCCGTCGTCGCGGCCAACAGCAGCGCCATCAGGGCGGCACGCATCATTCGCTGCCATCCCCGGCCACAAACTTGACCAGCAACGAGATCAGGCTGACGGCTCCTTGCGTGTCTTCAATCTGATCGCCCGGCTCAAAATAGAACGGAGAGCCGCCGGGCATGACCTCGACGAAGTTGCCCCCCAGAAGGCCTTCGGACGAGATCACGATCGCGCTGTCATCCGGAATCTGGATGTTTTCGGCAACCGAAATCGTCGTATCGGCACGGTAGGTTTCAGGGTTCAACTCTACATCGGTCACGGTGCCGATCTTTACACCCGCGAGGCGCACATCCGTGCCCACCGCCACACCCTCAAGCGACCGAAAGGACGCCTCAAGGTGATAGCCCCCGTTTTCGCGCGACCAGCCCGTGGACTGGCTGGCATACACGCCAAACGCCAATGCACTGGCCAGCACGACACCGCCGACAAGAACTTCGGTCATGTTGTGGGTCGACATGTGGATCTCGCTTATTCCGGGCTCCAGGCTTCGTAGTCCTTGCGCTCGATCGGGTCGGGACGGCGCAGGGACCCCGCTGGCACATAGGCCATCGCGGTGCCCGTCAGATTTTCCTGATGCGGCTTTTCCCACGCCTTGTGTGGCAGTGGCTTGTCGGTCGGAGGCTCATCCCAGGTGCGGTGCAACCAGCCGTGCCATTCCGGGTCGATCCGGCTAGCCTCGGCCTCTCCATTGAAAATTACCCACCGTTTGCTGTCATCGGCGTTGCGATAAAACACGTTGCCCTGATCGTCCTCACCCACCTTGATACCTTTGCGCGCAGTGTAGATCTGCGTGTTCAGAGTGGCCCCGTTCCACCAGGTCACGGCCCGCAAAAGAGTGTTCAGGATTCCCATCGGCTGCCTCCGGCATTTCTGTCCATGCAGATATGGACCAAAGCCGAGCAGAGGTCCAGAGCCACAAAGAGCGCACCCATTACTTGGGCAAGAATGCGGTGACCTCGATTTCGATTCGGTATTTTGGATCAATCAAGCCGCATTCGATCATCGTCGCAACAGGCGGGTTGGCACCGAACGTCTCGGCCAGGACCGGCCAGCACGCTTCAAATTCGCGGCGATCGGGCAGCATGTAAGTCACGCGCACCACGTCGGCAAAAGAGGCGCCCGCCTCTGCCAAGGCGTTGCCTATGATCGTCAGCGCCGAGCGGCATTGTTCGACGACGCCTTCGCCCTGCCCGACCGTTCCGGCAACATGGACCCAGCCGCCCGCGACAACGGCTCGGCAGTAGCCGACCTTGGCTTCGAACTCACCGCTCGAGGAAATACGTTGGATCGTCATGACGCCCTCACATGAAAACGGCGCGGACTTTGCCGCGCCGTATCTGCATTAAATTTCAAACAGTTCAGCCGGCAGATGCCGATTCCGGCGCGGCATCCGCATAGATGATCAGCGGCTGCGCGTCCGACGTCACGGCCTCTTCGTTAACGACCACCTTGGTCACGTTCTTCATGCCCGGCAGTTCGAACATCGTGTCCAAAAGAATGTCTTCCAGGATGGAACGCAGGCCGCGGGCACCGGTCTTGCGTTCGATCGCCTTTTTGGCAATCGCCGCAAGCGCGTCGTCGGTAAAGTCCAGTTCGACGTTCTCCAACTCGAACAAACGCTGGTATTGCTTGACCAGCGCGTTCTTGGGCTTGGTCAGGATGGTGACAAGCGCGTCCTCATCCAGGTCCTCAAGCGTTGCCAGCACCGGCAGACGTCCAACGAATTCCGGGATCAACCCGAATTTCAGCAGATCCTCGGGCTCGAGATCCTGAAAGATCTCGCCCACGCCGCGTTCGTCATTGTCACGCACATCGGCGCCAAAACCCATAGCCGAGCCTTTGCCGCGCTGCGCGATGATCTTGTCCAGACCTGCAAAAGCGCCGCCGCAGATGAACAGGATGTTGGTGGTGTCCACCTGCAGGAATTCCTGCTGCGGGTGCTTGCGCCCGCCCTGCGGCGGAACGCTGGCCACGGTTCCTTCCATCAGCTTCAGCAGGGCCTGCTGCACACCCTCGCCCGACACGTCGCGGGTGATCGAGGGGTTTTCGGATTTACGAGTGATCTTGTCGACCTCGTCGATATAGACGATGCCGCGCTGGGCGCGCTCGACATTGTATTCGCTGGCCTGCAACAGCTTGAGGATGATGTTCTCGACATCCTCGCCCACGTAACCGGCTTCGGTCAGCGTGGTCGCGTCAGCCATCGTGAACGGCACGTCCAGAATCCGCGCGAGCGTCTGCGCCAGCAAGGTTTTGCCGCACCCGGTCGGACCAATCAGCAGAATGTTCGACTTGGCCAACTCGATGTCACCACCGGCCTTCTGCGCGTGGTTCAGACGTTTGTAGTGGTTGTGCACGGCAACCGACAGGACACGCTTGGCCCGAGCCTGGCCGATGACATAGTCGTCCAACACCTCGCAGATATCTTTGGGGGTGGGCACACCGTCCGAGGATTTCAGTCCGCTGGCTTTGGTTTCCTCGCGGATGATGTCCATGCACAGTTCGACGCATTCATCACAGATGAACACGGTCGGTCCAGCAATAAGCTTACGCACCTCATGCTGGCTTTTTCCACAGAAGCTGCAGTAGAGCGTGTTCTTGCTGTCGCCGCCTGAATTCGTCGCCATGTTCTACCTTTCGGGCTCCATCCCTGCGGCCCGGATCCGGACCGCGCTTGCCGCCTGTCCGTGCAGCTTAGGCCAGCACCGGGGCAGCTACAATGTCAAAATCGCACCCCGCACCCGTGGGTGCGGGGTTTCCGCATCACGCTTCGGTCGGTTCGGATTTGGAGCGGCTTTCGACGATCTCGTCGATATGGCCCCACTCTTTTGCTTCTTCCGGGCTCATGAAATTGTCACGGTCCAAAGCCTTTTCAATGGCCTTTTTCGACTGTCCGGTATGCTTGGCATAGATATCGTACAAACGATCCTTCAGCTTCTGCGTTTCGGCCGCGTGAATCATGATGTCGCTGGCTTGACCCTGGTAGCCGCCGCTGGGCTGGTGCACCATGATGCGGCTGTTTGGCAGCGAGAAGCGCATCCCCTTCTCTCCACCCGCCAGAAGGACCGACCCCATCGAGGCCGCCTGGCCGATCACCAATGTCGAACATTTTGGCTTGATGTACTGCATTGTGTCGTAGATCGACAGACCGCTGGTCACGACACCGCCGGGCGAGTTGATGTAGATCGAGATTTCCTTGTTCGGATTTTCGGCTTCCAGATGCAGAAGCTGCGCTACGATCAGGTGGCTCATCCCGTCATGGATCGGGCCATTGATGAAGATGATCCGCTCCTTCAGCAGGCGCGAGAAGATGTCATAGGCCCTTTCGCCGCGGCTGGTCTGCTCAACGACCATCGGGACGAGCGTATTCATGTAGGTGTCAACTGGATCGAACATTCGGAACCTGCCTGCTTTGGTGTGAACCGGGACCATACCCGATGAGAAGTTACATGAGTCTTAGTGTTGCCTTCGGGGGCCTGCAAGGGGCAGCGGACACGCGACGCCGATTGGGAAATACGGATCAGTCCGCATCGTCGGGATGCCGCAAAAACGAAGCGAACAACCGCTCGCGACACAATTACCCGGCTGTTTTTTTGCCTCGCCGCCATTCACAGCGCTTTCATCACGCCATTTTGATCCATACATATGGAAATATCTGATCATTCTGTATAGAGACCCAATTCGCTCAGGCGAAACTAACAAAGGGAACACCTGCCCCACACTCACCAAGGGGCCAACAAGGACAAAAAGATGGCACTTCCCCAACTTTCCGAAGACATCTCGCGCGACGACATGGACCGGATGGCCGCTAACGCAACCCGCGCTTCGAATTTTCTGAAAGCGATCAGCCACGAGGGCCGGTTGATGATCCTCTGTCATCTGGTATCCGGCGAAAAATCGGTGACTGAACTCGAGTCACTGCTGTCCGCCCGACAGGCCGCCGTTTCACAGCAACTGTCGCGGCTGCGCCTTGAGGGGCTGGTCACGCCCCGGCGCGAAGGCAAGGCGATCTACTATCGCCTTGCAGACGACAGACCTCGCAAAATGCTGGAAACGGTGTACGAGTTGTTCTGCGATGAGGAATAAGTCAGAAAACCCATTGAATGGTGAAGGGCGCAACAGATCGTTGCGCCCTTCTTTGTTCACGAATTGCCGCTGCAGGCCTGGAAACTTGCGGCCATTGCGCGCAACAGGTCCGGATACAGGGTCGGACCCGGCTCGAGCGCAACCCCGATCGGGTCAAGCACGAGGATTTGCACATCCATCCCCTCCGTCGCGGCGGAGATCAGACGGGTATCGTATTGCGGCTCGGAAAAAGCGCAATCAATGCCTTCCTCTTCAATCCGGGCCTTGAGCTCGGCCAGACGAGCCGGTCCGGGTGCGGCCGCGTCGCCAAGGCTCACGGTGCCCGACGATGTCAGATCGAACCGGTGTTCGAAATACTGGTAAGCGTCGTGAAAGGTGACAAACCGCGGCTCTGACTGCGCCAGATCTACCCGGATCTCGGCTTCCAAAGCACTCAGGCCTTCAACCGCCTTGTCCGCGTTGGCTTGGTACCGCGCAGCGTTATCCGGGTCCTTCTCCGACAAAGTTTCGGCAATTACCTGCACCCAAACGCGCGCGTTTTCCGGGTCCAGCCAGGCATGCGGGTCTACACCGTCGTGGTCATGCCCGTGGTCATGGTCATGTGCGTCGTGATCCGCGTGCTCTTCATGTTTCTCATGTTCATCGTGGTCCGCATGGTCGTCGTGACCTGCATGATCCTCGTGTTCTGCATGATCCTCGTGATCATCGTGGTCCGCATGGTCATCATGGTCCGAATGATCGCCGTGGTCTGCATGCTCCTCTTCGCCCTCATGATGATCGGCCAAGTCGCGGAAGTCGTGCCGCACAGTCCCCGCCACCTCCAGCAACTCAACCTGCGTCGCTCCCTGGGACAGGGCGCCAAGTGGTCCCGTCATCCACGGGGTCAGTTCCGGGCCTACCCAAAAAACCACGTCCGCAGATTGCAACGCTCGCGCCTCGGACGGGCGCATGGCGTGGTCATGAGGTGAGGCTCCGGGCGGGATGATCAGGGAAGGCTCGGCAACACCGTCCATGACTTGGGCAACCAACGCGTGAACCGGTGCGATATCGACGGCAACGTTGGGCGCATCGGCCGCCGCCTTTCCGGCCAGCACGACGCCGGCCAGCAACAAGAATTTTCGGGACATGTCACCTCCTGAAATGATATGTTATTACATTGCTGATCGGCTTGATATTGCCCACGTTATAACATATCAAGTCAAAAATTTCGGAGCGCACATGAGCACAGTAGGCTTCAGGCACCACAATCATTACCACTGCATGAAAACCGCGCTGAGCAAGGCCGAGGAAAAATGCGCCAACCAGAAGCTTCAGTTCACGCCGGTGCGCCGCCGCGTGCTGGAAATCTTGTTGGAACAGCACAAGGCAATGGGAGCTTATGACATTCTGGCTGTTCTGTCCGCCGAAGGCATGGGGTCGCAGCCTCCGGTGGCTTATCGTGCACTGGACTTCCTGGTGCAGCATGGGTTCGTGCACCGTATCGAGCAAATGAACGCCTATGCGGCCTGCGCCCACCCTACGCACGACCACGTACCTGCGTTTCTGATTTGCCGGGCGTGCAAGGCCGTGGCCGAAACCGAAACCGAGCTGACTCAGGGCCGGCTTGGTGCTGCCGCCGAAACATCAGGCTTCACCATTGAAAGGATCGTGGTCGAGGCCGAAGGTCTTTGCCCGGACTGCATTGGAACGCAGCCATGACGACCCCCCTCATTTCTCTGCAGAACCTGTCGGTTCGCCTGGATGGCCGGCTCATTCTGGACAACGTATCAGCACAGATCGCCGCTGGTGAAATCGTCACCATTGTCGGCCCGAACGGTTCGGGAAAATCGACCCTGCTGCGCGCCATGATCGGAGCTGTTCCCGCGGCTCAGGGCACTGTTCGGCGCGCCCCGGGTTTGCGGATCGGCTACGTCCCCCAGAAACTCGCGCTGGACGCCGCCCTGCCGATGACCGTGCAACGATTCCTTGGGCTGCCGAAACGGGTTTCGGCCAGCAAGGCCAAAACCGCGCTTGAACTGGCCGGCGTGCCGGACTTGCGTGACAGACAGATGACCCGACTGTCCGGCGGTCAGTTTCAACGGGTCCTTCTGGCCCGAGCATTGCTGGAAGAGCCTCAGGTGCTGCTGCTGGACGAAGCAACCCAGGGGCTTGATCAGCCCGGCGCAGCTGCCTTCTATGAACGCATTGAACAGGTTCGCACGGACCTCGGCTGCGCCATAGTCATGGTCAGCCATGACTTGCACGTCGTCATGGCCGCGTCCGACCGGGTTCTGTGCCTGAACGGACATGTCTGCTGTGAAGGGGCACCCCAAATGGTCGCAGACGCGCCGGAATATAGGGCGTTGTTCGGCAGCGGAACGCGGGGCACGATGGCCTTGTACCAACACAAACACAGTCATACCCACGATCACAATCACGCGCAGGATACGTCACACTGATGCTGGACGATTTCATGGTTCGCGCCGCCCTTGCAGGGCTCGGTGTTTCGATCGCTGCGGCACCGCTGGGGTGTTTTGTCGTCTGGCGGCGCATGGCCTATCTCGGAGAGGCCACCGCACATGCGGCCGTATTGGGTGTAGCGCTGGCGCTCAGCTTTTCACTGCCGCTACTGCCCGCGATCATTTCCGCTGCACTTGCCATGGGCTTGTCGGTCAGCCTGCTGCGCGGTCGCGGTTACGCCATGGACACGCTTCTGGGTGTGATTGCGCACACCGCACTGGCCGCCGGCTTGGTAACCGTGGCGTTGCTGTCCGATGTCCGACTGGACCTGAATGCCTTTTTGTTCGGCGATATCCTTGCCGTCACAAAGTCCGATCTGGCCACGATCTGGATCGGTGGCGCCACGATTCTGGCGTTGATGGTCTGGCGCTGGTCAGCCCTTCTGGTTTCAACGCTCAACCCGGACCTGGCTCAGGCATCCGGGATAGATCCGAAACGGGAAGAACTGTGGCTGACTCTGGCAATGGCACTGGCCGTTGCGGTCGCCATCAAAGTTGTCGGCATTCTTCTGATCGCCGCCCTGCTGGTCATTCCAGCGGCCGGAGCCCGCCCGTTGGCCCGCACCCCCGAGGGCATGGCGTTCACCGCTGCGATTATCGGCTCGACGGCGGCGTTGGGCGGACTGGGCGGTGCATACTGGGCGGATACACCCGCCGGACCAAGCATTGTTTGCGCGGCCGCGTTGATCTTTGTCGCGACAGCCATCCTTGGCCCCATCTTCCGCAAAGGCTGATCACCCAAAAAGGTTTGTCTGCGTAACCTGAATGGTGCTACCGATTGGTAGTCGACTAACCAAGGAGATATCGATGATCCGCACTATTCTGATCGGGCTGAGCCTTTTGGCCCTGACGGCCTGTGAAACCGCAAAAGGCGCGGGCAAAGACATCGAAAAAGCCGGCGACGCCATCCAGGGCGCGGCGACGGACGTTCAGGAAAGCCTCTGACACCCGTCAGCATCTAGCGGACAGCGGCGCAGCACTACCAACATATGGTTGAAAGTTCCGGGCGACCGGACTATGGTCCCTGCCACAGGTGCATAGACGCGGTAATGCATTACTGACACGACTGCGGGGTTCTTGTGCAATTGCGCAAGAACCCCGTTCCCGTTCTGACGGGCGGTGAGTGGAAGCCTGTACGAAACCGAAATCGGCAAAAGGAAAAGGCGCCAGGTGCGCAGACGCGGTCTTTGCATGTGCCCTTGCGGACACCCCTGACGCCTTGCCGGGTCGACACGCCCGAGGGACGCCCCGATCCAGTTGCTTCAGCCCCCGAGGGGACCTCGCTGCCGCAAAGCACCTGATGGCGCTCTGCCGCCCGCTCTGGCCTTCTGAGAAGCTGACCGCTCAAGCCGGGCTTGCGCCCCTCCTGACTGGTCACCTACCGGTAAGCCCTTGCAACCCGACGAAAATCCTAAGATCTGCCTGCGGTGCCAGGACCCCCTGACCTTTGCGTCCCGCCTTGGATCGTGATGAACCTTGGCGATGTCTGAACGATGGCACTCGCCCTCACATCCGGCAAGAAAATAGCACTGCAGCATGAAAATTAGCCGGGGATAAGATGTTGATATCCGACTGGAAGACGATGTGGATAAGTCGGGAAATGATGAAATCCGGCTGGGTTGCGCTGGGAAAAGCCGAAGGCCGATTTCTCTCCGTTCAATTGGGCGATTTCTGCGGGTGCAAAGGGAAAATCTCGGCCCTCCTGGCGGACCTGACCTGACGCATACGGGCATATCGCTCGAATCGACATCGATGAGTCGCCACACGCAACGGTGAACGAACGTGCAGCCCACGAATTGAGAAGCGTTCCGACCCGGACGAGGCAACCTACTACTCTCCGTCTCCCGCAAAATCGGGCAACGGCAACTACCCCCTACAACCGCCTGGGCCGGAAACGCTTCAGTTCACCTGTCGTTCCAGAACCGTGCTGTAGGTGGTTCCAGTCCGCAGGCTACGGAAATCCGCATAGATCTTGCCGTCCTCATACCGCGCATCGATCAGCGCATTGACGCCGGAGGTCGGGTCAGCAGCGGTTTCAACAATGCCGATCTTGCCCGAGCCATCCTGGCTGATCGAGCCGGTGGCCTCGTACATCGTCCAGTCATCCATGGCATTGCGCCGCCACATGCTGGGCCCCCAGAACACGTTTTCGTGCTGCGCCTGGATCTCGAGCACCCATTCCGAGGTGTTGAACCGCGGCGCGGTGGCGGTGTTGGCGTTCGAAGGCGACACCGTTGTCTGGCTGGCCGTCCACGTGCCGCGCAGGTCGGGCATGGCATCGGCGAGGGCGGCAGAGCCCATGGTCAATGTCGCGGCCACGGCGGCGGCGCTGGCGGTCATGTATCTGGTCATGGGCTCTCTCCCTGTGATCGGCGGGCCTTGCTGGCCTGCTGAACAGATTGGGAGGGCGCGCGGCCGTTACAACTTACCTAAGGGAAACTTCATGAAGGGTTCATGCGGCGCTCACCGACGGGCTCAGGCCCATGCCAACGCGGTGCCCGCGATGACGAGGGCAATGCCCAGCCCCTCGCGGTAGGAAAAGGACTCGCCGAACAGGAAGAATGAGGCGATGGCGATCAGCACCACCTCGGCCCCCAGAATGCCGGTATAGATGATGCCCAGCCGTTCGTCGCGCAGCGCGGCGAGTTCCAGCGTGGCGGCGGCCAGCAAGGTGGCGACGATCAGCAGCCCCAGCCCGAGGCCAGGAAGTTTCCACCAAAACTTCATCGAGATCATGGCCACCGAATAGAGACCCGCCGATCCAAGCGCGATGATGGGGATCATGGACATGGGGGCCTCCGCCGCTGGTTTCCGTAGGGTCAACCTTAGCAGGTGCGGGTCGGTGGGGCTGTGAAGTGGGTCACGTTGCGAGGTGAGGCCCGTCTAGAAACGATCCAGCGGACCGTTTCAGTGCAGAACGGGCGCAGCCCCGGGGAAGAGGCAAAGCCGGGTGCTACATGTGATGATCAGAGATGAGGACAGCTTCGGCCCGAGGGGAGGCGCAAACGCACCGCACCATAGGGGCGGATCGGCGCGGCCCGGCGGTGCCACCGGGCGGGTGACGGTTATTGAACTTGTAGTAGTCTGGGTACTATCTTTACAATCCAAAATGTCTCAGCTTGTAGTGAAAAGAGCTATCACTGCTACTGCCAGCGAAAGCACTGCTATAACTACGCTAAAGACGTTTATTCCTTTACTGAAGAAAGCATCAGCAACAACTTTCCCAGCGCTCTTTCGTGCGAGTTCAGTGATCCCCGCTGCGTCCAAAAATGTACTTGAAAACTCGTTACCAGCTTTGTTCTTGAGAAATGACTGGTATGTCGCTTTTCGGTTTTTCCAAGGTTCGAGGCTTCGAACCGAGTTGTGAGAAAAAAACAATACACGCAACAATCTCTTGTTTAGTTCGATCTTTCGAGGTCGGCTGGAGAAATTCACGAGAAACGCACTGATATGGCCATCGTAACCTGGATCAATCACACCAACGTTGAGACATAGCAGTCCATCATGAGTCAACGACGTCACCAGCGTGGCAAGTCCTGTAACGTGACTCGGCAAAACAACTCTTTCCATTGTTCGGACGGCAACCATTGAACTTGGCTCAAGCCAATACTCGTCAAGACCACGTCCACTGTCTTTACTTTCCGTTCCCATGGGAAAAATTTCCCCTACGGTTAAATCATAAGTGGAATTTTTGAAGTTTTCCTTGATACAAGGCTCTACAAGACCCAACTGCTCGATCTGACGGTCAATCAACATGAAACTCGCCTCCTAATGCAAAACTCAAATCCAATGAGAATCGAGAATACCTGGGGCGATAGTTTCAACCTTCTGAAACAACTGCAAGAAGTTGCACAAGAGAGCGATGATCCCGACAGAAAAGTCGGGGCAATAATCCTCGACCTGAATGGGCAAGCCCTTCTCCACAGCGCAAACGTTCTTGTCACTCCTAAGGACAGCGAACTAAAAAGAAGAACTTCGCGGGAGCAGAACCAAAAGTACTACTGGATTGAACATGCAGAGCGACGCGTAATATTCATGGCGTTCAAACAAGGCATCGACTTGTCAAGGTGTTCCATCGCCGTAAGTCTATTTCCCTGCGCAGATTGCGCCAGAGCAATTATCCAATCGGGCATAAGAACTGTTGTTTGCCCGCCAATCCCAGACGACGAGCCCCGCCACAAAGAAACGATGCGAGCCGCACAAGAGATACTCAGCTCAGCCGGGGTTAAGATACTAATAATATAGTTCCTTTTCGGTATCAGCATCCGACTTTGCATAAGCCGCAATCAAAAATTGACGACCCTAACTATCCATCTTCAACGCTGAAATAAACGCCTCCTGCGGGATATCCACTTTCCCGAACTGGCGCATCTTCTTCTTGCCGGCCTTCTGCTTTTCCAGCAATTTCCGCTTCCGCGTGGCATCGCCGCCATAACACTTCGCGGTCACGTCCTTGCGGAGGGCCGAGAGGGTCTCGCGGGCGATGACCTTGCCGCCGATGGCCGCCTGGATCGGGATCTTGAACATGTGGCGCGGGATCAGCTCTTTCAGCTTTTCGCACATGGCGCGGCCGCGGGTCTCGGCGCGGTCGCGGTGGACCATGACCGACAGCGCATCCACCGGCTCGTCATTCACAAGGATCGACATCTTGACCAGGCTGTCCTCGCGGTAGCCGGTCATCTGGTAGTCGAAGCTGGCATAGCCCTTGGTCACCGACTTCAGGCGGTCGTAGAAGTCGAAGACGACCTCGTTCAGCGGCAGGTCATAGACGACCATCGCGCGGCTGCCCGCATAGGTCAGGTCCATCTGGATGCCGCGGCGGTCCTGGCAGAGTTTCAGCACGTCGCCCAGGTATTCATCCGGCACCAGGATGGTGGCCTTGATGCGCGGTTCCTCGAGGTGGTCGACCTTGGACATGTCGGGCATGTCGGCGGGGTTGTGCAGCTCGATCATCTCGCCGTCTTTCATGTAGACGTGATAGATCACCGACGGCGCGGTGGTGATGAGCTCGATATCGTACTCGCGTTCGATGCGGTCGCGGATGACCTCGAGGTGCAGCAGGCCGAGGAAGCCGCAGCGGAAGCCAAAGCCCAGCGCGGCCGAGGTTTCCATCTCGAACGAGAAGCTGGCGTCGTTCAGAGCCAGTTTCTCGATCGCGTCGCGCAGGTCTTCGAATTCGGCGCTGTCCACGGGGAAGAGGCCGCAGAACACCACCGGCTGCGCGGGTTTGAAGCCCGGCAGAGCGGTTTCGGCACCGTTGCGGTCATTGGTGATGGTGTCGCCCACACGGGTGTCGCGCACCTGCTTGATGGATGCGGTGAGGAAGCCGATCTCACCCGGACCCAGCTGGTCGACCATCTGCATCTCGGGGCGGAACACGCCCACGCGGTCGACATGGTGCAGGGTGCCGTTCGACATGAACTTGACCCGCATGCCCTTTTTCAGAACGCCGTCCATGATGCGGACTAGAACGATCACGCCCAGATAGGCGTCGTACCAGCTGTCGACCAGCATCGCCTTGAGCGGCGCGTCGCGCTCGCCCTTGGGCGCGGGCAGCTTGTGCACGATCGCCTCGAGCGTTTCGTGTATCCCCTCTCCCGTCTTGGCCGAGACGCGGATGGCGTCGGTCGCGTCGATGCCGATCACGTCCTCGATCTGTTCGGCCACGCGGTCGCAGTCGGAGGCCGGTAGGTCGATCTTGTTCAGCACCGGCACGATCTCGTGGTCGGCGTCGATGGCCTGATAGACGTTGGCCAGGGTCTGCGCCTCGACCCCTTGGGTCGAGTCCACCACCAGCAGCGAGCCTTCGACCGCGCGCATGGACCGCGAGACTTCATAGGCAAAGTCCACGTGGCCGGGAGTGTCGATCAGGTTCAGCACGTACTGTTCGCCATTGTCGGCGGTATAGTCGATGCGGACCGTGTTGGCCTTGATGGTGATGCCGCGTTCGCGCTCGATATCCATGCTGTCAAGCAGCTGTTCCTTCATGTCGCGATCCTGCACCGTCCCGGTCTCTTGGATGAGCCGGTCGGCAAGGGTGGATTTGCCATGGTCGATATGCGCGACGATGGAGAAATTGCGGATATGAGCGAGGTCTGTCATAGCGTCGGGATATGGTTCGAAATCGGGCGCTGGTCAAGGTGAGACAGCACGGCGGACGCCCCATATTTCAGCGCGATGAGGCCATGACGCTGCGGTTGGCTTCGTTCCAAGCCCTCAGCTGCATTCAGGCGACCGTACGTAGACAGAACTCGGCCGTGTTGCACCGTCCAAAACGGGGCTCGAAGGTCATGCCACGGCCGACCTTAGTGCCAACCGCGGCACTTTCGACTCAGGTACGGAGTTTCTGAAAGCAAATTGTTGAACGGCAGGAAAACTTGGACGATACTGCGCCGCAAGCCGAGAGGGACACAAGACTCCTCCGGGCAGGCAAAACGAGGCATGAGCATGAAACAGTTCCTCATTATCGCGCTATGCGCCACGTCGCTGACCACTTTGGCCCCGGCCATGACCGAAGCGGCGCAGATCAAACGTGCATGTTTGGCGTCCGACCGTTCGGCTGCGACACGCGACAGGTGCAAGTGCATCCAGCGGGTGGCAGATCAGGCTTTGACCAACAAAGACCAGAAAACCGTGGCCAAGTGGTTCACCGACCCGCATCAGGCCCAAGAGCTGAAGATGTCAAAATCCGCCCGCGATGACGCGCTGTGGGAGCGGTATCAGAACTTTGGCCGCATGGCACAGGCGATCTGCAGCTGACGCTGACCGCGATCCTTGACCTGACCCGCCCTGCGCCTCAGTAATGGCGCAGTGAAAGGGAAATCATATGGTGACGAAAGGGTTGACCCTGCGCGGTCTCGAAGTGTTCGAGGCCTTGGCGCGGACCGGTTCGGTGGCGCAGGCTGCCGAGATTACCGGGCTCAGCCAGCCATCGGTCAGCCAGCAGTTGCGCAATCTCGAGAATGCTCTGGGCACGGACCTGGTGGATCACGGGCGCAGACCCATGCGCCTGACCCAAGCCGGGCGCAGCTTTCTGGCGCGGGCCGAATCTGTATTGGCCGAGTTGCAGATGGCCCAAAGCGAGCTGTCGGTCATGGACCTGGGTCATCTGAGCACGCTTTCGATCGGCCTGATCGACGATTTCGACAATGACTTGACCCCGCGCCTTGCCACGTTGCTGGCCGACAGCCTGACACGCTCCAAGTTCAAACTCATAACCCTCCCCAGCCTCGAAATCTTTGAGGCGCTGGCTTCGCAACGCCTGCATCTGGCGGTCTCTGCCCATAGCGGCGAGGTGCTGGAAGGCGTGGTGGAGTACCCTTTGGTCCAGGATCCTTTCATTCTGGTCGCGCCGAAGGGCGGTGTGACCAACGGGGGCGTAGATGCTGCTTTGGAGACCCTGCCCTTTCTGCGCTATGCGCGGGAACAGTTGATCAGCCGGCAAATCGAAAGCCACCTGGCGCGGCAACAGCTGCAGTTCGAAGAGCGGTTCGAGATCGGGTCGCACTTGGCCCTGATGGCGATGGTCGCGCGTGGCCTTGGCTGGGCGATCACCACGCCGTTGGGATACATGCGGGCAGCCCGCTTCCACGAAGGCATGGATGTCTACCCGGCTCCGTTCGGAGAGTTCTCGCGCACTATTTCCCTGTTCACGCGGTCTGACTGGTCAGATCAGGTTCCGCGCGAAGTCGCGGGCATGACGCGCCGTTTGATGCAAAGCCAGATGATCGAACCAGCCCTTGCCCGGCTGCCCTGGTTGTCCGGACAGTTGAAGGTGATCGGCGGCTAGCCGTCCAGATATGCCACCAACCCATCCACGGCGGCTTCGATGAGGTCCAGCGCCCCGTCGAAATCCCGGGTATAGTAGGGGTCGGGCACATGATCGGCGCCGGTGTGGGGCGCAAATTCGGTCAGCAAGCGTACGGGCGTAGGATTGTCGGCCGGGCGCAAAGCCTCGATCTTGGCGAGATTTTCGCTGTCCATCCCGATGATCAGGTCAAACCTGTCGAAATCAGACACTGCAAACTGGCGCGCGCGCAGATCGCTCAGCTCCACCCCTCGGTTGCGAGCCGCGTGTTGCATCGGCGCATAGGGTGGATCCCCGACATGCCAGTCGGACGTTCCGGCACTGTCACAGGCATGATGAGGCGCCCTGACACGGAAAACACCTTCGGCAGCAGGGGAACGGCAGATGTTGCCGAGGCAGACAAACAGGATACGCTGTGACTTGGCTCGGGTTTAACGTGTGGAGGGCGAATGGAAAAGATCGTGATTTTGACCGGAGCCGGGATTTCGGCGGAAAGCGGATTGGGCACCTTTCGCGATGAAGGCGGATTGTGGGCCCAGCACCGGATCGAAGACGTAGCGACACCCGAAGGTTTTGCCCGAAACCCTGCCCTTGTTCATGACTTCTACAACGCGCGCCGGACGCAGGCGGGTGGTGCCGACCCAAATGCAGCCCACACAGCACTGGCCCGGCTACAGCGCGACTGGCCAGGAGAAGTGGTGATCGTAACGCAGAACGTGGACAGCCTGCACGAAGCCGGAGGTGCGACCGGGGTTATCCACATGCACGGCACCCTGTCAGGCGCGCTGTGCGCCTCTTGCGGGCATCGCTGGACTGCGCCAGCGGAAATGTCCGTGGGCGAACCGTGCCCCGCCTGCCGCGCGGCAACCGCCCGACCCGACATCGTGTGGTTCGGCGAAATGCCTTACCACATGGATCAGATTTACGACCATCTGGCACAGGCCGGGATATTCGCCGCCATCGGAACCTCTGGCCAAGTCTACCCGGCTGTGGCCTTCGTGCACGAAGCCATAGCTGCGGGCGCACGGACGGTCGAATTGAACCTCGAGCCCTCGGTTGGTGCATCCAGCTTCGACCAGACGCTGCTTGGCCCCGCCACCCAGATCGTGCCACGCTGGGTCGATGACTTGCTGGGCCGCAGGTGACACGGATCATTCTGCTGGGCTAAGCTGAAGGAATCTGAACCAGGAGAAACAGATGACCGAGCCTGAAGCCCCCCGCGGCGAAATCGTTGACGACGAAGGCATCGACAGCCGCGAAGCGCTGGGCGACACCCTTGCGGATCTGTGGTGGACGTTCCTGCTGCGCGGATTGCTTGCGGGGGCCGTTGGTATTGCCGCGCTGTTCTGGCCGACCGGCAGCATCGCACTGCTGCTGCAGCTGGTAGGGGTGCTGCTGATCCTCGATGGCGGTCTGACCTTGCTTGGCTTCGGTCGGCGCGGACTGATCGGAGGCGCGGGTATCGGGGCGGTCTTGATTGGGCTGGTCCTTTTGATCTGGCCGGAAGGCACAGCTCGTCTGACGTTCTTCCTGCTGGGCGCTTGGGCGCTGATCATCGGGATCGGCTCGCTGATTTCGCTGGGCCAGATGCATCAGCTGGACCCCGAACGCGCGACCGTTCGGAACTCGGGCATCGTGGCCCTTATCATCGGGCTGGTGCTGATCTTCTGGCCCGGAAGCGGCGTCGTCGCACTGGGCTGGGCAATCGCGGTCTCCGCCTTGGCCTTTGCCGGCGTCATGCTGTTCATGGCCGCACGTTTCAAACGGGCCGGAGAACGGGTTTCGATGCGCGTGGTCAACAAGTGAAGAACAACGCTGATCGGCAGTTGAAACGCGAACAGGCCGGGGCTTGACCCGGCCTGGCGCATGGATGACGGCCGCATCGCGGCCCGAAGACAGGCGTGCTGTCAGTTCGAGTGCTTCATATGCCCGTGGCCGTCTTTCCGTTCCAGGTCCACGGGAATCTCGACAACGACCTCACCGGCCTGCTCAAAAACCAAAGTGACGGGTATGGTTGCGCCCTGTTCAAACGGCTGCTTGAGCCCCATGAACATCACATGGTCCCCGCCCCGCTGCAGCATATGCGCCTCGCCAGCGGCGATCGAAAAACCTTCCTCGACTTCCATCATCTTGGCCACGCCGTTGTCGTCGATCTTGTGCGTATGCAGCTCGACTCGTGCAGCGATATCGGATTTGACAGCGACGAGTTGATCATCGGTGTCGCCTGAATTGCGGATCATCATGAAGGCCGCACCAGCCTTGGCATTGGCCCCCGAGGATCGGGCGTAGGCATCCTCAACCGAGATCACACTTTCCGCATGGGCGGCGGTGGACATGATTGCAGCGACGAAAATAGCGGGCAGGATTGATTTGAAGGGCATCTCGCCTCTCCTTTTTGACTGTCTGATTGTATTGCGAAGGGTCTCAGACAGGGGCCGGCGGCGCGCGCGCCGGTCGCTGCGGGATCGGAGCCGCAACAAGGCTGTCGGAACGCAACGGTATGTCAGACTTTGCCCGCTCGGGCCCTTTCGGTGCCGGCGGAGGGGCATCCAGAACCGCACCCAGCAAGTTGAGCGCATAGTCGGGACAGAAATGAGGTGGTTTGGTGGGCTGGCCGTGCTCGTCCATATAGACGACGACAGGTCCGTTCCCGGTGCAAAGCACCATTTGACCGACCGCTGTATTCAGTCCTCGTGACGCCGCAATACCCTGGCCTGTCAGAACCAGCATCAGCGACAGTAGCAACGGCAACACGAGGCGATAGGATCGGGTCATCTTGGCAGAGGTTTAGGCCCGATCGGAAACGGACTGCAAGTGCCTTCGTGAACGCTGAGACAGTTTGGCGCGAACCAAGGAAAAAGGGCCGGCCTGACCGGCCGACCCCAGAATTTGCTTTGATCGGGACCGTCAAAGAACTCCGCGATCATCCGGACCGGTGTTGAGACCGGTATGCAGCCGGTTCACCCGCCGCTGCATCCGCGCACAGCTGGAAAATGACCCGACCAGAAGAGTCGAAAGGAAGGAAATAATAATTGAAGTATTCGCAGACATTACCACACTCCGCCGTAGAATAACCGCATACATAAAATAGATTCAAAACCCTGTATGTGAACAAAGTCACGCAGTCGCGTCCTTCTGCCTCCCGCACCGAGACCGCGCACGGCACCAGCCCAACGGCAAAGTGATCCGGACGCTCTGGTTTAGGCAGAAATTCAGGCGTAGATCGTGGTCATGCCACTCAAAGCGCACACAGAAATCCAGTTCCTCAGGCTGCCGCAGATTGAGCCGGCTGAAATCGCACGGCACATGTCTGATCCCCGCGTCGCTCGGCATCTGCCTTTGCTGACGGGGCCCTGGGACATCGCGATGGCGCGGGCCTTCATAGACGCAAAAGAGGCCTGCTGGGAATGCGACGGGCTTGGGCACTGGGCGATCACGTCCGGCGGTTGCTATGTCGGCTGGGGCGGCTTCCAGCGTGAAGGCAGGGAATGGGATTTCGGCGTGGTCCTGACGGCGGATGCCTTCGGTCTGGGCATGCGCATCACCCGCAAGGCCATCGCATTCGCCCGAGCCGATGAACGCATTCCATATGTCACTTTTCTGCTTCCACCGTCCCGCCGCAATCTCTCTGCGCTACGGCGTATCGGCGCGCATTATGTCGGTCCGGAAACCTATTCCGGCGCGCAGTTCCTGAAATACAGGCTTGAGACTGGTTGAGGATCCAAAGACAAACGAAAAGCCCCTGCACCAACGTGTACAGGGGCCACGAAACAGTCTTTGGGAAAATCAGGCCGAGGCTTGCGCCTTGGCGATTTCCTTTTTCACTTTCAGCGCGTTGGCGGACAGCTCTTCGTCCTTGGCTTTTGCCAGGAACGCGTCCAGACCACCACGGTGATCGACCGAGCGCAGCGCGGCGGCCGAGATGCGCAGCTTGACGCCACGACCCAGGGTTTCCGACTGCAGGGTCACGTCGTTCAGGTTGGGCAGAAAACGACGACGAGTTCTGTTTTTGGCGTGGCTGACATTGTTGCCAGTCATCGGGCCTTTTCCGGTCAGTTCGCAACGGCGCGACATGGTTTCTTCCTTTGTTTCTGGAGGCCGGGCATAAATCCGCAGCCAAATCACAAGGGGCACAACCCGAAGTCGCGCCCGAAAACTGGTTGGATGCGTTTAGTGGGAATCGCCGGAAGGGTCAAGACAGCAGCTGCGAAATCTTTCCTTGCCAAAAAATGGTCCTGAAACGGCTCAGACATCAACAAGCAAAGGCCTGTGATTTTTGAGGTGACGAGCAATCAGACGGGTCTGCTGATGGTTTATCGGGATCAACCTTGCGGGTTCGGATTCGTGGTTCTCATCAGCCAGTTCCGGAAAAATCGCAAGGATTTCAGTCCTTGCCGCGGGTCCCAGAGATTTCAGCGCCTCGGGGCCGGTATACAGGCTTTCGGTCGGCGCGGATTCGGCAAACAGGATCTCGTGCCGGTCGAACAGCAGATGGAAATACTCGATGCTGTCGACCGTGCAATCAACGAAGATCCCCGGCAGCGCCGTCAGCTTGATCGCGGGAATCAGAACTTGAGACTGGCCGAACATGCGTTGCGCGATGCGAGAACCGACCATCATGCGGTGCTGGCGGGAAACCAACAGGTCCCGCGTGGGCAGCCCCGCTCCCAAAGCCCCGGCGCAAATACGAACTGGGCGCAGTTTCGGATTGGCCCTCAGATCAATCGCATCAAACCTGCGCCGACCGATCCAGCGGATGGATTGGTTGCCGCTCTCGGCCGTACAGATCAGGTCACCGGTGCGCAGGTCTTGCACCTGTACCGGGCCGCGGTCAGTCAGAATGCTCGTGCCAGCGGTAAAGCAGGGAACGCCGGATCCGTTTTCAAATGCGGAATAGGTGACTGTAATACCCGACGGCAGGGTGAAACTGCCGCTGGTCAACGAATAGCTGGTGCCGGCAGACACGGTGAATGTCCCGAATGAGCTGTCGTTAACCACAGTTCCTGCAGGCAGATTCAGCGTGTCGGTACCACTGCCACCGCGCACATCGCCGGACACGCTGGTGCTGCGGAAGTTCAGAACATCATTTCCGCCGCCCAGGCGGATATTGCCAATGACCGAGCCTTGCAGCGTGACCGTGTCGTCGTCTGATCCGGCCCTTACCTGACCGCCGATCGTGCTGCCGATCACCGTGATCGTATCGATCCCGGCATTTCCACGGACACTACCAGAGATGGTACTGTTGGTGACAGTGATGATGTCGTTGCCGCCGCGCGCGCGGATATCATCGATCGGCGTACCCTGAGGGGTGCCGTTCAGCGTACCGTTGTCATTGGTGACATCGATATCGTCATCGCCGTTTGTCCCAAAGATATCGGGCATAAGAGGCGGGTCCTGTTTCTCCGCTTGGTCACGTCCAGCCAGCTGCGCTCCGGTTTTTCTATGTGCTGGGCGCCACAACCAAGGATTTCACCTGCACTCAGGCTACAGAACTCTTGGGCGTTGCGCCAAGTTTTCCTGTCCGCGCGGGCAATTGTGTTACCCGGATGCAAGAGTCCTCAGCATCCGTTCGGCCGCCACCGAGGGGCTGAGCCGCCCCGACCCGACCTCGGCGCCCAGCCGGTCCATCTCGGATCGGGCCTGCGGGGTCTCCAGCTTGGCGAGCAGCGCATGGCGCACCTCCTGGTCGAACCAATAGCGGGCCTGTTCGGCGCGGTTGGCGTCCCAATGGCCGTTCTGTTTGCGCCAGTCGGCCAGGGCCTGCATTTCGACCCAGGCCTGGTCCAAGCCGTGTTCTTCGACCGCTGAAACGGTCATCGCCTTGGGAAAGCCCTCGGGGTCCTGCGGGCGTTTGCGCAGCAGGCGCAGCGCCCCGGCATAGTCGGCGCAGGTGCGGGTGGCGGTGGCTTTCAGGTCGCCGTCGGCCTTGTTCACAAGGATCATGTCGGCCATCTCCATGATGCCGCGCTTGACGCCCTGCAATTCATCCCCGCCGGCCGGGGCCAGCAGCAGCAGGAACAGGTCGGACATTTCCGACACCACGGTTTCCGACTGACCCACGCCCACCGTTTCGATCAGCACCACGTCGAACCCGGCCGCCTCGCACAGGGCGATGGCCTCGCGCGTGCGGCGGGCGACGCCGCCCAGATGGCTCTGGCTGGGCGAGGGGCGGATGAAGGCGTTCGGCTCGCGGCTGAGACGTTCCATCCGGGTCTTGTCGCCCAGGATCGAGCCGCCCGACCGGGCCGAGCTGGGATCGACCGCCAGAACCGCCACCCGCAACCCCTGCCCGATCAGCATCATGCCGAAACTTTCGATGAAGGTGGATTTGCCCACCCCCGGCGTTCCCGACAGGCCGATGCGTAGCGCCTGCCGCCCGGCGCCGGACAGCGCCTCCAGCAGTTGCGCCGTCTGGGCGCGGTGATCGGCGCGGGTGCTTTCGACAAGGGTGATCGCGCGGGCCAGCGCCCGGCGGTCGCCCTTGAGGATCCTGTCGGCAAGCTCGGCTGTGGTCATGGGTGGGGTCCTTCGTCGAAATCTGCCCTAGATGACGGGGATGGGCCGGGTTTGTCCAGTACCGCCGGTCGCGGGATTTGACGCAGGCGTTCTGGACCTTGGCCGAGGCTTTGGCGATAAGGCGGCATGACCCGCCTACCGATCGACGATGCCCTGCCCGACCTGATCGCAGCGCTGCGCACGCGTGGCCGTGCCGTGCTGCAGGCTCCGCCCGGCGCCGGCAAGACCACGCGCGTGCCGCTCGCGATGCGCGACGCCGGCTTGTGCGACGGACGCATCGTGATGCTGGAGCCGCGGCGGCTGGCCGCCCGCGCCGCCGCCGAACGCATGGCCGAGACACTGGGCGAACGCGCGGGCCAGACCGTCGGCTATCGCGTGCGGGGCGAGGCGAAAGTGTCGAAAGCCACCCGGATCGAGGTGGTGACCGAAGGCATCCTGACCCGGATGCTGCAATCCGAACCCGACCTGCCCGGCGTCGGGGCGGTGATCTTCGACGAATTCCACGAACGCTCTTTGAACGCCGATCTGGGGCTGGCCCTGTGCCTTGAGGTCGCCGGCGCGCTGCGCGACGACCTGATCCTGCTGGCGATGTCGGCCACGCTGGATGCCGATCCGGTGGCGCGGTTGATGGACGCGCCGCTGGTGACATCCGAGGGCCGCAGTTTCCCGGTCCGGACCCGCTGGCTGGACCGCCCGCTGGGCCCGCAGGCGCGGCGGCTGGACGCGTTGGTCGATCTGGTGGTGCAGGCCGAGCGCGAGACCCGCGCCACCGGCGGCGGCATTCTGGTGTTTCTGCCGGGCGAGGGCGAAATCCGCCGGGCCGAAGCCGCGCTAGCCGGGCGGCTGCCCGGCGATTGCGCGATCCGCCCGTTGTTCGGCGCCCTGCCCTTTGCCGCCCAGCGCGCCGCCCTTGCACCGGCCGAGACTGGGCGCAAGGTGGTGCTGGCCACCTCGATCGCCGAGACCTCGCTGACCATTCCGGACATCCGGGTGGTGGTGGACATGGGCCAGGCCCGCCGCGCGCGGTTCGATCCGGGCTCGGGCATGTCGCGGCTAGTGACCGAGCGCGTTACCCGCGCCGAGGCGACCCAACGCGCGGGCCGCGCGGGCCGCGTGGCCGAAGGGCTGTGCTATCGCCTGTGGTCGAAGGGTGAGGAAGGCGCCCTCCCCGCCTTTCCACCCGCCGAGATCGAGGCCGCCGACCTAACCGGCCTTGCGCTGGAACTGGCCTTGTGGGGGGCCGAGCCGCAGGATCTGGCCTTTCTGACACCCCCGCCCGAGGGGGCGCTGGCCGAGGCGCGCGCGCTGCTGCGGATGCTGGGCGCGCTGGACGGCAAGGGCCGGATCACCGAACATGGCCGCGCACTGGCTAGTCTGCCGCTGCATCCGCGGCTGGGGCACATGCTGATCACGGCAGGCGCGCAAGCCGCCCCGCTTGCCGCCCTGATGGCCGAGCGCGACCCGTTGAAGGGCGCACCGGTGGACCTGTCGCTCCGGCTCGAGGCGCTACGCGATCCGCGCACTTATCAGCGCAACCGGGTCTGGCCCGCCAATCCCGGCGTTCTGGATCGAATCCGGTCCGAGGCGAAACGGCTGCGCGGCCAGATCAAGACCGAAGGCGACCCGCTGAGCCCGGCGGCGATGGCCGTGCTGGCCTATCCCGACCGGGTCGGCCAGCGGCGCAAGGGCGACGCGCCGCGCTATGTGCTGTCGGGCGGCAAGGGTGTGGTGATGGACCCCGGCGATCCGCTGGCCGCGGCGCCGTATCTGGTGGCCATCGATACTGACGGCAACCCGCGCGAGGCCCGGCTGCGCATGGCCGCGCAGATCACCGAGGCCGAGATCCGCGCGCTGTTCGCCGACCAGATCGAATGGGTTGAGACCTGCGCCTGGTCGAGACGGGACCGCCGGGTGGTGGCCCGTCGGCAGGAACGGTTCGGTGCGCTGGTGCTGGATGCCCGCATCTGGAAGGACGTGCCCGACGAGTCCGTGGCCCACGCGATGCTGGACGGCGTGCGCGATCTGGGGCTGCGTCTTGAGGGCAAGGCCGCGCGACTGGCAGCGCGGGTCGAGCTGGTGCGGGCGGCGGGCGTCGACCTGCCTGATTTCTCGGACAGCGGGCTGATGGACACGCTTGAGGATTGGCTGCTGCCGATGCTGACGGGCGTGCGCAGTGCCGAGGATTGGAAGCGGTTCGACCTGCTGCCCGCCCTTCAGGCGCGGCTGAGTTGGGACCAGATGCAGGAACTGGACCGCCGCGCGCCCCCGGCCTTCGTCACGCCGCTGGGGCGCAAGGTCCCGATCGACTATGGCAAGGCGGTGCCTGAAATCGCCGTTCGCCTTCAAGAGATGTTCGGGGTCACGCGGCACCCGATGGTGGGCGGCGAGCCGCTGAAGATCACCCTTCTGTCCCCCGCGCAACGCCCGATCCAGATCACCCGCGACTTGCCGGGGTTCTGGGCCGGGTCCTATGCCGATGTGCGCAAGGACATGCGCGCGCAATATCCCAAGCACCCCTGGCCCGAGGACCCGACCCAGGCCGACCCGACCCTGCGGGCCAAACGCAGGGGTGCTTGAATACCGTCTGTCAGATTGATATCTCTCGCCGTCTGGAAGGCAGAACAACAAAAAAACGGCAGGCACCCGCAATGACATGGCTGCACAAATTCTGGGAGGGGGTCCTGAAACCCCTGTTTCAGCGTCCGCGCCACGTGCAGTTCGCGGCGCTGTGCACCCGTGGCGATGGCCCCGATACGCAGGTGCTGCTGGTCACCAGCCGGGACACCGGGCGGTGGATCATCCCCAAGGGCTGGCCGATTGACGGGCTGAACGGGGCCGAAGCCGCAGCGCAGGAGGCCTGGGAAGAGGCCGGCGTGCGCAACGCCGAGGTCGATCCAGAGCCGGTCGGCAGCTATTGCTACGGCAAGGTCCGCAAAAGCGGCGCGATCGATCCGGTTTGCACCACGGTCTACCGGCTGCGGGTCACCGATCTGGCCGATGAATTTCCCGAAATGCACGAACGCACCCGCGAGTGGGTCTCGCCGCAAGAGGCGTCTGAACGCGTCCATGAACCAGAGCTGAAAAAGCTGCTGTTGCGGATCTAACCGCCGGGACCGTGCAGCCCTGCGCGGATCTGATCAGGAGACAGCGGACCCGTCTCGCCCTGCGTGATCAGCGCTGCCACCCGGTCGCAGATAGGGGTCGGTGTGCCGGTTTCGCGGCCCAGACGGATGATCTCGCCCTGCAGGCTGTCAATTTCGGTCGGACGACCGGCATCCAGATCATAGGCCATCGAGGTGCGCGCGGCGGGGTCGATCGTCAGCATCCGCGCCGCGATGCGCGAAAACAGCGGCGTGGGCAGGCGCAGGATATGCGGCGTCATCCAGGCCGGCAGCGGCGTGGTCGAGGCCACGGGATGCCCGGAGGCGGCCAGAACCGCCAGCGCCTCGGCCATCTGATCGGCCATCAGGCGGCGCCAGTCGCGGTTCAATAGCTGTTCGCGCAGGGTCAGGCCCGACAGCGCGTTCAGAGCATTGTTGAGGTTGATGACCAGCTTGCCCCATTGCACCGCCTCGATCCCGTCGGTTTCGGTGACGGGCAGATCGGGCGAGGACAAGCGGCGGGCCAGCGCGCCGGGGCCGGACTGGATCACGATTTCGCCGGATGTCGCGCGATGCCAGGTGGCCGGACCGGCAGGCACCACGTTGAACGGCACCATCCCGGCGCGTACGTCCCGCCCAGGCAGCGCGGTGCGCAGGGTGCGCGCGTTTTCCATACCGTTCTGCCACGAAATGACCGGGGCCGCGGCCGGGGCGTGCGCGGCGATCAGGCGGGCCATCTCGGCGGTGGCGCCGGTTTTCACCGTGACCAGAACCAGATCGGCGTCGGACAGGCAGGCAGGGTCATCGGACAGGGTCAGACGGTCGGCGGGGATCGTTTTGCGCAGGCCCGAATAGTCGGTCGCGGTCAGCCCGTTCTGCCGGATCGGGTCCAGCACCCGCGCCCGGCCCAGCAGCGTGACGTGGTGGCCGGCATAGGCCAGCAGCCCCCCGCAATAGCATCCGATGCTGCCCGCGCCCGCGATCACCAGTTTCATGCCGTCCCCTTCCCGTTTGCCGTCAAGGATCGCCGGGATCGCGCGGGCGGGCAAGCCGGGCGGGCGCTGACGTCGCGTTCAGCGCGCGCGCCGGGGTTTGGTGCGTTCCAGTTCGGGAGTGATCGGAATGAAATCGTCTTCGTCCCCCGGCGGCAAGTGGAAGGCGCCGTTGGCCCAATCGGCGGATTTCCATTCGCGGATCGCCGTTTCGATCTTGTCCTTCGAAGACGAGACGAAGTTCCACCAGATATACCGATCCTCATTCATCGTGGCCCCGCCCAGCAGCATCAGCCGCGCCCCCGCCGGCCCGGCAGTCACCGACAGGCGGTCACCCGGGCGGAAGACCATCATGCGGCCTTCCTCGAACCGGTCACCCGCGATCTCGACCGAGCCCTGGGTGACGTAGACGCCCCGATCCTCATGATCGTCGGGCAGCGGAAACGCGGCGCCGGGATCCAGTTGCACGTCCAGATAGAAGATTTCAGACAGCATCGTGACCGGGCTGGTTTCCCCATAGGCCGAGCCGAGGATCAGCCGGGCGCTGACACCGGCATCCTGGATATGCGGCAACGCGCCCTGCTTGTGATGTTCGAAATCGGGGGCCATGTCTTCGTGTGCTTCGGGCAGCGCGATCCAGGTCTGGATGCCGAACAGGCTGTGCCGCTTGGCGCGGGTTTCGGCGCTGGTGCGTTCGGAATGGGTGACGCCGCGGCCCGCGACCATCCAGTTGACCTCGCCGGGATAGATCATCTGATGGGTGCCAAGGCTGTCGCGATGTTCAAACTCGCCCTGGTACAGGTAGGTGACCGTGCCCAGCCCGATATGCGGATGCGGGCGTACGTCGATGCCGCCATCGGTGATGAACTCGGCCGGTCCCATCTGATCGAAGAAGATAAAGGGCCCCACCAACTGACGCTTGACCGAGGGCAGCGCGCGGCGCACCTCGAACCCGCCCAGATCGCGGGCGCGCGGGATGATCAGGGTCTCCAGCGCCGAACCTTCGCTGACGCATTCGGGGCTGTGGGTGGGGTTCCAGCTCATGTCGGCCTCCAATCCGGTGCGGCGGGATGTTCACTCCTGTCAATCTAGCGCAAAATACCGGCGGACAAAGTGCATCTGCGCACAGACAGGCTGCGGCCCGGATCAGCCCTGTGCACGGGGCCAGAGCTGCGGGAAAAACGGGCCGGCGATCCGGTCGCCCTCAGCATAGCCGGCGGCCTCGAATTGCGCCCGTTCCTCCTTGGCCCAATCGCCGCGATACCGGATCACCCCGTCCGGCCCGGTCATGCGCAGGGTGAAGCGGTGCACGGTTTCCGAGGGCGTGACCGAGGACAGCCCGCCATGCAGCGTGCGCATGTCGAAATAGATGCAGTCGCCCAAGTCCATATCCCATTGCAGCAGGTCATAGGTGCCGGGGTCGGCATTCACGTCCGGTGGCGGGTGATAGGTGCGGCCTGCAACCTGTGTGGGTTCATAGCTGGGGTGCCCATCGGCAAAACGCACCCGCATGAACAGCTTGTCCCACAGATGCGAGCCGCGCACGAAGGCGATTCCGTTGTCCTTGCTGACCGGTTCAAGCGGCAGCCACAGCACGCACATCGAGCCTTCGAAATCGAAATAGGACAGGTCCTGATGGAATGGCGGGCGCGAGGTCGATCCGGCCTCGCGCAGGAACCAGTTGTCCATCACCAGATTGATCGGCGCGGCGCCCAGAAATTCGGAAGCGATTGGCGCACAGGGCGAGTTGCGAACGAATTCCTCGAACTGGGGGATCTTGCTCCAGGCCCAGTAATCCTCAAGATAGGCAGGCGCGTCCGGGTCCTTGGTGTGGCGGGTGAAGTTCTCGGTCGGGGTCTCCAGATCAGCGTCAATGCCCGCGCGCAGCAACTCAAGCCAGTCTGCGCTGAATTTCTGGCGCAGCACCACCGCACCATCGCGGCGGAAGGCGGCGATTTCATCCTTTGTCAGCAGGTTGGCATCTGTCATCGGCTTCCCCCCTTGGTGGCGCAAAGAAAAGGATCGCACCCGAATGGCGCAGGCGTCAAAGATTATTGCCGCCTTGGTCCATTCCATGCGCTTTCGTCCGCCGGTTGGCCGGTTTTTGCCCGGAACGCTCGGAATGAGCCGCGATCGTGCTATTCTTCCACTGTGGCGGTTGGAACAGCTGCCGGGTCAGCACAGGAGAGGTTTCGATGCCCGGAGATTCACTGAACCGAAGAACCATGTTGGTGGCCGGTACCGCTCTGGTCGCCACGGCCGGCAGCGGCCTGATCCTGCCCGCGCGGGCCAGTGGGTTGGCGCCTACCCCGTCGATGCGGGGCGGATCGAACAACTACCGCCCGGGCGCGCCGATCGTGGACCGGATCGGCGGCGGCGGTTTCTGGATGACCGGCGCAGTACGGCGGGCCGGCGACGGCGCGCCCCTGGCCGGTCAGCGCATCCAGGTCTGGGCGCACACAACCGAAGGCCACGAGCGCGACCCGCAAAGCCACGGCGCCACCCTGACCGATGCGAACGGAGAATTCCGGCTGGAGATGCCGCAGATCGTGCCGGCCTTTGGTCAGCCGCACGGACATCTGGCCTATGACAGCGGCGAATTCGAGACCGTCTTCCTGCGCCCGATCATGTCCAGTGCGCGCGACAAGACCCTCGCCGCGCATTTCGTTCTGCAACCGGTCTGAACCACGTGCCGCGCCCGGGCGTCCTTGCGGTCTGGCTGGCGCTGATCGCGGCCATCGCGGTGCCCGTGGTGGTGGCGGGGTTCAGCCCGTATCTGGCCTGGCGCAGCCCGATCTATATCGCTGCAGGCTTCGCCGGGATCATCGGGTTGGGATTGCTGCTGATACAGCCGCTGCTGGCTGCGCGCGTGTTGCCGGGACTGACCGCGATGAACAGCCGAATGGTGCACCGCTGGGTCGGGATCACCCTGATCGCCATGATTGCCCTGCATGTGGGCGGACTGTGGATCACCAGCCCGCCGGACGTGGTGGATGCCCTGCTGTTCCGCTCCCCCACCCCCTTCTCGGCCTGGGGCGTGGCGGCCATGTGGGCAGCGTTCGCCGCCGCGGCGCTGGCCGCGTTGCGTAGCTGGCTGGGATGGCGGTTTCGCGTTTGGCGGTTGGCCCATGCCAGTCTTGCGCTTGTGACCATCCTGGGCACGGTCGTTCATGCCTTGTTGATCGAGGGCGCGATGGAAACCGTCACAAAGGCCGCATTGTGCGGGCTTGTATTGTTCGCCTGCGTCGGAGCGTTGGTCAGATTGCAGGTCTGGGACGTGAATCCGCGGGGTTAGGCGACGGGCGCACGTCAGGTCGCCAGGCGCTTGGCATAGGTGGCGCGGTTCATCTCTACATCCCGCACCGTGATGCTGCCGACCGTCGGCGCAGCGGCGGCCAGAACATCCAAAGTGATCGCGTTCAGCTCGGCTCGGGTCTGTTCATCCCGTCCCTGCATCAGCAACAGAGAGGCATGGATGAAGGTCTGCGGCTCGGTCCCGATGAAGGAATATGGGATCGGCATCGCGCGAATTTTCAGCGTTGGTGCGTCAAATTCCTCATGCACGGCGAGGACCGTATAGAGTTCTTCGCATATGGCTTGAAAATCGTGCGATTGCTCAAGCCCGGCGGAAAATTCCAGAACGACGTGCGGCATGGGAGCCTCCAAGAATGAAAGAGAACCAGAGGCTCCCATTGAATTTCTGAGGGGGCTTCAGACCCCCAAACACCAGCGCATTACCGCCTTCTGCGCATGCAGGCGGTTCTCGGCCTCGTCGAAGATCACCGAGTTCGGCCCATCCATCACCTCGGAGGTCGCTTCCTCCTCGCGGTGGGCGGGCAGGCAGTGCATGAACAGGGCGTCGGGCTTGGCATGGGCCATCAGTTCGGCGTTGACCTGATAGGGCCGCAGCAGGTTGTGCCGACGCTCTTTCGCGGATTGGGAATCGTGCATCGAAACCCAGGTGTCGGCCACAACCAGATCAGCGCCGTCGACGGCCTTGTACGGGTCGCGTTCGACCACGATCTTCGAGCCCTTCTGGCGGGCGAAACCCATGAACTCTTCCTCGGGGTCGAACTGGGCGGGGCCGGTAAAGGTCAGGTCAAAACCGAACTGACCCGCCGCATGCAGGAACGAGGCGCAGACATTGTTGCCGTCACCCGTCCAGACCACCTTTTTCCCGGCGATGGGGCCGCGGTGTTCCTCGTAGGTCAGCACGTCGGCCATTATCTGGCAGGGATGGGTGCGGTCGGTCAGGCCGTTGATCACCGGCACGTCCGAGTATTCGGCCATCTCGGTCAGGATGGTTTCGTCGAAGGTGCGGATCATGATCATGTCGACATAGCGCGACAGCACGCGGGCGGTGTCAGCGATGGTTTCGCCATGGCCCAGCTGCATGTCCTTGCCCGACAGCACCATGGTCTGACCGCCCATCTGGCGCACACCCACATCGAACGAAACGCGGGTCCGGGTCGAGGGTTTTTCGAAGATCAGCGCAACCATGCGGCCGGCCAGCGGCTGTTCGTCGTCGGGTGCGGCCTTGGGACGGCCCAACCGGGCCTGCTTCATCGCGCCGGCCTGATCGATCATCGACCGCAGCGCGGCGGCATCGGTTTTGTGGATATCAAGAAAATGGTTCATGTCGGTTCGCTTTTTCACTGTCGGTTGCCGGAAGCGTCTCCCCCGGCGCTTTCGGGAATAGGGGGCGTCAGGCCGAGGCGAGCTGGTCTTGAACCTGCCTGGCGGCTTTCTCGAGGCGGATCTGGGCCTGGGCGATGTCATCCTCGGTCAGGGTCAGCGGCGGCAGCAGGCGGATCACGTTGTCGGCCGCGGGCACTGTGATGACTTCGTTGTCATAGCCGGCCGCGACCACGTCGGCGTTGGGCGCGTTGCATTTCAGGCCCAGCATCAGGCCAGATCCGCGGACCTCTTCGAAAACGTCGGGGTGATCGGCGACTAGGCCTTCGAGCTTTTGGCGCAGCAGTCCCGCCTTGCGGTTGACGCCGTCCAGGAAGGCCGGGGTTGCCACATGGTCCAGGACCGCGCAGCCCACTGCGCAGCCCAGCGGGTTGCCGCCATAGGTCGACCCATGGGTGCCCGCGGTCATGCCGCTGGCGGCCGCCTCGGTGGCCAGCACCGCACCCAGCGGAAAGCCCCCGCCGATGCCCTTGGCCACCATCATGATGTCGGGCGTAATGCCCGCCCATTCGTGGGCGAAGAGTTTCCCGGTCCGGCCGACGCCGCACTGCACCTCGTCGAGGATCAGCAGCAGCCCGTTGTCGTCGCAGATCTGGCGCAGGGCCTTGAGTTCGACATCGGGGACGGGGCGGATGCCGCCCTCGCCCTGGATCGGCTCGATCATGATCGCGGCGGTCTTGTCGCTGATCGCGTTGGTCACACCGTCCAGATCGCCGAAGGCGACATGCACGAACCCCGGCAGCAGCGGGCCGAACCCCTTGGTCATTTTCTCGGACCCGGCAGCGGCGATGCCCGCTGAAGAACGCCCATGGAAAGACCCATCAAACGTGATGATCTCCACCCGCTCGGGTTGCCCCTGATCGTAGAAGTATTTGCGGGCCATCTTGACCGCCAATTCGCAGGACTCGGTGCCCGAATTGGTGAAGAACACCGTGTCGGCAAAGGTCAGATCCACCAGCTTGTCGGCCAGCGCCTGCTGCTGCGGGATCTGGTACAGGTTCGACACGTGCCACAGCGCGTGCGCCTGTTCAGTCAAGGCCCCGACCAGTGCCGGGTGGGCATGGCCCAGCGCATTCACCGCAATCCCCGCGCCTAGATCAAGGAAACGTCGGCCGTCCGCCTCGGTCAGCCAGGCGCCTTCGCCCTTAACGAAGGTCAGCGGAGCACGATTGTAGGTCGGCAGAACGGACGGGATCATCGGATCATCCTTTTTGGAAAACTTGAACCCAGTGACTGAAACACTGAGACCGGGTTCGTCAACAGATTTGGTGAGAGATGCGCGGATTTGGGTCGCGCGCGCAGGATCAAACGGGCCGGTTACGCGGTGATGCGTCGGCGTCGGAGCGGCAGGATATGCACGAGTTTGATCATGGGCGCCCGTATAGCGGGGCCAGCCCAGTGTGGAAAGGCAAAATGTATCCGCCCATGGATTTTTTGCAGGCGCGGGTTGGACCCCTTGCAATTCGGGCTTGTCATTTCTCTTACGCTGGCGCACCGATGGCCCATGTTCTCACCACAAGCCCACAACCCTGCCCTGGCAGCCGTACTTATCTTCTGCGCCAGCGCTTTCATCGCGGGCACGACATTGCTGGCCAAAGCTCTGGGCACCGAGACACTGGGCCCCCCCCTGCACCCGATGCAGATCAGCCATGGCCGGTTCCTGTTCGCATTTGTGGTCATCGTGGCAGCGGTTGGCGTTCTGCGTCCCCAACTACGGCGTCCCCACTGGGGCCTGCATGTCGGACGCACCAGCTTCGGGTGGACTGGCATTACTCTGATGTTCGCGTCGGTCGCCTATATCCCCATAGCCGATGCCACGGCGATATCGTTTCTGAACCCTGTTTTCGCGATGGTTCTGGCCATTCCTCTGCTGAAAGAGACCGTGGGGCCTTGGCGCTGGTTGGCGGCGGCGGTGGCTTTGACGGGGGCCATCATCCTGCTGCGCCCGACCCCCGACAGCTTTCAACCCGCGGCTCTGCTGGCCTTGGCGGCGGCGGCAGTGATCGGGATGGAACTGATCTTCATCAAAAAGCTGTCTGGCCGCGAGAGCCCCATCCAGATCCTGCTCATCAACAATGCCATGGGCTTGACGATTGCCAGCATCGCGGTCGCAACCGTCTGGCAACCACCATCGCCCGCTCAGTGGGCGGCTTTGGCCGGCATTGGCTTTCTGATGGCTTGCGCGCAGGCCTGCTTCGTCAATGGAATGGCCCGGGCAGATGCCTCGTTCGTAGCGCCGATCAGCTATGCAACGCTGATATTCGCCGCGCTTTATGACTTTGCGGTGTTCCGGGTCGTTCCGGATTGGGTCAGTTTGCTGGGCTCAGGGGTCATTCTGACCGGAGCGCTGATCCTTGTCTGGCGCGAGGCCCGAGCCAGACGCCGCTAGAATTTTTTCTACGGCCTTGTCCCCAGGCGACCCCGATGTCGCAAACTCTCATGAAACCGACACCGCATGACGCACCCTGAATGCGGTTGGTTAGAGAGATTGCCCGATGCACGAACGCCGAATCCCGGAATGGGTCCGTCATGCGCCCGCGCCCTCCGTTCGCAAGTTCGGCATACTTGCCGGGTTCGAGGCCGTGGTTCGCGGCATCCTGATTTCCGTATTCCCCTTGGTGATGTACCGGGCCATGGGCGACGCCGGGTCCGTCTCGCTCGTTTACTTTCTGGTCGGCCTCGTTTCGTTATTGGCCGGACTGATGGTGCCGTTCCTGATCCGTTATGTCCCGCGACGATGGGCCTACACATCCGGCTGCGTTATGTTCATCACCGGCGCTCTGCTGGCCATCGACGGCAGCCCCGAGGCCGTGATCGGGGCACTTGCGCTGAACACCGTGGCCGCGGTGGTTACTTTCATCTGCTTCAACGCCTACGTTTTGGACTACATCAGCAAGATCGAGCTCGGCCGCTGCGAAACAAGCCGGATGTTCTACAGCGCGCTGGGTTGGACAGCGGGGCCGATGGCAGGTGTGATGTTGATGGAATTATGGGCGCCGGCCCCTTTCGTCATCAGCGCGGCCGCCGCCATTGGTATGCTGATCATGTTCTGGGCCATGCGTTTGGGCAACGGCAAACTGATTACCAAGGCCAGGAGGGCAACGCAAAATCCGCTGTCTTTTCTACCACGGTTCTTTGCCCAACCACGGCTGGTGGCCGGGTATCTGTTTGCCATGATCCGGTCGTGTGGCTGGTGGATCTATGTGGTCTACCTTCCGATTTTCGCCATCGAAAACGGGTTGGGTGAGCAATTGGGCGGCACGCTTTTGTCAGCCACGAACGCCATGCTGTTTGCTGCCCCCCTGATTCTGCGCTGGGTCCAGAACCGGTCTCTGCGCAGCGCCGTGCGAACGGGCTTTGCCGCCTGCGCCACATGTTTTCTGTTGGCTGCATTGCTCTCGGGCTGGCCGGTGGCATCGGTCGTCGCACTGGTCATAGGGTCAATCTGGTTGATCGTGCTGGACATTTGTGCCGGTCTGCCATTCCTGATGGCGGTGAAGCCGTCCGAGCGGACAGAGATGTCCGCAATCTATTCCAGCTATCGCGACGTTTCGGGAATTCTGACACCAGGCGTTGCCGCCTTGGTGTTGCTGGCGACACCGGTGGCTGGTGTTTTTGCGGCAGGTGGGTTTGCACTGCTGGGCGCCTGGTCCGTGGCCGCGCGACTGCATCCGCGGCTGGGACGCCCCCGCGTGCCGCTACAGCCCGGTTCGTTGTCCGAAGCTGCCTAGGCCTTCAAACGGTAACCGGTCCGCAGCATTTGCCAGATGACGGCGCAGACCAACAGGGTCGACAGCAAACAGACGGCCATCCCCAACATCGGGTTGCTGTCCGACACTCCGATCACGCCGTATCGCAATCCATCGATCAGGTAGAAAACGGGGTTCACGTGACTGATCCTGTTCAGCAACGGCGGCAACGCGTCGACCGAGTAGAAGGTGCCAGACAGAAACGCCAACGGAGTAACGATGAAGTTGGTGATGGCGGCCATCTGATCGAACTTGTTGGCAAAAACCCCTGCCAGCAGGCCCAGCGCGCCCATGAACGCACCCCCAAGAATGACGAAAACCAAGGCCAGCGCGGGATGCTGCGGCATCAGCCCCAAGCCAAGCGCCAGCGCAGCGGCCAGCATCAACGCGATCAGCACACCCCGTGCGATGCCGCCCGCCAGATAGCCCAGCAATATCTCGAGCGGGGACAGCGGCGGCATCAGGGTATCGACGATGTTGCCCTGCACTTTCGAGATCACCATCGAGGACGAAGTGTTGGCGAAGGCGTTCTGAATCACCGTCATCATCATGATCCCGGGCGCCAGGAATGTCAGGAAGGGCACGCCCATGACATCCGGTCGCCCCGGACCGACGGCAATGTTGAAGATCAGCAGAAACAGCCCCGCTGTGACCAGAGGCGCCAGCAGGGTCTGCGTCCAGACCGCCAGGAAGCGCAGGGTTTCGCGCTGGGCCAGTGTCCACAACCCCATCCAGTTGACCGCTCCGAAACGGCGCATGTCCTGATCCGCGAGATTCTGCATTCCTGCCCCCAATCTGATTCGATGACCGCTTGTAACTCGGCCCGCAGTGATTAGAATAGGGCGCTGAGACGAATTCCGAAGGCGGCCCGTGACCGAGGCCGCTTTCCCGCTTTTGAAAGGCTACCCATGTCCTGGACAGACGAGCGCGTTGAACTGCTCAAGAAAATGTGGGGCGAAGGCCAGTCGGCCAGCCAGATCGCCAAGGAACTGGGCGGGGTCACCCGCAATGCGGTGATCGGCAAGGTCCATCGCCTGGGCCTGTCGAACCGTACCACCGGCGCCGCACCGGCCAAGGCCGAGCCCAAGGAAAAACCGGCCCCCGCGCCCAAGGCCGAAGCCAAGCCCAAACCCGCCCCCAAGACCGAGCCGGCCCGCCCCGCAGCCGCCGCGCCGGCCGCCGAGGCAAAGCCGGCCACGCCGCCGCGCCGCCAGATCATTCCGGCCGGCCAGCCGCTGCCGCCGCAGCCCTCGGCCAATGAGATCAGCCCCGAGGCACTGGCCAAGGTCAACGAGGTCGAGAAGAAGGCCAAGAAGCTGACCCTGATGGAACTGACCGAAAAGACCTGCAAATGGCCCGTGGGCGATCCGGCTACGGATGATTTCTGGTTTTGCGGTCTGCCGGCCGAGCCGGGCAAACCCTATTGCGAGGCGCATGTGGGCGTCGCCTTCCAACCCATGAGCTCGCGCCGCGACCGGCGTCGTTGAGGCCCATGCGCCAGGATCCGACAGCGATGGAGGATACCTGGCTGGCCCGGGCCAAACGGCTTTTGGCGCTGGCCGAAACCGGCCAGCATTTCGCCACCGATCCGTTCGACCGCGAACGCTATGACGAAATCGCCGGAATTGCCCGCGCGATGCTGGCCGATCTGGGTCGGGTGCCTTTGTCACAGATCGAAATGGCGATGCCTGCCTACTCGGGCGGATACGCAACACCCAGCATCGACATCCGCGGCGCCGTAATTCGCAACGGCGGAATCCTGCTGGTACGGGAACGCAGCGACGGGTTGTGGGCGATGCCTGGCGGTTTTGCCGATATCGGCAGCTCTCCGTCGGAGAACATCGAACGCGAAGTCTTGGAGGAAGCCGGTCTGCGTGTCACGGCGCAGACACTCTATGCCGTACGCCACAAGGCACGGCATCCCTACCCGGCAGATGCACGGGACTTCTACAAACTGTTCTTCCTGTGTAGCCCTTTGGATGCCGCCGCCCCGACCCCGGGCCCCGAAACCAGCGAAGCGGCGTTCTTCGCCCCGGATGCGTTGCCGGACCTGTCCCTGACACGCAATCTGGAAAAAGAGATCCACGATGCGTTTCAAGCGAACGGCAAGTCACCCAGCCCGGCGATGTTTGACTGACCGCTACTGCGCCGGGTGCGAATGTGGCCCTGCCGGCAGGTGCACCCATTTGGGCAGTTCGTCGGGCGAAACCGAGACATGCAGGCGTTCGGACGGGTCCTGACCTACGGTGCGATGCCTGCGCAACAGGAAGATCTTGCCCCACCCCCGCCACGTCCCGACCGACGGTGCATGGGGATCAGTGGGAAAGCGGTTGCGCCAGTCTTCAGGCAGCGGCAGACCATGCAACTCGGCCTTGTCGAGCATCCACACCAGCGAAATGTTGGCCAGCGGTCGCGCGGGCTCGAACCCGCTGAGTTGCCCCCCGACGTCACCATGCGTGCCGCGGAACCAAACCTGTTCGCAATGGCCTCGGAAATCCGGTGCGGTCGACCAAAGGACCGGCGTGAAGACCTCTCGCGTTTCATCCAGCGCCAGCGCATGATAGCCGTGCCGGGTGGACGGCCCGAGGTGGTGGTTGTGAAATGAATGCCGCTCTTCGGCCATGCGCCACAACAGCGGCAGGCGCAGTCCCAATGCCTTGACCGTGTCCCAGACGCCGATCATCTCAATTTCGACGCCGTCGTGGCAGAAATTCCGGCGAAAGTCCTGTGCGGCCTGCCCGCCCGGGTTGCACTCATAATGCCGGTAGGCCTGCTTGATGTTGCGCTCGGTCGCATGCTCGGCCCGCAGCAGCCCGATCATATCGATGACGCCGGCAAGGCTGCGCACACCATAGGCGCCGCGGGAATAGCCGATGAAGTAGATCCGATCGCCGGGCTTGTACCGAGAGGCAAGATAGCCGTAGGCCCTGCGGATCTGGCGATTGATCCCGCGCCCCATCATCACGTCCAGCGTGGATTTCCAGCTCTCCCATTGCACGCCCGCTTCATAGAAGACCGAGACCTGATTGCCCATTTCACAGCACAATCGAAAGGTCTGGCCGGCATGGGTCTCGAAGCCGGGCTCCAGGGTAGACATCGTTCCGTCCAGGATGATGACATGACTGATGGGTTCGCGGTGGCGCGTTTCGGCGGAATGCTCGGACCGCAGGGGGCGGCCGAGCCATCCAAGTATCTTCTTACCGAACCGCGACAGTACCATTCGACAACAATTCCCAAACCTTGACCGGAGTGAACGGCATGTCCGCCTGCCGCACTCCATGATCCCAGAGCGCATCCTGCACCGCATTTGCAACCGCGGCCAATGCGCCAACGGTGCCTGCCTCGCCGCATCCTTTCATTCCCATGGGGTTGGCGGTCGACGGAACCGGCGCCGAGGTAAACCTAATCATGGGTATGTCAGCGGCGCGCGGCAAGGCGTAATCCATGAACGTTGCCGTGAGCAACTGCCCCTCACCATCATGCACCACGTGCTCGCACAGCGCCTGGCCGATGCCCTGGGCCACCCCGCCATGCACCTGCCCTTCGGCCAGCATGGGGTTGATGAGATTGCCGAAATCATCGACGACCGTATAGCGGTCGACCGTCGTCGTGCCGGTTTCCGGGTCGATCACGATCTCGGCAACATGGGCGCCGTTGGGATAGCTGCGCGCCTCGAGCTGCGTGCGGGCCTCGTGCTGCAGCAGGTCGGGGCGGCCATCCGCGCGTGCCATCTCGGCCGCTTCGATCAGCGTGGGCGTCAGGTTCGACCCCGGCGCGCGAAAGGTTTCATGGTCGAAGGTCACATCGCTTTCCTCGACCCCCATCTTGCCCGCCAGATAGGGCGTGAATGCGGCAATCATCTGGTCAATCGTGACCAGCGTCGCCGCGCTTTGCACCGTGACCGAGCGCGACCCGCCGGTGCCACCGCCCTGCGCCATGCGGTCGCTGTCACCCTGCACGACCCGGATCCGGTCGGCCGGAATTCCCGTCTGGTCCGACAGGAACTGGGCATAGACCGTCTCATGCCCCTGCCCGTTCGATTGCGTCCCGACATAAAGGTTCACGGTGTAATCCTGACAGAATTCGATTTTCGCGCCTTCGGACGGATCACCCAGAATGCTTTCGATATAGAAACAAAGCCCCTGCCCCCGGATCAGGCCGCGTTCGGCGTCGGCGGCCTTGCGCGCGGCGAAACCGTCGGTCTGTTCGGCGGCGCGGGACAGGACCATTCCGAAATCGCCCACGTCATAGGTTTCACCGGTGGCCGAGACATAGGGAAACGCCTCGGGCCGGATGAAGTTGCGGCGGCGCAGTTCCCACGGGTCGACGCCCAGTTCCCGCGCGGCGCGGTCCATCGCGCGTTCCAGCACATAGATCGCCTCGGGGCGGCCGGCACCGCGATAGGCATCGACCTGGGTGGTGTTGGAATAAAACCCCTCGACCCGCAGATAGGTTTTCTGCACGTCATAGACGCCGGGCAGCACGCATTTGAACAGGTTGGTCTGGATCGCCTGGCCGAAATGGCTGTTGTACGCGCCCAGGTTGCAGCGGCTGTGGACCCGGTAGGCGGTGATGCGAAGATGCTCGTCAAAGGCCAGTTCGGCCAGCGAGGTCAGGTCGCGCCCGTGGTGGTCGGACAGCATCGCCTCGGTCCGGTCCGACATCCAGTGCACGGGCTGGCCCAGTTGCATCGCCGCTACTGCGACCGAGAAATACTCGGGGTACGGCATCGCCTTCATGCCGAACCCGCCGCCCACATCGGGCGTGGTGACATGGACCGCCTGCGGGTCCAGCCGCAGCTTGTCGGCCAGCTGCGCCTTCATCCCCCAGACGCCCTGCCCGCCATAGCTGAAATGCAGCCGCCCGTCGGACCAGACCGCGTTGCAGCCGCGCGGCTCGATTGAGTTCACGATCACCCGGTTGTCGGCCACCTGCAGCGACACGACATGAGCGGCAGCGTTAAAGGCGGCTTGGGTCGCGGCCTCGTCGCCCACGGCCCAGTCAAAGGCGCGGTTGTCGGGGGCCTCGGGGTGCAGCGGCTCACCGCCCGGCGCAAGGTCCAGCTTGGCGGGGCGGTCGGCTGTGTCCATCCAGATCAGCTCGGCGGCGTCGCGGGCCTGCGCCAGCGTTTCGGCCACGACCATCGCCACCGGCTCGCCGACAAAGCGCACCCGGTCGCGGGCCAGCATGTGGCGCGGGGGACTGGCGGCGCGGCTGCCGTCGCGGTTGACAAGGATCGTGGCGCTCAGCACCGGGTCGATTCCGGCGGCGATCAGGTCATCGATGGTCAGCACCAGCCGCACACCGGGCGCGGCGCGGGCGGCGTCGAGGTCCAGCGCGGTGATGTCGCCATGCGCCACCGGGCTGCGAAAGAACACCGCGTACAGCGCACCGGGCGGCACCGTATCGTCCATGTAGCGCCCCTGACCGGTCAGGAACCGCTGATCCTCGGTCCGGGTGACCGGTTGGCTCTTGCCAAACTTTTCCATGACGCGCCCCTTTCACTGCCTCAGACCGCGACCCTAGCCTTGATGCGGCGGATGTCCAGTGCGCGAGGTGCTTGGCCCTTTCCCTTCCCGCCGCCATTCGCTATTGCAGGCGCTGACCCAAGATCGATGACGCAGGACGCACCCGATGGCGATGGACAAGACATTCAACGCGGCCGAGGCCGAGGCCCGGATCTACAAGGCCTGGGAACAGGCCGGAGCCTTCAAGGCAGGCGCGAACAAGTCGCGCGACGAAAGCTTTTGCATCATGATCCCGCCGCCGAACGTGACCGGCGCGCTGCATGTGGGGCATGCGTTCAACAACACCCTGCAGGACATTCTGACCCGCTGGCACCGGATGCGCGGGTTCGACACGTTGTGGCAGCCCGGGCAGGACCATGCCGGCATCGCCACGCAGATGCAGGTCGAGAAGATGCTCGCCGCCACGCAACAACCCAGCCGGAACGAACTGGGCCGTGAGAAGTTCCTTGAGAAAGTCTGGGAGTGGAAGGGCGAATACGGCGGCACCATCATCGAGCAGCTGAAACGCCTCGGCTCTTCGTGCGACTGGTCGCGCAACGCCTTCACCATGGCCGGTGCGGCCGGCGACCCGCGCACGGGCCACGAAAACAGCCCCAACTTCCATGACGCGGTCATCAAGGTCTTTGTCGACATGTACGACAAGGGCCTGATCTACCGCGGCAAGCGGCTGGTCAACTGGGACCCGCATTTCGAGACCGCGATCTCGGACCTCGAGGTCGAGAATATCGAGGTCGCCGGCCACATGTGGCACTTCAAGTACCCGCTGGCCGGGGGCGAGACTTACACCTACGTCGAAAAGGACGAGGACGGGAACGTCATCCTCGAGGAAGAGCGCGACTACATCTCGATCGCCACGACCCGACCCGAGACCATGCTGGGCGACGGCGCGGTTGCGGTGCACCCGTCGGACGAACGCTATGCGCCCATCGTCGGCAAGCTGTGCGAAATCCCGGTGGGCCCGAAAGAGCATCGCCGCCAGATCCCGATCATCACCGACGAATACCCTGACCCGAATTTCGGCTCGGGCGCGGTGAAGATCACCGGCGCGCATGACTTCAACGATTACCAAGTGGCCAAGCGCGGCAAGATCCCGATGTACCGCCTGATGGACACGCGCGGCCACATGCGGGTCGACGGCGCGCCCTACGCAGACGAAGCCGCCAAGGCCCAGGAATATGCCCGCGGGCGCGAATTCACCGAGAACGAGATCGACGCGATCAACCTGGTGCCCGACCACCTGCGCGGCCTGGACCGGTTCGAGGCGCGCGCCAAGTTGGTCGAAGAGATCACCGCCGAAGGCCTGGCCGTGATGACCCGCGCGGATGACCCGCGCCTGGGATCGACCGCGCTGAAACCCGATGCCGAGGGCGCCGACGCGCTGGTGCCGCTGGTCGAGAGCAAACCGATCATGCAGCCCTTCGGCGACCGCTCGAAGGTAGTGATCGAACCGATGCTGACCGACCAGTGGTTCGTCGAGACGTCAAAGATCGTGGGTCCCGCGCTGGACGCGGTGCGCGATGGCCGGGTCAAGATCATCCCGGAATCGGGTGAAAAGACCTATTACCACTGGCTGGAAAACATCGAGCCCTGGTGCATCAGCCGCCAGCTGTGGTGGGGCCATCAGATTCCGGTCTGGTACGGGCTGGACCTGTCCGCCGAGGATTTCAAGGATGACGAAAACGACGGCGAGCTGGACCTGGTCGAACTGGGCCGGCTGCTGAACGAAGGCGGCATGCTGCACCGGGGCGCGGTCATGGAGTGCGCCGCCAGCTTCGAGGACGTCACCGGGAAGTTCCTGGATGACAATGCCGACATTCCCAGCCCGCTCAGCCACGCCACGGTGATCGAGGTGGCCGACAAGCACGAGGCGATCCACCGGTTCGCCGAAAGCCTGGCGCAATACGCCATCGACCGCGATCCGACCAAGCTGGTTTATCCGGTCTGGCGCGATCCGGATGTGCTGGACACCTGGTTCTCGTCCGGCCTGTGGCCCATCGGCACGCTGGGCTGGCCCGAACAGACCGAGGAGTTGCAGCGCTACTTCCCCACCGATGTCCTGATCACCGGGTTCGACATCCTATTCTTCTGGGTCGCCCGGATGATGATGATGCAGCTGGCCGTGGTGAACGAAATTCCGTTCCACACCGTCTATCTGCATCAGCTCGTCCGCGACGAGAAGGGCAAGAAGATGTCCAAGACCACCGGCAACGTCATCGACCCGCTGGAAATCGTGGACGAGTTCGGCGCCGACGCGCTGCGCTTTACCAACGCGTCGATGGCGGCCATCGGCGGCGTGCTGAAACTGTCGCGCGAGCGCATCACCGGCTATCGCAACTTTGGCACCAAGCTGTGGAACGCCGTCCGCTTTGCCGAGATGAACGAGGTCTTTACCGACGCCGTCCCGCAACTGGACGTGGCCGAGTTGCAGCCCAAGGCCGCCGTAAACCGCTGGATCATCGGCGAAACCGCCCGCGTGCGCGAAGAGGTCGACTCGGCGCTGGAGAGCTATCGCTTCAATGACGCGGCCAATGCGCTTTATGCCTTTGTCTGGGGCAAGGTCTGTGACTGGTACGTGGAACTGTCCAAACCGCTGCTGCAGGGCGACGATGCCGAGGCCCAGGCCGAGACCCGCGCCACCATGCGCTGGGTTCTGGATCAGTGCCTGGTCCTGCTGCACCCGATCATGCCCTTCATCACCGAAGAGCTGTGGGGCCTGACCGGCACGCGGCCCAAGATGCTGGTGCATGCCGACTGGCCCAGCTATGCCGCCGACGATCTGGTCGACGCCGACGCGGATCGCGAGATGAACTGGGTGATCTCGGTGATCGAGAACACCCGCTCGGCGCGCGCCCAGATGCGCGTCCCGGCGGGCCTGTACGTGCCGATGCTGGTGACCGAGATCGACGCCCACGGCCAGGCCGCCTGGGACCGGAACGAGGCGCTGGTCAAGCGGCTGGCGCGGATTGACAGCCTGACCAAGACCGACACGCTGCCCAAGGGCACGATCTCGATCGCGGCGCCCGGCGCGTCCTTTGGCCTGCCGTTGGCCGACATCATCGACATCGGCGCCGAGAAGGAACGGCTGGAAAAAGCCAAGGGCAAACTGGCCAAGGAACTGGGCGGTCTGCGCGGGCGTCTCAACAACCCCAAATTCGTGGCCTCGGCCCCCGAAGAGGTGGTGGAAGAGGCCAAGGCCAACCTGGCCGCCCGCGAAGAGGAAGAGGCCCGCATCAACGAGGCGCTGGCCCGACTGGCCGAGATTGCCTGATCCGTCAGCCCTCCGCAGCTTGACGAAACCCCGCCGCGCACGCCCGGCGGGGTTTTTTGCACCCGGCCCTGTTCACCGGGCCAAACGGTTGCTAGCAATCTCGGGACCAATCCACCGAGGCCCCCATGTCCAGACCCTTTCCGCCGATGCAGACCGTTTCAACCGGGCTGGTCGTGGCCGTAGTCGGCTTTTTCAGCTCGTTTCCGATTGTCCTGCAGGGGCTGGACGCCATGGGCGCCTCGGGGCCTCAGGCGGCGTCGGGGCTGATGATGGCCGCCCTTGCAATGGGGCTGGCGGCGATCGTGCTGAGCCTGTGGTACCGCCAACCGATCAGCGTGGCCTGGTCCACGCCCGGTGCGGCGCTGCTGGCGGTTTCGGCCGCGCCGGCTGCGGGATTCTCGGGTGCCATCGGCGCGTTCCTGTTTGCGGGTGCGCTGACCGTGCTGGCCGGGATGTGGCGCCCGCTGGGACGGTTGGCGGCGGCGATTCCCACCTCCTTGGCGCAGGCGATGCTGGGCGGGGTGCTGCTGCCGCTGTGCATCATCCCGTTTCAGGCCGCGGTCGATATCCCCTGGCAGGCCCTGCCGGTGATCCTGACCTGGTTCATCGCCGGACGTGTGCACAGACTGCTGGCGGTCCCCGCCGCTGTTCTGGCCGCCGCGGTGGTCGTCGTTCTGTTTTCTGACGGACCGTCGGTCCGCCCCGACCACCTGCTGGCCGCGCCGGTCTGGACCACGCCTACCTTTTCGTTGGCGTCGATGATCGGCATCGGGGTGCCGCTGTTCGTGGTCACGATGGCCACGCAGAACATCCCCGGCATCGCGGTCATGCGCAGCTTTGGCTACGCCCCGATCGCAGGACGGCTGTTCTCGGCCGTGGGCGGGGCCAGCATCCTGTCGGCCCCCTTCGGCGCGCCGGCGACCTGCCTCGCGGCCATCACCGCTGCCATGTGCTCGAACGAGGACAGCCACCCCGACCGGGATCAGCGCTATTGGTCGGCGGTCATGGCCGGGGTGTTCTATTGCCTGTTCGGGGTATTCGCCGTGGCCATCACCGGGTTTGCCGCCCATGCCGATCCGATGCTGATGGGCACGTTGACCGGAGTGGCGTTGATCGGGGTCATGGCCAATGCCACCTTCGCCGCGCTCGAGGTTCCGGCCGAGCGCGAAGCCGCGATCCTGACCTTTGCCATCACCGCCTCGGGCATCACCGTTTTCGGTCTGGGCGCGGCGGTCTGGGGTCTGCTGGCAGGCGGCATCGCCCATGGGGTGACGACGCGCCTGCGGGGTTGAGTTGGATCTGGCCGCGGCCCGCGAGGTTTACTTGAACTCGGGCTTGCGGCCCTGCATCTGGGCCATCACCACTTCCATCTGGTCGGGTTTGCCGATCAGTTCGACCTGTTCGGCGGATTCGGCCAGCAGAACCTCGGCTCGCGACTTGGTTTCGGCCACCTCGATCAGGCGTTTCGCGGCGCGGATGGCCGAGGGGCTCTTGCCCGCAATATCCTCGGCCAGTGCGATGGCTTCGGTCAGCGGATCATCCGACAGGCTGGTGACCAACCCCCAAACGGCGGCCTGGGCGGCTCCTATGGGCCGCGCGGTGTAGGTCAGCAGGCGCAGCACGTCGGACCGCACCAGTTTCGGCAACAGGACCATGCCGCCCATGTCGGGGATGATGCCCCATTTCATCTCCATCACAGCCAGCTTGGCGTCGGGATGGACAATGCGGATATCGGCGCCCAGCGCGATCTGCAGACCACCGCCATAGGCCACGCCCTGAATGGCGCAGATCACCGGTACCGGCACGCGGCGCCAGATCAGCGCCAGTTCCTGCATCTCATTCGCGTCGTCATGGTTGCGGGTCATCAGCCACTCGGTCGGGTCCTTGTGCGCCATGGCCGCGAAGCTGGCCATGTCGAGCCCCGCGCAGAAGCTTTTGCCCTCGCCCGACAGCACCACGGCACGGGCGTCCGAGGCGGCGACTTCTTGCCCCGCTGCCAGGATCGCCTTGACCATCGCATCGTCCAGCGCGTTCATCTTGTCGCCGCGGGTCAGGGTGACATGGGCGATGTGGTTCCTGTATTCGACTGATACGCGCGCCATCTGGGCCTCCGGGTTTGATGTTCCGGGCAAACAATGCCCCGAAACCCACAGCCGACGCCAGCCCGACGTGAGGGCAGATCGGTCCGGACGCCCAGGCCCGATGCAAGGCTTGCCCCGGCCATGCCCTTGGGATTATCTGCGCCCATGACCGGACCCAGATACACCCCGCTTGCCCAATCCCTGCCCGCAACCGTGCCCTTCGTCGGCCCCGAGACGCAGGAGCGCCAGCGCGGTGCGCCCTTCGTGGCCCGACTGGGCGCGAACGAGAGCGTGTTCGGCCCCTCGCCCCGCGCGATCGAGGCGATGCGGCAGGCCGCTGACGGCATCTGGATGTATGGTGACCCCGAGAACCACGATCTGCGCCATGCGCTGGCCGATCATCACGGAATCAGCCCCGACAACATCGTGGTCGGCGAAGGCATCGACGGGCTGCTGGGCTATCTGGTGCGCCTGATGGTCGGTCCCGGCGATGCGGTCGTGACCTCGGACGGGGCCTATCCCACCTTCAACTACCACGTCGCGGGCTATGGCGGGGCGATCCACAAGGTGCCTTATGCCAACGATCACGAGGACCCGGCCGCTGTGTTCGCCAAGGCGGCCGAGGTCGGCGCCAAGCTGGTCTATCTGGCCAACCCGGACAACCCGATGGGCAGTTGGCATCGCGGCGCGGACATCGTCGCGGCGCTGGACGTCCTGCCCGACGGCTGTCTGCTGGTCCTGGACGAGGCTTACGTGGAATGCGCGCCTGAAGGCACTGCCGCGCCGGTCGCGGCGGATGATCCACGCGTGATCCGAATGCGCACCTTTTCCAAGGTCTACGGCATGGCCGGCGCCCGGGTCGGCTATGCAATCGCAGCGCCCGAGTTGATCTCGGCCTTCAACAAGGTGCGCAACCATTTCGGCATGAACCGCATGGCGCAGGCCGGAGCGCTGGCCGCCCTGCACGATCAGGACTGGCTGACGCAGGTACAAGCACAGATCGCCTCGGCCTGCGACCGGATCGGCGCGATCGCGCGTGACAACGGGTTGGCCCCGCTGCCCTCGGCCACCAATTTCGTGGCGATCGACTGCGGGCGCGACGGAGCATTTGCCAAGGCGGTGCTGGATGCGCTGGTGGCGCAGGGGATCTTTGTACGGATGCCATTTGCAGCCCCGCAGAACCGCTGCATCCGCGTCAGTTGCGGCACCGAAGCCGACCTGAACGCCTTTGCCGCCGCCCTGCCGCAGGCGCTGGCGGCCGCGCGCAGCGCCTAGCCCGCCAGAACCCCCGCCGCAGCCTCGAGCGCGCCGGACCCGCGTGGGATCTCCAACGCGGCCATGGCGGTTTCGATGCCGCCCAGCAGACCCATGACCATGTGCCCGTTCAGATGGCCCATGTGGCCCAGCCGGAAACATGACTCCTCGTCCGCCATGCCCAGCCCGATGCCAAGGGTCAAGCCCAGGTGCCGCTCGGTATAGCTGCGCAGGGGCGTGCCGCGACCCTCGGTCAAGCGCAGAGCGGTGACGGCATGGCTGCGATGCGTGCGATCGCCGACGTTCAGGTGCAGCGCCCCGGCCTCGGCCCACTTCTCGCAGGCGGCCCAGACGGCATGGGCCAGCCGCGCATGGCGGGCCCAAACCTGCTCAATCCCATCGGCATGGATCAGATCCAGGGCGGCGCGCAGGCCGTACAGGTGGTGCGTCGGCGCGGTGCCGCCGAAATACTGATAGAACCAGTCGGGCTCTGATCGTGGCTGCCAGTCCCAATAGGCCGAAACCCGCGGCATCGCGGCCCGTTTGGCCTTGGCCCGGTCGTTGAAGAACACGAAGGACATGCCCGCAGGGGTCATCAGCCCCTTCTGGCAGGCGGTGACCATGACATCGACGCCCCAGTCATCCATCTCGAACCGGTCGCAGCCCAGCGAGGCGATGCAATCCACCATCAGCAATGCCGGGTGGTTCAGGTCGTCCAGCAACGCCCGCAGCGCCGGAATGTCGTTGCGGATCGAGCTGGACGTGTCCACATGCACCGCCAGAACCGCCTTGATCCGGTGGTCGGCATCAGCCCGCAGGGCCTGCGCGATCCGATCCATGTCCCACGGGTCGGAGGGGCCGAAATCGATCAGTTCGACCTTGACGCCCAGACGCTCGGCCATTTCCGCCCAGCCATGGGTGAACCGCCCCGAAGCCGGAGCCAGCACGGTTTCCCCCGGCGCCAGAACGTTGGACAGCGCCGCCTCCCACGCGCCGTGGCCGTTGGCGATGTAGATCGCCACCTCGTGCCGGGTACGGGCCACGCGGCGCAAGTCGGCCGTCAGGTCGGGCATCATCTCGACCAGTTCACCGGCATAGATATTGGGTGACGGGCGGTGCATCGCCTGCAGTACCGCGTCCGGAATCACGGAAGGGCCCGGAATGGCCAGATAATTTCGCCCTTGGGCGAAGGAAATACTGTCTGTCATGTGGATCAACCTGCCTGTAATGGCGCCCACCCTAGCGCCCGGCCCGGCAAGGTCAATCCATCAGGGCGGCCGCCTCACGCGCGAGGGCTTCGATCCCCGCCCAGTCGCCCTGCGCCACCATCTGTTTCGGCGCAACCCAGCTGCCGCCCGCGCAGATCACGTTGGGCAGGGACAGGTAATCGCGGGCGTTGGCGGGCGACACGCCGCCCGTCGGGCAGAAGGTGATCTGCGGCAACGGCGCGCCGATCGCCTTGAGCGCAGGTGCCCCGCCCGAGGCTTCGGCCGGGAAGAATTTCAGCATGTCATAGCCCTGCTCGAGCAGGCGCATCGCCTCAGTCGCGGTGGCCGCGCCGGGCAGCAGCGGCAGGCCCTCGGCCTCGCAGGCGGCGATCAGGGCATCGGTGGCACCGGGCGATACGCCGAACTGCGCGCCGGCCTCTTTCGCGGCGCGGACATCGTCGGGCGTGACCAGCGTGCCGGCCCCCACGACCCCGCCGGGCACCTGCGCCATGGCGCGGATCGCGTCCAGCGCTGCGGGCGTGCGCAAGGTTACTTCGAGCGCGGGCAGGCCACCGGCCACCAGTGCCTCGGCCAGCGGGCGGGCATGGGCGGCGTCATCGACGACCAGAACCGGGACGATGGGCGCCAATGCGCAGATCTCGCGGGTGCGTTGAGTTTTTGCGGACATAGGCTCAGGCTCCGAAAATGCTGGCACCGGCATCGGCCGAGCCGACGGCGTTGCGGAACGTGGTGAACAGGTCGCGGCCCACCCCGTGTTGATGCGCCGAAAGATCGGCGGTGGCGACGGGGCGCTCCAGCACGCCGGGGGTCAGGATTTCGAGCTGGCCCCGCACCGCATCGACCCGCAGCAGGTCGCCATCGCGCAGCTTGGCGACCGGGCCACCATCCAGCGCCTCGGGGCAGACATGGATCGCCGCGGGCACTTTGCCCGAGGCCCCAGACATGCGGCCATCGGTCACCAGCGCCACCTTCTGCCCGCGCCCCTGCAGGATCGACAGGATCGGGGTCAGCGAGTGCAGTTCGGGCATACCATTGGCCTTGGGCCCCTGAAAGCGGACCACGACGATGACATCATCGGTGAACTCGCCCGCCTTGAACGCGGCCTTGACCTCGTCCTGGTCGTGGAAGACGCGAACCGGGGCCTCGACCACCTGGTGTTCGGGGGCCACGGCCGAGACCTTCATCACTCCGGTGCCCAGATTTCCGCTCAGGCGCGACAGGCCGCCGGTGGGCTGGAACGGGTCATTGGCCGGGCGCAGGATCTTTTCGTTCAGGCTGTGGCCTGCGCCGTCCTGCCAGACCAGCGCGCCATCGATCAGCTTGGGTTCCTGCGTGTAATGATGCAACCCTTGCCCCGCCACGGTCAGAGTGTCGGGATGCAGCAGGCCTTCATCCAGCAGCGTGCCGATGGTATACCCCAGACCGCCTGCGGCGTGGAAATGGTTCACGTCGGCCAAACCGTTGGGATAGACCCGCGCGACCAGGGGCACGACGCCCGAGATATCCGAGAAATCCTGCCAGTCCAGCACAATGCCCCCGGCACGGGCCATGGCGATCAGGTGGATCAGCAGGTTGGTCGACCCGCCCGTGGCCATCAGCCCCACGATACCGTTCACGAAAGCCCGTTCGTCGAGGATCTGGCACACCGGCGCGTAATTGTTGCCCAGCGCGCTGAGCGACAGGGCACGGCGGGCGCCTTCCTCGGTCAACGCATCGCGCAGCGGCGTGTTGGGGTTGACGAAGCTGGAGCCCGGCAGGTGCAGGCCCATGAACTCCATCAACATCTGGTTGGTGTTGGCGGTGCCGTAGAAGGTGCAGGTGCCCGGCCCATGATAGGCGGCCATCTCGGCGGCCATCAATTCTTCGCGCGTGGCTTCGCCGGCGGCGAATTTCTGGCGCACCTTGGCCTTTTCGTCGTTGGGCAGGCCGCTGGTCATCGGACCGGCGGGCAGGAACACCGCCGGCAGGTGGCCAAAGCTCTGCGCCGCGATCACCAGCCCCGGCACGATCTTGTCGCAGACCCCCAAAAACACCGCCGCGTCGAAGGTATTGTGGCTGAGCGCAACCGCAGCCGCCAGCGCGATCACGTCGCGCGAGAACAGCGACAGCTCCATCCCGGCCTCGCCTTGCGTGACCCCGTCGCACATGGCCGGAACCCCGCCCGCGACCTGCGCGGTGCCGCCCGCGGCACGGGCCGCGCGGCGGATCAGTTCGGGATAGCGCTCGAACGGCTGATGCGCCGACAGCATGTCGTTATAGGCGGTGACGATGCCGAGATTGCCCACGCTGGTCGTGGCCATCGTCTGCTGATCGGCCCCTGCCCCGGCATAGGCATGGGCCTGTCCGCTGCACGACAAGTGCGCGCGCGCCGGCCCTTCGGACCGGGCCTGCTCCATCCGCTGCAGATAGGTACGGCGGGGATCGGCGCTGCGCTCGATTATTCTTTGGGTGACATCGGTGATGACGTTGTGAACCATCTCAACCTCCGATCTGGCGCCAGCGGCGCCCGTCGCGATGCATCAGCATCAATGCGTCTTCCGGGCCAGAACTGCCCTGATCATAGCGCGAGGGACGGTCGCCGCGCTCTTCCCAGCCCTTGATGATGGGATCGACCCAGGCCCAGGCGGCCTCGACCTCGTCGCCGCGCATGAACAGGGTCTGGTCGCCGCGGATCACGTCCATCACCAGCCGCTCATAGGCGTCCTGCGCGCGCACATCAGCACCCAGCGCCTCGGCAAAGCTCATGTCCAGCGCCACGTCCGTCAGGCGGAAGCCGCCTGGGCCGGGATCCTTGATCGTGGTGCGCAGGGTGATGCCCTCGTCAGGCTGCAGGCGGATCACCAGAACGTTGCCGTGCAGCGGGCCGACATTGGGAAAGATCGTGTGCGGCGGGTCGCGGAAAAACACCGCGATTTCGGATTCCCGCGCGCGCAGACGCTTGCCCGTGCGCAGATAGAACGGAACCCCCGACCAGCGCCAGTTGCCCACGCGCACCTTCAGCGCGATGTAGCTTTCGGTCAGGCTGTCGGGGTTGCCCACATGATCGACATAGCCGTCGCCGCCCTTGTCCGCCCGGTACTGGCCGCGGGCGATGTCGGTCGGGGCGACAGGTTCCAGTGCCTCGATCACCTTGACCTTTTCACTGCGCACCGCGTTGGGCGAGAAGGTCGAGGGCGGCTCCATCGCAGTCAGGCACAAAAGTTGCACCAGGTGGTTCTGCACCATGTCCCGCATCGCGCCGGACTGGTCGTAATAGGCACCACGCCCTTCGACCCCGACGGTTTCGGCCACGGTGATCTGGACATGATCAACATGGGTCGCGTTCCACAGCGGTTCGAACAGCGAGTTGGCAAAGCGCAGCGCCATCAGGTTCTGCACCGTTTCCTTACCCAGGTAATGGTCGATCCGATAGATCTGATGCTCTTCGAAACAGGCGCGCAGACCTTCGTTCAGCGCCTTGGCCGAGGCCAGATCATGGCCAAAGGGTTTCTCGACCACGATGCGGCTGTCGGGCGTGGCAAGCCCGTGATCATGCAGGCGCTGTGCGATGCCGGGAAACAGTTTCGGACCGACCGACAGATAAAAGGCGCGCACCACGTCGGGGCGCAGCGATTTGGCCAGCTTGTCCCAGCCGTTTTCGCCCAGCGCATCGACCGGCACGTATTCGACCCGGGCCAGAAATCGGTCCAGCACGTCCTTTTTGAAGGACGGAGCGAATTCCTTCATCGACTTGCGCACCTGCGCGCGGAACCCGTCATCGTCCATATCCGACCGCGCGGTCCCGATGATGCGCGCATCTTCGGGCATCTGCCCCACTTCGAACCGATGGTAGAGGCCCGGCAGGATCTTGCGCTGGGCCAGATCTCCGGTCGCGCCGAACAGGACCAGGTCGAACGGATCTACCGGGATTACGCGTGAAACCATGGCTGGCTCCCTTCTTCGGACAATCCGGCGCGGTCTGCAGCCAGACACCCTGTTACCGCTAACATTCGTGGCTTGGATAGAAAGACCAAGCCCAAAAAGCAAGCCCGGATTTCGGAATCGGGCCTTTTTTCGCGGTCATCATGGCCTCAGCCGTTGTCGCGCAGATACTCCATGATCGCCGGGCGCACCGATTGTTCGCCGCGATGGCGCGCGTCGGCGATGATCTTGCGGACATCCTGCAGGTTGGACCGCAACAGCAGGCTTTTGACCGGGCCGATCGAGGCCGGGCGCATCGACAGGGTGCGGATACCCATCGCCGCCAGGCACAGTGCCTCGATCGGGCGGCCGGCATCCTCGCCGCAGAAACTCAGCGGCGTGTCGGAAATTCCGCACCGTTCGACGATGCGCTCGATCAGGCTGAGGAAGCTGACATTCAGCGTGTCATAGCGTCGGCGCACCAGCTCGTTTTCACGGTCGGCGGCGAAGAAGAACTGTTTCAGGTCGTTGCCGCCGATCGAGATGAAATCGACCTCGTCAAAGAACTTCTGGGGGGCGAAGGCCAATGACGGTGTTTCCAGCATCGCCCCAACTTCCAGCGTTTCCGGCAGGACGTGACCCAAGCGCTTTTCGCGCTCCAGCGTCTTGTTCACTTCCCAACGGGCCTCGCGGTATTCGTCGGCCTGGGCGACAAACGGGAACATGACCGTCAGAGGACGGCCATCCGCCGCGCGCAACAGGGCCTGCAACTGCATCCGCATCACGCCGCGCTTGTCCAGGCCAACACGAATGGCGCGCCAACCCAGCGCCGGGTTGGGCTCGGCGACATGCTTCATGTAGGGCAGCACCTTGTCCGATCCGATATCCAGCGTACGGAATACCACGCGCTTGCCATCGGCCGAATCCAGAACACGTTTGTACTGCGCCACCAGTTCGGACCGTTTCGGCATCTGGTTGCGGATCAGGAACTGCAATTCGGTGCGGAACAGGCCTACGCCCTCGGCCCCGGACGTCTTGAGCGACGGCAAGTCGGCCATCAGGCCGGCATTCATCACCAGATTGATCCGCTCGCCATCCTTTGTCACGGTCGGGGTTTCGCGGATCGAGGCATAGCGTTTCTGCGCCTCGGCCTGCATGGCCATCTTGTCGCGGAAGGCGCTGACGACGGTATCCTCGGGGCGCAGATGCACGACGCCCTCATCCCCGTCGACCAGAATATGGTCGCCGTTCAAAGCCTCGGTCGTGATCCGGCCCACATGTACCACCAGCGGGATGGCCAGAGCGCGGGCGACGATGGTGGCATGACTACCGACCGAGCCCTCCTCGAGCACGACACCTTTCAGCGAACGGCCATATTCCAGCAGGTCACCCGGGCCGATATTCCTCGCCACCAGGATCGGATCGGGCGGCAGTTCTTTACCGTTCGACCCGCCCTGCCCTGTCAGAATGCGCAGCAGACGGTTGGACAGATCGTCCAGATCCGCCAGACGCTCGCGCAGATAAGGGTCGGTGACCTGGCTCATCCGGGCGCGGGCCTGCGACTGCTCCTTTTCCACCGCCGCCTCGGCGCTGAGACCGCGGGCGATGTCCTCTTCCATCCGGCGCATCCAGCCCTTGGAATTGGCGAACATCCGGTAGGCTTCCAGAACCTGCAGCTGTTCCGTGTCGCCGCCCCGCGAGATTTCAAGCATCTTGTCGACGCCCACGCGCAGCTCTTCGACCGCCTCGTTCAGCCGCTCCAGCTCGCGATGTGGATCGTCGGCGATCGGGTTGGTGACGACGACACGCGGCTCATGCAGCCAGACATGCCCCTCGGCCGAGCCCTCCTGTGCCGGGCCACCGCGCAGCAATATGGATTGCTGATGCAACGGTGAAAGGGCGGCACCTTCGCCCACAAACGCACCCAATTCGGCCATTTCCGCAAGGACCATTGCCACGACTTCAAGCGCATAGACCTCATCCGCGGAAAATTCGCGTTGAGCGCGGGACTGGACCACAAGAACCCCAAGCTTCTGCCCCAGCCGCTGAACGGGCACGCCCAGGAACGACGAAAACCGCTCCTCGCCCGTTTCCGGCATGTACCGGAAGCCTTTCTCGGAGGGCGCATCGGCGGCGTTGACGACCTTGCCGAACTTGGCCACCCGGCCAACGAGACCTTCCCCCAGACGCATCCGGGTCTGGTGCACGGCCTCGGGGGCAAGACCTTCGGTGGCACACAGCTCCAGGGTTTCGTCGTCGCGGAACAGATAGATCGAGCACACCTCGCACCGCATGCTGTCGGCGATCAGGTGAGTGATCCGGTCAAGACGCTCCTGACCGGCAGCCTCGCTTGCCATCTCCTCGCGCAGCCGCCCCAGCAGCTTGCGGGATTCTGTTTCCATTCCGTCTGCCATCGCCCGATCTACTCTGCGGTGTCAGGCGGGACCTTGGCCGAGATGCTCAGGCCGCCTTTTCCAGTTCAAAGGCATCATGCAGCGCCTGAACGGCAAGTTCCATGTATTTCCGGTCGACGAGGACGGAAATTTTGATCTCGGAGGTTGTAATGACCTTGATGTTGATCCCCTCATCCGAGAGTACCTTGAACATCTTGGCCGCCACGCCCGACTGCGAACGCATACCGATGCCCACCACAGAAACCTTGGCCACATCGGTGTCGGCGACCAGCTCGGCATAGTTCAGCTCGCCACGCTCCTTGACTGCCAACAGCGCCTTTTCGGCGCGCGCCACCTGGTTGGTGGGGCAGGAAAAGGTCATGTCCGTGCGCCCCTCGTCCGAGATGTTCTGCACGATCATGTCGACGTTGATCCCCTCATCGCTGAGCGCGTTGAAGATGATCGCGGCGATGCCGGGGCGGTCGGCGACCGACACGACGGTCATCTTGGCCTCGTCCCGCGAATAGGCCACACCCGAGACTACATTGGATTCCATGATTTCCTCCTCGTCGACGACCAGGGTTCCGGCCTCGTCGGACTGTTCCTCGAAGCTTGAGAGAACACGCAGTTTCACCTTGTACCGCATCGCCAGCTCGACCGAGCGGGTCTGCAGCACCTTGGCCCCCAACGAGGCCAGTTCGAGCATTTCCTCGAACGAGATCTTGTCCAGTTTGCGCGCCTTCTCGCAGATGCGCGGATCGGTGGTATAGACGCCGTCCACATCCGTGTAGATGTCGCAGCGTTCGGCGTCGAAGGCGGCGGCAAAAGCCACGGCAGTGGTGTCCGAACCGCCCCGGCCCAACGTGGTGATCCGCCCCTCGGGGCTGAGACCCTGAAAGCCTGCCACCACCGCGACCTTCATGCCCTCGCCGAACTTCTGGTTGATGTTGTCGGTCGGAATATCAAGGATCCGCGCCGCCGAATGGGCGCCATCGGTCAGCAGCGGCACCTGCCAGCCCTGCCAGCTGCGGGCGGGGATCTCCATTTCCTGCAGCGTCAGCGCCATCAGACCGGCGGTGACATTCTCGCCCGAAGATACCACGGCATCATATTCGCGCGCGTCATACAGCGGCGAGATCTCGTCGACCCAGCCCACCAATTCGTTGGTCTTGCCCGACATGGCCGACACGATGACGATGACGTCATAGCCCTTGGCCACTTCGACGCCGATGCGCTTGGCCGCGCGGCGGATGCGGTCGAGGTTGGCGACGGATGTGCCGCCGAATTTCATCACGAGTACGGGCATGGGGGCAAATGTCTCCGCGCCTTGGATTTCCGGTCCCGAGCGTCTTATGCGAGGCAACACACAAGAGCAAGGGCACATAGAACGGCAGGACACTGCAGCGCAACGCTTTACAAGGACCGGCAGCAATGTCAGCGTATCGTCAAGGATTTAAACCATGAGGAATACCATGCTGCGTTTTGTTTTCGCCTGTGCTCTGATGTCCAGCCCGGCTCTGGCCCAGGTGGCTTCACTGTCCGGAACGGACGGCCAGAACGCGTTGGGAACGGTCCCCTGCGCCGCGTTGGCGGGTCAGCCATTGAAAAATTGCCCTGCCGAGTTGCGGCGCAAGGATGATGGCACTGCAACCCTGGCGGTTCAGTTGGATACTGGGGAAGTACGCCGCATCTATTTCACCGATGGAAAGCCGGATTCCAGCAGCTCGACGTCGAAGATCACTTCGGAAACGCGGGGCGAAATTCTGGTGATCTTCATCGATCCCGGTGAAGTCTACGAGATCCCCAAGGCAGCGCTGGCCGCTCAGTAAGGATGTGCCTGCCCGTCCCAGGTTTCAAAGCAGCCGGTGGAGTCCAAACTCAGCGCATCGAAACGCTCGGTCAACCCGGCAACGGCCTGTGACACGGTGATGTCGGCGGCCTGACCGCCCATGTCCGTCTGCACCCATCCCGGGTGATAAATGCCGACGGCGATGCCATCGTCCTTGATATCCACCGCCAGGTTGCGCCCAAGGTTCAGCACAGCCGCCTTGGAGGCCCGATAGATATAGCTGCCCCCGGGCGCCCGCGTGTGCGAGGCCATCTGCGACGAGATGATCGCGATCTTGCCGCGCGCCGCACGCAGATTGGGCAACAAGGACTGAATGGTCAGAAACACCCCGGTGACGTTGGCCGCAAAGGTCTGGCCCCACATCTCGGCCGGGTAGCCGTCGATTGTTTGGCCTTTGTCCAGATAGACACCTGCATTGCAGATCAACAGATCTACGGGCTGGCCATCCAACTTGCGCGCCATCTGCGCCTGTTGCGCCGGGTCGGTAACGTCCAGACGAATATCGGCGGAATCGTCCCGTGCGGTGCCGGTGACAGTATCGCCGCGGCCACGATAGCATTCAGCAAGAGCACGCCCAATGCCGCGATTGGCGCCGGTGATAACAAGATGCACGGTTCAGTTCGTCTTTCGGCTTGGAATGAACGGCAGAGGGGCCACGGGAACCCCATCTTCGATCAGGGCCTTGGCCTCTTCCGGCTTGGCCTCGCCATAGATGGCGCGCTCCGGGGCCTCGCCCAGATGTATCTTGCGGGCCTCGCGCGCAAATTCGCGGCCGACATAATCGGAATTCGCCTCGACCTTGGCGCGCAGGGCGTTGAGAACGCGCTCTATCTCGGCCTTGGTCGGTTGGTGCTGGGCTTCGGGTCGATCACTGTTCTCCGCGCGCGGCATTGCAGCAGATGAGCGCGCAGACTGGACCCGCGGCGTCATGATCGCCTTTTCGACCTGGGTGCTGCCGCAAGTCGCGCAAGAGACCATTCCAACCTTGGACAGCTTGTCGTAAGCGTCCGCAGACTGGAACCAACTGTCAAACGCGTGACCATTGCAGCATTTCAGTGAATATTGAATCATCTGTCGCCCAAAATGTCGGTGGGCCAATAGATACTGACAGACATGGCAATATCAAGTCTTTACAGAGGCGGTTCAATGAGGATTGAGCGCATTTGACCGCAACAGCCCGGAAAGCCCGCCGATCGAAACCGCTTGTGCTGCTTTTTCCGGCAGCATCCATCTACGCCGCCGTTCTGCGACTTCGGGGAACCGATCCGCCGTCTTGGTAACAAGCAACGGGTAGACATCAACGACGCATGTCACCCGCCCCAGATCCCGGTGGTGTTTGTCGAAAGAGAACTGCCCGATACTGCGCGTCTCACAACGGCCTGTCACACCGGCTTCTTCCCAAGCTTCCTGCGCTGCGGTCTCAGACCCGCTAAGGCCGTCGATCATGCGGCCTTTGGGGATGATCCACCGCCCCGACCCCCGGGTCGTGATCAACAATATCTCAGGCACCCCGCGCCGAAGCCGGTAGCATAGAGCCGCAGACTGCGGCAGAACCGGAAATGCCCCGGTTTCGGACAGAATGTCTGGTGACAGCCCTGCGCTTTTCACGCTGCCCCGCCTCTTGTTTTGTTCTTCTTGCCTGTTTTCGGCCACTTATCTTGCGGGCCGATTGGGTGCAGGATACCACATCCTGCGGTTCTGTCCAATTTTGAAACTGAGGATCAGGCCAACATGCGACGTTGCAGACGCTGCACAAGCTCGTCATGCGGAATATCGGCATCGATCGCCAGACGCCGCAGGCCGAAATGCACACGGGCAATCTGCTGATAGTACCGGGCGTAGAGGTAGTTCGCGCCACCTCCGGCCAAGGCCCCCAATACCGGAACGGTCTGTGCCGCCAGTTTCTGCCCCAAAACGACCGACAACCTCGGAGCGACGGCGGCAATGATCTTTTGCAGAGCGGGGCCCGTCACGGTCAGTCGGACTGAAAAGAACCCCATGTCTGCGCCGTCGTCATGCGCCAAGGGACCTGCCGCCGACAAAACGCGGATGCAATCGAACTGCACGTTCCTTGCCGAGGGGTCAAAACCTTCACGCGATGCGGCACCCTGTATTGAGCGCAACAACATGGCCGTGGTCGCCGGAAGCTCGATCAACGCCGTCGTCAGGCCGCCAGCCCCACCCGCGGCGCCCATCGTGGTCGATATGGCGGTGTTGACCCACGGCTTCTGGTCGGGAACCGCGCGGCGCGATCCGTCAGCGGCACGAACTGCAAGCCACAAGGCCTGCTCGGTTGCACCGGTCAGCCCATCGCGCACCGAACCGGGCAGCTGTTCCAGCAGCGACTCAGCCGATCCACCCAGACGATTGAGCAACCTGATACCGCTGCCGCCCGCGCTGCGGTAGTGGCTTGCCAGCCGGTCCAACTCAGCGTCGGGGTCGATTTCTCCGACGAGAACGACGTCATTCATTCGGTGTCCTCCTGACCCTGAAACATTGGCATTTCACAACGCCGTTTCAATAGATCAGCGCGTCCAGCGGGTCACCGAACCACTCACTCCGTGCCATGCGCCGGTGGTCAAATCCAGCCCGAGAACCCGATCCGGGTTGGTTGGTGGGGGCATCTCAACACCCTCGAGCCGGGCAAACCCAAAGCGTGAATAATAGGGCGCGTCACCGACCAGCATGACCCGGTCCCACCCTTTGGCCCGCCCGGCTTCGATACCTTCGTGGATCAGAAAACCACCCAAACCTTCCCCCTGGTGGGTCGGGTGGACGGCAACGGGCCCCAGCAAAAGCGCGTCGTGTGCGCCAACATGAACCGGCCAGAATCGGATGGCCCCAGCCAAGATGCCCTGCCCGTCACGGGCAATCATCGACAGGCCCGGCACTGGCGGAACATCGTCGCGCAAGCGGTAAGACGACAGCGCCTCGCGCCCCGGCGCAAAACACAGGTCGTAGAGGGCTTCGACTTCCCACCAATCCTCCGGCTCTTCCGGCCTGATCCCGAACTGCTGCACCGCGGCCCTCTTTTCGACTCTGGCAATCGCCCTAGCACTTCGCTAGGCCTTGAGCAAACGCTTGGAGATCAGATGTTCTATCGCCCCGAAGACGGTCACGGTTTGCCGCACAACCCGTTCAACGCCATCATCACGCCGCGCCCGATCGGATGGATCTCGACCCGCAGCGCCGATGGGATCAACAATCTGGCGCCCTATTCATTCTTCAACGGGGTCGCCTATACGCCGCCGCAGGTGATGTTTGCCTCCACCGGCACGAAACACGACCAGGACCGCGGAAAGGACAGCATCGCCAATATCGAGGCGACCGGCGTCTTTTGCGTCAACGTGGTAGCCCACGCCCATCGGGCTGCGATGAACGCAAGCTCGGCCAGCCTTCCGAAAGAGGTGGACGAGTTCGCCCACGCCGGCCTGACACCTGTGGAATGCGAAACCATCCCATGCGCTCGCATCGAGGGCGCCCCTGCCGCGCTGGAATGCAAACTGACCCAGATCGTCACGCTGCCCGGCCAGGCCAACCGGGTGGTTTTCGGAGAAGTCGTCGGCGTGCACCTGCGCGATGACTGCCTGAAGGACGGCAAGTTCGACGTCACCACCTTTCAACCCTTGTCGCGGCTTGGGTATCGCGACTACTCGGTGGTGACGGAGTTGTTTTCCCTCAATCGTCCAGACGATTGAGCCGGGTTTGGGGGCTCAATGGCCGCCCAGAATGCCGGTTCGAACAGAATAGTCGACCGCAAGGCCGTAATCCGGGTCATCGTCGCTGTCGACCATCAGGTGACCTGCTTTCTTGAGCAGCTTGTGGCAATCCCGGCTGAGATGGCGCAGCATGACGCGCTTGCCTGCCGCCTCATATTTCGCGGCGATGTTTTCGATGGCCTGCAGGGCAGATTGGTCGACCACGCGGCTGTCGGCGAAGTCCACGATCACCGTTTCCGGGTCGTTTTGGACATCGAACAGTTCGACAAAACCCTCGGACGAGCCGAAGAACAGCGGCCCCTTGATCTCGTAGACCTTGGCGCCTTTCTCGGTTTCCGAGTCGCGGGTGATCGCGTGGATGCGCTTGGCGTTGTTCCAGGCATAGGCCAGCGCCGAAACGATCACGCCGACCACGACGGCCACGGCGAGGTCTTCCATCACGGTGACGACGGTTACCAGAACGATGACGAAGGCATCCGTCAGCGGCACCTTGCGCAGGATGTTGAACGAATTCCAGGCAAAGGTGCCGATCACTACCATGAACATCACGCCAACCAGCGCGGCCAGCGGGATCTGTTCGATCAGGGATGAGCCGACAAGGATAAACACCAGCAGGAACAGTGCGGCGGCGATCCCCGCGATGCGCGTGCGGCCGCCGGACTTCACGTTGATCATCGACTGCCCGATCATCGCACAGCCGCCCATGCCGCCAAAGAACCCGGTGACGACGTTGGCGGTGCCCTGTGCAATGCATTCCTGCGACGCACCACCGCGCTTGCCGGTGATCTCGCCCACCAGGTTCAGCGTCAGCAGAGATTCGATCAGGCCGATGGCGGCGAGGATCACGGCGTAGGGCAGAATGATCTCGAAAGTTTCCCAGGTCAGCGGAACCATGGGGATGTGGAATTTTGGCAGTCCGCCCTCGATCGAGGCCAGGTCTCCGACGCGCGGGACATCCAGCCCGATACCGATCACCAGCGCGGCCACCACGACGATGCCCGCCAGCGGCGCCGGCACGATGCGCGTGATGCGCGGCATCACCCAGATCACCGCCATGGTCAGCGCGACCAGCCCCAGCATCGTATAGAGTTGCATCCCGGACAGCCATTCACCACCGCTCATGCCGTGGCCGGTGTTTTCCATGGTGCCCGGCACCTTGAACTGGCCCAGTTGCGCCAGAAAGATCACGATGGCCAGGCCATTGACAAAGCCCAGCATCACCGGATGCGGCACCAGCCGGATGAACCGGCCCCAATGCATGGCCCCCGCGATGATCTGCAGGATGCCCATCAGAACCACCGTGGCGAACAGGTATTCGACCCCGTGCTGCGCCACCAGCGCCACCATGACGACCGCCAGCGCTCCGGTTGCGCCCGAGATCATACCCGGACGGCCGCCGATCAGCGCGGTGATCAGCCCCACCAGGAACGCCGCGTACAGGCCTACCAGAGGATGAACCCCGGCGACGAAAGCAAACGCCACCGCTTCGGGCACCAGGGCCAGGGCGACGGTCAGGCCCGACAAAAGCTCGATCCGCAGGCGGGCGGGGGTCAGCTTTTCGTCCGGCATCCAGCTCAGATCGGGAATGGCGAGGCGATTGGCAAAGCTTGCCAGCAAGGCTCGGGGCATGGATTGGTCCTGTAGGTCAGAATGTTCGCGCGAAGGCGGTCGTATACCCGCCTTCGGCGCTGTCTGCTAGCCCATCGATCGCAGGCTGTCATGCAAAAACTGCAAGGCGACGCCCCTTGTGGCGCCTGTGCGGCGCAAAAACACCGGCAAGCCTTGCCAAATGCCCGACAAGCCCGCAGAAATTCCCACAGGCAGGTATCGCAGCGGAGAACGAAAGTGGCCCAGACAAAAATTGCCGTCATCGGCGGATCGGGAATTTATGACATCGATGGGCTGGAAACGCCGCAATGGGTTACCGTGGAAACGCCCTGGGGCGCGCCGTCCGACCAGATCCTGACCGGGACACTGGACGGCATCGAGATGGCCTTTCTGCCCCGCCACGGGCGCGGGCATGTGCATTCGCCGACGGAGGTGCCTTATCGCGCCAATATCGACGCGCTGAAACGGCTGGGGGTCACCGATGTGATCTCGGTTTCGGCCTGCGGCTCCTTCCGCGAACACATGGCCCCAGGCGATTTCGTGGTCGTCGATCAGTTCATCGACCGCACCTTCGCCCGCGAGAAAAGCTTTTTCGGCACCGGCTGCGTCGCCCATGTCAGCGTGGCCCATCCGACCTGCCCGCGCCTGGGGGATGCCTGTGAATCCGCCGCCCGGGCGGTCGGCATCACCGTGCATCGCGGCGGCACCTACCTGGCGATGGAAGGGCCGCAATTCTCGACGCTGGCGGAATCGAAGATGTACCGCGAGCAGTGGGGCTGCGACGTGATCGGCATGACCAACATGCCCGAGGCCAAACTGGCCCGCGAGGCCGAGCTTTGCTATGCCTCGGTGGCGATGGTCACCGACTATGACAGCTGGCACCCCGATCACGGCGAAGTGGACGTGACCGCGATCATCGCGACGCTGACCGGCAATGCCGAGAAGGCGCGCGCCTTGGTCAAAGGCCTGCCCGCCCTGCTGGGGGCGGACCGCGCGCCCTGCCCGCATGGCTGCGACCGGGCATTGGACCACGCGATTTTGACGGCCCCGGAAAAGCGCGACCTGCAAGTGCTGGCCAAGCTGGATGCGGTGGCGGGCCGGGTATTGTAGGCGGCCTTGACGGCCACGTGTTTTCTTAGGCTAGCTGCTGCGGATTTGACGGAGTTGGATGATGGATTTTGAACTTTGGCTGGCCTTTGTCGCCGCCTCGACCGCCCTTCTGCTGATCCCGGGCCCGACGGTCCTGCTGGTGCTCAGCTATGCGCTGTCCAAAGGGCGCAGCGTGGCCGTGGCCTCGGCCACGGGGGTTGCGCTGGGGGACCTGATTGCCATGACCGCTTCGCTGCTGGGGCTTGGGGCGCTGGTGCTGGCGTCGGCCACGCTGTTTTCGGTGCTGAAATGGGTGGGCGCCGCCTATCTGGTCTGGCTGGGCATCAAGCTGCTGCGCAGTGCGCCGTCCGGCGGGATGCAGGCGGTGGCCACCGGGCGCGACGTCACCGCGCGCGGCGTGTTCGGCCATGCGGCCGCCGTTACTGCCCTGAACCCGAAATCCATCGCCTTCTTCATTGCCTTCGTGCCGCAATTCCTGCGCCCGGCCGAGCCGTTGGGCCCGCAGTTCGCCATATTGATCGCCACTTTCGTTGGGTTGGCCGGGCTGAACGCGCTGGCCTATGCGCTGTTGGCCGATCGGCTGCGCCGCGTAATCGGCCGCCCCGGCATCATCACCGGCATGACCCGTTTCGGAGGGTTGACCCTGATCGGAATGGGCGTGGCCACGGCGGTACTGCGCCGCCCGGCCTGAAGGCAGTCAGGTCCCGGCGTTCTCGGCCATGAACGCGCGAATGAACTTGCGGATCTCGCGCGCGGCCGAGGTGTCGAGATCGCGGCACAGCGCAACGAACGCGTCGCGTTCGTCCTTGTCCAGGCGCAGAACCAGCTGGCTGTTCTTTTTGGTGGATCCCTTGAGGTCGGCCTTGGCCACGGCTGTCATCCTTGTTCTGGGCCTGCATCAGCGCGTGGCACCTTGTATAGACAAAGCGCATCGCTTGTCGATACCCGCAGCCCTCCAAGGGCGGGTGGTCCGGGCGCATCTGTTCCGCAGCAAATACGCGCAGGAAGGCAGCCGTGGCTTGCATGACTGGCCGTGATACGCCAAACACCGCCGTGTTTTGACGCAAGAAGGGTTGCCCCATGTCCAGAAGCAAAACGGTCAAGGATTACATTCGGACCATCGTCGATTTTCCCCACGAAGGGATCATGTTCCGCGACGTGACGACCCTGTTTGCGGATCCCCGCGGGTTTCGCATGGCCATCGACCAGATGCTGCACCCCTATGCCGGCGAGCGCATCGACAAGGTCGTGGGGCTTGAGGCACGCGGTTTCATCCTGGGCGGCGCGATCGCTCACCAGCTGAGCGTGGGCTTCGTTCCGATCCGCAAGAAGGGCAAGCTGCCGGGCACCACGATCAGCGAGGAATACAAGCTGGAATACGGCGAGGCCATCGTCGAGATCCACGATGACGCGATCCAGCCCGGTGAAAAGGTTCTGGTCGTCGATGACCTGCTGGCCACCGGCGGCACTGCCGCGGCAGGCATCAAGCTGATCGAACGGCTGGGCGGCGAGATTGTCAGCTGCGCCTTCATCATCGACCTGCCCGAGCTGGGTGGCCGGAAGGTGCTGGAGGAGATGGGCATGGACGTCCATGTCCTGTGCGAATTCGAAGGGCTGTGAACAGACAGCGGTCACGATTTCGTGACTTGCCGCTGGAAACGCCGCGCGCTTAGCGCGGCGTCGTTCGTTTTCCAGTCGGTTTTTTGCCCCCGACGCCTGATCTCCTTTCGGCATGTCGCCGTATAAACCGTGATGTCGCCGATGACATCCTCAACAAGGGAAGTAGATCATGTTTCGCAAATTCGCTGTTGCCGGTGTCGCCAGTATCCTGTTTTCGACCGCTGCCATGGCCGACGGCCACGGCAAGGACATTGTGGACACCGCTGTCGGGGCTGGCAGCTTCAACACTCTGGTCGCAGCCGTGCAGGCCGCCGAGTTGGTTGACACGCTGAAGGGCGAAGGCCCATTCACCGTTTTCGCGCCCACGGATGAAGCCTTTGCCGCGCTGCCCGAAGGCACCGTGGAAACGCTGCTGAAGCCCGAGAACAAGGATCAGCTTGTGGCGATCCTCACCTATCACGTGGTTCCGGGCAAGGTGATGTCGGGTGATCTGTCCGACGACATGACCGCCGCCACCGTGCAGGGTGGAGAGATCACGATCGATCTCGACAACGGTGTCATGGTCAATGACGCAAATGTCGTTCAGGCAGATATCGAAACCAGCAATGGCGTGATCCACGTAATCGACAAGGTTATCCTGCCGGCGTCGTAAACGACGCGCAGCTGCGGCCCGGAGCGTCCGGGCCGCACTTACACAGTTGACAGGACGGCGCCGGGGTTCATTACCCCGAGCGGGTCCAAGGCGGCCTTGATGGCGCGCATGGCCGACAGTTTGGCCGGATCACCATAACGTTCCAGATCACCGGTCTTCAGACGGCCCACCCCATGCTCGGCACTGACCGATCCTTCAAATTCATGCACCAGGTCATGAACCGCGCGCTTGATCGCGGCGCGCCGGTCATCGAACGCGCCCCGGTTGTGGCCTTTGGGGGGGAAGACGTTGTAGTGCAGGTTGCCGTCCCCCAAATGACCAAAACAGTTCACCCGGAAAGGTCCGAGGGCCGAAATCGCGTTGCCGCCTTGCCGGATGAAATCGGGGATGCGCGAAATCGGAACCGAGATATCGTGGCTGGACACCGAACCGATCAGCCGGTTCGCCTCGGGGATGCGTTCGCGCACTGACCACAGCGCGTCGCGCTGCGCGGCGCTTTGGGCGATGACACCGTCCGACACCAGACTACGGGCCTCGGCAGCGACGAACAAGGACTCCAGCGCCGCCTCGGGCTCGTGCCCGGCCGGCAATCCCAGTTCAATCAGGACCGACCATTCCGGCGGCGTGTCAAAGGGTTGCCGCACGTCCGGCAAGACCTCTGCCAGAAAATCCAGCCCCTGTCTGTGGATCAGTTCGAACGCGCTTACGGTTTCGCCCAGATGATCGCGGGCCAGGGCCAACAGGTCGATCGCCGCTTCGGGGCTGGCCACCTGAAAGACCGCCGTGCCCAGCCCGGCAGGGCGCGGGAAAAGCTTGAGCGAGGCGGCGGTGATGACCCCCAGCGTACCCTCAGACCCGATCAGCAGGTTGCGCAGATCATAGCCGGTGTTGTCCTTGCGCAAACGCCCCAGCCCGTGCCAGATGTCGCCGTTGGGCAGAACCGCTTCGAGCCCCAGGCACAGATCCCGCGCATTGCCATAGCGCAGGACGTTCACGCCCCCGGCATTGGTGGCGAGGTTCCCCCCGATCCGGCAAGATCCCTGCGCCGCCAGCGACAGCGGAAACAGCCGGTTGGCCGTCTCGGCCGCGGCCTGAATGTCGGCCAGCACAGCACCGGCCTCGGCGATCAGGATGTTTTCGGTCGGATAGACGGCCCGGATCGCGCGCATCCGCTCGAGCGACAGGATCAGGGGCTCGGGGCCATCCGCCATGACCTGTCCGCCCACAAGACCGGTGCCGCCGCCGTATGGCACCACCGGCACACGGGCCTCGGACGCCAAACGCACCAAGGCTGCAACCTCCTCAACCGTGCGGGGCAAGGCCAGCAGACCCGCCTGCCCGGCGAAGCGGCGGCGCGGCTCTTCCAGATAGCGCGGCTCGACCGGGCGCAGAACATCGTCACCCAGGCGGGCGCGGATGGTTTCGGCAAAGGTTTCGTCGGCAGGGTTCAAATGCATACCCTCTGCATGCCCAAGCCCGAGGCGCACGGCAAGGCTTATTCCAATTCCATCAGGTATCGCGGCTCGAGCACCACTACCGTCGGGCGGTCCGGCAGGGTCCGCAGCGATACTTCAATTTCCGAAACCCCGTCCCGGCGCACCGGGAAATCGGATCGGATATCGGCCAGGAACCGGTCCAGCGAATATCCCGAGAACCAATGCATCGGAATGATGACCGAACTTTTCAGCCGCTGCAGCACCGAGATCATCTCGGGCAAGGGCATGGTCGTGCCACCGTCCACCGCCGCCATGACCACGTCCAGCCGCCCAAGGGCCGCGAACTGCTCGTCGCTGGGGATGTGGTGCAGATGCCCCAGATGGCCGATGCACAGACCTTCGACCTCGAACACGAAGATCGAGTTTCCGCGCTCTTCCACCCCGCCATAAGCGGACCGGATGTCGGTCGATACGTTGCGCACCAGCAATTCGCCCAGGTCGAGGTGGTGTTCGATGCCCTGCCCGAACTCGCCCCAACCCGGCAGCACATGCGGGATGGCCGGGTCGGGATAGGCGGTCCAATGGGTGTCATGGGCGTGGTTCATCGTCACGATGTCGGGAATCAGATCCGCGCCGCCGATGAAGCCGGTATAGTCGGTCACGGCATTCAGCCCGCCGGGTGTCTGGATCAGAAAGGACGCATGCGCGACATAGCTGATCCGGACCGAGAATTCGGGCACCGGATCCTGCCACGCCGCCTTGTGCAGATACTGGATTCCAGGGGTGTTCTGGGCGATGGCGATGCAATGGCTCGGCCGACGCTCCTGCGCCGCCGCCGTCCCTGCCAGCAAGATCAGACCCGCCAAAACACTCCGCATGATCGGAAGTCTAGCGCATCGGCGCCTCGAGTCACGTCACTGGGCCCAAATTTCGGAAACAGTCCCGCCCACATCAGGTCCGAACGGGCGCCCTAGCCCGCGTCCGTCCGCCCGCGCCGGTCCGAGCGCAGCGACGCATAGAGCACATGCGTCCGCCACCGCCCGTTGATCTGCAGATAGGATTGCGCCACGCCCTCGTATTTGAACCCCGAGCTTTCCAACAGCCCGCGAGAGGCGGCGTTTTCCGGCAGGCAGGCGGCCTCGATCCGGCTCAGGTCCAGTCGGGTAAAGGCGTAATGCACCACGGCGCCGATGGCCTCGCGCATGTAACCCTGCCGGGCAAAGGCCTGCCCGGTCCAATAGCCCAGCGTTCCGGCCTGCGCCGGCCCCCGGCGGATGTTGTCCAGCGTAATGGCGCCCACCAGCATGTCATCCGTTCTGCGGAAGAGGAACAGCGGAACCGCCGTGCCATTGGCCACCGAGCGTTGCGCCCAGTAGACACGGTTGGTGAACGATTTGCGGGTCAGATGATCCTTGGCCCAGATCGGCTCCCACGGGGTCAGATACTCGCGCGAGGCCAGCCGCAGCGCGGCCCAGTCGTTGAAGTCGGAATGCACGGGCGGGCGCAAGCTCAACCGCTCGGTCTCGAGTTTCAGCCTGCGTCTGCCCAACAGCATCACGCCGCGCGCCTCTCCTGCAGCCTCTCCAGTGTCGGCGCACCACCCACAGGTCCGTAGAGCGCCAGTGCTGCCGGGGCCTGAACCGCCATCTTTTCGGCAAAGGCCCGGACGTCGGCGGTGCTGACCGCGTCGATCTTGGCCACGGTTTCCTCGAGCGGCGGAACACGGCCCCATATCTGCACCAGCCGGGCCAGACGTTCGGCCCGGTTCGAAGGGCTTTCCAGCCCCATCAGCATCCCGGCCTTCATCTGTGCGCGGGCGCGGGCAACCTCCTCGGGGCTCATGTCCTCGGCGGCGCGCTTCATCTCGTCGATGGTGATGGTGGCCAGCTCGCCCACCTGATCGGCCGAAGTGCCGGCATAGATCGTGGTCGTTCCCGTGTCGGCATAGGCGCCGGTCTGGGCAAAGATCGTATAGCACAGCCCGCGGGTCTCACGCACTTCCTGAAACAGGCGCGAGGACATGCCGCCGCCCAGCGCGGTCGAATAGATCTGCGCGGTATAGATCTCGTCATTACGATAGCCCGGGCTTTCCAGCGCCAGCGCGAAATGCGCTTGTTCCAGCGCCTTGTCCCGCCGCGCCTCACCGCCGGTGAACCGCGCGGGATCCGGTAGCAGCCCCTTGCGGGGTTGCAGGTGTCCGAACATCTCTTCGGCCAGTTTCATCAACTGGTCATGATCGACGGCGCCTGCCGCCGACAGGATCATCTGGTCGGGCGCATAGTGCTCGGCCACGAAGGCCGACAGGTCGTCGCGCGAAAAGGCGCTGACTCTTTCGGTCGGCCCCAGAATCGTGCGGCCCAGCGGCTGATCGCGATAGCTCTGTTCCTGCAGCCAGTCAAAGATCACGTCGTCGGGCGTGTCATGCGCCTGGCCGATCTCCTGCAGGATCACACCGCGCTCAACCTCGATCTCGCGCGGGTCGAAGACGGGGTTCAGGACGATGTCGCCGATCACGTCCATCGCCAGCGCCACGTCATCCTTCAGCACCCGGGCGTAATAGGCCGTCACCTCACGCGAGGTATAGGCGTTGATATAGCCGCCCACATCCTCGATCGCCTCGGCGATCTGCAGGGCCGAGCGCCGCTCGGTGCCCTTGAAGGCCATATGCTCGAGGAAATGCGCGATGCCGTTCTGTTCGATCCGCTCATGCCGCCCGCCAGCGGTCACCCAGATGCCGATGGCTGCCGATTGCAGCCCCGGCATCTGTTCGCTGACGATCCGAAAGCCGTTTGTTAGTTGGTCCAGTCTGACAGTCACTCAGCAATATGCCTTTTGATATGATCCTCGATTGTGCCCAGATCGTTGGCGATGCGGGTCACCCGTTCCGGACGTTCATACAGATCGGACATGCGCGAGGGAAGGGGCGGATGCACACCGCTGGCCTGCTCGACCGCGGCGGGGAATTTCGCAGGGTGGGCGGTGGCCAGCGTCACCATTGGCACATCGGCGGCGCGGGTGTCTTCGGCCACCTTGATGCCAACGGCAGTGTGCGGGCAGACCAGCTCGGCGCTGTATTCCAGCGTGGATTTGATCGTGGCGAGCGTTTCCTCTTCGGACACACGACCCGAGTCGAAGTTTTCGCGCAGGGCCTCCATCGCGCCCTGGCTGACGTGGAAGCCGCCCTGTTTCAGCTCGTCCATCAACTGCGCCACGGCCCGCCCGTCCTCGCCATAGGCATAGTACAGCGCGCGTTCAAAGTTCGAGCTGACCTGAATATCCATCGACGGGCTGATCGAGGGGATGGTGTCGCCCTTGAAATAGCCCTGCCCGGACAGGCAGCGATGCAGGATGTCGTTCTGGTTGGTCGCCACCACCAGACGGTCGATGGGCAGACCCATCCGCTTGGCGATATAGCCGGCGAAGATGTCGCCGAAATTGCCGGTGGGCACCGTGAAGCTGACCTTGCGATGCGGCGCGCCCAGGCTGGTCGCGGCCGAGAAATAATAGACCACCTGCGCCAGCACGCGGGCAAAGTTGATCGAGTTCACCCCCGCCAGCTTGACCCCGTCGCGGAAGTCAAAATCGTTGAACATGTCCTTCACGGCGGCCTGACAGTCGTCGAAATCGCCATCGACGGCCAGCGCGTGCACGTTGCTGTCGGCGGGGGTGGTCATCTGGCGGCGCTGCACCTCGGACACGCGGCCATGCGGGAACAGGATGAACACATCGACCGCATCCAGCCCCCGGAACGCCTCGATCGCGGCCGATCCGGTGTCGCCGCTGGTGGCGCCCACGATGGTGACACGCTCGCCCCGCCGCTTCAGCGCCACCTGGAACAGTTGACCGATCAGCTGCATGGCGAAATCCTTGAAAGCCAGCGTGGGCCCGTGGAACAGTTCCAGCAAAAAGTGGTTCTCGTTCAGCTGCTTCAACGGCGCGCGGGCATCATGGCCGAACCCGGCATAGGCGCGGGCGATGATCTCTTTGAACTCATCCCCGGCGAACGAGCCACTGACATAGGGCCACATGACGCGGAACGCGATCTCTTCATAGGGCAGCCCGGCAAGCGCGGCGATCTCGTCCTGACTCAGAACCGGAATCTCGGCAGGCAGGTACAGGCCGCCGTCGCGGGCCAGACCGGTCAGCATCGCCTCTTCAAAGCTCAGTTCGGGCGCCTGCCCGCGGGTCGAGATATATTTCATTGCGCGTCACTTTCTGATGGGGCGCGGCCGCGCCACAGGAAATATCCGGTCATTGCGGCCCAGACCAGCGCCAGGCCGAACCATGTCACCGCGTATTGCAGATGGTCGTTGGGAATACCCGCCGTATCCACCGGCAGCGGCGTGATGGCGGGATCGGTCTGGCTGCGGGCAACCATTAGGATCGGTTCGGCCCCAAGCGCATCGGCCAGCGCGGGCACATCGCGCGCAAACCAGATGTTGCCCGCCGGGTCCGGATCGGGGGTATAGCCGTCGATCTCATCGGGCCAATGCAGATTTCCGACAACCTGCATGGGGCCGATCTGGCGTTCGGCCTGCTTGGCCGTTGTGGGCACAAAGCCCCGGTCCACAAGGATCGTGCGATCACCGGTTTGGAAGGGCGCGATGACCCGATAGCCCGGCCCGACCTGTTTGACCGAAACCAGTACATGGATTTCGCCGGGCAGCATCTCGCCCGATACTTCGACGGGCAGATAACGGTCGGCTTCGGGATCGACCGCCTCGGGCAGCGGCACCGGATCGGCGGCGATCCGGGCTTCGATGTCGGCCAGAATGCCCTCTTTCCACGCCAGACGCTGAACCTGCCAAGTGCCTAGAGACACAAGAACCGCCAGCCCGGCGAGCCCGAAAATCAGCAGAAACAGGATGCGGCGCATGTATGGCCCTTGTTGCGTGTCATAGCGGCTCGGGGTCAAGCCGGCGTCTTGTTACGGTCTGTGCGCAAGGAAATGCAACCTTGCAATTGTACGGGGCGCAATCCCTTGCGCCCCTGATCGAGAAAAAGCCGCCCCGAGGGGCGGCTTTTGCAATTCGACAGCCTCGCGGGGCGTTACATCAGCGGTGCCTGACCCCAGATGTAGACTGCGAAGAACAGGAACAGCCAGACAACGTCGACAAAGTGCCAGTACCATGCGGCCGCCTCAAATCCGACGTGTTTCTCCGGGGTAAAGTCGCCACGCAGCGCGCGGATCAGACAGACCGTCAGGAAGATGGTGCCGATGATCACATGTGCGCCGTGGAAGCCGGTTGCCATGAAGAAGTTCGAGTAGAACTGATCGCCGCCGAACTCCCACCCTTCGTGGGCCAGCAGTTCGTAGTATTCGAAGGCCTGCAGGAAGGTGAAGGCGATGCCCAGGACGATACCGATCGCGAGACCCTGAATCAGCGCCTTGCGGTCGTTGTCGTGGACCAGCGCGTGGTGCGCCCAAGTGATCGCACAGCCCGACAGCAACAGAACCAGAGTGTTGATCAGCGGCAGGTGGAACGGGTCCACCGCGTGGATGTCAGGCTGGATGTATTCGGTGCCGGCATAGTCGTACATCGGATACATGCGATGTTTGAAGAACGACCAGAACCAGGCGAAGAAGAACATCACCTCGGACATGACGAACAGGATGAACCCGTAGCGCAGCCCGATCCGGACGACCGGAGTGTGATCACCCGCGCGGCTTTCGGCCACGACCTCGGACCACCAGGCAAACATCGTGTAGAGAACCGCCACAAGACCACCCCAGAACACGAAGGAGGTCATGCCGTGCATCCACAAGACGGCTCCGAACAGCATGACGAAGCCACCGATCGCGCCGATCAACGGCCAGATCGAAGGTGCCAGAATGTGGTAATCGTGGTTTTTTGCGTGTGCCATCAGCGTCCCTCACCTACAGGCGTTAGTTCGTGTTTGTTTCTGCCTGCGCATCCAGGGCGGCATAGCCCTCGGGCAGGTCTATTTCATAGAATGTATACGACAGTGTGATCGTATGAACATACTGTGCTTCTGGGTCTTCCACCATTTCGGGGTCGACGAAGAAAGTTACGGGCATCTCGACGCGTTCGCCGGGCTCCAGAACCTGCTCTTCAAAGCAGAAACAGGCGATCTTCTGGAAGTATCCGCCGGCGGAATAGGGCGTCACGTTGTACGATGCCTGTCCCGCAACCGGCTTGTCGGTCGGATTGTATGCTTCGTAAAAGGCCAGACCGGTCTCACCGATACGCACCTTCATCTCTCGCTCGACGGGTTTGAATTCCCACGGCATGTCCTTGGCCTTGGAGGCGTCGAAGCGAACGGTCACCACCCGGTCGAGGATATCGTCGGGCGTGGCCTCGGCAACGCCGGTGGTGCCCCCGAACCCGGTGACCCGACAGAACCAGTCGTAGAACGGCACGGCCGCCCAGGCCAGGCTGCCCATCAGAACAACCAGCCCAACGGTTTGTGCAACGGTCTTCTGCGGTCCGCTCAAAGCCATCAGTTCTGAACCTCCTCGCTGGGCACGCCGAAATCGCTGCCCGAGACCTTTACGATGGTCAGGCCGAAAATGATCACGATGAACGCCGCCAGCGTCAGCCCAACACCCAGGTTGCGGCCGAAGCGACGCTGGTGCAGCTCATGGCTTTTGCGCAGGCTCATGACCAGCCTCCCAACCCGTAGGGTTTCAGCAGCGCCTCGGCGAGGATCGCGCCGAAATGTAGGAACAGGTACAGAAGCGACAGCTTGAAAAAGCTGCGCTCGACCTTGAAATTGTCCGCCTCGGCATCGTCTTCGGTGCGGCGCGATATGGCCCACGCCCCCCGGAAGAACATAGCGTTCAACACCACGGCCACAGCCAGGTAAATCGGCCCACCAATGCCCGAGAACGCCGTGCCCACGGCCAGCAGAGCCAGCAATGCGGTATAGACCAAGATATGGGTCCGCGTGGCGCGGCGTCCATGCGTTACGGTCAGCATCGGCACGCCCGCGTCGTCATAATCCGAGCGCATGAACAGCGCCAGCGCCCAGAAATGCGGCGGGGTCCACATGAAGGTCAGGGCAAACATCAGCCACGGTTCGAGCGTCATCGAACCCGTGGCGGCAACCCATCCGATTACCGGCGGGAAGGCGCCCGCAGCGCCCCCGATCACGATGTTCTGCGGCGTCAGGCGCTTGAGCCACATCGTGTAGATCACGACATAGAAAAAGATGGTAAAGGCCAGAAACGCGCCCGCGAACCAGTTGGTCGCCAAGCCCAGCATGATCACCGACAGGCCCGACAGGGCCAGGCCCAGCGCCATCGCCTCGCCGGGCTCGACCTTGCCCGACGGGATCGGACGACCCTTGGTGCGCTTCATAACCTTGTCGATATCCGCATCCCACCACATGTTCAGCGCGCCCGAGGCGCCACCGCCGATGGCGATGAACAGGATGGCGCAGAAGCCGACGAACGGATGTACCGGCACAGGGGCGGCCAGCAGACCTACCAACGCGGTGAACACGACAAGCGACATCACCCGCGGCTTGAGCAGGGCGAAATAGTCGCCAAAGCCGGCCTCGTCCGCACGGGATTGTGCGGCAAGTGTGCTGGCATTGATGCTCGCGTCGGTCATGTCAGGTCCTTGTGGTGCGAAAGCTGCGCGAAACACGCGCAGCCTGTCCTTGGTTTCGATCGGGCCTCAGGCCCCGGGATCGTCAGTTCGAGGCGATCTGGAACGACGCCGGCTGGCCGGCGTATTCGTCCAACGCGCCCTGCAGCCATTCCTGATAGGCTTCTTCGCTGACGACTTTGACGGTGATCGGCATGTAGGCGTGGTCCTTGCCGCACAGCTCGGAGCACTGGCCGAAGTAGATGCCTTCCTTGTCGGCCTGGAACCACAGCTCGGCCAGACGGCCCGGAACGCCGTCCTGTTTGACGCCAAACGCCGGGATCGTCCATGAGTGGATCACGTCGGCCGCCGTGACCTGCATCACAACCACCTTGTTGACGGGAACCACGACTGCGGTGTCGGTGGCCAGCAGCCACTCATCCTCGCTGTAGCCGGCATCGGCCAGCTTGGCACGCATCGCATCGTCCAGAACGAACGGGGTTACATCCGCATCGGCGGGGCGTGCACCTTCGTCCAGGGTGGCCGGGTGACCCAGCAGGTAGCTGTCGAACGCAAAGTCGTGATCGACATATTCATAGGTCCAGTACCACTGGTTGCCGGTCACCTTGATGACGACTTCACCCTCGGGGATTTCCTGCTGCTTGAACAGCACCGGCAGCGAGAACGCTCCGATGAAGACCAGGATCAGGATCGGGCCGATGGTCCAGGCGATCTCGACCGGGGTGTAGTGCGAGAACCGCGCCGGGGTCGGGTTTACACGCTGGTTGTAGCGCACGATGCAGTATACCAGCAGGCCTGCGACCAGCAGACAGATCGCGGTGATGATAACCAGAATCATACCGTCAAGGCGGTGAATCCCTTCGGCCAGGCTGGTGGCCGCCGGCTGGAAGCCCATGCCGCCGTCGACCGGCTTGCCGATAATCTCAAGATCCTGAGCCATGGCGGGAAGGCTGGAGAGGGCTGCGAACACCCCCGAAAGCATCAAAGCATTCTTCATTTTCTGTCCTGATCGTTTGATCTTTGCGTCTCTGGCGAACAGGTGTGAATCGGTCACACCTCTCCCGTTGTCTTTGGCCGCGTTAAAAACCATATTCCGGGAGGTAGATAAAGCAAAATGCTTGCGTCAAACAGACGCTATTTTTGATCTGGATCAAACGCGAAAGGCCGCAACCCATGACTCAAGCCCCGTTTCGCCCGTTCGAGACCGCATTGCCGCATGACGAGGCACTGGCCGTACTGCGCTCGGCCACCGCCGGGGCCGAAGACGGCGAGCTGTTTGTAGAGCGTCGGAAATCCGAAACACTTGCCTTTGACGATGGGCGCCTGCGCACCGCATCCTACGATGCCTCCGAGGGATTCGGGCTGCGTGCCGTGCAGGGTGATGTGGCCGGTTATGCCCACTCGACCGATGTATCAATGCCCTCGCTGAAACGTGCTGCGGAAACCGCCCGGCTGGCGATTGGTGACGGCGGCGGCACTTTGGCCGACGCGCCAAGGCGCACAAACAAGCAGCTTTATACGGATGCAGACCCGATCGAATCCGCCAGCTTCCCGGTCAAGGTCGAGACTCTGCGCGAAATCGACGGATTTGCGCGCGATCTGGACCCCAGGGTGGTCCAGGTCAGCGCCGTGATCGCCGCGTCCGTGCAAGAGGTCGAGATCCTCCGCCCCGATGGCACCATGGTACGCGACGTTCGTCCGATGACCCGCCTGAACGTGTCGGTCATCGTCGAACAGAACGGCCGACGCGAAAGCGGATCGGCCGGCGGTGGCGGCCGCGTTGGTCTGGACGGCCTGATTGACCCGTCCGATTGGCAGGATAAGGTCCGAGAGGCGCTGCGCATTGCTTTGGTCAACCTTGACGCCGTTGCCGCTCCGGCCGGCGTGATGCAAGTTGCACTGGGCCCCGGCTGGCCCGGAATTTTGCTACACGAGGCCATCGGGCATGGCTTGGAAGGAGACTTTAACCGCAAGGGGAGTTCGGCCTTTGCCGGGCTGATGGGGCAGCGGATCGCCTCCAAGGGCGTGACCGTGGTGGATGACGGAACGATCCCGGATCGTCGCGGATCGATCACCGTGGATGACGAGGGGACACCGGGCTCGCGCACCGTGCTGATCGAAGACGGCATCCTGACTGGCTACATGCAGGACCGGCAGAATGCGCGCCTGATGGGCGTGTCCCCCACCGGCAACGGGCGCCGGCAAAGCTATGCGCACAAACCGATGCCACGCATGACCAACACGATCATGCTGGGCGGCGATGCCAACCCGGCGGATCTGGTGGCCGAGATCAAGGACGGCATCTGGGCCGTGGGTGTCGGCGGCGGCCAGGTCGACATCACCAACGGCAAATTCGTGTTCAGCTGTACCGAGGCCTACCGGGTCGTGAACGGCAAAATCGGCGCGCCGGTCAAGGGCGCAACGCTGATCGGCGACGGTCCTTCAGCGTTGAAACGTATCCGGGGTCTGGGCAACGACATGGCCCTGGATCCCGGCATGGGAACCTGCGGCAAGGACGGTCAGTGGGTGCCCGTGGGTGTGGGTCAACCCACAGTGCTGATGGAGGGGCTGACGGTCGGAGGATCGGCCGCCTGATGCGAATCGCGCGCCTTCGGCCGGCACCATGGTTAATCCGTGCTGCCGGCCACAAAAGGAATGAACCGTAGCGCATCGAAATAGGCGGCCTGAGAAAAGTTATTACTTTCAAATATTTGCGCACCCATTCCGCGAAACCCACACTGGAACACGCTAAAATTTTCTGCGATTCACAAGCTGTTAACCCGTCACGCCGTAAACCAGTTCTGCAATCAGGCGGAGCGACGGATGACCGAAGAGCAGCTTTCTTCCAATCACCCCCCACTCCCACCCACCACGGAAGAGGACCGGTTTTCCTGGCTTCGCCTGTTGCGCTCGCGCAAAGTTGGCCCGGCAACGTTCCGGCGCCTGATGCACGAACATGGCTCGGCGCAGAATGCGCTGGCCGCATTGCCGGAATTGGCACGCGCTGCCGGAATTGAAGGGTATGAAATATGCCCGCCCGGCGTCATCGAGGCGGAACTCAAGGCCGCAAAAACCGCCAAAGCGCGGCTTTTGTGCCTTGGGGCCGCCGACTATCCTATGGCACTGACCGATCTGAACGATGCCCCTCCTCTGCTTTGGGCAATAGGCGACGTTTCGGTGCTTCAGCGCCCGATGATCTCGCTTGTCGGCGCCCGCAACTGTTCGTCCTTGGGAACCAGGATGGCGCGGGCTCTGGCAGGTGGTCTGGGTGAGAGTGGCTATGTAGTCGTCTCCGGACTGGCCCGCGGCGTCGACACCGCCGCGCATCTGACCACGCTGCAAACGGGAACCGTTGCGGTCATGGCAGGTGGCGTCGACATCATCTATCCGGCGGAAAACAAGGAACTGGCCTGCGACATCGCAACCAGAGGATTGCGCATCTCCGAACAACCAATGGGCGTGACCCCGCAGGCCCGCCACTTTCCTCGCCGCAACCGGATCATATCGGGGCTGTCTCAGGCCGTCGTCGTCGTCGAGGCTGCCGCCAAGTCCGGCAGCCTCATCACGGCGCGCGACGCACTGGACCAGGGACGCGAGGTTCTTGCCGTGCCCGGCCATCCGTTCGACGCCCGCGCCGCCGGCTGTAATTTTCTGATCCGCGAAGGCGCCACACTTGTGCGCTGCGTGCAGGATGTAATCGACGCCCTGCCCCCGCAGCCGCGCAGAGCGCCCGAACCTGTCCCCGACACGGCGCCCGTCGCGCAGACAATCACTCCTCCCGAGGCGCTCCACGCCCGAATCCTGGAACGGTTGGGGCCTTCGCCTTTGGCCGAGGACCAGTTAATCCGGGATGTCGATGCGCCCGCCAGCGTGATCGGCCCCGCTTTGACCGATCTGGAGCTGGATGGTTTGATCCGTCGCCAACCGGGCGGTTTGCTGAGCCTCGCCGTCTAATCTGCCGAGGTGGTTCCAACCCGGGCCGCCGGTCTCAATTAGGCCGGATTTCGGGCCTTTCAGACTGTGCATTGACAAATCCATCTTGCCCTACACATTTTGCACGGCCATAGAAGGCGCCCAATCCGTCGAGCGAGGTTTTTAACTAAATGCCTGTAGTTGTTGTAGAATCCCCGGCCAAAGCAAAAACAATCAATAAATACCTTGGCCCCGACTACACGGTCTTGGCCTCTTACGGCCACGTTCGCGACCTTCCTCCGAAGGATGGATCGGTGGATCCCGACCACGAGTTTTCGATGACTTGGGAGGTCGGCACGGACAGCCGCAAACACGTCAAGGCCATCGCCGACGCGCTCAAGGATGACAACGCGCTGATCCTGGCAACCGACCCCGACCGCGAGGGCGAGGCGATCAGTTGGCACCTGCAGGAGGCGCTGACCAAACGCCGCTCGATCAAGAAGGATACGGCCGTCAGCCGCGTGACGTTCAACGCCATCACCAAGGATGCGGTGACCAAGGCCATGCAGAACCCGCGCGAGGTGGACATGCCTCTGGTCGAGGCGTATCTGGCCCGGCGCGCGCTGGACTATCTGGTCGGCTTCAACCTGTCGCCGGTTCTGTGGCGCAAGCTGCCCGGCGCGAAATCGGCCGGACGCGTGCAATCGGTCTGCCTGCGCCTGATCGTCGAGCGCGAGATGGAGATCGAGGCCTTCAAGCCCGTCGAATACTGGTCGGTCAAGGCGCTGTTCGAAACGCCGCGCGGCCAGACCTATGAGGCGCGTCTGGTCACGCTGGCCGGCAAGAAGCTGGACAAACATGACATCGCCAACGCCACCCAGGCTGAACTGGCAGTGCAGGCCATCACCAGCCGCGCGCTGAGCGTGACCTCGGTCGAGGCCAAGCCGGCCGCGCGGAACCCCAGCGCGCCGTTCATGACTTCGACCCTGCAGCAGGAAGCCAGCCGCAAATTCGGCATGGGTGCCCGCCACGCGATGCAGGTGGCGCAGCGTTTGTACGAGGCCGGACACATTACCTATATGCGAACCGACGGCATCGACATGGCACCCGAGGCCGTTGCCGCCACGCGGGACGCGATCAAGGACCGGTTCGGTGCCGAATACGTGCCGGACAGCCCGCGCATGTACAAGAACAAGGCCAAGAACGCACAGGAAGCGCACGAATGCATCCGGCCCACGGACATGACCAAGGATGCGGCCGCCCTGAAACTGTCGGATGACGATCAGCGCAAGCTGTACGATCTGATCTGGAAGCGCACGATCGCCTGCCAGATGGCGGCCGCGCGGCTGGAACGCACCACCGTCGAAATCGGCAGCGATGACGGTCAGGTCGGCCTGCGCGCCACCGGTCAGGTCGTGCTATTCGACGGCTTCATGCGCGTCTACGAGGAAGGCCGCGACGATGTCGAGGATGAGGATGACAAGCGTCTGCCCCAGATCATGCAGGGTGATCCGGCGCGCTTTGCCAAGGCCACGCTGAAGGATCAGTTTGACAAGGCCACCGCCGACGGCGCGGACAAGAAGGCCATCCTGTCGGAATACCAGGCGGTTCTGGCGCTGCAACACCACACCCAGCCGCCGCCGCGCTATACCGAGGCGACCCTGGTCAAACGGATGGAGGAGTTGGGCATCGGGCGACCCTCGACCTATGCCTCGATCGTCACCACGATTCAGGACCGCGGTTACGTCCGCAAGGACAAGAACCGCCTGATCCCCGAGGAAAAGGGCCGGATCGTCACGATCTTCTTGCTGAATTTCTTCCGCCAGTATGTGGGATACGAATTCACTGCCAACCTCGAAGAGCAGCTGGACGAGGTGAGCGCCGGCGCCCGCGACTACAAGGACCTGCTTTCCAAGTTCTGGCGCGATTTCTCGGCCGCGATCGCCGAGACGTCAGAGCTGCGGATTTCGGAAGTGCTCGACAAACTGGACGAGGCACTGGCCCCGCAGTTGTATCCCCCGCGCGAGGATGGCTCGGATCCGCGCATCTGCCCCAAATGCGGGGTCGGACGGCTGCACCTGAAAACCTCGCGGACCGGCGGATTCGTGGGCTGCGGGAACTATCCCGAATGCACCTATACCCGCCCCATCGCCGGTGAAGGCGCCGAGGGCGAGGAACGCATGCTGGGCATGGATGGCGAGGATGAGATCTGGCTGAAATCCGGACGCTTCGGCCCCTATGTCCAGCGCGGCGAAGCCACGCCCGAGAACAAGAAACCGCCGCGCGCCTCTTTGCCCAAGGGTTGGAGCAAGGACGACATGGACCTTGAGAAGGCGCTGACCCTTCTGAGCCTGCCGCGCGAGATTGGCGAACACCCCGAGGGCGGTATGATCAGCGCCAATTTCGGGCGCTTCGGTCCCTATATCATGCACCAGCTGCCGGACGAGGCGAAGCCGGTCTATGCCAACCTCAAGGATCCCAACGACGTGTTCGAAATCGGCATGAACCGCGCCGTCGAACTGTTGGCGGAAAAGCGCGCCAATCCCGGGCGGCGCGGACGGGCTGCGGCCAAACCGCTGAAGGAACTGGGCGAGCATCCCGATGGCGGCGCGATCCAGGTTCTGGATGGGCGCTATGGGCCTTATGTGAAGTGGGAAAAGGTCAACGCGACCCTGCCCAAGGACATCAAGCCCGAAGACGTGACGCTGGAAATGGCGGTGGAGCTGGCCAATGAGAAGGCCGCCAAGAAAGGCACCCGCAAAAAGGCCGCGCCCAAGAAGAAAGCCACCAAGAAGAAAGCCGGCTGATCCAAGCCCCCACGGGCGGTTAGGTAGAAATACCACCCGCCTGCGGGTTTCATTGACTTCCCAATGACGTGGCGGCACAACCTGCCCATCACCATGTCATTGGGGGAGTTTTCCATGAAGAAAGTCTATGCCAATGCCACCGAGGCCCTCGATGGGATACTTCGGGATGGCATGCTGATCGCGGCCGGCGGGTTCGGCCTGTGCGGCATTCCCGAATTGCTGCTGCAAGCGATCAAGGAGTCGGGCGTGAAGGATCTGACCTTTGCCTCGAACAACGCGGGCGTCGACGATTTCGGCATCGGCATCCTGCTGCAGACGCGGCAGGTCAAGAAGATGATCAGCTCGTATGTCGGTGAGAACGCCGAATTCATGCGCCAGTACCTGTCGGGCGAGCTTGAGCTGGAATTCACCCCGCAGGGCACCCTGGCCGAGCGCATGCGCGCCGGTGGCGCGGGCATCCCGGGCTTCTACACCAAGACCGGCGTCGGCACCGTGATCGCCGAGGGCAAGGAGCACAAGGAGTTCAACGGCGAGACCTACATCCTCGAGGAAGGGATCTTTGCCGATCTGGCCATCGTCAAGGCATGGAAGGCCGACGACACCGGCAACCTGGTGTTCCGCAAAACCGCCCGCAACTTCAACGTGCCGGCGGCGACCTGCGGCAAGATCTGCGTGGCCGAGGTCGAAGAGATCGTGCCGCGCGGTTCGCTGGATCCCGACTGTATCCACCTGCCCGGCATCTATGTGCACCGGGTCATCCAAGGTCAGCACGAGAAGCGCATTGAACAGCGCACCACCCGCAAGAAGGAGGAAGCGTAATGCCCTGGGACCGCAATCAGATGGCCGCGCGCGCGGCCGAGGAACTGGAAGACGGCATGTATGTGAACCTCGGCATCGGGATTCCGACGCTGGTGGCGAACTATGTGGGCGACAAGGACATCACCCTGCAATCGGAAAACGGCATGCTGGGCATGGGCCCCTTCCCCTATGAGGGCGAAGAAGACCCCGACCTGATCAACGCCGGCAAGCAGACCATCACCGAACTGCCCCGCACCGCCTATTTCGACAGCGCCACGTCTTTTGCCATGATCCGCGGCGGCAAGATCGCGGCGGCGATCCTGGGCGCGATGGAGGTCGACGAGAAAGGCGATCTGGCCAACTGGATGATTCCGGGCAAGCTGGTCAAGGGCATGGGCGGCGCGATGGACTTGGTGGCCGGCGTCGGACGGGTCATCGTGGTGATGGACCACACCAACAAGCACGGCGACAGCAAAGTGCTGAAGGAATGCACCCTGCCGCTGACCGGCAAGGGCGTGGTTGACCGCATCATCACCAACCTGGGCGTGCTGGATGTTGTCGAAGGTGGCCTGAAGATCGTCGAACTGGCCGATGGCGTCAGCGAAGAAGAGATGCGCGCGGCGACCGAGGCGACCATCGTCAACTGACTGCTGAGCAAACGGAGAAACCGCAAGGCCCGCCATTCGGCGGGCCTTTTTCAATTCATGGACTGAAAGACGCACCCGTCGGAAATCAGCATCGGCGGAGTGGCGCACAACGCTCGGGCCACCTGGAAGGCGGCAAGAACCTTGGGGACATAGTCCCGCGTTTCAGCATAAGGCGGAACACCATTGTGCTTTCGCACCGCGCCTTCACCGGCGTTGTATCCCGCCAGGACGAGAATCGGATCGTCGTTGAATTCACCCATCAGCCAATCCAGGTATTTCACGCCGCCGGCGATATTCTGTTCCGGCAACATGCTGTCGGTCACGCCGAACCGCTTGGCCGTGGCAGGCATCAGTTGCATCAAACCCTGTGCTCCGGCCGAGCTGACGGCAGTGGGGCGACCACCTGATTCAACGGACATGACCGCAAGGACCAGCGCTGGCGACACTTTTGTTCCTACAGTCGTACGGAGAATATCGACCCCGCGCTGCTCGACGATCTTCTGAAGGTTCTGCAGCCGCGGAGATGAAATCTGGGTCGCCGCCAGAGCCTGCAGGGCTTCGTCAAGGCGGCCAGGGCCGGCTCGAGTCATATCCGGCGATACCTTTTCCCAGAACGCCTTGTACGCGCCCTCAGGGGTCTTTTTCTTCATTATGTCCGGAAAGGCCGCCGGAGGGACTTTGGTCCGGGCTATGATATCGGGCACGACCAAATCGGGGCCCGTGCTGGGCGCTGAAGGTGCTGATGCGTGTTCTTGCGGACTGATCTGAACCGTCACTCGCGGGCGTTCCCCCGCTTTGGGAGCCTTGATCCGTTTGTAAACGCCGCGTGGCTCGATATCCGCAGCAGGTGCCGGAGCCGCCACGGCAACCAGCAACGCCAAAACGCCGGCGCATGTCAGTGCGTCCCGGAAAATCATTTCTGCCTGCCTCATCTGTTCTTTTGAGTTGATTTGATACGCGAATCTTCCCGCAAGGCCAGAAAAACAAAGCGAATTGGGGCGGTTTTGCCTCATTTGGCGCAATTTTGCACCGCCGAAACAGCGTGGCGGGTTGGTGTGGAAAAATTTTTATTATTTATTTCAATTAGTTAGCAGATTGGTGACCAAAAAGTTAAGCCTGAGGCAAAAAATTCGTTGTTTGGCCCAATTCCTGCCACGCACGAGGGGCAAACATAGTGCCATACCGAGACGGTCATGAGCCGACTGAGAGATGAAGCTCTGAAAGACCCCGAGGTTTTATTGACTTTTTGATCCTTTAGGAGGGACGTAACATGATCAAGTTCATCAAGAACTTCCGCAAAGACGAAGACGGCGCCGTAACTGTTGACTGGGTCGTTCTGACCGCAGCCGTTGTTGGCCTGGCAGCCGTTGCTTACCAGCAGATCGAAGGCGGCGCGACCGGCCTGGCAACCGACGTTTCCAGCGCCCTGACCAGCGCAACGATCAGCACCGGTTCGAACTCGGCAGCTGGTGGTATCACCACCGCTGGCAGCAACTAAGCTGACTTCATCCCAATCGGGATACAAGGCCGCGCCTGAGGGCGCGGCCTTTTCCTTTTAAGCAAGACAGACGCTGCGCATCGGATTTCGGGCGCCGGGCCAAGCATGGCCCACGTTTGGCCCAATTTCCGCCACGGAGACCGCGTTTAAGTCTTTGATAACTAGTATTTAGGTGCCCGCGAGAATTCTGGTCGCCATCAGAAACCGGAACTGGGCGGAATCACTCTGTCAGGAGGGACGCGAAATGATCAAGTTCATCAGGAACTTCAAAAAAGATGATAGCGGTGCGATCACCGTCGACTGGGTGGTCCTGACCGCAGCCGTCACCGGCCTGGCAGCGATTGCCTACGCTTTGATCCAAGGTGGGACCGAGGGCTTGGCTGACGATGTTGAGGCGGCCCTTTCCGACTCGGCAATCAGCATCAGCACCGGCGACAGCAACACGGCCGTTGGTGGGATCATCACCGGTGGATCGAACGGATCCGGCGGCAACTGATTTTCGGGAACTTGGCCGACCGGCCACATGACAACCGCGCCAGCCGGGCGCGGTTGTTCACGTTTGCCCCCTGCCTTCTCCGCACCGCGCAACCCATGCTGGGATACAGCAGACGCCACGTCACGAGATGCTCGTTCGCAACGCTCTGTGCCAATAAAACAACGAAAAATATCCATTTGTCCCACATTTCGACACAATTCCGATTTACGAAATATGCTGTTTCAATGTCCTGCCCGGACCGATACAGGTCCGGCCAGAGCAATAAAGAGGTATACGCATGCGAGCTGTATTTGGTCTTGTCCTGATCGTCGGGGTCGCCCTGGCTGGCGGTGCGGTCTATATGGCCCGCAACTATATTGCCGAGTATCAGAACGCCCTGGCGCGTGAACGGCAAATGGCCGAAGAGGCCCTTGCCAACGCCAAGGTCGACGTCGTTCCGACCGTCGGCGTGATCGTATCTGAACGTCCGCTGAAATACGGCGAACGCCTGACCCAGGAGGATGTGCGCGTCGTGGAATGGCCTGAGAATGCGGTTCCGGAAGGTTCGTTCACCGATATGACGGTTCTGTTCCCGGAAACCGGCAACAATGAACGCTTTGTTCTGCGCACCATGGAAAAGGACGAGGCCATCATGGAGGTCAAGATCACCCGACCGGGTGAGCTGGCCGGCCTGACCTCGCGTCTTGAAAAAGGTATGCGCGCGTTCGCCATCAGTGTTGATGTTGCCTCGGGCGTTTCGGGCTTTCTTCGCCCCGGCGACGTTGTTGATGTGTACTGGACCGGATCGCTGCGCAGCGCGGTCGAGGGGGCAAACGGCGAAATCACCCGCTTGATCCAGACCAATATCGAGTTGATCGCCGTCGATCAGACGGCAGGATCGGATGTGACCGGCACGACCATTGCCCGGACCGTCACCGTTGCCGCCACGCCGGAACAGATCGCGGCCCTGGCGCAGGCGCAAAACACCGGACGCCTGTCTCTGGCCTTGGTCGGGGTTCAGGATGAAACCATCGCAAGTGCGATCGAAGTTGACCAACGCAAACTGTTGGGAATCGAAGAAGCAGCCCCCGCACCGAAGAAAGAGGCAGAGAAGGTCTGCACCATCCGGACTCGCCGCGGCGACCAGATCGTCGAGACCCCGATCCCCTGCACAAACTGACGCCCATTCAGAGCGTTACCAAGCCCGAGCCGCGCATAATGCGCGGCTCGTTTCGTTTGGGTTGTTGCGCATTGTCCACATAAGGAAAATTCCAGAAACCCTTGATTATTGCAATAAATCCGGAATTCGCGCAGAGTTCGTCCCCATAGGGCATAAGACCCAAAAAAATAGAGTGGTGATCGGAGAGGCAGGTCACATGACAATACGTTCCTTGATTGGTTCGACCCTTTTGGGGTTGGCCCTAGTTCTGAGCCCGGTCGGCGATTCCGCCTGGGCCCAAAATCTTCGCGTGGTCAAAAAAGGCACGGCGGAAACGCTGGATGTGCCCATGAACCGCGCCATCGTGGTTGAAAGCGAACAGCCGTTTGCAGAGCTCAGCATCGCGAATGCCGGCATTGCGGACATCTCGTCGCTTTCGGACCGCACAATCTACGTCTTGGGCAAGGCACCAGGCATGACGACGCTGACACTGTTTGACGGCGCCGGAAACCTGATCACGAACGTCCGCGTTCGCGTTGCGCCCGATGTGACCGAATTCAAAGAGCGCCTGCGCCAGATTCTGCCAAATGAGCGAATCGAAGTGCGTACCGCCAATGACGGCATCGTTCTCTCGGGCACGGTTTCCAGCGCAGCCAAACTGGCACGTGCTCTGGAACTGGCCGAGCGCTATGCGCCCGAGCGTGTGTCGAACCTTATGAATGTCGGCGGCGTACAGCAGGTCATGCTGAAAGTCCGCTTTGCCGAGATGAACCGGTCGGTCGCCAAGAACCTGTCCGCCTCGCTTGGTTTTTCCGGCGGTGACGCGACCGGTGGTATCAACACGCTGAACAACCAGTTGTCCCTGAGCAACGCGTTGGCCAACAACATCCCGGCGGTTCAGTCGAATACTGGCGCGATTCTGTTCGGCTTTGGCGCAGGCTCCACCCAGGTCCGGCTGCTGCTGGAAGCGCTGGAAGCCAAGGGTCTGGCCCGTAGCCTGGCCGAGCCGAACCTGTCGGCACTGTCCGGGCAGGAGGCAACCTTCCTCGCCGGTGGTGAAGTGCCGATTCCGGTTCCTCAGGATGACGGTGTGGTTGCCATTGAATACAAGGCTTTCGGTGTCGAAATCGACTTCGTTCCGCGCGTCGTCGACGGTGACCTGATCAACCTTGAGATGGCGGCGGCGGTGTCCAGTATCGACACCAGCTCGAACTTCACCATCAACGGTGACACGGTCCCCAGCTTCATCACGCGCCAGACCAGCACAACGGTCGAACTGCGAGATGGTGAGAGCTTTGCGATCGCCGGCCTGATTCAGGACGACTTTACCGACCTGAGCAACCAAATCCCGTGGTTGGGTGACGTACCTGTTCTGGGTGCATTGTTCCGCAGCGCGGAGTACCAGCGCGAGCAGAGCGAACTGGTGATCATCATCACCGCGCATCTGGTTTCCCCGACCCGTGGCGAAGCCCTGGCGCTGCCGACCGACCGCGTGAAGCCGCCCAGCGAATTCGACCTGTTCATGAACGGCAGAACTGCCCGGACGGAACGGGTTGGCAATGGAGCCGCATCGGAAGTCGCCAAGCAGGACTTTGGCAACTCCTACGGCTACGTCCTGGATTGATAGGGAGGACAGACCAATGCAGAAGTGGATCATCACACTGGGTCTTACAGTCGCTGTCGCCAGCTGTACCCGTGAGGCCGGCTATGAAGTGGACCAGGGCGCATTCGGCAACGCAACGCTGAACAATATCCAGGTCATGAACGGCGAGTTGACCTATGGCCAGATCCTGGCGCAGCGATTCGCTGCCGAGGTTCCGACCCAGATCAACTTTGCGTTCGACAGTGCGCAGCTGGATTCGGCAGCACGCCAGATTCTGCTGTATCAGGCGAACTGGATCAAACAGTTCCCCGAAGCACGTTTCCGCGTGTACGGCCACACGGACGCCGTCGGATCCCAGTCCTACAACAACAGTCTGGGTCTGCGCCGCGCGCAAGCGGTCGTCAACTTCTTCGCGCAACAGGGTATTTCCCGCTCGCGTCTGGAAGCTGTTGTTTCGTATGGCAAAACGCAGCCACTGGTGGCCACGCCCAATCGGGATCGCCGCAACCGCCGCACCGTTACCGAGGTGTCGGGTCTGGTCGATCGCCATCCCAACATCCTGGATGGCAAGTATGCTGACTTCGTTTATCGCGAGTACATCGAAAGCGCGACATTCAAGAGCCAGCTGCGCCGCGAAACGGCCATCGGCGACACCAGCGAACAATAATCAGAAATTGGGCGGCATCGTCGCCCAATTCCCTACAATTGGTTTTTTTGCGCCCAATTCTTGCCCCACTTCCACGCAACATTGTGAACAATTGGGTGACCTGCGGCCAGAATTGACCGCTTAGGGCGACAGCAAGCTGAAACACGGACTGGTATTGTATCGACGTTTGCTGCGCTCTCACGACGAGGATTGTGTTAATGACGAGCGCAACGCCGCAAAACGACGACACCGGCATTCTGGCCTGTACCATCAGCCGAGATGTCCAGAACTTCGACCTGTTGATCGAAGACATGGAAGCCGCTTTGGGCGAGCGCTGGGGTGACCTTGGCTTTGCCGAGGCCCTTGCCTTTTTCAGCCAGCCTGAAGCTGAGTCGCTTCAATTCGTGGCCCTGGCGATCGACGGTGAGGACGAGGATAATCTGACCTTGATGGGTGAGATCATCACTCAGGCCAAGGAAAAGAAGATCAAAGTCGTCCTGATTGCCGAGGACGTGACCCCCGCCGCTCTTCATCAGTTGCTGCGCAAGGGGGCCGATGAATTCGTCCCCTACCCTCTTCCCGAGAACGAACTGCAGGAAGCGATCGACCGCATGAATGCGCCCGAGCCTGTCGTGACTCCGCAACAGGTTTCCGTCCCGCTGGCCTCAGGAGCTTCGAAAGAAGGCGCTTTGTTTGTTGTTCAGGGCTTGGCCGGTGGTGTCGGTGCAACGACTCTGGCCGTGAACCTGGCCTGGGAATTGGCAACCGTATCGCAAAAGGATGCACCCAAGGTCTGCCTGATCGATCTGGATCTGCAATACGGAACCATCTCGACCTATCTGGACCTGCCCCGCCGTGAAACCGTGTTCGAAATGCTGTCGGACACCGTGGCCATGGATGACGAAGTGTTTGGGCAGGCTCTGCAGACATTCGACGAAAAGCTGGATGTTCTGACGGCCCCGACCGACATGGTGCCTCTGGATATTCTCACGCACGAAGACATCCAGCGGGTGATCGATATGGCCCGCAAGCACTACGACTATGTCGTGGTCGACATGCCGAAGACGCTGGTGCACTGGTCCGAGACCGTTTTGCAGGCCGCGCATGTCTATTTTGCTCTGATCGAACTGGATATGCGGTCCGCTCAGAACGCGTTGCGTCTGAAACGTGCCCTTCAAGCCGAGGAATTGCCGTTCAACAAGCTTCGCTTTGCGTTGAACCGCGCACCCAAGTTCACGGACCTGAGCGGCAAAAGCCGCGTCAAGCGCATGGGTGAAAGCCTGGGAATCTCGATCGACCTGCAGCTGCCGGATGGCGGCAAGCCGGTCATGCAAAGCGGCGACCATGGTCTGCCTTTGGCCAGCTCGGCCGGCAAAAACCCTCTTCGCCGCGAAATCGCAAAGCTGGCTCAATCCTTGCACAGCCTCGGCAGCAACAGCGCCGAAGCGGCATAACAAAGGCTATTAGGGGGAGAAACCGCCGTGTTCTCACGTTACAAAAAACCATCAGGTGCGCAGCCGGTTGCGACCCCTGCGCAAGCCCCCAAGGCCGCCGAAGCCCCAGCTGCTCCGGCAGCGGCACCGTCGCCGTCCACCGCGATTGCCCGCAAACCGGTGGCCAAAACCGCCGCGGAAGCCAAGGGCAACGACCGCGAACGCAAGCGCAAGGAACGGCTGAGCGAAATCAAGATCGAGCTGCATCGGGAACTTCTGGAAAACCTGAACCTTGCGGCTCTGGAAAACGCAGCCGAAGCCGAACTGCGCGCCGAAATCAGCGCGATCGCGAGCGAGGTTCTGGAAGCCAAGAACATCGTTCTCAATCGCGAAGACCGGACCCAGTTGAACAAGGAATTGTACGACGAAGTCACCGGTCTGGGTCCACTGGAAACACTGCTTCAAGACGACTCGGTCAGCGATATTCTGGTCAACGGCCCGCATCAGATCTTTGTTGAACGCTTCGGCAAGCTCGAATTGAGCGACGTATCGTTCAAAGACGAAAAGCACCTGATGCGGATCATCGACAAGATCGTGTCCGCCGTTGGTCGACGGGTCGATGAATCCAACCCCTATGTTGACGCCCGTCTGCGCGACGGGTCTCGTTTCAACGCCATGGTTCCGCCGATCGCGGTGGACGGGTCCCTGGTTTCCATCCGGAAATTCAAGAAAGACAAGCTTGGCATCGACGACCTGGTCAATTTCGGGGCGTTTACCGAAGAAATGGCCGCGTATCTTCAGGCCGCCGTCTCCACGCGTCTGAACATCATCGTGTCTGGTGGTACGGGCTCGGGTAAGACGACCACGCTCAACGCGCTGTCCAGCTTCATCGATGACGCAGAACGCATTCTGACCATCGAGGACACAGCGGAACTGCAGCTGCAGCAGACCCATGTGGGCCGGATGGAAAGCCGCCCGCCCAACGTGGAAGGCAAAGGCGAAGTCAGCCCGCGCGACTGTCTGAAGAACGCTCTGCGGATGCGCCCTGACCGCATCATCGTGGGCGAAACGCGCGGCGCCGAGGTGATCGACATGCTGCAGGCCATGAACACTGGCCATGACGGATCGATGACCACGATCCACGCCAACTCGGCCCGTGACGGTATCTCGCGTCTTGAAAACATGATCGCGATGGCCGGGATCGAAATGCCGATCAAGGCCGTACGCAGCCAGATCGCAAGCGCTGTGAACCTGATCGTCCAGGCCAGCCGTCTGCAGGATGGTTCGCGCCGTATGACCTCGATCACCGAGATCACGGGCATGGAAGGTGACGTAATCTCGATGCAGGAAATCTTTAAATTCCAACGAGTTGGCCTGACGCCAGACAATAAGATCATAGGTCATTTCACGGCCACCGGCGTTCGCAGCCACTATTCCGAACGGTTCCGTCTGTGGGGGTATGACCTGCCCGCATCGATCTACGAACCGACGACAATGTAGGAGATCAGGGCATGCAACTGCCAACCGAGGCGCTCATCTATGTCGCGATCTTCGTCGGGGTTCTGGCGCTGGTCGAAGGTATCTATCTGGTGGCTTTTGGCAAATCCATCAGCCTGAACAGCCGTGTCAATCGTCGTCTGGACATGATCGACAAAGGCGTTGGACGCGAACAGGTTCTGGAGCAGCTGCGCAAGGAAATGCAGCAGCACATGAAGTCGCAGAGCATTCCGCTCTACTCGCTGTTGGCCGACAAGGCCCAGAAGGCGGCGATTGCCTTCAGCCCGCGGCAACTGGTCATGATCATGGCGCTTGTGTCCGTGGTCGCGTTCATGGGCCTGAGCATCGGCACCAGAACCGACACCATCCTGCGTGCGGCTCTGTCGATCGCAATCGGTGTCGGCGCTGTCTATGCCTGGGTCAATCACAAGGCCAAGAAGCGCATGGGCATGCTTGAGGAGCAGTTGCCCGATGCCGTGGAACTGATGGTGCGCTCACTTCGGGTCGGCAACCCTTTCGTTTCGACGATCCAGATCGTCGCAAACGAGGTGCAGGATCCGCTTGCGACCGAATTCGGCGTGATAGCCGACGAATGCGCCTATGGCCGTGACGTGGGCGAGGCGTTGAAGGACATGGCCGAACGTCTGGACATGCAAGATTTGCGCTTCCTCGCGGTCGCCGTTGGCATCCAGCAGCAGTCGGGCGGCAACCTGGCCGAGATCCTTGACGGGCTTGCCAAGGTGATCCGCGCACGGTTCCGACTGTTCCGCAGGGTCAAGGCGATCACGGCCGAGGCGCAATGGTCGGGCAAGTTCCTTTCGGGGTTCCCACTGTTCTGCCTGGTTTTCATTCTGGTCAAGGACCCCGGGTACTATGACTCGGTTCTGGACCACAAATGGTTCATTCCCGCCTGTTTTGTCGTGGGGATCATGCTGACGCTGAACCTGATCGTCATGCGCATTCTCACCAACATCAAGGTCTGAGGGCACGACCATGGAATTTCTGACCCAAATCAACGACATGCTGACGGATCAATTGGGCGAGTTCGGCCCGCTGATCGTCGTCGGCGTGCTGGGATTGTTCATGGTTCTGGTGACCATTCCGATCCTTTTGAACCAGCCGGAAGATCCCTTGAAAAAGCTGCAGCGTGCAAATGCTGCGCCCAAAAAGGAAAAGCGCGGCAAGAAGGATCAGTTGCGCAACTCGGGCCGGAACGAACAGCTTGAAAAGTTCGCGACCTTCCTCGAGCCGAAAGATGAAGAAGAATACTCGGCCATGGAGCTCAAGCTGCGCCAGGCCGGTTACCGCTCGAAAGACTCCGTTCGGTTCTTCCACTTTGCGCAATTTGCGTTGGGGATCACCGGGATCGTTTTGGGTGTTCTCCTGGTGACCGTGTTTTCAAACGGGCAGGAATTTACCGGCCAGCAAATGATGATCCGCGTTCTGGTACCGGGTGCCATTGGATACTACATCCCCAAATACTGGATCACGCGCCGGATCGAAGAGCGCAAGGAGAACATTACCGCGGGCTTTCCCGACACGCTTGACCTGATGCTGGTCTGCGTGGAAGCCGGTCAGTCTCTGGACCAAGCGATCGTGCGTGTAGCCGGCGAGATGAAGGCCTCCTACCCCGATATTGCCCAGGAATTCGAGATCGTCGCCTATGAGATGAAGGCCGGCAAAGAGAAGGATCAAGTTCTGCGCGATTTCGGGACGCGGTGCGGCGTCCAAGATGTGAGCTCTTTCGTGACGGTGATGATCCAATCGGCCACATTCGGTACGTCGATTGCCGACGCCCTGCGGGTTTATGCCGGCGAGATGCGCGACAAACGCGTCATGCGCGCCGAAGAAGCCGCGAACAAGTTGCCAACGAAAATGACCCTTGCCACAATGATGCTGACGGTGCCGCCGCTGCTGATCATTCTGGTCGGTCCCTCGGCGAAAGGCATCATGGAGTTCGGTAACAGAGGCCAATAAGCCCATGCCCTCACGCAACCGGTGCGCCCGCTTCGGGCTCCACCGCCTGATGATAGCCACCGCGGTTCTTGCCGTGGTGGCTTCGTGTACGGACCCAAGTCTTTCGAACGGGCCTTTCGCCCCCGGCGTCGACCCCAAAGGTGGGCCGATTGACGAAATTGCTGTCGGGAACCGATTGATGGCAGCCGGAGAATACGAACTGGCCATGGAATCGTTCACCCGCGCGGCCCTGACAGAGGGAATGACCCCGGAAATCCTGACCTCGATCGGAACCGCCAATCTCGGCCTCAGGCGGCTGGGACAAGCCGAGCCCCTGTTGCGACAAGCGGTCGAAGAAGACCCGGATTGGTCGGTTGCGTGGAACAATCTCGGCGTTCTGCTGATGGAAAAAGGTGAGTATGCCGAGGCCGCGCAGGTCTTCCAAAGGGCTTATGCGCTGGACAATGGCGAAAGTGACGCAATCCGTGACAATCTTCGCTTAGCGCTCGCAAAAATGGAAAATCCTGTTAATAATACACCACAAGAACAAGAATATACGCTGGAGCAGCAAGGGAACGGAGCTTTCCTGCTGCGGAAGAACCAGTAACAGAGGCAAGAGCAGTAAGGGACGCAAAAATGCGCCAACAATTCCTGATTCCGACAGTCGTCGTGTGCGGGCTGATCCTGTCTGCATGCGCAAAAGAAACCGAAGAGGAAAAAGTCGAACGCACGTTCCAGGAAGTGAACGTCATCGACGAGACGAACCTCAACGACGTGATGCTCAATGCGGCTGACCCGAACGAGGCAGTGACCTATTTCCGTGGAGCAGCCGGCAAGAATCCAGATCGGATCGATTTGCAGCGCGGCCTTGCCATTTCGCTGACCCGCGCCAAGCGCAGCACCGAAGCATCGGCCGCCTGGAAGCGCGTGACCGCGATGTCCGGTGCAACGAACGCGGATCGCGTCGATTATGCGGACTCGTTGGTCCGCAGTGGTGATTGGAAGGCGGCAAAGGCAGCGCTGGACCAGATCCCCCCGACCTACGAGACGTTCAAACGCTATCGGCTTGAAGCCTTGGTGGCAGACGCCAGCAAGGATTGGAAGCGTGCGGACCAGTTCTATGAAACCGCAATCGGGCTGACCACACGGCCGGCCGGCGTGATGAACAACTGGGGGTATTCCAAGTTGACCCGCGGCCAATATTCCGAGGCCGAGCGCCTGTTCACCGAAGCCATCAGACAAGACAGTTCATTGTTCACGGCGAAGAACAACCTGGTACTTGCCCGCTCGGCGCAGGGGAATTACTCCATGCCGGTGATCCCGATGTCCCAGACCGAACGCGCGGAACTCTTGAACACGATGGGCATCTCGGCCGTGAAGCGCGGTGACATCAACACTGCCAAGAACCTGTTCCGGGAAGCCATCGCCACCCATCCGCAGCATTTCGACGAAGCGGTTCGGTCGCTCCGCGCGCTCGAGGAAGCATAAAGCATGGCAATTCCTGCAGTGGCAGCCCTGTGGTTTCTACCATTTGTGCTGCCCATCTGTTTCTATGTCGCGTTCACCGACATGCGGGAAATGAAGATCAAGAACCATGCGGTCACAGCTTTGGCCTTGGTTTTTGTGGTGGTCGGGCTGATTGTGCTGCCACCTTGGTCCGGCGATTGGGTTGGGGCCAGCATCGGGCCTTTGCAGTTTTCTCTGCCGGTCTATGCTTGGCAGCTGTTCCATCTGGTGGTCGTGCTGTTTTTTGGCATTCTTCTCAATGCCGCAGGCGCCATGGGTGCGGGCGACGCCAAGTTCTGCGCGGCTGCGGCTCCGTTCGTATGGGTTGGTGATTTCTTGCTGGTGATGGTGATTCTGATGGTCACGACGCTGGCCGCGTTTGCCACCCATCGGCTGGCCAAATACTCCCGCCTGCGCCAGATCGCCCCGAACTGGGAAAGCTGGGATCAGGGCAAGAAATTCCCCATGGGGCTGGCCTTGGGTGCGAGTCTTGGCATCTATTTGATTTTGGGCGCAATTAACGGCTCGTAAACCATCATGTCTGCGCCTTGCCCGCGCCTTGGTCCTGCCACAAAGCTGCGCCAGATTTTCCGCAAGTGGTCCCTTTCGGGGCCCAAGGATTGACAACTGGATAGACGAGCCGCGCTCATGAACATGCAGACCTCATCCGTTATGGCTCCTCCTGCCCCGAAGGGTCTGGGGGAAATGCAGCTTCCGCTGGTTATGATGCGGGACATCCTTCTGAAGACCGTTTTCCGCAAGAATGTGGACACCGTGAGCGAGATCGCCGCCTCGATCTGCCTGCCGAGTTCGGTGACGCAGGAATTGGTCGACATCGCCCGCGAACAGAAGCTGCTTGAGGCAACGGGGACATTGAACGCCAACAGCGGCAACGAAATGGGCTATCAGCTGACCGACGCCGGCAAGGCACGGGCGTTGGACGCGCTGAGCCAGTCCGAATACTTCGGCGCCATGCCCGTTCCGCTGGAGGTCTACCGCGAGCAGGTCAAACGACAGTCGATCCGGAACATCCAAGTCACGCGCGATCAGTTGACCGGCGCCATGGGGCACCTTGTTCTGCCGGACAGCCTGCTTGACCACCTGGGCCCTGCGGTCAGCGCCGGTCGCTCGATCCTGATGTACGGCCCGCCGGGCAACGGTAAGTCTTCGATTTCCAACGGAATTCGGGATGCGTTGGGTGACAACGTCTTTGTTCCGTATGCCATCGAATATGCCGGTCAGGTGATCACCGTGTACGACCCGATCGTGCACACAGCGATCGAGCAAGAGGCTGACGACCCGAACAGCCTGCGCCGCCGCAAGCGGTTCGACACGCGGTACGTCCAGTGTGAACGCCCCACTGTGGTCACGGGTGGTGAACTGTCGTTGAGCATGCTGGACTTGGTCTACAACCCCACGGCGCGCACCTATCAGGCGCCGCTGCAGCTGAAATCGACCGGCGGCATCTTCATCGTGGACGACCTTGGCCGCCAGGCCGAGCCGCCGCAGGCCCTGATCAACCGATGGATCGTTCCGTTGGAAGAGGGCAAGGACATTCTGGGTCTTCAGTCGGGTGAAAAGTTCGAAGTTCCCTTCGACACGCTGGTCATCTTCTCGACCAACTTCCACCCGAACGAGATCTTCGACCAGGCCGCGCTTCGCCGGATCTTCTTCAAGATCAAGATCGACGGCCCGAACCAGGAAAACTTCCTGAAGATCTTCGCCATGGTGGCCCGCAAGCGCGGCATTCCGTTGGACGAAGCCGCACTGGTGCATCTGCTCAAGGTCAAGTATCCGACCATCAACAATGTCTATGCGAACTATCAGCCTATCTTCCTGATCGATCAGATGATCTCGATCTGCGAATTCGAGGGCATCCCCTATCAAATGAGCCCGGAATTGATCGACCGCGCCTGGGCGAACATGTTCGTCAAGGACGAGGAAATCGTTAAGTAAGACGGACCCAAACCGCATTCCGCTTTGTCACCGGGCGGGCTAGTCTGCGCATATGACGCAGATTCCCGCCCGGATTGACACCTGGTTTACCGCCAGGGGTTGGTCCATCCACCCGCATCAACAGGCCATGATCGACCGGGCGCAGGCCTCGGCGACGCTGTTGATCGCGCCCACGGGCGGCGGCAAGACGATGGCCGGGTTCCTGCCCTCGCTGATCGAACTGGCCGAGGGGCGGCACGCGGGGCTGCACACGATCTATGTCTCGCCGCTCAAAGCGCTGGCCGCCGACATCAAGCGCAACCTGCGCGGCCCGGCCGACGAGATGGGCTTGCCGATCCGGATCGAGGATCGCACCGGCGACACCACCCCCACACAGAAGAAACGCCAGCGCGTGGACCCGCCGCATATCCTGCTGACGACTCCGGAAAGCCTGGCGCTGCTGACGTCCTACGAAGATGCACCACGCATGTTTCACGGCGTCCAGCGCGTGATCGTGGACGAGATACACGCGCTGGCCGAAAGCAAGCGGGGCGATCATTTGATGCTGGCGCTAGCCCGCCTTCAGACCCTGTGCCCCGATCTGCGGCGCGTGGGCCTGTCAGCGACGGTCGAGGACCCGGACGCCATCGCGCGCTTTCTGGCCCGCCATCCCGACCCTTGCGACATCGTTCTGGCCGACCCAGGCCCCGACCCCGATATCGCCATGCTGCAAACGGCCGAAATGCCGCCCTGGGCCGGCGGCGGCGCGGCCTATGCCATCCCGGCGGTGCTGAAGCAGGTCCGGCAGCACAAGACGACGCTGATCTTCCACAACACCCGCGCCCAAGCCGAGATCTTCTTTCACAACCTGTGGCTGGCCAATGACGAAGGCCTGCCCATCGGCATCCACCACGGCAGCCTCGACCGGCAACAGCGCGAACGGGTCGAGGCGGCGATGGTCCGTGGAGACCTGCGCGCCATCGTCTGCACCGGCAGCCTCGATCTGGGGATCGATTGGGGCGACGTGGATCTTGTGATCCAGATCGGCGCACCCAAGAACGTCAAGCGCCTGGTCCAGCGGATCGGGCGGGCCAACCACCGCTACAACGCGCCGTCCAAGGCTTTGCTGGTGCCAGCCAACCGGTTCGAGGTGGTCGAATGCGTTGCCGCGCTGGAGGCCGCGCGCGAACACGATCTGGACGGCGAGCCGCGCGGCCCCGGACCGCGTGACGTCTTGTGCCAACACATCCTGGTCGCGGCCTGCGCCGGACCGTTCGATGCCGATGCCCTGTTTCCCGAGGTCACCTCGGCCGGTCCTTATGCCGATCTGTCTCGCGCGGCCTTCGATGCCTGTCTGGAGTTCTGCGCAACCGGTGGCTATGCGCTGCGGGCCTATGACCGCTGGCAACGCCTGCAACAGCGCCCCGACGGGCGGTGGCAGCTGCGCGACCCTCGCGCGGCGCAGCGAATCCGTATGAACCTGGGCACGATCCAGGACAGCGATACCCTGAAGGTCAGGCTGAAGCGAAACCGGGGCGGCAAACCCTTGGGCGAGGTCGAAGAGGCCTTTGCCGCATCGCTGACCCCGGGCGACACCTTCCTGATCGGCGGTCAGATCGTGCGCTATGAAGGGCTGCGCGAAACGGTTGTCGAGGTCACGCGCCGTGCGGACAAAAAGCCCAAGGTCGCCACTTTCTCGGGCACCAAGTTCGCCACCTCGACCCAGCTGAGCGACCGCATCCTGCGGATGTTCGCACAGCCCGACTGGCCGCAGCTGCCCGAACATACGGGTGAATGGTTGGCCCTGCAGCGCCGGATGTCGCGGCTGCCCGGGCGTGACCGGCTGTTGATCGAGAGCTTTCCCAATGACGGCCGCGAAAACCTGTGCGTTTACGGCTTTGCCGGACGCAACGCACAACAGACGCTGGGCCTGCTGCTGACCAAACGGATGGAGGAAACCGGGCTGGCCCCGCTGGGCTTTGTCGCGACCGACTATGCCACGCTGATCTGGGGACTGGACGCGGTGACCGACCCCAGCCCCCTGTTCCAGATCGAGGCCCTGCGCGACGGGCTGGACAACTGGCTGGCGGGCAATGCGGTGATGAAACGGACCTTCCGCGCCTCGGCCACCATCGCCGGGCTGATCGAGCGCAACACAGGTGGCCAACGCAAAAGCGGGCGGCAGGCGACGTTTTCGTCGGACATCCTGTACGACACGCTGCTGAAATACGACCCCGACCACCTGCTGATGCAGATCACCCGCGAAGAGGCCATGCGCGGGCTGGTCGATTTCGGACGGATCGAGGCGATGATCGCGCGCATCGGCGACCGGATCGACCTGATCCGGCTGGACCGGGTGTCGCCGCTGGCGGCGCCCTTGCTGCTCGAGGTGGGAAAGGTCCCGGTCAAGGGCGCGGCCGAAGAGCGGCTGCTGGCGGAAGAAAGCGCCCGTTTGCTGCGCGACGCCGGCCTGGAACCCGCCTGAAGAAACGACTTGCAAATCATGGCCCGGCAGGCAAAGAACGGACCATGAACAGCCTTGAATTTTCGTTTGCGGGTGCCCGGCTGCACGCCATGGGATCGGGCGCACTTTGGTGGCCGGGGCACGATCTTCTTTGTGTTTCGGACCTGCACTTGGGCAAGTCATCTCGGGTCGTTCGGCGGGGCGGACCGGCCCTGCCCCCCTATGACAACCGAGAGACACTGTCCCGGCTGGCCGCCGATCTGGACACGACCGGCGCCAAGACGGTGGTTTGCTTGGGGGACAGTTTCGATGATCTCGAAGCCTCGGAAACGCTGAGCGATGCAGATCGGCTCGAGATTTCTGCGCTGCAGGCCGGGCGGCTGTGGATCTGGATAGAGGGCAACCATGATCCGGGTCCCGTCGCGCTGAGCGGCACCCATCTGGCCGAGTGGGGCCAAGACGTGCTGGTCTTCCGCCACATAGCCGAACCCGACGCGCAAGGCGAAGTTTCAGGCCATTTTCACCCCAAGGTCCGGCTCAATGCGCGGGGCCGCATGATTTCGCGCCCGGCCTTCTTGTTTGACAGGTGCCGGCTGATCATGCCGGCTTATGGAACATATACCGGAGGGCTGCGCAGCTCGGATACCGCGTTGTCTCAGTTGATGCAGCCGGACGCCCGTGCCATTCTGACGGGCCCGCAGCCACAGCTGACGGCGATGCCGCGTTAGCTAACAGCTGGTTCAGATCACACCGTCTTCTTCCAGTTTGGGTTTGTACTTGCGGCTGACGGGAACCAGATCATCGTTCCGAAGGCGCAGGTAGGTCTTGCCGTTGTTTTTCTGGATTTCCAGAATGGCCGCGTCCGTGACCCAATGGGATCTGTGGGTACAATGGCCCGAAATCGGCTCCATCTCAGCAATCGCGTCAGTAAAGCGCGACCGGATCGTATAGGTTCCGCTGGTGGTCACCACATCAACGTAGTGATCCCGGACCGCAAGCCGCAGGATATCACCACGGAACCCATCCGGTAGGCGGCTCACCAAACGGGGTTGGGGTGCTTCGATGATTTCGTCATTTTCAGGCGGGGCTTCGCCTTTGCTGACAAGTACCAGACCTGTGCTAAACAGCGCACCGTAGGTGCCGACTGCCAGCAAACCGGGAGCATCGTGGCCACTGGCAGCGTACAGGATCCACGTCAGGATCCACAACGCAGGCGTGAACAATACAAGGATCACCAAGGCAAACGCCACGTCCCGGACCGTCAGTCCGACGTGGTCCAGACGATCTTTCACCAACTGCCGAGATCCCCACGTTGCCACAACCGCCAGAATCATCACTCCTGCCCAGAACGCCAGACGTACGGAGAAGGGCAGATCCATTTCTCGGAACGGTGGGAAAGTATAAGCGAGCAACGGGATGAACAGAATACCGGCGACCACCCTCTGAGGCGTGCATTCTGCAATGAAAGGGCTCAGTTTTGACAACATATCAAAATCAATGAGCAGCCTTTCGGGACCCAGCCCTTGTCCCTCAGACGCCCACTTATTCACTTCGTAACCGGCTGGAAACTCAAGCTTATCACGAAATGTCAGACAATCAAACACGTTTGCGGCGTGCTGGCGGGGGTCGTTTCATCCCCACGTTGGCCCCGGGGCGGACGCTCCGCCCCAAGACCGCCAGTGGTCAGGCCGTCAGTCCTTCGGGCTCGGGCAGGCCGTTCGACCGGCAACAGGCCGTCAAGGTGTTGGCCAACAGGCAGGCGATGGTCATCGGGCCAACACCACCGGGAACCGGTGTGATAGCGCCTGCGCGCTCGGCCGCGCTGGCGTAATCCACGTCGCCGACCAGCTTGTTTTTTTCATCACGCTCAATCCGGTTGATGCCAACGTCGATGACAGTGGCGCCCTCCTTGATCCAGTCGCCAGGCACCATCTCGGGGCGGCCCACGGCGGCCACGACGATATCGGCGCGACGCACGACATCGGGCAAGTCCTTGGTACGGCTGTGCGCGATGGTCACGGTGCAGCTGTCACCCAGCAGCAATTGGGCCATCGGCTTGCCCACGATGTTCGACCGGCCGATCACCACCGCATCCATGCCGGACAACGAGCCATGATGATCGCGCAGCATCATCAGGCAGCCCAACGGTGTGCAGGGGACCATGGATTTCTGACCGGTGCCCAACAGACCCACGTTCGAGATGTGGAACCCGTCGACATCCTTGGCCGGGTCGATCGAGTTGATCACCAAGTCCTCATTCAAATGCTTGGGCAGCGGAAGCTGGACCAGAATGCCATGCACCGCGGGATCGTTGTTCAGCTTCTCGATCAAGGCCAGCAGATCCGCCTCGGACGTGTCGGCATCCAGCTTGTGCTCGTATGAGTTCATACCCACTTCGACAGTCATCTTGCCCTTCGATCGGACATAGACCTGGCTGGCCGGATCTTCGCCGACCAGGACCACTGCCAGACCGGGGGTGATGCCGTTTTCTTCCTTGAGTTTTGCAACCTGATCGGCGACTTGCGCGCGGACCTTGGCCGCAAAGGCCTTGCCGTCGATGACTTGAGCTACCATCCTTTGATCCCTTCTTTCAAAAAGCGGATCGGGCGCGAAGGGCGCCCGGTCATTCAGTCAGGGCCGAGCACGTTCTCCTCGCGCGCAATCGACCAATCAATCAAGATGCGCCAAAGCCTTTCGGTCAGATCGGGGTCCATGCCCACCTCAACCGAGTTCGAACGCACCTTTTGCACCACATCCTCGACACGCTCGGGTATACGGGCCGGCAGGCCCTCGCCCGGTTTCAATTCGGACGCGCGATCGATGTAGGTTGCGCGCGTCGCCAACAGTTCGATCAGTTGGCGGTCCAGCTTGTCGATCTGAACCCGCAATTCCTGCATGGAATGACAGTCCTGCGGCAGTGTCAGAGTGGGCATCGCAATCTCCTCATGGCCCGGGGATTCCCCGGACCACGAGATGTCTTATTCAGCGGCTTAGAACAAGCCCTCGATCTGCCCTTCGTCGTTGAGGCGGATTGTCTCAGCCGCCGGTTTGCGGGGCAGACCGGGCATGGTCATGATCTCACCGCAGACCACCACGATAAAGCCGGCACCCGCCGACAGGCGCACCTCGCGCACCGGAACCGAATGGCCGGTAGGCGCGCCGCGCAGCGACGGATCGGTCGAGAAGGAATACTGTGTCTTGGCCATGCAGACCGGCAGGTTGCCGTATCCGGCAGCTTCCCATTCCTTCAGCTGGTTGCGGATCTTGGCATCGGCCAGAACCTCGTCGGCGCGGTAGATGCGCTTGGCGATGGTCTCGATCTTCTCGAACAGGGACATTTCGTCAGGGTAGATCGGCGCAAAATTCGCGGTACCGGCATCTGCCAGTTCAACGACTTTTTTTGCCAGATCTGCAGATCCTTCCGAGCCCAGTTCCCAATGCCGCGACAGAACCGCCTCAACCCCATGTTCGGCGCAGTAGTCCTTGACCGCCTGAACCTCGGCATCGGTATCGGTGACAAAGTGGTTGATCGCCACGACGACCGGCACGCCGAAGGATTTCACGTTCTCGATATGGCGGCCCAGGTTGGCACAGCCCGACTTTACCGCGTCGACGTTTTCCGCGCCCAGATCGGCCTTGGCCACGCCGCCATTCATCTTCATCGCGCGAACCGTTGCAACCAGCACCACGGCCGACGGCGCAATGCCTGCCTTGCGGCACTTGATATTCATGAACTTCTCCGCGCCCAGATCGGCCCCGAAACCGGCCTCGGTCACGACATAGTCGGCTACCTTCAGCGCGGTCTTGGTCGCGATGACCGAGTTGCAGCCATGCGCGATGTTGGCAAACGGGCCGCCATGCACGAAGGCCGGGTTGTTTTCCAGCGTCTGCACCAGGTTGGGCTGCATCGCGTCTTTCAGAAGAACGGTCATCGCGCCTTCGGCCTTGATGTCGCGGCAATAAACCGGGGTCTTGTCACGGCGGTAGGCCACGATGATGTCGCCCAGGCGCTTTTCAAGATCCTTCAGGTCGTTGGCCAGGCACAGGATCGCCATGACCTCGGACGCAACGGTAATGTCGAAACCTGCTTCACGCGGGAAACCGTTCGACACGCCCCCCAAAGAGGCCGTGATCTGGCGCAGGGCGCGGTCGTTCATGTCGACGACCCGGCGCCAAACGACGCGGCGGGTATCGATTTCCAGTTCGTTGCCCCAATAAATGTGGTTGTCGATCATCGCCGACAGCAGCGAGTGGGCCGAGGTGATGGCGTGGAAGTCACCGGTGAAGTGCAGGTTCATCTCTTCCATCGGCACGACCTGCGCATAGCCACCGCCCGCGGCACCACCCTTCATGCCGAAGTTCGGACCAAGCGAGGCCTCGCGGATACAGATCATCGCATTCTTGCCGATCCGGTTCAGGCCATCACCCAAACCGACGGTTGTGGTGGTCTTGCCCTCGCCCGCAGGCGTCGGGTTGATTGCAGTCACAAGGATCAGCTTGCCATCTTCGCGGTCCTGGACCGAGTTGATGAAATTCTGGCTTACCTTGGCCTTATCATGGCCATAGGGCAGCAGGTCGTCGCTCGAGATGCCGATTTTTGCACCAATCTCCTGGATTGGCTTCTTGTTCGCCTCGCGAGCGATTTCAATGTCGGATTTGTAGCTCATTGGGCAAGATCCCTGATTAAATTCCGTGCAAAACCGACGCCGCGCGTCGGTGCTGTCAAATCCATACCGTTGTGTACGGTTTGAATGGATGTGGATTCCGACATTTTCAGGCCGCGAAACGGCGTAGGCCTTGTTCGGACGTATCTAATCGGAAACCGCCGTCTGTTTTGGGTTCCATGCGCGCTGATCGGGGACGAACAGGGTCAAACTGTCTCCGAGCCTCAGAAGGCCCAGCCGTTCGACCCAAGCGGTCACCCCGCGCCGGCCCTGTGCGGCCGGTTTGAACCGGGCGCCGTGCCCCGGTGACTCTGCTTCGATTTCCCGTCCGGGCAGGACACAAGGGCGGTTCTCCATATCGACGGTCAGGGTCAATCCCGTATCCGCCTGCAGCCGTGACGAGGGCGGAACATGCGTGAAATCCGGAATGCCCTCGACAACGATACTTGCACCCAAAAGGGCCGGATCCAGCCGGTCCACGCCCATTTCAGAAGCAATGGCCGCCATTTCCTCGGCAGCCAGGATCGTCAACTGTCGCACGTTACGGATTTCGGTGCCTTCCGGGTACAGGTTCTTGACCCGCACGCAGGATGGTCGATTGAGCCCTTCATGACGCGCGCCCTTGTCGCCCGAGAACCCAAGGTCGAGCTGCGGCACTGGCTGAGCCCGCAGGGATTGCCCGGCAGGAACGTGGCCCAACCAGACGACCCGGGATTTGAATTCGGTTTCACGCAGGACAGGCATGCCATTTCCTTTCGACAGCGGATCAAAGTTCGCTGCAGCCTAACGCTCGCTGCCCTGATGGAAAGGCCGAAAAGAAAAGACCCGGCTCTGGGGCCGGGTCTCTTGCTTCATGCCGAAGGTTCAGGCTCCATCCCGCCCTCGGGCGGGGTCTTCTTGACCTTGGTCTTGGGAATCGCCGTCACGCTCGCGGCATTTCCGTGATCGGACTTGTCGCTTTCGTCGTCACTCTCATTCGGCGGTTCGCCATTCATGACGCGCTTGATTTCGTCACCCGTCAGAGTTTCGTATTCAAGCAGGCCCTGAGCCAAACGCTCCCATTCTTCCTTGTGTTCGGTCAGGATCTGATGGGCGCGGTCATATCCCTGTTGGATCAGCCGTTTGACCTCTTCCTCGATCAGTTCCTTGGTGTGGGCCGAAACCGAGAACCCGGCCGTGTTGCCCTGATAGCCTTCATGCGCCTCGGCATAGTCGATGTTGCCGACCTTGTCGGACATGCCCCAACGCATCACCATGGCCCGCGCCAATTGGCTGGCCTGCATGATGTCGCCGGCCGGGCCGTTCGAGACGTGGTCTTCACCGTATTTGATGACCTCGGCCGCCTTGCCCGCCATGGTCATGGCCAGCTTCTGCTCACATTCGTCCCTGTGATAGTTCAGCTGGTCCATTTCAGGCAGGCTTACCACCATGCCCAGCGCGCCGCCGCGCGGGATGATCGTGGCCTTGTAGACCGGATCGCACAACGGCAGGGTCATGCCGACCACGGCATGGCCGGCCTCGTGATAGGCGGTCTTTTCCTTCTGGTCCTGGGTCAGCACCATCGAGCGGCGCTCGGCCCCCATCATCACCTTGTCCTTGGCGTTCTCGAAGTCTTCCATGGTGACAAAGCGCCGACCGACACGTGCGGCCATCAGCGCGGCTTCGTTCACAAGGTTGGCAAGGTCAGCCCCCGAGAAGCCGGGTGTGCCGCGCGCGATGATGCGCAGATCGACATCCGGACCCAAAGGCGTCTTGCGGGCGTGAACGCCAAGAATCTTTTCGCGACCTTTGATGTCCGGGTTGCCGACGGTCACCTGACGGTCAAAGCGGCCCGGGCGCAGCAGCGCCGGGTCGAGCACGTCCTTGCGGTTGGTTGCAGCCAGGATGATGACGCCCTCGTTTGCCTCGAACCCGTCCATCTCGACCAGAAGCTGGTTCAGGGTCTGTTCGCGTTCGTCGTTGCCCCCGCCATATCCGGCACCACGATGGCGGCCCACGGCGTCGATCTCGTCGATGAAGACGATGCAGGGCGCGTTCTTCTTGGCCTGTTCGAACATGTCGCGCACGCGGGACGCGCCCACACCGACGAACATTTCCACGAAGTCCGAACCCGAGATGGTGAAGAACGGCACGCCGGCCTCACCCGCAATCGCGCGGGCCAGCAGCGTCTTACCAGTACCCGGAGGGCCAACCAGCAGCGCACCTTTCGGGATCTTGCCGCCAAGGCGCGAGAATTTCTGCGGGTTGCGCAGGAATTCGACGATCTCTTCCAGCTCTTCCTTGGCCTCGTCGATGCCCGCCACGTCGTCAAATGTGACGCGGCCGTGCTTTTCGGTCAGCATCTTGGCCTTGGACTTGCCAAAGCCCATTGCGCCACCTTTGCCGCCGCCCTGCATCCGGTTCATGAAATAGACCCAGACACCGATCAGCAGCAGGAACGGCAGCAGCGTGATCAGGAAAGACTGGAAACCCGATTGCTGTTGCTTTTCCGCCCGCACGGGAATGTCTTTCTCGATCAGCAGCTTGGTGACTTCGGCATCACCGGGCTTGATCGTGACGAAATTCCCGCCGGAACTGGTTGTGTAACGGATCTGCTCACCATCCAGCGTCACGCCTTTTACGTCGCCTGCTTCGACGGCGCTTACGAAATCCGAATAGGTTTTTTCATTGCTCTGGAGAGTTCCTCCCGGTCCGCTGAACAGATTGAACAGTGCAAGGATCAACAGGAAGAGAACGACCCAGAAGGCTATATTGCGAGCGTTGCCCAAGAAAATTCTCCCAAAAGACATCGGCAGATTAGGCGCTGCCGGGTTGCCTCTTAAAATAGAGATGATTGAAGCAGGTTCAATGCGATAAAAAAGAAGCCGAAAACTCGGGGAATTTCGGGTCCATTTCAAACGCCCATCCGTTCAAAAAACCGGCAAATGGCGCGGACACGATTTGGTCGCCCAGCCAAACGGCGGGCGTGACCATCAGCACCATGCGCGGCACCCCTGTCGCGCGCCAGTCGGGTACTTGTGGCAACCCCGTCTCGCCAAGCGCACGGATCTGTGCTCCGGGCGTGTCCGGTCCTGTCGCGATCCAACGCCCATCCCAGAGTTCGGCCGGTCGGGCCACGCATGCCGAAACGGCGGTCAGCTCTCTGCAAAACCACGAACTATTCCCGTCCGTCAGGATTTGACAACCGCTCAGCGTCGACGAACGTCCCGCAATAACGGCCTGTACGACCTGCTCGACTTTGGTTTGCCGCGGCGGGTACCCCGGACCCGAGATCCGCTGGAGGATACCGACTACAAGCCGACGCTGTATTTCCTCAGGCAGCGCGGCAAAACCGGCGCGATCCACACGCACCGCACAGGCTTTCTCTTTCGCGACACGGCGGGCGGATTCCTGCGCAAAATGCTCAAGCGCCCGGTTCGCACGCCCGAGGTTCGCAGCAACGCGCGACAAAGTTTCAGCCGTAATCCCCAAGCCGGACAGATGGCCCAACGCCTCGCGGGCTTTGATCCGGTCAAAGCGCAGGTCCTGATTCGAAGGGTCTTCGATCCATCGCACCCCCTCAGCCCGCAAGTAGTCCCGCAAAGCGGTGCGCGTTTCACCCAGCACAGGTCGCCAAAGCGTGACACCGTCCAGATCGCGCGCAAAAGACATGGCCGACAATCCGCGCACGCCGGCGGCGCGTCCAAGACGCATCAACACGGTTTCCGCCTGATCATCTGCGGTATGGCCCAGAGCGACCGCGGGAATGTCCTGCGACACCGCCCAGTCCCGCAGCAGGCCGTAGCGCGCCTGCCGTGCCTGATCCTGCAGGTTTCCCGACCAGTCCCATCCCGTCCATTTCAGAGTGACATGAGACACGCCCAAATGTGCACATGTCTCGGAAACACTGGCGGCCTCGGCGGCCGCATCCGGCCTCAGGCCGTGATCGACAGTGGCCGCAAACACCCGAACATCTTCATCCCGGGCGATCCGGACCAAAAGATGCAGCAATGCAAGCGAGTCGCTTCCACCGGACACGGCCACGCCCAGTCGCGACGGAAGCGTTTCAGGCAACAGTGCCCTGACGCGTTCCGGAAGGGTGTCGGCTGGTGAGCTCAAGAACAGCTCAGCGACGCCATTTCCTCGGTTGCCGTGGCCACAAAGGCCGACGACGGGAACCGGACGCCGACTTCTCCAAGCGTGATACAAGCCTGGTCTACCTGGCCCAACCGGCCCAATGCTGCCCCAAGTTCGTACAAGGCCTCGGGGGCCACCGGCCCTTCGGAATCGCCAGTAAAGCTGGCAAGGAAAGCCCGGGCCGCCTCGCGGGTATCACCCAGCCCTTCCAGGGCTTGCCCTCGCCTCAGATTGGCTTCGGGGGCCAGCGGGCTACCGGGATACGCGCTGTCAAATTGCGCAAAAAGATCGGCCGCCGTCTGGAAATCGCCGTCCGCAAGGGCTTGCGACGCGGCATCAAAATCGGCTTGTTCACCTACGGCCAGTTCGACCTGGTCGCCGTCGGCGGCATCGCCGGGCGTCGTCACCGGAGCGGTGATGGCCGCTGTGTCGCTATCTCCACCCAATGTCGGTGTGTCTTCGCCTGTGAACTCGCAACCGGGTTCCAGCTCGCAGAGACGGAACTCCAGATCTCCGATCCGGTTGGTTCCGTCCGTCACGACATTCTGAACACGCTGATTCAGCTGCTCGGTCTGCCGAGTCAGCCTCTGCAACTCGGCCTCGATGGCGTCAACGCGTTCCAGTATCGAACTGCCGGACAGGTTCGGCGCGGACGAGCCTGTCGTAGAAAACTCGCGCTTGAGCCGTTGGATTTCGACATGCAGCACCGTCAGTTCCTGGCGAATATCGGCCAGAGTCTGCTGATCCTGCGCTTGCGCGCCGCTGGCAAGGGTCAAAGCCGCCGCCAGAACCAATCCCGCAATTCTCATCCTGTTACCCCGTTGTGGATCCGGTCAGCACGGTGACCGCGCGGCGGTTCTTGGAATAGCATTCCTCGGTGCTACAGATTTCGATCGGGCGCTCCTTGCCATAGCTGATCGTCTGCAGACGGTTTCCGGCCACACCGCGGGAAATCAGGTATTCCCGCGCGGCATTTGCCCGGCGGGCGCCCAGCGCAAGGTTGTATTCCCGCGTGCCCTGTTCATCCGCGTGACCTTCGATCGTGGCGACGTAGTCGGTATTGGCCAACAGCCACTGGGCCTGCCCCTGAAGGATCGTCTGCGCCTCGGGCGAGAGCGTGGACTGATCCACGGCAAACAGGACCCGGTCACCGATCGCCTGCTGGAAATAGGCGGGCGAACGTGGGTCGCTGGGAGAACCCGGGACGATTGCGCCGTTGCCGCCGGCGCCACCGCCCAAAGCCGAGGGATCGTTGTTGGTACATGCGGCCACCAGCGCCAGCGCGCCCAGAGCCGCAAACTTGCTCAATACGTTCATTTCTGTTGCCTCTTGTCCCGTTTGTTTATTGACGTCTGTCTATCACAGCCAGCCTGCCTTGTGAACTTCGGCGCGACCGGCGGTCTCTTAATTCAACAGTGGCCCCCAGGACGGGTCACTGCCACCGTCCGGGGTGCGTACGGGGCGCAGGTTTCGGCCCGAAATGTCGACCGAGTACAGGGTCGAACGCCCGCTGGCGCCCTGGGTTTCCCGCGCAAACATTATGACCCGGCCATTGGGCGACCATGTGGGCCCCTCGTCCAGGAACGAGGCGGTCAACAGCCGCTCCTCGCTACCGTCCAGTCGCATCACGCCGATATGGAACCGGCCCTTGTTCTGCTTGGTAAAGGCCACCAGATCTCCGCGTGGTGACCAGACGGGCGTCCCATAGCGCCCTTGGCCAAAGCTGATGCGGGTCGCCTCACCGCCATTTGCCGGCATGATATACAACTGAGGGCTGCCTGACCGGTCGCTCTCGAAGACGATCCGCGATCCGTCAGGCGAATAGCTGGGCGCGGTTTCAATTGCGGGCGTGTTGGTCAGGCGCACGCTTTGGCCGGATGCCAGATCCATTTTCCACAGATCCGTATTGCCGCCCTGCGTCAGCGAATAGACGATCGAGCGGCCATCCGGCGAAAAGCGCGGCGAGAAACTCATCGTACCTTCCTGAGTCTGCAATTCCTGCCGCTTGACCCGGCCAACATCCAGAACGTAGATCCGCGGGCGGCCGCTTTCATAGCTGGTGTAGAGCAACCGGTCGCCCGTTGGCGAAAAGCGCGGGGCCAGAACGATCGCGGCACTGTCGGTCAGGTACTGAACATTCGCCCCGTCATAATCCATGATGGCCAGCCGCTTGCGGCGCTGATCCTTTGGGCCGGTTTCCGAGACAAAAGCCACTCGGCTGTCGAAATAGCCTCCCTCACCAGTAATGCGGCTGTAGACCTGATCAGCCACCTTGTGCGCCATTCGACGCCAGCCCTCGGTTGTACCAGCAAATTGCAGGCCGTTGCCCAATTCCTGACCCGAAAATACATCCCAGACCCGGAACCGGACGGACAGGGTATTGCCCGAGACATTCACCGCGCCGGTGACCAGCGCATCGGCATTGATCGCCTTCCAATCCGCAAATTGGACCGGCGCTTCGAAACTGCTGACACGGCTGATGAATGCATCCGGCGAAATCTCACGGAACAGGCCGGTTCCGGTCAGGTCCTCGGCGATGACGCGGCTGATGTCAGCCGCAAACTGGCTGGCCGCCGGACTGTCCGGTACAAAGCTGGGCACCGCAAATGGCAAAGGTTCGATGATGCCTTCATCCAATTCCAGCCGAAGTGGGCCGGTTTGCGCAGACACGGGGGCCGACAGAAGGGTCAGGCCAACGAAGAGGCTGGTCAGAAGTTTCATCATTTGATCCGCATCCTCTCGGGATTGAAGGTGATCTCAATATCCTTCCAATGCTCGTATTTGTCAGCAGGAAGGTCATATCCTTTTGCTCCACAGCGCAAAATCGCACGCCGGGCGGCCTCGTATGCCTGTTTTGCGGCCCCGTCCGAGCCACCGGAGCTGTCCAGAAGCTGCAGACTGCCGGGAACGATCGAGCCGTCGCGGTTCAGCGAGAAACCGACCACCACAACGGTCTTGAGCGCATCGGTCGACAACGAGCCCACGTTCCAGCACCGCGAAACAGCCAGACGCATCGCATCCTTTTCACCGCCGGTGAGAGGCGGACCGGACGGCTCGGACGCCCCGCCCAAGGCCTCGGCCAGCGCGTCATTGATCGCGGCCTCGTCGGGTTCCGCAGCCTGTTCGACAGGCTCGGCGGTCGCGGTCTGTTCGGTTTCCGGAGGCTTGGGCCGATTGGGCCGAACCCGGGGACGCGGCGAGCTTTGTGGCGACAGGTCCTTGGCCTCTTCCGCCTCGGTCACGATCTGGTCCGTGGCTTCCTCGGGCGCGGTCTGGTCTTGCTGCTCCTGCTGGATCTCAGCCCCTTCATCCAGCGAAACCGCCGGTGTTTCGATATCGTCCGGCTTTGCATCCAGTGGCGGCGGAGCGATGGGTTCGGGGGCCACCTTGTCCGCCGGGCGGGGCTGGGACTCGGGCAGCGCCGGCAAAACCGCAACCTCGGGTTCCGGTTCATCCAGTACCGGAGGCTGCTCGATCACGTCGGGTTCGGGTGGAGTCTCAACTGCCTCGGGTTGCGGCTCGGGCTCCGGTTCAGGTGGCGTGACCGGCTCGGGGCGCGGCTGTTCTTCGACCGACGGCTCCAGCACTTCGGGTGCCGGGGGTTGTACGATCGGATCTTCCAATGCGTTGGGGGGCGTCGGAACTTCGGGCGCATCGCTTTGCGCCGTCAGGGCAGCGAATTGCTCAGCCGAAACCACCGACACCTCCTGCACTGCAAAAGGCAGCGGCTCGGATCGGAACGTGCCGCCGAACAGGGCCCATCCGATCAATGTCACATGGGCAATCGCCGAAATCTTGGTGCCGGTATCCACCGCGCAGCCTCACTCTCCGCCCGCGTCCAGCGCCGGCCCGCCAGTATCGGTGACAAGGCCCACATTCGAAAACCCGCCGGCATTCAACGCACCCATGACCTGCATGACCTGCGCATAAGGAATGGCGCCATCGGCCCGCAGGTAGACGCGGTCGCTGCTGCGCTCGGCAGCAATGGCGCGTAACTTGCCGATCAACTCGTCGCGGGTCACCTCGGTGGTCTGGATCTGAACCCGCCCGTCGGCTGTTAGCGTGACGGTCAACGGTTCCTCGTTGTCGCCCGGCAGGGCACTGGCGGCGGTTTTGGGCAGGTCAACCTCGACCCCCACGGTCATCAGCGGAGCCGCGACCATGAAGATGATCAGCAACACCAACATCACGTCGACAAAGGGTGTGACGTTGATTTCACCCATCGGCTGCGCACGCCCGCGCCGCCGTCCTCGGCGTCGTCCGTTGCCGCCAGACGATTGCTGGATCGCCGCACCCATGTCAGCTGTCCAACTGGCGGGACAGAATGGTTGCGAATTCGTCGGCAAAAGCCTCATATCCGCCAACGATGCGATCGCTGTCCGCGCTAAGTTTGTTGTAGAAGATTACGGCCGGAATTGCGGCCAAAAGGCCAAGACCGGTCGCCAGCAAAGCTTCGGCGATGCCCGGTGCCACGACGGCCAGGTTTGTGTTCTGCTGTTCGGCGATTTCGATGAAGGCGTTCATGATTCCCCAGACCGTACCGAACAGGCCGATGAAGGGCGCAGTCGAACCCACGGTGGCCAGGATCGAAAGACCCTTTTGCAAACCCTCGGCTTCTTTGGCGATGGCCACATCCATCGAACGATCGATCCGTGCCTGAGCGCCAGCTATGAGCCCACCGTCGGCGCGGTGCGAGCGGCGCCACTCGATCATGCCGGCTGCGAAGATCTTTTCGGAACTGCCATCCGGCTGCGTTCCGATCTGCTCAAACAGCTCGTCCAGCGGGTTGCCCGACCAGAACGCCTCGTCGAACACCTGCGCTTCGCGTCGTGCGCTGCGATAGGTGATGAGCTTTTGAATGATGATCGACCATGACCAGAAGGATGCGACCACAAGGATCAGCATCACCACTTTCACGATGAATGTCGCACGGGCGAACAGCCCCCACATGGAGAAATCGATCTCCTGCGCCAGCGCCAGCGTTTCAGCTTCCATGAACCTGCTCTTTGTTTTGCCTGACAGCCGTTGATTGGCCTTGTTTTGCCAAACGCTAGCGTAGTTAGGGGCAAATTGCCAACAGAACCACAGGGGCTGAGCAAATTGTTACAGCAATGCGCGAATCTCTGCCGGGAGCCGGATCGGCCGGCCATCCTGATTGACGCAAACGGCCGTCACGGTCGCGCGGAAGACTTCGGTTTCCCCGCGCCGGATGAGTTGAGCCATGGTCAGTCGCACGCCGGAAATCGCGACGACCTCGGTTTCGACCAGCAACTCGTCATCGAACCGCGCAGACGCCAGATAGTCGGCCTCGACCCTCCGCACGACCCAAATGATACCAGCCTCGCGCATTGCGTTCTGGTCATTGCCCAGGTTGCGCACCCAATCCGACCGGGCGCGCTCGATATAGCGCAAGTAGTTGGCGTGATAGACCACGCCCCCCATGTCGGTGTCCTCGTAATAGACCCGGACGGGAAAGACATGCTTCATTGCGTCGGCTCCATGCGTGCGAACAGCCGCAGCGCATGGGACGGGTCCCGCGCCACCGCCGGCAAAACCGGATCATAGGCGGCGCGGATCAGCGCGGCAATGTCGGGCCGCAGGATCGTCGTGTCTCCCGCCACGGCCAGGGGCGAGCGCTCTCGGAAGGCTGTGTCCGACCACAAAAGAACGGTCTGAACAACCTGCGACAAGGCCAGCGTTTCAGCCGACACTTTCGATAGCTCACGGTCCATCCTCACAAAGACAAACGCAGCACGGATCGCGCCGTCCGGATCGAACCTGAAGGCTCGATACTGGTTGGCTCCGCCAGCATCGAGCCGTTCGACCAGCGGAGCGAGGTCCGGGATCAGCCGGTCAAGGTCAGGCACCTCGAGCAGCTCGGCCCAATCGCGAAAAAAGAACACCATGCAGTTGGCGCCCAACTCTGGGTCGGTCTCGGCCATCTTATGGCCGGCCAGTGCAACCACCGCCTCGAACGCGCCTTTGACCGTTGCTAGCGTCTTGTCTTCCACACCAAATACGATCGGCACGATGGGCCGTCCCCAACGTGCGAAAAGATAGCTCCCGTCCGCGCGAAAAAACAACTCGGCAACACCCTCAGGCGTCATTGGCAATTCCCTCTTTTTTCAACCTCGGGGCCGTTGCTTACTATCGTAAACAACGATATGCCCGCGACAAACGCCATGTTGCCCGGGCGTTACCGACACTACCAGACCAGACGGTCTCGGCCATATCTGACAAGGACGAAACATCGGCCCAATGCTTTCCTGGATCAGAAGAAAACCGCCACAGCACAAAGGACGGCTAACTCCTGAATTTGACCGCGTCTACCATTATCACATCAGAAAAACAGCCGGCTCTTCGTTGACTGCGGCGTTCCTGTCGGCGTTCGCCGGCAAGCGTGTGACAGTGAAAGCTCTTGCGGGCGCCCCCAAACACCAAATTGCCGGCGAGATCGGACCTGCGGTCGGCCGGTACGAGCGGCTGATCAAGTCGGGCAGCTTTGCTTACGCGTTGCACATTCGCCGTTCCATTCACTGAAGGTGCCCGCCAAGACCTGCACATTTACCGTGTTCCGCGATCCGGTCGAGCGGGCCTACAGCCACTTTTTGATGCTGAAAGGGTATATCGAAAACGGCGTCGATCACCCCTGCCTAGCATCCGAAGGCGAGTGGGCGATTGGCGACTTTGCCGATTTCATCGCATCCGCTGACCGCAATCACCTGCTGCGTCAGTTTTATATGTTCAGCGAAAACTTCGACGTGGACGAGGCTGTCGAGGCTGTGTCCTCTCTAGATCAATTCGGTTTCTTTCACGAACTCGGCAATTTTCTTGAAAGCGCCCAGGCGTTGTTCTCGGTGGATTTGCCTATGCGCCACGAAAATAGGTCGTTGTCACGCAAGAAGCTGTCTGCGGAAGACTTGGCCGCATTCCGTCCTCATTTCGAACCTGAGTACGAGATGCTGACAAATATCCGCGAGCGTAGCGGCTGATCTACAATCGTCAGCCAAAAAGGTCACTCTGTCCCTTGGGCGCAGCCATGCCCAGATGCGTCCAGGCCTTCTGCGCCAGCATCCGGCCGCGCGGCGTGCGCTGGATCAGGCCCTGTTGCAGCAGGTAGGGCTCGATTACTTCCTCCAGTGAGTCGCGGCTTTCGGACAGGGCGGCCGACAGGGTCTCGATCCCTACCGGACCTCCGCCATAGTTCTCGGCGATCAGTTTCAGATAGCGGCGGTCGGCCCCATCCAGACCCAGATTGTCAACGCCCAGCCGCGTCAGCGCGCCATCGGCCAGCTCGCGCGTGATGCGTCCGTCGCCCTCGACGATGGCGAAATCCACGACCCGCCGCAGCAGCCGCCCGGCGATACGGGGGGTGCCCCGCGACCGGCGCGCGATCTCGCGGGCTCCATCGTCCTCGGCCGGCGCGCCCAGCTTGCGGGCGTTGCGGGTGACGATCTCGTGCAGCTCGTCCTCGGTGTAGAATTGCAGCCGTGTGGGAATACCGAACCGGTCGCGCAGCGGGGTGGTCAGCAGGCCCATCCGCGTGGTCGCCCCGACCAGGGTAAAGGGCTGCAGCTCGATCCGCACGGTACGGGCCGCAGGGCCCTCGCCGATCACCAGATCCAGCTCGAAATCCTCCATCGCCGGGTACAGAACCTCTTCCACCGCCGGATTCAGGCGGTGGATCTCGTCGATGAACAGCACGTCGCGCTCTTCGAGGTTGGTCAGGATCGCCGCCAGATCCCCGGCCTTGGCCAGAACCGGCCCCGAAGTCATGCGGAAGTTCACCCCCAACTCGCGCGCCATGATCTGCGCCAGCGTCGTCTTGCCCAAGCCCGGAGGGCCGTGGAACAGCGTGTGGTCCATCGCCTCGTTCCGCTGGCGGGCCGACTGGATGAAGATGCGCAGATTGGCCCGCGCCTCGGCCTGGCCGATGAATTCGTCCAGCCCCTGCGGGCGCAAGGCGCGGTCGTTGTCCTCGGGCAGAGGCTGAGGGCGCAGGGTCGGGTCGGCATCAACCATTCATTCAGCCTTTCGGAGCCAGCAGTTTCAACGCCGCGCGGATCAATTCGGCCTCGCCGGCATCGGGAAGGTTGGCGGCGGCCGCGGCCACGGCAGAGGCGGCCTCGGACGGGCCATAGCCCAGGTTCGACAGCGCCGACAAAGCCCCCGCCGACGCCGCACCCGCGCCGGGTTTCGGGGCCCGCACCGGGGCCGGCGCCGGGTCTGTGGGCTCAACCACCTCGGCCACGGGGCCGTCCATCGCCTCGGTCACCGTGCCGCCCATCGCCATGACGCCGGGCGCCTTGTCTTTCAGGTCCAGCACGATGCGCTGCGCGGTCTTGGGCCCGACGCCCTTGGCCGCCTTTACCGCGCCCCAATCGCCCAGCGCGATGGCCCGGCTGACCCCGTCCGGCCCCAGCGCGCCCAGAATGGCCAGAGACACCTTGGCCCCCACCCCTTGAACCGAGCAGAGCAGCCGATGCCACTCTTTCTCGACCAAAGACAGAAATCCATAAAGCTGCATCAGGTCCTCGCGCACCACCAGATCGGTGTACAGCGAGACCGCCTCGCCCACCCCAGGCAGGGCCGCCATGGTGCGGTCCGAGCAATAGACGATGTAGCCGACCCCGCGCACGTCGATCAGAAGGTGATCCGCCGCGCGGTAGTCGATGCGTCCGGTCAGTTTGCCGATCATGTGGCCACCTGCTTGATGCGCGCCTGCGGTGTCGCACCGTAGAACGCATGACAGATCGCGATCGCCAGCGCATCCGCGGCGTCGGCCCCCTTGGGCTGGCATCCCGGCAGTTGAAGTTTGACCATGTGCAGAATCTGTTCCTTCTCGGCGTGCCCCACGCCCACCACGGTTTTCTTGACCCGGTTGGGCGCGTATTCGCCCACCGGCAACCCAGCCTGCGCCAAGGTCAGCAACGCCACTCCGCGCGCCTGACCCAGCTTCAGCGTCCCGGCGCCGTCCTTGTTGACAAAGGTCTGTTCGATGGCTGCCTGGTCGGGCTGATGTTCGGCGATCACCTCGACGATCTGGTTGTGCAGCGACAAAAGCCGCTCGCCCAGATCATCCCCGTCGGATTTGCACAGGCCGTTGGCAACATGGCTCAGTCGGCTGCCATGTGATTCGATGACGCCCCACCCCAGGGTTCGCAGCCCCGGATCAATGCCCAGAATTCGCATGTTGTGCCTCGGCCTGCTCGGGTTTTCATTGTCTTTTCTCTCGATTAGCACGAAGCGTGAACATTTTCCAAGAAAATTGATCCGGCACCCAAATGCGACACGCCTGTTCCGTCCGCGACAACTCGGACGCATTGCGACCCTAGAAAGTCTGAAACCGACACATTCCCAAAGCAGTTTTCACCAATAATTTAAGGGACTTTCATCATTTTCGAAGCATTGCAAAAACTGCATAGGACACATGCAGTTTCAGCACTTGCAAGGTCAATCCGACATCACTAACTGGCCCGGGAATTCGACATTAAACGTCAACACTGAACAGAAGGAAGCAGGATATGGCTGCAATTGACACAACCCGAGCCTCGATTGGCTCGTTTGGCCTTGTCGGCCGTATCGGCGCCTTTCTGGCATCCGTCGTGAACGCCGTTGTCGCCTGGAACGACGCACGCGTGACGCGCAATGCATTGAACGGTCTGAGCAACCGTGAACTGGAAGATATCGGCCTGTGCCGCGGTGACATCGACGAGGTCGCTGCTGGCCGCCGCCGTCTGTACTGAAACCACCCGCTCTCGCCCCTATCCTCCCTCGGGGCAGCACGGAAACACCGCGGACCGATAGGTACGCGGTGTTTCTGTCTTTTGAAGGCTCTTTAGGAGAGAGAGTTCAGTAGAGAATCTTGTTCAGCTGTGTCGAAATGGCCTGCGACAATGGATCGATCTGCATGATCCACGCGCCCGCCTGTTCAACCGATGTCCCTTCGTTCAGGGCATCCACCCGATACTGGTATCCGGTCGGACCGAGATTGGATAGCAGGAACGCTTTGAAAGCAAAAAATCCGCACAGGCACAGCAACAGAACCTTGGCCGGAACCGCCGAGCGTACCCGCTGGGGTTTCATGACGACCAGACCATCTTTGCGCATGGTCGCGCGATAGCCACGGCTCATCTTGTTGTGTTTCTTTGTCAGCCGATGAACGCGCTGATCGAATTCAAGTTGTTTTCCTGTCATGGCAGCCTCCAAAAACCGCCCCCCAAATTCATTGGATGACGGTAGAAAGAGAATGCGTCAAAACCGTGGCAAAAATCCACAAAACTCCTGCAAATGGTCTAATTTGCGCCCTGTTTGGTTAAGACTAGCGTCGTCCATTCACCAATCATTGACCGATCCATCGTATTGAACCCGTTTCGTGAATAAACTGATTCCACTTCGTCGGCCTGCTCGTTGAGGATTCCCGACAGGATCGCATGTCCGCCTCCGCGCAGATTCTGCGCGATCTCCGGCGCAAGGGCCACCAGCGGTCCTTTCAGAATGTTGGCGAAAATCAGATCGTAAGGCGCCGCCGCCTGGAGGTCAGGATGGTCAAATCCGGCAGCCTCGACACAACGGACGGCCCCGGCCATGCCGTTGGCCTTCAGGTTGGCCTCGGCTACGTCGACGGCGACCTGATCAATGTCGCTGGCCAGGATTTCACCTTCCCAGACCCGCGCCGCCGCCATCGCCAACACCGCCGTACCGCAGCCGATATCAGCGACCTTGCTGGCCTCGAACCCATTCTCAATCAGCTTGTCCAGCGCCTTCAGACACCCCAGCGTCGTTCCGTGGTGCCCAGTGCCAAAGGCCATCGCTGCCTCGATCAGCAGCGGAATACGCCCCTCGGGCAGCTTGTCGGCATCGTGGCTGCCATAGACGAAAAACCGCCCGGCCTCGACCGGGGCCAGCTCGCGCCGGACATGGGCGACCCAGTCAGTTTCCGGCAGTTCCGACACCACGAAGGGCTTGGCCTCGAAGGCCGCCGCCAGCAGGGCCAGGGCGGCCTCGTCGGGGCTTTCGGTGAAGTAGCCGCCGACCTCCCACAGGCCCGAGCCGTCCTCGACCTCGAAGACACCCACGCCGGTGGGTTCGGGCTCCAGACGCTCCATCGCTTCGCCCAGGCTTTCGGCCGCGGCTTTGCCTTTCAGGGTGGTCAGGGCGGTGAATGTGGGCATGGGAACCTCCTGCAGAAACCGCCTTTGCGCCTAGGGCCGTCAGCCGCCGAGGTCAAGCGTCGCGCGTGTCATTCGGCCGGTGCGGGCGCGTATTTCGAAAACACGGTCTCGTTCCCCGGCTCGGGGTGGCGCGGGATCAGCAGCGACAGCGCCAGAGAGATCAGCGCCATGCCCGCCGCCAGGCCGAACACCGCCCCCGGCGACACGACCCACAGCAGCCCCAGCAGCGCCGGCAGGAACACCGCCGCAATATGGTTGATGGTAAAGGCCACCGCCGCGGTGGGGGCAATATCGGCCGGATCGGCGATTTTCTGGAAATAGGTCTTGAGCGCCAAAGCCAGCGCGAACAGCACGTGGTCGATGACGTAGAGAATGGCCGCCAGCAGCACACCCCAGCCGAACCAGTAGATGCCACCATAGGCCGCAAATACGATGGCAAGGCCCAAATATTCGAAGATCAGCGTGCGCCGCTCGCCAAACACCGCGACGGCCTTGCCCAGCAGAGGGGCGGCGGCCATGTTGATGATCAGGTTGATGAGGTACAGACTGGTCAGGTGATGCACTTCGAAGCCAAAGCGCTCGACCATCATGAACCCCGCGAACACGACGAAGATCTGCCGCCGCGCGCCCGCCATGAACTGCAGCGCGTAATACAGCCAGTAGCGGCGGCGCAGCACGATTTTCTTGGTCTGCGGTGTCGGCGCATCGAATTGCGGATAGGCGATCAGGCAGAACAGTGCGAGTACCGCGGTCAGCCCACCAGCCGCCATGAAGACCGTGTTGTAGGACAGATCGAACCGATCCCACGTCAGCACGATCAGCCCATAGACCACCAGCGTCGAGGCCGACCCCATCGCCACCAGCCAGCCCAGCACCTGCGGGGCGCGGTCCTTGGGCAACCATTGCAGCTGAAGCGACTGATTCACCGTTTCGTAGTAATGAAACCCGATCGAGCTGAACAGGGTCACGAACAGCAGCCCGCCGAGGCTGGGAAACCAGGCCGTCACCGCCGTGGCGACGCCCAGCAGCATCAGCGAAATCATGGCCAGCACCTGCTCGCGCACGAAAATTATCACCGCGATCACGCCCACGGCCAGAAAGCCCGGGATTTCTCGCACCGTGTGTAGCAGGCCGATGTCTGCCCCGTCGAAATCCGCGACTTCGATCACGAAGTTGTTCAGCAGTGCGCTCCATGCGTTGAAGGCGATCGGCATGGTCAGCGCCATCACGAACAGCAACGTGACGGGGCGGCGCCAGAACGGCAGGCTCTGGGCCTGGGACAGGGGCATCGGTTTCAGCATGAGAGTTCTCTACGCCCAATCCGCCCGGCTGGCGAGAGGAAATCCCCCGTGCACATGGGGTCTGCGCTGATGCAGAGTCAGTAGAAGCTCTGCGGGTCGATATCGACGGTCAGGCGGATGTCTCCCTTCAGGCGCAGAGGTGCGATCCAGCGGGCGATGGCGTCCTGGATCGGTGCCCCCTTGGGCGCCTTGACCAGCAGCCTTACCCGGTGCCGCCCGCGGATACGGGCAATCGGTGCCGGGGCAGGCCCAAAGACCTGTGCCCCGATCTGCCGCAGCGGCGCGTCATTGCGCGCCAATACGTTGCCGATGTCAAAGACGGGCCCGACCTCGGGGCCGGACAGCACGATCCCCGCCATCCGGCCATAAGGCGGCACCCCGGCCGCCTGACGCCCGGCGGCCTCGGCACGCCAGAACCCTTCCTCATCCCCCGACAGGATCGCGCGGATCACCGGGTGTTCGGGCTGAAAAGTCTGCAGCAGCGCCGTCCCCGGCTTGTCGGCCCGCCCGGCCCGGCCCGCCACCTGCCGCATCAGTTGAAAGGTCCGCTCGGCAGCGCGCAGGTCGGACCCGTGCAGGCCCAGATCCGAGTCGATCACCCCGACCAGCGTCAGGTTCGGGAAATTGTGCCCCTTGGCCACCAGCTGCGTGCCGATGACGATATCTGCGTCACCCTCGGCAATCTCTTCGATCTTGGCCTTCAGCGCCCGGGCCGAGCCGAACAGGTCGGAACTGAGCATGGCGATGCGGGCGTCGGGAAAGGTCGCCTCGGCCTCTTCGGCCAGACGTTCGATGCCGGGGCCGACCGGGGCCAGCTTGCCCTCGACCCCGCAGGCGGGGCAGGCTTCGGGCATGGGCTTGGTCTCGCCGCACTGGTGGCACATCAGACGTTTGAGGAACCGGTGTTCGACCATGCGCGCATCGCAGTGGTCGCAGGCGATCTGTTCGCCGCAGGCCCGGCACAGCGTCACCGGCGCATATCCCCGGCGGTTGATGAACAGCAGCGACTGTTCGCCCTTCTCGATCCGCGCCTGCACCGCTTGGCGCAGGCTGGGGGAAATCCAGGTGCCCGGCTGCATCTTCTCGGCACGCATGTCGATGGTCTTCATGTCCGGCAGCACCGCCGCCCCAAAGCGCGCGGTCAGGTCCAGCCGGTCGTACTTGCCGGCCTCGGCATTGGCCCAGCTTTCCAGCGACGGCGTGGCACTGGCCAAGATCACGCGCGACCCGCAGATCGCCGCCCGCAGCACCGCCATGTCGCGCGCACTGTAGTGCACGCCGTCTTCCTGCTTGTACGAGGTGTCGTGTTCCTCATCCACCACGATCAGGCCCAGATCGCGGAACGGCAGAAACAGCGCCGACCGCGCGCCCACCACCATCTGCGCATCGCCCTGCCCGACCATTCGCCAGACCCGGCGGCGTTCAGTCATCGTGGCACCGGAATGCCATTCGGCCGGGCGCGCGCCGAACCGCTCCTCGACCCGTGTCAGAAACTCGGCGGTCAGGGCAATCTCGGGCAGCAGCACCAACGCCTGCCGGCCCATGCGCAGCGCTTCGGCCACGGCTTCAAGGTAAACCTCGGTCTTGCCCGACCCGGTCACGCCCTTCAGCAGCGTGGTGCCATAGGTTCCGCTGCGCAGTGCAACCCGCAACGTGTCGGCGGCAGCGGTCTGATCGGGGGTCAGCGCCTTGCCGGGCCGGTCCGGGTCCAGGGTCGGATAACGCAGGTCGCGGGGGCTGTCCTCCTCGCGCACGGCGCCCTGCTTGACCAGACCTTTGACGACCGACGAGGTGACCCCGGCCATCTCGGCCAGTTCTTTCAGGGTAAAGGCCAGCCCGCCATAGTCGCGCAGCACCTCCAGCACCCGGGCCCGGGCATCGGTCATGCGGTCGGGCGTGCCGCTGCCCAGCCGATAGATCTTGCGCATCGACAGCGGGTCGCCCAGCCCGGGCGCGCGGGTGGCCAGCCGCAGCATGGCCGGCATCGGCGTCAGCGTGTAGTCGGCCGCGCGCTGCAGGAACAGGCGCATCTCTTCGCGCATGGGCGCCACGTCCAGCACCCGGATGACCGAGCGGATCTTGCTGCGGTCGAAATCTCCGCGCCCCGCGCCCCAGACCACACCCAGAACCTTGCGCGGGCCCAGCGGCACCTCGACGAAGGCCCCCAGGAAACACCCCCCCTCGGGCGCCTTGTAATCCAACGTCCGGTCCAGCGGCTGGGTCGTCAGAACCGCCACCAGCTCACCTTGGTCGAAATGCACCGGGTCGCTCAATGCGCGCCTTTCTTCAGCAGGGGTTTCAGCACGGGTCTCTTTGAGGTAAAGGCATCCGCGAGCAAGGCCAACCCATCAAAGGACTGCCCCGATGAAATTCTTCGTAGACACAGCCGAAATCGACGCCATCGCCGAATTGAACGACTTGGGCATGGTGGACGGTGTCACCACCAACCCCTCGCTGATCCTGAAATCCGGTCGCGACATTCTGGAAGTGACCAAGGAAATCTGCGACTTGGTCGATGGCCCGGTTTCCGCCGAAGTCGTCGCCACCGAGGCCGAGGACATGATCGCCGAAGGCCGCAAGCTGGCGCAGATCGCACCGAACATCGCCGTCAAGGTGCCGCTGACCTGGGCCGGTCTAAAAACCTGCAAGGCGCTCAGCGACGAAGGCAAGATGGTCAACGTCACCCTGTGCTTCTCGGTCAATCAGGCGCTTCTGGCGGCCAAGGCGGGCGCGACCTTCATTTCGCCCTTCATCGGACGGCTGGACGACATCAACCTCGACGGTATGGACCTGATCGCCGACATCCGTCAGGTCTATGACAACTACGGGTTCGAAACCGAAATCCTCGCCGCCTCGATCCGCAGCGTAAACCATGTGGCCGACAGCGCCCGCATCGGCGCCGACGTGATCACCGCCCCGCCTGCCGTGATCAAGAAGCTGGCTGATCACCCGCTGACCGACAAAGGGCTCGAGGCCTTCCTGTCGGATTGGGCCAAGACCGGTCAGAAGATTCTGTGATCCATTGATCCCATGTACAACCGCGCGGCCCCGACTGGGGCCGCGCCTGGCCCAACTTCAGTGGGCCTGATCTTTGATCAGACGCCTGCAGGCGGGAGCCACGCCCCCACACACGGCGCCTAATCCACCTAAACGTGCATTTTTCCCAAGGTATTTCCGGGCACCCGTGCTATAACGCCCCCAACAAAAAAAGACCGGACAGGATATGAGCAGCAATCCCAAACTCGAGGACAACCTCCGCGCCGCGATTCTGGCCGAGCCGGACGCCGTACTGGACGACAAGGATCTGATGCAGGCGCTGGTCGCCGCGAACGAACGCGCCCGCGGAGACAACATAATCGACCTGCGCGGAATCGCCATGCAACGGCTTGAGGCACGGCTGGACCGGCTGGAGGACACTCACCGCTCGGTCATCGCCGCTGCCTACGAGAACCTCGCCGGAACCAACCAGGTTCACCGAGCCATCCTGCGCCTTCTTGAGCCGACGGAATTCGAGGACTTCCTGCGCGTGCTGGGTACGGAAGTTGCCGAAATCCTCCGCGTCGACCGCATCACGCTGGTCCTGGAAACAACGTTGGTCCAACAGGACCCAAGCATCGACCGGCTGGACGGTGTTTTGGCCGTGGCGGAACCGGGTTTCGTGCAATCCTACATGGACAACGCACCGAACCACCCCGCGCGCGAGGTTGTCCTGCGCGAAATTCGCCAGCCCAACCGCAGAGTGCACGGGGATCAGCTGGACCAACTGCAATCTGAGGCATGTATGCAGCTGGATCTCGGCAAAGGGCGTCTGCCGGGCATGATTGTCATGGGCGCGCGCGACCCAAGGCACTTCTCGCCTCAATTGGGCACTGATCTGCTGGCCTTTTTTGCAGGCGTATTCGAACGGTCGATGCGCCACTGGCTGTCGTGAGCCTGATCTCTCCAGCCTGCCGCGATGCGTTGCAGTTGTGGCTGGAGGGGTTGACCGCTTTGGCGGGCCGTTCGGAAAACACCATCAACGCCTACCGCGGGGATGTCTCGGATTTCCTGTCTTTCATGACTTTGCATTACAGCGAACGGCAGGGGCTGGCGGCGCTCGAGCGCATCACCGTTTCGGACATGCGGGCCTGGATGGCACATCAACGCGAATCCGGCGTCGGGGCACGGTCACTGGCGCGAAAACTGTCCGCCGTCAAAAGCTTCTATCGCTGGCTGGCCGAACGCGAGGGATTCGAGCCCACCGCCGTCCTCTCCACCCGCGCCCCGAAATACACCAAGAAACTGCCGCGCCCGCTGGCCGAAGACGCCGCCCGCGCCATGATCGAGACGGTCGAGCTGCAGTCCGGATCAGATTGGGTTGCCGCCCGCGATGTTGCCGTCGTGACCCTGCTGTATGGCTGCGGCCTTCGCATATCCGAAGCCCTGTCCCTGACCGGCGCGGATGCCCCCCTGCCCAACACGCTGAGAATTGTCGGCAAGGGTGACAAGGAAAGGATCGTTCCGGTCATCCCCGCTGCGCGCCAGGCGGTCGACCGATACCTGGAGTTGTGCCCACATCCCCAAAGCCCGACCGCCCCATTGTTCCGCGGCGTTCGAGGCAAGGCCCTGAGTCCAAGGGCAATTCAGGGCGTCATGGCCAAAGCACGTATGCAACTGGGTCTTCCGGCAACGGCCACTCCACACGCGATGCGGCACAGCTTTGCCACCCATCTTCTGTCGGCCGGCGGAGACCTCCGGGCCATTCAGGAACTGCTGGGTCACGCGTCCCTTTCGACCACCCAAGCCTATACAGCGGTCGACACCGCGCGCCTTATGGAGGTGTACAACCGCGCGCACCCCAAAGCCTGAGACGCAGCGGAATTGCAGCAATCAAATTTCGGTGCTGATACCGCTGGCTTTTTGCTTTGCATCTCGGGCGCGCATCGTACATGACACGGGTCATGACACTCAGATTCAAAGCCTTAGCCGTTCACCTGTTTACCGCGACCGGAGCCGTATTTGCGATGCTGGCCATGCTGGCCGCGGTCGAGGAAAAGTGGAGCCTGATGTTTCTGTGGCTGGTCGTTTCGTTCATCGTCGACGGAATCGACGGCCCCTTGGCCCGGCACTATCACGTCAAAAAGAACGCCCCCGAGTTCGACGGTGTTCTGCTGGATCTGATCATCGACTATCTGACCTACGTCTTCATTCCGGCCTATGCGCTGTTCAAATCCGGTCTGATGGACGGCTGGACCGGCTGGTTCGCGATCATCGTCATCACATTCGCCAGCGCGATGTATTTTGCCGACACCCGGATGAAGACCAAGGACAATTCCTTTTCCGGTTTTCCGGGCTGCTGGAACATGGTCGTGGTGGTGATCTTTGCGCTGAAGCCCGACTTCTGGTTCAGCCTCGTCCTTGTGGCGTTGCTGGCCGTTGCAATGTTTCTGCCCCTGAAATTCATTCACCCCGTGCGCACCGAACGCTGGCGCAACCTGTCCCTGCCCATGGCCTTCGCCTGGACTTTTTTTGCCGGATGGGCCGCTTGGGTGGATTTTCACCCGCAAAGCTGGGCGCATTGGGGTCTGGTGGTGACCAGCCTGTATCTGGTCTCGGCGGGGATCGCCCAGCAAATCATGCCGCCGAGCCGCGATTGAGACGCGGCCCGAACGGGCGAAAATCACAGATCAGAGAATTTCCCGGATCTCGAACTCGGTGCCATTATGGGTGAAGACGTCGCCCTTGCGCATTCCGGCCATGGCCAGATAGATCGGGCTTTGGGTTGAAATCCCCATATATGTTTCACCATCCACGTCGAACTTGGTGGTCGACACGCAGACGACGAAATGCCGATCGCCCAGCCAGACTACGGCGCCCGGCTGCACTTTGTCCGTCAGGCTGAAATCGGTGTTTTCGATCACGTCAATCTTGGCATGATGCGCATGCACCGGCCCGTCAAACGCGGCGGCCAGATCTGCGCTTTCGCGCGATGCCGCGATATCATCCTTGTCGTGGCCTTCCCGGTCATCCAATTGGGACTCTTTCTGAAAGGCATCGTGGTGCGCCTGCGCCGTCGCCAACTCCTGTGCCTCCAACGCCATCAATTGGTCAATGATGGCCTTCTTCCGGGCGGCGGGGTCAATTTTCGCAGTCATGAATTGCAGTCCTTCGGGTTCGAAAACTGTCTCAGGTTGGGACGCTTTGCGAAAGATTGCAACCGGATTCCGGCGGTCAGATCAGGAGACTGGCAGCCCCCTCGTGACGCAACAGGGCAACCTTGCCCTCAACCCCGCCCTGCCCCGAGAACCCCCCAAGGCCGCTTGCCGCCAGAACGCGGTGACAGGGAATGATCACCGGAATCGGGTTGGCACCACAGGCCTGCCCGACAGCTTGCGCCGGACACCCAAGATCATGCGCGATATCACCGTAAGTCCGCGTGTCACCGAAAGGAATCGCGGACATCAAGCCGCAGACCTGTTTCTGGAATTCGGACCCAACGACACGCAGTGGCAAGTCGAACTTTTGCAACCGGCCCTCGGCATAGGCCCTGATCTGTGATGCCGCTTCGATCAGCAGCGGGGTCGTCTCACCCGTTGTGTGACCGTCCCACACCAGACTGGTGATGGCACCGTCCTCTTCTTCGATCCCGAGGCATCCGAACTGGTTTTCCACTGCAATCATCGGCATGGGCGCAGAGTTTCAGATCGGCGAGTGCGTCGCAAGCCGCAAGAAAAACCCCCGCGCGATGGCGGGGGTTTCAGGGATCATTTTCAGCTCAGCGCCGTATCGCATCGGCCACAGACGCCGGGGTGGGAGTGGCGTCCCACATCTGGCAGGATCTTCCAGCAGCGCTGGCACTTGGCCCCTTCGGCCTTTTCGAACACGACACCGACGCCCTCGATCTCGGGCAGGCGGAACGCCTCGGCCGGGGCAGGGTCGGCGGTGACGGTCAGGCCCGAGGTGATGCACAGGTCATCTACGTCGAAGGTCGCCAGCAGGTCGCGGGTTTCCGCATCCTCGACATGCACGATCGGCGCGGCTTCGAGGCTGGAGCCGATGACCTTGTCGCGGCGCTGCACTTCCAGCGCGGCGGTCACCGCACGGCGTACACGGCGGATCTTGGCCATGTTCGCCTCGAGCTCGGCATCGCGCCAATCGGCAGGCGTGTCGGGGAAGTCGACCAGATGCACCGAGCTGTCCTCGCCCGGGAACCGCTCGAGCCAGACCTCTTCCATCGTGAAGACCAGAATCGGCGCCAGCCAGGTAGTCAGACGGTGGAACAGGATGTCCAGCACCGTGCGCGCGGCCCGGCGGCGCGGGGTGTCCCCGTCGCAATACAGCGCATCCTTGCGCACGTCGAAATAGAAGGCCGACAGGTCGACCGTGGCAAAATTGAACACCGCGCTGAACACGCCTTGGAAGTCGAACGCGGCATAACCCTTGCGGACCTGCTCGTCCAACTCGGCCAGGCGGCTGAGCACCCAGCGTTCCAGACGCGGCATCTCGGCCGGATCGATCCGGTCGGCCTCGGTGAAGTCGGCCAGCGAGCCCAGCATGAAGCGCATCGTGTTGCGCAGCCGGCGATAGCTATCGGCGACCCCTTTCAGAATTTCCGGCCCGATCCGCTGGTCGGCGGTATAGTCGGTCTGGGCCACCCAAAGGCGCAGGATGTCGGCACCGTATTGCTTGACGACCTCTTCCGGCACGATGGTATTGCCGAGCGATTTGGACATCTTGTTGCCCTTCTCGTCCAGCGTGAACCCGTGCGTAACCACATTGCGATACGGCGCGCGGCCGATCGTGCCACAGGCCTGCAACATCGAGGAATGGAACCATCCGCGATGCTGGTCGGTGCCCTCCATGTAGACATCGGCAATGCCGTCGTCGGCGCCATCTTCACGGTCGCGCAGAACGAACGCATGGGTCGAGCCCGAGTCGAACCACACGTCCAGTACGTCGAACACCTGGTCATAATCGTCGGGGTTCACGATGCCATCCAGCACCTGCTGTTTGAAGCCGTCGGTGTACCAGACATCGGCGCCGTATTCTTCGAACGCGGCCTTGATGCGGGTGTTCACGTCCGGGTTGCGCAGCAGATAGTCCTGGTCGGTGGGCAGAGCGCCCTTCTTGGTGAAGCACGTGAGTGGCACACCCCAGGCACGCTGGCGCGACAGAACCCAGTCGGGGCGCGCCTCGATCATCGAATACAGGCGGTTGCGGCCCGAGGGCGGCGTCCATTTTACCAACTCGTCGATCGAGCGCAGGGCGCGTTCGCGGATAGTGCCGCCCATTTCGTCCATGCCATCGTCCAGCTTGCGGTCGACGGACACGAACCATTGCGGTGTGTTGCGATAGATGATCGGCGCCTTGGACCGCCAAGAATGCGGATAGCTGTGCTTGATCTTGCCACGCGCCAGCAGCCCGCCGACCTCGGCCAGCTTGTCGATCACAGCCTTGTTCGCATCGCCCTCGCCGCCCTTGCGCGACAGGATGTACTTGCCGCCGAAGAACGGCATGTCAGCGCGGAAGCTGCCGTCGTCCATCACGTTGTAGGTGATGACCTGCTCGAGCATGCCCAGATCGCGGTACAGCTCGAATTCCTCCATCCCGTGCGAGGGCGCGCAATGAACGAAGCCGGTGCCTTCGGTATCGGTCACGAAATCGGCCGCGCGGAAATCGCGGATGTCATCCCATTCACCGTTGGACCCTTCGGCCCCTGCCAGCGGGTGCTGCAGCTGGATCTTGGCCAGATCGTCCTGCGTGACGTCGCACAGGCGGCGGTACATGGTGTCGTCCAGCCGCGCGCGGGCGAACACGTCGGCGGCCAGGTTATCGGCCAGCAGATAACGGTCACCGATCCGGGCCCAGCATTCCTCGGGGCGGCCGGTCACTTCGTACAGCCCGTACGAAATGTCCTTGCCATAGACCACGGCCTTGTTCGACGGCATGGTCCAGGGCGTCGTGGTCCAGATCACCACATAGGCGTTGTCCAGCGTGGTGTCACCAGTGTTCACCACCTTGAACTTCACCCAAATGGTAAAGCTTTCCTTGTCGTGATACTCGACCTCGGCCTCGGCCAGGGCGGTCTTCTCGATCGGCGACCACATCACCGGTTTCGAGCCCTGATACAGCGTGCCGTTCATCAGGAACTTCATGAACTCGTCCGCGATCACCGCCTCGGCGTGATAGTCCATGGTGACGTACGGATCGGCCCAGTTGCCGGTGATGCCCAGACGCTTGAACTCCTCGCGCTGGATGTCGATCCAGCCTTCAGCGAACTTGCGGCACTCCTGGCGGAAGTCAATGACCGGAACCTCGTCCTTGTTCTTGCCCTTCTTGCGGTACTGTTCCTCGATCTTCCATTCGATCGGCAGGCCGTGACAGTCCCAGCCGGGCACATAGCGCGCGTCAAAGCCCATCATCTGGTGGCTGCGCACGATCATGTCCTTGATCGTCTTGTTCAGCGCGTGGCCGATATGCAGATGCCCGTTGGCATAGGGCGGGCCGTCATGCAGCGTGAAGGGCTTGCGACCCTGTTTGTCGCGCAGGCGGTCATAGACGCCGATCTTTTCCCAGCGGTCCAGCCATGCGGGCTCGCGCTTGGGCAGGCCGGCGCGCATGGGGAATTCGGTTCGGGGCAGATTCAGCGTGTCTTTGTAGTCGGGTGTCTGGGTCGTGTCGGCGCACATGGAGAGGCGTCCCTTGGATGATCTTGGCGTGTTTGGATCGAAGCGGTCGGTGCGATGAACTCAAGCACCTTTGCCCGGCGTCTCAGAAACTCAGAGCGCCGGGGAAATAATTCGAATGATAATGGCCAAAACGTCTTGCATGGCCGGGCTTATAGGCCGGTTGCTCCTATTGGTCCAGAGCTTCCGGCCCCTGCGGCGAATGGCGCAGCTTGGCCCAGCGGTTCAGCCAGGCCAGACCCGCCAGCGCCAGCCCCAAGGCCAGCAACGAAAACACCCGGATCAGACCGCCCAGCCCCGAGATGTCGATCAGGAACACCTTGGCCACCGCCAGCCCGATCACCGCCAGCCCGGCCTTGCGCATCAGGTCCGACCGACGCGCCAGCGACTGATAAAACAGCGCCGCGCCGATCACCAGCAGGGCGAGCGTATAGGTATAAAGCTCGGGTTGGGACACGCCGTTGCCTTCATACATCCCTGCCGCACCCTGCCAGAAATGCCGGATGGTCAGGCCCAGCCACAAGGCGCCCAGTGCGACGGCCAGCCCCCGGCAGGCCAGCCGCAACTGCGCCGGCATCTTGGGGATCCGCCACGCGGACAGGCCGATGACGAGGGCCGGCAGCAGATAGGCAATGGCAAGCGTGTTAACCACCGGAGGCCCCAGAACAGGATCTGCCCCAAACCGCAAAACAGGGTTGGCCACTGTCGCAGCCAGCGCCAGCCACAACAGGCCATGCGCGGCAAAGAACACGCCCAGTGCGACCCGAACCCAGTTCAGTCGCCCGCCCAGCGCAAACCGCTGCACCTGCGCAAAGGCCAGCAGCAGCCAAATGGCCGACAGCAGGCCCAGCCCCCAATGGCTGTCGTCGGCACCGCCTTCGCCGAGCCCTTCCAACCAGCGCAACAGCAGCAGAGACACCAGAACGCCACCCGTCGCCCACGCTGCGCTGTCCAACATGACATTGGCGACTGGGCGGTCCAGCGGGCGCAGCATCCACCATGCGGCAAGATAGCCTGCAACCGCAGCTCCATAGACCAGAGACATTTCCGCAACCGGTGCTTCCAGCGCCCAGTCCAGACCCGGGTTCAGGATCAGTCGGAACGTGACGGTGGCAACGCCGGCCCAGATGAACCAGCTCATCGGCGGCAGATTGAACCGCCGGTCCAGTGCCGCCGCCGCGATGATCGTGACCACGAAAGCGATGGTCAGCGCCGCCGAGCTGAGCACGATCACGCAGCCGAAGGTCAAGCAGGACAGGGCCGACAGCGTGGCCAAAGCCGGACGCATCCGGGCCTCGCCATCCACGCGGGCAAAGCGCTCGGCCAGTACCACCATCAGCGCTGCAAGCGCGACCGCATGCAGGGCCCAGGGGTAAGCGCCGATCACGCTGGCCGGGCGCCAGCCAAGCTCAAGCGCGATGGCCAGCGCCGGGGCGTACAGCGCGGCGGCACCGGTCCAGACCAGCGGGTACCGCCCACCCTGGAACGACCGCCATGCCGCCAGAAGTGAGATCACCGCGCCCAACGCAACCAGCCAGGTCACGGCCAACGGAAAATCGGCCTCGGGCGTTTCGGAATAGGTCTGCCAGAACCCACGCGCCACCGCGCCGTCATCAAATCCATGCGTGAATACGAAACCACCCAGCCCCAAGGCAGGCAGCGCGGTCATGTCCTGCAGGGCCGGCGCGTCCTTTGCCCAGATCAGCAGGGCGAAAGCCAGCCCGGCCAGCAGGATCACAGCCAGCCAGAACTCACCGCTCGTATCGGCCCATTGCAGCGCCAGAATGGCCGAGCTTGCCAGCACCGCCCCAAAGGCCAGGCGCGTCGGAAATTCGGGCCACGGACCACTGGTTTTTTTGACTAGGAGTTCGCTGAACATCGCGCCGTCGTGATCGGGCCAGATCCGGCGCACGGGAACGGCAATGGCGATCACGGCAACGGCGGCCACGTAGACGAGGAAAGCCGGTTCCGTGATCGGCGAACCCGTCACCAGCAAAAGGCCCGCTAAATAGGCGCCCACCAGCGACAGCACCGACACCCAGGCCCAGCGCCGCACCGTGTCGATCCCAAGCCCCAGCCCGGTGATCACGAAGAAATATCCGTACAGCCAAGACGGGTCAGCCGAATCGCCACCCACGACGAAAGGTGCAGCAAAGGCTCCGATCAACCCGATCGCCGCCAGCAGCGGGCCGTGGAACCAGCCCAGAACCAGCCCGACAAGAGCGATGGCGATCATGCCCGCCAAGGCCGCCTCGGGGCCGATCAGGTCATAGAGCTGGCGCGCCGCCAGAACGCCGCCAAACAGCGTGACCAGCCCCGCGCCGGAAAACACCGAAGGCAGATAGGCAGTCGCCGAGGACTCGTCATCGCCGTATCGGCGCCGGACGACCTCTCCGGCCACGATCAGCAGCGCGCCGAAACCCAAGGCCGCCAACACGCGCGCGGTGGGCGGCAGCAACCCGTTTTCGACCCCGTATTGCACCAAGAAAATCCCCGCCAGCGCCAGCGATAGGGCGGATACGGCATAGAACCAGTTCTCGCGCAGCCACGCGCTCAGATCGTCAAACCGCTCGGCGCGGAACACCACTGCGGCCGGAGGCGATGCACTCTCAGTGACAGTTGCCGATTCTTCAGCGTCAGGCCGTTGGTCCGGCGTCGGTGGGCTTTCCTGTTTCGGCGGGCCCCAAGGGGCCGGTCGCGGTTCAGGCGTCGGTGCTTCGATTGGCGCGGACTGCGTCTGTGGTGGCCGCTCCGCGTCCGGTTGCGGCCCGGCACCCAACCGACTCTCCAACTGCTCGACCCGCCGCCGCAGACGGGCATGGCCGACCAGCAAGACGACAATAGATACCGGCATCGCCAAAACGACCAAGCCAACAAGAACAAGCAGAGATTCCAAACCGCACCTCCGGGCAAATCTGCATTACAGGCTATCCTGTGCAGGTGCGGTAAGACAGTCGGGAAATCCCGAATGGTTTCAGCTTGTTGCGATCTGGCGCCAGTGATCTAAGGATGGAACAGAGACCCGACGAGATAGGCAATTGCCGCCGCCGCTCCACCAATCGCCAGCGTCTCAAGCCCCGAGCGCCACCAAGGCGCCAGCGACCACCGGCTTTTCATCGCGCCGATGGCAAAGAACACGCCCAGCGTCATCAGGACCGAGGCCGCAAACGCGCCCTGAACCCCCAACAGGAACGGCACGAGCGGAACCATGCCGGCCACGACAAAGGCCGCGAAGGTGGCCGCAGCGGCCTTGAGCGGATGCGGATCGACGCTGCCCAGCCCGTATTCGCCCTCGAGCATCAGGTTGATCCAGGTGTTACGATCGGCGGTGATCGCATCGGTTGCCTGTTCCAGCACCCGGCCCGACAAGCCCTTGCGGGACAGGATCTCCAGCACCTCGCCACGCTCGCCGTCGGGGTAGAGGCGGATGTGGCGCTCTTCGATGGCGCGGATCCGGCGGATATTGTCCAACTCGGCCTTGGTCCCCGAGTAGTTGCCCGCCGCCATCGAGAATCCGTCGGCCAGTACGTTGGCCAGGCCCAAGGCCACGATGACGAAGGGCGACAACCCGGCCCCGGCCACGCCCGCCACGATGGCCAGCGTGGTCACCGATCCGTCGATCCCGCCGTAAACAACGTCCCGCAGGAACCCGCGCCCGGGTGGGGCGTCGATCCGGTCTGCGATTTCCTGTTGGCTGTGGCCGTGATCCGCCATGGCTGGTCTCCCTTCCGGAAGACTGTGCCCCGCGCGGCGGCCCGCTGGCTTTGCGGCAGATCAACCCTTGGAAAACAGCCCGCTCAGCGCGCGCGAGACCATGCCGCGGGTCGACGGCCTGTGGCGGTCCGAGAAGGGCAGCGGACGGCAGACCTCCATCGCGGCCACGCCGACGCGGGCGCTGAGGGCGCCGTTGACCAACCCTTCGCCAAAGCGGCGCGACAGCTTGCTGAGGACCGACCCGCCCAGAACCGGTTCGAGCAGGTCGTCGCCCACGGCCACCGCACCGGTGGCCACCAGGTGAACAAAGACAGCGCGGGTCAATCGCCAGCCCCCTAGGAACCCGGCCCGCCCGCCATAGATTTCGGCAATCCGGCGGATCATCCGCAACGAGGCCAGCAGCGCCGTCGCCACATCGGCCAGCGCCAACGGCACCAGCGCCGTCACCGTCGCGACCTGGCGCGCGGCGGCCTCGACCTCGCGGCTGGCGGCGGCGTCCAGCGGGGCCAGCAATTCGTCCTCGACCAGTCCCAGCAGGCCCGAGGCGTCGAACTGTTCCTCGATCCGTTCGGTCAGACGGTCGCGGCCCCAGCGCATATCCTCGCGCCCGCGATAGAACGCGATCAGGCGCTGCGTCACGGCCCGGGCCTGCGCCAGATCGGCATCGGCCAGCGCGGCATCGGCGGCACGGCGCATCCCGTCCACCCGCGACAGCCGGCCCAGCGCGGCCAGTTCGCGCAGCGCGATCAGCAGGGCCACCAGCACCAGTGCGCAGATCAGGCCGGTCACGATCCAGCCCAGCACCGGCACGCTGGCAATCAACGAGGTGGCAAAATTCCACGCAGCGACAGAGACCGCCGCCCCCACGACCGCAACCGCCAGCCCCCAGAACCAGCGACCCAGAACCGACGGCTTGCGCGCGGCCAGTCGTGCCGCGGCCTGCATCGCCTGCCCCTGGGGCGGCGCGATATCCGGTACCGGCGCGGCCTTCGCCACGTCGGCGGCCGGGGCATCCTCGTCAAGCTCAATCAGAACCGGACCCTTGGCCATGCGTCACTCCTTTTTCCGCCAGACGAACCGAATGTCCGGCAGCTGTTCATCATTGTCGGCCCCGTTGCTGCGGGCCACTTCGACAAAACCGTGCCGTTCGTAGAACCGGCACGCGCCCGTGTTGGCCTGAAACGCATATAGCGCCAGTTCTCGGCGACCGGCCTTGGCGCTGTCCAACAGTTGCGTGCCGATCCCCTGGTTTCGCGCGGCAGGGCCTAGGTACAGGCAATGAACCTCGGTCCCGTCTACGGCCAGAAAGCCTGCGACCTTGCCGCCCTGTTCGGCAACCGTGACCCATCCATTGTCGATCATCCGCCCACAAAAAGCGATGGCTTCAGCCCCCGAATGCAGCTCGGGCATCCAGTCGTTTTCGCGTGCAAAGCCGTGCAGGATCTCTCCGACCGCCCCAGCGTCGAGGCTGCGCGCGGGCCTGAGGGTGACGGTCACAGCCGGTCTCCGATCAGAAACTGCGCGGCGCGGTCCAGCCGGATATGCGGCGGGCCGTCACCGGGGCGCAGCGAAAGATGCGCCGGGGCAAAGGTCATGAACCCGTACTCCTCGCCCAACCAGGTGTCGGCCCCTTTGCGCGCAGGGTTAAGCAGATGGGCGGGGTCTTCGGGCAGCTCTCCGGGATAGAAGGCCGCCTGTTTTCCATTCTCCAAAGTTCCGCGCACGCAAGGCAGTTCGATGCCGTTGTGATTGCGGATCTCTTCAGTCGTCACGCGCAGCGCGGCGATGGACATGGCGGCGGTCTCGGCCCCGGCGAACCTGGCGCGGTCGCGCGCCTCGCGGGTCAGGGCCTCCATGATCGCGGTCAGGCGCGGGTGCTGCAGGTGGTGCAGGTGATCGGCCTTGGTGGCCGCGAACAGGATGCGTTCGACCCGCTTGCCCAGCAGCAGCTGGCTGAGCCATGCGTTGCGGCCGGGCCGGAAGGCCGACAGGATGTCGCCCATGGCGCGGCGCATGTCCTCGACCGCCTGCGGACCCTTGTGGATCGCGCCCAGCGCATCCACCAGCACCACCTGCCGGTCGATCCGGGCGAAATGATCCCGGAAAAAAGGCTTCACCACCTGCGCCTTGTAAGCCTCGAACCGGCGCTCCATCTCGCGGTGCAGGCTGCGGCGGCGCGAGACGCCCTCGACCGGCAACGGCGCAAAGGTCAGCACCGGCGACCCGGCCAGATCGCCCGGCAGCAGGAACCGGCCCGGCGTGCAGTCATAAAACCCCGCATCCCGCGCGGCAGTCAGATAGTCGGCAAAGCCCCGCGCCAGGGCCTGCGCGGTGGGTTCATCATGTGGGTCGGCCGGATCAACGGCTTTGATCTGGGCCAGGAAATCGGCCGCGGCCGGACGCTGCGCGATCCGCTCCAGCGTTTCGCCAGACCAGTCGTCATAGGTTTTTTCGAGCAGCGCCAGATCCAGCAACCATTCGCCGGGATAGTCGACGATGTCCAGATGCACGGTGCGTGGCCCCTGCAGGCCAGCCAGCAGCCCGGCAGGGCGGACCTTGAACGACAGGCGCAGCTCGGACACGGCGCGGGTGCTGTCGGGCCAATGGGGCTGAGGCCCGGTCAAGGCCGACAGGTGCGATTCATAATCGAACCGGGGCACTGTGTCGTCGGGCTGCGGCTGCAGGTAGGCGGCGTTGATGCGCCCCTCCTGTTGGGCGACCAGGCCGGGCATCCTCCCCCGGTCCAGCAGGTTGGCCACCAGCGACGTGATGAACACCGTCTTGCCCGACCGCGCAAGACCGGTGACGCCCAGCCGCACGACCGGTTCGAAAAACGTCTCGGACACGCGGTCGCCGACGGATTCGACGCCGCGCACAAGACTGTCTGCCAGTGATGAGATGACCAAACCGCCGCCCCGCATTTCTTGTTTGTCCCAAGATAGGTAGCCGCTGCCCCGGTTGCCAGCGCTTTTGCCGCCTGCCCTTGCCCGGGCGCCTCCGGCAGGGTACCAGCAGCCCATGCCCAGATACGCGTTGAAAGTCGAATACCAAGGTGAGCCGTTTGCCGGATGGCAGCGGCAGAAGGATCTGCCCTCGGTCCAGGGCGCCATCGAGGCGGCGTTGTCGAAACTACAGCCCGGGTCACACACGATCGCGGCCGCCGGGCGCACGGATGCGGGCGTTCACGCGCTGGGGCAAGTGGCCCATTGCGACCTGGAAAAAGATTGGGACCCGTTCCGCCTGTCCGAGGCGCTGAACTATCACCTCAAGCCGTTGCCGGTGGCGATTCTCAAGGCCGCGCGGGTGGCGGATGACTGGCATGCGCGGTTCTCGGCCATCGAGCGGCAGTACCTGTTCCGCATACTGATCCGCCGTGCGCCCGCGACCCATGACAAGGGCCAGGTCTGGCAGATCGGGCATCCGCTGGATGTCGCCGCGATGCAGGCTGGGGCCGACATGTTGATCGGGCGGCACGATTTCACCACCTTCCGGTCCTCGATCTGCCAGGCGGCCAGCCCGGTCAAGACGCTGGACGAGCTGCGCGTCGAACAGGTTCCGGGCTTTTCCGGCCCCGAGGTGCATTTCCACGTCCGCGCCCGGTCCTTCCTGCACAACCAGGTGCGCAGTTTCGTCGGCACGCTCGAACGGGTCGGCGCGGGCGCCTGGACACCGCAGGACGTGCGCGATGCGCTCGAGGCTGCCGACCGCGCGGCCTGCGGGCCGGTCTGCCCTCCGCAAGGTTTGTACCTGGCGCGGGTGGGCTACCCCGATCCTGTTTTCGACTGACGTCAGAGCGCGCGCAGCAGCAATCCACCGGCGATCACCGCGATCAGCAGCCCGGCCACCAGTTCGATCGTGGGCGCCAGCACGGCCGCGAACCGCGTAGCCGAGGCCGAGGCCAAGAGCCCTCCTCGCAACCCGAACGACGTCCAGCCAACCAGGGTGGTGACGGTCGCGGTGCCCAGCGCCATGGCAAAGGCCCCGGCGATACCGACCATCGCGATGCCCATCTGCCAGGTCAGGATCAGCACGAACAAAGCTCCGGTACACGGTCGCGCGGCGATGCCGGCGATCAGGATCAGCGCCTCGCGCAGGCTGCCGACCTGGGCCACCTCTTCGGCGGTGGGGCCATGACGATGCCCGCAATCGGAACAAGCCTCACTGTCGTGATGGTGATGATGCCCGTGATCATGATGATGGTGATGGTCTTGCGGGGCACTGTCCGAACGACCGCGCCGGGCGAAACTGCGCAGCGATCGCAGAACCAGCCACAGCCCGATGGCCGCGATCGCACCATAGCTGACCGGGGCCATGATCTGCTCGGTGGTGCCGACCAAGCTTTCCCGCGACATCTGGAACACCAGAACGCCTGCATACACCAGAACGATCGCCGTCACGGCCTGCCCCAGCGAGGACAGTACGCTGATCGCCGACAGGCGCAGAAAGGCGACATTGCGGCCCAGCCCATACCCTCCGATCAGCACCTTGCCATGGCCCGGCCCCACCGCATGGAAGAACCCATAGGCAAAACAGACGGCCAGCAGCGTGGCCACGGCCTCGGGCTGTTCGGCCCGCGCGGCCCGAAGGGCTCGGGCGATCTGGTTCTGAAATTCCCGCTGCTCGCCCGCGGCCCAGGACGCGAGGCTGTCAAAGCCTCCGCTGCCCCAGAACCACAGCAGCAGCGCTATTGCCAGGCCGACCGGCAGGATCAGGTAGCGGGACATGAAACGCGGATCTCGGTGGCAAAGCGTTCACCGACCAGGGGGATGTCGTTCTCCTCGAGGTCATAGTCGGCGTCCAGGGTCAGCAGAAAGGCCTGCATCTGGGCCAGTTCGCCGTCGATATCCGGCTCGAACCTGTCGACCCGGCAGGTTTCAGGCCCGGAAACGGTGACCGGGCGCGTCACTTCGTAGGCGGTATAGAATGTCTCATCAAAGGGTTTGGCCGACAGGCCTCGGGCGGGCACAGGCTCGCCCTCGACCTTACGCAGATGGGTGGTAACGATACGGCCATCCTCGGTCGTGGCGCGCGGTTCCAGCGGACCGGACAAGGCAACCGGCTGATCGGCGGCCAGGATGACCAGATCGCCATTGTATCCTTCGACCCACTGCGCGTCGAAACCGGCGAGGCGCTGCTCTTCGGCTTCGGACAGCACGCCGTCGCCGTCCTGATCCAATCTCATGTCTTCAAGCACTAGCAGCGAGTAGAACTCGTCATAGGCCCAGGTGACGCGGACATGGGTCAGGTTGCCCGACTCGTCCACTATGAACTCCAGCCCGGTGTCGATGAAGACATGCGGGTGCGCCACCGCGGAAAACGGCAGGCAACAGGCGATAAAGGTGGGTATCCAGCGCATGAACGCGAAGATAGGGTGCCCGACCGGCGCTGGCAACGCGGTTCGGCGGGGAGAACGGATTTTGCCGTTCATTTCGGCGGAAACAGGACCAGCGTCTGCAGCGCCGTGCCGATCGGCCCTTGAGTATCATACAGAACCGACTGCGACATCCCGATGCCGCTGGGTTGCCAGTGTGACACGGAATCTGAGGCGAGCCAGTCGGACATCGGCTCGCGGTGGATCTGCACCGTCAGGTCGGTGTTCATGAACCCCATTTCCGAGGTCGGCGCATTCCAAGAAATGCCATTGCCACAATCGGCCAGCGGGCACAGCGACTGGATCGGCGAGGGGTTTTCGCCCTCGAGCAGAGGCGGGGTGCGCATCCAAATGGTTTTTGGGCCCGCCCCCTGATTACCGCCTTTGGGATAGGCCACCTCGGAATGATGGGCAAAGCCGGGCAGGTCATGCCGCATTTCACCGATGGGAAACGGGCCGTCTTCGATCTGCGAAAGGTCGGGGGCTTGGATCGCCACATTCGGCACCGGCCCCAGATCCCGGCGCGCCAGATGCATCGTGGTGGCGGTGGCGCACAGCGTGTCGTCCAGATCGTGCACGGTGACACGCGTGGTGGCCAGCGTCTTGGTGTGGCGCACGGTTTCGGCGGCCACGCGCAAACCGGACAGAGGCAGCGGGCGCAGCAGATCGACGGTCAGGCGGGTCAGCATCTTGTCGGGACCGACCTCGATCTCGGCCGCGCGCACGATCAGGCCCGCAACCGGGCCGGCATGACAGTGGTCGGCCGACCACGGCCCGCGCGCCGGGTCATTGCCGACAAAGGCCCCGTCGGGCGCGACCCGGAAATAGGCGGTCTCACCCACCACTGGCTGCATCGCCGCGTCCTGCATGTCAGATCTTTTCCTGAGTGTGCTTCTTCAGCTCGGCCCGCGCCACCTGACGGCGATGCACCGCATCCGGGCCATCGGCCAGCCGCAACGTGCGCACATGCGTCCAGGCGGTGGCCAGCGGCGTATCCTGGCTGACGCCCTGCCCGCCGAACATCTGCACCGCCTCGTCGATCACCTTCAGCGCGACGCGCGGTGCCACGACCTTGATCTGGCTGATCCACGGGGCTGCCGCGCGCGCATCGCCCTGATCCATGTACCACGCGGCCTTCAGACACAGCAGGCGGGCCATCTCGATCTCCATCCGGCACTCGGCGATGATGTCGAAATTGGCACCCAGCTGCGCCAGCTTCTTGCCGAAGGCTTCGCGCTGCAGGGCGCGTTTGCACATCTGTTCCAGCGCCATCTCGGCCTGGCCGATCGCGCGCATGCAATGATGGATGCGACCGGGCCCGAGGCGCCCCTGCGCGATTTCGAACCCGCGGCCCTCGCCCAGCAGGATGTTCTCGGCCGGCACCCGGACATCGGTGAACCGGATATGCATGTGCCCGTGCGGCGCGTCGTCATGGCCGTACACTTCCATCGGGCGCAGGATCTCGATCCCCGGCGTGTCGGCGGGCACCACGATCATCGACTGGCGCTGGTGCTTGGGCAGGTCGTCGCCGCCGGTCTTGACCATCACGATGTAGACCTTGCAGCGCGGATCGCCCGCGCCGGACGACCACCATTTCTCGCCATTCAGAACATAGTCATCCCCGTCCCGCACGCAGGACATCGAGATATTCGTGGCATCCGACGAGGCCACATCCGGTTCGGTCATCAGATAGGCCGAGCGGATCTCGCCCTCGAGCAGCGGTTTGAGCCACCGCGCTTTCATCATCTCGGTGCCGTAGCGCTCGAACACCTCCATGTTCCCGGTGTCGGGGGCGGAACAGTTGAACACCTCGGCGCCCAGCGGGGTCTTGCCCATCTCTTCGGCGAAATAGGCGTACTCGACTGTAGTCAGGCCAAAGCCCTTGTCGCTGTCGGTCAGCCAGAAATTCCACAGACCCGCCGCCTTGGCCTTGGCCTTCAACCCCTCCAGGATCTCGGCCTGGCGGTCGGTGTACCGCCAGCGGTCACCCTTGTTGATCTCGGCCTGGTATTCCTCTTCCAAGGGCATGATCTCGTTGCGGATCATGTCGCGGACCCGCTCCAGCAGCGCCCGGTTCTCCTCGCGCAAGACGAATGACATGTTCATGAAGAATCCTCCGTAGATCCCGGAACCGGGCTTTACCTTTGCGCCGAGGATGGCTTAGCTGCAGCAACTGTGTCCAGCCGCGTGACGGCACGTCACTTGCAATCAATTTGAAACGGAAGAGGGGCGCAGATGGCGTTGTTGATCGATACCGGGCTGTCCGACTGGATGAGCGATGCCGAGATTGCCGAAGAGGTACGGCGACATGCACCAACGGCCGATGTGCGCACGCCAAGCACCATTGGTGACCCGGCCGAGGTCACCATGGTGGCGGTTGTCTCCCTGCGGGACGATCACGCGAGTCGCCTGCCCAATCTGCAGCTGGTGCAAAAGTTGGGCGCCGGGGTCGAGACGATCGTGTCGAACCCCGCCCTGCCCGCGCATGTTCGCGTGGCCCGCCTGAAACCGGACGCCCCGGCGCAAGGCATCGCAGAGTGGTTTCTGGCCTATATCCTGTACGCTCACCGGAACATGGGCTTTCACGCAAACGCTCAGCGGCGGGCCGAGTGGCGGCCGAAAGCGCCGGTGCTGACATCTGACACCGTAGTCGGAGTTCTGGGGCTGGGCCATATCGGCAGCCGTACCGCCTGCATGCTGCGCGATGTCGGGTTTCAGGTCATCGGCTGGAGCCGGTCACCCAAGCAAATCGAAGATGTCACCTGTCTGCACGGGCAGGATGCTTTGCCGGGAATGCTGGGCGGTTGCGGCCATGTCTGCGCGATCCTGCCCTCGACCCCCGAAACCATCGGCTTGTTCGACGCAGAAATGCTCGGCGCGATGAAGGACGGCAGCCAGTTGTTGAATGCGGGACGTGGCGACCTGATCGACGAAACAGCCTTGATCGAGGCACTTGACCGGGGTCGTCCTGGGCGCGCGGTTCTCGATGTGACCGCACAAGAACCGTTGCCCAAAGACAGCCCCTTATGGCGGCACCCTGCGGTCACGATCACACCGCATGTGTCGGGATGGCATCTGGGTGATGCGTTGGCGGATGTTGCCCAGAACTTTCTGCAGCTGAGTGCAGGTCAGCCCCTGCTGCACGAGGTTGACCGCAGCCGCGGTTACTGAGCCGCGATTACGGCGTCAGAATCCAATTGCCGCTGGCATCCTTGCACTGACGGGTGCGGATTTCCGGGTTGGGCGCCGCCCCGGACGGCTGGACAAAGTGCTGGAAGTGAACGCAGTTGTCCTTCACGTCCCGTATCCTGACCGTGCCTTTGGTGCCCGTTTTCTCGTTGACCCAGTTGCGCTCCTGCCCGACGCTTGGGTTCCCGCCTGCCAGCATCGAAGACGTCGTCGCGTCCAGAACCTGATAGTCGTCCGGGCTCAGCCCCATTTCGGCGATGATCCGGGACAGAGGCTTGGCATCGACCGCCCCCACGACACCCGACAAAAACAGCGCAAACAGGGCAGCAGGCAACCGGACATTCATGCGAAACTCGCTTTCGTGAAAATTGATCTGCACCAAGAATATACATCCGAGCAATCAGGGCCAAGCCCCCGCGGCCGGACCTTCAAATAATGCCGAACAAACCTATCGGACTGCCGGCGCTATCGGCCCGCCGCTGATGCGACCATAGTAATCGGAAACCAAGCTTGAGGCACAGGAATGGCTCATCAAAACTACTACGCGCCCACCGGCGGGCTTCCGGACCAGACTCAGCTGCTGACCGACCGCGCCATGTTCACTGACGCCTATGCCGTCATCCCGAAAGGCACGATGCGCGACATCGTGACCAGCTTTCTGCCGTTTTGGGAACAGACCCGACTGTGGGTCCTTTCGCGCCCCCTCAGCGGGTTTGCCGAGACGTTTTCGCAATACATCATGGAGGTCCAGCCGGGCGGCGGCAGCGATACGCCCGAGACGGACCCGAAGGCTCAAGGCGTGGTCTTCGTCGTCGAAGGGTCGGTTACCCTGACCCTTGCGGGGCAGGTCCACGAGCTGGACACAGGGGGCTATGCCTACATTCCGCCCGGGTCCGATTGGACCTTGCACAACCGCTCTGACGCCGTGGCCCGGTTCCATTGGGTACGCAAGGCCTATGAGGCCGTACCCGGATTGCCGGCCCCCGATCCGATCATCACCAACGAACGCGACGTCGCCCCAACCCCAATGCCCGGCACCGAAGGTCGGTGGGCCACCACGCGCTTCGCGGATCCAAGTGATCTGCGCCATGACATGCATGTGAACATTGTCACGTTTGAACCAGGCGGGGTCATCCCCTTTGCCGAAACGCATGTCATGGAGCACGGGCTTTATGTGCTTGAGGGCAAGGCCGTCTATCGACTGAACCAGGATTGGGTCGAGGTCGAGGCCGGTGACTACATGTGGTTGCGCGCGTTCTGTCCTCAAGCCTGCTACGCGGGCGGGCCGGGGCGATTCCGGTACCTGCTCTACAAGGACGTCAATCGGCACATGCCGTTGAAACTGTCCACACGATGACCAGCAAAAGGTTCTGAAAACGGGCTTTTGCGTCGGCAGGGGTTCACAGGGACGGCGGAATTTGCTGAAATCAGAGGTGATTTCGTTTTGTTCATTCGTGGAGATTGGTCGATGAAACTGCGCGCCCCTCTGACGGCACTGGCCATGATCGGCCTCATGGTCGCCGTCGACACCGCCCCGGTCGTGGCAAAGGAAGCGACCAAAACCGTATCCGTCATGAGCCGCACATGGGCTGTGACGCAGGTTGCGGACGCCCCTGTCGTGTATCGTGCGACCCGCGACAACAACAACCTCAACCCGTTCGGCCCGCCGCCGCGCCTGCGCACGGTTCAGGCCATTGCGGCCATCCAGCAGGCAACCGGGTGCAAGGTGATCCGGTCAAGCATGTACCAGAATATTTCGGGCCAGTTCTTCTCGCAGGTCAGCTGCGGATAACGGAGACTCCATAGGGGCATTGAGGTCGGTCAGACGGCCTGCCATAGCTTGCGCATGAAACTCGCAATCAACGGATTCGGCCGCATCGGCCGCACGATCCTGCGGCAGGTCATGGCCCTGCCAGCGGGTTCGGATGTTCAAGTGGTGCTGATCAACGACATCGCACCGCTGGAGACCTGTGCCTATCTGTTCAAGTACGACAGCACGTTCGGCCCCTATGCCGGTTCGGTCGAAACCAGCGCCGGGGCCTTGCAGGTAGATGGACATTCGATTCCACTGAGCCACAGCGACGACCTTGCCGATGTCGATCTGTCCGGCGTGGACGTGATGCTGGATTGCACGGGTATCGCGCGCAGTTCGGATGTCGCGATCCGGGGCCTGCAGGCAGGGGCTGGCAAGGTGCTGATTTCCGGCCCGTCCCCGGCCGCCGAAAAAACGATCGTTCTGGGTGCCAACGAAGACATGCTGGGCAGTGCCCGGATTGTGTCGAACGCGTCCTGCACCACCAACGCGCTGGCGCCGCTGGCCAAGGTGATCGACGAGATCGGAGGCATCGCCTCAGCGCACATGACCACGATTCACTGCTACACAAACAGCCAGCCGATGGTGGACGCCCCGCGCGGCGACCTGGCGCGGTCGCGGGCCGGGGCCTTGTCGATGGTACCCACAACGTCAAGCGCGACCCATCTGATCGACGAGGTTCTGCCCCATCTGGCCGGACGTATTTCCGGTGCGGCGGTGCGGGTGCCCACTGCCAGCGTCTCGGCCATCGATCTGGTTGTGACCCTGCAAAAAGGAATGGAACCCGAGCTGTTCTCGGCCGAATTGCACCGCGCCGTCGAGGCATCAAAGGTGCTCGGCTGGACCGACTTGCCGCTGGTCTCGTCTGATCTACGTGCGCGACCGGAATCGCTGGTGATTGCCGGACCGGAAACGCGGGTCGTCGGGCAAAACCAGGTTCGGGTTTTCGGATGGTACGACAATGAGTGGGGTTTTTCGGCCCGTATGCTCGATGTCGCCGGGATGATGGCCCAGTCGGAATAGCCCGCAGCGCGCTTGGCGCTGCAGGGCTGAGCTACAGGTTTCAGTCGTGCGGCAGACTGCCAGCGCCGTGACCGGCCATTCCGCCCGAGACCTCTTCGGTCGACTCCTCGGCCAGTTCATGCGGCAGAATGAGGTTCAGCACGATGGCGATCAGCGCTGCGGGCAGCAGTCCGCTTGTCATCAGGATGCGGATTGTGTCCGGCAAGTGCTGAACCGCGCCGGGCTCCAGCTGCAAACCAAGCCCGATCGACAGCGAGATGGCGAAGATCACCATGTTGCGGCGATTCCAGTCCACGTCAGACAACATCGAAATACCGGCAGCCACCACCATGCCGAACATGACGATCACGCCGCCCCCCAGAACTTCGATCGGAACAGTGCGTATGATGGCGCCGACCTTGGGAACAAGTCCGCATAGGATCAGGAAGAGCGCACCAATCGTGACGACATGGCGGCTCATGACACCGGTCATCGCGATCAGGCCGACATTCTGACTGAACGAGGTATTCGGCAAACCGCCAAAGATACCGGCGACAGCCGTGCCAACACCATCTGCGTAGGTCGCTCCCGCGATCTCTTTGTCCGTGGCCTCGCGACCCGCGCCACCTTTGGTAATGCCCGAAACGTCACCGACGGTTTCGACCGCTGACACGAAAGCCATGAGGCAGAACCCGATCACCGCCGCCAGCGAGAATTCGAACCCATATTTGAAGGGCACCGGCAGCGCGAAACCAGCGGCCCGCGACCAGCTTGTTCCAATGGCTTCAAACGTCACCATTCCGACCATCAGGGCGTAGACATAGCCGACAGCCAATCCGACCAGAACCGCAGACACCGACAGCATTCCGCGGGCAAAGAACTTGAGGCCCAGCGTGACGATCACGACGACCAGTGCCGCAGACCAGTTGAGCAGCGATCCGTATTCCGGCGTACCGATCGCAGGGACACCACCCGCCGCATATTGGATGCCGACCTTGACAAGTGCCAATCCGATCATCGTCACAACAAGGCCCGTGACCAATGGCGGCAGAGCGAAGCGGATCTTGCCAATGAACATCCCAAGGCAGGCGTGAAAGATGCCGCCGATCAGAACGCCTCCGAACAGCGCGGCAAGGGCCTCAACGCCCTTGCCAGCCACCAATGGGATCATGATGGGCAGGAACGCAAAGCTTGTTCCCTGAACGATGGGCAATGCCGCACCAACCGGGCCCAGCGTGATGGTCTGCAACAAGGTCGCCAACCCTGCAAACAGCATCGACATCTGGATCAGGTACAGCAGCTCGGGAAAATCGGGCGAGTTCGACCCGAAGCCAAACCCGGCCGCACCGGCCACGATGATGGCGGGGGTCACGTTTGACACAAACATTGCCAGAACGTGCTGAATCCCAAGTGGTATCGCCTTGTGCAGCGCAGGCGTGTAATTCGGATCCCGAAGCTGATCGGGTGTTCCTATCGAAGTTTCGGCCATGATCTCAACTGTCTCCCTGTTTTCTCATGGGGGTCTTGCCGCTTCTCCGGCGGCTTCAAAATTGGCTTAGCGTTCAACCACCTCGTAAGGGGTATCGAACCAGTGCTCCTCGAGGTTTGCGCCTGAACCGATACGGTCGACTACCGCGAAAAGGCCTGGCGCGTGCAGTGGCGTCAGCACACCGTGCCACGTGCCCCTATGGTAGTTCACAGCCTGCCCCGGCTGCGTCACGAAGGCCAGCGGCCGGCCGGGAACGCCATCCTCATCCGGCGCGACGATCACCAGGAACGGCTGGTTGGTCATGGGAACGAAAGCCTGGCTGCCTTGGGGGTGACGTTCGACCATGTCCAGTTGATAGGGCAATGCCCGCGGATTGGCATCGAACAGGCTGATCCCCGCGCGCCCATCCGCGAAATCCAGAACCGCCCGGTCATGGTATCGCCCGCACTGACCCTGGTTGATGATCTTGTCCGGCGTGCCCGAAACCTCAAGCACATCGCCGAACGGTGCAAAGGCTTGGGCCGTCAGCGGCGCGATAGGAATGATCCGCGTCATGAGGGCAGCACGTCGCGCAGCCGGAACTCGGCGATGCGCTCGACCTGACGGCAAGCCTCGGCGAGTTCGGTCTCGCGGTCATTCTCGATGCGTCGCTGGAACGCCTGCAGGATCGAGGCCGTGTCGTGGTCGCGCACGGCGATGATGAAGGGGAAGCCAAATTTCTCGGTGTAACGCGTGTTCAGATCGGTAAAGGCGTCGCGCTCGGCGTCGGTCAGGGCGTCCAACCCGGCGGAGGCCTGTTCCGAGGTGCTTTCGGCCGTCAGGCGTTTGGCCTGCGCCAGCTTGCCCGCCAGATCCGGATGCGCGGTCAGAACGCCCAGGCGTTCCTCGGGCGAGGCCGAACGGAACACCCGTGCCAGCGCGTTGTGTAGCCCGCCCGCCGTATCATGAGCGGGGCCCAGTTCCAGCGCCCAGGCGCGCTCGGCGATCCAGGGTGAATGTTCGAAAATACCGCCATAGGCCGCCACGAAGGCGTCGCGGTCCATCTGCGAGGGGCGCGGGCGATCCTGCGGCGGATGATGCGCGGCCCAGTGTTCGGCAATCTGCAACCGGGTCGCGAACCACACATCGGAAAAGCCGCGCGCATAGTCCAGAAACCGCTTCAGCGCCATCACCCGGCCCGGCCGGCCGATCAGGCGGCAATGCAGACCGATCGACAACATCTTGGGCGCGCCCGCCTGCCCCTCGGCATAGAGCGCATCGAAGCTGTCGCGGAGATACGCAAAGAACTGTTCGCCCGAGTTGAACCCCTGCGGCGTGGCAAAGCGCATGTCGTTGCAGTCCAACGTATAGGGCACGATCAGCTGGTCGCGCCCACCGGTATGCATCCAATAAGGCAGATCGTCGGCGTAGGTGTCGGCCACATAGGCAAACCCGCCTTCCTCGGCCACCAGCCGCACGGTGTTGTCCGAGCACCGCCCCGTGTACCAGCCGCGCGGACGTTCCCCGACCACCTCGGTATGCAGGCGGATCGCCTCGGCGATCTGGGCGCGCTCCTCGTCTTCGGGCATGTCCTTGTGCTCGACCCATTTCAGGCCGTGGCTGGCGATCTCCCACCCGGCGGAATTCATCGCCGCCACCTGATCGGGCGAGCGCGCCAGCGCGGTAGCCACGCCATAGACGGTCACCGGCAAGTCGGCCATCAAGCGATGCAGCCGCCAGAAACCGGCGCGGGCGCCGTATTCATATATGGACTCCATGTTCCAATGACGCTGGCCGGGCCAAGGCGCGGCACCCACGATTTCGGACAGAAATGCCTCGGACGCGGCGTCGCCATGCAATACGCAGTTTTCGCCGCCCTCTTCATAGTTCAGCACGATCTGCACTGCCAGCTTGGCTCCGCCCGGCCACTGGGCTTCTGGCGGGTTGGCTCCGTATCCAATCATGTCGCGGGGGTATCGGGGGGGCTGCATTCTGCTTTCCGTCTTCAATTTCAGGCTTCCATTCGGTTTATCCCATAAAACCGTGATGGATTATCAAATCAATCCGAACGCTGTTTCCGGTTGTTTCGGCGTTCCCTGCGCCATGGCCTTTGCCGCAAGGTGGGCAATGCAAACCGGATTGCCTAAAATGGCATCCGAAGACGAAACGTGCAGACAACAGCAGGAGCAACTCGTGGCAGGCTATCTGACGACCCATGTTCTGGACACGGCGCGGGGATGTCCGGCCGAGGGGCTGAAAATCGCGTTGTACCGCGTGTCCGGCAATTCGCACCGGAAATTGGTTGAGATGGAAACCAATGCGGACGGGCGCACCGACAGTCCCATCCTGCCGGAAAAGACTTTCAAGACCGGTATCTACGAGTTGATCTTCTTTGCGGGCGACTACCTGCGGGCCTCCGGACAAGCCGTTGAAGAGCCTCTTTTCCTTGATCAAATACCGATCCGGTTCGGCATGTCCGACCCCGAGGCGCATTACCATGTGCCGCTATTGCTGTCGCCATTCGGGTATTCGACCTACCGGGGCAGCTGACTCCTCAGACCTGCGACATCCGCACCACGTCGCCGATCCGCGAGACCATGAAATCCATGAACAGGCGCGCCTTGGGGTCCTGATGACGCCGATGCGTGTAGAGGCACGCCATCTGCACCGAAACCGGTGGCGTGTCGACGGCAACGGGCACCAATCGCCCAGCCTTGAGATGCTCGGCCACTTCAAAAACGGGTTTCATCGCGATCCCCTGCCCAGCCAGCGCCCAATCAGTCAGAACATCGCCATCGTCGCACTCGAACCGTCCGGACACCGCAAACCGTTTGGGTCCTTCGGCTGTCTGCAGTAACCATTGGAACTCGGTCGCCCCAGGGAATCGCAGGTTCAGGCATTCGTGCCGGTCCGAGATCAGCTCCGCCCCGGTCCGGGGCATGCCTCGGCGCGCGACATAGTCTGGCGCAGCACACAAGACACGCTGGCAATCCGCGATTTTGCGGATCCGCAATGTGCTGTCTTCGGGTTGACCGATGAAGAACGCCAGATCCAGCCCTTCGGTCGTGAGATCAACAGACCTGTCCGTCAGACGCAGCCGCACGTCAATCTCGGGGTAGTCGGCAAGAAATTCAGGCACTTGAGGCGCCAACAGCCGTCGCCCGACCCCCAGTGGAGCCGCTACGAAAAGCGATCCCCGGGGCGCTTCGGTCAGGTGCACGACCTGCGCTTCGGCCTCGTTCACGGCATCCAGAACCGCAACCGCACCGGGGTAGAACGCCCGGCCCTGCTCGGTCGGGCTGAGGTTTCGGGTCGTACGCTGGAACAATCGCACACCCAAATGATCTTCGAGCTGGGAAATCCGCGCCGAAGTCACCGCTGGCGAGATTCGCAGATCGCGCCCGGCCGCGGACATGCTGCCAAGATCATAGACCCGGACAAAGGTACGGATATTGTCGAGATAGGACATCTTTTCGTTTTTTTTGATACAGTTTGACAATATACGGGAATACCGAAGAAAACCCCGTTTGCCTAGTGTGTCGGCAAGCAATCGGAGAGCTTTGCATGTATGAATTCGCCGTGTTCTGGGACTGGATGGCATTTGCGGTGCGGTGGCTGCATGTCATCACGGCAATCGCCTGGATCGGATCGTCATTCTATTTCATCGCGCTGGACCTCGGCCTGAACCGCGACATCCCCGGTCCTGCGGATGGCGAGGAATGGCAGGTGCATGGCGGCGGCTTCTACCATATTCAGAAATACCTTGTGGCGCCCGAGCGGATGCCCGACCACCTGACCTGGTTCAAATGGGAAAGCTATGCAACCTGGCTCAGCGGTGCGGCCTTGTTGATGATCGTCTATTGGGTGGGCGGTGAGCTGTATCTGATCGACGCACAGAAGGCCGATCTGGCGCTTTGGCAGGGCATCCTGATCTCGGCGGCGTCGCTGACCGTGGGCTGGCTGATCTATGACTTCCTGTGCAAATCGGGCCTGGGCGAGCGTCCGACGCTGCTGATGCTGCTGCTGTTCGTTCTGCTTGTGACGATGGGTTGGGGATACAACCAGATCTTCACTGGCCGCGCGATGATGCTGCATCTGGGCGCTTTCACCGCCACGATCATGACGGCCAATGTGTTTTTTATCATCATGCCCAACCAACGGATCGTGGTGGATGACCTGAAAAACGGCCGCACCCCGGACCCGAAATACGGCAAGATCGCCAAGCTGCGCTCGACCCACAACAACTATCTGACTTTGCCGGTGGTCTTCCTGATGCTGTCGAACCATTACCCGCTGGCCTTTGCGACCGAATACAACTGGATCATCGCGGCGCTGGTGTTCCTGATGGGTGTCACCATCCGGCACTACTTCAATACGCGCCACGCCCGGGCCGGCAACCCGACCTGGACCTGGCTTGTGACGGCCCTGCTGTTCATCGCCATCATGTGGCTGTCCACTGCGCCGATGTACAAACCGCTGGAAGAGGCCGAGGCGCAGCCTCTGACCCAGTTCGAGGAGCGCTTTGTGCAGGCCAGCGGCTTTGAAGAAGCCCATGACGTAGTCTTGGGGCGCTGTTCCATGTGCCACGCGCGCGAGCCCGTCTGGGACGGAATCCTCTGGGCCCCCAAGGGTGTTCTTCTGGAGACCGAAGGTGACATCGCGCGCAATGCCGAGCAAATCTATCTGCAGGCTGGAGTCAGCCACGCGATGCCGCCGGCCAACGTCACCTATATGGAACCCGAAGACCGCGAGGCCATTATCCGTTGGTTCCGAAACGCGGGCCTGTAGCGGCAGCTTTTCCACAACTTCGCATGGGAACTGGGAAATCCGCGTTTATTTCTTTGCCTGAGCGGTTTGAGATGGTCTAACTGTTTCCAAGGGATCGCGGCGCCGCGACAAGCAGCGCAAATCAATGCGGCCCGGGACAGGTGGAGCCATTTGATGCAGGCGAGCAGACGTAGGGTCGGTCTGAAGAACTGGTGTGCGGGTGTGTTTTTTGCCCTCGCCCCGACCTGTGCGATGGCACTGGAAACATCGCTTGCAGCGCCAGGATTGTCGGACGACTTGAAAAAGCAGATTGAGGAAACGTCCTCGGTCATGACTGCCGACAACCGGGGGCTGGACACGCCGCTTGAAGTTCTGTCAGCCGCGTTGTCGGATTACCGAACGATCGTGCAAATTCTCTATGATGCAGGATATTTCGGCCCGTCGGTCAGCATCAAGCTGGACGGGAAAGAAGCGGCAGATCTCAGCTCGCTGAGCGTTCCTGCGCAGATCAATCGGGCAACGATCACCATTCGCCCCGGCAAAGCGTACAATTTCGGAACCGCAGTCGTTCAGCCTTTGGCCCCCGATACCGAATTGCCCGAAGAGTTTGCCCCCGGCAAGCTGGCCACGACCGGCGCCATTCAACAGGCGACTTCGGCCGGGATTCAGGCCTGGAAGGACGCGGGCCACGCCAAAGCGAAACTGCGCGATCAACAGATCATCGCCCGGCACGCACAGGCCCAGCTGGACGCCCGGATCGACCTGGATCAGGGGCCGCGCCTGAAGTTCGGCAAGATGTATATCGAAGGCGGCACCGATGTCCGCCACAGTTCGATCGAGAAAATCGCCGGTTTCCCGTCGGGCGAGGTCTACTCGCCCGAAAAGTTGCAAAAGGTCGGCACACGGCTGCGGCGGACTGGTACGTTCAGCACCGTCTCGATCCAGGAACGGGACACGCCGAACCCGGACGGCACGCTGGATTTCGACGCCACCTTCGAGGACTTGCCCAAACGCCGCCTGACGTTTGGGGTCGAACTGGCCTCGCGCGATGGCTTGGACCTGACCGCGACCTGGACCCACCGCAACGTGTTCCGCCGCGCTCAACGGCTGCGCTTTGAGGCCGCTATCCGAAATATCGGCGGGTCTGAGGATATCGACGGGCGGTTGGGTCTGCGTCTGGATCAGCCCGACCGACTGGGCCCGGACGACAATACCTTCTGGAGCGCGCTGCTCGAGCGCCGAAACACCGACAACTACAGCGTGTCGGTTGCCTCGCTGACCTATGGTGCGCGGCGGACGTTCTCGGACGAGTTGTATGCCGAGGCGGCTGTGGGCTTCTCCATCTCGAACGCTGACGACGCCTATGGTGACGGCCGCAAGTTCCGATATTTCATCATTCCGTTCCGGTCCGAGTGGGACAAACGCGACAGCAAGGTCAGCGCCACCCGCGGGTATTACCTGGACAGCCAGTTCATGCCCTTTGTCGGCATCTCGGGCACGGATACCGGGCTGCGCCTGTTTTTCGACGGTCGCGCCTATACCAGCCTGGGCACTGGCGGCCGGATCGTGCTGGCCGGGCGGGTGCAACTTGGATCGATACTCGGCCCCCCGGCGGATGGTGTCACACCGGATTTCCTGTTCTTCTCCGGCGGCGCGGGCACCGTTCGCGGTCAGCCCTATGAAAGCCTTGGTGTCCCCGTCGGCACGGGCATTGCCGGCGGCAAGTCCTTTCTTGGCCTGTCGGGCGAGGTGCGCGGCAAGGTCACTGAAAAGCTGTCTCTTGTTGGGTTTTACGACTACGGTATCGTGGACACGTCTTCGTTCATTGGCAGTGGCGCCGAGTACCACGCGGGCGCGGGCCTTGGCGTTCGGTACGATCTGGGCGGCTTCGGCCCGCTAAGGCTGGACCTGGCGGTGCCTGTGCAAGGTGACACGGGCAACGGGCTGCAGTTCTATATCGGGATTGGGCAAGCATTTTGAGGCGTTACCTTTCATATCCTCTGGCCGTCGGGGCAACCGCCTTTGCCCTTTCCGGCCCCGTGGCCGCGCAAGAGGAAGAGAGCGGCGGTCTGCTGACCGATTTCCTGCAGAACACGTTATCCGGGGACAACCGCAATATCCGGGTCATCGGGCTGGAGGGCGCGCTGAGCTCTCGCGCACGCATCCAGGAGATCACGGTGGCCGACGACGAAGGAGTCTGGCTGACCATCAAGAACGCCGAGCTGGATTGGAACCGGCTAGCCCTGATCCGCGGCCGGTTTTCCGTGAACGCCCTGACCGCCGAAGAAATCGACATCGCACGCGCACCCGGCAAGACCACCACGGACGAACCGGCCGCCACCGCCGAGACCGAACCCTTTCAACTGCCAGAACTGCCCGTGGCGATTGAGATCGGTGAACTGCGCGTCGACGAGTTGTCCCTGGGCGAACCGCTGATCGGCGTTGCAGCAGACCTTTCAGTGGACGGAAACCTGAATCTTGCCGATGGCGCGTTGGACACCAAGCTGGATATCAATCGGTTGGACCGGGCCGGCGATCAGATAAATCTTGTGGCCGGTTTCCAGAACGAAAGCCGGCAAATCGACCTGGACCTGACCGTCTCCGAGGCGTCAGGTGGGCTGATTTCGACCGCATTGAATATACCGGACAGCCCACCCATCGGCCTGACGGCCAAAGGATCCGGTCCGATCACCGACTTCACGGCAGATATCGGGCTGAGCAGTAACAATGTCGACCGTGTCTCGGGCCAGGTGCGCCTGCGCGGGATAGAAAAGACGGAAGGGGCGGCAGACGAAGGCATTGCCTTTACCGCCGATCTAGGCGGCGACCTGACCCCATTTCTGGCCACCAACATGGATACCTTCTTCGGAACGGATACACGTCTGTATGTCGATGGCCGTACCGGAGCCGAAGGTGCGCTGGAGATTACCGAGGCGGACATCACGTCCGAAGCTTTGAAACTGGAAGCGCAGCTCAGCCTTGGGAAAGGCGGGGCGCTGCAACTGGCAGCCGTCCAGGCACGGATCTCGCCACCGGCCGGGGACGACGTGGTCCTGCCATTCGGTGGAGGAGACACATCCGTCAAGGCCGCACAGCTCTCTGCCCTGTTCGACCACGAGAACGGCAATCATTGGGACCTGAGCCTGACGACCGATAATGTTGTCACACCCCAAGTCCAGGTTGCGCACACGCGGTTGACCGCACAGGGCACCCTGACTCAGATCGGCGGTCTGGACCTGTCCGGAGATCTTCAAGCCTCTCTGGATGGTTTGGACTTGGCTGACCCTGCTCTGAACACAGCGGTGGGCGATCGCATTACCCTGGATGGCCTGTTCGAATACGGACGGGACAAATCGCTCCGACTCTCGGGTTTCGAACTTGGGGGAATCGACTATTCGGCGACCGCCGATGCCGTCGTCAACGGGCTTGAAAGCGGTCTGAAGATTGACGGATCGGCAACGGTGCAAGCGTCAGATCTGTCTCGTTTCTCTGAGCTCGCCAAATTGGATCTGGGCGGCCGGGCGTCGGTCCGGGTCGAGGGGGCGGGCTCGCCGTTGGAGGGCAGTTTTGACGGCAAGCTGGCCGTTTCCGGACAAAACCTGTCCACTGGTCGGGGCGACATCGACCCCATCATCGCGGGCGAGACGGACATCACGCTGGACGCCAAGCGGGATGCAAACGGCATCCTGATCCGCGCTTTCACCATCGACGGCGAAACATTGAACGCACAGGCGGATGGCGCTGTCACCACTCCGAACGGCAATTTGACCATGGACGGCCAGGCCCGCGTGAATGCCTCGGACCTCTCAGTATTCTCCGGCCTCGCCAAGCGCGATCTTGCGGGGGCCGTTCAGGCCCAGGTGGATGGCAAGGGCACCGTGCAGACCCTTGAGTTTGATGGCACTGCGCAGGTGACGACTACAGACCTGCAAACCGGGCTGGATCAGGTGGATCCGCTTGTGACCGGGCGCGTTGTCCTGAACTTCGACGGGGCCCGCACCGGTGACCGGATCGAAATTCGAAAAGCAACCGTTGACGCAGCCGCGCTGAATGCCCAAGTCGCGGCAACCATCGACGATCCGACCGGAAACCTGGCTTTTGACGGTCAGGCGCAGGTCGATGCCCCCGACCTGTCCGTCTTTTCCGGACTGGCAGGCCGTACGTTGGCGGGCGCGGTCACAGCGGATGTGACTGGTCGAGGGGCCCGTGGCAGCAAAGTCTTCGACGTGCAGGGCAAAATCAATGCAGAGGACATCTTGACCGGAATCGAAGCGGTGGATGCGCTGATCCCCGGACAGACGACGCTGACAGTCGACGCATCAAACGGCGATGAAGGGTTGAACATCCGAAACTTCCGGCTTGCAGGGACAGCCTTGTCCGCCAACGCATCCGGCATCTTGAGCCGCGAAAGCGGCGGGCTGAGCTTCTCCGCCGCGTTGGACGACCTCGCCCGGGTTTCACAGACCCTGACGGGACCGCTGAAGGTGAACGGGAATGTGGCCCCCACATCCAGCGGAGTCGAGGGCACGGTCAGAGTGACCGGCCCGGAGACGTCCTACGCCAATCTTGTAGGCAGCGTGAATACGGATGGCTCGGCCGACCTGGACTTTGACGCCAAGTTCGATCGGGTCGAACGTTTTGCGCCCGAGTTTCCGGGCAGCTTGACGGCGAAAGGCAATGCAACGCGCCAGAACGGCGTGTGGACCATTGATGCCAATGCCGCCGGACCGGCCGAGATCAGCAGTGCAGTCAAGGGAACCTATGACGAAGCCTCGGGCAATGCCGACATTTCTGCACAGGGCGGCGTCAATTTGGGTATTGCAAACATCTTCATCACGCCCAACAAGATCGACGGATCGGCCCGGTTCGACCTGGCGTTGAAGGGCAAGCCGGCGCTGGAGTCGGTGAGTGGTCAGATCACCACCTCAGGGACGTCGATGGCGATCCCCAGCGTTGGGCAGACCATCACCGATATCGGCGGAACTGTAGACCTTGCCAACAGCCGCGCAACGATTTCGATGCGCGGCGGCATGCGCGCCGGAGGCGGATTTACGGTCAGTGGCCCGGTCGACCTGACACCGCCTTTCAACGCGCAGATCACAACTGCAATCAACAATCTCGTCCTGACCGACAATCTTCTGTACGAGACCACGTTGAACGGCCAGATCGCAATGACAGGCGCCCTGGCAGGAAACAGTTCGTTGGCCGGGCAGATCACGTTTGGCGAGACCAATATCAACCTGGCCGCGGCATCTGGCGCGGTGGGGGCCGCGCCGATCCCCAAGATCGAACACGTGAACGAAAGCAATGCCAGCTACGTCACTCGGGAACGGGCGCAGCTGGTAGAAAAGGAGAAAACGTCGCAATCGGACTCTCGCATATCTCTCGACATCAGCCTGTTGGCCCCCAAGGCGGTTTTCGTGCGGGGCCGCGGTGTGAATGCTGAATTGGGCGGTGCGATCTTCATCAAGGGCACCACCAAATCCGTCATCCCATCGGGCCAGATCGAACTGATCCGCGGTAATCTGGACATCCTTGGCCGGAGGCTGGCGCTGACCAAGGGCGTGGTCAGCCTGCAGGGCGACCTGACGCCGTATATCGAGTTCGAATCCTCGGCCAGCACTTCGGATGGAACCGCAACGTTGGAAATCGCGGGCCCGCTGGATTCTCCGACAGTCGATGTGTTCTCGGACCCAGAACGCCCCGCCGAAGAGGCGCTGGCCATGCTGCTGTTCGGCAACCGCTTTTCCGAACTGTCCCCGTTTGTCATCGCCCAGATGGCCGCGTCGCTGGCCCAACTGAGCGGTGCCGGTGGCGATGCCACCAAGGGCGTTCGGGACGCCACGGGGGTAGATACCGTCGACGTCGGCGCGACCGAGGGCGGCGGCGGGCGTCTGGGCGCCGGCGCTTATCTGAGCGACAACCTGTACACCGATTTCACCGTGAACACCGAAGGCGACACCGAGGTGAACCTGAACCTGGACGTCAGCGACAGCGTGACGGTGCGCGGCACCGTAGATGGGCGCGGCGATACCGGCATCGGGATTTTCTTCGAGCGTGACTACTAGGGTTGGGCGGGACCGCCACCCTAGACCTCTTCGACGGACAAGACCCCATCCAGTGATTTGATGGCACCCTTGATCTGGGGATTGATCGGGAATTCCTGCCCCAGGTCCATCTCGACCTCTCCCGGCAAGCCCGGATCCAGCAGACACAAATGGATCGGCCCTTTCGAGGCGTTTTTGGCCGCCCCCGCAGCATCCGCAAGAACGCTGGCGACCGTCGACAGCGCCTGTGATTGGTCCAAAAAGATACGAAGCCCGGTCGCGCCGGCCTCGGCCACGACTGAATCCGCCGGCCCGACCGAGCGCGCCAGCAGCTTCAGCTGGTCAGCCTCCATCGTGGCTTCGGCCGTCAGCACGACCTGCGCGCCGGTTTCCAGATATTCGCGTGATTTCTCCAGGGTTTCCGAGAACAGCGTCACCTCGTACGCCCCCGTCGGGTCGGACAGCTGTGCAAAGGCGAACCGGTTGCCTTTGGCCGATTTCCGTTCCTGTCGCCCGGCGACCACACCGGCCATCTTGGCGATCAACGGACCCGAGCGTGCCTTTTCGGTAACCTCGTCCAGCGTCATCACCTGCTTGCGTTTCAGGGCCGGCATGTAGTCGTCCAGCGGGTGCCCGGAGAGGTAGAAGCCGATCGCCTTGAACTCTTCGCTCAGCCGTTCGGCGGGTAGCCAGTCGGGCGATTTCGACAGGCGCGGTTCGGGCAGGTCGTCGCCCGCCTCGCCGAACAGCGAGACCTGGTTCGAGTTCTTCTGTTCGTGGATCGCCGCCGAATACTGCACCAGCTGTTCGAGGCTTTCGAAGACCCGTCGGCGGTTCTTGTCCAGCTCGTCAAAGGCGCCCGCGCGCGCCAGCATCTCCAGCGGCCGTTTTCCGACCTTCTTCAGGTCGACCCGGCGGGCAAAGTCAAAGAGGTTGACGAACGGCTTGTCGCCCCTGCCCTGCACCACGAGGTTCATCGCCTCGACGCCCACGTTCTTGAGCGCGCCCAGCGCATAGACCAGCTTGCCATCCACCACATCAAACGTTGCCTGCGACCGGTTTATGCAAGGCGGCACGTAGGGCAGTTCCAAACCCTTGCGGACCTCTTCGAAATAGATCGCCAGCTTGTCGGTCAGATGGATATCGCAGTTCATGACACCGGCCATGAATTCGACCGGGTGGTTCGCCTTCAGCCAGCCGGTCTGATAGCTGACCACCGCGTAGGCCGCCGCGTGAGATTTGTTGAAGCCGTAGTTGGCGAATTTCTCCAGCAGGTCGAACACCTCGGACGCCTTCTTGGCATCTACCCCGTTCGCGGCTGCCCCGGCCTCGAATTTCGGGCGCTCGGCGTCCATCGCCTCTTTGATTTTTTTACCCATCGCGCGGCGCAGCAGGTCGGCGCCGCCGAGGCTGTAGCCCGCCATGACCTGCGCGATCTGCATCACCTGCTCCTGGTAGACGATGATGCCTTGCGTTTCTTCCAGAATGTGGTCGATCAGCGGGTGGACCGAGGTGATCTTGCGCTGGCCATTCTTGACCTCGCAATAGGTCGGGATGTTCTCCATCGGGCCGGGGCGGTAGAGCGCGACAAGCGCCACGATGTCCTCGATGCAGGTGGGTTTCATGCGCTTGAGCGCATCCATCATGCCCGAGCTTTCAACCTGGAACACCGCCACGGTCTTGGCCGCGGAATAGAGCTTGTAGGTGGCCGGGTCATCCAGCGGGATGGCGTTGATCTGGTTCTCGGCCCCCTCGGCCGGCTCATAAAGCTGCCGACCGTCGGCCGCCACGTGCAATGGCCGTCCGGACTTGAAGATCAGGTCCATGGCGTTCTGGATGACCGTCAGAGTCTTGAGGCCCAGAAAGTCGAATTTCACCAGGCCGGCCTGTTCGACCCACTTCATATTGAACTGGGTGGCAGGCATGTCCGAGCGGGGGTCCTGATAGAGCGGCACCAGCTCGTCCAGCGGCCGGTCGCCGATCACCACGCCAGCGGCGTGGGTCGAAGCGTTGCGCAGCAGCCCCTCGACCTGCTGGCCATAAGTCAGAAGGCGGTCGACCACCTCTTCGTTGCGGGCTTCTTCGCGCAGACGCGGTTCGTCTTTCAGGGCCTTCTCGATCGACACCGGCTTGACGCCTTCGACCGGGATCATCTTGGACAGGCGATCCACCTGGCCGTAAGGCATCTGCAGCACCCGCCCGATGTCGCGCACCGCGGCCTTGGACAAGAGCGCGCCGAAGGTGATGATCTGGCCAACCTTGTCGCGGCCGTATTTCTGCTGAACATACCGGATCACCTCTTCGCGGCGGTCCATGCAGAAGTCGATGTCAAAGTCGGGCATCGACACCCGTTCGGGGTTCAGGAAGCGTTCGAACAGCAGGCTGTAACGCAACGGGTCAAGGTCGGTAATCGTCAGCGCATAGGCCACCAGCGAACCCGCGCCCGAGCCACGGCCCGGACCGACGGGGATGTCATGATCCTTGGCCCATTTGATGAAGTCCGCAACGATCAGGAAATAGCCGGGGAACCCCATGCCTTCGATGATGTCCAATTCGAAATCCAGACGCTTCTGGTATTCCTCGGGTGGGACAGCATGCGGGATCACCGCCAGTCGGGCTTGCAGACCCTCGTTGGCCTGGCGGCGCAGCTCCTCGACCTCGTCATCGGCGAATTTCGGCAGGATCGGATCCCGCTTGTAGGCCATGAAGGCGCAACGTTTGGCAATCTCGACCGTATTTTCGATCGCTTCGGGCAGATCGGCAAAGAGCGTGGCCATTTCCTGCGGCGATTTGAAGTAATGCTGCGCGGTCAGGCGGCGGCGACCTTCCTGCTGATCGACATAGGCACCCTCGGCAATGCAGATCAGCGCATCATGCGCCTCATACATATCCGAGGTCGGGAAATAGACGTCATTCGTGGCCACCAGAGGCAGGTTCTTGGCATAGGCCATTTCCACATGGCCGCGCTCGGTCAGGCGCTCGGCCTCGGGCTGGCCATCCTCGCCGGGATGACGTTGCAGTTCGATATAAAGCCGATCGGGGAACATCGCGGCCAACCGATCTACCAACAACTCGGCCGTCGGACGCTGGCCCTGCTGCAACAGGCGGCCAACGGGGCCGTCCGGTCCGCCGGTCAAGCAGATCAGCCCATCGGAATGGGCAGCCAACTCCTCAAGCGTGACCTGCGGCAACTGCCCGCCCTTGTCCACATACAGGCACGAGCTGAGCTTCATCAGATGCTCGTACCCCGTCTCAGACTGTGCCAGCAGTACAATCGGCGCGGGGGGCTTGGGTTTTTCCCCCGGCTGCGCCTGAACATACGCCAGATCAACCTGGCAGCCCATGATCGGCTGCACACCCGCACCGCTTGCGGTGACCGAGAATTCCAGCGCCGCGAACATGTTGTTGGTGTCTGTCACCGCAACTGCGGGCATGTCCATCTGCTCGCACAGCGTTGGCAGTTTCTTCAGGCGCACCGCCCCCTCAAGAAGGGAGTATTCGGTGTGAACTCGGAGGTGGATGAATCGAGGAGTGCTGCTCATACGGGGCAGGCTATCGCACTCGCGACCCGGGAAAAAGCCGGAACAGTTAGGGCTGATTGCTGAAAAAATAGCCGCGCATTATTCGGAGATTCCAGAAGGTGCTTCAGCCGACGCCACCTGGGTTACACCAAAATCTCTTTCAATTCAGATGCCTAGATAATAATGACGTGGTGCATATCAAGGCATGGGATCGGGAATGGTACATTCGGCCGGCAGTTTTTCTTGCCAGCGCGCACAGGCTGTTTCTAACATCTTCAGGCAAGCTACAAGCCCGCTTCTATCTCTACGTCGCATCGAGACAGGAGCACCCATGGGCGCAACCGGGTAAGGCGACGGGTTTCAAGAATGAATATCACGTTTCTTCTGAACGGAGAGACAGTGGAGCTGGCGGATGTCGATCCGACGGCCACATTGCTGGATTGGCTGCGCGAGGATCGCGGTCTGACCGGCACGAAGGAAGGCTGCAACGAGGGCGATTGCGGGGCCTGCACCGTCATGGTGACGGATGAGGCCGGCGCCAAGGCGCTGAATTCCTGCATTCTTTTTCTGCCTCAACTGCACGGCAAGGCAGTGCGCACGGTCGAGGGGGCGAGCGGGCCCGACGGCGAGCCGCATCCCGTGCAGCAGGCGATGGTGGACCTTCATGGCTCGCAATGTGGATTCTGCACGCCCGGTTTCGTGATGTCGATGGTGGCCAGCCACGCCAACGGCACGACGGATCATGACACGCAACTGGCCGGCAACCTGTGCCGCTGCACCGGCTATGCGCCGATCATCCGCGCGGCAAAAGCCGTTGAAGACCAGCCGGTGCCGGTCTGGGTCAAGGACAAGCCGGTTGCAGCCAAGCCGGCCTCACCCCTTCTGCCGAAGTCCTCCGACGAACTGGCCAAGGTCTTTGCCGCCCATCCCGGTGCAACTTTGATCGCGGGTGCCACCGATGTCGGCCTTTGGGTCACCAAGCAGCTGCGGAACCTGGACCCGGTGATCTTTCTGGGCGGCTGCGACGATCTGAAGGAGATCTCGATCACCGAAGACGAGGTGCGCATCGGCGCGATGGTGGACATGAACCGCATGGGCGCGGCGATGGCCAATCTGCATCCGTCCTATGCCGAGACGATCCGGCGCTATGCCAGCGTGCAGGTGCGCCACGCGGCTACGGTGGGCGGCAATATCGCGAACGGCTCGCCCATCGGGGACAACCCGCCCGCGCTGATCGCGCTGGGGGCCACGCTGCACCTGCGCAAGGGCGACGAGCGCCGGTCGATCCCTATCGAAGATTTCTTCATCGACTATGGAAAGCAGGATCGCGCGCCCGGCGAGTTCGTGGAAGCGGTCAGCTTTCTGCGTCAACCCGACCGGCTGAAATGCTACAAGCTGAGCAAACGGTTCGATCAGGATATCTCGGCCGTATGCGGCTGTTTCAACATTACCGTTTCTGACGGCGTCGTCTCGCAAGCCCGGATCGCCTTTGGCGGAATGGCCGGTGTGCCGAAACGCGCGGCACAGGTTGAGGCCGCGCTGACCGGTCGCCCGTGGACGGCGGAAACCGTTCAAAGCGCTTTGCCGGCCTTTGCCGAGGACTATGCCCCGATGAGCGACATGCGTGCCTCGGCCCGCTACCGGCTGGAGACCGCAAAGGCCATGCTCGAACGCTATTTCCTGGAAGATCAGGGCGAGCTGACCAATGTGCTGGAGGTGTCGGCATGAGCGTGACCAAGCCGCTGCCCCATGACGCCGCACCCCTGCATGTGTCCGGCGTCGCCCGTTATGTTGACGACATTCCGACGCCCAAGGGCACGTTGCATCTGGCGTTCGGCCTGAGCCCGATCGCCAAGGGCCGGATAACGGCGATGGACCTGTCAGATGTCCGCGCGGCCCCGGGGGTCGTGATGGTGATAACCGCTGAGGACCTGCCCTTTGCCAATGACGTCTCGCCCTCGATCCATGACGAACCATTGCTGTCCGACGGCACCGTGAATTACGTGGGCCAGCCCGTGTTTCTGGTTGTCGCCACCAGCCATCTGGCGGCGCGCAAGGCGGCACGGCTGGGCAAGATCGACTATACCGAGGAAACGCCGATCCTGACCATCGAGGAGGCCTTGGCCGCAGACAGCCGGTTCGAGGACGGCCCCCGCATCTATGCCAAGGGCGATGCGGAAACCGCCATCGCGCAGGCGGCGCATGTGGTCGAAGGCTCGTTCGAGATCGGCGGGCAGGAGCATTTCTACCTGGAAGGTCAGGCCGCGTTGGCGGCGCCGAACGAAGGCAGCGACATGCTGGTGCATTCCTCGACACAGCACCCGACCGAGATTCAACACAAGGTGGCCGACGCTTTGGGCGTTCCCATGCACGCGGTACGGGTCGAAACCCGGCGGATGGGCGGCGGGTTCGGTGGCAAGGAAAGCCAGGGCAACGCGCTGGCCGTGGCCTGCGCAGTTGCGGCACGGGCAACCGGTCGAGCCTGCAAGATGCGCTATGACCGGGATGATGACATGACCATCACCGGCAAGCGCCATGCCTTCCGCATCAGCTACAAGGCCGGCTTTGACGAAAACGGCCACATTCAGGGTGTTTCTTTCCTGCACTACGCCATCTGCGGTTGGGCGCAGGACCTGTCGCTGCCGGTCGCCGACCGGGCGATGCTGCATTCCGACAACGCCTACCTGCTGCCCAATGCGCGGATCGAGAGCCATCGGCTGAAGACCAACACACAGTCCGCAACCGCCTATCGCGGTTTTGGCGGGCCGCAGGGCATGGTCGGCATCGAGCGGGTGATGGATCACGCCGCGCATGTGCTGGGTCTGGACCCGGTCGAGCTGCGGCGGCGGAACTACTATGAACCGGCGCACGCAGGCGTTGAAGAACCGGTGCGGGACAAGCCGCTGGGCCACCCGGATCCGCACGAGGATCTGACCAGCCGCGGCGCGGTCGAAACCGGCCGCTCGGTGCTGCGCCCCGTCCCCGCGGGTGGCAACACCACCCCCTACGGCATGGAAGTCACCGATTTCGAGCTGCATCCCATGACCGAAGCCTTGCTGGAGTCCTGCGATTACGCAACCCGCAAGGCGGCGGTCGAGAAGTGGAATGCCGAAAACCGCGTGATCAAGAAGGGCATCGCCTTTTCACCGGTCAAGTTCGGGATTTCCTTCACGCTGACCCATCTGAATCAGGCCGGGGCGCTGGTGCATGTCTATCAGGACGGCTCGGTCCACCTGAACCATGGCGGCACCGAGATGGGTCAGGGTCTGTTCCAGAAAGTGGCGCAGGTGGCGGCCGCGCGGTTCGGCATTCCGCTGGAGATGGTGAAGATCACCGCGACCGATACCGCCAAAGTGCCCAACACCTCGGCCACAGCGGCCTCGTCCGGCAGCGATCTGAACGGGATGGCGGTCAAGGCCGCCTGCGACACGATCCGCGACCGGATGGCCGCCTATCTGGCCGAGCGGCATCAGACCGATCCATCGGCGGTCGTCTTTGCCGATGGCCGGGTCAGTGTGGGCGAGGAAAGCTACAGCTTTGCCGAAGCCGCGGCGCTGGCCTATCAGGGGCGTGTCAGCCTGTCGGCAACCGGGTTCTACAAGACCCCCAAGATCGAGTGGGACCGAATCGCCGGACGCGGGCGCCCGTTCTTCTATTTCGCCTATGGAGCTTCGGTGACCGAAGTCGCCGTGGACACTCTGACCGGCGAGAACCGCATCCTTCGGACGGATATCCTGCATGATGCGGGTGCTTCGCTGAACCCTGCGCTGGATATCGGGCAGGTCGAGGGCGGCTATGTGCAAGGTGCGGGCTGGCTGACGACCGAGGAACTGGTCTGGGACGACAAAGGCCGGCTGCGCACCCATGCGCCATCGACCTACAAGATCCCCGCCTGTTCGGACCGACCGGGTGTGTTCAACGTTGCGCTTTGGGATGGTCAGAACCGCGAAGACACCATCTATCGCTCAAAAGCAGTGGGCGAGCCGCCTTTCATGCTGGGCATCTCGGCCTGGCTGGCGTTGTCGAACGCGGTTGCGGCCTGCGGCGACGGGTATCCTGCGATCAATGCCCCGGCCACCGCCGAAGAGGTCTGGACCGCCATTCAACGCATGCGTGGAGGTACCTGATGGGATTTGACCGGGAGACTTTGAGGGAGGCGGTCAAGACGCATGGCAAGGTGACCCGCGTGGTCATTGCCGCAATCCGAGGCTCGTCCCCGCGCGAGGTCGGCGCCGCGATGCTGGTCTGGAAGGGCGGGCAATCCGGCACGATCGGGGGCGGCACGCTGGAGTATCAGGCGACTGAGGCCGCCCGGGTCCAGCAAAGCCCAACCTGCCTGTCCCGCCATGCGCTGGGTCCCGACCTCGGGCAATGCTGTGGCGGTGCCGTAACGCTGCTGAGCGAGGTCTATGACCTGAAATCCATCGAGGCCCTGGACGATACCGTCATCGCACGCCCGACTGCCGGTGGTGACATGCCATTGTCGGTCAAGCGGCTGCTGGCAACCGCACGCGCACAGGGTATCGCGCCTGACCCACAATTGCTTGACGGCTGGATGATCGAGCCGGTGCACACACCGACCCGCCAATTGTGGATCTGGGGGGCCGGTCATGTCGGACGGGCGCTTGTGGATGTGCTGTCGCCTCTCCCCGATCTTGCCATCACCTGGGTGGACACCGCCGCCGACCGGTTTCCAGCTGACATCCCAGCAGGTGTAACCGTGGTTCCGGCAGCGAACCCGGCCGACCTCGTGCGCCACGCACCGGTCCAAGCCGAGCACTTGGTGCTGACTTATTCACACAATCTGGATCTGGAACTGTGCAACCGGCTATTGACGCACGGTTTTCACTTTGCCGGGCTGATCGGCTCGGCTACGAAATGGGCGCGATTCCGTTCGCGCCTGGCTGCGCTGGGTCACTCACCGGCTCAGATCGCCCGGATCACCTGCCCGATCGGTGACCCATCGTTGGGCAAGCACCCGCAGATGATCGCAGTTGGTGTGGCAGCGCAAATTCTGCGCCCCGCCCGACAGAACGACTTGAAGAAGGACCAGAGCGCGTGACCACTCCACTACTGAGCTTGCAGGGGCTGACCAAGGCCTATCCCGGCGTCGTGGCCAACGACCACGTGTCCTTTGACATCGGTGAGGGCGAAGTTCACGCCCTCCTGGGCGAAAACGGCGCGGGAAAATCCACGCTGGTGAAGATGATCTACGGGCTGGTCAAGCCGGACAGCGGCACGATGCAGTTGCGCGGCCAACCCTATGCGCCGGCCGAGCCGCGTGCGGCCCGTGCCGACGGCATCGCCATGGTGTTCCAGCATTTTTCGCTGTTCGACGCGCTCAACGTGGCCGAAAACATCGCCCTGGGCATGGAAAGCCCGCCGCCGATGGGTGATCTGGCATCGCGTATTCGCGAGGTCTCGGAGACCTATGGCCTGCCGCTGGATCCGTATCGTCGGGTTGGTGACCTGTCCGCCGGTGAACGCCAGCGAGTTGAGATCATCCGCTGCCTGCTGCAGGACCCAAAGCTGCTGATCATGGACGAACCGACCTCGGTCCTGACCCCGCAGGAGGTAGATATCCTGTTCGAAACACTGAAAAAACTGCGGTCGGAGGGGACCTCGATCCTGTACATCTCGCACAAGCTGGAGGAAATCCGCACGCTGTGCGACCACGCCACCATTCTACGGCTGGGCAAGAACGTGGGTGAGTGCACACCCAGCGAAACATCCGCCCGCGACATGGCCGAAATGATGGTGGGATCAGCCCTTCAGACCCCTGAACGGTCCGGGCGAGAGTTCGGACCCGGAGCACTGGATGTTACCGGGCTTTCGGTTCCGTCCCCTTCCGAATTCGGGACCGCGCTGAAGAACGTGCACCTGACCGTGCGCAAGGGCGAAGTCCTTGGCATCGGCGGCGTGGCTGGCAACGGTCAGGACGAACTGCTGGGCGTTTTGTCCGGCGAAATTCTGACGGACGCGGATGCGATCCGCTTCAACGGCCAGCCGATTGGAAAACTGGGTCCGACGGCCCGGCGCAGACTGGGTGTGCTGACGGCCCCGGAAGAGCGGTTGGGACATGCCGCGGCGCCGGACATGAGCCTGACGGAAAACGCTCTGCTGACCGGCTCGGTGCGCGAGTCTTTGGAGAAGAACGGTTTTTTGAAATGGGCTGACACCCGCATTTTTGCGGAGAAGATCATTCAGGCATTCGACGTGCGGACACCGGGGCCGGAAAACGCCGCGCGTTCACTGTCGGGCGGCAACCTGCAGAAATTCGTCATCGGCCGGGAAGTCCTGCAAAACCCCGAAGTGCTGGTCGTGAACCAGCCGACTTGGGGCGTCGACGCCGCCGCAGCCGCTGCGATCCGTCAGGCCATTCTGGACCTTGCGGCCAAGGGAACGGCGGTGGTCTGTATCAGCCAGGATCTGGATGAACTGATGGAAATTTCCGACAGTTTCGCCGCCTTGAACGAAGGGCGCCTCAGCGCTCCGCGACCCACAACTGGCCTGACCGTCGAAGAGATCGGTCTGATGATGGGCGGCGCGCACGGGATGGAGGTGGCCCATGTGTAGCCTACGCTGCCGCCTCTGGCGCAAAAATTCAAAAAAGACGAAGACTTTGGGGGGATGAGCAAATGATAGTGTTGGAGAAACGGCCACAGCCGTCCAAGGCGTGGTCTTATGCCACCCCTCTGGTCGCAGTGCTGGCCACCATGGTTTTCGGCGGGTTGCTGTTTGCAATTCTGGGCAAGAACCCGGTCGAAGCGATCGGAACCATCTTCTGGGAACCCCTGTTCGGAGAGTTCTCATTTTATTACCGACCGCAACTGCTGGTGAAGGGCGCACCGTTGGTTCTGATCGCCATCGGTCTGTCGCTGGGCTTCCGCGCCGGTATCTGGAATATCGGCGCCGAGGGCCAGTACATCATGGGGGCGATTTTCGGCGCCGCGGCCGGCCTGGCCTTCTACCCTCTGGACGCGTGGTACGTCTTTCCAATCATGGTGATCGCCGGCGCGTTCGGCGGCTGGATCTGGGCGATGATCCCCGCCTTGCTCAAGGTTCGGTTCGGCACCAACGAGATTCTCGTTTCCCTGATGTTGGTTTACGTGGCCGAGCAGTTTCTGGCCTCGATGTCGCTGGGTCTGCTGAAAAACCCTGAGGGGTTCGGGTTTCCCGGCTCGCGCAACCTGCAGTCCTATGAAAGTGCCCACAATGCCGAACTGTTTGCCGGAACCGGCATGCACTGGGGCGTCGTCGCGGCCTTTATCGCGGTGATCTTTGCCTATGTCCTGCTGAACCGGCACATGCTGGGATTTCACATCCGCCTTACAGGCGAAGCTCCGCGCGCGGCACGATTTGCCGGCGTGAATCCCCCGCGGCTGATACTGTTTTGCCTGGGGCTGTCGGGCGCGTTGGCCGGTCTTGCCGGTATGTTCGAGGTCTCGGGCCCGTCCGGCGTGGTCAGCATCGACTTCAACGTGGGTTACGGCTTTACCGCGATCATCGTGGCGTTTCTGGGCCGTCTGCACCCGGTGGGCATCCTGCTGGCCGGCGGCCTGATGGCGCTGACCTATATCGGTGGCGAAATCGCACAATCGCAGCTGGGGCTGCCCGCTGCGGCCATCCAGGTGTTCCAGGGAATGCTTCTGTTCTTCCTGCTGGCCTTCGATCTTTTGACCAACTACCGCATCCGTGCGGCCCGTAGCGAGGTGGCGTGACCATGGACCTTGGAGAAATCAATCCCGTTCTTTTGCTGGCCTCGTTGATGGTTGCCGCAACCCCGCTTCTGCTCGCGGCGATCGGAGAGCTTGTCGTCGAAAAGGCCGGCGTTCTGAACCTCGGCGTCGAAGGCATGATGATCGTGGGCGCAATCAGCGGATTTGCGATCTCGGTCGAAACAGGCTCGCCATGGTTGGGTTTTGTCGCGGCGGCCGTTGGCGGTGCGCTGTTGTCGCTGCTGTTCGTTCTGCTGACCCAGTTCGCGCTGGCGAACCAGGTGGCCAGCGGTCTTGCGCTGACGCTGTTTGGCTTGGGCTTCAGTGCACTTCTGGGCCAAAGCTATGTGGGCATCAAACCGCCCAGCATGGGGGACATCCATATCCCGCTGCTCAGCGATATTCCGGTCATCGGCCCGATCCTGTTCCAACATGATCCGATCCTCTATGTCGGGATCGCGTTGACGGCAGCGGTATGGGCCACTCTGAAATACACCCGCGTCGGGCTGATCCTTCGTGCGGTGGGTGAGAACCACGATGCCGCGCATGCTCTCGGCTACAAGGTCATCAAGATCCGCATTATGGCGATCCTGTTCGGCGGGGCCTGTGCGGGGCTTGGCGGTGCATATATCAGCCTGATCCGGGTCCCTCAGTGGACCGAAGGCATGACCGCCGGAGTCGGCTGGATTGCTCTGGCTCTGGTGGTGTTTGCCAGCTGGAAACCGTGGCGTGCCTTGCTGGGTGCCTATTTGTTTGGCGGAATCACGGTCTTGCAGCTTAATCTACAGGCAGCGGGCGTTGCCATACCTGTCGAGTATCTGGCAATGTCGCCCTACATCATCACGATCCTTGTGCTTGTGATCCTTTCGGCCGACAAGAGCAGCGCACCTGCCTCACTGGGCCGGACCTTCCACGCCTCGCACTAGGGGCCAACTGTACCAACTTGGGGAGTAACTAAATGAAATTCACTTCACTTCTGGCAAGCGCCGCCATGGCACTTGGCCTTGCCACGGGCGCCGTGGCCGAGGACAAGACAAAGGTCGGTTTCGTCTATGTCGGCCCGGTGGGCGATGGCGGCTGGACCTATGAACACGACAAGGGCCGTCAGGCCGTCGAAAAGCACTTTGGCGACAAGGTCGAAACCGTGTACGTGGAATCGGTGCCCGAAGGCCCGGATGCCGAGCGCGTCATGACCCAGATGGCGCTGGAAGGCGCTGACCTGATCTTCACCACCTCGTTCGGCTACATGGACCCGACCATCAACGTGGCCAAGAAATTCCCGGACGTGAAATTTGAACACGCCACGGGCTACAAGACCGCCGACAACGTGTCGGTCTACTCGGCGCGTTTCTATGAGGGTCGCGCTGTCCAAGGTCATATCGCCGGAAAGATGACCAAGTCGAACATCATCGGCTACATCGGTTCGTACCCGATCCCCGAAGTGATCCGCGGCATCAACTCGGCCTTCATCCACGCCAAGAAGGTGAACCCGGATGTCGAGTTCAAGATCGTCTGGGCCTACACCTGGTTCGATCCGGCGAAAGAGGCCGATGCGGCGAAGGTTCTGATCGAACAGGGCGCAGACGTGATCCTGCAGCACACGGACTCGACCGCACCGCAGGCGGCCGCACAAGAAGCCGGCAACGTGATCACTTTCGGCCAGGCCTCGGACATGAGCGAATATGCTCCGATGCCGCGCGTCAGCTCGATCATCGACAACTGGGCGCCTTACTACATCGCACGCACCCAGGCCGTGATGGACGGCACCTGGGAGTCGGTGAACACCTGGGACGGCATCAAGGAAGGCATGGTTGAAATCGGCGAGATTTCCGACGCCGTTCCGGCCGACGTCAAGGAAGAGGCGCTGGCCCTGAAAGCCGCGATTGCAGATGGCAGCTATCACCCGTTCACCGGGCCGCTGAACAAGCAAGACGGCAGCGCCTGGCTGGCCGAGGGTGAAGTGGCCGATGATGGCACTCTGGCCGGCATGAACTTCTATGTCGAAGGGCTGGAAGGCGACATCCCGCAATAAGCGGGACATGTACTGTCAACAAACCCAAAGCCCGCCGGAAACGGCGGGCTTTTTCAGTTCCCGGAACGGTTGCCGAAACTGCGCGCTGCCAACACGATCCGGGATGTGGCGGTCAGGAAACACAAGCTGCCGAATATCCACGCCAAAGCGGCAAACGCGTCTGGCACCAGACACAAAAGAACAAGGAAACCGATCGTTTCGGCCCCCTCCAGCAAACCACCGGAAAAATACAGGGCCTTCTGCCCTCTGGCGTCGGTCTTCAATCCGTGCCGGTCGGCCAGCAGCGAAAAGCCCAGGAAACTGGTGCCGTTGAAATAGAAGGACAGCAGAAGGAAAGCACCGGCCACGCCATTGGAGGCCGGGTCAGCCAGAATGAATGCGAAGGGGATGGCGCCGTAGAATAGAAAGTCGCAGGTGATATCCAGATAGCCGCCGAAATCGGTGCCGCCCCGGGCACGCGCAACAGCACCGTCCAGCCCATCCGCGAGGCGCGACAGCAGTAACGGCACCAGCGCCCAGTACGTCGCGCCGGCCACGATCAGGCCCGCTGCGACCAAACCAAGAGCCAGCCCAATCAGCGTCACTTGGTTTGCCGTAAAGCCCAACCGCGCGAGAAAACGGCCCTGAGCGTTCAGGGCCGGGTCGATAATCGGGCGGATTTGCGCATCAAACATGTGCGGCAGTTAACCGGGGACCGGCACCATTTCCAGACACAATAGCGCGAGAACGCTCACGTTCCCGCCATCAGTGGCCGCTTAGAACCAGCGTGTTCACAGGCATCAGGATCAGACGCAGTCGCAAGCCTGCCGCATGAACCACACCGATCGTGTCCACGACATGCAGGAATGCCCTTTCCCAGAACCCCAGATCTTCGTGTTCAAGCCTGTCGTGATTGTCGGTGTAGACATTGGCAAGACAGTTGCTGCCCGGGGGAACCTTGTCTGCCAGCCCTTCATAAAGCGGCTCGAGGTACACGAGGATTGATCCGGGGGTTGTGTTCTGTTGAACGTCGCGCAATTCGTCAGTGGGCCGGATCTGCCCCGAAGGGATCACATCCTGCACCTGGACCACAACGACCGGAATCACCGTGAATGGCCGCGTCATACAGCCCAGCTCTCCGATCATTCCCGGTTTGATCACCTGCGCAGACATCTGGTTGAAAGCCGCCTGAAACCGGTCGCGGCCGGAATCCGTCGGAACCAGAATCCCCGCCGGGCGCATCAGCGGGCTGACAAAATCGCCGACCCGTAGCCCGAACTGCTCGACCCGGCCCGTCACACCGGCGCTGATTGTCGTCTTGTCCAATTCGGCCAGAGCGGCATCCAGCTGCGCTTCGGCGCTGGCCAACTGGGCAGGGATCAGTTCTTCGATCTTCTGAACAACGGCCGCCTTTTGGGATTGCGCGGCCAGAACCTTGGCCTCGCGCTCGGCGACAAGGTTCTCCAGTCGCTCGATCTCGGTCAGGCGGACTGCGCTGGATCCCTGATCGCGCAGGGTGGTGTTGCGCGCTAAATCCTCAAGCGCCTGCGCCAGCGCCGCCTGCGCGCCTGCAATGCCGGCTTCGGCCTCGGCCAGATCCGTTTGCGCGACCTTCAGCGAGGCCTGTATCTGAGCAATCTGGGCATGTGCGGCTTCGACCTGCGCGCGCTGGGTGAAATCCTCGATACGAAAGATCGGCTGGCCCGCGGTGACCATCTGGTTGTTGGTGACATAGACCTCGGAAACGCGCCCACCCAGTTGCGGAAGAATCGTCACGGTCCGGAAATAGGACGCCGCCGTTTTGCTTGCCGGATGGAAGTAGAACAGCGTGGTAATCACCGTCAGCGCAAGGATTGCGCAGGCGGTCAGCCCCCAGCGCAGTTCGTACCACATGGTGAACAGCGTGATTTCGTGACCTATCCGTTTTCCCTGAACGAAGCGTCGGAACAGAAAGTCGGGAAGAACGGTGACCAGTGCGCACAGAAATGTTTCGATCATGCGTCAGTGCTCCTGCGGAGCGGCGGGCTCAGGGTCCGGCTCGGCGGGCGGAGGAGACGCCCCGGGTGCCAGCGACCGAATTGCATCTGCAATCGCGCGCAGGGGCGCAGCAAAGTCAGGAAACTGAAAACCTGCAACCAGGATGGCGGCAACCCAGAATAACCCATTGTGCGTAAACAGGGCCAACAACGCCAGGATGCCAACCAACTGAAACTGCGGGTGGTTGTTCTCATGGGCCATCTTCTCGGGGATCGAATGCAACGTAAAATACGCGACACCGATCAGCAGGATCAGACCAACTGTGAAGATCACCATGAAATTGAAGAGAAAATCGCTGCCATCCGCCTGGGTCACATATGACGGAATGTGCCCTGTGGCCATTGGGTGTAGGTCTGCGGTGGTCACCCTGCCCTCCTGCGTTTTTGGTTGTGAATGTTTGGAAGGGTTGATGCTCAAATTCAACCCTGATTAAAACTTGGGACGACAATTGATCAAAGTCCCCCGTTCGCCGGGCTCATTTCAGGCACTCTCATGACACTCAGGCTCTCCAATCCCGACGGCACTGACATTGGCCGTTTCACTTTTGGCACGATGCAGTTCGGGGGCCGCGCCGATGCCGAACAAAGCCGGGCCATGTTCGACGCCTGTCGCGCGGCCGGCATCACGCATTTCGATACAGCTTATGTCTATACCGACGGTGCGTCGGAAACGTTGCTGGGCCAGATGATCGCGTCTCAGCGCGAGCAGCTGACGATCGCCACCAAAGCGGGCTACACAGGCGGCGCCGGCGCGGCCAACATCCGTGCGCAGTTCGACATGTCCCGCAAACGTCTGGGTCAGGACATGGTCGACCTGCTGTACCTGCACCGGTTCGATCCGGACACCGATCTTGCCGAAACGATGGAGTGTTTTGCCCAGCTCAAAGACGCGGGCAAGATCCGCTATGTCGGCCTGTCTAATTTTGCCGCCTGGCAAGTGATGAAAGCCGTGCGCGTCGCCGCGGATTTCGACCTGACCATCGACGCGCTGCAACCGATGTACAACCTCGTCAAGCGGCAGGCCGAGGTCGAGATCCTGCCAATGTGTGCGGATCAAGGTATCTCGGTTTTTGCCTACTCGCCGCTGGGTGGCGGGTTGCTGACCGGAAAGTACACCGATGGCAGTGCAGCCGGCCGACTGTCCGAAGATGACCGATACGCCAGCCGCTATGGGGCTGAATGGATGGCCGAAACAGCTGCCGAGTTGGCCCTCTTGGGGCATCAGACCGGTGTGGATCCGGCGACGCTTGCCGTCGCTTGGGTTGCCGCCAGCCCGTTTGCCCCGTCGCCGATCATATCGGCCAGATCTGCCGAACAGCTGGCACCGTCGCTGGCTGCTCTGACGTTCGACCTTCCGGCCGAGCTCTATGCCCGCATCACGGCGCTCAGCCAGACACCGCCACCGGCGACGGACCGGCTGGAGGAGGTCCAGTGATTGATTTTCTGATCATCGGCGGCGGCATTGCCGGCCTAAGCGCCGGCGCGCGTCTGTCCGAGCATGGATCGGTAACCGTACTCGAGGCCGAGGACGCGCTGGGCTATCACGCCTCGGGGCGATCGGCGGCATTGTTCGAAGAAGGTTATGGCCCGCCTTCGGTCGTGGCTCTGAACAAGGCCAGCGCCGAGTTCTTTTTTACGAACGACTATCTGACCCCGCGCGGGCTGATGCTGCTGGCCAAAAGTGATCAGGCCGAGCAGTTCCGCAAAGACCTGAGCGAGCTGGGAATGGCCGAAATCTCAGTCGCCGATGCGTTGGTCCATGTTCCGGTCCTGAACCTGGAAACCGTCGCATTCGCGGCGCTGAGTGGGGGCGCGTATGACATCGACACCGACCGATTTCTGCAGGATTTCGCCCGCACCATTCGCGCCAACGCGGGATCGGTACTGACCCGCCAAAAAGTGACGCGGATCCGCAAGGACGGCCATTGGCTGGTGGAAGCGGCCGAGGTCTTTCAGGCGCGCACCATCGTCAATGCCGCTGGTGCGTGGGCGGACGAGGTCGCAAGGATGGCCGGGATCGCACCGATCGGAATCACGCCGCGCCGCCGTTCCATGGCCCGGCTGCCGGCACCCGGGGGCCATGATGTGAAAAATTGGCCGATGATGCTGGGCGCGGGTGAGACCTGGTACGCCAAACCGGATGCCGGCAAGCTGTTGGTGTCACCGTCCGAGGCCGACCCGGTTGAACCGCATGACGCCTATGCCGACGATATGGTGCTGGCCGAGGGCCTGGCCCGGTACGAAGAAATGGTGACCAGCCCGGTCACTCGTGTCGAGACCAATTGGGCCGGGTTGCGCAGCTTTGCCCCGGATGGCACGCTTGTTCTGGGTCCCGACCCGTCGGATGAAAGCTTTGTCTGGTCTGCCGGTCAGGGAGGGTACGGGTTTCAAACCGCACCGGCCGCGTCGCGATTGGTCGCGGATCTTGCGCTGGGCCGCGCACCCGAGTTGGATGCCGCGATGGTCTCCGCGCTATCCGTAGCCCGGTTACGCTGATGGGCGGGCGGAAACTGCCTCCGACGGCAAGCGTCGCCTCTCAGGGAGACGGCGCAAAGATGATCGCTCCTGCGGCCAGCCGAAATACGGACGCCTTGTGCGCGTTGCTGGCCGAGATGCCCATCGCAACTGGAAACGCATTGGAACTGGCCAGCGGTACGGGCCAACACGTCGCCGCATTTGCCCGTATCTTTCCCGACCTCACTTGGCAGCCAAGCGAGATCGATCCCGCCCGCCGGGCCAGCATCGACGCCTATGCGGAGGGCCTGCCAAACATCCTTCCCGCCGTCGAGCTGGACGCAACCCTGCCCGGGTGGCACCAAAACTTTGGCAACCAGAACCTTATCATTCTGATCAACCTGCTGCATCTGATCAGCTGGAAAGAAGCCCGGAATGTTCTGTCCGAGGCCGCATTGGCCCTTTGCTCCGGGGGGCGGTTCGTTCTCTACGGACCGTTCATGCGCCAGGGCAAGCTGATCAGCGACGGCGACCGACGCTTTCATGCCGACCTGACCCGGCAAGACCCCGAGATCGGCTACAAGGACGACAGCCAGATCAGCAACTATCTGGAAAGCACAGGGCTGCGGGTTGTCGGAGTGGTTCCAATGCCTGCGAACAATCTGGCTTTTGTCGCAGAAAAGCCCTCGATCTGATCAAGATCAAAGCCGCTCCGACGCCGCTGATACATATGCAAGATGCAATATGTAAAAGAGGCACAAGACATGACCTGGTCAGACAAGCTTGCTGAAACGCGCAGCGGATTGCGCAACCTGAACGGAGCCATACCGGATACCGCCCGCGCTTTCGGCGCGCTCGGGAAATCGGTCAAGGAAGGCGGAACATTGGACTTCAAGACCAAGGAGTTCATCGCCTTGGGGATGTCCATCGCAGTACGGTGCGAACCCTGCATTTCGTTGCACACCGAAACACTGGTCAAGGCGGGCGCTTCGCGTGAGGAATTCTCGGACGTTCTGGCCATGGCGATCCAGATGGGTGGCGGTCCGTCGATGATGTACGCAGCCAAGGCGCTGGAGTGCTTCGACGAACTCAGCGCATAGCCAAAAAAAGGCCCCGGAGTCGTCCGGGGCCTCTGTCCGATCAACCGTCCTTGCGGATGGTCTCGTTCTTGGGGTCATAGGGGCTGTCGCACGTCACGACCGCATCCCACAGCTGGTCCAGCATTTTGACCTTCAGTTTGGTGCCTTCCACGGCCAGATCGGGCTTTACATAACCCATGCCGATGGATTTCTCGAAAGCCACCGAATACCCGCCCGAGGTCAGACGCCCCACGCGCTCACCTTCGGGCGTATACAGCGCCTCGCGGCCCCACGGGTCGGCATCCTCGGGCCCGTCGATCAGCAGGGTGCAGCACTTCACCCGCACGCCTGTCTCGATCAGCTTGTCCTTGCCGTGGAACTCTTTGTTCAGGTCGACAAAGCGCGGCAGGTCGGCCTCGAGCGGGGTGGCGTCGCGACCCAGTTCGGTGCCGAAGGCGCGATAGGATTTCTCCTGACGCAGCCAGTTCTGGGCGCGGGCACCTACCAGCTTCATGCCGTGCTTCTCGCCGGCCGTCTCCAGAAGGTCGAACAAGTAGTTCTGCATCTCAATCGGATGATGCAGTTCCCAGCCCAGCTCGCCGGTATAGGCCACACGGATCGCGTTGACCGGGCACATGCCCAGTTCGATCTGACGTGCCGACAGCCACGGGAAGCGCTTGTTCGACAGGGCGGTTTCCGGCTCGGCGTCCTTGATGACCTCTTTCAGCACATCGCGCGATTTCGGTCCGGCGATGGCAAAGACGCCCCACTGGGTGGTCACGTCCTGGATCTCGATGTAGCCGAACTCGTCGATCTTGTCCTCGGCCGCCTTGCGCAGGAAGTCGGCGTCATACTCGGTCCAGGCACCGGCCGAGACGAGGTAATACTCGTGCTCTTTCAGGCGAACGATGGTGTACTCGGTACGCGTGGTGCCGTGGTCTGTCAGCGCATAGGTCAGGTTGATGCGGCCGACCTTGGGCAGCTTGTTGCAGGTGAACCAGTCGAGGAACTGCGTGGCGCCGGGGCCCTTGACGACATGCTTGGTGAAGGCTGACGCGTCGATCAGGCCGACACCGTTGCGGATCGCATTGGCTTCTTCGACGGCATACTGCCACCATCCACCACGGCGGAAACTGCGGCTTTCCTTGTCGAAGTTGTCGGAGGCATCGACCGGGCCAAAATAGTTGGGGCGTTCCCAACCGTTAACCCACCCAAACTGCGCGCCACGGGCTTTCTGACGATCATAAGCCGGAACGGTGCGCAGCGGACGGCAGGCCTCGCGCTCTTCGTCCGGGTGGTGCAGAATGTAGACGTGCTCGTAGCACTCTTCATTCTTGCGCGCGGCGAATTCGGTGGTCATCCAGTTGGACGAATAGCGTTTGGGGTCCAGCGAAGCCATGTCGATCTCGGCTTCGCCATCGACCATCATCTGCGCCAGATAAAAGCCGGTGCCGCCGGCGGCGGTGATGCCAAAGCTGAACCCTTCGGCCAGCCACATATTTCGCAGGCCCGGCGCCGGGCCGACCAGCGGGTTGCCATCAGGCGTATAGCAGATGGGACCGTTGAAATCGTCCTTCAGGCCGGACTCGGCACAGGACGGGACACGCTCGGCCATGGCCATGTACTGATCGGCGATCCGGTCCAGATCCAGAGGGAACAGGTCAGCGCGGAAACTGTCGGGCACACCGTATTCGAAACGTGCCGGGGCACCGTGCTCGTAGATGCCGAGGATCCAGCCGCCGCGCTCCTCACGTGCGTAGGATTCGTTGTCGGCGTCGCGCACGACCGGGTGTTCCGGATTGCCGGCTTCACGCCATTTCACCAGTTCCGGATCCTTGTCCATGACAATGAAGGTATGCTCGACCGGGATCGCGGGCATCTTGATGCCCAGCAGCTTGGCGGTACGCTGGGCATGGTTTCCCGAAGCGGTCACCACGTGCTCGGCGGTGATGACCACCTGCTCGTCGCTGGGGACAAGGTTGCCACCCTTTTCGACCATCTTGGTGCAGGTGACTTCCCAATGGGTTCCGTTCCAATGGAAGGCATCGGCCTGCATCTTGCGCACGATCTCGACACCGCGCTGGCGGGCGCCCTTGGCCATCGCCTGGGTCACGTCGGCCGGATTGATGTAACCGTCCTCGGTATGGTAAAGCGCGCCCTTCAGATCCGAGGTTTCGATAAGCGGCCAGCGCTCCTTGATCTGCTCGGGCGTCAACCATTCGTATTTGACGTCACAGGTCTCGGCAGTCGAGGCATAGAGCATGAACTCATCCATGCGGTCCTGCGTCTGCGCCATGCGCAGGTTTCCAACCACCGCGAACCCCGCGTTCAGGCCGGTTTCCTCTTCCAGCGTCTTGTAGAAATCCACCGAGTATTTGTGGATATGGGTCGTCGCATAGGACATGTTGAACAGCGGAAGCAAACCCGCAGCGTGCCAGGTCGAGCCCGAGGTCAACTCGTCCCTCTCGATCAGCATGACATCCTCCCAGCCCGCCTTGGCCAGGTGATAGGCTATCGAGGTCCCGACGGCGCCGCCGCCAACGACCAGTGCTTTGACTTGGGTTTTCATACGCCCGCTCTCCGGATTGAGTCTGTTTGGCAAGGTTTATGCCGAACGGGACCAATCAGCGCCAAGTCCATCCGACGCAAAACGGTGCAAAACCGACCTGCCGTACACGTTGGGACGCGAATCCGCAAACAGGCACGCACCAAGAGCCGAAAGTTGCGTGCGCTTTCCCGGCCTGGTCAGACGATCTTGCCGGGGTTCATGATGTTGTCAGGATCCAGGGCAGCCTTGATCGCCGCCATGTACCGGGTCGCATCCCCAAGTTCCCGGACCAGATACGGTTTCTTGCCCTGCCCGATTCCATGCTCACCCGTGCAGGTCCCGTCCATCGAGATCGCCAGATCATTGAGCCATCCGACAAACTGACTGGCCCGCGCCACTTCGTCGGCATCCTCCATGTCGATCAGCACCAGCGTATGGAAGTTTCCGTCGCCGACATGACCGACGACCGGGGCCAGCAGGTCCAACTCGGCTGCCTTGTCCTGGGCCATGGTGACGCATTCGGCCAAGCGCGAGATCGGGACGCAGACATCCGTCGAGATTCCTCGCGCTCCGGGCCGAAGCTGGAGGGACGCCCAATACATGTCGTGCCGCGCCTGCCAGAGCTTGGACCTTTCTTCGGTGCTGGCCGTAGCGACAAAGCCCGTGCCGCCAAAATCCTCGGAGATTTCGCCAAAGGTTTCGGCCTGTTCCGCTGCGCCGGCCGCCGAGCCATGAAACTCGAGAAGAAGCAACGGCGTTTCCGGCAGCTTCAGCCCGGAATACGCGTTGGCCGCCTTGACCGACATCGCGTCCAGCAGTTCGATCCGGGCAACCGGAACGCCGAATTGAATGGTCGTCATCACGGCCTGACAGGCCGCATCCACCGTCGGGAAAGAACACCGGGCCGAGGTAATCGCCTCGGGGATGCCGTGCAGTTTCAGAGTCAGTTCGGTAATGATGCCCAGCGTGCCCTCGGCACCGACAAGCAAGCGGGTGAGATCGTAGCCGGCCGAAGATTTTTTGGCCCGGTGACCGGTACGGATAATTTTGCCATCGGGCATAACCGCCTCGAGGCTCAGGACATTGTCCTTCATCGTTCCATAGCGAACCGCATTGGTACCCGACGCTCGGGTCGCCGCCATCCCGCCCAATGAGGCATTGGCTCCGGGATCAATCGGAAAGAACAGCCCCTTGTCGCGCAGATGGGTATTCAAATCCTCGCGGGTGACCCCGGGCTGCACGACGCAATCCAGATCACCTTCGTTCACGGCCAAGACCCGGTTCATCTGGCCAAGATCGATGCAAACGCCGCCGGCCGGCGCGTTCACGTGGCCTTCCAGCGACGTTCCGGTGCCGAAAGGGATCACGGGAACCTTGTGCGCCGCACAGGTCTTGACGATGTCCGAGACCTCTTCGGTCGAATTGGGAAAGACCACTGCATCAGGGCTTTGGTTTTCGATCCAGGTCGTGGTGTGCCCGTGCTGCTCGCGGACCGAGGCGCCGGTCTGCAACCGGTCCCCGAACCGCTGTTTCAGAATGCTGATGGCGGTGTCGATCCCCGCCGCATTGCGGAACAATGCTGTCGCTTCAACCATGGCAACCCTCCCTTGGTGCAGTGGCGCAGGCCCAGACAATGACTAGAAGGCCCACGCCACAGGAGCAATACCCATCGCTGCGACGTGATCACTCGCCCAGTGCGATCCCTTCTCGACGGGGATCGGCTCCGCCGTGCAGACCGTCGCGGATTTCGATGGCATGAAGGCCCGAAGTCAGATCCCGCGCGTTCACTTCAAAGCCCAGCTCGTCCAACATGTCCGCAAAGCCTTCGGCGCTTGTGCCGACCTCGACATCATAGGTCCCGAAACGGTTCACCAGATGAGGAAGGGCGACCGCCTGCTGGACGTCCATACCCCAATCCGCCCAGGCAATGATGGATTTTGCGACATAACCGATGATCCGGCTGCCACCCGGAGACCCGATCGCCAGAACCGGAGACCCGTCCTGCATTACAATCGTCGGACTCATCGAGGAACGGGGGCGTTTGCCCGGTTCGATCCGGTTGGCAATCGGAACCCCGTCCCTGTGGGTCCGGAAGGAAAAGTCGGTCAGTTCGTTGTTCAGCAGAAAGCCGTTGGTCATCAGACGCGAACCAAAACCGTTCTCGATTGTCGTTGTCATCGAAAGCACGTTTCCATAAGCGTCAACGATCGAAATATGGGACGTCGACGGCAGTTCGATCGACGCATCGTCGGCCCAGTTCAGCGCGTGGTCAAACTCAGGATTCCCCGGCGCAACCTCGGTCAACGCCCCAGTGTCATTCAGCAACTCGGCACGCTCGGCCAGATAGGCCGGATCGATCAGGCCCTGCGTCGGCATCGGAATGAAATCACTGTCGGCCATGTAGCGACCGCGATCCGCGAAGGCCAAGCGCGAGGCATCGCCGATCAGCCGCCACGCTTCGGCGCTTTCGGGACCCATCGCCGCCAAATCGTAGCTGTCGAGCATGCCAAGGACCTGTCCTACCGTCAGCGCACCCGAGGACGGCGGACCCATCCCGCAGACCTCATAGCTGCGATAGGCGGCACAGATCGGCTCGCGCTCGATCACCTGATACAGCGCCAGATCAACTCCGGACAGAACCCCCGGGTTGCCCGGAGCGTTTCGGACAGTCCGCACGATGTCCGCCGCGATCTCTCCTCCATAAAAGCCCGCAGCCCCTTCGGACGCCAAAACCCGCAGGGTTTCGGCATAGTCTGGGTTGGTGAGGCGCTGTCCTTGGGCCAGCGGCTCCCCGTCCGGCAGGAAGTAGTTGGCCGTCTCAGGGAAGCGTGCCAGACGATCAGCGTCGGCCTGAATCAGGCCCGCCAGCCGCGGTGAAACAACAAACCCTTCGTCGGCCAGTCGGATACCATCCTCGAACAGACCGGGCCAGGGGCTGCGCCCCCAGCGCCGATGGGCTTCCTCCAACAATGCGGGTGTGCCGGGTGTCCCGACCGAAAGCCCGCCAACAACCGCGTCAAAGAATTTGAGCGGCTCGCCGTTTTCGTCCTGAAACAGGGTCGGGCTTGCCTCTCTCGGCGCGGTTTCTCGCCCATCCAGGGTGGTCAACCGTCCGCTGGCCGCATCGTACCAGACAAGAAAGGCACCCCCGCCCAAACCCGAGGACTGCGGTTCGACCAGGCCCAAGACAACCTGAACGGCGACCATTGCATCCGCTGCCGTTCCGCCGGCAGCCAGAACCTTGGCACCCGCTTCGACGGCCAGCGGGTTGGCCGCCGCAACCATCCATGTTTCAGCTTTGACGGGCACGCCGTCGGCCTTGGCCTTCAGCGCAGCGATCACCTCGTCGGTCAAGGCCTGAAGTTGGCCGTCGGATGCACCCTCGGGCGCGACCTCATCGGCGGTTTGCTGGGCAAACACAGGGCTCGGCAGGGTCAGGGCGCAGGCCACAACAGTAGGGAACCAATTGGAGCACATGAAAAACCTCCTTATCCAAATACTGAATCTGACAGTGCACGGCACCGTCATGCCCCGCAACCATATGCGGGGACGACCACCAAACACGGCAAAGCTCTGCCTTGCAAACAGCAGGAGCCTGTATGCCTTGGCGTGTTCTTACAACATCGCGGGAACGACCTGATCAGGCGGCCGGTGCCCGTCTTCAAACGTCTTGATATTGATGATGACCTTTTCGCCCATCTCGATGCGCCCCTCGAGCGTCGCCGACCCCATATGCGGCAGCAGCACGACATTCGGCAGCTGCCGAAGTCGAGGATTCACGTCGGTGCCGTGCTCATAGACGTCCAGCCCGGCCCCGGCGATCTCGCCCGCCCGGATCATCCGGGTCAACGCGTTTTCGTCCAACACCTCGCCCCGCGACGTGTTCACGATGACCGCCGTCGGCTTCATCAGCTTCAGGCGCCGCGCGTTCATCAGATGAAATGACGAAGGTGTTGATGGGCAGTTGATCGAGATCACGTCCATACGCGCCACCATCTGATCAAGGCTTTCCCAATAGGTCGCCTCAAGATCCTGTTCTATTTCTGGACGCAACCGGCGACGATTGTGGTAGTGGACCTGCATTCCGAAGGCACGAGCACGGCGCGCGACGGCCTGTCCGATCCGCCCCATACCCAGAATGCCCAGACGCCGGCCTCCTATCCGCCCGCCAAGGAAAGCCGTCGGCGCCCAGCCGGTCCAGTCCCCCTTTTGCATAACCGACAGACCCTCGGGAATCCGACGGGTTACGGCAAGGATCAGCGCCATCGTCATGTCGGCGGTATCGTCGGTCAGAACACCCGGCGTGTTCGAGACCAGGATGCCGCGCTGACGCGCCGTCGCGACATCAATATGGTCGACACCGGCACCATAATTCGCAATCAGCCTCAGCTGCTCTCCGGCCTGGCCCAAAACACCCGCGTCGATCGTGTCCGTGATCGTCGGAACCAGCACATCGGCCTGTTTGACCGCCTCGACCAACTCGTCGCGCGTCATCGGTGTGTCGGTGTCCCGCAAACGGACGTCGAACAACTCGCTCAGACGTGTCTCGACCACTTCGGGCAACCGTCGCGTTACAACAACACTCAGACGTTCTCTTGGCACTTCAGCCCTCCTACCGCTTTGCATTCCGATGCGCGTCATGGCATCGTGGCGCAGGATCAGCCGGGGCACAAGAACCCCATGGGCATCGCCCCAACCTTTTTTGAAACACGGCAGACAGGCAAATCAGCGGGCAGGCAGTGAGTGCTTTCTTGAGGGCGAAACGCCCAGTTCTGGCATTTCTAACAACGCTTCTGTTCCTGACAGGCGCAATCGCGCACGCGCAGGAAAAACGCGGGCAGGTGACGAACCTGCCTTTGCCGCGCTACGTGTCGATGAAGGCGGCCGAGGCGAACGTACGCCGCGGCCCTTCGCTGACTCATCGTGTCGATTGGGTGTTCAAGCGCCGCGGCATGCCACTTCAGGTGACGGCCGAATACGGCAACTGGCGCAAGGTCCAGGATCGCGACGGGGCCGGCGGATGGGTCCACTACGCTCTGTTGTCAGGTGTCCGCACGGTTCTGATTGAATCGGACATGCTGCCGGTCTATGCCAGCCCCGACCCCAAATCCCCGGTCAACGCTCATTTCGAAACAGGCGTCGTGGCCCGCTTGGGCACCTGCACGGTGGATTGGTGCCGCATTTCGGCCGGTGGCTATCGCGGCTGGACCCTCAAAAGCAATCTTTGGGGCGTGGAGCCCGACGAAATCCGAGAATGAGACCGCTGCTCAGGCCGTCTCGCGGATGAAGGCCAGAACCGTTTCCGCAAGTTCCAGGGGCACGTCCTCCTGAAGGAAGTGACCGGCTTTCGGCAGCACAACATGGTTCTGTCCCGCCGCACCGGGACAAAGTTTCTGAAAAACCCCATCCACCCCGGCCATAATCCTGTCCTCGGCACCAAAAGCCGTCAGGACAGGGGTTTGCAGACCGCGGATAACGTTCCAAGCCTGTCGGTTCGGTTCAGACTCGGGATCGTCGGGGCGGTCAGGCACCAGCATCGGAAATTGTCGCGCCCCCGCCTTGTAACGATCGTCAGGGAACGGCGCGTCATAGGCGTCGACCTCGTCCTCGGTCAGCTTTGAAACCGTTCCGCCATAGACGATGCGCCCGGCGCGGAAATCCGGCACCTCCTGGCTGAACTGTCGCCAGGCGGCAAACGCCTCGCCCAAGGGCTGGTCCCCGGTTGGTAAGGCCGTGTTGGCGACAACCACCCGGGCGAACCTGTCCGGCATCTCGGCCCACAGGCGCAACCCGATCAATCCGCCCCAGTCCTGACAGACCAAGGTGATGTCCCGCAGATCGAGTTGACGCAAAACCTCACCCATCCAGAAGACGTGGCGCGCATAGGTATAGTCGTCGCGCTCGACGGGTTTGTCGGATCTGCCGAAACCCACAAGGTCCGGAGCGATGACCCGGTGGCCTGCGGCGGCGACTGGCGGGATCATGTGACGGTACAGATAAGACCAACTGGGCTCGCCGTGCATCATCAGTACTGGCGCTGCCGCGCGCGGCCCCTCATCCAGATAATGGACCCGCAACGCGCCGCCTTCAGTATCATCCACCTCAAGGTAGTTGGGTGCGAAATCATAGTCGGGCAGATTTTGGAACCGTTCGTCCGGTGTGCGCAACGCCTTCATCGTCTGATCTCCCATGGTTTTTTGACAGGCTAGCATTCCTGGCCCGCGACGATAGGGTGAACGTCACGACGCGACAAACCGGAGCCGCCATGAAAGCCGCCACCTACCAGACATTTGGACCCGCCGCCGATGTTCTGTCCATTCAAGAACTACCGGATACACCCCCGGGGCCGGGCGACGTGACCGTTGCGCTGGCCTATTCCGGTGTGAACCCTTCGGACGTGAAGGCACGTGCGGGGGCACGGCCTGGGATCACCAAGCCGCCTTTCCCGGTGATCGTGCCGCACAGCGACGGTTCAGGTGTCATCTCTGCTGTCGGACCGGGGGTTCCGGACTCGCGGGTGGGTCAAAGGGTCTGGATCTGGAACGGCCAGTGGGGTCGTGCGTTCGGGACGGCCGCAACCCAAATCACCCTACCTTCGGAACAGGCTGTTCACCTGCCCGACACGGTCGCGCTGCAAACCGGTGCCGTCCTTGGCATTCCCGGCCTGACTGCCAGCCACACCGTGTTTTCCGGAGGCCCGGTGTCGGGTAAAACCCTGCTGGTTCACGGCGGTGCAGGGACGGTCGGATATCTTGCCGTCCAGTTGGCCAAATGGGGCGGAGCAAAGGTGCTGGCCACAGCCAGTCCACGCAACTTCGAACGTGTGACAAAGGCCGGAGCTGATGCGGTACTGGATTACACGGCGACCAATTTGCCAGCACAGATCCTGGACGCCAATCAAGGGCGTCCGGTCGATCGCATCGTCGATGTGGAGTTTGGCCAAAACGTCGAAACCAACGTTGCAGTTATCGCCGAAAGCGGCAGAATCAATGCGTTTGGCTCGGCCCAGAATATGACGCCAACGCTTCCATTTTATCCGCTCATGTTCAAATCGGTGACGTTGGAGATGGTTCTGGTGTATCTGCTGCCGACCAATCTGCGCGACGAGGCCATCGCGAACCTCCACCACGCGCTGGCCGACGGCGCGCTGAACTGCCCGATCCAAAAAGTCTATTCGATGGAAGACTGCGCCGCCGCACACCGCGCGGTCGAGGCCGGAAACCGAACCGGAGCGGTGCTGTTGGAGACCAACTAGATCGCCCGCAAAAAAAATTTCGCGGGTCTCGATTTTTTGCGGGAAAGCACTTGAACACCGTCACCAACAATCGTAGATAGCCGCTCACCGTTGGGGTGTAGCCAAGTGGTAAGGCAGCGGTTTTTGGTACCGTGTATCGTAGGTTCGAATCCTACCACCCCAGCCACTAAATCTTTGAAATTGCAGATAGACTGATACGGCTTCTAAGAGCTTTACAGCGTCAGCGCTGGCTTGATCGGTGCGTGACATCGAAGACCCAAGCGCGGCGGCAGTTCCCATCCGCAGGAGATGCTTGCCCGGTCGGTCTACGTTTTGGATGCGTAGGTGGTACCAGTGTTCATCGAGTTGCTGAGCAGTTCTTTGCGCTCGGGACTTTGTGACCGCCGCTGATCTTGCCCGTAGCCAGAACGATATTTTTCCGGTGGTATTGTGGTGATCGAGGTCTTTCGGGACCCGTCGTGTGAAGTAGAAAACCCCTGCTTTCACAAATGAGAATGGGACGGTTTTGTTCTCCAGCATGTACTTCGCCCTTGGCCAGCTCCAGTTAAAGCTGAAGGGAAACAGTAGCTTACTTTTTGGGAATGGTGCCCGGGGGCGGAATCGAACCACCGACACGAGGATTTTCAATCCACTGCTCTACCCCTGAGCTACCCGGGCACGGGAACGGCGTTTGCCGTTGGGTGCAGGCCTTCTATGACTTGCCAAACGCGGTGTCCAGAGGCTTTTTCAGATTTTTTCAGTGCGGGCGATCCTTGATTTCGACAGCATCCTGAATCTCATCATCGAGGTCATCCTCGCGCTGCGACGGAACCGCATAGGAGCCGTTCAGCCACTTGGCCAGATCGATATCGGCGCAGCGTTTCGAGCAAAACGGACGAAACTGTTTGACCGTATCTTCTCCGCAGATCGGGCAGCTCATCTCAGGACCTCCGACAATGGGATACGGCCGCGTTTTCGCTGCAATTCGAAATGCCCCAGCGGCGTCCAGCCGGCGAGGATCGTTTCTTCGCTGTCAGCCCTGAAGGCAGCGCGGAGTGCGGATTCGAATCCGCGCCGGTCTTTTTTGGGCATCGGCGCAAGGTCGAGCGTGATCTGCCCGCCCAGCCCGCGCACGCGCAGGGCGCGCGGCAGTTCCTTGGCGCAGGCGAAATTGGCCTTTGTTCCCGCAGCCAGCGAGCCATCCGAACCAGTGTTCACATCCACGGCCACCAACGCCCGGGTGGGTTCGATATACATATGCGCCCCACCCGCCAAAGGATGGGATGCGCCACGTGCGGCGTCCAGCGCCTCGAGCACGCCATGGTCCGCGAAACCGCCCGCCTGAGTCGAGACCTCGGCCGGCTCCACCCATTCGCGCCAGGCGAGGACATGCGGTCCGTCGCCCTCGGACAGCGTTTCCGGCGCGTTTCCGGTGTCGTTCACGACCTGCTCGGCCAGCGCTCGCATGGCGGCGATGTCTTCGGCGATCTCATCGGCATCCGCGCCCTGGCAACCGGAGCGCAGGATCAGACCGAAGGGGCTGCCGTCCATCTGCTCATGCGCGATCACCAGCAGCCGGTCGCGCTCCTCATCATCGCGGATCGAGCGGGAGATGTTCAGCCCGGGCGCGTCCGGCGTGACGATGGCATAGCGGCTTTTGAACAGGATGCGGTTCGTCACCGGCAGGGCTTTACCCGGTTCGGCATAGCCCGTGACCTGCACCAACAGCATCTCACCCGGCGCCAGTCCCTTGACCTGCCGAAGGAAAGCCGGACCATCCGGCGTTGTCAGGAACATCCCGCCCTGCCCTTTGATCGCCCGCTCGGCCCGGGCACGGTAGATCGTACCAGGGGCAGGCGCATCGGCGGCGATCAGAAAATCATCCAGTTTACCATCCACCATCAGGGCTGCGGCTTCGCGGCCTTGAATGTGATCCAGAATGATCGTTCGACCTTTCATAGTGCCTCGCGATACAGGGGGTAACCGATGCCTTGCAACAGTCCTGCGGTTTCAGACAAAGGCAGCCCGACGATACCGGTGAACGAGCCCGAGATCCACGGAATGAAGGCGCCCGCGGGCCCTTGGATGGCATAGGCACCGGCTTTGCCCTGCCAATCGCCGGTGGCGAGATAGGCGTTGATTTCCACGTCCGAAAGACGCTTGACCTTGACCTGGCTAACGACGTCACGCTGCAACACCCGATCGCCGCGACGCACCGCGACAGAGGTGATCACACGGTGGCGACGGCCCGACAGGGCGTGCAGAAATTCGGCTGCCTGTCCCGCATCCTCGGGCTTGCCCAATATGCGTCGACCCAGCGCAACCGTCGTGTCGGCGCACAGGACGATATCATCGGGCGCCGCAGTCACGGCATGCACCTTTTCAAGGGCAATGCGCGCGCAATACGGCAGCGGAAGCTCGCCCTTTTGGGGGTCTTCGTCGATGTCGGGGGCCGAAATGGCGTCGGGCTGCACGCCAAGCTGAGCCAGCAGGTCCAGCCGTCTGGGGCTGCCCGATCCTAGAATGAACGCCATTGCGGCAGGCGTTACTTGAAGCGGTAGTTGATCCGACCCTTGGTCAGATCATAGGGGGTCATCTCGACCTGAACCTTGTCGCCGGCCAGAACACGGATGCGGTTTTTACGCATCTTGCCTGCCGTATGTGCGATGATCTCATGGCCGTTTTCCAGCTCGACCCGAAACGTCGCATTAGGCAGGAGTTCCTTCACGACACCGGGAAATTCGAGCGTATCTTCCTTGGCCATGTTGTCTCCATCTTTGCGTTGCCCTGCAGAATCCGCAGGTGGCGCTTAAATGAGCCTATTTCGGCCTTATTTCAAGGGTGGAATCACTTAAAGGCGCGACATTGTGACCGATTCGACTCGGGGCGTCTGCTCGGTCCAGTGGGATCGGTTCAGGACATGGCCATCCGCCCGAACCTCGGCGATCGCCGACAGATCGACGTCTGCGTAGGTCCAGCCTGGCTGGTTGAGCACGCCTTCTGCCAACACGCCGGTTTGTGGAAAGCCCTTGTCCGGCGGGCCGAAAACGCCTCCGGTCCCAGTGTTGGTGTCTACGGACTGAGACCAGTCGTTGTTGCCCACCAGCGACGCCATGACCGCAACGCATTGATTCTCCAGCGCCCGCGCCATCGCGCCGATACGGACACGCCAATAGCCCGACAGGGCCTCGGTGCAGGACGGCACAAGGATCACGTCGGCCTCTGACAGGGCGCGGCCCAGCAGGGGAAACTCGCTGTCATAGCAGATCAGAACGCCGATCCGGCCCAGCGCCGTCTCGAAGATCTTCAACGGTCCGCCCGGCGCGATGTCCCATTCTTCGCGCTCGAACCGGGTCATGATCTGCTTGTCCTGATGATCCTGCGCGCCCGAAGGGGCGTAGAATTCGGCCCGGTTCACCGGGCTGCCTGAGCCGGCCTGAACCGGGGCGGATGCGCCCAGAATGTACAAATTGTATTCGGCCGAGAGGCGCCGATGCAGGATCTGTACATCTTCCATCCGCTCAGATACCGCCTGGATCGAGCGCTCGAGATCCCCCGCAACCTCGGCCCCGGCCAGCGTCGAAAGCTCCATCGCGCCGTACTCGGGAAACACCAACAGTTCAGCCCCCTGCAACGCGGCCTGCGAAACCCAAGCGTCCTGCTTGTCTTCATACTGCGCCCAGCTGTCGAGCCAGTCGAGATTGTAGGCGGCCGTGGCGATTTTCATGATGCGGGTTCCAATGCTGTTCTTGCGAAGAAGTAAATAGCCGTTGTTGCCCGGTGTACAGGCCAATCGGGTTGTTCGCTGCAACAGAAACTATTGGTTCGGTGCATAGCCTTTCAAAGCAAGGGTCCGGGCCGGTAGAGCGCCGGACCCACACCCAATCTGGACATTGCCGATCGGCCATGCGCACTGTGACCCATGTCGTTGATCGATGACCTAGAGCTCATTCTGGAGACTGTCCTGCCAAACGATCCCAGCTTTCAGCGGATCGAAAGGGCGGCGATAGACAGCTGTGTCAGTGACAGTCGGCGATACGCACTTGAAAGCTCGGTCGAGGCATTTCTGCTGTCCGCGATGCGCCTTCTGGCACTTCCCAGCAACGGGCACACAAGGCTGATCCCGAATGATGCAATCTCGGTGTTGCCTCTGCGGTTCGTGAGCGTGGGGCGTTCCGTCCAAGTCCTTGGGTCGGCACCGGGGTTGATCGCCCCACAAGGCGCGCTGCTGGCAGTCAATGGCGCTGCTGTAAGCGAAATCGAGGCGGCGGCGGACAAATTTCTGGCGGGAACGCGCCAGAGGAAGCGGGTCATCGGTCCGATTATTCTGGCTTGGCCGCAGGCGTTGGAACGGCTGGGATTTTCGTCCAACGACGGTACGACCGAGTATCATTTGCAGGACGTAAATGGGCAGACAACCAACCTGAAAGTAGCAAATGGAAACACCATTCCTGCGTCGACGCTCTACCCGAGAAACGAGCACGGCAAAGCCGATCCAGCATGGGAACCCGAGAGCTTTGTGGAGATTGAGGATTGGCAGGCACTTGGGCTTTTAATTCAACTGCCGAGCTTCTTTGACCCTGACAAAGATGCGCTGCGCAAAGCCATATCCGAGGCAGCGGGTCGCGTGCGCGCTTGCTCTGGCAAAACGCTTTTGATTGACGTTCGCGGAAACAGCGGCGGTGATTTTCTTCTGACGATGCCTTTGATCGACGCAATCGCGCAAAGCGCAAGTCAGCGGGCCGTCGTACTTGCCGATAAATTCACGTTCTCCGCCGCGATCGTGTTTGTCGCCATCCTCAAGCATCGCTTGGGCGACAGGCTCAAACTCATCGGCGAAGAAATGGGAGACGGATTGACGTTCTTTGCCGAGGGTGGATTGCTTGACTTGCCGGCGAGCGGCGCGGTCGTTCGATACTCCTCCGCATTTCACGATTGGAAGACGGGAACGTCTGACGAAACGACACCGCCCGAAATCGCGCGGCAAATCGTGCCCGCGGGGGAATTGAACCTGGATTGGGAATGTGTCGCAGGACCCTCAAGTGCTGGAGCACGAGGAGCGTTCTATCGACGGATCCTCGAAGATTTTCGCGGCTAGACGAACGGCTGTCGGCGCGCGCGCCCGCGGGCACAAACAACGCGATAGGGCGGGTTCACAAATCCCTGATCCAGAACTGCAACGGTTTGAGGGTTTCCGAGTCCTCGCCCAGATCCTTCCACGAGAACTGGGCGATAACGCCGGGCAAGGGCGCATAGCCCCGCGCGCGCCAGAACGGGTCGAGCGGCCGATAGTCGGCCGGCCGCATCGGGTGGTCCGCCGGACGCTGCACGCCGCAGAAGGCGCATTTGGCAAAGCCCAAGGCACGGGCATGGTCTTCGCGTAGATCAAAGAACGCATGTCCGACGCCCTGCCCCCGATAGTCGGGCAGCAGAACGGATTCGGCGCAGTAGAAGATCTGCGACAGGTCCAGTCCGGTGCCATCGAAAGCGGCGGCGAAATCCTCGGCATGGTCGGCCAGCGGCGCGCCGGTCGCGGCCCCAACCAGTCGGTCGCCGTCAAAGGCGCCGACCACGATCGCCCGGTCGCTGTCGCGATAGGATTGCAGGTATCTGCGCTCGTAGCCTAGATCGCCGTCATAGAGATAGGGCCAGTCGCGGAACACCGAAATGCGCAGGCGCGCCACGTCGTCCAGAGCCGCCTCGAGCGCCGGCCCCGTCAGCGCGCGGACCTGCGTGACCTCAGCCACCCGACACCTGTTTCACCCAGTCAGCCAGGTTGTAATAGGTGGTCTCGCGGGTGATCTTGCCGTCCTTGAGGTCAAAGAACGACCCGGCGGGCAGGCGGTAGGACTGGCCCGAGGCCGCGGGCAGGCCGGCATCGGCTTCCAGATAGGTGCCGTTGACGATGTATTCGGCGGCGGCGCGGGTGCCGCCCTGGGCCTCGAAGATCACCATGTCGGTCAGGTTTTCGCGATAGCAGCGGTTCATATGCGCGCAGAATTCGGCGAATTTCTCTTTGCCGACGCGGATCCGGCCTTCGTTCACGTGATGGGCCACGTCATCGGACAGGCAGGCCAGCATGCCGGCCACGTCCCCGGCGTTGAAGGCGTCGAAATAGGCCTGGATGGTCTGGGTCATGCGATCTCCGTAGGTTCCCCCCAGCGATCCTTCAGGTGTTTGATGATCTGATCGCGGGTCTGACGGTAGTGGTGTAGCTTTTCCTCGCGCGTTTCGCCCAGTCCGGTAGGGTCCATTATTGGCCAATAATCGACATCGAGGTGAAAAACTCGCGTCAGTTCCAGCGCTTTGCGCTGGCTGGCAGGCGACAGGGCCACGATCAGGTCGAATGATCCCAGGTCATCCCCCCATTCCTGCATCTCGTCGAACGACCGCGACCGGTGGCGTGACAGTTCCACGTCGATCTCCTGGCAGACGGCGATGCTGAACCCGTCGATTTCCAGGTCGTTGTGTACCCCGGCCGACTGCACATATGTGCCCGTGCCGTAGAATTTCTTCATGATGCCTTCGGCCATGGGCGAGCGCACCGCGTTGTGGTCGCAGCAGAACAGGACCGAATGCGGCAGAGGCTTCACCCGTCAGCCTCCGAAATGAAGCACGCAGATCAGCGTGAACAGGCGGCGGGCGGTGTCGGTGTCGATCTCGGCCTTGCCCTCGAGCCGTTCCTGCAGAACCCGGCTGCCTTCGTTGTGGATGCCGCGCCGGGCCATATCGATGGTTTCGATCTGGCTGGGCGGCAGGGTCTTGACCGCATCGAAATAGCTTTCGCAGATCTGGAAGTAGTCCTTGACCACCTGCCGGAACGGACCCAGTGACAGGTGGAACTCGGCGGCTTTCTGACTATCTTCGGTGGTGACGTCGAACACCAGCCGCTTGTCGCGGATCGACAGTTGCACATGATAGGGGCCGTCGGGCACCAGCCGGTCGTCACGTTTGGGCAGGGCAAACGAGTTTTCCTCGAGCAGGTCATAGATCGCAACCTTGCGCTCCTGCTCGATCTCGGGCGTGGGCGGTGGCAGGTTTCGATCGTCCAGTTCGATATGAGAAATGCGGGTCATGGTCATCGACTTCCGTTCAGGTCAGGCCAGACCTAGCGCACCTATGCCCGCGGGACAACGCGGGAAACGGGCCGGACGCAAGGTCAGATGGGGTACTCGTTGGGGTCGATCCCGTGCTTGCGCAGCAAGGTGTCAACAAGCGAACCGGGATTGATATCGCGATCTTTGAAGATTCTGCGAAACCACGAGCCGTAGAAATGGATCGAGGTTTTGGCACGCCAGTTCAAGAAATCCAGCTTCGAAAGGTCAGGGTCGTTCCAAAGCGCACGATGTCGCGGCGGTATGGCGTAGATTTCAGTGCGCTCAACAGCCATCTGCCGTTCCGTCCCTTTGTAGACGAAATGATACAACATCGGCGGGCCCAGACTGAACAGTGGCAGGCTCCAATAGGTCGATCTGCCAAAGATTTTCAGATAGGCGCGCTGCTGCTCTTCAGGCCACCAGGGTGGAACCAGATCACTGTTAAAGGCAAAATCGCACATTTCGGCCAAGGCGGGGCTGTCGCTGGGAAAGGCCAGCACTCCATTCATCATGCGCCGGGTCTTCCGGTTTCCGAGCGGAAACAGGTACCCTTGTTCAGTTTGAAACGGCCGCAGGGCATAGGCATCCGCATCCACCCATATCTGATCGGTTTGTTGAAGAAGCTTCAGGCGGAACAGGTCCGCATGTACTGCGACCGACCGCGTGATCGGATCGCGGTAGATTTCGGGCGCGTCGAATACTTCGCGCGCATCGCGGGCCTCGACATAGCCCGGAATGTCCTGCAGATCGCCATAGTGATAGACGATCGGCTTCTGATCCAAATCCGCAAAGGATTTCAGGCACAGATGCTCCAGAAAGCTGAAGCGCTCTCCGATCCAGAGGGTTGCGACACGTTCCAAATCCGGCTCCGGGTTTGTCCTAAGACGTCACCGGTAAAAACGCACGGGTCAGACGACCACCGCAAGTGGTTTTGCGCGTGCTGCGGCAGTCCCAAGCCGGATGTGACCCCGCCGCCATGATGCCAAGGTCAGCCGTTCAGCCGCTTGAGCCGTGCACCTACCGATAGCCCGTGTGCCTCCAAGCTTTCCGACCGCGCCAGTTGCTCGGCTGCCGGGCCAATGGCACGCAGGGCTTCGGGCGTCATGTGGCTGAGCGTGGTACGTTTGAGGAAATCCATCACGCTGAGCCCCGACGAAAACCGGGCCGAGCGTGCGGTGGGCAGAACATGGTTCGGTCCGCCGACATAGTCGCCGATGGCCTCTGGCGTATACTGACCCAGGAAAATAGCGCCGGCGTGGATGGTCTTGCGGCTCAGCGCTATCGGATCGGCCACGCACAGTTCCAGGTGTTCCGGAGCGATGCGGTTAGACAGCGCGGCGGCCTCGTCCAGGTCGCGCACGGTGATTACCGCACCATAGTCGCGCCAGCTCGCCCCGGCGATCGCGCGTCGTTCGAGCGTCTCCAGCCATTTTTCCACCGCCTCGGCCACCGCGCAGCCGAAAGCGGCGTTGTCAGTGATCAGGATCGACTGGGCGCTTTCGTCATGCTCGGCCTGGCTGAGAAGGTCCAGCGCGATCCAGTCGGGGTCGTTGTCCTTGTCCGCGATCACCAGAATTTCGGAGGGGCCGGCGATCATGTCGATGCCCACCTTGCCGAACACCCGCCGTTTGGCAGCCGCGACAAAGGCGTTGCCCGGTCCAGTGATCTTGTCCACCGGCGCGATGGTTTCGGTGCCATAGGCCAGTGCGGCAATCGCCTGCGCGCCGCCGATACGATAGATCTCGTCGACGCCCGACAGGCGCGCGGCCAGCAGCACCAGCGGGTTGACCTGCCCGTCCGGCGTGGGCACCGCGATGGCCAGCCGCTCGACCCCGGCCACCTTTGCGGGAATGGCATTCATCAGCACCGAGGACGGATAGGAGGCCAACCCGCCCGGCACGTAAAGCCCCGCGGCAGAGACCGCCGACCAGCGCCAGCCCAAGGTCGCGCCCGCCTCGTCGGTCCATTCCTGATCCTGCGGCATCTGGCGCTCGTGATAGGCGCGGATGCGCGCGGCGGCCAGTTCCAGCGCCGCGCGGTCATCGTCGCTGACGGTCGCGATGGCCTGCGTCACCTCGGCGGCGCTGAAGGCCAGCGTGTCCGGCGACAGCTCCAGCCGGTCGAATTTCGCCGTCAACTCGATCACCGCAGCATCGCCGCGCGACCGCACGTCGGCGATGATCTGCGCCACGACGGCGTCGACATCGGGGCTGTCTTCGCGTTTGGCGGACAGAAGGGCTTGGAAACCGGTTTCGAAATCGGCGGATGTCGTGTCGAGGAAAACGGGCATTTGCGTACTCCGGGGCGTTTGAACGGGTCTTATCGCCCGCCGGGGCGGGCCTCAACCCTCAGCCCGGGGGGTGCAGCGATTTGCGCAGGGGGAATTGGGGCATACCGTTCCAGTCCGCGGGCTCCCCTGCAGCGACCCAGCCATACCGGCGATAGAAGCCCAACGCGGTCCGGGTGGACATTAAATGGGCCACGGGGGCCCCTGATGTGGCCAGTTCGGCCTCGAGCCGGGACAGCAACGCGGCACCGACCCCCTGCCCTGCGTGGCCCGGATCGACATAAAGCAGAGAAATCTCGGCCGGTGCGCGCAGTCCACCGACGGCGGCCACATTTCCGTTCCGCTCGGCCAGCCAGATCTGGGCGCCCGACGTGATCCAGTTGCGAACGGTCTGCGGGTCCTTGTTGGCAGTCCATGCCGCGATCTTGTCTGGTCGATTTCCGTGGTCGGCCTCACACAGTCGGGTGATGGAGCGGACCAGAACCTGACTCAACCCGAACACGTCGAACACGGTGGCCCGGCGCAGCGACACGCCGGCCTGCCCCGGAGACAGCGCCTGCGAAATGCCACGCTTGTTCTGCATGTCAGTCCGGGTGCCGAGGCGCCTTGCCCGAAGGCGCACGATAGGGGCGGGTCACATCCTTGAGCGTTGCCTCAACCGCTTCCACCGTCAAACGGATCGCGCCATCCCCGGCCAGCACAAGCAGCACCTCGCCTGTGCCATCTTCCGAAGGGTGGAACTCGATATCAAGAACCGAGAGGATCAGGTCCTTGTCGGATCGATCAACCCCCTGGCTGGATACCGACAGGACCGAGTCGAATACCAGCAGCGACTGCACCCGCTCGAATTCCCGACCACGGCGCTCGGCTGCTTCCTTGTCCTCCCACCGGAACCGGTTGAGCAGCAAGGCAAAGCGGCGGCGAGCTGGTTGCCAGGTCATTTCGCTGACCGGAAAAACCGCGTCCTGCGTCAGCGTTGCGATCACCTTGAGGTCCTCGGCATCCAATGCGCCAAGGTTCAGCGGCGCCTCGCGCCCGTCTTCGAATGTTGCGTCTGCCATCAGCCCTTGATCCGTTCTATTTTCGCGCCCACGCCTTCCAGCTTGCGGACCACATGCTCATATCCGCGGTCCAGATGATAGACCCGGCTGACGGTTGTTTCGCCCTCGGCCGCCAACCCGGCCAGGATCAGCGAGACCGAGGCCCGCAGATCGGTGGCCATGACTGGCGCACCCTTAAGACGCTCGACCCCGGTCACCGTCGCGGTGCCGCCATGCACCTCGATCTGCGCGCCCATGCGCACCAGTTCAGGGGCGTGCATGAAGCGGTTCTCGAAAATCCGCTCCTCCAGCACCGAGGTTCCCTCGGCCGTGCACATCAGCGCCATCATTTGCGCCTGCAGATCGGTAGGAAAGCCCGGGAACGGCTCGGTCACCACGTCCACGGCGCGCACCCGGCCATTCTTGCGAGAGACCTTCAGACCCTGTTTCGTCTCGGCGACATCCACCCCGGCGGCGGTCAGCTTCTCGACGAAGGATTCGACCAGTGACAGGCGGCCGCCCAGCAGTTCTACCTCACCGCCGCAAACGGCGGGGGCCAGCATGTAGGTACCCAGCTCGATCCGATCGGTGACCACCTGGTGCGTGGCCCCGTGCAGGCGGTCGACACCCTGGATCTCAATGGTCGAGGTGCCCTCGCCGTCAATCTGCGCGCCCATGCTGCGCAGGCATTGAACCAGATCCACGATCTCGGGCTCGCGTGCGGCGTTTTTCAGAACCGTGGTGCCCTTGGCCAGCGTCGCGGCCATGACGATGTTCTCGGTGGCACCCACTGAGGCAAAGCGCATTTCATGCACCGCGCCCTTCAATCCACCTGGCGCCTTGGCGTGCAGGTAGCCGTCCTTCAACTCGATTTCGGCACCCAGTGCTTCCAGCCCCTCGACATGCAGGTCCATCGGCCGCGCCCCGATGGCACAGCCGCCCGGCAGCGAAACCACGGCCTGCCCGAAACGCGCCAATAGCGGCCCCAGAACAAGGTTCGAGGCCCGCATTTTGCGCACGATCTCGTAATCGGCCGTGTGACTGGTCAGATCATGGCTGGACATCGCCAGAACCTGCCCGTCCTGCAGGGCCGACACCTCGGCCCCCAGCGACTGCAGCAGCGCGGTCATGGTCTTGATGTCACTCAGACGCGGCGCGTTGGTCAGCGTCAGCGGATCTTCGCTGAGCAACGTGGCCGGCATCAGCGTCAGACAGGCATTCTTGGCCCCCGCGATCGGAATTTGGCCGTGAAGCGGCCCGTTGCCCGTTACCAGAATCGAATCCATCTGCTCTTAGTCCTTGTGCTGTCCCGGCCGGTCATCCTGTGCGCTGCGCGCCTTGGCCTGCGCCTTGCGCCGCGCCAGGTTTGCCTTGAGGGCAGCCTTGAGCCGATCTTCGCGCGCGGATCCGGATTGTCCGTGTTTTTTAGGTGATTTTTTCTCTGCCATGATCTTTCTCTACAGGAGGCGAAAAAAACCGTCCAGAGACCCTTGCGCCCCGTTTCGTTTGAGTCTAATCACCCGCCCACAGCGCTGCTGTAGCTCAGAGGTAGAGCACTCCCTTGGTAAGGGAGAGGTCGAGAGTTCAATTCTCTCCAGCAGCACCATCTTCCAGTTTTTACCCGGATTCCGCTGCACGACGCCTCGATATCTTTGCAGGCGCAACTTCCCCGACGTCAACCACGCATGGCCGGAAATCACACACATCTGCCACCTTCCCGCAATACTAATGCCAATATTGCAATACATAGCGGATCAATCCTGCCGATCCGTTTGATGGTGTTTTTTTAACGAGGGGGTACTTGGGTAGGACCAGGGGTGAGGCCGAAGCGCTGAATTCAAGACCGGGGCTTCCGGTCCTCCCCCGCCGATTTCACGGGGCTATCCGCCCCGCAGTCTCTGCATCAGATAGACCTCGGCCCCGTCGGGAATGGGTTCGGACAGACCCGCTGCAATGATCCGGCCATTGACGGCAACGGACACGCCCGCGTCGATCGGCGCTTGCAATTGCGGGTGAAGGCGCACCAGTTCACGCAGCAGCTCGCCGGTTGTCGCAGCCTGAACCTGCACCACTTCCTGGCCCCCGGTCAGCGACCGGAGACCAGACCAGAGATGGACCTCAACCATTGCCCTTGAGCGCGGCCAGAATGCGCGGCGGCGACATCGGCAGTTGCCGCATCCGCACGCCCGCGGCGTTCGACACCGCGTTCGCGATTGCCGCCAGCGGTGGCACGATGCCGGTTTCACCCACGCCACGCACGCCGAACGGATGGCCCGGATTGGGCACTTCGACGATCACCGTGTCGATCATCGGCAGGTCGCTGGCCACCGGAATGCGATAGTCGAGGAACACCGGATTCTGCAGCCGGCCATCCTCGCCATAGATGTACTCCTCGTTCAGCGCCCAGCCGATGCCCTGCGCCGCGCCGCCTTGGTACTGGCCCTCGACATAAGCGGGGTGGATCGCCTTGCCCGCGTCCTGGATGACGGTGTAGCGGGTGATGGTGGTCTTGCCGGTTTCGGGATCGACCTCGGCATCGACGATATGGGTGCCGAAGGACACGCCTGCGCCTTCGGGGGTCGCCTCGAAATGGCCCGAGATCGGGCCGCCGGTACGCCCCATGTCGGCGGTGATCTCGGCCAGCGGCAGCGGGTCGAAATCGCCCGCGTTGGGGCCGGATGGCACCGCGCAGCCGTTTTCCCATTTCACCGCGTCCACGGGGATGCCCCATTTGGCGGCCGCGCGTTCGCACAGTTTCTCGACGGCGTGCTGCGCCGCCATGATCGTGGCCAGACCGCTGGCATAGGTCACGCGCGAGCCGTGGCTGACGTCGTTGTAACCCAGCGTGGCGGTGTCGGCGATGGTCACGCGGATGTTCTCGTACGGAATACCCAGCACCTCGGCCGCCATCAGCGCCATCGACGCGCGCGAGCCGCCGATATCGGGCGTGCCGACCATCAGCTGTGCCGAGCCGTCCTCGGACAGGGCCAGCGACACCGAGGTCTCGCCCCCGTGGTTGAACCAGAACCCACAGGCGATGCCCCGCCCCTGCCCCGGCTTCAGCGGCGCGGAATAATGCGGGTGGGCCTTGGCGGCCTCGAGCGTCTCGACCAGGCCGATCCGGTCATAGGTGGGGCCATAGCTGGCCTTGGTGCCCTCGCGCGCGGCGTTCTTCAGGCGCACATCGACCGGGTCGAGGCCCAGTTTCTTGCACAGCTCGTCAATGACCGACTCCACAGCAAACGCCCCCATCGGCGCGCCCGGCGCGCGATAGGCGGCCTGTTTCGGGCGGTTGGACATGACGTCATATCCCACCTGCCGCACGTTGGTCAGGTTGTAGGGGGCAAAGGCGCACATCGCGGTCATGTCGCCCGGCGCACCCGGAAAGGCACCGCCTTGCAAGCGGAACACGCCCTGGGCGGCGGTGATGGTGCCGTCTTTTTTCATTCCGATCTTGACGTCCATCGAGGCCGAGGCGGTCGGCCCCGTGGCCCGCAGAACCTCGGACCGGGACATCACGATCTTGACCGGACGGTTGGCCTTGCGCGACAGCGCCAGCGCCACCGGTTCGATGAACACGGTGGTCTTGCCGCCGAACCCGCCGCCGATTTCCGATGCGGTCACGCGCAGCTGCGCGGTTTCGATCCCTAGCAGCGCCGCGCAGGTCTTTTGTACGATCCAGTGGCCCTGGGTGCAGCACCACAGCTCGCCCTTGCCGTCAGCGCCCAGCGAAGCAAGGCAGGCGTGCGGTTCGATATACCCCTGGTGGGTGGCCTCGGTGACGAAGTGATCCTCGATCACCAGATCGGCCTCGGCAAAGCCCGCCTCGACATCGCCATGCCCGCTTTCGTGATAGCGCACGACATTGGGGTGCATCCCCTCGGGCACCGAATAATCGGCCGCGCCCTCGCGGATCACCGGGGCGTCGGGCGCCATCGCCTTGTCCACGTCGGTGACATGGGGCAGCACCTCGTATTCGACCTCGATCAGCTTGAGCGCATCCCGCGCCGCCAGCGCCGAACTGGCCGCAACCGCCGCCACCGCGTGCCCGTCATAGAGCGCCTTTTCCCCGGCCATGACGTTTTCCAGAACGTTCCAGAACTCGCCCTCGAGACCCGGCTTGAACGGGACATCGGCGAAATCGGCGCGGGTGACCACGGCTTTCACGTCCTTGAGCGCTTCGGCCTTCGAGGTGTCTATCCGAACGATCCGCGCATGGGCGTGGGGCGAGCGCAGGATGGCGCCGAACAGCATGCCCGGCGCGGTCACGTCGGCCCCGAACCGGGCGCGGCCGGTGACCTTGTCCAGCCCGTCGGGACGGTTCGGGCGGGTGCCCACGAAGGTGAAATGCGACTTGCGATCGTCGAGTGCCATTACGAAGCCTCCCGCAGCTCGGCGGCCGTGTCCAGAACGGCGCGGATGATCTTGTCATACCCCGTGCAGCGGCACAGGTTGCCGGCCAGCCAATAGCGGGCCTCTTCCTCGGTCGGGTCGGGGTTCCTTTCCAGCAGCGCCTTGGCGGCGACCAGAACGCCCGGTGTGCAGACTCCGCATTGCAGCGCGGCATGTTCGATGAACATGCGCTGCAGCGGGTGCAGGGTTTCACCCTCGGCCATGCCTTCGATGGTTTCGATCTGCTTGCCCTCGGCCTCAACCCCCAGCACCAGGCAGGAACAGACGAGCCGCCCGTCCAGTGTGACCGAGCAGGCCCCGCAATCGCCGGTGCCGCAGCCCTCCTTGGCGCCGGTCAGGTTCAGCTTGTCGCGCAGACAGTCCAGCAGGGATTCACGCGCGTCGCACAGGTATTCGACCGTGTCGCCGTTGACGGTGGTGGTGACGTGATGCTTGGTCATGCGGTCTCTCCCTTGGCGCGGGCATAGGCGATTTTCGCGGCGCGTTTCGCCAGAACGCCGGCCACTTCGGTGCGGAATTCGATCGTGCCGCGCTTGTCGTCGATGGGTTTGCAGGCGGCCGAGGCGGCGGCGCCCAGCGCCGCCAGCGCGGCCTCGTCCAGCGTGGTGCCGATCAGCGCCCGGGCGCAGTCTTCGACCAGCAGGACGGTGGGCGCCACGGCCCCCAATGCAACGCGGGCCTCGGTGATCGTGTCACCATCGACGCGCAGGTTCACGCCCACGCCGACCACGGCGATGTCCATCTCGGTGCGCGGAATGAAACGCAGATAGGCGTCGCCGCCATTCGCGCCCCGCGCCGGGATGTGCAGAGCCGAGATCAGCTCGCCCTGCGCCAGCGAGGTCTTGCCGGGGCCGGTCGGGATGCCCTCGACCGCCACGACCCGATCGCCGTTCGGGCCGGTCACCGTCGCCGTAACCCCTGCGGCCACCATGGCCGGAACCGAGTCGGCTGCAGGCGAGCCGTTGCACAAGTTGCCTGTCAGCGTGGCACGGCCCTGAACCTGGGTCGAGCCGATCAGGTCCATCGCCTCGACTACACCGGGCCACTCGCGGCCCAACTGGGGGTGTTCGCTCATCTCGGCGCCGGTGACGGCCACGCCCAGCGTCCAGCTGCCATCGGCGTTGCGGGTGATGGCGTGTACGCCGTCGATCGCCTTGATGTCGATCAGGGTGTCGGGGGTCACGATCTCGGACCGCAGCTGCACCAGAACGTCGGTGCCGCCGGCCAGAAACCGCGTGATGCCCGTAGCATGGGCAGCCAGATCCGAAGCTTCGGCAAAGCTGGCGGGGCGGTGATATTGCATGATTGTACCTCGCGCCTGTTGGTCAGGGTTCACTGGGTTTGGGGCGACGTTAGAGCAGCCGCGCGGCGGCGTCCATGGCCCGCGCGACCTATTTTTTCGCCTGAAAATGTCGCTTTCCGACCGGGGTCAGAGGTCGATCTCGACCACCCCGCCCGGCTCGGCCGCGCGGCTCTGGCACAGAATCAGTGCCGATTCCCGCTGTTTGCGCGACAGGACGAAATCGCGATGCTCGACCTCGCCCGCAATCAGCCCGCATTTGCAGACGCCGCAGATGCCGTCGGCGCATTTCACGTCGACATGGATGCCGGCCTCGTTCAGCACCTGCGCCGCGTCTTTGTCGACGGGCACCTCAAGGTCACGCCCTGACCGTGCCAGCCGCAGGGTGAACGGGTGGTTTTCAAAATCGGGCTGCTCGGGCACCGAGAAATACTCCAGATGCCGGGCCTCCTCGGGCCAGCCCTGACATTCGGCAGCCTGCATCACCGCCTCCATGTAGCGGTCCGGGCCGCAGGTATAGACATGCCAGCCGTCGCGATAGCCCGCCAGGATCGCGCCCAGATCGGCGCGGGTGCCCTCGTCCGAGACATGCAAATGCACGCGGTCCGCCCAGAGCGCTGCGGCCAGATCGGCCAGATACCCGGCCTTTTCCCGCGAGGGGATGGAATAGTGCAGGTCGAAATCACGGCCCAGCGCGTGCAGGCGTTGCGCGAAGGCGATCATCGGGGTAATCCCGATGCCGCCGCCCATCAACAGAGTGCGGGAGGCGGTCTCATCCAGTTCGAAATGGTTGATCGGCTTTGACACGAACACCTTGCGGCCCGGCGTGAAGATCCGGTGCAGCAGGGCCGATCCGCCGCGGCCCTGATCCTCGCGCAGGACCCCGATCTGATAGGTCATGCGGTCGGCCGGGTCTCCGGACATCGAGTATTGCCGCAGGAATTCCGGCGCCACCAGCACATCCAGATGCGCGCCGGCCGTCCAATCCGGCAAGGGCGTACTATCTGGTGTGGAGAACTCGTATTTGGTGACGTCTGCCGTCATCTTCTCGACCTTCGACAGCACCAGCTGCATCACCGGCGCATCGCCCGAGATCGTGTAGCGGTGGATAACCGACATGTCTCCGGCGGCCAGACGGGTCTTGTACTCCTCGGCCGTGACCATCGCCTGATAGGCGGCGATCCCGGCCTCGCGGTCCATCGCAAAAGGATAGGGCCAGGGGTGCGGCGCCAGCGGCGCGGGATAGACGGCCAGCGTCTGATCCTCGTATTTCAGATCCAGATCCTTTTGCAGATCGCGCCGGTTCAGCGGGTGCGCGGTGGGGCGATAGGCGCCGTCGGGCTGTAGCTCCAGATCCCACCACCATTTCTTGGTGTCGTTCAGCCCGCCATTGCCCAGCGCATCGTCCAGCTTCGCCAGCGCGGGTGCCGCGGCGGGAATGGTCATCGCAGCCCAGCGGAAGGGGCGTTCGGCGAACAGCCCTTCCAGGTTCCAGGGGCAGGTCTTCATGCAGCGCCCACACATCGCCCCGCCGGGCGTGGTGATCCGGTAGGTGGCGCATTTCTGGCTGTCGGATTTCCAGATCTCGTAGCCGTTGAACATCAGCTTGGGCCCGGCGGTGATCGCCCCCGAGGGGCATTCGCGAGCACATTTGTTGCAGCTTTCGCAGAACCGCTGCAGGCCGAAGTCGATGGGCTTGTCATGGGTCATGGGCATGTCGGTGGTCACCACACCCGATTTCAGGCGCGGGCCCAGGAACGGGTTCAGAATGACCTCGCCGATGCGGCTGACCTCGCCCAGCCCCGACAGCAGCAGCAGCGGCGGCTGCAGCACTTCGCCATCCATCACCGTATGCGCCTTGGCCTTGTAGCCCAGATTGCGGATCTGCCGGGCCAACACCCCGCCCAACAGCGAGAACCGCAGATAGGCGCGCATCGACTGGGCGACGCTAATCCAGTCATCGCCGGATGCGCCCTCCATCGTCTCATAACCCTGGTCGATGATCATGCTAACGGCCTGATCGTGGGGCGGCACGATTTCCTCGCCGGTGGCGTCGTGGGAATACCACGCCCATTCGGGGCAGCGGCTGAGGCCCACGGCATCGACGCTCAGGAAGTAGCTGGCCGCCTTGATGTTCGCCGCGTTGCGCTCGGCATCGGTGGGGCTGGCGACCTCGGCGCTGTCGCCGTCCTGCAGCAGGACGAAGGCCCCCAGCGCGCGCCGTTGGGCAAAGCTGGGCGCGGATTTTCGGACGTAGTGCCCGCCCTTCGCCGCGTCCTGCAGCGGTTTGCCCATGTCGCCGAACTGCGCCCGCGCAAACATGTCGGCGCGTTTGGGCACGCGGGGCACGTTCGCTTCGTCGATATAGGTGGTCGGGCTGTCCACGCGTTTGAGCGTCTCGAACGGGTGCGCGCCATCGACATAGCGGCGGCGGGCGAAAGGGTCGCGGTTCAGCGCGCTTTTGGCAAAACCCGCGCCCAGCCACCACGCGGGGCCTTGGGTGCGGAACCACGGCTGCCGGTCGCGCGGGGCCAGCGGTCGATCATGGGCGATTTCCATCTCGGTGGTCACGGCGGCCAGCCCGAACCGGCGCCCCAGCCAAGGGGCCACGGCGGTGCCATCCTCGGCCCAGACCAGCCCGGCTGCGGCGGCAAGGCGCGGCAGGTCCACGTCCGAGGACATCACCGAATGCGCCCGCGCGTCATACCCCAAAAGCCGGATGTAATTGGCGATCACCACCGCGTTTTCGGTGGCCAGCAGGCAGGCGCGGTGGTCCTGCGCATCCAGGATCCACTCGGCGCCGGGCTCGGCCGGATCGGGGTCGCGGTGATGTTCGTACAGGAACACGATGGCATGACGGTGGGCGGTGATCGGCCCCGGTTGGGCTGCCACGCTGTCGCGCAGATCGGCCATGATCACGTCGATCCCCGAGGCCAGGGTCTTCGTCTGCCGGGTCTGCAGCGCATGGGCCAGCCGGTCGATATCGGGGTTGCGCCGGGGCCGGTCCAGCAGCGCCTGCGGCGGCAGAGGCCCGCAGCCCATCATCGATGCATCGTTGAAATAGCCGAACGCCTTCAGGTGATTGGCGCGCTCGACCGGATCGCGGGGCATCTCGGCCCGGGCCGGATTGACGAAGCCATCGCGGATGGTGTCCAGCATCGCCTGAAACTCGCCCATCGCGTTGACGATGCTGTGGGGCTGCTCGGGGCGGTCGAAACTCAGCACCGGCATGGGCGCCAGCGCCGACAGATCGGGCAGCGCATCCTGTCGCCGCAGCCGTTCCAGCGGATAAGGACCCATGTGAACGGGTCGGTTCTTGTCCGAGAAAAAGCGGATCCCCATCGCGTGCCTCCTGTTGCCAAGCTTCCCCTAGCGCGGCATGAACAGCAACACCATTCATGGCGGATCATAAACGGTATGAAGAAAATCGATTTCACTGATCTGGACGGCAAGGTCCTGCGCACCTTCCTGACGATTCTCGAGGAAAACTCGGTCTCGAAGGCCGCCGACCGCCTGGGCGTTACGCAATCGGCCATCAGCCACACGTTGGCCAAACTGCGGCATGTGCTGGGCGATCCGCTGTTCGTGCGCTCCGGTCAAGGGCTTACCCCGACCGAGCGGGCGCTGGCGCTGAAGGAGCCGGTTCAGAAGGTGCTGGACGGGATGCGCGCCCTGACCGACGAGCGGCCCTTTGACCCGCTGTCCGAAGAGATCGCCGTCCAGATCGCCACCAACGACATGCCGCGCGAGCTGATCTTTCCGAAGTTGCTGCGCAGGGCGCGGGCCGATGGGGTGCGACTGCGGCTGGGGTTCATGCCCTCGGGCGTGCCCGACCCGGAACTGCTGCGCAGCGACCGGTGCCAGTTGATGCTGACCCCGCTGCCGCCGGACGGCCCCGACATCTTTCAAAAGCTGCTGGTGAGCAGCCCCCTGATGGTGTTCTACGACGCCGAACGGCGCGACCCGCCCGCCGACTGGGCCGCCTATTGCGCCTCGGACCATGTCGAGGTGCGGTTTCCCGATGGGCGCAACGCGCGGGCGGTGATGCGCGGCGTGGATCAAAGCCAGATCCGCCCGCCCACCGTGACCCTGCCGCATTTCAACGCGATCCCGGCCTTCGTGAAGGGCAGCGACCTGATCTCGACCGACACGGCGCTGATGAAACAAGGGCCTTTGGTGGCGCTGGACTGTGCGCCCCTGCCCTTCAATTGCCAGCCGGTGTCGATCTACATGGTCTGGCACCAGCGGTTCGCCAACGATCCCGCCCATCGCTGGCTGCGGGGGCGGATCGCGGCGATTGCCGCCACGCTTCAGGCCTGAGCCCGCAGCCAGTCGCGCATCAGCGCCACCAGATCCGGCTGCCGCGGCTTGCGCGGGGTGACGATATGGAACCCCAGATCGTCCAGCAGCACCTGCGCCAGCGGTTGCACCAACCGCCCCGCCGTCAGTTCGGCCGCGACCAGTGGCGCATTTGCCAATGCAAAGCCCTGCCCGGCCACGGCGGCGTCTATGGCCAGGCTGGTCTGGCTGAAATTCATCATTCTCGGGCGCCCCTGCACGCCGGCGCGTTCCAGAAACAGGGGCCAAAGGCCATGAGAATCGCTCAGCAGTACATGCGCCAGCAGGTCCTGCGCCGATGTCACCTGCGCGGCCAGGTCGGGGCTGCCGACGACGACGAATTCGGTGGGGAACAGCGGCTCGGCCACCAGACCGTCGCCGAACGGCGCGCGGCCCTGCCGCACCGCGATATCCACCCCGTCCGTCTGGAAATCGGCCAGCCGCTCGCGCGCATCGACCTGCACCGAGACATCCGGGTGGCACGCGGTGAAATCGCCCAGCCGCGGCACCAGCCATTTCGAGGCAAAGCTGGGCGTGACCGACAAGGTGATCTGACGCTGGCCGGACAGGTCTTCGACCGCCTCTTCGATCAGACGGAAAGCGCGGCGCAGGGGCGCGTGGAAACGCCGTCCGGCCTCGGTCAGGCGCAGGCCGCGCGGCAGGCGGTCGAACAACGGGGTGCCCAGCCGCGCCTCGAGGCCCCTGACCTGCTGGGCAACCGCCCCTTGGGTGACGCCCAGTTCCTGCGCCGCCAGCCTGAAGTTCAGGTGGCGGGCCGACGCCTCGAAGGCGCGCACGGCGTTCAGCGGGGGAAGGGCAGCCATGGCGTTCACACAGTAGATTTTCTACAGCCATAAGGCAGAAGAACTGATTGGTCAAACGGTCGGCCACGCTTCATCTTGGCGGCAGATGGAAACGGAGAACGAAGATGACGGAAAAAGTGGCTCTGATCACCGCCGGCGGCAGCGGCATGGGCGCGGATGCGGCGCGGCGGCTGGCGGCGGACGGGTTCAAGGTGGGCATCCTGTCCTCGTCGGGCAAGGGCGAGGCGCTGGCGGCCGAGCTGGGCGGCGTGGGCGTGACCGGCTCGAACCAGTCGAATGACGACCTGCAGAGGCTGGTCGATGCGGCGATGGCCCATTGGGGGCGGATCGACGTGCTGGTGAACTCGGCCGGGCACGGACCCCGCGCGCCGGTGCTGGAGCTGACCGACGAGGACTGGCATCAGGGGATGGAGGTCTATTTCCTGAACGCCGTGCGCCCCACAAGGCTGGTCACCCCGATCATGCAGACGCAGGGGGGCGGGTCGATCATCAACATCTCGACCTTCGCGGCGTTCGAGCCCGATCCGGTCTTTCCGACCTCGGGCGTGTTCCGGGCGGGGCTTGCGGCGTTCACCAAGCTGTTCGCCGACAGATATGCCGCCGAGAACATCCGCATGAACAACGTCCTGCCCGGCTTCATCGACAGCCTGCCGGAAAAGGAGGAGTTCAAGGCCAAGATCCCCATGGGCCGCTACGGGCGCAGCTATGACGAAATCGCCTCGGTCATCGCGTTCCTGGCCTCCGAGGGCGGCGGCTACATCACCGGGCAGAACATCCGGGTGGATGGCGGGATCACCCGCTCGGTCTGATTGGTCAGACCCTTGCCTTGACCAGATGCGTCAGCGTCGCGCCGGTCTCAAAGAAGGCGCGGCGCAGGCCTGTCCAGCTTTCGCTGTGCTCAGGCACCGGCGGCAGCGGCAGGCGGGTGGGGTCGCCCGACAGCAGGCTGTCGGCCATCATGCGGCCGAACACCGTGCCCGGCCCGATCCCGCGCCCGGAATAGCCATGCGCCGACAGCGCGTTTGGCCCGATCTGCACCAGCTTCGGGATATGGTCCGAGGTCATGGCGATGCGCCCATGCCAGCCGTCCTTCAGCGGCTGATCGGCCAGAGCGGGGAAGATCTGCGCCAGTTTGCGCGTGATCCAGCCGCGATGAGCGAAACTGCCCGCGTGGCCCAGATCGCCCATCGCCCCGATCACCAACCGCCCGGCCTGATCCATGCGGAACGAGGTCATGATCAGCCCGGTATCCCAGCACCCCTCGCCCCCCGGCAGCAGGGTGGCGCGGATGTCCTCGGGCAGCGGGTCGGTGGCGTATTGGAAGTAGTAGACCGGCACATAGGCCTGCCGGGTGTCGGGCAGCCCCGCGTGATAGGCGTTGGTGGCCTGGATCAGCGCCTTGGCCCGCACCGTGCCTTGCGGCGTATCGAGGCGCCAGACATCGCCATCGTGGCGCAGGGCCTGCACCGGGCTGTGCGCGTGGATCGCCGCCCCGGCCTGCTGCGCGGCGCGGGCGAGGCCCTGCACATAGGCCAGCGGCTGGATCGTCCCGGCGCGCGGGTCGAAGATGGCGCCGTGAAAGGCCGCGCTGCCGGTGCGGCGGAAGGTTTCCTGCGCCGACAGCAGTTCGACCGGCGCGCCGTCGGCGGACAGCTGTTGGTGGCGGGTCTTCAGGTCACGCAGACCTTTTGGCGAATGGGCCAGATGCAGGGTTCCGGCCTGCACCGGTTCGCAGTCGATGGCGTGGTCTCGGATCAGGCGGAACACCTCGGCCGGGGCCTGCGCCAGCAGGGCGATCAGCCGGTCGCCGGCCTCGCGGCCCAGATGGGCGCGGATCTCGGCCGGGGGCAGCCACAGCCCGGCATTGGCCAGCCCGACATTGCGGCCCGAGCCGCCATGGCCGATCTGGTGCGCCTCGAGCAGACAGACCGACGCCCCCGCCTGCGCCGCGTGCAGCGCCGCCGAACAGCCCGTGTAGCCTCCGCCGATCACGGCGAGGTCCACTGTGGCGGACCCGGTCAGGGGCGGGGCGTCCACCCGCTCGCGGCTGGTCTTGGTCCACAGGCTGGTTTCCGGGTCGGTGGTCATGGCGGGATGTCCTTGAATGCGCGCGCAGATTTCCCGAGGGCTCAGCCGATGGCAAGGGGTCTTTGATCCTCGCGCCCCAGCGCGATCAGGAACGGGTCCTGTGACTGCAGGGCCTGAAAGCTCTGCTTGTCGGACATGCCGCGCCAGTTGGCCAACACCAGCGATTGCGCCACCGCGCCGCCCAGCGTGGCGCCGGGGCCGGTCACGATGAACAGGTCGGGCGCGAATTCGCGGGCGGCGGTCTGCACTGCGCGGGTGAAGTCGTAGGGCTCGGTCACCTGATGGCCCAGCGTGTAATCCCACAGCGCGCCCGTGTCGGTGGCGCCGGGCCACCAGATCTTGCCGCGCCCGTCGATCATCGGCAGGTCCGGCTGAGTGAACAGCGTGGCGGGCAATTGGCGGCGGCCTTCCTGCGCCACGGGGGCCTGCAGGCTCGTGTGAAAGGCGGCGTGGTTGGCCAGCCTCATCGGGAACCGCTCCTGCACTACGGGCTGGGCGGCCTCGAAGGCCTTGAGCCCGGCTTCGTTGCCCGCCAGCACAAGCATCCCACCCAGGTCGATCGACAGGGCGAGGTCATGCTCCGGCAATGCATTGATACGCGCTACTTCGGCCAAAAGCTCGGCCTTGCGGGCGGGATCGTCGCGCCAGTCGTCGCCGGTGAAGGGATAGACCAGCTGCCCGCCGATCAGGTGGGTCTGCATCAGCGTGCCCATGGTGTTGACCACCCGGAACCCGTTTTCCGGCGACAGCGCGCCAGCAGCGGCCAGCGCGATATACCAGCCCATCGAGTTGCCGGTGACGGCCACCACCTCGATATCCTCGGACAGCGCCTGCGCATCGGCCAGCGCCGCAGCGTAAATCAGCGGCGAGGCCACGTCGCCGCGGGAATATTTGCTGACCGAGAAGCGCGACGCGCCGTCCAGCGCCGTCACCGCCTCTTGGCCCGTTTCGGCGCGGATGGTGTCGAATTCGCGGAACAACTCCATGCGGCCCGCGTGGTGGCGGTGCAGGTAGCCCAACTCGGACTTGTTGTAGGTGCCCCGGCCGGGGCAGATCACGACGGCGGTGCGGGTCATTTCTTGGCTCCGGTCAGGGTAAGAGCGGCGGCCACGATGCCGTCACGCGAGGGCAGCGGCGCGGCATAGGCGGGGCCGGTGGCGATGAAGCAATCCTCGGCCACGACGCGGGCGGTGGGCAGGTCGGTCTGCTCGGCAAAGAGCGTCATCAGCGCCTCGGACTGGCTGCCGGTGCGGCGGCATTCATCGACGATCAAGACGTGCTTGCAGCCCTTGGTGGCCTTCAGCAGCGCCTGTTCGGGCAGCGGCGCCAGCCAGCGCATGTCGATGATGCGGGTCTTGAGGCCCGCTGCTGCCAGTTCGGGCAGCGCCTGTTTCGACAGGTAATGGCCGTTGCCGTAGGTCACGATGGCCAGATCGGTGCCGTCTCCATGCACGCTCACCTCGCCCAGAGCGATGCGTTCGCCGGGGGCGGGATAGCGGGTCATCCACGCGCCGTCCTGCCCTTCGTGCAGGTCGCGCATCGGGTAGAGCGCGATGGGTTCAAGGAACACCACCACGCGCTGCTCCTCGCGCGCAAGGCGCACGCATTCGCGCAGCATCCGCGCCGCGTCCGCCCCGGTCGAGGGGCAGGCGATGATGACGCCCGGAATGTCACGCAGCACCGCCAGCGAGTTGTCGTTGTGGAAATGCCCGCCGAAGCCCTTTTGATATCCCAGCCCCGCGATCCGCACGACCATCGGGTTGGTGAACTGCCCGTTCGAGAAGAAGGGCAGCGTGGCGGCCTCACCCCGGATCTGGTCCTCGGCATTGTGCAGATAGGCGAGGAACTGGATCTCGGGGATCGGGACGAAACCGTTGTGGGCCATGCCGATGGCAAGGCCAAGGATGGACTGTTCGTCCAGCAGCGTGTCGATCACCCGGTCGGGGCCAAAGCGCTGTTGTAGCTTCTGCGTCACGCCATAGACGCCGCCCTTGCGGCCCACATCCTCGCCCATGCAGACGATCTCGCCATGTTCCAGCATCAGGTCGGTCAGCGCCCAGTTGATCAGGCGCGCCATCGGCTGCGGGTCGTCCATCGCGCGCAGGTCGCTGCCGAAGGCGGCAGCGCGGGCCTCGGCGCCGGGGCCGTTGGTGGGCTTGCAGGGCCGTTTCGGCGGGATCAGGCTGGCCGCAACCTCGGCGGCGGTGGCCAGATGCGGGCGGGTGGCGGCCTGCGCTGCTATGCGGTCGGTGCGGGCGCAGGTCTGTTCATAGATCTTCAGCGCCTGATCGGGCGAAAGCGCCCCGGCCTGATCCAGCAGGCGCACCGAATGCAGCAGCGGATCATTGGCCTCGTCAGCCTCGACCTCGGCGCGGCTGAGATAGGTGGTGGGCACATCCGCCCCCGCATGGCCATAAAGGCGCACGGTTTTCAGGTGCAGGAAGGCCGGCTTGCGCCGGGTGCGGACGTATTCGGCCGCCTGCTGCGCCACCGCGAAGGTTTCATAGATGTCCAACCCGTTGGCCTGGAAATACCTGATGCCCGGTCGATGCTCCATCGACGCCTGAATCCAGCCCTTGGGCGTCTTGACTGAGATGCCGATGCCGTTGTCCTCGCAGACAAAGAGCAGCGGCAGCGGGATCGACTGGACGCTGGTCCAGCCGGCGGTGTTGATCGCCCCCTGCGCGGTGGAGTGGTTCGCGGACGCATCCCCGAAGGAACACATGGCGATGCCGTCCTCGGGCAATTGCCGGTGTTCGGGGTCGTGCCGCCGCGCCGCGCCTAGGCTGTAGGCCGCGCCCACCGCCTTGGGCAGGTGGCTGGCAATGGTCGAGGTCTGCGGCGGGATCATCAGCGCCTTGGACCCGAGCACCTTGTGCCGCCCGCCCGAGGTCGGGTCCTCGTTGGAACAGGCGAAACTCAGCAGCATGTCCCAGGCGATCTGCTGGCCGGGCACCTGCTCGGCCCGGGTGATCTGAAAGGCGGCGTCGCGATAGTGCAGAAAGGCGATGTCGGTCGGGCGCAGGGCATGGGCCACGGCGGCCATGCCTTCGTGCCCCGACGAGCCGATGGTGTAGAACCCCTGCCCCGCCTTCTGCATCGCCCGGCTGGTGCGGTCCAGCGCCCGGCTGAGGACCTGAGAGCGGAACAGCGAGACCGCCTCGGGCGCAGTCAGGCCCGGGCGCGGCGGCGCGCCCGCGGGCAGGTCGCGGTTGGCAACGCGGGTCAGGAAGTTTTCGTGAACGATCTGGGCGCGATCCATCTGGGTTCCCCGGTCAGGTCAGAGTTTGGCCGTGGCGTCGGCAATCCGGCGCAGGCCTTGGGTCAGGCTATCGGTGTCATAGGCAAAGGAAAGCCGAAAATGCCCCGGCATGCCGAAGGCCCGCCCCGGCACCACCGCGATGCCCGCCTGATCCAGCAGATGACGGCAGAACTCGGGGTCCGACGGCATCGCGGCAGGCGTCTGCGGAAAGACGTAGAAGGCGCCGCAGGGCACTGGGCAGTCCAAACCGGCGGCCTTCAGGCCATCCACGACCAGATCGCGGCGCGCACGCATCGCCTCGCGGCGTTCGGCCAACAGATCCTGCGGGCCGGTCAGCGCGGCCAGTGCTGCCGCCTGCGCGATGGAACAGGCACCCGAGGTGATCTGCCCCTGCACCGCCGCCATCGCCTTGATCAGCGGCGCGGGGCCGATCCCCCAGCCGATGCGCCAGCCGGTCATCGAATAGGCCTTGGACACGCCATTCACCGTCAGCGTGCGGTCGGCCAGCGCCGGAACCGCCTGGGTAAAGGGCGTGAAGGGCACATAGGCGAGGTGCTGATAGATCTCGTCCGAGGTTACCCAGACCTGCGGGTGCTGTTCCAACACAGCGCCCAGCGCCTGCAATTCGGCCTCAGAGTAAACCGCCCCGGTCGGGTTCGACGGTGTGTTCAACAGCAGCCAGCGGGTACGCGGGGTGATCGCCGCCTCCAACTGTTCGGGGGTCAGCTTGAAGGCCTGATCGCGCGGACAATCCAGCACGACCGGCACACCGCCCGCCAGTTTCACCATGTCGGCATAGCTGGTCCAGAAAGGCGCGGTGGTGATGACCTCATCGCCCGAATCGAGCGTCGCGAGGAACGCGCCGGCCAGCACCTGCTTGGCCCCGGTCGAGACGATGACCTGCGCCGGCTCGACCCCGGCCTGTTCCGCGATAGCGGCACGCAGGGCCGGCGTTCCGGCGGTGGCGGGGTATCGGGTCTGGCCTTCCAGCGCCGCCTTGTGGGCGGCCTCGACCACGTGCGGCGGCGTGGGAAAGTCGGGCTCGCCGGTGCTGAGCGCGATCACGTCCACACCCTGCGCACGCAACTGCGCGGCCCGTTCCGAGATTTGGACGATCTCGGACAACTCGATCCCGTCGAGTCTCCCTGCCCGCCGAAATCCGCTCGAACTGTTCTGAATGGTCATAATCGCCCCGCTGCACTTTTCTACCGCCGCGCCTTTTTGCTATTGGATTGAAGGATCCACCAGTGATATTCCCTCCACAAGCCATGAGGAAAAATCATATGCTGGCGCCGCGTCGATTTCTGCCGTCTATTTCTTCCCTGTTGGCGCTCGAAGCCGTCGACCGCCTGGGCAGCGCCTCGGCAGCTGCCGATGAGCTCTCGCTGACCCAAAGCGCGGTCAGTCGCCAGTTGAAGGCCGTCGAAGAACAGCTGGGCGTCGCACTGATCCAACGCGACCGAATGCGCCTGCAACTCACACCCGCTGGCAAGGAATACGTGGAAACTGCCCGAACGGCGCTGCAGCAACTGGCGCAGGCCTCACTGAAGCTGAAGGCCAACCCTTCCGGCGGTTCTTTGCAACTGTCGATCCTGCCCGCCTTCGGTATGCACTGGCTGGCGCCACGGCTTCAGGATTTCGCGCAACGCCACCCCGAAGTGACGATGAACCTCAGCACACGGCTCAAGCCATTCGACTTCGGCACCGAACCCTTCGACGCAGCCATCCACTTCGGCCAGCGCGACTGGGCCGGGGTGAACTATCTGCCGATCATGTGCGAAGAGGTTCTGCCGGTCTGCGCGCCAGCCCTGCTGCCAGCCGAAGCCCCGAACGCTGAATGGCTGGTCGACGCACCACTGCTGCATCTGGATACCCGGCCCGATGCGTGGGAACGCTGGTTCGCCGCGCAAAGCACCCCTGTCGGGGGCGTCCGAGGCATGCTGTTCGACCAGTTCTCGACCATGATCCAGGCTACGATCCATGGGTTGGGCGTAGCACTGCTGCCCAGCTACCTGATTTCAGCCGAGCTCGAGGCCGGCCGGTTGGTTCCGGCCTGTGCAGCTCCGCCGGTCAGCCTAGGCGACTACTATCTTGTCTGGCCGCAAAGTCGCACGGAGCCGGCCCCGCTTGTCTCGTTCCGTGCATGGCTGCAGGGGCAGCTGCCTTAGCCGATCCGCCTCCGCCGCGGCCGAGCATCGCTCGGGCGCGGCCGGGCCCAACCGGAGGAGGCGGCCCGCAAGGGCCGTTGACGACGGGCGGGAGCGCCCGGTCAGACGTCGATCGAGCGGGCGATGAGTTCCTTCATCACCTCGTTGGTGCCGCCATAGATCATCTGCACCCGCGCATCCGCGTAAAGCCGCGCGATCGGGTATTCCATCATGAAGCCATAGCCGCCGAACAGCTGCAGGCATTCGTGCATGATCTCGTTTTGCACCTCGGAGCCCCAGTATTTCACCATCGAGGCCGTGGCCGCGTCCAGCTGACCGGCCTCCAGCTTGCCGATGCAGTCATTGACGAAGCTGCGCAGCACCTCGGCCCTGGTCTTGCATTCCGCCAGCTTGAAGCGAGTGTTCTGGAAGTCCATCACCCGCTGGCCGAACGCCTTGCGCTCTTGAGTGTATTTGACCGTCTCGGCGATGGCGAAGTCGATCGCGCCCAGCGCCATGATGCCGATGGTCAGACGTTCCCACGGCAGTTGCTTCATCAGCTGATAGAAACCCTGACCTTCTTCGGAACCCAGCAGGTTGGTCATCGGCACCTTCACGTCCTCGAAGAACAGCTCGGCGGTGTCATTGGCCTTCATCCCCAGCTTCTTGAGGTTGCGCCCCCGGCGGAAGCCCTCGGCCCCTTCGGTCTCGACAGCGATCAGCGACACGCCCTTGGCGCCCAGCGACTTGTCGGTTTTGGCGGCCACGATGATCAGGTCGGCGGTCTGGCCGTTGGTGATGAAGATCTTGGACCCGTTCATCCGGTAGGAGTTGCCATCCTTTTCGGCTGTGGTGCGGATCGCCTGGACGTCCGAGCCGGTGCCCGGTTCGGTCATGGCCAGCGCGCCGACCATCTCGCCCGAGGCCAGTTTGGGCAGCCATTTGCTCTTTTGATCCTCGCTGCCATAGGCGGTGATGTAGTGGGTCACGATCGACTGGATGCCATAGCCCCAGCCCGCATCCCCGCGCGAGGTCTGCTCATAGATCGTGACCGCATCAAAACCCATGCCGCCGCCGACGCCACCGAATTCCTCGGGGATGGCCCCGGCCATCAGCCCGGTTTCCCCGGCCTTCCGCCAGAAATCACGATCGACCACGCCCTGCTCGGCCCAGGCTTCGATGTTGGGCACCAGCTCATCATCCATGAACCGTCCGGCCATTTCAGCAAACATGCGGTGTTCGTCAGTGACCCAGGAAGCGGTCGAAGTAAAAAGCGACATGATTGGTTCTCCGGAATTCTGTTGGCGAAAAGGGTAGCTTTTGCCGCCGATTCCGCCAATCCGGGTGACGCCGCGTCGGTTTGCGCTGCTACGCAACGTCCTTTGGCGTCAATGCCCTACGCGGTGCCGGGCGCCGGGCGGCGGCGGCGTTTCCGGGGCGCCGGCGAAACACTGGGCGATGGCCATCCACTCCTGCGCGACCGACCCCTGCACCGACAGGCCGGTGTCCGCCACGTTCCGGGTCTGGGTCACCACGCGGGCGAAATCGATGGCCAGCCCTTCGATCAGGTCGGGACCGGACGCGCCGAACTCCCACAGCGCCCCCGACGGCGCGATCAGGCGCAGATGGGGTGCCACCGGCGGCACCGGGCGGCCATGCACCGTGTAGGTCCAGCCAAAGGTGTTCACCCCCAGCACGACGATGTTGCGGATCCGGTCGGTCTCGGGCCGGGTCAGGCCAAGAATGTCGAATACCTCCTGTCCATGCGCCCAGGTCTCCATCTGCCGGGCGGTCATCGAGGACCGCACCGACATGTCCGGCCCCACCCATTTGACCCGCGACTTGGGGTCCAGCCCCGACCAGTCGCGGCCCATTCGGCTGCATAGATCAGACCATGCGGCGCGCAGATCATGTCCTCGTTCGGTGATTGCAGCGTTTTCCGTCGCGCGAAATCCCTCGGCCTGGATACGCGGCATCACCTGCTGCACCCTTGCGTCGAACGCATCCGGATCGCGCTGTGACAGGTCGGCCATTTGGTTCCAGAAATGCAGGTGCACCAACACGTCGTCGATCGTCCAGTCTTTGAACTGGGTCACGATCTGCCAGTCCGCGGCACCCAGCCCCGTCAGTGCGTCATCAAGAACCTGACATTCTTCCAGAAAATCCGAAGCCTGCTGCATATACCCCCCTTTTACATGCTTCAGGGACTAAAGCGGGTTTTCATGGGTCAAGCCAGCGCGTTTTTCAGCAAGACGACAGCCGCCTCCTTGGCGTCGCGCGCGGGATCGCCGTTGCGAAGCAGCACGGCGGTGACGATCGCGCCCTCTTTCAGCAGCAGCAGCTGGCAGGCCAGCTTGTCCGGGTCCCGCGCGCCAGCCTTGCGACACAGATCGGTGAAATATTCCAGCAGCAGGCGCTTGTGCTCGCCCGCCTGCACATGGATCGGGTGGTCGGGATCCTGGTATTCGGCCCCCGCCTTGATGAACATGCAGCCGCGGAAATTGTCCTCGCGGAACCATTCGCCCAGCGCATCGAACGCGGCCAGCAATTGATCGGCGGGGGTATCGGCCAGCTCCTCGATCCGGCGCACGAACCAGTTGCGGAAATTCTCGTCCCGCAGGCGCAGCACCGCCAGGATCAGCTCCTCCTTGGTGCGGAAATGCTTGTACATCGAGGTCTTGGACACGCCGGTTTCGACCACCAGCCGGTCCATTCCGGTGGCGTGAAACCCGTCGCGGTAAAACACCTGCAGTGCTTTGCGGACCAGCTCGTCCCGTTTGTTCGGACGCATGATTCGGCTCCCTCATGTACAGATCAGTACATAATGCCTTTGCCGCGCAGGTGCAATTCACACCGATGAAGCCACTGTTTTTAGGTATTATTTTCCATGACGAAGGCCAGAACGAAAAACTTTTTTTGACCCAAGGGTTGAAAAAGTTGACCGATCTGTACACTTTGTCAGCACAGTTTACTGATCTGTACACCCAAAGGATTTGACCGATGCGACGCCGCGCCAGCCCATTTCCCGCAAGCTATGTTCCGTTCCTTCTGACTGTGGCCCTTCTGGCCGCCACCCTCGCCTGAAAGCCCCCCATCATGCCGCGCCCTCCTCTGCCCCCGTTCACGACACAGACTGCCATCGAAAAGGTCCGCAAGGCCGAAGACGCCTGGAACAGCCGCGACCCCGACATCGTGACCCCGGCCTATACCGAGGACAGCCAGTGGCGGAACCGGTCCGAGTTCCTGACCGGCCACGCCGAGATCCACGCCTTTCTGACCCGCAAATGGCGCACCGAGCTGGACTATCGCCTGATCAAGGAGCTGTGGGCCTGTGACGGGAACCGCATCGCGGTGCGCTATGCCTATGAATGGCACGACGACAGCGGGCAGTGGTTCCGCTCCTACGGCAACGAGAACTGGGAGTTCGCCGCCGATGGCCGGATGGCCCAGCGACATACGTCCTTGAACGATCTGCCGATCAGCGACGCCCAGCGCCTGTTTCACTGGCCCCTGGGGCCGCGGCCCGCCGACCATCCCGGCCTGTCCGACCTGAACCTGTGAAAGGAGTCACCCCATGCCACACGCCTTTTCCGAACTGACCTTCACCCCCGCCGTCCGCTCGCATCAAGAGCGGATGGGCTCCGCCACATCCTATGCAAAGTTCATCGACGGCGGCCCGCAGCAGGGCCACCTGATCGGCCCCGCCGAGCAAGCCTTCATCGAGGCGCGAGACGGGTTCTATCAATCCACCGTGTCCGAGTCCGGATGGCCCTATGTCCAGTATCGCGGCGGGCCGGCGGGGTTTCTGAAGGTGCTGGACGACCGGACCATCGGCTATGCCGATTTCCCGGGCAACAAGCAGTATATCTCGCGCGGGAATCTGGACGGCAATGACCGGATCGCGCTGATCCTGATGGATTACGCCAACCAGCGCAGGCTCAAGATTCTGGGCCGCGTGGACTTTCGCGAAGGGGCCGAGGCCGCGCGCGACCTTTTCCCTGACGCGGCCGAGGCCGAACGTGCGGCGATCATCCGTGTCGCGGCGTTGGACTGGAACTGCCCGCACCACATCACCCCTCGCTTCACCGAGGCCGAGTTGCGCCCGCATCTGAACGAGCTTGGCCGCCAATTAGCCCAGCTGCAGGCCGAGAACGAACAACTGAGGCAGGCCCTGGCCCGGAAAGCCTGAGCCAACCCCAAGACCCCGAACCCGTCAGCAACAGGAGTATCAATGCCATGCTACGCGCGATTACCAACACACTTGCCACCCTGACCGCCGGATCGGTCTTCGCCGTCTCGGTCGTGACCGTCGGCTTCTACCTCTCGCCCGAGGCCGTGCGCGCCGCCGAGCCCGTCCCGTTCCAGACCCAGTTCCGCGCGCAGGCCATCGACGGGATGCAGGCCGTCTATCCCGGATTTGCCCCCTACACAGAATCCAAGGCGCAACCAAAGCCCGAGTCTTCACCCAAGCTGCCGACAAACTGACAGTTGAGGGCCGAGATTTTGAATCCCTGCGCGTCTCGGGAACCCCCGCGCCATCGACTGAGCCGGGTCAGGGCCGAGCACGGCCCGAATGTACCATTGCCTCGATCCCCGCGGCGCAGAATTCGACCAGTTGGTCGATCCCGGACAGATCGCCCCCCTGTGACAGCGCCTGCACCCGCCAGGCGCTGTTGAGATGCGCCAGCATCGCCGAAACCGAATAGACTTGGCCCGTGGCCAACAGCGCCGGGTCGGCCTGCGGATACAGTGCGGCGATTTCGCGGATGAAGAACTGTGCGGTGGGGTCGAAACACTCGGCCGCGATGTGGCGCCAGCGCGGATCGACCGACACATGCGCCACCAGCCGCCCGTAGGCCATCCAACCCGGACCGCCGGTTTCGGCAAGGCTGACATAGGGGCGGATGAAACAGTCCAGAATGCCCCGCAGGGTCAGCGGGCCCTGCGCGCGCCGATCCCCCAGCGCCTGCATCCGGATCCGGGCAAGTGCGTCGGCACGGCGCGCGACGGTCTGGAAGAACAGTTCTTCCTTGCCGCCGCCATGGTGGTGAACCAGCCCCACCTGAACCCCGGCGCGCGCGGCGATGTCGCGGATCGAGGCGCCCTCGAATCCCCGCTCGGCAAACAGCGCCTCGGCCGCGTCCAGAATCCGCGCCTTGGTTTCAAGCGACCGGGCCGACGGCGCCCTTTGCCTTTGTTTTTCAATGTATTTCGCGCTCATGTTTTTCATCTTGCCTTATTTTGGACGATCGTTCAAGTTAAGCGCCACGAGCAGGGGAGGGTTCATGACACAGGCGCGCAAGGCTTATGCCTTGATCGGTGCCGGTCCGATGGGGCTGGCGGCGGCCAAGGTGCTGAAGGAACAGGGCATCCCGTTCCAGGGATTCGAGCTGCATTCCGATGTGGGCGGGCTGTGGGATATCGATGCGCCGCGGTCGACCATGTACGAATCCGCGCATCTGATCTCATCTAAGTCGATGACCGAATTTGCCGATTTCCCGATGGGCGACGACGTGGCCGAATACCCGTCGCACCGGCAGATGCGCGACTATTTCCGGGCCTTTGCCGATCATTTCGGGCTGCGCGATCACTACGGGTTCAACACCGAAGTGATCGACGCATCGCCCTTGGGCGCGCCGGGCGATGGTTGGCGGCTGACCTGGCGGGACGATCAGGGCACGCATAGCGGTGAGTTTGCCGGGGTGCTGATCGCGAACGGCACCCTGTCGGAACCTAACATGCCCGATTTTCCCGGCCGGTTCGACGGCGAGCTGATCCACGCCTCGCAGTACCGCTATCCCAGCCAGTTCGACGGCAAGCGGGTGCTGGTCGTGGGCGCGGGCAATTCCGGGTGTGACATTGCGGTCGACGCCATCCATCACGCCGCGCAGTGCGACCTGTCGATGCGGCGCGGATACTATTTCGTGCCGAAATACGTCTTTGGCAAACCCGCCGACACGCTGGGCGGGATGATCCGCCTGCCGATGTGGCTAAAGCGCCGGATCGACGGAATGATCCTGCGCTGGTTCGTGGGCGACCCGCAGAAATACGGCTTTCCCAAGCCCGACTACAAACTGTACGAAAGCCACCCGGTGGTGAATTCGCTGGTCCTGTACCACGCGGGCCACGGCGACCTGCGCATTCGCCCCGACATCGACCGGATCGAGGGCCGCACCGTTCACTTCAAGGACGGCAGCGCCAGCGACTATGACATGATTCTGGCCGCGACCGGCTACAAGCTGCATTACCCGTTCATCGACCCCAACCTGCTGAACTGGCAGGGCGATGCGCCGCATCTGTACCTGAACGCCATGCATCCCGAACGCGACGATCTGTTCGTGCTGGGCATGATCGAGGCCACCGGGCTGGGCTGGCAAGGACGCCACGAGCAGGCCGAAATGGTGGCGCGCTATATCAAGGGTCTTCAGTCCGGCTGCCCCGTGGCCGCGGCGCTGAAGGCGGAAAAACAAAAAGACTATCAGCGCGCCACCGGAGGCATGCAGTACCTGAACCTGCCCCGCATGGCCTATTACGTGGACAAGGCGACCTATCGCAAGGCGGTGACGGATTGGATCGCGCGGTTCCGGAAAGCCCGCGCATGACCGGCATCGACGAGATCACGCTGAATTTCAGCCCCGGCTCGCTGACCCTGCTGAACGCGATTCTGGCGATCGTGATGTTCTCGATCGCCATCGACCTGTCACCACGCGACTTCGACCGGCTGCGGCGCGCGCCCAAGCCGGTGGTAGTGGGACTGGCCTCGCAATTCCTGGTGTTGCCGGCGCTGACCTTCCTGCTGGTCTGGCTGACCGAGCCGCGCCCGTCGATCGCCTTGGGGCTGATCCTGGTCGCGGCCTGCCCGGGGGGCAACATCTCGAATTTCATCACCCATCGGGCGGGCGGAAACGCGGCGCTTTCGGTGTCGATGACCGCCTTCGCCACCATCGGGGCCATCGTGATGACCCCGTTCAACATCGCGCTGTGGGGCGGGCTGTATCCGCCGACCCGCGCCATTCTGCAGCAGACCCAGATCGACCCGGTGCAAATCGCCATCATCGTCGGGCTGATGCTGATCCTGCCGCTGGTTCTGGGGGTGACCCTGAACCAGAAGCGCCCCGCCCTGACGGCGCGGCTGCGCGGGCCGCTGCAGATCCTGTCCATGGCCATTTTCGTGGCTTTCATCGTGCTCGCCCTGGCGGCCAACTGGAGTTTCTTCCTAGGCTACGCCGGGGCGGTCGCCGGGCTTGTGATCCTTCACAACGCCCTGGCACTGGGGGGCGGTTGGGTTGTGGCCACTCTGACCCGGCTGTCCCCCTTTGACCGGCGTGCAATCACGATCGAGACCGGCATCCAGAATTCGGGCCTTGGACTGGTGCTGATCTTCGCCTTTTTCAACGGCTTGGGCGGCATGGCCGTGGTGGCCGCCTTCTGGGGGATCTGGCATGCCATCTCGGGGCTGGCTCTGGCGCAGTTGATGGCCCGGACCGAGGCTGCCCGATGACCCGCATTCTGATCACCGGCGCCGCAGGGCTGGTGGGCCGCGCCCTGCTGGACGAGCTGAGCGACCATCAGGTGTTTGCCACCGACCTGCGCCGCCCCGCGACGCTGCCGGACGAGGTTCCGTTTCTGCGCATGGATGTCACCACGGGCGACCCCGCCCGGGTGATCGCCAAGGTGAAGCCCGAGGTGATCGTGCATCTGGCCTCGATCGTCACGCCGCCGCCGGGGATGTCGCGGGCCGAGGCCCACGCGGTGGATGTGGGCGGCACGCGCAAGGTGGTCGATGCCGCGCTGGCCCATGGCGTGCGGCGGCTGGTCGTCACCTCGTCGGGAGCGGCCTATGGCTATCACGCGGACAACCCGGTGCCGCTGCGCGAAACCGATCCGGTGCGCGGCAACCCCGAGTTTCCCTATTCCGACCACAAGCGGCAGGTCGAGGAATTGCTGGCCGAGGCCCGAACGGCCGCGCCGCAGCTGGAACAGGTGGTGCTTCGGGTGGGCACGGTGCTGGGCGACGGCACCGACAACCAGATCACCGCCCTGTTCCGCAAGCCCCGCCTGCTGGCGGTGGCGGGCAGCGACAGCCCCTTCGTGTTCATCTGGACCCGCGATCTGGCCCACATCCTGAAACGCGCGGTCACCGACGGGCCGCCCGGGGTGTACAACGTCGCCGGAGACGGCGCGCTGAGCGTCGACGATCTGGCCCGCGCGTTGGACAAACCCGTGCTGCGCCTGCCGGCCTGGGCGCTCAAGGCGGCGCTGGCCGTGGCCCGACCCTTGCGCCTGTCGCGCTACGGGCCCGAACAGGTGCGGTTCCTGCAATACCGACCGGTTCTTGACAATACCGCGCTGAAAACCGTGTTCGGCTATATCCCGCAGAAGGCCAGCGCCGAGGTGTTCGACCTTTGGAAAAGGAGTGTGGGCCTATGAAAACCGCAGTGATCTCGGGCGGGGCCGGCGGGCTGGGTCAGGCGCTCTCGGCCGCGCTGCAAGAGCGTGGATGGCGCGTGGTCCTGCTGGATCTGAAGGTGGATGGGGTGCAGGACACCGCTACGCAGATGGCGATTGCCTGCGATCTGACCGATCCGGCGCAACTGGCGCGCGCCGTGAACGATACGCTTGCGCATTGCGACAGCATCGATCTGGTCATCTACAACGCCGGGATCACCCAGATCTGCGGGTTCGATCAGTCCGACGACGCCAGCCACCGCAAGGTGTTCGAAATCAACTATTTCGCGGCCGTCTCGATGGCCCGCGCCTTTCTGCCCGCGCTGCGCCAGTCGCGCGGTGCGCATCTGGCGATCTCGTCGGTGGCGGGGTTTGCGCCTCTGTATCACCGCACGGCTTATGCGGCCTCGAAACACGCGCTGGAAGGTTTCTTCAAATCGCTGCGATCCGAAGAACGGCCGCATGGCGTGCGGGTGCATATCGCGGCGCCCTCATTCGTGGCGACTAACCCGGGCCGGGCCGAGCGACAGCCGGATGGCACCGCACGCCCCGGATCGGCCAGCGACGGCATGGACGAGATGACCCCCGAGGCGGCCGCCCGCGTGATCCTGCAAGGGATGGATCGCGGGCGACCCGTCATCCCGGTGGGCCGGGTGGCGCGGCTGGCCTGGTGGCTGAACCGGCTGGCCCCACGCCTGTACCAACGCCTGATGGAGCGCAATATCAGCGGCGCGTGACGCACGGCCATTATTTGCGGCACGTCTCCCGGTGTGGGGTTGCCCTTTCGGCGCGGCTTTGCTTTGTCTCTGGCAAGCATTCCGGCCAGTGGGCGTTTCATGTCCCGGACCGGTCACAGGGAGGATCTCGAAAATGGCGAAAGTTGCATTCCTTGGCCTGGGCGTCATGGGCTATCCGATGGCCGGGCATCTGCAGGCGGCCGGGCATGAGGTGACCGTCTACAACCGGACCGCCTCCAAGGCCGAGAAATGGGTGTCGCAGCATGGTGGCCAGATGGCAACCACGCCGCGCGGTGCCGCCGAAGGGGCCGAGTTCGTGATGGCCTGCGTCGGCAACGACGACGATCTGCGCATGGTCTGCACCGGCGAGGACGGCGCCTTCAAAGGCATGGCAGAAGGGTCAGTTTTCGTTGACCACACCACCGTTTCGGCCAAGGTCACGCGCGAACTGTACACGGCGGCCAAGGCGCGCGGGATCTCTTTTGTCGATGCGCCGATCTCGGGCGGCCAGGCCGGGGCCGAGAACGGGGTTCTGTCGATCATGTGCGGCGGCGATCAGGCCGCCTATGACCGGGCCGAGCCGGTGATGCAGGTCTATGCAAAGATCTGCCGCCGCATCGGAGACAGCGGCGCGGGCCAGATGACCAAGATGTGCAACCAGATCGCCATCGCAGGGCTGGTGCAGGGCCTGAGCGAAGCGCTGCATTTTGCCGAGAAGGCCGGGCTGGACGGGCGCGCGGTGGTCGAGGTGATCAGCCAGGGTGCCGCTGGAAGCTGGCAGATGTCGAACCGGTACGAGACCATGTTGGACGACCATTTCGACCACGGCTTTGCTGTGGACTGGATGCGCAAGGACCTGGGTATCTGCCTGGACACGGCGGACGAGACCGGGGCATCGCTGCCGGTGACCGCGCTGGTCGATCAGTTCTACAAGGATGTGCAGAAGATGGGCGGCGCCCGCTGGGACACCTCGTCACTGATCAAACGCCTGCGGGCATTGGGGTAAACGGGGGGCTGTCTGCCCCCCATCGCGCCAAGGCGCGATTCACCCCCCGAGGATATTTTTGACCAGATGAAAAGGGCTCCGGCGCGCGCGGGGCGGAAGTTCGAATGAATGATGTCAGTGAATTTTGGGCGGCCGCGCTGCGGCAGGTCTGGGGGCTGGACGCCCGGCTCTCGCGGCTGGATGGCGAGTATGACCTGAATTTCCTGGTGCAGGCCACCAATGGGCAGGACTACGTTCTGAAGGTCATGCGGACCGGGTGTGACCCGCAGCTGGTGGATCTGCAGATCAAGGCGTTGGAGCATATCGCAGACGAGGCCCCAGGGCTGCCGTTTCCCAAGGTCATCCCCGGTGTGGACGGCGGTTTGCTGCCGCAGATCGACGACGACGCGGGACGGCCACGGCTGGCGTGGCTGTTGGAGCGGCTGCCGGGCCGGTGCTATGCCAAGGCGGCGCCGAAGTCCGAGGACCTGATCCTGAAACTGGGCCGGGTATTGGGGGCGACCGATCGGGCGCTGGAGCGGTTTTCGCATCCCGGCCTGGAGCGGCCGGATTTCAAATGGGACCTGACCCGGGCCGGCTGGATCGCTGACAAGCTGGATGCGGTTGCCGACCCCGATCGCGCGGCCCTTCTGCGCGAGATCTGTGCGCAGTTCGATGCCGTCTCGGGCAGGCTGGCCGAGCTGCCCCGGCAGGCCATCCACAATGACGTGAATGACTACAACATCCTGGTGGAAGGAGAACTGTCCGAGCGCAGGCAGGTTTCGGGCCTGATCGACCTGGGCGACATGTGCACCGCGCCGCGGGTGTGCGAACTGGCAATTGCGGGGGCATACGTGGTGCTGGATCACCCACACCCCGAGCGGGCGCTGGCCGCGCTGGTGCGGGGCTATCACGCCGCAAACCGGCTGCGCCCGCAGGAAGTGGATTTGATCTGGCCTCTGCTGCGGATGCGGCTGGCCGTGTCGGTCGTCAATTCCACGCTGATGGCCGCAGAAAACCCGGACGACCCGTATGTGACCATCAGCCAGGCTCCGGCCTGGCGGTTTCTTGAGGATGGTTCGGTCAATGGCGAGATGATGCCGGCGCGGCTGCGGGCGGTCTGTGGGCTGCCCGTCACCGACGGAGCCGAGCGCATTCACGCGTATTTGTCCGAACATCGTGGTCAGTTTGCGCAGCTGTTGGGACAGGATCTGTCGGACGTTCCGATGGGTTCGCTGTCGGTCGAAAACTCGACCTGGCCGCAGAACCCGTTTCACATGCCGCTGGACGAGGCCGCGCGGGTGGGCGCGGAATTCGGCGACGGGTTGTGGCTGGGCTATTACAACGAACCGCGCCTGATCTATGCCGAGCCGACGTTCCGCAAGGGTCCGTGGAGGGCGTCGGACAGGCGCACGGTGCATCTGGCTGTGGATGTGTTCGCGCCGGCGGGGACGCCTTTGCTGGCGCCGCTGAGCGGGCGGGTCGAGGCGGTCGAGAACCGGGCGAACCATCTGGACTATGGCGGCGTGGTGATCCTGCATCACGAAACCCCCGAGGGTGACGCGTTCTATACGCTGTACGGGCATCTGGACCCCGAGGTCTGTGACCGGCTGAAACCCGGCGATCCGGTGGCGCAGGGGGCGGCGTTCGCCCGGCTGGGCGATGCTGGCCAGAACGGCGGCTGGGCGCCGCATGTGCATTTCCAGCTGGCCCTGACCACGACCGGCATGCAAGCCGACTGGCCAGGCGTCGCCGACCCGAACGAGCTGGACCTGTGGCACGCGGTCTGCCCGAACCCGGCGGCCCTGCTGAACCTGCCGGACGAGAAGGTCTTCTATCGCCCCACCGACAAGGCCGAGATCCTGAACAAACGGCGGGCGCATTTCGGCGGCAACCTGAGCCTGACCTATGACGACCCGGTGATGCTGGTGCGCGGCTGGAAACATCACCTGTTCGACGAATGGGGGCGGCCCTATCTGGATGCCTACAACAACGTGCCGCATGTGGGGCACGCACATCCGCGCATTCAGGCCGTGGCGGCGGATCAGTTGAAGCGGATGAATTCGAACACCCGCTATCTGCATCCGGCGCAGGTAGAGTTTGCCGACAAGCTGCTGTCGAAGATGCCCGATCACCTGCAGGTGTGCTTCTTCGTCAACTCGGGCACCGAGGCCAACGAACTGGCCCTGCGCCTGGCGCGGGCGCATAGCGGGGCCAAGGGCATGGTGACGCCCGATCACGGCTATCATGGCAACACCAATGCGGCGGTCGCCATTTCCGCCTACAAATTCAACAAGCCCGGCGGCGTGGGCCAGGCCGATTGGGTGGAACTGGTCGAGGTGGCCGACGATTATCGCGGCCGGTTCAAACGTGACGACCCCGACCGGTCGCAGAAATATGCCGACCTGGTCGACGACGCGATTGCAGCCCTGCAGCGCAAGGGACACGGGGTGGCCGGTTTCATCGCCGAGACCTTCCCCTCGGTCGGGGGTCAGATCATCCCGCCCAAAGGCTATCTGCCAGCGGTTTACGAAAAGATCCGCGCCGCCGGCGGCGTCTGCATCGCCGACGAAGTGCAGACGGGCCTGGGCCGGCTGGGCGAGTACTACTTCGGCTTCGAACATCAGGGCGCGTCGCCCGATATCGTGGTTCTGGGCAAACCCATCGGCAACGGCCACCCCCTGGGCGTGCTGGTCACCACGCGCGAGATCGCCGACAGTTTCGACAACGGGATCGAGTTCTTCTCGACCTTCGGCGGCTCGACCCTGTCCTGCCGGATCGGCAAAGAGGTACTGGACATCGTCGATGACGAGGGCCTGCAGGAGAATGCCCGCGTGATGGGCGCACGGCTAATGGATGGTCTGCGCGCGATCGAAGTCGAGTTCGCCTGCGTGGGCGACGTGCGGGGCATGGGCCTGTTTCTGGGGGTCGAGCTGATCAACCCTGACGGCTCGGAAGGCACCGAGATTTGCCGGTACGTCAAGAATCGGATGCGCGACCACCGCATCCTGATCGGCAGCGAGGGGCCGAAGGACAACATCCTGAAGATCCGCCCGCCTTTGACCATCGAGGCCGAAGATGTGGACATGATCCTGTGGGCGCTGCGGTCTGTGTTGGCCGAGGTGGGCGACTATGCCCCTGCCCCGGTGTGCGACCACAGCCATCACCATGACGGGTGCGGCTGCTGCTGAGAAACGCCCCGGCCGAATTCGGCCAGGGCACTGAACCGCGCTGTCAGTGCAGCACGGCCGAGGGGGTCTGATGGCCGGTGGTCGGCAGTGGAACGGCGGAGGTCATGCGCCGCAGGGCCAGCCCGAACTCTTCGGACAGTGACGCCAGCGCGGGCGCGAAATCGGGGCGTACGATCAAGGCGGCCAGCATCATCGCATCCTCGCGCGCCCCTTCCGAGGCCGCAGCGATCATCTGCGCGAAACAGCTTTCGTCCGCGCCCAGACAGGCGCAGCCCAGCCCGTGCCGGATCAAGGGGCGGCGGGCGTGATGGGCGCACAGGCTGCACAGACGATCCAGCGCCAGCATGGCCAGCTGCCCATGATCGGCGCCCAGCGCGATGTCGAAGTCATGTGCGGCGTCGGCACGGCCGGCGGCCCCGTCACTCCACATCCGCAGGTACATGACGGCGCCAGCCTCGATCGGGGTCAGATCGGCCAGCCGTCCGACCGGGGCGCCGCCCCGGGTCGATGCGCCGCTCATTTTGTCAGGATCAATTTACCCGCGCGGGTGATGCGCAGGGTATACAGCTGGTCGCCCAGTTCGATATGGGCCAGGTTGCCGCCCTGCGTCAGGTCCTCGGCCTTGTGGGCCGGCAGCATCGAAACGGCATAGGCTTGGGTCGGATTCGGGTTCTGCGCGTTCATCGGGTCATCTCCGGTTGTGTTCAGGCAAAGCGCCTTTTCCGTTCAACTTTCATGGATCTGGCTGGCCCGGAACCGGGTTGGCTGCGTGTCTTCATGCTTAATCTGATAAAAATACTAAGGTATGTCAAGTGCCGGTTTCCTGCTATTCGCACACCGAACCATTGCGCCCTTGCGGCAGGCCCGTTAGGCCGGGTCTCGGCACTTAGAGACGGGAGCGGAGATGACGGCGGCAATCGTGTTTGATCTGGATGGCACGCTGGTGGACAGCCTGGCCGACATTGCGGCAGCAGCGAACCGGATGCTGGCCGATCAGGGCTATGCGCCCCTGCCCGAAGAAACGATCCGGGGATTCGTCGGCAATGGTCTGCCAAAACTGGTTGAGCGCGTGATCCTCCACTGCGGACTGAGCATTGAGCGCCATTCCGAACTGACACAGGTCACGCTGAACCATTACAGCCAGGCATCAAGTGCGATCACCAGGCCTTATCCAGGTGTCAAAGACGCTCTGCGACGACTGCGGGCTGCAAGTATCGCGCTAGGGGTCTGCACCAACAAACCGGAAGCGCCCGCGCAGCATATCCTTGAGGTTCTGGATCTGGCGCAGTTCTTCGACGTGGTGATCGGCGGAGATACAGTGAAATCCCGCAAACCCGACCCCGCCCACCTGACCGCCACGTTCGAGGCACTGGGCACAAACGACGCGCGGGTCTTTGTGGGCGACAGCGAAGTGGACGCAGAAACCGCCCAACGTGCCCAAGTCCCATTTATTCTGTATTCGGAAGGGTATCGAAAGTCGCCGGTCTCGGAACTTCCCCATTTGGCCAGCTTCGACGACTTTGCGCGCCTCCCTGACCTGGCAATGCGCATCACGGGCTTATCTGGTACCGGGCTCTGAGGCTTTGGCTGTCAAGGGATTCAACTTTTTTGGGGGTTTTTGAGGGGCCGGCTGAGGGGGTAGGTAGCCAGCCCCTCTTCGGGGAAAGTGGTAGGCCAAGTTTGACCTTGGTTAATCAGACAATAGCCCAGCCCACCTCTGCCCGAAATTGGGGGTTTCCCGTAGAGAGACAGTTTTTGCGAAAAATTCGCCGAAGACCCCTCGCTGACGTCCAGCGCCTGATCACTCAGGCCCCGAACCATCGGCCGGGGGCGGCGAGGCTGGGCTCGCTTTGTCCAATAGCGTCTCGTACATGTGCGGATAGACGAAGCGAGCAGCCGCACGGGCGATCACCAGTTCCTCGTTGGTGGGGATGACCATGACCTGAACCCGGGACAGCGGTGTCGAGATAATCCGGGCGTGGTCCGTATTGGCATCATGGTCCAGTTCAATCCCCAACCACCCCATATTGACGCAAATCCTTTCGCGCACCAGCGCAGAATTCTCGCCGATCCCACCCGTGAACACCACCGCATCCAGCCCGCCCAGCACAGCCGCAAGGGCACCGAGTTCACGCCGTGCACGGAAATTGAAGTAGCTGATTGCCCGGCGCGCGCTGCCGCTGTCGGACTTTTCCAGCGTGCGCATGTCGCTGGACAGACCGGACAGACCCAGCAGACCGGATTTGCGATACAGAAGTTCGGTGATCTCATCCACGCTCATGCCCTTCTGGTCCATGAGGTAGAGGACGACACCGGGATCCAACTGGCCGCATCGGGTTCCCATAGGCAGACCGTCTATGGCCGAGAACCCCATGCTGGACCCGACCGAGCGGCCGTGGATCATACCGCACATCGACGCGCCGTTGCCCAGATGCGCCACGATGACCCGGCCGCCATGCAGCAGCGGCGCGGTCTTGGCCAGATGGCCCGAGATGTATTCGTAGCTGAGGCCGTGAAACCCATAACGGCGAACGCCCTTGTCATAATACTCGGTCGGCAAGGCAAACGTATCGTTGACCCAAGGGTGACTGCGATGAAAGGCGGTGTCGAAACAGGCAACCTGCACCGCATCGGGGAACCGCTCGACCGAGGCACGAACGCCGCTGAGGTTGTAGGGCTGGTGCAACGGCGCGAACGGCGAGAGTTCGTCAAGCGCTGCAAGGCTTTCAGGTGTCAGCAAGATCGGTTGATCGTGGTCAGGACCACCGTGAACGATGCGGTGGCCGACGGCTGCAATATTGGCCGCGGGAAATTGCTGGACGATCAGGTCCAGAACATGGTTCAGGGCCTCGTTATGATCGGCAATCCCGTCTGCCACATCACCGCCCAACGTGCGGCCATCCGACGTTTTGGCGCGAATGGTCGCGCCAGCGGCGCTGATGCGGTCCACGATTCCGGTGCAGATTGCAACCGGGTCATCGGATGGCAACGAAAACAGCCCGAACTTCAGAGACGACGAGCCTGCGTTCAGCGTGATGACATGGCTCATGACCGCCCCCCGGCAATGCGGGCGGCGTGCAGGGCAGCCACGGCGCAGGATGCCAAACGCGCCTTGTCGTCGTCCGCGCGGCTGTTCAGGATGATCGGCACCTTCGCGCCCAGAACCACCCCTGCCGCTTCGGCGTTGGCGATATATGTCAGCTGTTTGGCCAGCATGTTGCCCGCATCCAGGTTCGGAACCACAAGTATGTCGGCCTGTCCGGCCACTGGCGAGACAATCCCCTTGATCCGTGCTGCGGCCATGCTGACCGCATTGTCCATGGCCAGCGGACCGTCGACCAAGCCTCCTTTGATCTGGCCCCGTTCAGCCATTTTGGACAGCAACGCCGCGTCGATCGAGGACCGAATGGCCGGGTTCACCGTCTCGACCGCCGACAGTACGCCGACCTTGGGCGTTTCCATCCCGATCGAGATCGCCAGATCAATCGCGTTCTGGGTGATGTCGATCTTGGTTTGCAGATCGGGCTCGATATTGATCGCGGCGTCGGTCACCAGCAGCGGGTGCGGTTGCCCGGGCACGTCCATGACGAAAACATGGGTAAAGCGCCGGCCCGCGCGCAATCCCTGATCCTTCCGCAATGCGGCCCTCAGCAGATCATCGGTGTGCAGATGCCCCTTCATCAGCGCCCCGGCCCGGCCTTCGACCACAAGGTCGACGGCGATGCGGGCGGCTTCGCTGTGCTCTTCCGCGGCGACAATCTCGAAACCATCCAGCTTTTCGCCCAGTTCCTGCGCCGCCTGCCCGATCAGGTCCGGGCGACCGACAAGTATCGGCTCAATGATCGTTTCCCGCGCAGCCAGGATCGCGCCGCCCAGCGAGTTCGGGTCCTCCGGCGCGACGACGGCGGTCGGGATGGGATCCAGCGGCCGGGATTTCTCCAGCAACGCGTCGAAGTGACGGTGCCGCTGAACGATCAGGCCGGGAACCTCGATTTCGCGGAACGACAGCGCGCGGTCCGGCGCGATTACCACGGCCTTGCCGCTGACGATGACCGCGTCATCCCTGCATCGGGTGACGGTGGTATCCAAGACCACCTCGCGGTTGGCACGCTTTTCGGTGACGACCACGCGCGCCAAAAGCTCGTCCCCGGCCATGGCACGGCCCACGAAGTCGAACTGTTGCGACTTATAAAGCGTCCCGGCCCCGGGAAGGATGTTTCCCAGAACAGCCGAGATCAGCGCGCCCACGAACAGCGATGGCGCCACCGCCTCGGGCCGGTCGTCTCCATCCCCGTCCTCATGGGCCAGGTGCAGCGGGTTGTGATTGCCCGAATTCGCGGCGAAGGCATAAAAGTCATCCTCGGTGCACAGACGCTTCAGTTCGGCCGTGTCCCCGATGTTGAGCTGATCATAGGGTTTGTTGTGATACTGCATCTGGTTCAACCTGCGAATATTGCGCGCCGAACGCGGCCATACAAGGGCCGAGCGACCGGAGCTGTGTCGCCCGGAACCTGATGGATTACACGCGAAATGTCCAACTCATACCCCGGCACGTCACGTCATATTTGCGTGCCGGAAGACCTTGCACGAGCGATGCAACAAGACGTTGACAGCCACCCGGTTTTTTTGACGCGCCCGCCATCTGGCTTGGGAAAAGGCGATGGAACGCGGCACAACCAAGCGCCAGAGTTGAACGGGATACCGCTGATTGGTAAATCTGAGCGACCTTGGATGCCGGTACACATACCATGATCGCCCCTCAGCGATTGAACCCCCACCAGCGGCGTCCCGACGAGCACTGCGAGGCAGAACCCTTCCCTTGACGACCGAGTTGCAGAATACGCTGATCCTGTCCGCGGTCGTGGTGGTCTTGGCCATTCTGGTTTGGCCGGGTGTCGCCAATTCCCGGATGTGGCGAGCTTCGATCACCCCGTTGGCGTCGATCATCGGCAGCGGGTTCCTTGTTCTTGGTCCGATCCTGGACGTCAGTTTTGGCGATCTGGCCCCGCTTGCCATGCTGGGCCTCTGCGCCGCGGCCTGGGGGTTCGGAAGCGCAATTCGATACAACATCCGCGACATGGCGCACAGATCCGACCGCGGCGCCGGTATCGAGCGGGCCGAAAGAGTCGCGTCGGCAAGCCTGGCTTTTGCCTACTTCATATCGGTCGCCTACTACCTGAACCTGTTCGGCTCGTTTGGCGTGAGCCTGACCCAAGTGGACGACGCGTTCCATGCCCGCCTTGTGACCTCTGGCGTACTTGTGCTGATCCTTTTCGTCGGCTGCACCCGGGGGTTTTCCGCGCTGGAACGGTTGGAGCAGATTTCAGTCGGCCTGAAACTGGCAATCATCGCCGGGCTGCTTGTCGGACTTGCCACGTATTTTGCCGAGCAATACAGCCATGATGCACTTGTCTTTGACCCGCCGGCCGAGCGTGGCTCGCACGCGTTCATGTTATTGGCCGGGCTGATCGTCACCGTGCAGGGATTTGAGACCTCGCGCTACCTCGGCCACGCCTATGATGCGGAAACGCGAATTCGCTCCATGCGGTGGGCCCAGTTGATCGCAAGCGCAGTTTACCTGATCTATATCGGCCTGTTGACCTATTCGGTCGAACCGGGCGGCTTGGTTCTGGACGAAACGGCAATCATTGACCTGATGCAAGTCGTCGCCCCGATACTGCCCGTTCTTCTGGTTATTGCGGCCCTGTCGGCCCAGTTCAGCGCCGCCGTCGCGGATACAAGCGGGTCCGGTGGATTGCTGTCCGAGATTTCAGGCGGGCGCGTCTCTGAACGGACCGCCTATACCGTTCTGGTCGGCGTCGGGTTGATACTGACCTGGACATCGAATGTCTTTGAAATCATCAGCTATGCGTCGCGCGCCTTTGCAGCCTATTACGCGCTGCAGGCCGGCATCGCGGCCCGGTCGGCGTCTCAGCAGAACCTGCCCTTCCGCGCGTTGGTGTTTGCACTGTTCTGCATTCTTGGCGCAGCAATCGCGGTATTCGGATTGCCCGTCGAATGACGCTCTGACCTTACCCAGCCAATAACTGGCCGACAGACTCTGTGTCAGCCGCGTCCCGCGATCAGATCGCTGGCTTTCTCGCCGATCATGATGGCGGGTGCATTGGTGTTTCCGCTGACGATTTCCGGCATGATCGAGCAATCTGCAACGCGCAACCCCTCGATCCCTTTTACCTTCAAATCAGGTCCGACAACGGCCGCGTCGGTCGTGCCCATCGCGCAGGTTCCGGTCGGATGATAGATCGATACTGAATTCGAACGCGCCCAGTCCAACGTACCTTCATAGTCGTCACAGGACAGATCGGCCGTCGGTCGGAACTCCTCGGAGATCTTTGAGGCCAACGGATTGTGGCGCGCAATATTGCGAGCGATGTTGACGCCAGCGACGATCGTTCGGCAATCGGTCTCTGTCGACAGATAATTCGGGATGATTTTGACATAGCTGGCGGGGTCCGGTCCATCCAACCGCAACTCTCCACGGCTTTCCGGCCTGAGTTGGCAGACCGACATCGTGAAGGCCGAAAACGGGTGCACGCCTTCACCCGGGCTGTCCGCCGACCAGGGCTGGACGTGAAATTGGATGTCCGGGGTTTGAACATCGGGACGGGTCTTCATGAAACCGGTTGCCAGACTGGCCGCCATGGTCATGGGACCGGCCCGGAACAACGCGTATTTCAGCGCAATGCGGGCCTGGTTGAACAGGCTTCGCACCTCATCGTTCAGGGTCGGCTCGTTGCACTTGAATACCAGACGCGCCTGCAGGTGATCCTGCAGCCCCTTGCCGACGTTCGGCAAGGCGTGAACGGGTTCGATTCCGTTTGCCTTCAGATGATCGGGGTCACCAATGCCTGACAGCATCAGGATCTGCGGAGAGTTGATTGCCCCCCCGGACAGGATGACCTCGCGCCGGGCTTTCACCGTTTTGGTTTCGCCCGACCGATCGCGGTAAACAACGCCTGTTGCGCGCTTGCCGTCCATGGCAACCCGCGTCACCAGCGCGCGCGTGACGATCATCAGATTCTGACGGTTGCGGATGGGCTTGAGATAGGCGACGGCCGCACTGCAACGTCGCCCGTTGCGCGTGGTCAGCTGAAAATACCCGACACCCTCCTGGTTGGCGCCGTTGTAGTCGGGATTGAACGGATAGCCTGCGGCCTGTGCCGCAGCGACCCAAGCATCGCAGATCGGGCGCTGTATGCGCATATTGGAGACGGACAATGGCCCACCTACGCCATGATACTCATCCTCTCCACGCTCTTGATCTTCGCTGCGTTTGAACAGGGGCAAAACATCGTCCCAGCCCCACCCCACATTTCCCATCTGGCGCCAGCGGTCATAGTCCTCTTTTTGTCCGCGAACGTAGAGAAGCCCGTTCAACGACGACGACCCGCCCAACACTTTGCCGCGCGGCCAATCAATGGAACGCCCATTCAATCCCGGGTCAGGCTCGGTCCGATAGCACCAATCGACCGAGGGGTTGTGCATGGTCTTGAAGTACCCGACCGGGATGTGAATCCACGGGTTGGTGTCTGGTCCGCCCGCCTCGATCAATGCAACTTTGGCTTGGGGATCAGCACTAAGCCGATTGGCGATGACACATCCCGCAGAACCGGCACCGACAATCACATAGTCCACTTCCATGATCGGCTCCTCCCGAAGTTGCTAAAAAAACTCTATGCAAGATGCATGAATTAAGCTAGCATTTTTTGATACAAAACGTCTCATTAATTGCGAAACGGGAGGATAGCAATGGAGATCGGACGAAAGTTAAGTGGCATTTCACGGCGGGACTTTTTCCGCGTTGCCGGACGCTATGGCATGAGTTCCACTCTGCTGGCAGCAGGGGGTTTCGGTGGGGCCATGAGCCTTGCCAATCTCGCGCAGGCGGCTGAATCCACGTATGAAAAACGGTTCTCGAAAGAGCCCAAGCATACGCTGAAATTCGGTGCGGCAGGTTTCAACACGCGCAACCTTCTCATCGAACGGGCCGGCGCCATCGAGTTCGCCCGCGACCTCGAGGAACGCACGGACGGTGAGATTCGCATCGAGTTCATCGGCGACAACCAGATCTGCGGTCAGCTGAGCTGTGTCGAGAAAACCCAGCAGGGCATCGTGGACATTTACGCGGCCTCGACCCAGAACTCGGCCGGTGGCGCACCCTATCTGAACGTGTTGGACTATGCCTACATGTTCCCGAGCCGCGCGGCGCAGTATCATTTCTTCTACAGCCCCGCCAGCCAGCGGATCCTGCGCGAACCGCTCGAGAAGCGCCACGGGTTGAAGTTCCTGTTCACCCACTGCGAATTGCGCGGGCTGCAGATGGGGTCGACCTTTGCGGACAAGCCCACCGTCACCAAACTGGAAGAGCTGTTTGGCACCAAGAACCGCGTGACCGGCACTCAGCTGGGTCGGATCGCGATGCAGCTGCTGAACCTGAACCCGGTTCCGGTGGCTTGGGAAGAAACGCTGGATGCGCTGAAGACCGGTCTGATCGATGGGGCCGAAACCTGGGCATCGGCGGTGGCCTACGCGAACATGGCACCGGTCGTTTCCCAGTCGGTCAACCTCAAGTTCTTCTGCGGTACCGAACACACGTCGATGTCGGCCAAGGTCTTCGACAGCCTGGGCGGCGAGCTGCAGGATGCGGTCATGGAATCGTCCTACTTCACGCAGGCACTGATCCAGGGTGCAAACGAAGCCGCGCTGCTGAACACGGTCGGCTTCTCGGATCCGCAGCTGCCCAACACGATCTTTGCCGAGAACGGTGTGCGTGCGGCCTTCCTGCCGGACGACCAGATCAAGCTGGCAGAGGAAATGTGTGCCCCGAACTTCAACCCGGAACCCTGGGCAGAATGGCGCGAGCGCCTGAACAAGTGGGCCGGCGGCATCGACACCTATCAGGAGATCTACGACATCGCGCGCGAGATCCCGGCAGACACCCTGCCGGAAAATGTCGAGCCGCGCCGTTGGTGGATGGGCCAAGCCTGATAAACTGATTTGAACCGGCCCCGCGTGGGCCGGTTCAACCGAAGACCGACTGGGAGGACGGGGTTCATGTCATTTTGGGCAGACATCGGCGCGATATTCAGCGCCTTTCTCAGCCAGGATTCCTTTGAAATTCAATCAGCGTTGGAGTCCGACGCAGCGTGGGTTGTCGGCGCCGTCGTCGCTGCGCTGGGTGGGCTTCTGGTCATGCTGATCTATCGCAAGGTTCCCTTCATCGAGCGCCATCTGGAACGATCCGTGATGGTGTATTCCTATCTCGCCATTGCGCTGATCATCTTCTGGGGCGTGATCGACAGGTTCGTCTTCAATGACCAGGAACCCTGGTCCACAACGATTCCACCCTTGCTGTTCATGGTGATGGCGTGGTTTGGGGCCTCCTACAACGTGCGCCTCAGAACGCATCTGAGCTTCAGCGAATTCCGGACCGCGATGCCACGTGGCGGGCAGTTGGCCTGCCTGATCCTTGACGCGGTGCTATGGTTCATCTTCGCGGTCATAGTCATCGTGACCACGTCGCGGCTGGTGGCCTTGTCAGCGTCCAACTTCCAGATCGTTCTGGGCACGGACAACATCATGCAGTGGTGGTTCCTGCTGGCGGCACCTTTGTCATTCTTTCTTATGGTCGGCCGAGTGTTCCAGAACCTGGCGGACGATCTGCGCAACTTCAAAACAGGCGAGCCGCTGATCAAGCAGGCCGTGATCGGGGCAGACTGATGGCAGACGGAACTTGGGTTACTTTGATTTCGCTCGGCGTGACATTCCTGTTCATGCTGGGCGTACCGGTCCTTCTGGTCATCGGCTACTGGGTGATCGGCTGCTCGTTTGTTCTGGGCCTGACGCTCGACAACATGGGCGCCGAGCTTTTGAACGTGTTCAACAAGGGCTTCGCGCTGCTGGCCATGCCCCTGTTCATCCTGACCGGAGACCTGATCAACAAGTCGGGTATCGCCCGAAGGCTCAGCGATTTCGCCTATGCCTGTCTCGGCTGGATACGCGGCGGTCTGGCGATGGCTTCGCTTGGGGCCTGCGGGTTGTTCGCGGCGATCTCGGGGTCGAACTCGGCCACGACAGCCACGATCGGATCGATGCTGCACCCCGAGATGGTCAAAGGCGGCTATGACGAACGCTTCAGCGCCGCCACCGCCGCGGCAGGCGGCACAGTCGGCATCATCATCCCGCCGTCGATCATCTTCATCGTCTACGGTTTCCTGATGAACCTGCCGATTTCCGAACTTTTCGTGGCCGGCATCCTGCCCGGCGCGCTGATGGTGATCGGGATGCAGTTTGCCTGCTGGATCATCTGCCGCATGAACGGCTGGGGTCACCTGATCCCGCTGCAACTGAACCGAGTTCTGAAAACCGCCTTCGGCGCGTGGCTGGGCTTTTTTGCCATCGGGCTTGTGCTGTGGGGCATCTACACCGGCAAGTTCTCTCCGACCGAGGCCGCCGGGGTCACCGTTGGCTTCTGCGTCATCGCCGGGCTGGTGAGTTATCCGATCAACCGGATCATGGGTGCCCGCGACGATGTTTCCCCAACGGACAAGAGCTTTGCCGAAATGCTGGTGGTCGAGGGTTTCACGATCCCCGAGATCCCGTCAATCGTCATCCGTTCGGCACAGATAACCGGGATTCTGGCGCCTCTGATTGCCATCTCGGTGGTAATGCAGCAGATCCTTTCCCTGCTGGGGGCCCAGGAAACGATCGGCAATTTCGTGACCTCGATGGGGGGTTACCATGCTGTTCTGTTCACCTCGATGGTGATCGTGTTTTTCTCGGGCATGGTTCTGGAAAGCCTGCCGGTGACCATCATTCTGGCCCCGATTCTGGCGCCGATCGCAGCTTCGGTCGGGATTGATCCGATCCACTTCTCGGTGATCTTCCTTGTCGGAGCATCCATTGGCTTCATCACGCCGCCATACGGGCTGAACCTGTATGTCGCCTCGGGAGTTACAGGCGTGCCGTATTTCCGGCTTCTGCGGTATACGGTGCCTTATCTGGTGGCGTTGCTCTCGGTCTGGATTCTGGTGTCACTGGTGCCTGATCTGGCCTTGATACTACTGCCGAAAAACTAGACTGTAGCCGGATGACCGCGACGGACACACAAGACAAGGATACCCAGATTCCAACGAACCTGCGCCTGTTGCTGATCTTGGAAGAGGTCGCGCGGCGCGGGGTCGCGGTCAAACCGGCAGATCTGATCGAAGCGTTGGGTCTGGCAAAGCCGACGGTCCACCGGCTGCTGCAGACGGCCGAGGCCGAAGGGTTCCTTCAACGTGATCTGGACGGCCGGTCCTATGGGCCCGGCCCCCGGTTGCGGCAGATGTCCGTGAACACCGTGTCGTCCGAACATCTCCGCACGGCCCGCCTGGCCATTCTGCGCGGAGTAGCCGACGAAATTGGTGAGACCTGCAACCTTGCCATCCCCGACCGCGAGGGGATGATCTATCTCGACCGGGTCGAGACCAAATGGCCACTGAGAATCCAGCTGCCGATTGGGACCCAGGTGCCATTCCACTGCACCGCCAGCGGAAAGATGTACCTCTCGACCCTGCGCCGAAACACCTTGGATGGGTTTCTCTCGGCCCGCGGGCTGACCGCTAACACCGAGAAAACCATTACCGACCCCACGGCCATGCGTGCCGAGATCGCCAAAATCGCCCAGAACGGTTACTCGACCGACGACGAGGAGTTCATGCCCGGCATGGCCGCCGTCGCGGTTCCGGTCTTTGACGAGAATGACCGGCTTGCGGCCACTCTGTCCGTGCACGCCCCCACGCAGCGGCACGATCTGACAAGCCTGAAGCAATTCCTGCCACTGCTGCAGTCCGGGGCACTCAAACTGTCGGGTCTGCTTGCTTCATAGGGTGGCGAACACGGGACCGAGCCGAGCGGAGGCGAGTAGTGATCTCGCCCAACCGACTTGAGCAGACACAGAATTGACGCGTAAACTCCGACAAAAAATCAGTTGCCTGCCCGGGCTTCCGCCTCGGTACGTTGGCGTTGAATCGCGCGTTCGCGTTCGGGCCAACTGTCCTTGATAAACGCGAGGATGTCCCAGATATCCTGATCGGACAGGCTGTCGGCAAATCCCGGCATTCCGCTTTGGACCCCCGAGACTCCCATTCGCTTGAGCATCTCCTCGCCGCCCAACTTGGTATAGTCGAACAATAGGCCATCGCCATGATGCCAGGTGTGCCCGGTTCGATCATGCGGCGGGGCTGGCAGGACGCCGTCCGCATCAGGCGTTTGCCAATCGGCTTGACCCTCCAGCTTGGCCCCGTGACACGACGCACAGTTTTCGGCATAAAGCGCCGCCCCACGTAGCGGATCGGCGGATGCACCGTCAGGCACCCCTTTCGACTTCCACCATTGAGCGCTGGCCAAGCCGATGATCACAACGGCCACCCGTGTGCCCCATTTCATTATTGGCGAGATCGTTCGGCGCGGCGGCTCCACCTTTTCACCCTCCGTCATGGTCTTCGAGCAGGTAGGTGGCCATGGCGCGGCGGTCTTCTTCGCTCAGGAAGCTGGTGCCGTTGGTCACGACCTCGCCCATTGCGCCACCGAATACGTCACCGTCGGGCATGATGCCGGTGCGCAGGGCATAGGCCAGGCTGTCGACCGTCCAGCCCCGCATTTGCAGGGTTTCAGCGTCGATGGCTGGCGCCTTGTCGCCGCCCGGCAGGGCATCGCTTCCCTTGAAGTGCTCGGTAGCCGACTTGCGGGCGCCCAGCAGATTGCGCCCGGTGTGGCAGGCGGCGCAGTGGGTGGCGCCTTCGACCAGCAGCCGGCCGCGGTTCCACACATCACCTTTGCCGGGGACCGGATCGGTGCGCGGAGGATCAAGGAAGGCCGCGCGCCACAGTTTCAGCCCCCAGCGCTGGTTGAAGGGAAAGGCCATCTCTTGCGCGCGGGACGGCGTGGCCGCCGGGGGCACGGTCTGGAACGCCGCCCACAGGTCGGCGATGTCCTGATCGGTGAATTCGGCGTAGAACGGGTACGGGAAGGCCGGGTAATAGGGCTGCCCGTCCGGCGCCACGCCTTGGCGTACGGCCTTGGCGAATTCCTCGATCGACCAGCCGCCGATGCCATGGTCCGGGTCGGTGGTCAGGTTCGGGGAATACAGCGTGCCAAAGGATGTTTCGAGCCCGACGCCGCCGGCCAAGGGCGCGCCACCCTCGGCGAAGTTGGTGTGGCAGGCGATGCAGCCGCTCGCCCGCGCCAAGTAGGCCCCGCGGTCAACCTCGCCCGCAAGCTCGGGCAGTTTTGGCGTCAGACCGATCGGCCACGCGATCACGGCGGCAAGCCCCGCTGCAGCCAGTACGGCAGAGGCAAGGCCCAGACGATAGATGCGTTTCATCGTGGCACCCTATTCCGACCGAAACCGCGTGTGACAGGCCGAGCAGGTCTGGCCCAGCATCATGAACACGCCATCGGCGGGCATCTCGGACAGCTCCTCGCGCTTGGGGGTTCCGCCCATCATGGCCCCGCCCCCCATCATCGAGGCGCCACCCATCATGCCCGATCCGCTCATCATGCCGGACCCCTGCCCGGCACCGGCCATCATCAGCCCGTTGTCGGCCGCAAGGGCCAGCCCCTCGGCATAGGTCTGCAGCTGTTCGGCCAGTTCGGCGAAGGCGTCCCAGTCCTGCCAGATCGCGGGTTTGGCCTCGGAGGGCATGCCGTCGCTACCTTCGGGGAACAGCCGGGTCATGCTGTCGCCGGCATGGCGGCCGATCGTCTCTGCTGCGTCTCGGACGGTGCCGGCGTCATAGGTCGTCTTGCCCTGCATCATCGGCGTCAGGGTCTTCATGGCGTCCTTCATGGCGGACATGCCGTCCATGCGTTCCTTCACGATCCCGGTGGCGCCACCATGCGCCAGGGCGGTCACGGCCACCATCCACGCCAGCACGGCGCCCGTCGTCAGCTTGAAAAAGGTCATCGTCTTGTCCTGTATGTCTGCTTCAACTCGCCCCCAGAAGAGGCATTTCGTGACTCAGGACACGGCGCGCGGCGGGGGCGGGTCGAACAGGGCCACCGGCAACATCCGATACCGGCCCGACGGTATGGCACGGCGGCTGATCCTTGAAACCAGCGCGGAAACGACGGGCGCGGCCACGGTCATGGCCACGCCGTTGCAGAAGGCCCCGCCGTGGCAATGGCCCGGGTGGCCCTTTTCGACATGGTCGGGGTCGGATTCTTCCAGATCGACGACGGCATGTGTGCCCCCATCGCCCCCATGCGCAAAGGCGGGTTCCGAGAACACCAGAATACCGGCCAGAACCAGGCCCAAGGCCAGAACCCACCGTCCGATCATCCTGTCCGCCCAACTGTGCAAGGTTCAGTTTATCCCGTTCTCGCGCTGTAGTTCCCTGACATAGGCAACGATGCCCTGCACGTCTGCACGGGTCAAGCCAGTGACCGGCGGCATGTCGCCAAAGCGCCAGTGGTGGGCCTGAACACCATATTGAACCGCCCGCTGAAACGCCTCATCCCCGTGGTGGCTGGGCTCATAGATTTTGTGCACCAAGGGCGGCGCCAGCCCTTCCAGCCCCGTGGCATTCGCCCCATGGCAGGCTGCGCATTTGACGTCAAAGGCAACCTTGCCCATCTGGGCCGGCGCACTGAACGTCGCCGGCACGCTGACTTGCGCGATCGGGTCCCCCCGCGACAGCGACGAGGTGTCAGGCACCTCCTTCGAGTGCCCTGCAGGTTGTTGGCTGAGGTTGTAGGCGAACACGGCAGCGCCTGCGATCAGAACGCCGCCTACCAATAGCGTCAGTTTGTTCATCGGCTCGTTTCACTCGGTTGTTTTTGGCTTGGCGCGGGCGACACCAAAACGGTCTGACACTGATCAAACCTGCTTGACCTGCCGGTCTTGCCGCCTTGCGCACAGTTTCGGGGGGACTGTCTGCCCCATTCCCGCGCTGGAAGGTCAAGAAAAGTTTGCCGCAAGTTTCCCCAAAGCCGACGATGGACTGCAGCACCGAAACGTCAACGCCGAGCTGGGCCGCGCACGAAGCCATCAGTTGGAACTTGAAGACTTCTTAGCGGCGCAGGCTGCGACGGGTCTGTCAGTACTTCGCCAGAGATCCGAGTATCTTCTTCCGTATATCGGCGTCACTCGGAAAGATCCTTTGCACCAGAAATTCGGACGGAAAATCCGGCCACGTGGCGTCCAACTCATCAACAAGTCTTTGCGCTTCGTCAAAATTGCTCAGCTGATCATGTGCGACGGCCTGGAACAAAAGTGATGGCCCGCTGACGGGCGCTCCTGCAGCAGGCGCACCCTGAAAGGCATCGACAACGTTTTCGTAGTTCCCGAGCACCAGCTGCGATACGCCCCAGATATTTCTCGCCCCAAATCGGCCGGACCCGGATCTGACCCGCGACGGATTGCTGACCTCCGCCGCTAGGCCAGGCTCGTTCGCAATCAGGGCGGCAATCCCGACAAGGTCCAGAACATGGCCGTCTTCAGGCGCAAGTTCAGCAGACAGCCGCGCGTATTTCAAAGCCTCATCCGCGTCGCCCGACACCGCCAATCGCAAGCCATTCGAGGCATTGGCCCATGCACCCGACGGCGACAACTCAAGCGCCGTTCCTGACATTTGGGATGCTTGGCGCAACAGATCCTCTCGTGTGTCCTCGTCTTGAGACAGCAGAGCCAGTGTGGCCAAGACCTGAGCCATTCCCGCATAGCCATCGGGCAAGGCCGGGTCGAGCTCGGTGGAATGCTGGAACATTCCCAAGGCGATCTGCTGGCGTTTGACATCGAAGACCGGAAAGAACATCCCCCGCGCCTGATCCGCCAGGTTGGCCGCCTGCAATCTGGCAAGCGACTGCTGACCAAGCGCAGCCCGTTCGGCCTGCCGGGTGGTGTTGGAGGGTCGCCCGGCCTCGTCGTTGCCGGGTCTCAGCCACATGCCCAGCATGACGATCATGGCCACAACGCCCAGCCCGACCAACAGAAGTCCACGCAGGTGCCTGGGCCCGCCGGGCGGGCCGTGGCTTGCCAGGTCTGACTTCGGATCATCCGGGGAAGCTTGGTGCGAAAACCGCGGTTTGTATCCGCCAGGATCGATGAAGATCCGAACGCCCTGGCCGTCCCAATGGTCTTCGTAAAACTCACGCAGCAAACGCCGTAGTCGCCTGGCCTCTACCCGAACCAGATTTCGACCGCCGCTGCCATCAATGCTGCGGCCGTACACTTCGACGGCAATGGCCTTGCCGCGAATCTGGGAACCGCGACCGGCGAGGGTTTCCTCGACGACATAGGTCAGAAACTGCTGAAGCCGGGGTGAAGTTTGGAACTCGGCGCTGGCAACAACGTCACGCAGCGCCAGCCGAACCAGGTCAGGTGATGGTCGCCCAACATCTTGATCTATCGATAAATCATTGGCTTGGTTCACTGCAAACTCACCCCCAACTCACGGTGACTCACTTGGCCGCCCCGGTCAACCGCACGCATCTTGATGCGAGAATAGATAGTGGGAATCGGGCCTTATCCAGTGACGGACGACCTCAAAGACGAGCTACCCGAGCTTTCGACTGCGCTTTCCAGCCAGTTCGAGCCAGACGCGTTTCTGAGCGAGGCCATCGAGGACTTCGGCAAAGTCTGCGCAAAGCTCAAGGATACGTCGATCACCGCGTCCGAGCGCGAGGAATGGGCCCACATCAAATCTGAACTTGTGAACGAGCTTCGTCGTCTGGCGAAGCGCAATCTTAGAAACGCATCCGACTGAGGGTATCGCAATGACCGACAAAGACCAAAGCACCGATCACGAAAAAGAGCAAAACCAGCCAGCGGATGAAATCGAAAACCCTTCGCGCCGGCATGTCATGCAGGGGCTGGCGGCAGGTGCGGTGGCAACGGGGGCTGTCAGCTACGGCTCCGGCGCAGCACAGGCCCATGAGGGGGACGGCCCTCTGGGTGAAAGCCTAAAGAACCCCTATGGCGGCCGGCCTGCCGGCGGCATCACTTTGCCGGAGTACTTCCGGCCGACGAAATACATGACCGGGTCGAACGCAAACTATTTCCCGCTTTCCGAGGAATTGGGGCCCGACGAGATGCGCATATCCTTTTGCGGCTCAACACCATATCCGCCGCGGGAAGATCAAGCGGGTACTTGCATCATGGTTGAGTTGGGAAATGGAAAGCGGTTTTTCTTCGATTTCGGGTCGGGTTGTGTGCGCAACATCATTGCAATGCAGGTTCCGGGACAACTGATAAACGACATTTTCATTTCCCACCTGCATGTCGATCACTACGCCGACATCCCCTATATCTATCCGTTCAGAGCTTGGTCGGGAGGCTACACGCCGCTGCGGATCCACGGCCCGTCCGGTCGGACTCCCGAGCTTGGAACGGCGGGCATGGTGGAAGGCATGAAGCAAATGCTGAAATGGCATTTGGAGGCTTTCGACGTATTCCCGATCGGAGACGGCTATGAAATCGAGGTCAACGAGTTCGATTTCCGTCAGGAAGGCGGCATCGTCTACGACGAAGACGGCGTCACCGTGCGCTCGTGGCCACGCAGCCATGCCAAGGACGGCGCCGTCGGGTATCGCCTGGATTGGAACGGCCTGAGCTTCGTTTGGACCGGGGACGGCCGACCGGATGAATTGAGCCTTGAATACGGCAAAGGCGTTGATGTGTTCGTCACCGAAATGTCCGGTCAGGATATCGGCCAGTTGATGACCTACAAATACGGCCTGCCGCAGGAGCTGTTCAACTACACGATCGATACCCATCACACCTCGCATTATGCGGTTGGCAAGATGATGGCTGAGGCACGCCCCCGGCTTGCGATGGTGACCCATTACACGCAGGACGAGGACATTGATGCCGAGATGCTGGCGGGTATCCGGGCCCATTATGATGGGCTGTTCGCCTGGGGTCTGGACGTGGCCGTGGTCAACGTCACAAAAGATGCGATCTGGTATCGGAAGGCGACACTGCCCGGCAAGTCAGGCTCGGTCGCACCGTTCCGTGAATTGGGCAAGATGGAAGCCGAAGGCAAGATCACCTTGCCCGATGAAATCAAGCCACCTGCCCCGCGGTCATCGCGCGCCGAACAGCAGGACCAAAAGTACCGCGACATGGAGATCGACCCCAAGGAATACTACCCCTCCGACGTGTTCCGCGCGCCCAATCCCGAATGGCCCAGCGACTTTGTGATCAAGACCGACGACGTCATTCCAAACCGCAAGAAGAAGACGGAGTGACAGTATGATCGAGTTTGGTTCGACTGCGGCAATTCCGGTCACAATTCTTACCGGCTTTCTCGGGGCGGGGAAAACAACCCTACTGAACCGCATCCTGACCGGCAATCATGGTCTGCGGGTTGCGGTTCTGGTCAACGATTTCGGCTCGATCAATGTGGATGCTGATCTTGTGGTTGGCCTGGAAGACGATGTGATGAGCCTGGCGAATGGTTGTGTGTGCTGCTCGATCCGGGATGACCTGATCGAAACGGTCGAGGCCGTTCTCGCCCGACCGGAGAAACCGGAATACATCGTCCTCGAGGCCAGTGGCGTATCGGACCCGTCCTCGATCGCGATGACGTTCACGGACCAGAAGTTCCGGGACATGATCCGCCTCGACAGCCTGATGTGCCTTGTCGACGCCGAGCAGCTGTTCGCTGCACCAGAGCAGATGGAGTTGAAACTCAGGCAAATCGCGTTCTCCGACATGGTCATCTTGAACAAGGTGGACCTGGTCAGCAGAGAAACAGTCCAGAAAGTGCACGACTGGCTCGGCTCGCGTTTCCGCAGGTATCGCCTGGTCGAAGCGGTCAATGCGGATGTCCCGCTGGACATATTGCTGTCGGTCGGCCGGTTCGCTGCCGAACAGCTTGAGACAGAAGTGCCGGAGCATCATGAGCATGGGCCTGACTGCGGGTGCCGACACGCTGATCATTCAGACGGCTTTTCAACAACGATGATGAAGGCCGAGCAACCCATCAGCCTGTCATCGCTGAGAGGCGCAATTCGAAAGCTTCCGGGCGACGTCTATCGCCTCAAAGGATTTGTTTTCAGCGAGGAGGACCCGGACCATCGCATTCTTGTGCAGGTCGTCGGAAAGCGCATGGACATCTCACGGGATGGCGCATGGGGTGACCGAAAACCCGAGACGCGGCTTGTAGCGATCGGCGCGCCCGGTGCGCTTTCGGAACATGTGCTAACCGACGCCCTGTTCGAAACAGCCTAACGATCACGCCGGTGGTTTGCCCCCAAACGGGGCGACCGGCCCTCGTGCCACCGCCCCTGAATTTGATTTAGGGACCGAAATAATTAGACTTGTCGCAGTCGCAACCATCCTGCAGCGGGGAAACCCTTATGTTCACAAGACTCTTTTGTTTGGCGCCGGCCATTTCGATCCTGTTGTCTTCCCCGCTTTATGCGCAGGACACGCCGATCATCCATGACGCACAGTACTATATACTGGAAGCGCAGAATGGCGAGCAGTGGGTTGAAGACAACGCTGCCGTCGATGCGTTACTGGCCGAATTTCGGGAAGGCAATTCTGGCAACCCTCCCAACATCGTATCCATTCTGATCGACGATCTGGGTTTCGGCGACATGGGCATTCCCGAACTGAATGCAGTACGTGGAATTGAAACCCCCAACATCAATGCGTTCTCGGACGAAGCCATGCGCATGGTTCGAATGTATACCGAGCCCTCCTGCACGCCGACGCGCGTGGCCCAGATGACTGGGCGCCTGCCGGTGCGCATGGGCATGGGCGATACGACGGTCGACATTGCCGGCTTTGGCCTTCCCGGAGATGAGGTCACGCTGGCAGAGGTTCTGAAAGAGGCCGGCTATGCCACCAGCCATGTCGGCAAGTGGCATATGGGCGATATCGCCGAAAGCTGGGCGATGAACCAGGGTTTCGACTATGCGCAGCATGCCATCCATCAACAGGGTCAGCTGACGATCTTCAACGATGACGCCATCCGCGAGCAGGTCTCGGTCGGCATCCAGGACTTTGAAGAGGACTACATCGTAGACGATTGGTTCCGCCCCGATCCTGCCGCCATGGCCACCGTCATCGAAGGTGAGGCTGGCGGTCCAATCCGCGAAATCCGCATGCAGCCCGGCGAGCGGTGGGACGCGGAAAAATACGATGAGATGAACGAGCAGTTCCAGCTCAAGGCGCTGTCTGAACTGCAGCGGCTGGCAGGCGGCGACACCCCCTTCTTTCTGCAGTACTGGCCGATGATCCCGCTGGACAACACGCGTGCAGGACGCGACGGCCCCGAAAGCGTGAATGGCGGCCTTTACGCCGACAAGTTGCAACTGCTGGACGAATATCTGGGCGTGCTGTTTGACGAGATGGAGACGCTTGGCGTAGCCGAAAACACCATTGTAGTGCTGATGGGCGACAACGGACACTTCACGAAATATTCCCCACAGTCAGGTTTCACGCCGATGATTTTCCGCGGCGGCAAGGGAGATACGACAGAAGGCGGCGTACGTGTGGATGCCTTCATCCGCTGGCCCGGAATGATCGAGGCGGACTCGATCGTGAACAACATCATCCATGTGTCGGATCTGTATACGACCCTTTCCCGCCTCGCTGGTGCCGACGCGTTCATCCCACGGGACAGGCTCGTGGATGGGGTGGACCAATCCGCGTCAATCCTGTTCGGTGATGAGTCGAAAACGCGCCGCGATCACGTGATCATCTATTCGGTGGCGTCCCCGAAGGCGATCGTGAAGGATCAGTTGAAACTGAACCTTCCGGGTGCCGGAGAAAGTGCAATTCTGGCGAATTTTTTCGATATTTATCGGGATACGCATGAAAAGTACCCGGTTTCGACCGAAGTCGGCGCATGGGGCGGCCAGGAATTCCAGCGCATTCTGGGCCGGCATCTTGCCCGCAAGAAGCTGTATCCTGATACCGAACCTGCGCGCGGCGTGCCTTATGAAGGCATCGAAAACCTGCGCCCGGAAACCGTTGCCGCGGTCGAAGCCTTTCTGACCAAACAGGCTGCGGTCGAACGCTAACTGCAATCCGACCTCACCTCGGCCCGCCACGTTCAAGAGGCACCTCCATGCTTGCCAACCTGATCTTCTATATCGGACTCGCTGTCTCGCTCGGGATTGGCTTTCTCTATTTCCGCGACCTCGGCGACGTCTCCCAGATGTTGTTGAAGGTAAAGCGAGAAAACATGATCCGCTTCATTCGCAACGAATATCGGTTGATCGGGCTTGGCCTTGCGGCTTTTGCGGTTACGACCATAGCCCGCTTTGCGTTCGGTGCCGGCATCGGCGCGATCTGGTGGGTGGGGGCGGCTCTGGCATTGGTTCTGTATGGCTTTCCCTATGTGTGGGTCCATTTGGGATTGAGAAACCAGCTCAACACAGCCCGGTACTACAGCATTGCCGAAGCGGAACGGTTCGTCGGACCGACCGCGCCCGTGATCGTGATGACAAACGGCGATCACGCCCGGGCACATCCTGACGCCCAGATCATGCGGCCTCACCTTGCCGGCGACGCCAGGGGGCTTGGGGGCGAAGACGTCGTCATGACCTATTGTGCAATGGCCAATCTTGGTCAGGGTTACAGGCCATCCATCGAAGGAAAGCGGCTGAATCTTCAAGTTCTAGCGCAACATGGCAACAACCTGATCCTGCGGGACGACGACACCGGGGAACCGATCCAACACATCTATGGGTTCCGAGAAGCGGATCGGGACACCGCGTCGGACGGTCCCGCCTGCCCATTGCGCCCGGAAGCTCAAATGGAGCCATGGCCAACATTCCGCATGACATTCCGTGGCTTCAGGAAAGCCTACCCGGACGGTGAGGTCTTTCTGAACAAGCCGTCAAGCAACTCGTTCCTGAGACTGCTGGACATGGTGCTTGAGATCGTTTTCGGATGGGGGATCGCCAGGCAGCATCAAGAGGCTGACCCCGTCATGGACAACATGGAGCGCGCGCCCGACACACGCCTGCCCAACAAGACACCTGTTTGGGGCGTGACCATCGGGTCGGATGCCGTCTGTTGGACCGACGACTTCGTGGTTGACCAGAACTGGCTGGTGAACACACAAGTCGGTGGGCGTGATCTTGTGGTGCAAATAGACCCACATTTCGAAAGCCTCGGGGTCTGGTACAACGACAGCGAAAAACCAGTAAAGCGATGTGACTTTTGGGGAAATAGCGATCAGGGGCAACTCACGCGGGTTGAAACCTTGCGCGCCGGGCTGTTCTGGCACGTCTGGGCAGAGTTCTTTCCCAACACAGATGTCAATCGCATTGGCGGCAGCGCGACGTAAGTTAGGCGGATCGGCTCATCGGGCGTGAAAGTGCCGCGCCACAGTGGAACGCTTTCGGAGAAACACTCCCAAAGCGCATTTGCTTCGCGTCCCAAGACATTACCCTATCGGTAAAGGATTAGCCTTGGCCCACAGCTTGGATTTTGTGGATAGGTTTGATTTTGTGGATTTGGTTGCGGGAGCAGGATTTGAACCTGCGACCTTCAGGTTATGAGCCTGACGAGCTACCGGGCTGCTCCATCCCGCGACACTTTGGGTTGGTCTG
>NZ_JBQFQN010000006.1:0-166928 GCF_056536885.1 Ruegeria sp. CI5
CAGAAGACCATCGAAACCCGGCGCTTGCTTCACCGCAAATCCGCCGCATAATCAAACTAACCAGATGAGCCAGACCCTCTCTTAGCTCAGGCTGCCAACTGGCCCAAAATCTCTGACGACGGACACAAGTGGAACTGAGAGATCAAGAACATGCCGGAGTACTTCAGCACAGTTGCTGACAACATTGAATTTCGACAAGGCGACATCATTAGGAGGTTCCGTGAACCGATAACCAGAAAAGACGCAGCCTGGGGTATGGTGGTTAATGCCGATTGCGATTTAGCAAACAAGAAGAATCAAGGCCATTTGTCATGGCTGGAAATCATCCCTGCACAAAAATACTGGGAAAACTTTTGGGCGCCACAACAATTGGAAAAATTAGCGGAAAAGCAAGCAAAGCAAATTTGTGAACAGGTCAACGCAATAATCAGAAAGCAGGAGATTCCAGTTGGATCTCTAGACTTCCGAAAATTAAAATCTTGGGCGGGTCGCCAAGAATCAAAGGAAATATTGAGCTCGCTTGGAGTGAAGAACAAGAAGTTAGAAGATAGCATTGAAGCATTTAGGTTATCAATACAGCAAATTTCAGGGAAGAATGCGCTTGATATCCTTGAGAAATGCCAAAAACTAATAGAACAGGACCCAACAAAGAATCTGACCGAGTTTCAGAAATTCATTGTGAAGCAAGAAGGCTTCCCTGACTTCTTTCTGGTCCCAAACCTGCCGGAGGGCGACTCTAAGGGCTACATTGTGCTCCTCAGGAGGGTGCACGGATCAAATGAAGCTTCAGTTTACAGGTCTGCAATGGAAGCTCGAATAAATGACGAACCTGGCGCCCTGCACCGGATTGGACGTTTCTCCGATGCAGTGAAGTTCCAGATAGTTCAAAAAATGGCATTCCTATTTTCAAGAATTGGCTCACCGAAAGAGTTCGAAAATGATTGCAAGCAGGTAATCGAGTGGACGATCGAGGAGCGGGAAAACACAAATGTCGGATAAATTTGAAACACTTACACTGAACGCTCAAGCTGTAAATCTTCTCAGCGCCGCATTTATCGAAGACGCATGGTTTGATTACTACGGAACGGCAGATTCAAAAGACTTGCGAAGAATTGAGTGTGGGAGGCATCTCTATATTTTAACAGACGATGCTGATATAGAAGATAATTTCACAACTATAAACTTGAAAATCTTCGAGGGGGAGAATCGGATTTTTGCCCCGGAGATATTCACTAGAATCCTGCGTGTTTCTTCCAGAGCAAACGATCGCAGCATATCGCTGCCCAAAAGCTGGCAGCCATTCCATGACGGCTCCATACTTTCGATCTATGCGTATGCTACCGCGAATCCAGGCGGAGCAAGACTTCATTTCAATCAAAATGCGAATGGCAACGGACACCTTTACGCGTTCAACATGACAGAAAACACTGTGAGTTTCGATTCACTTGATATGTGCAGTGCCGCGATGAATGGTGTTTTAGAGCATTTGGTTGACGCAGTCTTGACGGATCGTTCGGCTGCACCGGGGGAGGCTGTTGGTAACTTTGGAATTCTTTTGAGCGAACCCTTAGAAAACGTGTTTTTTTCACCGGGAAAGCTTGATGAGTGGTTAGAGACAAAACTTAATTCTGAGCAAATGCTGTTTGTTGAGAAGTCACACCTGGAGCCGGTTCGCCTTAGGGGCGCAGCTGGCACCGGAAAGACGCAAGCTATGGCGGTAAAGTGCCTTCGCGACCTTTTTGAAGATGCAGACAAAGGTGGTGATAAGTCCTTCGCATTTCTCACACATAGCGCGGCGCTAGCCCACGACGTGCTCAGAGCGATGCTACATGCCATGGATCCCAACGAGCGGTGGAATAAACTAACAACTTCCACTGGGTACCCCAAATTGTGGATCGGAACTCTCTATGAAATGGCAGAAAAGAGCCTGGGCTTCTCGAGTAAGGGTTTAGAGCCTCTCTCGTTAGATGGTCGAGAGGGGCGGTTCTTCCAGGAAGTTCTCATTAATGAAGCAGTACAAGAAGTACGGCATGACCCAGAGGCCAGGTTGAGAGTTATTCCGGCTAGTTCGACCTTTGGCCCAATCATCGACATCGATGAGCTCCCTGATGCAACGATCAAAGCAATCCAGAATGAATTCGCTTGCGTTCTTGACGCGGAGAACGTGCGCCTTGGTAACCCAGCGGGCGATAAGTATCTGAGCAGTGCCCGACAGTCTTGGCAGATGATTCTGCCGAGTAAGACTGATCGTGAACTAATGCTTTTAATCTACGAATCCTATAGAGCAAAGCTCCGCGACAATAGTGTTTTGAGCATGGACCAGCTGATTGCCGACTACGCTAGATATCTAGGCACTCACGAATGGGAGCAGCTGAAGGAAGAACGGGGATTTGACGTAATATTCGTAGATGAGTATCATTACTTTAATCGCCTTGAGACAATGACATTTCAGAACCTTTTCAAGCCAAGAGCGTGCCATAAGGGTCGCTGGCCAGTTTTCATGGCATACGATCTAAAGCAGAGTACGACAGATGGCAGCCTTGGTGGAGGTATTCAGCGTTTTAGAAACCCCGGTGTCGGTGAATCAGAAACGGTCGACCTTAACAAGGTATATCGGTCGACACCGGAAATTGGAGCGTTTCTGGCCGATTTGGATGCGTCATTCCCGACTTTGGACTTGGAGGGTGAGTATGAAACCTATAGAGGGGAATCTCAGAAGGCCTCAGGTGATACTCCCAGGTTGCTGAAGTATGAGACGAACATCGATCTCATCGATACGATCACTAGCTTGGCCCAGAAAGCTGCTAAGGAAGTCGAAGGAAAGGGTCGCGAAGTGGCCATCCTTTGCTGCAATGACGAGCTTTTTGATACATACCGAAAGGCTGGTCGGATCCGAGATAGAATAATAACAGTAGACTCGCGGGAGGATCTTAAGGAACTTCGATATTCCAAATCTAGGTGCGTTTTTAGTATGCCAGAGTATGTCGCGGGGCTTCAGTTTGAAATTGTCTTTCTTATTCATTCAGACAAGGCTGACCTACTTGAAGATAATCGTGACCTATATCAATGGAGACAGCATCTTTCTCGAGCGTATCTTGGTGCCACACGGGCAAAAAGTAAATTATTTGTTGCCTGCTCAAAGGAGCGTGGCGGCCCGAGTCCGGCAATTCTTCAACCGTTGCGGAACGGTTCACTTGTGGAGGGCTGATTACGTTTTTTGGCCGCAGGACTCTAGTCCTCTTTGACGAAACAATTCCAGAACTTTGCGGCCCAGGCCGCGAAGCCAGATCACGCACGATAAGGCTGTTACGCCATCGGCAAATACGGCTGCTATTCAGAATGTGGATTTCTTGAAACGAGCGTACTGGTACAATAAAGAAGCCGAAGCAAGTTTGTGATCAACGGTTTTGCCTGCAAGCTCCCTGTAGGCGGAAGACTTTAGGTCGGATGAAACCATTAGCATCCCCGATTTTGGATTTATTGCTATCATGCCTGCGTCAAACAACGCGTGGATATCTCGCCTGAGGATCAGGCTATTCTCCGGAACTTCGAATGCCGGGTTTCCGGTGTGGGGTATGACATGGGCAGCCTCTAGAACGGCAGAGACCTTGAAGCTGGTAACCACGCAACGGCCTGCGTGACGCTTCATTGCTTCCTCCCGGAATTTCTGCTGTTCAGGTCTAGCCTTGGCAGTCGTGGTCTTTCGCTCTTGTTCGGCTGCCAAAACGGCGTCACGATCTTCGGAAAGGGCACGATCCAAAGGTGACAAATGATCATGCTCAACTCGCGAAAATGCTTCAGTCTTTCTTGAACCGTAGGTCAAAATAACCTTGTCAATCTCTGCCTGCTCATCGGAGGTCATGACCCAAGACCGAGGGCTGCGATCTTCATGTATACGGTCAAGAATTGTTGACTGCCAACCTTCCTTGGCAATGAGCCTGAAGCCAAACGGATGCTTAAGTAGTGCAAGATCGCCAAGTTGAATATGTAGAGTACCGTCTCCTTCGCTGACACGCTTTGCCTTTGCGATGCCTGTCAGACCTAATCCGGATCCGAAAGCCTCATCTTCGTGAGCCCAAAGATAAAGCAGGTCACCGATACCGACTTTGGGGCCGGGCGATTTGTCACTCCGCGAGCTTGCTCTTGAGCTCTCCCAAGGCATTCTCAGGACCTTGTCATCCCAGTCTGCTAGTCTTTGCGGTCGCGAGACGCCTCCAGGACCGTGAAGCTTTCCGTTGAACTTCAGTAGAAATGCGTTGCGCCCACTATCGTTGTCGGGAACTGCGCGCCCCTTGAGCGATGCTTTCCAGATTTTTTGTCCTCCGGGAAGCCCATCTGAGACCGAACGTAGTTCTGGAACCTTGCTCCAATCATAGGCGAACACTTCGGCCTGGGCATCATCAATGTCCACGTCCCCAATGGCCTCGCGAATGTACCCCAGCGCATCGTAATCGGGGTAGCGCTGGCCCTTTCGAACAAGGATCGTCGTTAGAGGCGGCAGCTTCATGTCGTGCATGTAGTGAAGAACCGCATATAGGTTCTTGCCGAGTCCGCGTCCTGTTGGATGCGACCATCCGACTGCATCGGCCAACTCTTGATAGGTGGTTCGCAGCCCTTGCTTTGCTTTGGAAGCTAGGAAGCGAGCTATTGCAAACTGAAAATCGTCCATGACGCCTGCCTACTTGAGCGCTTTTGGGAAGAAGGATAGCGGTGATCATAGCGTTCTGCAAAGCGGGTGACAGACAGTAGATCCCAACTTTCCGAAAGGGTTGCCAGAGAGAGTGAACCGGGTAAGCGCGACCGGCCCACAGCTGCAAAAAGCCGTGGATGGAGCGGGGTGTCTCCTATCTGTCGCATCTATTTGAACTGTCTAAGCAGCCACTCCGTGCGACGGTTGGAAAAATCGAGCAGGTCAGCACTCACAAAGTAACCTCTGATTTTTAAGAAAAAATTCTCCAGAATCACAACGAATCTCCAAGAGCAATGGCTATGGCCCGGCGCGCTTCAAGTGCCTTCCGGCCCTGTGCTGTACCGGGTTCAGCGTCAATGAACTGGCGATGATAGCCACGAGCCGCACCAGAGGGATGAACGACGTGAACCCAAGCCACTCCCCCAGCCAAGTAGGCTACTTCTGGCGCTTGGGAATGAATCCTAAGGTCTTGGTAGAGATCACCAATCACTGTTCGGACACGCTCAATGTGGTCCGCTGAGTTCCCCAACAAAATCACAAGGCGGAGGCGGTCAGGCAGATCTGATAGAAACCGTTTCACGCAGTTGTTCGGGATGGCACTTGCTTCCTTTGCGCTGTAAGAACGGCCAACCAAGCTCGAAGAACTAGACCAGCCTTTTGGTTTTTCTGTCTTTTTATCGATCGACTTGTCCCAAGCCGCCAGTGTGCAGCGGATCAGTGAGCCCCAGTGCCAATCTGGCTCATCTGCTCGAAATAATGGATCAATGTTCTTTAAGTTATCAGCTAGGCCTACTGATCGTAGGATTGCGTGAAGTTCTATACGGCAATCTGAAAATGCTACTGCCTCGTATCCCTGCGCAGTCGTTGCCCTGGCCATATCGTCACTTTGCGTGAAGCCTTTTGTTTGACCCAGGACCATAATGAGAGGGTTGCTTGAACCCCATGCTCCAGGGTTATTTTCAAAGTGAAATTTGAGTTTCAGGCCTGTGCTGCTTTTATCTTCGAAGGTCCGGATCACCTTGTCGGTTTCAGGCCAGCAGAGTCGGCAGGATATTCGGCCGTGGCAAGGAATTGTCGTCATATTGAAATCCAAATATCCAGTTTCACAGCTTCGATTTGATGTCCAACAGACTGCTATGCAATACTTTTGAACTTTTTGAGTTTTTGTAGGGTCAGTGTTCGCCTGTTCCGCCTGAAAAGAACACAACTGAAACCCGGCGCCCAATCTCTGGCTCGTGACCCCTGGACACGAGCTCTGCGTCCTCGATCACCTTGGACATCTTTTCGTGGACTTCGTCAGCGCCCGGAAGATCGCTTTCGAGCTTCTCCAGGATTGCCTGGATCGCGATGTACCCGTTCGGCAGGTCCTCATAGGCGAAGCTGTCCCGCACCTCTTGCTTGGCTCGCTCCCAGTAAGGGTCGAGCAACCTGCTCCAAGACTCGCAGATCATTTCGATTGCAGGCAAGGATAGGTGCCCGAACATCCCTCGATCATCGGTTTCCACGTCCCCACGTCGGCTCATGAACTCAGCGCATGCCTTCATCAGGCTTTCGACGCGTGCCGGACGCAGGTCCCATTCTGTGAGCCGTCCAAGCTGGGCAGATACGGTTTCAAGCGCGTTAGCCAGATCTTCCTCGGTCGTTCTCGTCTGCTCCAAGCCGAGGCTCTTGGTCCTCTCGTATGCCGACTCAAGGGTCTTGGCACAGGCCAACTGACTCCGCGCCAACAGCAGGCCGGTCTGAGAGGGCCGCAGCAGCAGCAAACGCGGAGGGAAGAAGATGGTCGGTTTGTCGACGCCCTTCAGGTGCAGGGCGGTGAAACTCTCTCTGGCAGACAGAAGCGCCAATTCCGCGCCCCAAGTCCCTTCGATCCTGGCCTTGCTGATGAGGCCATAGCGCCCTGAAGAAATCTTCTCTTTGGTCCGAGCGAGAACGTCGTGGAAATTGTTGTCTCGCATCCGCCTGGTTGATCCGAGATAGCGCGTGACGCTCTCCAGGATCACCTCGGTGTCCTCGGAGCCAACCTCTTGCACGGCGTCAATCAGCTCTTCCCCTGCGAGTGTCCGATAGTTCTCGATGCGGTTGGTGACTTTCTCGTCTGATGCAAACTGACCAACGGGAACATCGACGAGGTGGTAGTTCACAATTCCGAACTGACTATCGATCCGGTCGATACGCCCCAATCCCTGGATTAGTTCTTTCAGGTACGACGTGACCCCGAGGAGAACAAGCGTGTCAGCGGACTGAAGGTTAATTCCTTCAGCCATCTTGTAGGTGAGGAAGACCGAGGCAGGCCCCTCCGGCGCATTCTTCCCACCAGGGCGGAAGTAGGACTCTACCGACTTGCCATGCGTGATCCGCTTGAAGCCATCCGGTCCGCTGCCAAAGATGGCCTTCACGGCCCTTTCATCGCCCTTGGTCTGACTGCCAACAACGAAGTTCGTGTGGTGACCGCGGCGGGAAAGCGCCTCAGCGAAGATTTCGAGCGTGTCCGTGCGCTCTGCAAGAAAGACAACCCGATCCTTCTGCTTCTGGATGCGCAGGCAAGCTTCATATCGCTTCGCATCCAATTCTTGCAGCGGCTGTGAAGCGAGCTTTTTGGCTAGGGCATCGCACTTTTCGGGGGCGGCTAACGCATCGATGCCAAGCAGCGCGAACATGTCGACTTGACCAGGGTGTGGCGCCCTCCGCTTGCTCTTGGACCCTTGTTCAAATTCCCGCAGCCACTTTCCGATGACTCCATGGGACATTTCCCAGGCTGCCTGCGCTGCGCTCACTCGGAGGATGTTCAGCAGGTTGCGGATATGGAGCTGATCCTGGGTACTCTGCTGCGCCTCAACGTGTCCAAAGCGGCTCTTCTCGACAGCCGTAACCCTACCGCCGGGCGCGAGTTCATTGCAGAGCGCAACGATTTCGTCGAAACGCGCCTTCTGAGGCTTCGTGAGCTTCAGCTTATTGGGCCGTCCGTGATTGGCCAGCTTCGGGTAGCTGTGTTTGGAGCGATCCTCGTCTTCGCCAATGCATCGACGCTGACGGCGTGCCAAGAAAGGCGAAATGAGCTCGGACAGTTCTGTGCGTGCCTGCCTCGAAAGAGCGGTCTCTGGCTCCGATAGAACAGCAAGGGGTGCCTTCTGGTCGAAGATATCGGGTGAGCTTTGCATCTCACGTTCAAACAACTCGCCCATGGCCTGGATGTAGTCCGGCGTCATGAAGATGGACGCGCGCTTCTCCTGCATATGTGCTAGCCAATCGACGTCGCGATTGCCCAGAAGGGTTGCGGACAAGCAGACGTTCCAGCTGGGTGGCGCGAGCTCGACCGCCGCGGCCATCTGGGATGCCTGTTCGAAGCCAGGCGTCACCGTATGGCTTTCGTCGATGATGAGCACGCCAAATTGATCGAGTCTCAGACCCGATTTCCTATCGTCGCCGGCCCCTCGCTGGCGCTTCTTTGACAGACTTGTGTTGGCTATGGCCTCTAGGGAGTTGGTCGAGTGCTTCACCCAGCTCGGGATGACCTTGGGTGGCGCTATCACCGCCGCGTTCTTCCCGGCGACGCCATGTACGGGGGAGCGAGGAATGACCCGTGAAAATGTCTCCGATAGAGCCTCGGCGAGATGGCATCCGATCTCGGTTTTCCCCGAGCCTGTAGGCGCCTCCACGAAGGCGATGCCGTGATCGTATGTGATCGAGCAGGCCTCGTAGGTCAGCTCCTGCTGATATTCGTAGAGCGTGTGGCCGGTGATCTCCTGGCGGCTTCCAGTCAGCCAGGGCTCGAAGCCCTTTTGCTCCGAGATCATCCGCGCCATGGCGTCTTCTGCCGTTGCAGGCTTTATCAGCCTATCGAGGATCTCGAGTGCTTCTTCGGTCCAGTCGGCCGAAACCTCCCAAATCTGTTCAGCCGCTCGGGCGCGCTCAAGCTGCAGCTCGTGAGAACCAGTATCGAGCCCATCCGCGTACTCAATGTTGCTGTAGAGGCCAGAGCGCGAAAAGTTCGCCGAGCCTGCCACCGCGCCCACCCGCGAACTCACGATCTTGGAGTGCATCCGACGATCGCCGCTGATCCCAAGGCGCGCCTGGGCCAGCACAGGGTCAAAGACACGAAGCTCAATCTTGCGTGTTTGGATCGCTCGCTTCGCCAGCACCGCCAGCAGATCGTCGTCATCCTCGACCTGCAGGCCGGACTTCTCCAGCCAATAGAGCTTCATCTCTTCGGTCACTGGCCTCGGCTTTGCCAACCGTCGAGCGTTCGCCGTATCGACACCGAACGATATCCGAATGCGGATGTCAGCTTCTGCGTCAGGGTCTTTGAGCTCCTTGACCTCTCTCATCAAGACGGCGAGCGACGATAGGAAGTCCTGATAGCCGGTCACTATGAGACAGTCGTCAGACGTGATGTGCGGTCGATAGAGGTCGATGACAGGGCGGTCGATATTGGTCCCGACCTTCGGCGCACCCGAAAGAACCGTCTCGGTCAACCCAGTGGCCTTGGGCTCTTCAATGGTCTGTGGCTTCGAGCGGAGCCAATTCGGAAGCGAAAACAATAGCTAATACCAACTATGGCGAGGTCTTCGGAGTATGAAGGGTACTTCCAGCCTGGAGCAATGAATCATTTTTCGGCCATTTGTCAGGCCTCTGAGTTGGTCGCACCTGGCCGCAAAATGGCCCGTGAGAGAGGGTGACCTGGGAGCGGCTGACCACTGCACGTGCGAATGGCCCGTGCTTGGGGTGGGGTGGCCAAGGATTACACGGTTTGCAGAGCCTGGCGCAGTCAGGAAGTTGTGCGGCCGGCGGTTATCAAAATGGAACCTACGCACATCGCAGCCTCTGAGGCCAAGCGGACGACTAATATGGACCGTACAAGCCATCACACGTCCACGTCTTCAATCGTTTCCAACTCAAGCCGGGCCTTTTCCTGATTCAGCCGCCACCGTCTGATGACATAGAATGCAAGCGCCTTCCGAGTTTCGATTATTATGTGCGTTCGGTCTTCAAAGCCGTACTCCAGCCGGACAGCCCGCGCCTGTGCATCGGATAGACTTGAACGCGGACGTATCCACATGCGCACAAATTTGTTCCAGTCCATGTCAACCGGTAGCGGAGACGCCCTGTACCGCGTTGCCGCCTCAGTTTGCTTAGTTATTCGTATCGGGAGATAATCGCGGTAGGTCTCGTGCTTATAGCTCCATGCGCGGAGATAAATTGCCTCTCCGTCGAAATGGAAACGCACCGGACTGATCCACTGCGGTCCGGAGAGACCGCTCGTCATCGAGGTGTAGGTAATCTGGATGTCTCGTTCGCCCTTCATGGCTCGGTAGAGTTGCGCGACGACGGTGGGTTCCATCACGCGATTAGGAAGAGGGATGCTCGCGCCCAGCGATGTCGTCTCTTGATCGAGCAATTCGAAAACTTGCTCCGGGCCAGCATCCGTCAACGGGTTATGGTCGCCGCTCGAAAAATAGGCCTTCTCAGCGGCATCATAGACTGGCGGCGTATCTGTCAGCGACAGATAGGTTCGAAAGTCTACCGCAGCCTGTGCCATCGAGATATCGAACCGTTCCATCAAGTCACGACGGTTCGCCTGACCTCTCCAGGTCAGGCATTGGTCGAGGAACAAAATTCGCTCACGTTGCGCGTGTTTGAGGGCTTCCAGAGTCATGTGCCAAGCAATACTTGACTCCCTGCTGGAAGTCCATACATTTACTATACGTATAGAAAGTGGATTGATCAAATGCGCATACTTCATACGGCGGACCTGCACCTGGGGCGGCAATTTATGGGGTTGAGCCTCGAGGAGGATCACGAGGCCGTCCTCGGTCAGATTCTTGAAACGCTGTTGGTCGAACGGGCCGATGTTCTTGTGATCGCAGGAGACGTTTTTGACCGTGCCTCTCCGCCCAATTCGTCAATCCGGCAGTTCAACCGCTTCCTCAAGCGCGTAGCGGAGGAGAGCGAGGCCGCCGTAGTAATGATCTCGGGTAACCACGATTCTGGCGATCGGATCGAGGCAATGTCTGTCTTTTCCACCGAATCGCGAGTGTTGGTGCGTGGGATCGCCGACGCGGTAGAAGCTCCGCTTGTGCTGCGTGACGAACATGGCGAGATCGCGTTTTCTGCACTGCCCTTTTCCTATGAGTACGCCGCGCGCGAGGTGTTCGGAGATGAGGGTATCAGCGCGCCAGCAGATGTCATCGCGGCCCAGATGGCCGCAGCGAGGGGTCAGGTGCCCGAAGGAGCGCGTTGGGTGGTTGTGGCCCATGCCTTCGTCGCGGGCGGCGCGGTCGGCGAGACAGAGCGCGCCCTAACGCGAGTCGGTGGCATCGAAACTGTTCCGTCTGATGTCTTCGACGGGGCGGATTACGTTGCACTTGGGCATTTGCATAAGCCGCAGGACGTGGGCGCGCGTCATATTCGATACTCCGGAGCACCTCTCGCGTTTGGTTTCGACGAGGCGGGAAGCGAAAAATCCATGACTGTTGTCGATCTGAAAGCTGGGGGGGCCGAGATTCGCACAGTACCGTTCCGTCCTAACCGCCAAGTGCGCTCCCTCACGGGGGCATTCTCGGATCTTTTAGCAGGAACGCCGTCTGAAGACTTCATCCAGGCCATCCTGACGGATGAGATCCCTCTGATCGATCCGATGAAGCGGTTGCGTGCGATCTACCCCAATGCCTGCCATCTGGCCTACGCCCGGCAGGCGCGCACGCCAGAGATTAATTCGTTTGACGCAGGGCGGGCCGCGACCACGCCGATCGAGATGGTCCACGACTTCATAAAGGTTGTGCGTGGCCGGGAGCCCAATGCCGAGGAAGTTGCGATCGTAGCGGACAAGCTCCACGCGGCAGCCTCCGGGGAGGAGCAGACATGAGACCCATTCGCCTATCGCTTCAAGCCTTCGGGCCGTTCGCGACCACTGAAATAGTGGATTTCCGCTCTGCGCTGGAAACGGGGCTGTTCGGGATCTACGGCCAGACAGGGGCTGGGAAGTCGACGTTGTTTTCGGCGATGTCTTTCGCGCTCTTCGGGGCACCAACCAGAACCGATCAGGAACCACGTTCCCTCCGTTCGGACCACGCAGCGCCCGATCTGCCCACCGAAGTCGAATTTGTCTTTGAGCTGGGTGCCAAGACCTACTTGATCCGTCGTCGTCCGGCGCAGGAACGTCCGAAGGCACGCGGTGAAGGGACGACCGAGGACGCGGCGGAAGCCTCACTATTCGACGTCACCGGGATTCCGGTGGACACACTTGGTCAGAGCCAGTCTGGCCGTGTCATTGCTGAAAAGAAGGTCTCACTAGTCGGGCAACATATCGAGGCGCTGTTGGGTTATGGTGCAGATCAGTTTCGACAGATCGTGCTCTTGCCGCAAGGCAAGTTCGAGACGTTCCTAGCCGCAAAGACCGATGCGCGGGTCGAGATTTTACGGGATCTCTTTGACGTGAAGATCTATCGCGATCTTGCAGCACGGCTGAAGGACGAAGCCTCGGAGGCAGAACGGGCGTTGCGCGACCAGCGTGCGCTCTATGTTGCCCGGCTTGAGGAACGCGGCTTCGAGAGCACCGAGGCACTGGAACTCGGAATTTCTGCGGCGGAAGCCAAAGTCGCGGAGAAGCAGGGAATTCAGCAGATCGCAGAGGCGGCGAACGAAGCCGCGCGCAAATCTCTGACCGAAGGCGAGCAGATCGAGAAGGCTTTTGCTGCCGTCGATACGGCGCGGCAGGCGCTTGACGATCTTGAAGCGAAGACGGGTGAGGTCGAAGCCCTGGCCAAGCGGGTTGAGGCAGTCAGCAATGCCTTGCAGGCCCGTGATCTTGAGACGGCTTGGCACAATGCGGAGCACGACCATCAACTTGCGGTGGATGCCGTTACCAACGCTGAAGCAGAGCTTAACTCCGCCAATGGAGTGAAGAAGCAAGCGGCGCAAAAACTAATCGATGCGCAGTCGGGCGAAGAGCGACGGCAGCAGGTTCAGGCCAACCTCACAAGGTTAGAGGCGATCGAGAACCAGGTCGGGCAGGCAGCGAAGCTACAGACAGCGTTTGATGAGGCAGCGATGGAAGAAGCTGCAGCTAAGAAGGCGCTGACCGAGGCTGTAGAGGCCCGTGAACGCCTCCAGTCTCGGCGCGATGCGACCGATCTGGCACTGGAACAGGCACGAAAAACCGAGGCGGCGCGCGGCAAACTGACCGGTGAACTAGCCGAGACAAACCGGGAACGGGTCAAGGCGGTGGCGCATGCAAAGGCGCAGAGAGCCGTCGCCGATGCCGAACGAAAGGTCGAAGAGGCATCGAGTGCTCTGGCGACAGAAACTGAAGCGGCACAAGCTGCAGAGGTGGCCCTGACTGAGGCCGAGGCACGGCTTTCGCGCACGCAGGCGATCATTCTAGCCGAAAAGTTGACCGAAGGGGCTCCCTGCCCCGTGTGTGGTTCCCACGAACATCCTACCCCGGCCCATGGCACGCCCGAGCAATCTGGTTTGACCGAAGCGTTTCGTACCGCACAGGCTCGGGCAAGAACCGCAGCCGAAGCGAGGGTTCGGGCGGAAAGCGAACTCGGCAATTGCCAAACGCGGCTCGACGAAAAGAAACGGGCGCTGGACGAACAGGAACGTCCTGAGCGGAAGTTGGCGGAACTCGAAGCTGAAATCGCTAGGCTGGAAGACACCATCGCTGCGCTTGGAGAGGCCATTGATGTTGAGGCAATGGCGGGGCGGCTTGCGGATTTGAAACGGAAAGTGACCGAGGCTGAGACTGCCGAGGCTAAGGCGCGCACAGCCGCAGGAAAGGCTGAGACGACACTAGCTGAGGCTCGCGCCAAGCGGGATACAGTGGTTGAGGCCTTGCCTGAAGGGCTGCGTACACCCGAGGCGGTTGTTGCACGGCGGGAGGCTTTGCAACGCGAGCAGAGTCAACTCTCCGAGGCACTGGAACTGGCAACGCAGGGTGATAGACAGGCGAGCGAAGCGCTAACCCGTGCGCAAGAGCAGCTCGAAGCCGCTAAGCGGGCACGTGATGCGCAGGCGCAGCGCGTGGAAAAGGCGCAAACTGATTTTGGCGCTCGGCTCGCCGAGGTCGGATTAGACAAAGCAGGATATGAGGCCTGCAAAGCCCATTTCTCGTCCCTCGACGCCGACCGGAAGACGGTTTCCGATCATCGTGAGGGCCTGATCGCGGCGCGCACGACTTGGCAGAACGCCAGGGCTGCCTGTGCGGATCGCGAGCGCCCGGACCTCGCCCCGATTCTGCTGGCACTCGAAAACGCTACCCAGGAATTGAACACCGCTAACGATGCGCTTTCCGCGGCAAGAACGGATGCATCGTCCCTTATCAAGTTCAAGGAATCGCTGGCTTTGGCCTTGGCCAAAACCGAGCAGCTTGAGTCCGAAACTGGGCCGCTCCGGGGACTAGCCGAGCTGGCCAACGGCAAGAACGACTTCAAGATGACACTCGAGACTTTCGCGATTGGTGCAATGTTCGACCGGGTTCTCGAGGCGGCGAATATGCGGCTCGACCCTATGACACGTGGTCGATACCGGCTGACGCGCGGGCTCGAGGCATCTGGCGGGCGCGGCAAGCGTGGGCTCGAAATCGAGGTCTTCGACATCAACACCGGCAAGGCGCGCCCGACGGCGACCCTTTCCGGGGGCGAGACCTTTATCGCGGCATTGGCTCTGGCGCTTGGGCTGGCGGACGTGGTCGAAAGCCTGTCGGGTAAGATCCGGATGGACACGATCTTTATCGATGAGGGCTTCGGCAGCCTCGATACCGAGAACGGGGCGGGCACGTTGGACCAGGTGATTCAGGTTCTTGCGGCGCTGACAGAAGGCAGCCGGGCGGTGGGTCTGATCTCCCATGTCGGGCTGGTGCAGGAGGCCATTCCGCAAGGTTTCTACGTGCGTTCTACGCCGAGCGGTAGCCGGGTCGAGGAAAGAAGGGGGTTGGGATGACGGAGGGGCGGCATTACCGCAAGACAAATTCGGGCCGTACGGCCTCTGTCCGCGGCGGGGTGCGCCCGATTAGTAGGGGATTAGTAGGGAATGTAGGTCAAACGTTCTCGGGCTAGGTCCGATGCTGTCCAAGAGCGCCAATCAAAATAGTGATTTAATCGTAATGAGTTATGCGGTTTTAGAGGGCTTGATCCGGTCACATCCAACACATGGACGGCAAAATTCGTAATGATGGGGTCGGGGGTTCGAGTCCCTTCAGCGGCACCATAGCTTCTCGGAACAGACTTCGGTGGTTTGCCGCCAGTTTTCCCGCTGCCGCTTCAGTTCCTCAATTTATCTGCCGTGCAACCTTTCCAGAGGTTTAGGTTGCTCATCCGAGAGGCGGCCCTAACTCAACGGAAATGACGCAGACAAACGAACGCTCCCCCAGCCGGCTCATCCTGGTGCTGGGCGACCAACTGAGCCAAAGCTTAAGCGCCTTGAGCCAGGCGGAGAAGGCGCGCGACACGGTGTTGATGGCCGAAGTCGCGGACGAGGCGGAATATGTTCCGCATCACAAAAAGAAGATCGCGTTTGTCTTTTCGGCGATGCGCCATTTCGCAGATGAGCTCGGTGCGGCGGGGTGGCAGGTTCGTTATGTCAGGCTGAATGACCCTGACAATACCGGCTCCATCACAGGCGAGATCGCGCGGGCCATCGGGGATCTGTCTATTGCGAACGTTCAGGTGACCGAGCCCGGCGAGTACCGGCTGAAAGCCGCCTTGCTTGAGTGGGCGGACCAAAGCCAAACCGATCTACATATGCTGGAAGATGACCGGTTTGTCGCCACGCACCAGGAGTTCCGCAATTGGGCGGAGAGACGCAAGCAGTTGCGGATGGAATATTTCTATCGCGAGATGCGGCGAAAAACGGGGCTGTTGATGAACGGCGACCAACCCGAAGGCGGGCGCTGGAACTTTGATGCCGAAAACCGCAAGCCTGCCACTGCCGATCTGTTCATGCCCCAACCGCCCCGATCCGACCCGGATGACATCACCACCGAGGTTCTGAGCCTTGTCGAAACCCGGTTTGGCGGCAATTTCGGACAACTGCGCCCGTTCTGGTTTGCGGTGACCCGCGCCGGCGCGCTCGAGGCGCTGGACCGTTTCGTGGAACACGCTCTGCCTCTGTTCGGGGACCATCAGGACGCAATGCTACAGGCAGAACCATTCCTCTATCACTCGGTCCTGTCGCATTACCTGAACGCGGGTCTGCTGGGGCCGATGGAGATCTGCCGGCAGGTCGAGCGTGCCTATTATGAAGGCCGCGCGCCTTTGAATGCGGTCGAGGGCTTTATCCGTCAGATCATCGGCTGGCGAGAATATGTTCGGGGCCTCTATTGGCTGAAAATGCCCGGGTACACGGAGCGCAACCACTTCGGGGCAACCCGCCCGCTGCCGGACTTCTACTGGACGGCCAAAACGGAAATGGCCTGCATGGCGGCCGCAATCGGGCAGACGCGCGACCAGGCCTATGCCCACCATATCCAGCGTCTGATGGTGACTGGCAACTTCGCGATGCTGGCCGGGGTCGATCCGCACGAAGTCCACGAGTGGTACCTGGCGGTTTACGCCGATGCGTATGAATGGGTCGAGGCCCCCAACGTGATCGGAATGAGCCAATTCGCCGATGGCGGATTGCTTGGGTCAAAACCCTACGCAGCAAGCGGAAACTACATCAACAAGATGTCGGATCACTGTTCGCATTGCCGCTATGACGTGAAACGCAAGTTCGGTGCGAATGCCTGCCCTTTCAATCCACTGTACTGGGATTTCCTAGCACGCAACGCCGACAAGCTGCGTGGCAATCCCAGGTTGGGCCATGCCTACCGAACCTGGGACCGGATGGACCCCGAAAAACAGGCCCAATACCGCGACAGCGCGCGCGAGATACTCGACAGCCTCTAGCGTTGGCCGGTCGAAGACGATCGGGCTCGGCGGCAACGCTGCGAGCAGTGGAGGACCTCGTCCCAGACCTTGGCCCATTTTCGCCGCCAGGTGAAAGGGCGCCCGCATGTGGCGCAGGTTTTCGTCGGAAGATCCGACTTTTTCCGCATCCGCATCTAGTCCCCCAGATCCAATGACAATTGCGCCGGGTTGCGGGTGACCGCACGGCTGTTTCCTTTCCGCAAACGCCCCTTGCGGCTGCCATGCCGGGCCAAGACCTTCGCAGCCTCGTCCCGGAATCCTTCCCCGCGCCGCACCGCCCAGATCCGATCCCGGGCGAACCGGGCCGCCGCGACGTGATCGACGATGGGCATCGGGTAGCGTTTGCCCAGCACGACACCTGCGTTCTCGGCCTTCCACGGCTCTTGCAGATGGCGATCCGGGATATCCGCCAATTCCGGCAACCAACGGCGGGTAAAAGTCCCGGTCGGGTCCTGATCATGGCCCTGCTTCACCGGGTTGTAGATCCGCAGCGCGTTGATACCCGTGGTGCCGGCCTGCATCTGCACCTGGCTCCAGTGGATGCCCGGTTCGTAATCGGTGAACAGGCGGGCGAGAACCTCACCGGGCGCGCGCCAGTCAAGCCACAGGTGATAGCTGGCCGTCGCCATCACCATCGCGCGCATTCGAAAGTTGAGCCACCCCGTTGCCCGCAAGTACCGCATGCACGCGTCAACAAATGGCAGGCCGGTCTCACCGTTGGCCCAGGCCTCCAGCCGATGCGAATCCGGGGCCGAGGGGCGGATCCCGTCATAGGCGCGATGCACGTTCTGGAACTCGATCCGGGGGTCATCCTCCAGTTTCTGGATAAAATGACAGTGCCAATGCAGCCGACCTTCGAACGAGGACATCGCCCCCCGCCACTGTTTGTCGGAGGTGTGGCTCAACGCTTTCTGCCGCGCCCATGTGGCCTGCATCACCTCGCGCATCGACAGCGTTCCCCATGCCAGATGCGGGGACAGGCGCGAACACGCGTGTTCCCCCAGCTGAGGTGAGGACATCGCGCTGCGATAGGTCCGGCCGCGCGTGCTCAGGAATGTGGTCAACCGGTCCGACGCCGCCGTGTGGCCGCCCGACTGGCGCCGTGGACATGGGTCCGGGCGCAACCCCAGTTCCCTGTTGGACGGGATCCCACCCGGGTCCATCGGGATGGGCCGCAATATGGGTGCGGGCGTGATCGGTTCGCTCATGAAGCGATCCCAATCTTTGGCCCAGCCATCGCGCGACGCCAGACGGCGGCGAACCCCGTGATTGCGCGGCTGGTGCCAGGGAATGCCCCGGGTTCGGCACCAGGACGCCACGCGCCTGTCCCGTTGAAAGGTCCAGTCGTTTCCCGTTTCTTCATGCGACCACAGGGCCGTGAGGTCGAAACTTTGTGCAAGATCGTCCAGGACCGACAGCATCTCGCCCGTCCGTACGATCAGGGGCTGGCCCAATTCCGCAAGCTGACCGCGCAGCTCGACCAGGGTTTCGTGGATGAACGCCCATTGTCGAGCCGACATGTCGGGTTGACGCCAAAGATCGGGTTCAACCACGTAAAGCGGCACCAGCGCCCCCCGCTGTGCCGCCTGAGCCAGGGCACGATTGTCCTGCACCCTGAGATCCCGCTTGAACCAAACGATCTGCAAAACCGTTCTCCGAACCAAATCTGGGCAATAGCTAGTCTGGTCCGGCCAGCCCTCAACCGGGTTCAATACGCCCCGGTAGGACCAGGACGCAAATAGCGCGCGGAACCGGTTCCGTCATGACCCGTTGCGACCGAAGCCTGTCGGGAAATGGGCAGGCCAGTTCACAAAGCGCTGCCTTGACGGGCGCTTTTTCGGTTGCAATGATCAATACATGGGCGCTTTGAAAACTATTTTCGTTTCAGCACTATGCACTTTCTCATCCATCGGATTGCTTCATGCTGAAACCGACATGGTCAAATCGTTTGCCGGCTGCGCCGGGCGTTTTTCGGCCGAGATGGAGCATGCCTGGCTTCTGAACGACCCCAAGGCGCAGGACTATGAGTTGCTTCGCGGCGGTTTCGTGTCCTTGCTTGAGGCGACCGTGACGGCAGAGGAGGCCGAACTGGTCCTGAGCCACCGGGTGAACTCAAAACACGCTCATGCGCGATTGCTCCATACGGCGACCTTTGGCTCGGACATCACGGCGGCCAGCGCCGCGCGGCAAACGGCCAGCGACCTTCTGGATCAGTGCAGCCTGCTGATACTGGGCGGCGTCTGAGACCACCCTTCGCTGCAGTGCCGCATTTTTGGGCGAACCATGCGGCACCGCCGCAAATTTGGGCAACACGCTGAATCAATCCAAAAACTCGCACCACCGGACTCTGAGCCTCGGCAAAAGCTGACCTAGCAATGTGGTGCGCCGAAAGACGGCTTGGAAAATGTGCGAAGGTGCCCGGCCTAGGAACCTGATGACGCCCTCGCACACCGCAATTAAGCGTGGGGGGTATATCGGATGTTTCGGCGTTCCGGACAAGCCTGCTGCGCATCGCACAAAAGGAAACGCTGATGCACTCCAAACTACTCAACACTACTGCTGCTGTATTGTTCGCAACCGCCCTGCCCGCACTGGCCGATTGCCCGATCAAAGTGGGCGTTCTGCACTCATTGTCCGGTACGATGGCCATCTCCGAGACCACGCTGAAAGACACGATGGAGATGCTGGTCGAACAGCAGAACGAAGCTGGTGGCCTGCTGGGCTGCGAGTTGGAAGCCGTAGTTGTCGACCCCGCCTCGGACTGGCCACTGTTTGCCGAGAAAGCGCGCGAACTGCTGACCGTCCACGAAGTTGACGTGATCTTTGGCAACTGGACATCGGTCTCCCGCAAATCCGTGTTGCCGGTCATCGAAGAGCTCAACGGTTTGCTGTTCTATCCGGTTCAGTACGAAGGCGAAGAAAGCTCGAAGAACGTCTTCTACACCGGTGCCGCACCGAACCAGCAGGCGATCCCCGCAACGGACTACTTCCTTGAGGAACTGGGGGTCGAGAAATTCGCCCTTTTGGGCACCGACTACGTGTATCCGCGCACGACGAACAACATCCTCGAAAGCTATCTGAAGCAGAAAGGCATCGCCGAAGAGGACATCTTCGTGAACTACACCCCCTTTGGCCATTCCGACTGGTCCAAGATCGTGGCGGATGTCGTTGCGCTGGGCGCGGACGGCAAGAAAGTCGGCGTCATCTCGACCATCAACGGCGACGCGAATGTGGGCTTCTACAAGGAACTGGCCGCCGCAGGTATCTCGGCGGATGACATCCCAGTAGTTGCCTTCTCGGTCGGCGAGGAAGAATTGGCCGGTCTGGACACAACCAACCTTGTCGGGCATCTGGCGGCGTGGAACTACTTCCAGTCGGCAGAGAGCGAAGCGAACGAGGCCTGGGTTGCCGCCTGGAAAGCCCGCATGGGCGAAGATCGGGTGACCAACGATCCGATGGAAGCGCATTACATCGGCTTCAACATGTGGGTTAACGCCGCGACCGAGGCGGGCTCGACGGATGTCGATGCCGTGCGCGCAGCCATGTACGGCCAGGAATTCCCGAACCTGACGGGCGGCACGGCCGTCATGCTGCCGAACCACCACCTCGCCAAGCCGGTTCTGATCGGCGAAATCCAGGAAGACGGTCAGTTCGACATCATCAGCCAGACCGAAGAGGTTCCGGGCGATGCCTGGACGGACTACCTGCCCGAATCCGCGGTTCTGATCTCGGATTGGAAAGAGCTGGGTTGCGGTATGTACAACACCGAAACGAAAAGCTGCGTACAGATCAAATCGAACTACTAAGATCTGAACCGGAATACCTCGGGGCGCATCACATGTGCCCCGGGGCCCAATGCCGAGGTCTCCCCAAATGACGCTTTCGATTTGCCGGGCTTTGCTTGCCCTGCTGCTGTTCGTGGCCCCTGGTCTTTTGCAAGCCCAATCCTCCGACGCGCCGGTCCAGAAGCTTTTGCAGGTCCATGCGGAGGTCATTCAAAAATCCTCTCGCAAGACGATCGGCCCGGCAATTGACGCCCTGGCGCAGAGCGGATTGCCCGAGGCACAAACCGTCCTGGAGCGGTGGCAGGCCAAGGACATGTGGTACAACCGGGATACGGGCCTTTTCGTTTTTGCGTCCAAGGCCGATGGCGGTTTGCGGGTTTTCGATATCTCGGACGGGGCCGAGATCGGTGTCGTCGACAAAAAGGACTACAAACAACTCAAGCCGAACTCGGGCATTCGCGGGTTGATCGCTTCGGCGCTGGTGCAGTTTCAATTGAACGACCCCGACCCGCTGAACCGAAGCGCAGCGCTGACGGCGATCGAGCGGGACGCGGAACCCTCGCACCTATCCGCCCTGCGCGGCGCCATTGCCGGAGAGCAGAACGCGGATCTGCGGGCCCGCAAGGACCGGCTCGAGCGTCTGTTGACGATCCGGTTTGATGATGACGCGGCCGCAAGGCTGGCTGCAATCGACAGCTTCGCCGGCGATCTGGGCGTTGACGTGCGCGCAACGCTCAATCCCCTTGTTGCATCTGAAATCAAGGTGTCCGACACGGTTCCGGATGGCGCTGTGACCATCGAGGCCGGGTCCGACGAACTGACACAGAAACAGGCCTATGACCTGTTGGTCGAAAACGGGTTGGCACCGGCCCTGGTAGACGACGGCACCATCAAAGAGACCCTGATTTCGAATATCGACGGTGACAGGGTCGCGGGCGTACAGGTGGCAAGTCTGGACGAAGATGCGGCGCGACAAGCAGCATACCAGCTGCTGGCCGATCAGGGGCTCGCCGCTCCGCTGGTGACGCAGGACGACATCGCAGAGGCCGTGCAACAGTACAAGTTCTACCGAGTCTACACCTCGGCGCCGTTGCCGGTGGCGCTGGCGGCGCAGGCCGTGCTGGACAATATCGAGACGCAAGTCGCTCTCAACCAGACGGCGGATCTGGTTCTGGATGCGCTGTCGCTCGCCTCGATCTATTTCCTTGCCGCCATCGGCCTTGCCATCACTTTCGGCGTCATGGGCGTCATCAACATGGCGCATGGTGAGTTCATCATGATGGGCGCCTATACCGGATATGTGGTTCAACTGTTCATTCCGGACCTGACCCTGTCGATCATTGTCGCCATTCCCTGCGCATTCCTGGTGACCTTCGGCGCCGGTGTTCTGCTGGAACGTCTGGTCATTCGCTGGCTGTATCACCGTCCGCTGGAGACGCTGCTTGCGACCTTCGGGGTTTCCATCGCGCTGCAGCAACTGGCCAAGAATATCTTTGGAACCCAGGCCCGTCCCCTGACCGCTCCGGCATGGCTGGACGGTTCGATGGTGCTGAACGATATCGTCTCCATCAGTTACATCCGCATCGCGATCTTTGTTCTGGCGCTGCTGTTCCTCGCGCTTTTCCTCATTGTCATGAACCGGACCCGGCTGGGGCTTGAGGTGCGCGCCGTGACGCAGAACCCGCGCATGGCGTCCTCGATGGGTATCAATCCCGACCGGATCAACATGCTGACCTTCGGCTTTGGCTCGGGCATCGCGGGCATTGCCGGCGTGGCAATCGGGCTTTACGCAAAGGTCACGTCCGAGATGGGTTCCGACTATATCGTGCAAAGCTTCATGACAGTTGTCGTGGGCGGTGTGGGCAACATCTGGGGGACGCTGCTGGGGGCCACGATGGTCGGCACGCTGCAGAAGGGGATCGAATGGTTCAACCCGTCCAATACCCTGGCGGCGCAGACCTACATGATCTTGTTCATCATCCTGTTCATTCAATTCCGGCCGCGCGGCATCATCGCGCTCAAGGGTCGGGCGGCGGAAGCGTGATATGGTTGACATGACATCCACAGCCGGCCCGATGCGAAAGCCATTTGTGCTGCGCTATCCCTCGGTCGCGATCTTTCTGATCGTCCTGGCGCTGTTCACGGCGACCATAACAGTGCTGGGCGAAGGGTTCGGGATCGGCCTGATATCCACCAGCTTCGTCAAGACATTGGGCAAGACCCTCTGCCTGTGCCTTGCGGCCCTGGCGATGGACCTGGTATGGGGCTACACGGGCATCCTGTCTTTGGGGCATATGGCCTTCTTCGGTATCGGCGGATACGCCATCGGCATGTGGCTGATGTATGCGCGGACCGAGATCATCGTGATCGAAAGCCTCGCGTCCTCGGCCCTGCCGCCAACGGCCCAGGAAATTTCTGACGGAATCGCCACCCAGATCTTCGGCGTCGTCGGCGCATCCGAGTTCCCACCGATCTGGGCCGTTGCGCATTCGCTGCCCTTGCAACTGGCCGCGGTCGTACTGGTGCCCGGCTTGCTGGCCCTTGTGTTCGGGTGGCTCGCCTTCCGCAGCCGCGTGACCGGGGTCTACCTGTCGATCCTGACGCAGGCGATGACGCTGGCGCTGTCCCTGTACCTGTTTCAGAACGACAGCGGGCTGCGCGGGAACAACGGACTGTCGGGTCTGCAGAATTTGCCGGGTCTGGATTCGGTGCCGCAATCGACGGTTTCGATCCTGTTCTTCTGGGCGTCGGCCCTGGCGCTGGGGCTGGGCTATCTGGTCTGCGTCTGGATGGTGTCCGGCAAGTTCGGATCGGTCATTCGCGCCATCCGGGACGACGAAAGCCGGGTTCGGTTCCTTGGATATTCGGTCGAAGCCTACAAGCTGTTCATCTTCACCTTCACCGCCGTGATCTGCGGCATCGCGGGCGCCCTGTACTACCCTCAAGCCGGCATCATCAATCCAGCCGAGATCGCGCCCATTGCATCAATCTACCTGGCCGTCTGGGTGGCGATCGGAGGACGGGGGCGTCTGTACGGAGCGGTGATCGGCGCGGCATTCGTTTCTCTGCTGTCCACCTGGTTCACGGGTGGTCAGGCCCCCGACATCTCGCTGGGATTCTACACGATCCAATGGGTCGACTGGTGGACCATACTGCTTGGGTTGTCATTTGTCGCGGTCACGCTGTTTGCGCCTCGGGGCATCGGCGGTCTGATCGACAGATTTGCCGAGCGGCGCACCCCGGATCGCCACGGCGCCGATCTGGGGCCGGACCTTGGGTCGCTGCGCGAAAAGGAGGCCGACGAATGAGCACGTTGCTTGAAGTCTCCGGCGTGTCCGTAACCTTCGACGGATTCAAAGCCATCAACAACCTGACATTTCAGATTGGCCCAGCCGAAATGCGCGCGGTCATCGGCCCGAACGGGGCGGGCAAGACGACGTTCATGGACATCATTACCGGCAAGACCAAACCGGATGACGGCCATGTCCTGTGGGGTGACAAATCCGTGTCGCTCCTGTCGATGAGCGAAAGCCAGATTGCCCAGGCCGGCATCGGCCGAAAGTTCCAGCGCCCCACCGTCTTCGAGGACCAGAGCGTTCGCGAGAACCTGATGCTGGCCCTCAGGAACAAACGCGGCCCGCTGGCGGTCCTGCGGTTTCGGGCCGGACAGGCCGATCATCAGAAGGTCGCTGACCTGGCCGAGGAAATCGGACTGCAGAATGCCTTGAACCGCAAGGCGGGTGAGTTGAGCCACGGGCAGAAGCAGTGGCTTGAGATCGGCATGCTGCTGGCGCAGGATCCGCAGTTGCTGCTGGTCGATGAGCCGGCCGCCGGAATGACCCCCGCCGAGCGCGAACACACGACCGACATTCTTGTCGCGGCCGCCAAAACCCGCGCCGTGGTGGTGGTTGAACATGACATGGAGTTCGTCCGCCGCCTGAACTGTAAGGTCACGGTGCTGCACGAAGGGTCAGTTCTGGCCGAAGGGTCGCTGGACCACGTCACCAATAATGACAAAGTGATTGAGGTGTATCTTGGCCGCTGAGCTTCTGGAAATCTCGGACCTGTCCCTGCACTACGGCGGCAGCCAGATCCTGAGCGGGATCGACATCACCGCGCGTCAGGGCCAGGTCACCTGCGTGATGGGCACCAACGGCGTCGGCAAGACCAGCCTGTTGAAAGCCATCTCCGGAACGCACCCCCGCAGCGGCGGTGAATACCGGCTTGGCGGCGAGGAGATCGGCAAGGCCACATCCTATGAGCTGGCTCGAAAAGGTGTGGCCTATGTTCCGCAAGGACGAGAAATCTTTCCGTTTCTGACGGTCCGCGAGAACCTGGAAACCGGTTTTGCCTGCCTGCCCCGCAGCGAACACAGGATACCTAGGTACATCTTCGAACTGTTCCCGATTCTCAAAGAGTTCCTGTCGCGGCGCGGTGGTGATCTGTCAGGCGGTCAGCAGCAGCAGCTCGCAATTGCGCGGGCCTTGATCACGAAACCCAGGCTGCTTTTGCTGGATGAACCAACGGAGGGCATCCAGCCCAACATCATCAAGCAGATCGGCGAAGTCATCCGCCTGTTGCGCGATCAAGGTGAGATGGCGATCGTCCTAGTCGAGCAGTATTTTGATTTCGCGTATTCCCTGGGCGACAGTTTTCTGGTGCTGGAACGCGGGTCGCCATTCCTGAAAGGATCAAAATCCGAACTTGGTCAGCAGCAGCTCAGGGCGGCCGTTTCGGTTTGACCTTACCGGCCCAGTGCTTCGGGCAGGTGTTCCACCAAGGCCCGCTGCACGACGGCAAACCGCGGCGTGCGCGCAATCTCTTCAAGCGTGGCCACCCACAGAGGAACCTCGATCTCCGGATCGATGTCCGGCGCCCGCCGCAACCGCGGGTCCGCATCACCGATGAACGTCGGCAAAAATGCCTTGCCGACACCTGTCGCAGCCATCTGCTGGAGCACAAGGAAACTGTCCGCGCCGATGGTCGTGTCTTCATCCCGCACATGTTCGGCCATCCATCTGGCCGGGACCGAACCGCTCAGCGCCCCGTCCAAACGCATCCATTTTCGGTTGGCGGACCCATCGTCGTAGACCCCGAAGGCCAACGCGCCAGCCCGCTCGCCCACCAAGTCTTCGCCCAGGCGGATTGATGGACGCACGGCAATGTCAGCGGTCAGCCGCGACAGGTCATGGTGATTGTTCCCGCTCAGCAGACTCAGTTCCAAACCCGGATAAAGCGCAGAAATGCGGTTCAGTATCCCGGGCAAAACAAGCTGGCAAAGGCTGTCGGTCGAGGCAATCCGCACCCGCCCGGTCGGCGAACGGTCCGCGCCCACGATTGCCCGTTCAACCGAAAGCACCGCATCCTCGACATTTTCCATGGCAGAAAGAATGGCCCGGGCCTCGGGCAGCGTGCTGTAGCCCGTCGGGTTCTTTTGAAAGATCACGCACCCATTGCGTCGTTCAAACGCGGCCACCCTGCGCAGCACCGTTGCATGGGTCACGCCCAGCGCTGTGGCCGCTGCGTTCAACGAGCCGTGCCGGCTGACGGCGAGGGCGTATCGGATGTCATCCCAGTTTTGATTGTTCATAAGTTAACAAGAAACGCAGAGAAATAAACAATTACAAGAAATTTCGATCAAGCTACCATTCGGCACATTCATGTGGGAGAGATACCATGATCAAGAAATTCTCAATCCTTGCGGCGAGTTTGATTTCTGTGGCCGTAATTGGCACAGCCGTAGCCCAGGAAAGCGAAAACCCGGCCGTCAAGGCGCGGAAGGCCGTGATGCAGCTGTATGCGTTCAATCTGGGCACGCTTGGCGGCATGGCCAAAGGCGAGGTGGAATACAACGCCGAGGCCGCAACGCGCGCGGCCAACAACCTGGTTGCCGTGACGCAGATCGATCAGTCGGCCATGTGGCCAGCCGGGTCCGACAATGTCTCCGACCCATCTTCTCGGGCGCTTCCGGCGATCTGGGAGAACTTCCCGGATGTCAGCGCCAAGGGTCAGGCAATGGCTGAAGCCGCGGTTGCGATGCAGGCCGCCGCCGGGCAAGATGTCGAAGCGCTGAAAGCAGCGATGGGACCATTGGGTGGAGCCTGTTCGGCATGTCACAAGGCATACAGAGCCCCAAAGAACTGACAAGGCCCTGACGGTGCGGCGGCTTCTGTCGATTGCCGCGGGCGTCGCGTTCGTGGCCGGGCTGACCGGTCTAGTTCTGACCCGACCGCAACACGTCGATCCGGCCGCGTTGGACGGTATTGCCCCTGATCTTGTCAGGGGCGAGACCGTGTTCTTTGCGGCCGGATGCGCCTCCTGCCATTCAGCGCCGAACTCCGAGGGTGAGGAAAAGCTGGTGCTGGCGGGCGGACGCCGGTTCGAGACGGATTTCGGTACCTTCATAGCTCCGAACATATCCAGCGACCCAGAAGCCGGGATTGGGACATGGTCGGCGCTGGAACTGGCGGATGCCCTGATCTACGGAACCGGGCCGGCCGGGCAGCACTATTACCCGGCCTTCCCTTACACGACCTATACGAACATGACGCCGGAGGATGTCGTGTCGCTGCACGCATTCCTCGGCACCCTGCCGGCCGCCTCGCAGGAAAGCATCGCGCATGAGGTCGGTTTTCCCTTCAACATCCGGCGAAGTTTGGCCGGCTGGAAGCTTCTCTACCTTGAACCCGGTTGGGTGGTGGACGGTGATCTCGATGCGCAGCAGCAGCGCGGGCGCTACCTGGTCGAAGCCTTGGGCCATTGCGCCGAGTGCCACACGCCCAGAGATGGCCTTGGCGGCTTGAGCCGGGATCAATGGCTGGCGGGTGCGCCAAATCCCAGCGGAAAAGGGCGCATTCCCGGCCTGACCACCAACCACCTGGATTGGTCCGAAGCCGACATCGCCGAATACCTGAAGTCCGGTTTCACTCCGGACTATGACAGCGCCGGCGGAGAGATGGCCGAGGTCATCGAGAACACTTCCCGTCTGTCCGATGAGGACCGGTTGGCGATTGCCGCATATCTCAAGGTTGTTCCGGTACCGGCCAACGACGCCACAACAGACTGAGCCGACGCCTGCATTTCCCGGCTACCGATGAGCCATGGCGGTTCGCCGGGCGGCGGGATCTTGGCACCTTGGGCCTTTTCGCTTCCCCTTTCGGACGTTTGGTTGGAAATTCGTCGGACCTAAGCCCGATGTGGACTGATCCAACCCGGCTTAGCCTCCCTACGACAACCAGACATTTGTCGAACAGCAAAGGAGGCTGAAATGATAGCAAACCGGAAACTGGGACAACTTCTCAGCACTGTGGCACTGGCGACGTTGATTTCGGCGGCGCCATACACTCCCAAGTTCAGCACCGAGGGCGGCTTGCAGCTTGAGCCCGCTTACGCGTTTGCCAAAAGCGGCAAGGGCAAGGGTGGCAGCGGTCGGGACGACGATGATGACGACGACGATCGGGACGATGATGACGACGATCGGGATGACGACGACGATGATGATCGGGATGATGACGACGACGATGACGACGATCGATCAAGTCGCAGCGGCAGCAAAAAGGGATCGTCGCAATCCGGAAGCGCCCCGACCGGGTCGGCCGGCATAACCAAGGTCGAGACAACTGCAAACGGAATCGAAGTTCGCTATGCGGACGGAACAAAGGAAGAAATCGAAAACGGCCGGTATGAGAGAAAGAATGCTCAGAACCGGACCGTTGAGGAGCGGCCAGCCACAGGTGCCGACATCTCAAGGCTTCGTTCTCTGGCGAACGGCATTTCGATCAAGAATGTAAGCGCATCCGGTCAAGGTGGTACGGCCGGAAGCCGCCCCACAAAGATCGAACGCCAGGGCAACAACATCGAAGTCAACTACGCCAACGGCTGGAAAGAAGAGATCGAGTTCGGGCGCTACGAGCTGAAAGATCCCTTCAATCGAACTGTTGTGGAAAGAACAGCCACGGCCGCCGATATTCGAAGGCTGCAATCGGTCGCGAACTGACGAACAGCGCCAATTTACCGGACGGTCTCTCGGTCAGAGAGGCCGTTTCGGCGATTACAGGCTATGCGGCTTGTGTTTCTTGCCCCACGCGTCGTGCGCGATAAGTGCGGCCTCGACCCGGTTCCGCGCGTGCAGCTTGGACAGGATCGCCGTCATATAGTGTTTCACCGTCTTTTCCTGAAGATCCAGTTCCACGGCGATCTCGCGATTGCTCAAACCCTTGGCCACGCGCCTGAGTATCTCCTCTTCGCGATGCGTGAGATCATCCAGGACATCGCTGCTGTTCGCAGGGCTTGCGTCGTTGTTGATCTGAAGCAGTACCCGCGAAGCCAGCCCCGGCGAAACGAACCCTTCCCCCGCGGCGATGCTGCGCAGGGAGGCGGTCAGTTCACTCGCGGTTACGCCTTTGACAATGTATCCAATCGCTCCGGCCTCGAGTGCATCGGCAACATCGCTGCTGTTCTCCGAAACCGTCAGAATCGCGATGCAGGGCGGTTTTTTCATTGCGGCGATCCGGCGTGTCGCGTTGATCCCACCTCCGGGCATCGAGAGATCGAGAATTGCGACGTCGGGCTGGTGCTGAGCGACAAGCGCAACAGCCTCGTCGGCGCTGGATCCGGCCGCGAGAACTTCGAACCCTTCTGCTTCATCCAAGGTCCGCCGCAGCCCATCCCGGAAAATCGGATGATCATCTGCTATGACAAGTGTCTTGGTCATGGTGAGCTCGTTTTGTTGGGAAACAGGGTCATTTCGACGGTGGTGCCCTGGCCGGGACTGGACGAGACCTGAAACCTGCCGCCGATGCTTTCGACCCGATCGCGCAGCCCCAGCAGCCCCTGGCCGCCATCATCGCGCAGAACAGTACCGTCCAAAGGATCAAAGCCGGGTCCATCGTCCTTGACCTGAATGACAATGCAATCGTCGCGTACATGGCAGGTGACGCTGCAGCGGGACTGCGGGGCATATCGCGCGGTATTCGAGAGTGTTTCCTGAAGAAAGCGGAAAACGCACAGTTTGTCAGACACCGACAAATTCGGCATGTCACTGCCATGAAACGAGATTTCAGGCCGCAACGGGCTGTGCTCCGCGTGGTCCTCGACCGCTCTTTTCACGACATCAATCAAGGTCAGGTTGTCGATATCGGGTGCGGACAGCCCCCGGGACAGCGCGCGGATTTCGGTCAAGGACTTCTGCAGCGACTGCTGGATTTCCTCGGCCTCCTTCGGTTTTGGGGATTTGTCCGAAAACGCGGCCTCCAACCGAAGGGCGGCAAGTGAAAGGTACTGCGCCGGGCCGTCATGAAGTTCGGCGCCGAGTTTCTTCAGAAAACGGTCCGTCTGCGCGGCATACCGCCCCGAGGCCTCGACCACCCGCGACCGCAGCATCGCATTCTGCGCCGCCATCCTTTCGCTTTCCGCCAGCCGTTTCTTCAATAGCCGCGCCTGCCGCCGGATGGTGTTGTCCCCGATCGCAACGATGCAAAACAGGACAACCGTGCTTGCCAGAAAGGCGGAACCGACCACCAACCAGCTTGTGCGCCTGGCTTTTGCCAGATCCATCTCCAATTGATCGGCTCTTTCATAGAACTCGGCCACGGCAATGATTTCACCGGACCACAGCTCACGAATGGGGCTGTAGACCTCGAGCAGCGGTATCCCCAACGCCGCTTCGGCAGCGCTTTCATCATGATCCAGTTCCTCGAACGAGCCCGAGATTTCGCCGATCCAGGCGCGCTGAAGGTCGCCCGTCGGCTCGAAACGGTTACCGATGATGCTTGTGTCCGAGGCGTGTACGACCACACCGCCCTGCTTCCAGAACTTGTATGATACGATACGATCACGCATCGGCTGGGTCATGAATATCTCGTCCAGCGCCCGCCTCGCCTGTTCGGACAGGCGGTCACCCAAAGCCAGTTCCTGGCTGAGAGGTGAGACGATGCTTTCCATATACAGCGCCGCCGAATTGGCCGAGTTCTGCACAACCGCGTTCTGGATTCGATTTGAAACCCATACACCGACGATCGCGGTTGCAGATCCCATCACAAGGATGCTTGCCGCAAGAAAAACTCGCGACAACGACCAATTCCCAATCGTCAGCTCAGCAACTTTCGTCCTCATCGTGGCCCTGACTATGACCCACAATCGAAAACCGCACCACAGACCTTGGTCTGACATGATCCAGGTGTTTGCCCCGGCAAGCCCCGCCCGCAGCCTCAGAAACACATCCCGATTTGCAATGCCTTTTTTGGCTTGAAAAACACCCCGCGCCCCGCAAGCATTGACACAACCGTTACCCCTATGGTTGAGCGTCGGCCGACCGGCGTTTCAGCGAAAATCAAATAGTTCAAAGGTTTTTGATGCGCGCCGCCGTATTTTTCTTGTCGATCGTCTTTTTAGTTTTTTCGGGATCCGCCCAGGCACAGAGCGTCATTCCGCTTGCCCAAAAAGGCGGGCTGCACGCGGCATATGTGGTTCCCGTGAATGACTTCGACCGCGTGGATGTTCAGTTGATTGTTCTTTCGGGGTCGTATGACGACCCGGACCCGTCCGGCACAGCCCATCTGACCGAGCATCTCGCCGCGTTCTCGGCCGACGCCACCATTCTCAGAAAACCGCGCGAGCGCGACATCTACGCCACCACGCACAATGTCGCGACCGTGTACACGAATTCCGGGCTGCCATCCGAGGCGGAGATGCTGTTGCGGCTTTCTCGGGCCGTTCTGGACACGCCATCCGTATCCAGGCAATTTGCAGAGAGCGAAGTCGCTATCGTCCAGCGGGAAACCTTGCTGCGTGAACGGCAATATCCGTTTCGCTGGCTCAGCCGAATGGCACTTCAAAACCTCTACGGCACTTTGCGCGGCCGGGCAGACAACACCGTCGAGGATCTGCCCAAGCTGAGCCTCGAAAAGGCCTATCAGTTTCACAAAGAACACTATGTGCCGTCCAACGTGACGTTGATCGTCTCCGGCAACATTGATCCAGCCAGGGCCGAAGAACTGGTAGCGCGGGTGTTTGGCGACACCGAACCGTCTGACGCTCCGAATAAACCGTGGTTGGATCACAAGCCGGATCCGGGGAAACAGTCCGTAGTGCGTCTGCAGTCGGATCGTCTGCAACGCGACACCGTGCTGTTTGCAAAATTCGTGGAATTCGAAGACCGCTCCACGAGCATCGACATGCAAGGCGCGTTCTTCATCGCAAGCGGGATTCTGAACGAACGGATCGCCAAGGTCCTGCGGCACGAGGACACGCGGATACTCAACCATGGCGTCAACTGGTATTTTGCGAAGAATGCCGATGTTGAACTGGTGATCGACCTGCAGCTCATGCCTGGCTTCAGCGTGGATGAAGCCAATGATCTGCTGACCGAAACCTTGGCTGGCTTGCTGGACGAGCCGATCAGCAAATACGAAATTCATGAGCTCCGTCAAAAGGAGGTGGTCTGGTCTCAGAACATGGCCCGCCGTCCTTCGGCCTTTCTGTGGTTTCTACAGAACGTCGCCGCCGATGGATTCCCACCCATCAGCCCGTCGGTCTTTGCCGAAACACTGAGCAACACCACAGATCAGGAAGTTATCGATTTTGCGGAAAAAGTCTTGCAGCCCTCGGCGACGTCTTTTGTTCTTGCAGTGAAAGCTGACTGACATGAGCGTTTTCAAGGGCGGGCTTCTCACAGTTCTCTTTGTGGCGCTTACCTTGCTGCCGGGTGAGCGGGCACAGGCAGAACTGATTGCGACTGCAGGCGAAACGAAACTGGTCGAGCTCTCCCCGCTCGAGAACGGCACGTCCGCACTGACCCTGGTGTGGACGATTGACCACCCGACGCTGGACCGCACTGCCGCCATGTCCGCCGCCATTGTGAGCGTGGTGACAGGCGGGACCTCGACCCGCTCATCCTACGAAGTCAGTTCGTTCCTGAAGCTGAAAGGTGTCGAACAGAAAATCGGCAGAAGCGGCAAGAACCTGACGCTCACCGTCTCGGCGCCAAGCGACGTCTTCCCGGAAGTCCTGGTGCACCTCGAGAACGTATTGCTCGAACCCCGATACACACCAGACTGGTACGCACGAGAGCTTGAGGCGTTTCGCCCAATCATCTCGACCAGAACCAGACAGCCGTCGGATGTGTTGAACGAGATTACCAATTATCTGGAATTCGACCCTGCCGCTACGGGCGAAGAAACCCTTGAAACCGACTTTCAGTTCGGGCGACCAGCTCAGGTCATCCTCAGATCAGAGGACGAAGAGGTAACGCGCCGCACCGTCCGATTGATCAATTCGCTGCCGGGCGCGCGGTTCCGGCTGGGGCGCGCCCTGAGCAAATGGGCCGAAGGGTGGACCGGCGCGAACGGGGCGCCCTTTGCCCTGCCCAAAGGTATCGTGCATCTCGCCGATCCCGACGCATCCGAAATGTTGATCCTGCTTGCCAATGCAAAGGCGTTTTCGAACGCACAGGACCAGCTTGGCTCGAACCTTCTTGTTGACTACATCGGCGCCAATCAAGGCTCGGAGATGTTTCGGGTCATCCGCCAGTCCATGCGTGCATCCTACGATCCACGTTCGGACTTTGTGGTCGTGGGCAAAAACAAGGCCGTAGTCGCTTTGAGCGCGACCGTCGAAGCCAGCGCATGGCCCGAGGTCCACGGCAAGATCATGGAAATCTATCAGGGCGTCCGCGACGGGGGCGTTGTCCCGGAAAGTCTGGAAATCCAGAAAGATCGGTTGGACCGCACCTACTATCACAGATTCTTCACAGACCCCGACTGGGGCGCGCGCCAGTTTCTGGACGAACATCCCGACGGCGTAGAAGGCGAAATCACCCTTCCACTGTTTGAGGCATTCCGGACAGTCTCGACCGAAGAGACGATTGAGAACGCCGACACGCTGTTGCCCCCGATTGAGGAGTTCCTGGTGATCTTGATCGGAGGAGGTGTTTCCCCGTCGGCCGACATGCGGTCGGACGGGTATTGTGCCCTGCCCAAAGGCGCACCGATCAGCCATTGCCTTAGCAAGCTGTCAAACGCGGAATACTGACAGTCCGCGGGCCATTGCTGCGACGCTTCCAAGAACAGATGATCCCCGCGATACATCGTCTTGAAGGTACCGCGGGATTGACCCTTTGGGATTGTCTGCCGGTCACGTAAGCTTGGACTTGCCCGTCGCGCAGCAAGGAGAACGCAATGCGTGTTCTTGAGATACTATCTTTGGTTGGCCTGTGTTTGGTGTTGGTATCGCCATTTCCCGGAAGTGCGGCCCCAACGGCAGCAGAGTGCAATAGCGCGGGAGGAAAAACAGTCACGATCAAGGGAAAGACCGCCTGTGCGTTCGCGGGCGGAGCATGCCCAGAGGGGTGGCGCTCATACGATTCCTACCGAAAATGGCAGCCGAAAACCTGCGGTGGAGCGCAATGCACTGGGAATACCAAATGCACGACGAGCCGAGGCTGGTCCAAAACCGCACCAGAATGCAGATTTGAGAGAGGCAGAAACTCTCAGGGCGACTGCACCAAAAGAAGTGTATGCACGGCAAACAGGATCGCCAGGACTGCATGTACGAAGTAAGCGCGCCATCGCGGTTGAGCGGTGAAACCGAACCCGAAATCCGACTCGCGCTGAGTTGCTGGCGACCCCGGCAGGATTCGAACCTGCAACCTGCCCCTTAGGAGGGGGCTGCTCTATCCAGTTGAGCCACGGGGCCGCGCGGCGCCTTCTGTAGCCGGGTTTTTTCGGCTTGTCATGACCTTTGCACAACAGTTGAACAGATTGCCCTGTTCGCGCTAGCATCGGGGAAACAACAATGCAGGTATCCCCGGTGACAACAGAAACGAAACGCCCGCTTACCCTCCGTGATGTCTCAGAAGCGTCCGGTGTGTCGGAAATGACGGTCAGCCGGGTCCTGCGCAATCGGGGCGATGTGTCGGACGCGACCCGCACCCGGGTTCTGGCCGCCGCGAAAGAGCTGGGATATGTGCCCAACAAGATCGCCGGCGCACTGGCCTCGAGCCGGGTGAACCTGGTGGCGGTGATCATCCCGTCGCTGTCGAACATGGTCTTCCCCGAGGTGCTGACCGGCATCAACCAGGTGCTTGAGGATACCGAGCTGCAGCCCGTGGTCGGCGTCACCGATTATCTGCCGGAAAAAGAGGAAAAGGTCCTGTACGAGATGCTGTCGTGGCGTCCGTCGGGCGTGATCATCGCCGGGCTGGAACACACCGAGGCCGCGCGGGCCATGCTGGATTCGGCGGGCATTCCGGTGGTCGAGATCATGGATACGGACGGCAAGCCTGTGGACGCGATGGTGGGAATTTCGCATCGTCGCGCGGGGCGCGAGATGGCGCAGGCGATCCTTAAGGCCGGGTACCAGCATATCGGCTTCATGGGGACCAAGATGCCGCTAGACCACCGCGCGCGTAAACGGTTCGAGGGCTTCACCGAAGTTCTGGGCAAGCACGGGATCGAGATCGAGGACCGAGAGTTTTATTCCGGCGGCTCGGCCCTGGCCAAGGGGCGCGAGATGACAAAGGCCATGCTCGACCGCTCTCCGGAGTTGGATTTCCTGTATTATTCCAACGACATGATCGGCGCGGGCGGGCTGCTGTACCTGCTTGAGCAGGGTATCGACGTGCCCGGACAGATCGGCCTTGCGGGATTCAACAACGTCGAACTGCTGCAGGGTCTGCCGCGCAAGCTGGCCACCATGGACGCCTGCCGGCTTGAAATCGGTCGCAAGGCGGCGGAAATCATCGCCGCCCAACTGGCCGACCCGAATACCGAGATCGAAACACGCATAACCTTGACCCCCAAGATCAGCTATGGCGACACGCTCAAGCGGCGCTGAACGGGGCAAGCTGCAACAACTCGACAACCGAACCGCCCGTGCGTTGTTCATGGATCGTCATGCGCTGGCGGAACAGCCCGCAGGTCCGGCCAAAGGGCCCGATCTGCTGCATCTGATCCACCGGCTGGGTTTCGTGCAGCTCGACAGCATCAACACCGTGGCGCGCGCCCATGACATGATCCTGTTCTCGCGCCGCCCATCCTATCGGCCGAACGACCTCAAGCGCCTGTACGAGCGCGACCGCAGCCTGTTCGAACACTGGACCCACGACGCCGCCGTGATCCCGATGGGGTTCTACCCGCATTGGCACCTGCGCTTCCAGCGCGACGCCGAGATGCTGCGGGCCCGCTGGCGCAACTGGCGACGCGACGGGTTCGAGCAGCAGTTCGAAACCGTGCTGCGACACATCCGCGACCATGGCCCGGTATGCTCGGCCGATCTGGGGCGGGATGAGAAAAAGGGCTCGGGCGGCTGGTGGGATTGGCACCCCTCGAAAACGGCGTTGGAATACCTTTGGCGCTCGGGGGCGCTGACGGTGGTGGGGCGCCGAGGGTTTCAAAAGCAATACGACCTGACCGAGCGTGTGATCGATACCCATCTGTGCCCCGGCGTGATGGAGTGCGACCACCAGGCGACGGTGGACTGGCTGTGCCACGCGGCGCTCGACCGGCTGGGCTTTGCCACCTCGGGCGAACTGGCCGCGTTTTGGGACACGGTCACCGCTGCCGAGGCGAAAGAGTGGAGCAAACAGGCTCTGACACGGGGGGATTTGCAGGAAATCGAAGTGGAATGCGCTGATGGTCGAATGCGCCGCGTGTTTGCGTGGCCCGGCTTGGCGGACCAGGCTGCCGACCCTGCCCCCGCCCCGGGGCGGATCCGTGTGCTCAGCCCGTTCGACCCTATGCTGCGCGACCGCAACCGCGCCCAGCGCCTGTTCGGCTTCCACTATCGGATCGAGGTCTTCGTGCCCGAGGCCAAGCGCACCTATGGTTACTACGTCTTTCCGCTGCTCGAAAAAGACCGTCTGATTGGACGGATCGACATGAAGGCCCATCGCGACGAAGGTATCTTGCGGGTCCGCGCCCTGTGGCCCGAGCGTGGGGTCAGATGGTCGGACGCCCGTACCCGGCGGCTCGTGGCCGAGTTGGACCGGGTGCGCCGTTTTGCCGGGCTGGATCGGGTTACCTTTAACGCAGACTGGCTGCGCGCGCCTGTTTGAGCGGCTGAAAACCCCTTCTTAGGGTCTATTCCGCCGGCCCGAGGGTCAGGCGGATGGGCTCCAACCCGTCGATGCCGCCGGTCAGCACGTCTCCGGCCTCGACCGGGCCGACGCCGGCGGGCGTTCCGGTCAGGATCAGGTCGCCGGGCCGCAGGTGATAGAACCGGGACAGGTGCATGACGATCTCGTCGATCTTCCAGATCAGTTCGGACAGGGTGGCGTCCTGCCGGACCTCACCGTTCACGCTCAGATGGATGCGGATGTCATCGGTCGGCGCCCAATCGGCGGCGCGGGTCAGCGGCGCGAACACCGCGCCATTTTCCACATCCTTGCCCAGATCCCAGGGGCGCTGCTTGTTGCGCTCGCGGATCTGCAAATCGCGCCGGGTCATGTCCAGCGCGCAGCAATATCCGAACACGGCATCCCAAGCCTGCTGCGACTTCGCCTGAAACACCGGGCGGCCGATGGCCAGAGCCAGTTCCATTTCGTGGTGATAATTCTCGGTGCCCGGCGGGTAAGGCACGGTTTGCCCGGTCAGAATGGCATTCTGCGGGGACTTGGTGAAATAGAACGGCGCCTCGCGGTCAACCTCGTTTCCCATCTCGGCCGCATGGGCGGCATAGTTCCGTCCCACGCAGAAGATGCGCCCCACCGGATAGGTGTTGGCCTCTCCAACTACTGGTATCTGCACCACATCCGGCAGGGAAAACAGAGATTTGGCCATATTGCATCCTTTCCTTCATATTGCCGCGCAGACTAAAGGAGACACTCCGCTGTTCAACCCGGCAAACACGCCGATTATTGCCGGCCCGCCTGTACGTTTCGGCGCGAAGTTGCCAAGGCCGCGGACCTGGGCGCAAACCAGTTTCATCCGCGCAGACTATCCGTCTTTATTCTAGGGAAACTTGGGACCGCCCTGTTTAATAAACCGCACAGGCCGCGCATCATGAACGGAAATATCGGGCAGATATTCGAAGGCAGCGCAACAGGCCCACTGGCCGCGTCACCTTATTGCGACTTGGTTTCGCGGTCAGGTGCGCTAGATTTTCTTTCAGGCGGTCGGCGCGCCCAGCCAATCAAGCTTTGTTCATCAGCGTGCCACCGTCACGAATACCAAGGAAAAATTACGGTTTCGGAGAACCGCCGCTCTGGCCTCATCCCCCTGGGTGCTTGGGCTGCGCTGTCGGGGTGCAATTTGGGCACCTCACATTCTCCGATTCAGGGCCGGAGCCCTACAACACAGGGATTCTTCGGCCCCGGGCCAGGCAAATAACTTCAGACACCGTCTGGCCACCCCGCCGGAGTCGACCCCTAGTTTCTCCGGCGGGGTTCTCCGATCCGCACAGCCGGTGCGATTCTCTTTATTAGAGCCTGAGTTTGGATCGAACGGCCGCCACGGTCCCACCTCACAGCGCCATCGTCGTCCGGAATTTGATTGACCTGCCCGCCTGCATCGCCATCACTTGCCCGCGAAAGATGCGAAGGCGGAAGGCAAGGCAGATGAGATGGGATGAATTCTCGGAATGGGGCAAACGCATTTCCGAGTGGACGCAGCATTATCACCAAACCGTCGGCCAGCACCCGGTGCGCGCCCGGACCGAGCCCGGCGAGGTGCTGAACGCGCTTCCCGCGAAGGCGCCGGAGCATGGCGAACCGATAGAAGGGATTTTTCAAGACTTCGAGCGGATCGTGATGCCCGGCATCACCCATTGGCAGCACCCGCGCTTCTTCGCCTATTTCAACTCGAACGCCTCGGCGCCGTCGGTGCTGGCCGAGTTTTTGGCCAGCGCGATCGCGCCGCAATGCATGCTGTGGCAGACCTCGCCCGCGGCGACCGAGATGGAAACCCGGATGATGGACTGGCTGCGGCAGGCGCTGGACCTGCCCGAAGGCTTTGCAGGGGTGATCCAGGATTCAGCCTCGTCGGCCACGCTGGCCGCCGTTCTGACCATGCGGGAAAAGGCGCTGAACTGGCAGGGCAACCGTCAGGGCCTGTTTGGGCAGACACCCTTGCGCGTCTATTGCTCGTCCGAGGTGCACACATCAATCGACCGCGCCATCTGGGTGGCCGGGATCGGGCAGGACAACCTGGTGCGCGTCCCGATCAAGGGTGATTGGCGCGGGATGGACCCCGCCGCGCTCGAGGCCGCGATCCGGGCCGATCTGGACGCCGGACTTCACCCCGCAGGGGTGATCATGTGCGTCGGCGGTACCGGGACCGGCGCGACCGATCCGGTGGATGAGTGCCTGAAAATCGCGCAGAAATACGGGCTGTACACGCATGTGGATGCGGCCTGGGCCGGGTCGGCGATGATCTGCCCCGAATACCGCCTCTATTGGCCGGGGATCGACCAGGCCGACAGCATCGTTTTCAACCCGCACAAATGGCTGGGGGTTCAGTTCGACTGCTGCGCGCATTTCCTGAAAGACCCCGACGATCTGGTACAGACGCTGGCGATCAGCCCCGAATTCCTCAAAACCCACGGCAAGGACGGGATCGTCAACTACTCGGAATGGTCGGTGCCGCTAGGCCGTCGGTTCCGGGCGCTGAAACTGTGGTTCGTGATCCGCGCCTACGGGCTGGAAGGCTTGCGCGCGCGGCTGCGCAACCACGTCAACTGGTCGCGCGACCTGCATGATCGGCTGGCGGCCGAGCCGGATTTCCGGATCGCCACCCCGCCCATGTGGTCCCTGTGGACCTTCCGATATGAGCCACCCGGAGCCGCGGATCTGGACCACCTGAATCTGCGGCTGGTGAACGCCATCAACGATGACGGGCGCATCTATCTGACCCAGACCCGAGTCGATGGCGACATCGTCATCCGCTTTCAGGCTGGCCAGTTCGAAACCACCGAGGAGGACGTCCGGATGGCCTTTGACGTGATCACCGAAATCGCCCGCACCTTGCCCACACCCCCGCAGGAGGACCGCTGATGCCCGCCCCCAAAAACCCGTTCAAACAGGCTCTGACACAGGGCGAAATGCAGATCGGCTGCTGGATGAGCTTTGCCGAAGCCATCACCGCTGAAATCATGGGAACCGCCGGTTTCGACTGGCTGGTGATCGATGGCGAACATGCGCCGAATGACATCCGTTCGATCCGCGATCAGCTGATTGCGCTGGCCAACAGCCCCTCGCACCCGGTGGTGCGGCTGCCCATCGGCGAGACCTGGATGATCAAGACCGTGCTGGACGCCGGCGCCCAGACCATTCTGGTACCGATGGTCGAAAGCGCGGATCAGGCGCGCGAGCTGGTTCGGGCCTGCCAGTACCCGCCCAAAGGTGTGCGGGGTGTCGGGGCCGCCGCAACACGGGCGACAATGTACGGCACCATCCCCGATTACGTGGCCACGGCCGACCCCGAAATCTGTTTGCTGGTTCAGGTGGAAAACCTTGCGGGCATGGCCACGCTGGACGACATCCTTCAGGTCGAGGGCGTGGATGGCGTTTTCATCGGCCCGGCCGATCTGTCCACCGACATGGGTTACAAAGGCGACAGCACGGTGCCGGAGGTGCGCACCGCCATCGCCGATGCTTTGAAGCGGATCCGGGCGGCAGGCAAGGCGCCGGGTATTCTGGGCACCAATGATGAAGCGGTTCAAGCGTATCGGGACATGGGCGCGCAGTTCCTGGCGGTCGGTATCGACGTCATGCTGCTGGCTCAGGCTGCCCGCGGGCTGGCCGCGAAATGGCGTTCCTGAGGGCGGCTCACCCCTGCATTGCGGCGGCGGCCTGCGCATAGCCGCCCGATGCACCATCGACGAAATGTACGTGATCGTCGCGCGTGGCGGCGGGCACGAAGCAGGTCATCATCGCCTCTTGCTGGGAATGGATGCCATATCTGATTTTGCCGCGTCCGCGCGCATCCTCAAGGGTCCGGGCGATGCGCGACAGGGTCTCGTCGTCGCAATCCAGCGTCATCTTCAACCCGTCATCAAATTTGCGGAAATCCGCATTTCGGCTGACCATGTTCTTGTAGTGGCCCGGCTCGAAGTCGCCCAGTCGCTTGCCCGATTTGAACAGCAGCCAGATCAGCAGGTTCTGCACAAGCAGCGCGGCCTTGCGCACGGCCAGATTGCGCCCAGCGCGCGAGACATGGGCATCCAGTGCAAGCCCCGGAGGTGGCCACTTGATCGGAGGGCCGCCGGCCGGCACGGGATGGCCCGCGCGCTCCAGAGCCTCGGAGGCGGACAGAACTGATTGCGCCAGATCAGCAAAATCGCGTTCTGTCGCCTGCGCAGTGGGCTGGATGACAAGTGACACGATCTGCCCATGCCGCGCAGGGCTGTTGGACCAGCGGCAGGACAGTCCCGTCAGGTCGGGCTGCGCGTCGAACCCGGCGGGCGGAACCTCGTACCGGCCAGCCTTCATCTGCGCCTCGGCCCAGGCAAGTCCGCCACCGGTGAACATGGCATAATCCACCCCCGAGGACGGCGCATAGCGCGCTACCCGCAAGTCGTGCCCCTTCGAACGCACGTCGGACACAGGAACCAAAGCCGCACGTAGCGCGATGCCGAACTCGGTTTCCGCCCAACTGCGCAGCGCGGCCAAGGTGTCGCGCGCCATGTCGGCATCGTCCTTCGGGATGGCAAATCCGGCACCGTCGCCACCAAAAACATAGGGAAAAACCCGCCCGCCCAGCGCGTTGATCATGCCTGAGATCACCGCCGCGCCCACCATGTTCACCGTCTTGTAGCGGCCGCGCGCGATTTCGCCGGTCGAGTCCACGATATCGGCGACGCCCACGATCCAGTCATCCGGGACCGGGGTGAATTGTTCTGGATCTGACAGGGCAAGAAAATCGCGCGTAATGGGTACGCGGCCATAGAATCCGATATCGGCGGTCTTCATTGTCCCTCCCGTTAGCTTGCCGCAATGATAGCGTAGTGCAGGGGCATTTCCCGATACTGCAACATATCACACGCGCTTGTGCATGGCATCGGGACGTGCCAAGCATCCCGGTGAGGCGGACGGCAGGGAGACTGACATGCAGGCAGGTTTGGTGATCTTGTGTCTGGCCTATGTCCTCAGCCAGTTCTTCCGCGCGTTCCTTGCGGTTCTGACCGCCGATCTGGCCCGCGACATCGGTGCCACGCCCGAGGATCTGGCCTGGGCTTCAGGCTTGTGGTTTCTGGTCTTTGCGGCAATGCAGATCCCGGTGGGATGGGCGCTGGACCGGGTTGGCCCGCGGCAGACGGCGGCGGTTCTGCTGCTGATCGGCGGCGCGGGTGGGGCTGCGGTGTTCGCGATGGCCACGACGCCCCTGCATGTAGCGGTGGCGATGGCGTTGATCGGGGTCGGGTGTTCGCCGGTTCTGATGGCCTCGTATTTCATCTTTGCCCGCGAATATCCGCCCGCGAAATTCGCGACCCTGGCGGCGGTGATGCTGGGTGTGGGGTCGGTTGGCAACCTCGTGGCCTCGTACCCCACGGCGCTGGCGGTCGAGCTGATGGGCTGGCGCGCGACGCTGGCGGGGCTGGCCGCGATCTCGGGGGCGGTGGCCGTGGGCATCTGGGTGACGGTCAAAGACCCCGCGCGGGTGGTGTCCGAGCAGAAAGGGTCGGTTCTGGACCTGCTGCGCGAGCCTGCGCTGTGGGCGATTTTGCCGCTGATGCTGGTGGCCTATGCGCCCTCTGCCGCGCTGCGGGGGCTGTGGGCCGGTCCCTATCTGCTGGACGTGTTCGGGCTGAGCGCCACCCAGATCGGGCAGGCTACGCTGGTCATGGGCGCCGCGATGATCGCGGGCACCTTTGCCTATGGGCCGCTGGACCGGCTGCTGAACACCCGCAAATGGGTGATCTTCGGTGGCAACGCGCTGGCGGTGCTGGCGCTGGGGCTGCTGGGGCTGTGGGTCGCCGATGCCGTCTGGCTGTCGGTTCTGCTGATGGCGCTGATCGGATTTCTGGGGGCATCCTTCCCGGTGATCATGGCGCATGGGCGCGCCTTCATCCCGGCGCATCTGGTGGGGCGCGGCGTGACCCTGCTGAACCTGTTCGGGATCGGCGGCGTGGGGCTGGCGCAATTCGCCACCGGCCGCATCCATGCGGCGACGGTGGACATGGGGCCAACCGCACCCTACACAGCGATATTCGCCTTCTTTGCCGTCACGCTGACGATCGGCTGTGTGATCTACCTGTTCAGCCGTGACAGCATGGAGTGAGACCCCGCAGGAGCGCGCGCCGTGAACGACCCCGTTGTAATCGCCCCCAACCTGAAACGCCGCCTGTCCGGCGTCACCGCGACGATCGCGCGGCTGGTGCCGTTGCAGGCGCAGTGGATCGACATCGCCGCCACCGGCCCGGGCCTGCCTGAGGACATCCCGCACATCCCGCTGGGCCGCCTGCCCTTTCTGCCGCGCAAGACGCTGCGGGTCTGGCACGCCCGCCGCAACACCGAGATGCTGCTGGGCCTGATCCTGCGCGACCTGCTGCGGCTGCGGCTGAAACTGCTGTTCACCAGCGCCTCGCAGCGGGCGCATACGGGCTATACCAAGTGGCTGATCGGCAAGATGGACGCGGTGGTGGCGACCTCGCGCAAGACGGCCGGATACCTCGAGCGCGACGCGCAGGTGATCATGCACGGCATCAACCTGCAGGATTTCACGCCACCCGCCGACAAGGCGGGGCTGCGGACGCAAATGGGCCTGCCCGACGGGCTGCTGCTGGGCTGCTATGGCCGCATCCGCCACCAGAAAGGCACCGACGCCTTCGTCGATGCGATGATCGACCTGTGCGGGCAGGTCCCCGACGTACATGGCATCGTCATGGGTCGCGCGACCGAGAAACACAGCGCTTTCCTGACCGAACTGAAGGACAAGGTGGCCCAAGCCGGCGTGTCCGACCGCATCCTGTTCAAGCCCGAGGTCACCGTGGACAAGATTGCCCAATGGTACCAGGTGCTGGATCTGTTCATCGCCCCCCAACGCTGGGAGGGGTTCGGACTGACCCCCCTCGAAGCGATGGCCTGCGGTGTGCCGGTGGTGGCCACCGATGTGGGCGCATTCTCCGAGATCGTGACCGACCCGACGCTGGGTCGGGTGGTGCCTCCGGGCGACATTCCGGCGCTGGCCGCGGCCGCTGCCGAGATGCTGGCGGACCGTGATTCCCTGGCCCGCGCAGGCCGGGCCGCCCGCGCCCATGTGGAACGGAATTTCGACATCAACGGCGAGGCGCAGGCCCTTGTTGCGCTCTATCAGCAGCTGCTGAAGGCCTGAGTCGCCGCAAAACTGCGTCATTCGGTCAATTCCGCCGCGAAGGCCCTTTTTTATTTTCTGCAACGCGGCTATGAACGCGCGTCCTTAATTCAGGAGACTAGACATGGGCTATCGCGTCGTTGTCGTCGGCGCCACGGGTAACGTGGGCCGCGAAATGCTGAACATCCTGGCTGAACGCCAGTTCCCCGTGGACGAAATTGCCGTTCTGGCAAGCCGTCGTTCGCTGGGCACCGAAGTCAGCTTTGGCGACAAGACACTCAAGACCCAGGATCTGGACACTTTCGATTTCACCGGCTGGGACATGGCGCTGTTCGCCGTGGGGTCCGCCGCGACCAAGGATTACGCCCCCAAAGCGGCCGCGGCTGGCTGCGTGGTGATCGACAACTCGTCGCTCTATCGCTACGACCCCGAGATCCCGCTGATCGTGCCCGAGTGCAACCCGCAGGCGATCCACGACTACAAGAACAAAAACATCATCGCCAACCCCAACTGCTCGACTGCGCAGATGGTGGTGGCGCTGAAGCCGCTGCATGACCGCGCCAAGATCAAGCGCGTCGTGGTCTCGACCTATCAGTCGGTCTCGGGCGCAGGCAAAGAGGGTATGGATGAGCTCTGGGATCAGACCAAGGCCGTCTACAACCCGATCAACGAGGTCGCCCCGAAGAAATTCCAGAAGCAGATCGCCTTCAACGTCATTCCGCATATCGACGTCTTCATGGAAGACGGCTCGACCAAGGAAGAGTGGAAGATGGTCGTCGAGACCAAGAAGATCGTCGACCCGTCGATCAAGGTCACCGCGACCTGTGTGCGGGTGCCGGTTTTTGTCGGACATTCGGAATCGGTGAACATCGAGTTCGAGGAATTCCTGGACGAGGACGAGGCCCGTGACATCCTGCGCGAAGCTCCGGGCGTGATGGTGATCGACAAGCGCGAGGCCGGTGGCTATGTCACGCCGGTTGAATGCGTAGGCGATTTCGCCACCTTCATCAGCCGGATCCGTCAGGACTCAACCGTGGAAAACGGCCTGAACCTGTGGTGCGTCTCGGACAACCTGCGCAAAGGCGCGGCTCTGAACGCGGTTCAGATCGCCGAGCTGCTGGGCCGCGAGGTCCTGAAGAAGGGCTGATAGCCGGACCAGACTGAAATCTTAAAACCCCGCGGCATGGGCTGCGGGGTTTTCATTTTTTGGCAATGCGAGAAGGAAGACGCGCCAGGCATCACCGCAGGTTCTGCCCAAGCAAAAGTAAATTCGCCAGGTGAATAGCTATTATTCACATAATCAATTTTTCATATTTCACAGCTGCTGGTATTTTTCCGCCCATTGAAGGCGCCTTCGTTTCAATCTCAGCCGAGGGGAAACGAGCCATGATTGACCAAACAGAGCCTGACCTGTCGCAGGAACCGGGGTTCGACACCGCGCGATCCCACGTGCTCTGGAACCGCTGACTAGGCCGATGTTTTTCTGGCCTTCGGTGCTCGACGCCGCACTGCCAGACGGATCGGGCCGGGTTGGGCAGCGTGGTTCGGATGCCCGCGTCAGAACACACCTTTTCCGGCAAACCCAGTTTTCAACGCCCCGTGCGGCTCATCGAATATTCAAAGGAGACCGTTATGACCAGATTGCCCATCTTTTTTCTGACCACCGCAGCCATATTTGCCGTTTTGGGCATGTTGTGGGGTATCCAGATGTCCGCCAGCCATGATCACACGCTGTCCCCGGCACATGGCCACCTGAACCTGATCGGGTTCGTTGCGCTGGCAGTGTTCGGATTCTACTACGCTCTGACCCCCGAGGCGGCGCGCAGCGGTCTGGCGAAACTCCACTATGGGCTGTCCGTGGCAACGGTGCTGGTGCTTGTTCCCGGAATCGTGCTGGCAATCACCGAAAGGGGCGAAACCCTTGCCCAGATCGGATCGCCTCTGGCAGTTCTGACCATGGTCCTGTTCGTGTTCATCCTGCTGCGTCACGGTTTCGGAGCGACAGACGCGGACAACCGCAGGCCGGTGGCCGGCAACCCCAACCCAGCCGAATGAACAAGACCGTCCCGCCTGCGCGAGGCGGGGCTTCGCTTCACGGAACGACCGTTTATCCCGGGGTATACCAGATCGGCGACGTATAGGCCCGTTCGGTCGTGATCATCGGAACATAGTCCGGCATCTCGATCCCGAACCGTTTGGCCTCGTAGGCGGTCCAGCGGGGGGTCGGGATCTCGATCACACGGGCATAGTAGAACGCAGACAGGTTGGGGTCGAAATCCGGATCCTGCCACGTGGTGATCAACTCACTTGCTCCGATAGTGTTGGTCCACGTGGCGTTTTCGACGTCGACGGTATTGCCGACTTCGGGCAGTTTGCCGTTCTCGTCCATCTGGCGATCGCCGGCCCAGACGACGTTGTAGACTTTCTCCTGCAAGGCCCCGTCAGCATCGACCCAGCCTTTGACGATCTGAATGCGGTCCAGGTTGCCGGAAATCGGGTCCTTCAATGCAAAAACAAGGAAGTTCGGAGCCCGCCCATCGGGAGACGCCTGCAGGTTGCCCCCCATCGGTACGCCTTTTTTGTAGCCGGCATCCGCAGGAACACGGCTTGCGGCATCCTCATCGGTGAAGTCATAGCCGCCAAAAAACCGAACCCCCATACGCGACCCCGTGGTCGCATAGGTCTCCCTGCGCTGCATCGCGTCAAAGATCGCCTCGCGGGTATTTTCCGTCGCCCAGACCGCACCCAGTCCACCAGCGGCCTGTTTCCAGCCATAGATCGACAGCTCTGGATCGGGTGCTTCGATTACCAGGTGTTCCCAACGGTTCGGGCCGGGCTCGACCCCGGAATGTTTGCCGAAAAAGTTGTCTTCCTGGGCCGTTGCCATACCGGTATGCGAATCCGTCGCGCCGACCATCCCGAACTTGAACGGGTTCACACCCAGCTCCTGTTCGATCTTGAGCCCGCGCTTCAACGCCTCGCGTGCATACTCACCGGCCAGCATCTCTGGTTGCTTCAACTCGGTTCCGTTCAGATTGGCCGCGTCCCATGTGTCGAAATCTGCGAACTCATCATCGGGGCTGAGGAACGGATGCGCCTCACCGTCGCCCTTGATCTGCGTCGGTTCGTACAGCGGCTCGAACCGGGCGCGCAGACTTGCGATCTCTTGGGTCAGTGCGGATCCATCATAGGCGTTCAGAGAGAACATCCGCCCGTTCGACAGGTTGCCGTTATGCGCGATGGCCAGGACCTCGCCGCCTGTCCGTTCCTCGTATTCGGCCAGAAAGGCCCACAAGTCCTCGGGGTTCTTGCTGTCATATTGCGAGAACGGGCGGGTCTGGTTGGCCCGGTCGCGCCCATCGCGGAACAGCACGTTCCGGTGCAGGTTGTTGGCGCCCTCGGTGGTGTATTCATAGCCGATGATGGCTGAAAAGACTCCCGGCTCGTTGTAGCTGTCGGCAAGGGCCGTGTACGCCTCCCACGCATGCTTGATGGCCTTGGGGTTGTCGATGGGCGGGACGTCATCCGACAACGAGGCGACGATCTCCATTGCCGTGTCAAACGCAAGCTGGCTGTCACCCGCCGTCAGCGCCTCGTACCAGGCCTTGCCCTGGGGTGTCGCCAGAACCTCGGCGTCTCCGGCCAGCAGTTGCGGCATCAGCCCGTACATCTCCGCATGGTCCGAGACGACCAGCCAATCGAGCGGACGGGACAGCTTGGCCCGAAGGCCGTGGGTTGTCGTGACCTCTTCGCCGCGGGCAAAGCGAAACGCCTGTTCCTGGGTCAGCCGGGTCATCGTGCCGGCGTCAACCGAAACCGAAGTATGCAGATGCGAGTCTCCCCACAGCGGCCGTTGGGGAAAGTTCCGCCCCGCATAGGGTGAGAAATCATCAGGCGCCAATACGACGTCCGTGCTTTCCTGCTCGGTCTGGAACTCCTGCGCAGACACGGATGTGGCGGTCAGCGCGGCCAGACAGGCCAACGTCCACAAAGGACGTTGTGAAACGATTGCGAAAGACTTGGTCATGAAATCCCTCCCAGGTGTGTCATTTCCATTCGGTTGGTTCCGGAAATGACGGCAGCTTATCACGGATTTGGATATTCGAATAAAACTTACTATCGACACAACCCGGACCTCGCGCTGCAGTGGTTCAGCGCGCAGGCGGCATACCAATGCAGGGCTGAGGAATCACTCTCCGTTCGAGTCTCTCTGGGCCAGGTCGGCGTTCTGTTGAAGTTGGCTGCAGGGACGGTCATTCGCAGGGACCGCCGCTGCGCCAGAGCCGGCTGGCCCTTTAGGTTCGTCCCCGAACAAGAACCATCCACCGGTGCGGCACCCAAGTTCGCGCGAACCTTCTTTCGAGAGATGGCGACCGTCGCGATAGTATGCCGTCGAGCCGTCGCTGGCGCGGCAAATGCCGTCGGCATCGCAGAGTATCCGATCCAGCCAGACGACTTTGTGGCGGCCCTCGAGTTGGTGCAGCATCTCACCCACCTCAAGAAGTTCCGGCTGTATGTCGGCGAACGGATAGTCGCACAGATCCGGGTCAGCGCCTCGGAGTTCTGCATTCACCGCGCAATAGCCCAGGTTTTGGCCATTCGAGGGGGGCGGAGACACAACGATCGGGGTTTTACCGGCAGACACAAGCCGTTCGAGCGTCTTTTCCAGGTTCCGCAGAACCGTGCTCTGCGGGCCTTCGGGGTCCATTGCACCGTCAACGGCGGCGAGTCCGCCGGGCTCGAACAGGTAGTAGAACGGCGATGAGACGATGACATAGTCAATGCTGTCGGTCGAAGTGACATAATCCAGCACCTGGTCGCTGAAATCCAGACAGGCTTGCGGGGATTCTCCGGTCCGGCCGCGATCGGCAAAGGCGATACCGGCGATCGGCGCGCAGAGCGACTTGGTCAGCTGGACGACCCCAAGCTCGGGATAGGCCGCGGTCAGGCCGACCACCAGATGCATGGCGAAACTGTCCCCCCAAACCGCAACCTTGGGAGACTCGGAAGTCGCGCAGCTGTCAGGCACCGGCATTCGACCGTTGCACGCATTGCTCAAACCCCGGTTCGGAGCCAGGCTTTCGGTCAGTCTCGGCAGATCGATATTGCGCAGCGCCTTACGATCGGGCGCGCCATCGGTTGCGAAGATCGCCACCCCGACCGAGAACACCAAAGCCGATATCGCGGCGCTTCCGATGAAGATCCCCCGGCGGCTGAATAGACCTTCCCTATGACGGCGAAAGGGTTGCTCGACGAAGCGCCATGTCAAGGCTGACAGCACAAAGGCCAGCACGACAAGGCTGGCGATGGTCAGCGGTGTTGGCGCCGGAACACTCCGGATCTTGGCAAAGACCAACAACGGGTAGTGCCACAAGTAAAGGCTGTAGCTGATCAGGCCGATCCAGACCATGATCCGCGACGACAACAGCGCCCCTATCGGGTCTCGTTGGCTGGCGAAAAGAATGACCAGAACGGTTCCCAAAACGGGTACGACCGTCAGGAATGACGGGTGCGGCGTGTACCGGTCGAACATCACGTAAGACACCAGCAGCCCGACCATGCCCAGCATTGGCAGCACCGTCGAGAACCGCCCCTTGTCCTGCCGCGGAACGAAGGCGCATATCGCGCCGGCCAAAAGCTCCCACGCGCGGGTATAGATCAGGTAGAACCCTGCCCTGGGTTCGTTTTCCGATGTCCACTGCGCCAGCAACAGACTGGCCAAAAGCATCACCGACAGGCCAATGATGCAGGTCCGGGTCCCTCTTCGAAACAGAAACAGCAGCAGCAGCGGAAACAGCAGGTAGAACTGTTCTTCCACCGCAAGGCTCCAGGTGTGGAGCAGCGGATGCATGTCGAATTCATCCGCGAAATAGTCCTTGTTCCGGAAGAAGAAGACGTTCGACAGGAATACCGCGACGGATGACAGGCTTCGCGAATAGACCCTGAGATCGGCCGGCAGCATCCAGATCCACGCCAGGCAGGTTGTCACGGCCAGAACCACGAAAAGGGCCGGAAGAATCCGCCTGGCTCGCCTTTCGTAGAAATCGACGATGGACAACCGTCCGCGTTGAATATCCCCGATCAGAAGCGAGGTGATCAAGTAGCCGCTGATGACGAAAAAGACATCAACACCCAGAAACCCGCCGGACAGCCATGACAATCCGGCGTGGTAGAAGACCACTGGCAACACAGCTATTGCCCGAAGGCCGTCAATTTCCCTTCTGTAGGCGATGCTCAAAACGGCCAACCTCAAGATGCTGGCTGAAATGCTAGCGCCCGTCCCGGTTGCCATCAACGATGTTTGTCAGTCAGCCCGCTCTGAATGAAAATGTGTGGTTTTGCGAACAGGGATTTGCCTGTTCGCTCCGCACATCGTGCATGGGTCACGCCATGAATCCCGAGGTTAGGCGCACATCGGATCCCAAGCGCGCCGGGTCAGAAACGCTCGGCCCGCAGAACCTGGCAGTCGGTGACGCTTACAACCCCGATATGGCGATCAAGCACGGGAAGGATCGCGCTCAGCAGCCCGTCCAAGCGATCGGGGCGAATGATGCAGATGACCTGAACCATCCCGCTGGCGCGGCTGACCTGGCCCGATCGGCTCCATTCACCCGATCGTCCCGATCCGCCGAGCACCGGCAGGATCGTGAACCCGGTCACACCTTGATCGACCAGAGCATCCGTCAGACGGGATTTCACGATGGCTTCGATGGTGATCTCGACCCGTTTGGCATCATGTGTCTGCATCGTCTTATCCTCCGGTAACGGCCCGGGCGACCGAGACGTAGATCGGCAGGCCCAGCGCCAGGTTGAATGGGAACGTGACGCCCAAAGACAGGGTCAGATAGATGGACGGGTTCGCCTCGGGCACGGCCACGCGCATCGCCGCCGGAACCGCGATGTACGAGGCGGAGGCGCCCAACACCATCAGCAACACCGCTCCGCCGGTGGACAGACCCAACAGGAGCGCGGCCACCAACCCGGCACCGGCCCCGATCAGGGGCATCAGCACGCCGAAGCCAAGCAGACCCATCGTGATCAGCCCGCGCCCGGCACGCAATCCGCGCCCGGCGACGATACCCATGTCCAGCAGGAACAGGCACAGAACCCCCTTGAACGGTGCGACCACGAAGCTGCTGATCTCGGCCAGACCGTCCTCGCCCGTGATCCAGCCGATTGCAAACGACCCGACCAGCAGAACGATCGAACCATTGAGGGCAATCTCGCGCCAGAGATCCGAGTCCATCCGGCGGGCTCCGCCGCCGCGGGAGATCAGCCACAGAGCGGACAGGATCGCCGGCGCTTCCATCGCCGCCGCAACAGCCACCATGTAGCCCTCGTACACCAGGCCCTGACTTTCCAGAACCGACGTACCGGCCACGAATGTGACGATCGAGATTGAGCCGTAATGCGCTGCAACCGCGCCTGCGTTGACATGGTCAAGGTTGGTCAGCACGCGCAACAGGCCGAACGCCACCAGGGGCAGCAATGCGGACAGAATGACACCTGCAATGAGGGACAAGCCAAGCGTGGCGTCGATCCCGTGTGCGGCAACACTGACACCACCCTTGAAGCCGATCGCAAACAGCAGATAGATCGACATCGCCTTGGCGATGGCCTCGGGAATGGTCAGGTCAGATCGGGCCAATGCGGCTGACAGACCAAGCACAAAACTGAGAATGATCGGCGAGACCAGATTGTCGGCCGCCAAAGACAACAGGTTTTCCATACAGTCACCGCACCCTAATTGAACTATCGTTCAATTAGGGTGCGTTTCTCCGATTTAAAGACTAAACCGGCAGGAATTTTTTTCCTGACGGGTCATAATACTCCAGACCACCTTCGCCGATATCGGTCCACAAGCCGTGCAGCGATATCGAGCCGTTCTGTACGGCCTCGGCCACGAACGGGAAGGTCATCAGGTTTTCGAGCGACGCGACAACCGCCTGACGCTCGAACTGGCGCGCCTGTTCCGCGGGGTCCTCGACATCGGAGACCAGATCGAATTTCGGTTTGAGGATGTCCATCCAGCGTCCGACAAAACTCTCTTTGGCTTCCAGTTGCGGCGCATCGCCCTTGCACATGTCGATACAGCCCTGCACCCCGCCGCATTGCGAATGTCCCAGCACGATCAGATGCGCCACTTTCAATGCCGTCACCGCATATTCGATGGTTGCGCTGGTACCGTGGCGCTCGCCATCCGGTTCGTAGGGCGGCACCAGGTTGGCAATATTGCGGTGGATAAAAAACTCGCCCTGGTCGGCCCCGAAAATCGAGGTGACATGGACCCGGCTGTCACAGCAGGAAATCACCATCGCCCGCGGACGCTGACCCTCGGTCGCCAGCCGGCGGTACCAGGCCTGGTTCTCGGAATAGGACGTGGCTTTCCAACCGTGGTACCGTTTGACCAGATAGCTCGGCAGAGGTTTGGCGTGGTGCATCGCGTTTTCCCAAATTTGCGGTTCGACCGCCGATCTAACGCAAGTTCGAACAAAATTCGAGACATTATCCCGATTGGCCGAAAGGAATTGCAAAGGTCTTTTGTGACAGGTTCGCAGATGCCGTGGGGGCAGAAAGATTGGGGTGAATGTGGTGGACAAGATCGTCACGCTTGAACAGAAGGAGTCCGTGCGCCTGGATCCAGACCGGCTGAACGGGCTGTATCGGCAATTGGGTGACACGAACGCGGTCGACGTTCTGTGCCGAACGGTCGAGGAGCTGGCAGTACGCCTGTCGAATTGTGAACGGCTCTGGCGTCAACGTGACTGGGCGGGGCTGCGCAAATGCGCCAAGTCTCTGGTCGCGATATCCGAACAGGTCGGTATGACGGCGCTGGCCCGGGTCGCCGACGACGTGGCCCGGACGGTAGATGCCGGCGATGCAGTGGCGACCGGAGCCACGCTCAGCCGACTGATCCGGGTGGGCGAACGATCGCTGACCGCGGTATGGGATCAACAGGATCTTTCGATATGACGGGTTGCGGGCGAACAACAGGCGGCTAGTGTAGGCGGCACCAGAACAGTCCGAGGCGCCCATGTCCCTGTCTTTTGCACCTTCCGATGCTCCTGCCATTGATCTGCATGTTCTTGCGCAGGACGGGCTCGAGCCCTGGCTGAAGTCTCAGCCCGATGAGACACAGGCCTGGGTGGTCGCGAACGGGTTCACCGGCGCAATCGGGCAGGTTCTGCTGGTTCCCGGACCGACGGGTGCGCCGCAATTCGCGCTGGCAGGCTATGGAACAGACACCCGGCGCGCTCGGGTACGCTTTCCGCTTGCCGCCGCCGCCGAGGTTCTGCCCGAAGGCACTTACCGGATTGCGTCCGGTTTGTCGGCAGACAGAGCCGAAATCGAAGCCTTGGGCTGGTTGCTGACCGGGTACAGTTTCGACCGATATGCCGAACAGTCCGGCGCAAAGGCCCGATTGGTCGCGCCTGACGGTGTGAATGCTCCGCGGGTTGAGATCATGGCCAATGCCGAAGCTCTCACCCGTGACCTGGTCAACACTCCGACGGCCGACATGGGACCTCAGGCCCTGCAAGACGCCGTTGAAACGCTGGCGCAGGAGTACGGGGCTCGTTGTGCCGTCACCATTGGCGACACCTTGTTGGAACAGAACTTTCCCATGATCCACGCGGTGGGTCGGGCCGCGGAACAGGCTCCGCGCCTGATTGAGATGACCTGGGGCACAAGCGGACCAAAGCTGACGTTGGTCGGCAAGGGCGTCTGCTTTGACACCGGCGGGCTGAACCTGAAGCCGGGTGCCTCGATGGGGTTGATGAAAAAGGACATGGGCGGCGCGGCGAACGTTCTGGGGCTGGCCCGCATGATCATGGCGCTGGACCTGCCGCTGCAGTTGCGCGTGCTGATCCCGGCGGTGGAAAACGCGGTGGCGGGCAACGCGTTCCGGCCGGGCGACATCCTGACCTCACGCAAGGGCCTGACGGTCGAGATCAACAACACCGATGCCGAGGGGCGGCTGGTTCTGGCCGACGCGCTGGCGCTGGCGGATGAGGGCGCGCCGGATCTGGTGATCTCGATGGCGACGCTGACCGGCGCGGCGCGGGTGGCGGTGGGGGCGGATCTGGCCCCGTTCTACACCGATGACGATGCCGCCGCGCAGGCCTTGGCGCAGGCCGCTGTTCAGGCGGCTGACCCGGTCTGGCGGATGCCGTTCCACACGCCCTATGAGACGTTGATCGAGCCGGGCATCGCCGATCTCGACAACGCGCCGGCGGGCGGGTTCGCGGGGTCGATCACCGCGGCGTTGTTCCTGCGGCGGTTCGTGGAAAATAGCCGGTACTTGCATTTCGACATCTACTCCTGGCAAAAGGCCAAAGAGCCCGGCCGCAGCAAAGGCGGGTTGGGGCAAGGGCCGCGCGCCCTGCTGACCGCCCTGCCCGGGATGCTGGGCCTGTGAACCGCGCGCGCGTCATCCGCCCCGTCGTGGACCTGCTGCGCAGCCCCAAAGGCCCGCGCGACCGGCAGCTGCTGTATGGCGACGGCCTTGACATCACCGAACAGTCCGGCGGCTGGTGCCGGGTGGTTTCCGACAAGGATGGGTATCAAGGCTGGCTGCGCGCGGACCAGCTGGGCCCTGACGCCCCGGCCACGCATTGGATCTGGGCCCCGGCGACCCATGCCTATGCGCAACCCGACATCAAAAGCCCCGACCGGGTCAGCCTGAGCTTTGGCAGCCGGGTCGTGGTGCTGTCGCAGCAGGACCGCTTTGTCGAGACCGAGCTTGGGTTCATCCCCGCAGTGCATGTCAAACCGGTCGGAACCCTACTGAACGACCCGGTGGCCGTGGCCGAACTGTTTCTGGGCACCCCCTATCTTTGGGGCGGCAACAGCCGGTGGGGGCTGGATTGTTCAGGCCTGATTCAGGCGGGGCTGCTGGCCTGTGGCGCGGCCTGCCCCGGCGACAGCGGCGACCAAGAGCGGGACCTGGGCACCGCATTACCCGAAGGCACCCCGGCGCAGCGCGGCGATCTGTTGTTCTGGAAAGGCCATGTGGCCTGGGTGTCCGGCGACAACATGCTGCTGCATGCCAATGCCCATCACATGGCCGTGGTATTTGAACCGATGGATCAGGCCATTGCCCGGATCGAAGCCCAGGGCGACGGGCCGGTCACGGCGCACAAGCGGCTCTAATCCGGGTCGACCGAGCGGATCAGCTTGCGTTCCAGTACCCGCAGGACGGCGCGCAGGTCGTGCCCGCGTTTCAGGATGCGCCCGTCCATGCCCACCACCGAATACATCCCCTGCTTTGAACGCAGCCGGGGGTGTTTTTCAACACGATAGATCGGGTGCTCGGCCGTACGTCGGAAGATCGAGAATATGGCAACGTCGCGCAGATTTGATATTCCGTAGTCACGCCATTCTCCGGCGGCGACCATCCGTCCATAGACGGAAAGAATCTGTGACATCTCTTGCCGGTTGAAGGCCACCGGCATCTGGACCGGGCTTGCAGGGTTCCGGCTGGGAGGCTGCATGTTCATGACTTCAGCCTTGCCGGAAAATGCGATCAGATCAAGCCTGTCACGACATGGTGTGGTATTTTTGAACCGCCCGTCAGTGCCGGCGCCCGACCTGGCGGCAGATCAGGATCACCGGCAGCAGGCCCACGGCCAAGATCACCAGCGACGGAACGGCAGCGCCCTCCAACCGTTCGTCCGAGGCCAGCCGGTAGGCCTGCACCGCCAGCGTGTCAAAGTTGAAGGGCCGCATGATCAGCGTGGCCGGCAGTTCCTTCATAACGTCCACGAATACGATCAGCAGCGCCGTCAGCAGCGAGGGCGTGAGGATCGGCAGATGCACCCGACGCAACGTGCCCAATGGCGTCTGCCCCAGCGAGCGGGCAGCGGCATCCATATTTGCATGAACGGTGCTCTGACCGCTTTCATAAGCGCTGAGCGCGGCCGCGAGGAAGCGCACCATGTAGGCCGCCACCAACAACCAGATCGAGCCGGTGACCAGCAACCCGGTCGACACGCCGAAGGTCTGCCGCATCCAGGCGTCCAGCGCATTGTCGAACCCGGCAAAAGGCACGATCAGCCCCACCGCGATCACGCCGCCTGGCACGGCATAGCCCAACCGCGCCGCATAAGCCGCCATGGCCGAACCGCGCCCGGGTCTCAGCCGTTGGAAGAAACCGACGCAGACCGCCGCGCAGACGGTGATCACCGCCGCCGTTCCTGCCAGAGTCAGAGAGTTCCGAATGAACCCGAGATAGCGGGCCGAAAGCAGGTTCTGCTCGGACTCCAATCCCATCTGAGTCAGCACGATCACCGGAAGCAGAAAGCCGAACAAAACCGGAATGGCGCATAAAACCCATGCCGCCACAGCCTGCCAGCCGCTCAGCTGTGCAGCGGGCAATGCCGCGTGGCGTTTGCCGGGTTGGTAGTATTTGGCCTTGCCGCGCTGGGTGCGCTCGGTCACGGCCATCACCAGCGCAAAGGCCAGAAGGCACAGCGCCAGCTGCGCCGCCGCCGCGCGGTCGGCCATCGAAAACCAGCTGGTGTAGATGCCGGTGGCAAAGGTCTGAACCCCGAAATAGGCGACCGTACCGAAATCAGCGATGGTCTCCATCACCGCCAGTAGAACACCGCCGGCAATCGCGGGCCGCGCCATCGGCAGCGATACCCGCCAAAAGGCCGACCACGGGCTGCTGCCCAGCGCCCGCGCCGCCAGAAAAGCGGTGGCACTTTGCTGCAGAAAGGCGGCGCGCGCCAACAGATAGACATAGGGGTACAACACCAGGATCAGCATCACCGCCGCGCCCTCGGTCGAGCGGATCTCGGGGAACCAATAGTCGCGCGGACCCCAGCCGGTCACCTGGCGCAACGTGGTCTGAACGATGCCGGGATGATCGAGGATGAAGGTATAGGCATAGGCCAGCACATAGGCTGGAAAGGCCAGCGGCAGCACCAATGCCACCTCGAACAGGCGTACGCCGGGAAAACGGGTCATGGTGACCAGCCACGCGGCTCCGACCCCGATGGCGAATGTTCCCACCGAAACCAATGAGACCAGGATCAGCGTGGTGGCCGCATAGCCGGGCAGGACCGTGTCCAGCAGATGCCGGATCGTGTCAGTGCCGCCGGTGACGGCCGCCAGCACCACGGCGACCATCGGTAACAGGCAGGCCGCCGCCACCAGATAGGCCAAGGCCCCGACGAACCGGGTACCCAAAGCCCCGCGGTTGCGCGATCCATGTTCTGAGAATTCGATCTGGGCCATGGCCTCGGGTCGGCAAAGGTTGCGGTTCCCCTTTAATCGACCAAAAAACTCGGAAACGCCAGTGGGCAGGCACAGGTTTCTGCGGCGCATTTGGCCGCAGAACCCCGGGCCGGATCAGTCGTAGACGCGCTGATCCTCGATCACCAGCCCGTCCTTGGGCAGCGAACCGGGCGGCACCACCTGAACCGTGCCCTTCAGCTTGAGCACCTCGACCACAGACTTGGCATAGGCGCCATCATCGCCGCCGGGGCTTTCGATCTGCACGGTCATCGTGTCCATCTCGCCCTGCCGGGCAGCGATGACGCGGGCCTTGACGATCTCGTCATGCTTGGCGACCAGCGCGGCCACCTGTTCGGGGCGCACGAACATGCCCTTGATCTTGGTGGTCTGGTCGGCACGCCCCATCCAGCCCTTGATGCGCAGGTTGGTGCGGCCACAGGGCGACTGCCCCGGCAGCACCGCCGACAGATCACCGGTGGCAAAGCGGATCAGCGGATAGTCGGGGTTGAGGGAGGTCACCACGACCTCGCCGACCTCGCCTTCCGCCACCGGTGTTCCGGTGCCCGGGGTCACGATTTCCACGATGACATGCTCGTCGATGATCATGCCCTCCATCGCGGCGCTTTCATAGGCGATGTTGCCCAGATCGGCCGTGGCATAGCATTGCAGGCAGGAAATGCCCCGATCGGCATAGGCCTGGCGCAAGCTGGGGAACAATGCCCCGCCGCCCACGACCGCCTTCGAGAAGTTCAGAGCGACGCCCATCTCGTCGGCCTTGTCCAGGATCACCTTCAGGTAATCGGGCGTGCCGGCATAGGCGGTGCAGCCCACGTCGCGCGCGGCGGTCACCTGAAGTTCGGTCTGGCCGGTCCCCGCGGGAAGCACGGCGGCGCCCACGGCACGCGCGCCGTTTTCAAAGATCATGCCCGCGGGTGTCAGGTGATAGCCAAAGCAGTTCTGCACGATATCGCCCTGCCCCACGCCCGCCGCATGCAGGAACCGGCCCATGCGCCACCAGTCGTGATCGACTCCGCCGGGCTCATAGATAGGCCCCGGCGACTGGAACACATGGGCAAAGCCATGCGCAGGTTTGACGGTAAAGCCACCAAAGGGCGGGTGCTGTCCCTGCGCCTTGGTCAGGTCGGACTTGCGCAGAACCGGCAGCTTGGGCAGATCCGCGATGGTCTGGACCGCATCCAGATCGACATCGGCGAAATGGGCCGCGAAACCGGGCGCGGATTTCGCCCGCGCCAGCTGTTCGCGCAGACCGGCCGAGTGCTCGGCAGCGCGCTGATCGGCCGAACGGGTTTCCAGAGCGTCGTAGAATGTCATCGCCAGATCCTCCATCCGCTCACAGCCACCTCTTGCGGCGACGATATGACCGCACGTCGCGGAAGCTCTTGCGGCCTTCGTCGGACATACCGAGGTAGAATTCCTTGACGTCCGGGTTCTCGCGCAGTTCGGCGGCAGGGCCGTCCATCACCACGCGCCCCGATTCCAGGATATATCCGTAATGGGCAAAGCGCAGCGCCACGTTGGTGTTCTGTTCGGCCAGCAGGAAAGACACGCCTTCCTGTTCGTTCAGGTCCTTCACGATGGTGAAGATCTCCTCGACCAGCTGCGGCGCAAGACCCATCGAGGGCTCGTCCAGCAGGATCGTCTCGGGGCGGCTCATCAGCGCGCGGCCCATGGCGACCATCTGCTGTTCCCCACCCGAGGTGTAGCCTGCCTGGGACCGACGCCGCTCTTTCAAGCGGGGGAAATAGTTGTAGACCAGTTCGAGGTCCTGCTGGATGGCGGCCTTGCCGTCCTTGCGGGTATAGGCCCCGGTCAGCAGGTTTTCCTCGACGGTCAGATGTTCGAAACAGTGGCGGCCTTCCATCACCTGGATGACGCCCTTCTGCACCAGATCGGCCGGATCGCTCTCGTGCACGTTCTGGCCGCGATACTTGATCGAGCCCTTGGTGACCTCGCCGCGTTCGGAATGCAGCAGGTTTGACACCGCCTTGAGCGTCGTCGTCTTGCCGGCCCCGTTGCCACCCAGCAGCGCGGTGATCCCGCCCTTGGGCACGGTCAGGCTGACGCCTTTCAGCACGAGGATCACATGGTTGTAGATCACCTCGATATTGTTGACCTCAAGCAGGGTTTCCGCCTGCACGTCAGTGGTTTGTGCCGCATCCAGCATCAGCGCGTGTCCTCATGCCTGCCCCGTTCGAGGCTTGTCCGGTTCGGGGCGGCGGTCAGCCGCCGCCCCGGTGTTCGTGCCGCTTAGTTGCAGCCCTGTTCGATGTTGTTCTCAGCCGCGTATGCGCTCGAGTCTTCCTCGATCAGCGGGCCGATCACGTCCGTATCGGTAGCCTTGAACTCCGAGATCAGAGTCCAGGTCTTGCTGTCTGCATCCCACTGGGTCACGCCCACAAGGGCATCCCCGCCGTGGTTTTCACAGCTGACCGAGAAGGTCGGACCAAAGTTGGGCAGGCCCAGTTCGGCCATCTTCGCTTCGGTCATCTCAAGTGCTTCCATACCGTCGCGCATGTCGCCCGAGGTGATGTCAGCCTTGCCCGAGATTTCCTGTGCCTTCTTGGCGGCTTCGGCGGCCAGCATCGCAGCATAGAGACCACGGTTGTACAGGACCGTACCGACCTGATCGCCGGCGCCGGCGGCCTTGCCAGCGTCGATGACGTATTTCTGCAGGTCGTCATACAGCGGATAGTCCGAGCCGACGTTGTGGAAGGTCAGCGCCTTGTAGCCATTCGCGGCCGCACCGGCGGGCATGACGTCATGTTCAGCGCCCGACCACCAGATGCCGATGAAGTTCTCCATCGGGAACCGGATGTTCGCGGCTTCCTGGATGGCCACCTGGTTCATCACGCCCCAGCCCCACATCAGGACATAATCGGGACGATCGCGGCGGATCTGCAGCCACTGCGATTTCTGCTCCTGGCCGGGGTGGTCGACCGGCAGGGCCACCAGCTCGAAGCCATGCTTCTTGGACAGCTCTTCCAGCGTGCGGATCGGCTCCTTGCCGTAGGCCGAGTTGTGGTAGACCAGCGCGATCTTCTTGCCGCTCAGATCACCGCCGTTTTCCTCGAGCAGATAGTTGACCGCACCCGAGGCACCGTCCCAGTAGTTGGCCGGATAGTTGAACGTGTGGCTGAACACCTTGCCGTTCTTGGCCGAGGTGCGGCCATATCCCATCGTGTGCATCGGGATGTCGTCAGCGGTGGTTTTCGGGATCAGCTGATAGGTGATGCCGGTCGACAGCGGCTGATACACCAGCGCACCTTCGCCTTTGGTAGATTCATAGCATTCCACACCCTTTTCGGTGTTGTAGCCAGTTTCGCACTCGATGACCTTGGCCGGAACACCACCGATGCCGCCGTCCCGCTCGTTGAGCAGAGTGAAATAGTCCGCGTAGCCATCCGCGAAGGGGATGCCGCCCGCGGCGTAAGGCCCGGTGCGGTAGCTGAGCGACGGGAACACGAGGTCGGCCATTGCCGGACCTGCGGCCATCAGCGCACCCAGCGCCATTGTTGCCAGTTTCTTGTTCATCGGGTGTCTCCTCCCTTGGTTTGTCCGATGTTGGTTCGGGCTTTGCGCCCCTTTCTTGATTGGGCCGGTCCCTAGTGCGGGAAAGGCCAGAGTCTCAGTTTCTCCTTGGCGACGCGCCACAGCTGCGCCAGACCGTGCGGTTCTAGGATCAGGAACAGGATGATCAGCCCGCCCACGATCACCAGCTGCAGATGCGCGACGATATCGGTGGGCCAGCCCAGCATGTCCGCGCCCACGACCTTGAGCACCACCGGCAGCAGGACCAGGAAGGCCGCGCCGGCAAAGGATCCGAAGATCGAGCCCAGCCCGCCGATGATGACCATGAACAGCACCAGGAAGGATTTCTGGATGCCGAAGGCCTCGCCCACCTCGACCGCGCCCAGGTAGATGGCGAAGAACAGCGCCCCCGACACGCCCACGAAGAACGAGCTGACGGCAAAGGCGCTGAGCTTGGCGCGCAGCGGGTTCACACCGATGATTTCGGCGGCGATGTCCATGTCGCGGATCGCCATCCAGGTGCGCCCGGTGGTGCCGCGGGTCAGGTTGCGGGCGATGATCGCGCAGGCGGTCAGGAAGATCAGGCAGAACAGATAGGTCGCCCAGGCCGGCGCGTTGGGGCCGGTGATGATGATGCCGAACACGTCACGCTCTGGCGCGTTGATCTGCCCCGAGGCCGAATAGTTGTAGAACCACGGCACCCGGTTGAACAGCCACACCAGGAAGAACTGCGCCGCCAGCGTCGCCACCGCCAGATAGAACCCCTTGATCCGCAGGCTGGGCAGGCCGAACAACACGCCAACGATGGCGGTGATGCCGCCGGCCAGGATCACATGGATGAACATCGACACGTCGGGAAAGGCGGTCATCAGCTTGTAGCAGGCGTAGGCGCCCACGGCCATGAACCCTCCGGTGCCCAAGGAAACCTGCCCGCAATAGCCCACAAGAATGTTCAGCCCGATCGCCGCAATCGCATAGATCAGGAAGGGCAGCAGCAGCGCGTTGGCCCAATAGTCGTTGATGATGAACGGGATGATCCCGAACGCCACCGCCAGCACCACATAGTACCGATACCGGTCGAACTTGATCGGGAAAGTCTGGTTGTCGTCCCTGTAGGAGGTCTTGAAGTCTCCGGCCTCACGATAGAACATGTCTTACTTTCCCCATTGTTCCTGCGCCCGGTTGCGGGCTTCGGCGTCCAGTTGGTTGGACCGTTTGGCATATCCGCTCGCCTCCGAGGCGCGCACCAGTTTCATGTAGGCCAGAACACCCATCACCAGCCCGGCAAAGGCCAAAAGCGCGGCCACGGTCAGCTGATTGGCGGTCAGATCGTTCGAGGTCAGGGCGATGTACCCAAAGGCCCAGAACCCCGCCCACGCGATCACGTTGATGATGGCGATCAGCTTGGTCATGGCCTACACCCTCTCGATGATCTTCTCGCCGAACAGGCCCTGCGGCCGGAACACCAGGAAGATCAGCGCCAGCACATAGGCGAACCAGTTCTCGGTCGCGCCGCCCACCAGCGGGCCCACGGCGAACTCGAACAGCTTCTCGCCCACGCCGATGATCAGCCCGCCGACGATGGCGCCGGGGATCGAGGTGAACCCGCCCAGCATCAGAACCGGCAACGCCTTCAGCGCGATCAGCGACAGCGAGAATTGAACGCCCGACTTGGTGCCCCACATGATGCCCGCGACCAGCGCCACGAACCCGGCCACCGACCACACCATGATCCAGATGAAGTTGAGCGAAATGCCCACCGACAGCGCGGCCTGGTGGTCGTCGGCCACGGCCCGCATGGCGCGGCCCTGCTTGGTGTACTGGCTGAACGCAACCAGTGCCGCCACCAGAAGCGCCGCGATGACCGTCGCCACGATGTCCAGGTTGTCGATGAAGAAGCCGTAGCCGAAGATGTTGTAGGTGGTCTCGTCGATCCACAGGTTGATGCCCTGCGGAAGACCCACGTCCAGCGTCTTGATCTCGGATCCCCACATCAGGTCGGCCACGCCTTCCAGGAAGTAGGCCAGACCGATGGTGGCCATGAACAGGATGATGGGCTCCTGCCCCACAAGGTGGCGCATGACAAAGCGCTGCACCGCCCAGGCAAGCAGGACCATCACGCCCATCGTCAGCAGAATGGCCAGCAGCGCCGGCACGTTCCAGCCGAAGTAGTGAATATGCGTGCCGAAGATCGCGTTGATCAGATGGGAGAACGGAACTTGCCCGTTCATGATCCCCACCAGGGTCATCGCCGCAAACAGGGCCATAACCCCCTGAGCATAATTGAAGATCCCCGACGCCTTGTAGATCAGCACAAAGCCCAGCGCGACCAACGCATACAGCACCCCGGCCATGAGGCCGTTCAGAAAGACCTCCATCGCGAAAATCAACTGATCAGGCATCTGCGCCTCCCCTCAATTCTGTGCGGTGCTCAGTCATGGCTGACCCCCAGATAGGCGTCGATGACTTCCTGGTTGTTGCGCACCTCGTCGGGCGTGCCGTCCCCGATCTTCTTGCCGTAATCCATCACGACCACGCGGTCGCTCAGGTCCATCACCACGCCCATGTCATGCTCGATCAGGGCGATGGTCGTGCCGAATTCGTCGTTCACATCCAGGATAAAGCGGCTCATGTCCTCTTTTTCCTCGACGTTCATGCCGGCCATCGGCTCGTCCAGCAGCAGCAGCTTGGGTTCGGCGGCCAGCGCGCGGGCCAGTTCGACGCGTTTCTTCAGGCCATAGGGCAGGCGCGCCACCGGCGTCTTGCGGATGTGCTGGATTTCCAGAAAGTCGATGATCTTTTCGACCGCCTCGCGGTTTTCCACCTCTTCCGCCTCGGCCTTGCCGCGCCAGATCGCCTGCTGCAGAATGTTTGTCTTCATGAAGTTCAGGCGGCCGGTCATCACGTTGTCCAGAACGCTCATGCCTTCGAACAGGGCGATGTTCTGAAAAGTCCGGGCGATGCCCTGGCGGGCCACTTCGTAGGGTTTCATCTGCGGGCGTTTCGCCCCGTGGAACCAGACCTCGCCCTCCTGCGGGATGTAGAAGCCGGAAATCACGTTCAGCATCGAGGACTTGCCCGCGCCGTTGGGCCCGATGATCGCGCGGATCTCGCCCTGGCGGATGTCGAACGAGATGTCCTTGATCGCCACCACGCCGCCGAACCGCAGGGTGATGTTCTTCATCTCCATCACCACGCCGCCGATCTTGCGGCCATCCTCGGTGACATATCCGTCGTCGGATGCATCCAGCATCGTCTACTCCTCAAACTGCGGGTGAACGGGACGGCGGGCGGGGCGATGGCCGCAGGCCGAGCGGCGCGCGATCGGCCTCATTCCGCGGCCACCTTCTGATGCGACACCGGCACGACCGGCACGTCGACGATCTGCAACGTGGCGCTGATCGATCCCTTGCGCCCGTCCTCATAGGTCACCTCGGTCGTGGTCGAGACCGCCTCGGACCCGTCATAGAGCGCGTCGATGATGTCGGCGTATTTGTCCTCGACGAACTTGCGGCGCACCTTTCGGGTGCGGGTGATCTCGCCATCGTCGGGGTCCAGTTCCTTGTGCAGCACCACGAACCGGTGCACCTGGCAGCCTGACAGCATCTCGTCGGCGGCAACCGACTTGTTGACCTCTTCCACATGGCTGCGGATCGTCTCCAGCACCCGCGGATGGCCCGCAAGTTCCTGATACGAGGCATAGGCGATGTTATTGCGCTCAGCCCAGTTGCCCACCGCCGTCAGGTCGATGTTGATGAAGGCCACGCAGCGGTCGCGTCCATTGCCGAACAGCACTGCTTCGAGGATGTCGGGATAGAACTTCAGCTTGTTCTCGACATATTTCGGCGCGAACATCGAACCGTCGGCCATCTTGCCCACGTCCTTGGCGCGGTCGATGATCCGCAGATGGCCGCTGCTTTCCTCGATGAACCCCGCGTCGCCCGTGGCCACCCAACCTTCGGGGTCCTTGGTCGAGGCAGTGGATTCGGGGTTCTTGAAGTATTCAACGAACACTCCGGGCGAGCGATAGAAAATCTCGCCATTCTCGGCGATCTTCAGCTCCACATCAGGGGCCGGGACGCCCACCGTGTCGGCGCGCACCTCGCCGTCGGGCTGGACGGTGATGAACACCGTCGCCTCGGTCTGACCATACAGCTGCTTCAGGTTGATCCCCAGCGAGCGGTAGAAATCGAAAATTTCGGGCCCGATCGCCTCGCCCGCGGTGTACCCGACACGGAACCGGCCGTAGCCCAGCGTGTCTTTGAGCGGCCCATAAACCAGGACATTTCCGATCGCGTATTTCAGGCGATCCACGAAGCCGACCGGGTGGCCGTCCAGGATGCGCCCGCCGACCTTTTTGGCGTGATCCATGAAATAGCGGAACATCCGCTGCTTCATCGGGCTGGCATCCTCCATCCGGATCATCACGTTGGTCAGCTGGGTCTCAAACACGCGCGGCGGCGCGAAGAAGTAGGTCGGGCCGATCTCGCGCAAGTCGGTCATCATCGTGTCGGCGCTTTCGGGACAGTTCACGCAGAACCCGCACCAATAGGCCTGACCGACCGAAAAGATGAAATCGCCCACCCAAGCCATCGGCAGATAGGACAGGATATCCTCGTTGCGGGTCAGGTGGTCGAACTCGGCCGAGTTCTTTGCGCTTTCGATCACGTTGCGGTTCGACAGAACCACGCCCTTGGGCTTGCCCGTTGTGCCCGAGGTATAGAGCATCACGCAGGTGTCGTCATAGGTGATCTCGGCGATGCGGCGGTCAAGCTCGGCATCGAACCGGTGATGCCCGGCGCGCCCCTCGGCCATGATGTCGCTCAGCGCGTTCATCTGGCTGTGGTCGTATTTCCGCATGCCGCGTTTGTCGGTGTACAGGATGTGCTTGACCTGGTGCATGTCCTGCTGGATCTCGATAACCTTGTCGACCTGCTCCTGGTCGCCGCAGACCACGTATTTCGCGCCGCAGTGTTCCAGCACATAGGCCATCTCTTCTGCGACCGAGTCCTGATACAGCGGCACCGGCACCGCGCCCACCATCTGGGCCGCGACCATCGACCAGTAATGCGCCGGACGGTTGCGCCCGATCACGGCGATATGGTCGCCCTTTTCAACGCCAAGCTCCAGGAATCCCAGTGCCTGCGCACGGATCTCGGCGGCCGTTTCCGCCCAGGTCCAGCACTGCCAGATCCCGAATTCCTTTTCGCGGTAGGCCGGGGCATCCCCGAACTGCGTCGCATTGCGGTGTAGAAGCGCCGGAAGGGAGTGCATCCCTTCGGCGCCCGACTGCGTCTGAGCCAATTCTATCTCTCCTCCCCATCCGGCCCCGGTTTGGGCCGGAACGACGTCGCCGGGTCAGACCCGCGCGTCGCTGCCCCGATTAAGGACAAGGAGGACGATCAGCGTCAACTTTTTCGTGATGTTTTCCGGAATCTTACGAATTGTAACAGGGATGCCGGGGTGATGTTCCGATTTGTACGTCTTGTACAAACTGCGAAACAGCACGCTTCAAAAAAGAGCGGCGTGGGTTTGCATTCTGCTTCTACGCCGAAACGCTAAAGAGAATATCATAACGGTCTATTTGCAGAGCGTGGTAAATGGTAGCTTTGAGCCCAAAGCTACCAAGATGCCGCACCATGGCTAAGGTCTGCTTTTGCACTTGGTCGTTTGCCTACAAGAAACGTCGGACCTTTGTTCGGTAGTTCTCGAACGCGGAACCGTATTGCCCCTTGAGCCATGGTTCCTCGGCGAAAGGCGCGGCGATTAGAACGGCTATTCCGGCAGAACCGACAAGCGCCGCCCCAGACGACGCACAAAGTACGATCCAGCCGATTATCATTGCAATGTCCGCCAAGTATTGTGGGTTGCGCGAATAGCGATACATGCCGCTTGTTCGAAGCGTTCCTTTTGCACCGCCAGTCTGGGCAACACCAAACTTTGCGGCTTCTGACCAGACAACCACGTTTCCGGCGACAATCAGGGAAACGCCTACGCCAAACCGCAACCAATTTGGGATTGGCAGGTTTCCCCATTCCATGACGCCGAGGACGATCAAGATCCCAAAGAGGGTGAATGTCGGAACCCAAACCAGAATGGGAGTGGCCATGGTATAGCGCTTTGGCGGCCAAAGGCGGCGGTTAGGAAATACGATGGACCAAAGCATGGCGGCAAACGTAGCTGCCGCGATCATAAGGCCGGTGAAGACTAAGACCGTCGGCATCATACGACCTCATGTTCATGCTGGGTCATCTCGCGTCGCTCCGCCAAGGCTTGGCGTACGATCTGGAAAGCTGATGAAAGGAACAACCCGGCCATGATCGTCGCCACAATCAGGTCAGGCCAACCCGTCGCCGTCCCCCACACACCAAGTGCTGCAAACATCACTGCCACATTCCCAATCGCGTCATTGCGCGAACATAGCCAAACTGACCTGACATTGGCATCACCGTCCTTGTAGCGAACCAACAGCAATACGCTTGCCAAATTGGTGAGCAGCGCAAGAAAGCCGACAATGCCCATGATCTCTGCGGTGGGGACGCCAACGTAGAAGACGCGATAGACCGTCGATCCGAACACCCAAAGCCCCATCAGAAGAAGGCTGACGCCTTTGAACAATGCTGCGTTCGTTCGCGCTCGGAGCGATGCCCCGATGACTGCAAGTGAAATTCCGTAGGTCAGCGCATCGCCTGCAAAGTCGAGCGCGTCGGCTTGCAACGCTTGAGACTTGGCGAGATGGCCTGCCGTCATCTCGACAAAAAACATCGTCGCATTGAGCGCAATGACGATCCACAGCCGTCTTTTGTAATCATCTGAAACGCCGTCAAACTTGGCGTCATGTCCGCAGCAACCAGCCATGGGAATCCTCTTTCATCTTTGGTTACTCATAGTGTAATGTCTCTAGTGACTAGAGGTTCAAGGGGTTTCTTTATGTTTTCCATCGGCGAGCTTTCGAAGCGCACAAAGGTCAAGGTTCCGACCATCCGTTATTACGAGGAAATGGGGTTGTTGCCCGAGACTGAGCGCACATCGGGTAACCAACGACGTTACGATAAGGCTGGTTTGGAGCGACTCAGTTTTATTCGCCATGCGCGTGACCTTGGCTTCTCGATTGAAGCGATTTCGTCATTGATAGAACTGCAGGAGCATCCAGACCGGTCGTGCGAGGCTGCAACGGGCATTGCCACATCGCAACTAGAAGAGGTTCGCGCCAAGATCAGGCGACTAAGAACGCTTGAGAAGGAACTCAGCCGGATATCGAAAGGCTGCGACGGTGAAGGCGTGTCGGAAGACTGTTATGTATTGGCGTCACTGGCCGATCACAATTTGTGCGACCGAGAACATTAGAAACCGTGAATGCAGACATTAGACTGTCGAGAACGAACGGCAGCTTTGTCCGCATACAAGACATCCAGACCTATCAACTCGAATGTCCCTGGCTTTGCGCCCTACAACCAATCCCGCAAAATCGGGATCAATGGAACATCCGCCGCCGGCATCGGATAGTTGCGCAGCTCGTTCGCCCGCACCCATTTCAGCGCCTGACCCTCTTTCGACTGCGGAATGCCCTGCCACTTGCGGCAGGCAAACAGCGGCATCAGTAGATGGAAATCGTCATAGCTGTGGCTGGCAAAGGTCAGCGGTGCAAGGCACGAGGCCCAGGTGTCGATGCCAAGTTCCTCGTGCAATTCGCGGATCAGGGCAGCCTCGGGGGTTTCGCCCGGCTCGATCTTGCCGCCGGGAAATTCCCACAAGCCAGCCATGGCCTTGCCCTCCGGGCGCTGCGCCAGCAGCACCCGCCCATCCACGTCGATCAGGGCGACGGCAGAGACGAGAACCGTTTTCATGGTCGCAACCCCGTACGCAAAACCGGGCTCCACTTTTGCTGGAATTGCTTTGATGTCACGACCGGTAATCCGCGTTGATCTCGATGTATCGGTGGGTCAGATCGCAGGTCCAGACAGTGGCCTTGCCCTCGCCCAGCCCCAGATCGACCGCGATCACCAGTTCCCGGCCCTTCATGTAGGCGGCGGCGTCTTCCTCGCGATAGGTCGGGCTGACCCAGCCTTTTTCGGCCACGAGAATATCGCCGAAGGAAATGCTGAGCGTGTCGCGATCGGCCGCCGCGCCGGATTTGCCGATCGCCATGACGACACGGCCCCAGTTCGGGTCTTCGCCGGCGATGGCGGTCTTGACCAGCGGTGAATTGGCGATGGCCATGCCGTGGACCTTGGCATCGGCGTCAGAGGCAGCGCCGGTCACGCGGATCTCGACGAATTTGGTGGCGCCTTCGCCGTCCTTCACCACCTGATGCGCCAGATCCAGCATCACCGATTCCAGCGCCCGCGCGAAATAGGCATTGCCGGTGGCATCCGCGCCCGACGCGCCGGTCGCGCACAGCAGCAGGCTGTCCGAGGTCGAGGTGTCGCTGTCCACGGTGATGCAGTTGAAGGTCCGGTCGGTCTGCTCGGACAGCATCCGTTGCAGCGCCGACTGGTCGATCTTCGCATCGGTGAAGATATAGACCAGCATCGTCGCCATGTCGGGTGCGATCATGCCCGACCCTTTGGCAATCCCCGCAATAGAGACTGTTTTACCGTCAATCTCAACCTGCGCACTGGCGCCTTTGGGGAAGGTGTCGGTGGTCATGATCGCCCGCGCGGCCTCTTCCAACGCGTCGGCGCGCAGGCCGGCGGTCAGTTCGTCCAGCCGGGCCACGATCCGGTCATGCGGCAGCGGCTCGCCGATCACCCCGGTGGACGAGGTGAACACGCGGTTCTGCGCCACGCCGGTGACCTGCGACACGGCAGCGGTAATCTGCTCGACCGAAGCCCGCCCGTACTGTCCGGTAAAGGCATTGGCATTGCCCGAGTTCACCAGGATCGCCGCCGGCCCGTCACTGGGCCCGCCGATCTTGTCCTGGCAATCCAGCACTGGCGCCGCACGTGTGGCCGAACGGGTGAACACACCGGCCACCGCGGTGCCCGGATCGAGCACCGCCAGCATCACGTCGGTGCGGCCCTGATACCGCACCCCGGCGGCGACGGTGGCGAACCGCACACCGTCGATGACCGGCAGATCAGGAAAGGCCGCGGGGGCCAGCGGAGACACCTTGGTGATCTTGGCCACGCTGGGTTACTCCTGAACCAAGTCCAGCTTGCGGACCACATCCGGGGTCAGGCCCTCGACCTCGGGGCGCTCGACGCTGCCCGCCTGGGTCAGCTCGTCGATCTTGGCCTGAATGGCCTCCTGACGAACGGACTGGGCCAGTTCATCCCGCACCGCCGCAAACTCGGGCGCTTCGGATTTGCGTTTGTCGTTCAGGATCACGACATGCCACCCGAACTGGGTCTGCACCGGGTCCGAGACCTGCCCTTTTTCCAGCCCGATCACGGCCTGTTCGAATTCGGGCACCATCTGGCCCTTGCCGAACCAGCCCAGCGCGCCGCCGTTGGGGCCGGACGGGCCGGTGGATTTCTCTTTGGCCAGCTCGGCAAAATCGGCGCCGTCGTCCAGTTGCGCCTTGATCTCTTTGGCCTCGTCCTCGGTCGCGACAAGGATGTGGCTGGCGTTGAACTCGTCCTCGCCCTGGAACTCGGCGAACTGCGCGTCATAGGCGGCCTGGATCGCGTCGTCGGTCACCTCGGCATCGGTGATCTGGTTCACCGTCTGCACCGCTTTCAGCGAGCGCTCTTCGTTGGTCAGCATCAGCGCGTTCAGGCGGGTCAGCTCGACCTGCTCCTGGCTGAGCAATTGTTGCTGTATCAGCTGCTCGACGATGAACTGGTACAGGACCTCGTCTTCCAACTGCTGATATTGCGGCGGCAGGCCAGCCGCAGTGGCAATCACGTGACCCAAAGTGATCTCGTCGCCGTTGACGCGCGCCACAACCGTATCGGCAGAGGGTTCGGTTTCAGCGGCGACAGGCAGGGCCATCATGGCCGCAAGAGCCAGCGATGGCAGAAAAGTGAGACCTTTGGGCATGAATTCATCCTATATTCTGGCCGCGACAGGGCGTGGCGTTGACACTCTGGAACCTGCCGCTTACATCGCTTGCAGCCTTTGACAGGACCATCTTTTCCTCCCAGCTATCTATGGGTTGCGCGCAAGGTGGGCAAGCCTGTCGCAACCAAGACAAGAAAAGATCCGCTGGAGTGAACATGCTGGGACTCGGTACGCTTGCCAAAAAGGTGTTCGGAACACCGAACGACCGCAAGATCAAGGCAACCCGCCCGCTGGTCGAAAAGATCAACGCGCTGGAGCCGGAGTTCGAAAAACTCTCGGATGACGATCTGAAAGCCAAGACCGAAGAGCTGCGCAAGCGGGCCAACGAGGGTGAGAGCCTGGACGACCTGCTGCCCGAGGCATTCGCCAACGTGCGCGAAGGCGCCAAGCGCGCGCTGGGTTTGCGGGCCTTTGACGTGCAGCTCATGGGCGGCATCTTCCTGCATCAGGGCAACATTGCCGAGATGAAGACCGGCGAAGGCAAGACCCTGGTCGCCACCTTCCCCGCCTATCTGAACGCACTGACCGGAAAGGGCGTGCATGTCGTCACAGTCAACGAATATCTGGCAAAGCGTGACGCCGAATGGATGAGCAACGTGTTCGGCGCGTTGGGTATGACCACCGGCGTGATCTGGTCGGGCCAGCCCGATGCCGAGAAAAAAGCGGCCTATGCCTGTGACATCACCTACGCCACCAACAACGAGCTGGGCTTCGACTATCTGCGCGACAACATGAAGGCGGATCTGAACGAGGTCTACCAGAAGCACCACAATTTCGCGATCGTGGACGAGGTCGACTCGATTCTGATCGACGAGGCACGGACCCCGCTGATCATCTCGGGTCCATCTCAGGACCGGTCCGATCTTTACACGGCCATCGACGGCCTGATTCCGTCCCTGCAGGACGATCACTATACGATCGACGAGAAGTCCCGCAGCGTGACCTTCACCGATGAAGGCAACGAGTTCCTCGAAGAGCAGCTGCACGCCAGTGGCCTGCTGCCCGAGGGCCAGTCGCTGTACGACCCCGAAAGCACCACGGTGGTGCACCACGTCAACCAGGGCCTGCGCGCGCACAAGCTGTTCCAGCGGGACAAGGACTACATTGTGCGCGACGGCAACGTGGTTCTGATTGACGAATTCACGGGCCGGATGATGCCGGGCCGCCGTCTGTCCGAAGGTCTGCACCAAGCCATCGAAGCCAAGGAAGGCGCGCCGATCCAGCCCGAAAACGTGACCTTGGCCAGCGTGACTTTCCAGAACTATTTCCGCCTCTATGACAAGCTGGCCGGCATGACCGGTACCGCCCTGACCGAGGCCGAGGAATTCGCCGAAATCTATGGCCTGGGCGTAGTCGAAGTGCCGACCAACAAGCCGATCGCCCGTGCCGACGAGGACGATCAGGTCTATCGCACCGCGGCCGAGAAATACGCGGCCATGATCGAAGAGATCAAGAAGGCCAACGCCAAGGGCCAGCCGGTTCTGGTGGGCACGACCTCGATCGAGAAGTCCGAGATGCTCAGCGAGATGTTGACCAAGGAAGGCATCAAGCACAACGTCCTGAACGCCCGCCAGCACGAGCAGGAGGCCCAGATCGTGGCCGAGGCCGGACGTCTGGGCGCGGTAACCATCGCCACCAACATGGCCGGCCGCGGCACCGACATCCAGCTGGGCGGCAACGTGGAAATGAGCGTCATGCAAGCGCTGGCCGAGAACCCCGACGCCGACCCGGCCGAACTGCGCGCCCGGGAAGAGGCGCGCCATGCGGAAGAAAAGCAAAAGGTGCTTGAGGCCGGCGGTCTGTTCGTTCTGGCCTCGGAGCGCCACGAAAGCCGCCGCATCGACAACCAGCTGCGCGGCCGTTCGGGCCGTCAGGGCGACCCAGGCCGCACCGTGTTCTTCCTCAGCCTGGAAGACGACCTGATGCGCATCTTCGGCTCAGAACGGCTGGACAAGGTTCTGACCACCTTGGGCATGAAAGAAGGCGAAGCGATCGTCCACCCTTGGGTGAACAAATCGCTGGAACGTGCGCAGGCCAAGGTCGAAGGCCGCAACTTCGACATGCGCAAGAACGTTCTCAAGTTCGACGACGTGATGAACGATCAGCGCAAGGTGATCTTCAACCAGCGACGTGAAATTATGTCGACCGACGATCTGTCCGAAATCGTTTCGGACATGCGCGAACAGGTCATCGACGATCTGATCGACCAGTACATGCCGCCCAAAACCTACGCCGACCAGTGGGACACCGACGGGCTGCACGCGACCCTCAAGGAAAAGCTGAACATTGATGTTCCGGTGCAAGAGTGGGCAGCCGAGGATGGGGTCGACGACGACGTGGTTCGCGAGCGCCTGATCAAGGCCACCGACGAGATGATGGCCCAGAAGGCCGCCGCCTTCGGCCCCGAGAACATGCGCAACATCGAAAAGCAGGTGCTGCTGCAGACCATCGACAGCAAGTGGCGCGAGCACTTGCTGACCCTGGAACATCTGCGCTCGGTCGTGGGCTTCCGCGGCTACGCCCAGCGCGATCCGCTGAACGAATACAAGACCGAAAGCTTCCAGCTGTTCGAGAACATGCTCGACAGCCTGCGCGAAACGGTTACCCAGCAACTGGCCCGCGTCCGCCCGCTGACTGAAGAAGAGCAGCGCGAGATGCTGGCGCAGATGCAGGCGCAGCAGGCCCAGATCAAGAAAGCCGCCGAACAGGCCGAAGCGGTGGCCGAGGCGCAGGCCTCAGGCGATGCGCGGCCCGGCTTTGTCGAGGACGACCCGTCAACCTGGGGTAATCCGTCGCGCAACGATCCCTGCCCCTGCGGGTCCGGCAAGAAGTTCAAGCACTGCCATGGTCGGCTTGCCTGATCCGGTCAGATTCCCGACATAATGAGTCCGCGTCGCGGCCACATATTGGCCGCGATTGTTAAGCACTCTCCGACTCGCTCCTTCAACTGGGGAGGGTGTCTTGTTTGTAATTCGGAACTACGTGACCACAGGTGGCACGGTCGCATGCGCCTTGGCCATCGGCTACCTGATGCAGAACGGACCGGCCTCGCAGCCGGACGTGCAGGAAACACGTCAAGCGATGATCCAGCCATCTGGAGAAGGCACCGTGATTGCCGGGTTGGAAGGTATCGTTCTGACTTCGGCGACGCCGAATACGTCCACGGCCCCCGAAACCTCGGCCAAGGTTCCGCCCCGGGCAGAGGCTGCCGCTCCTCAGGCGCAGGTCAACTGCGATCTCCGGGCCCGCGCAATGGCGGCCCCCAATGCGACAGCACGTTTGACCCTGAAGGCCCCCTGCAATCCCGATGAAACCGTCGAGCTGCACCACAGCGGCATGACGTTCAGCGCCCGAACCGACAAGGACGGCCGTCTGGACCTGTCCATTCCCGCCCTGTCGGAATATGCCATTTTCCTGATCTCGTTCAAAAACCAGCGCGGCACTGTCGCCACCACTCACATTCCTGATTTTTCAGACTATGACCGGGTTGCGCTGCAATGGACGGGGGACACCGATTTGCAACTGCACGCGTTGGAGTTCGGTGCATCCTATGGCGAGGCCGGGCATGTCTGGTCGAACGCCAGCAGTTCCGGCACCGGGCAGGTTGTCCACTTCGGCATGGCCGGCGAGCGCAATGTCGAGATCTATTCGGTCCCCCGCAACCTGGCCGACGCAAATGGCACCGTCGCCCTGAGCGTCGAAGCCGAAGTGACTCCCCGAAATTGTGGGCAGGACCTGGATCTGCAAGCTCTCGAGTTGCTGGACGATCAGGGGCTGCGGTCGCGAGAGTTGTCGATCACCCTGCCGGCCTGCGACAGCGGACAGGACTTTCTGGTGTTGAATAATCTGTTCCAAGACCTGACAATCGCCGCAAAGTAACGGCAGGCAGGTCTACAGGTCTTTATGAAGTATCTTCACGCGACGATGACGGTGTTGTCGTTGATGGCTGGCGCTTCAGGCGCCCTCGCTCAGGACATCACACTGACCTCGCATGACGGCAAGGTCGAGATCACCGGGAACCTGTTGGGGTTTGATGGTGAATTCTACCGTGTGGACACCCAGTTCGGCGAACTGACCGTGGATGGATCCGGCGTCACCTGCGACGGTCCGGCTTGCCCCAACCTGATCGACTTTGTGGCCGAAGTGCACTTCTCTGGCGCATCGGTGATGGCCGAATCCCTACTTCCGGCCCTGATCGAAGGCTTTGCGCAACGAGAAAACCTGAACGTGCTAAGCGAAGGCACGGACCCTGCGCAGCTTGTCTTTGCCCTGAGTCAGCCGGAACGAACCGCCCCTTTGGCGCGGTTTTTCCTGCGCGTTTCGGACACCAACCGCGGTTTTGCCGATCTGACCGCCGATCAGGCAGACATCGCTTTGGCGATGCGCGAAATCCGCCCGCAGGAGGCCGCGGCGGCGCAGGAAAACGGTCTGGGCGACCTGTCCCGACCGCGCCGGTCGCGGGTGGTGGCTCTTGGCGCGCTGGTGCCGGTGGTCTCATTGGACAATCCGATCCAGCAGATCTCGGTTTCGGACCTGGCGCGGGTCATAAATGGCGAGGTCGCCAACTGGGCACAGCTCGGTGGCCCGGATGCCCCCATCGCCGTTCATCTGCCGGATGTGACAACCGGTGTTGGTCAGGCCGTGCAAGACCAGGTGATGCAGCCAGCCGGTGTGCAGGCGCATGAGGACGTGATCCGCCACACCCGCAGCGCGGAACTGGCAGCAGCGGTTGCGCGCGATCCGTTCGCACTCGGTATCGTCAGCCACGCTGACCCGCAAAACGTGCGCAGTCTGCCGCTGGCCGGCGGATGCGGTCACGCATTGCGCGCCACGCGCGCCGCCATCAAGACCGAGGACTATCCGCTGACCCTGCCGATGTTCCTGTATCTTCCACAGCGGCGCCTCCCGAAGATCGCCCGCCAGTTTCTGGCGTATGTCCAAAGCCCCGAGGCACAGATGGTCATCCGGCAAGCCGGTTTCGTCGACCAGTCCCACGAACTGGTACGTCTTGGGCTTCAGGGCGACCGGTTGGCCAACGCCATCACCTCGGGTGGGTCCGAGGTGGGTCTGGAAGAACTGCAACGGATGATCGAAACACTGCGCCCGCTGTCGCGCCTGTCGGTGTCTTTCCGGTTCGAGCCGGGATCGTCGCGGCCAGACGCGCAGTCGCGGTCGAACATCCTGCAAATGGCGCAGGCGCTTGAATCGGGCCAGTATGACGGGCGCAAACTGGTCTTCGTCGGTTTCAGTGACGGGGACGGTGCCGCGGAAACCAATGCCCGCATCGCCTTGCGGCGCGCACAGACCGTGCGCAACGCGATCCTGGCCGCGATCGAGACCGCAGTCCCCGAAACCGTCGAGATCGCCGTCGAAGGTTTTGGTGAAGCCATGCCAATGGCCTGCGACGACACGGAATGGGGCCGCAAGGCCAACCGTCGTGTCGAAGTCTGGGTGCGCTAGCGGTCAGAGATAACCTTCCGAGCGGAAGCTCAGCTCGGTCGATTTGCCGATGATCAGGTGGTCGTGCAAGGTCAGCCCCAGTGCGGCGCAGGCATCGTTGATGCGGTTGGTCATGTCGATATCCGACTGCGACGGGGTTGGATCACCCGACGGATGATTGTGCACCAGGATCAACGCCGAGGCGTTCAGTTCCAGCGCGCGTTTGGCGACCTCGCGCGGGTAGACGGGTACGTGATCGACGGTGCCCTTGGCCTGCTCCTCATCCGCGATGAGCACGTTCTTGCGGTCCAGGAAGAACACGCGGAACTGCTCGATCTCGCGATGCGCCATGGTGGTGTGGCAATAATCCAGCAACGCGTCCCAGCTGGAAATCACATGCCGCTGCATCACCCGGGCGCGGGCCATGCGATGGGCGCAGGCCTCGAGGATCTTGAGGTCGGTGATGACCGTATCGCCCACGCCCTTGATCTGACGCAGGCGTTCCACAGGGGCGGTCAGCACCCGGTTGAAATCGCCGAATGTATCCAGCAGCAGCCGCGCCAGCGGTTTCACGTCCTGCCGGGGGATCGAGCGGAACAGGACCAGTTCCAGCAACTCGTAATCCGGCATCGCCCCGGCGCCGCCCGACATGAACCGTTCACGCAGGCGCTTGCGGTGGTCCTTGATATACGAGGGCAGCCGACCCGTGGGCAGCGGCGTGACCGGCGCTTCGTCACTTTCGAACAGCGATGGGGCTTCGGCAAAGGCGTCCTTGGTCATGCGCCCATGATTGCCTCAGAATCGGTTTCCGAATGGTTAACGTGCCTCACCGGCCATGCGGGCCGTGGCGCGGCGCACCGCCAGATGCAGCAGGATCGAAAACACCCCCAGCGTCAGCATCGCGGCGAACATCAGGTCGGTCTTGGCGCGGCCATTGGCCAGCAGCATCAGGTATCCCAGCCCCTGCGACGAGCCCACCCATTCGCCGATCACGGCTCCGATCGGGGCATAGACAGCCGCCAGCCGCATCCCCGAGGCCAGCGAGGGCAGCGCCGCCGGGATGCGGATATGCCACAACACGCTGCGCGGGCTGGCCTGCATGGTGCGGGCCAGGTCCAGATAGCCGGGCGGCGTGCGCATCAGCCCGTCGAAAAACGACGAGGTGATGGGGAAATAGATGATCAGCACCGCCATCGCGACCTTGGACCACAGCCCATAGCCCAGCCACAGGGTCAGCAACGGTGCCAACGCAAAGACCGGCAGCGCCTGGGTGAACACCAGCATCGGCTGCACCAGCACCCGCGCGGCGCGGGAATTGGCCAGCTGCAGCGCGGTGACGACGCCCAGCACGGTGCCGCAGGCCAAACCGATCAGCACCTCGATTGCAGTGATCCAGGTGTGTTCGGCGATCAGCCAGCGGTTCTGCCACCAGGTCTCGGCCACCAATGCCGGGCCGGGCAGGATAAACTTCGGCAGGCCGGTCAGGGTGACGATCGCCTGCCAAATGGCCAGCGCAAACAACGTCGCGGCAAGGGCCGAGAGCGTCTTCATGCCACCTCCTCGCGCAGCAGTTTCAGCAGCGCCCCCTGCGTTTCCAGCGTTTCCAGATCGTCCACCTTCCGCGGCACCGGCGCGTGAGGCGGTTGGCATGGGGTCAGGCCGTGTCGCGTCATCACCATGATCGACTGGCCCAGACGCGCGGCCTCGGCCGGATCGTGGGTGACCAGCAGCACGGTGCGACCCTGCAACGCTTCGGCGGCCAGGTCCTGCATGTCTGCACGGGTGCGCGCATCCAGCGCCGAGAACGGCTCGTCCAGCAGGATGATCGGCTTGTCTTCCATCAGGGTCCGGGCCAATGCCACCCGCTGACGCTGCCCGCCCGACAGTTCCGAGGGCTTCTTGGCCATGTGATCCTGCAGCCGCATCCGTTCGATCAACCGGGCGCGGCGGTCCTGATCGACCCGTTCGCCGCGCAGGCGCGCGCCCAGCGCCACGTTCTGCGCGACCGTGGCCCAGGGCAGCAGCAGATCATCCTGCGCCATGTAGGCCACACGCTCGGCCACCGGCAGCCCGTCGCTGGCGCGGATCTCGCCGGTGAACTCTGCCCCCGTCGCCAACCCGGCGATCAGGCGCAGAACCGTGGTCTTGCCGACCCCCGATCCGCCCAGCAGACAGGTCCACTGCCCGGCCTTCAGCGACAGGGTCAGCGGCGCGAACAGAGGCGCGCCGTCGATGCTGGCCTGTCCGCTGATGGTCAGATCGGGGGGCGGGGTCATGGGGTCAGACCCATCTGCCAGAAATTCACCTCGAGCTCGGTCGCGGTGCGGAAGGTCTGGCACAGGCGATCCCAACGCGGTGTGGTACGGAAATCCGCCCCAAGTCGCCTTGTTAGAGCCGAATCCAGCAGTTCACCCACAGCCTGACAGGCTTCCTGATATTCACTGCTGGAATAGGCGTTGATCCAGTCGCGATAGGTGTCCGAGGCGGCCTCGGCCGCCAGCCGTGTGCCGATTTCCCCGTATCCCATCACGCAGGGCGCCAGCGCCGCCAGCAGATCCAGCAGATCACCGCTGTAGCCGGCCTCGAGTACATAGCGTGTATAGGCCAGGTTCTCGGGGCGTTCGGGTGTGGCGAACAGCTCGTCCTGGCTGATGCCTTCGGCCTCGCAAATGCCGATATGCAGCTTCATCTCTTCGCTGATCAGACCGCTCACCGTGCGCGACGCGGCCAGCATCTCGGCATGGGTTTCCGATTTCACCACCGCCAGCGCCCAGGCGCGCGAGAAATGGATCAGGAACACGTAATCCTGCCGCAAATAATGCAGAAACGCCTCGCGCGGCAGGGTGCCGTCCTTCAGCCCCTCGACAAAGGCGTGGCGGGTATAGTCCCGCCACGGCCCCTGCGCCGCATCGCGCATCAGTGCGAAGGCTTTGCCATAGTCGCTCATTGCGCGGTCACGTCGATGGTGATGTCGCTGACCGGGTTGATGCTGTCGATCATGCCGGAGTCTTTCAGAAAGGCCTCGAACCGGGCATAGCGGCCGGCATCAAAGCCCGCAGGGCGCAGCGCGAAACGCGGCAGGGTATCGACCCAGGCGCGGGCGTTCAGCTCGTCCTGCAGCTCGGGCGAGGTGGCGGCGAAGATCTCCCAGCTTTTTTCCGGATTGTTCACGATATACTGAGTGGCCTTCTCGGTTGCGGCCAGGAAACGGGCGATCATGTCCTTGTCCATCGTCTCGGGGTTGGCCACATAGATCAGCTCGTCATAGGGCGGCACGCCTTCTTCCTCGATGTAGAAGCAGCGGCCCGGAACGCCTTCGATATCCATCTGGTTCAGCTCGAAATTGCGGAAGGCGCCGATCACGGCGTCCACTTGCCCCGTCATCAGCGATGGCGACAGCGAGAAGTTGACGTTGATCATCTCGATATCGTCCAGCGACACGCCATGCGCGTTCAGCATCGCGGTCAGGATCGCCTCTTCGACGCCGGCGACCGAAAAGCCGATCTTCTTGCCCTTGAGGTCGGCCAGCGATTTGATCGGGCCGTCCTCGAGAACCAGCAGGCAGTTCAGGGGCGTGGCGACCAGCGTCCCGACCCGTTTCAGCGGCAGGCCCTCGTGGATCTGCAGGTGCAGCTGCGGCTGGTACGACACGGCCAGATCGGCCTGACCGGCGGCCACAAGGCGCGGCGGGGCCGACGGATCGGCGGGCGGGACGATTTCGACCTCAAGCCCCTGTTCGGCGAAATAGCCGTTTTCCTGCGCCACGATGATCGGCCCGTGGTCGGGATTCACGAACCAGTCCAGCAGGACGGTCATCTTGTCCTCAGCCCAGGCAGGCGCGGCGGCCAGCAGGGCAATGGCGGTGATCAGCTTCTTCATGGTTTGCGTTTCCTTTTGCTTCACGACGTTGCGGCGGCGACCAGAACGATCCGGCCGCGCCAATGGGGGTGGAGTTCCTCGGCCGCGCGCCAGGCGCGCAGCCCGGTGGCACAGCAGAGAGCCAGCGTTTTGTCCTTGTTAGGGTCTGTTTTCAGCGCGTCGACCGTCAGGCGGCGGGCGTCGGGGTGGATCGGCTGGGGGGCTTCATCGACGCTGCGCAGATCGACGATCAGGTCGTCCGGGGCCAGCTGCGAAGGAGCGACAAAGGGAAAATAGCCGTCCGGCTCCGGCGCGGTGTCAATTCGGAATCCGCTGCTGGTGCAACTGAGCCCGTCCACTTGCACCATCTGGCCCAGCGGCGAGGGATCGAAGCCCAGGATCACGCCCAGCGCCATCTGCGCCTGCATCGCGCCGATCATCGCCACGACCGGTCCCAGAACGCCTGCGGTGGCGCAACTGGCCCCGCTGTCGGGCGCGTCGGGGAACACCGCGCGCAGGGACGGCGCGCCGCCGCAAAACCCGCCGACATACCCCGACAGGCCCAGGACCGAGGCGCTGATCAGCGGCGTGCCCTGCGCCAGGCAGGTATCCGACAGCGTATAGCTGGCCGCGTAGCTGTCCGCGCAATCCAGAACCAGTTCAGCCTCGGCCACCAGATCGGCGGCATTCGCCGGTGTCAGAGGGTGTTTCTGCGGCTCGACAGTGATCTCACTGTTCAGGGCCCGGCAGCGTTCGGCGGCCACTTCGGCCTTGGGGCGGCCGCAATCGGATTCGATGAACAGCGTCTGGCGGTGCAGGTTGGACAGGTCCACCGTATCGGGATCGACGATAGTCAGATGCCCCACCCCGGCCCCGGCCAGCAGCGGCAGGGCGGGCGCGGCCAGCCCGCCGGCGCCCACCACCAGAACCCGTGCGTGGGCAAGGTGGTTCTGCCCCCCGACCCCGACCTCGGGCAGGATCATCTGGCGGGCGTAGCGGCTCATCCCGTGACCTCGATCCACTGGCGCACCCGCGCTTCGGGGTCGGGGTTCAGGGTGATGTCGGTCACGACCGAGACGATGTCGGCCCCGGCCTGAAACACGCCCGGCGCGCGTTCGACGCTCATACCGCCGATGCCGACCAGGGGGATGTCACCCACGCGCCGCTTCCACTCGGTCACGCGGGGCAGGCCCTGTTGGTGCCATTTCATCTTCTTCAGGATGGTCGGATAGACCGGCCCCAGCGCCACATAGTCCGGATCCATCCACAGCACGCGTTCAAGCTCGTCATCGTCATGGGTGGACACGCCCAGTTTCAGCCCGGCCTTGCGGATGGCGGGCAGGTCGGCGTCGTCCAGATCCTCCTGCCCCAGATGAATCCAGTCACATCCCGCGTCGATGGCCGCCTGCCAATAGTCGTTCACCACCAGCACCGCGCCATGGTCGCGGCACAGCGCCTGCGCGGTGGCGATTTCCGCGCGCACCACCGCGTCGGGCTGGTCCTTGATGCGCAGCTGCACCAGTTTCACGCCCAGAGGCAGCATCCGCCGCAGCCAGTCGGTATGATCGAAGATCGGATAGAAGCGATCGAGCGTCATGACAGAAAGGCCTTTCCGATCACCGGGGTCGAGGGTTCGGCCATGTCGCGCGGCTCGATCGGGTCGGCCTGATGCGCCAGTTGCCCGGCCTGCACCGCCAGCGCCATGGCCTGCGCCATCGCCACCGGATCGCCCGCGCGGGCGACGGCGGTGTTCAGCAGAACCGCGTCATAGCCCAGCTCCATCGCGTGGGCGGCGTGGCTGGGCAGACCGATGCCCGCATCCACCACCAGCGGCACGTCGGGAAACTCGGCCCGCATCGCGCGCAGGGCGTATTCGTTGTTCAGGCCCCGCCCCGACCCGATCGGCGCACCCCAAGGCATCAGCACCTGGCACCCGGCGGCCAGCAGGCGCTCGGCCACGATCAGGTCTTCGGTGGTGTAGGGAAACACCTGGAACCCCTCGTCAGTCAGAACGCGCGCGGCCTCGACCAGTTGGAACACGTCGGGTTGCAGGCTGTCGGTGTGGCCGATAAGCTCCAGCTTGATCCACGGCGTGTCGAACACCTCGCGCGCCATGTGGGCGGTAGTGACGGCCTCTTTGACGGTGTGACAGCCGGCGGTATTGGGCAGGATCAGCACGCCCAGATCGCGGATCATCGACCAGAATGCCTGACCGGCCCCGCCCGCGCCCTCGCGCCGCAACGAGACGGTGGCGACACCCGCGACGCTGGCCCGGAACGCCTGTTCCAGGATCGCCGGGCTGGGATATTGCGCGGTGCCCAGCATCAGCGGGTTGGGCAGTTCGGTGCCGTAAAACGTCTTCATCTTCATCCCCCCTGCATCGGTGCGACGACCTCGACCCGGTCGCCCTCGGCCAGATTGTGCGCGATGCGCAGGCTGGAGGGCACGAATTCCTCGTTCACCGCGGTGGCGACGCGGCCGGAAAAGCCACATTCCGCCAGCAGCTCGCCAAGGGTTTCGGCGCGCACCTCGCGCGGCGCGCCGTTAAGCACGATCTTCATCGACCATCTCCGAATGTGTATTGTTCAGCGCCAGATCGGCCACGCCCCGGGCCAGCGCCGGGGCCAGCAGGTAGCCGTGGCGATACAACCCGTTGGCATAGATCGTCCGCCCCAGCCGGCGGATCCGCGGCAGGTTGTCGGGAAAGGCCGGGCGCAGATCGACCCCGATTTCCAGCACCTCGGCCTCGCCGAAGGCCGGGTTCAGCGCATAGGCCGCGCTGAGCAGTTCCAGCATCGAGCGCGCGGTGATCCGGCTGCTGTCCTCGGATTCGATCATCGTGGCGCCCAGCATGTAGATGCCCTCGCCCCGCGGTACGACATAGAGCGGCATCCGGGGATGCAACAGCCGCACGGGCCGGGTCAGCGTCACGTCGGGGCAGCGGATCACCAGCATTTCCCCCTTCACGCCGCGCAGGTCGTGCAGGATGTCGCGTGCGTGCAGGCCCCGGCAATCGATGGCGTTGTCCAGCCGCGACGGGGCCAGCTTGCGGTGGAATTCGACCCCTTTGTCCTGCAGGCCGCGATAGAGGTCCTGCAATGCCCGGCGAGGGTCCAGATGGGCCTCGTCGGCGAAGAACAGGCCTTGGGAAAACCCGTGCAGATCAGGCTCTAATTTGGCGATTTTCGCTTGATCGACCTGCGTGAATCCCTCGGTCCGGCGGGCAAAGCGGCGCAGGTCGGGCAGGTCGCGCGTGTTGGCCACGACCAGCGTTCCCTGCCGCGCGACCGGGGTGCGGGCCGCCCACCAGTCGATCGCCTGCTGGCCCAGCCTCAGCACCGGTTCCTCGGCATTTTCATATTCGCACCACGGCGCCAGCATGCCGCCGGCCCACCAGGAACACCCATGCGGACCGGGCGGCCCGCCGGGATCAAAGACCCGCACCCGCGCGCCCCGCGTCACCAGTTCCGAGGCCACTGCCAAGCCGGCGACGCCTGCACCTATGACCGACCAGACCGTCACGCCGGCCATACCCGGTGGAAGTGATGTACCGGCCCGTGGCCCGAGCCGACCTGCAACTCATCCGCGCGGGTGATCGCGCCTTGCAGGTAGTCATGCGCCTGCGCCACCGCATCGACCAGAGGCAGCCCCTTGGCCAGACCGGCCGCGACGGCCGAGGACAGGGTGCATCCGGTGCCGTGGGTGTTGCGCGTGTCCTGACGGGGCGCGGTAAATTCACCGATGACGCCGTTCTGATCGATCAGCAGATCATGGCAGGTATCGCCCTTGCCGTGTCCGCCTTTCATCAGGACGGCCCCAGCCCCCAGGGTGCACAGGTCATGGCCCTGCGCGACCATCTCCTCGGGCGTTTCGGCGACCAGCCGGTCCAGCAGACAGGCGGCCTCGGGCAGGTTCGGGGTCAGGACGGTGGCGCGGGGCAGCAGCACCTCGCGCAACGTTTGCACCGCCTCGCGCGCCAGCAGGGCATCGCCCGATTTGGCGATCATCACCGGGTCCAGCACGATGGGCCCGGCAAAGCCGGACAGGCCGTCGGCGACGGTTTGGATGATCTCGGGCGTGGCCAACATGCCGATCTTGACCGCGCGCACGTCCAGATCGGACAGAACCGCGTCGATCTGCGCGGCAATCACGTCCAGCGGGATACCATGCACAGCGGTGACCGCCTGCGTGTTCTGGGCGGTGACCGCGGTGATGACACTGGCACCGAACACACCCAGCGCCGACATCGATTTGAGATCGGCCTGAATACCGGCCCCTCCGCCGCTGTCGGATCCTGCGATGGTCAAAGCGATATGCGCCATGTCGCTCCCTTCTTGCATGTGGGGCAACGCGGGCATGGAAAACGTCTGAGTGTTTTAGACCGTTCCCTCCGCCGGTATTGCCCGGATCAGGTTCGATGGGTTGGCTCGCGCCTCTCAGCCCCGGTTCCGGGGCACCCCAACGGTTGGCGCGGACATTCTCAAGGCTGAGGCCGAGAATCAAGGGCCAATTCCGCGCAGTTTCGGGCCAATCTGGACTTAGAAAACAAAAAAGCCGGCGATGATACGCCGGCCTTTCGGGGTCTGGAACGCTGGGATCAGCTTTGCATCCTTTCCCAGAAGGATTTAACGGACGAGAAAAAGCTTTTCGATTCCGGGTGGTTGTCCTCTCCCAGATCGTCGAACTCCTGCAGCAGCTCTTTTTGCCGCGCGGTCAGGTTGACCGGAGTCTCGACCGCAAGCTCGATGAACATGTCACCGATACCGCCGCCCCGCAGCGCAGGCATACCCTTGCCGCGCAGGCGCATCTGCCGGCCCGACTGGCTGCCGGCCGGAATCTGCACCCGGCCGCGGCCACCGTCGATGGTGGGCACTTCTATCGAGCCGCCCAGCGCCGCCTTCGCCATGCTGACAGGCACGCGGCAATACAGGTTCGGGCCATCCCGCTCGAACAGCTTGTGCGGAGTCACCTCGACAAAGATGTAGAGATCACCCGGAGGACCGCCGCGCATGCCGGCCTCGCCCTCGCCCGCCAAACGGATGCGGGTGCCGGTTTCGACGCCTGCCGGAATGTTGACCGACAGCGCGCGTTCCTTCTCGACCCGGCCCGAGCCGTGGCAGGATTTGCAGGGGTTTTTGATGATTTGCCCCAGACCCGCACAGGTCGGGCAGCTGCGCTCGACAGTGAAAAAGCCCTGTTGCGCGCGCACCTTACCCATGCCGGAACAGGTCGGGCAGGTGGTTGGTTCAACTCCGCCCTCGGCGCCGGTGCCCTCGCAGGACGAACAGGCCACGGCTGTCGGGACGTTGATGGTTTTCTGCAGGCCGGAATAGGCCTCTTCCAGCGAAACCCTCAGGTTGTAGCGAAGGTCCGAACCGCGAGCAGCCCGGCGTCCGCCGCCGCCACGCTGTCCACCCATGAAATCGCCGAACAGGTCATCGAACACATCGGAAAACGCGCTGGAGAAATCGCCCGATCCAAAGCCGCCACCACGCTGGCCTCCGCCCATGCCATTCTCGAACGCAGCATGGCCGAACCGGTCATAGGCGGCCTTTTTGTCAGCGTCGCGCAGAACGTCATAGGCCTCGTTGGCCTCTTTGAACAGGGCCTCGGCGTCCGGGTTGTCCTTGTTGCGATCGGGGTGCAGCTCTTTCGCCTTCCGGCGAAAAGCTTTCTTGATCTCATCCGCCGAAGCACCCTTGGACACGCCGAGCACTTCGTAATAGTCGCGTTTTGACATCGGTATTTCCTTCTGCCTCAACGTAAACGGGCCGGCCCGGCATCCGGACCGGCCCGAATTGGCCCGGTTACCCGTTAGTTGCGCTTGTCATCGTCCAGGTCTTCGAACTCGGCATCGACGATGTCGTCATCGCCGGGACCCGCATCCGCGGCTGCCGGTTCGTCGCTGGCCTCTTCGGACTGCGCCTTGTAGATCGCCTCGCCCAGTTTCATGGCCGCTTCGGTCACGTTCTGGATGCCGGCCTTGATCTTGTCGGCATTGTCCGACTCGACCTCGTCCTTGAGGGCCGCCAGCGCCAGTTCGATGGCCTCGATGGTCGACGGATCGACCTTGTCGCCATGCTCCTCGATCGATTTCTCGGTCGCGTGGATCAGGCTTTCGGCCTGGTTCTTGGCTTCGACCAGCTCCTTGCGCTTGCGGTCGGCTTCGGCGTTTTCCTCGGCGTCCTTGACCATCTTTTCGATGTCTTCTTCCGACAGTCCGCCCGAGGCCTGGATCGTGATCTTCTGTTCCTTGCCGGTGCCTTTGTCCTTGGCCGAAACCGAAACAATGCCGTTGGCGTCGATGTCGAAGGTCACCTCGATCTGAGGCATGCCGCGCGGGGCCGGCGGGATGTCTTCAAGGTTGAACTGGCCCAGGATCTTGTTGTCCGCAGCCATTTCACGCTCACCCTGGAACACCCGGATGGTCACGGCGTTCTGGTTGTCCTCGGCGGTCGAGAAGACCTGGGACTTCTTGGTCGGGATCGTGGTGTTGCGGTCGATCAGGCGGGTGAACACGCCGCCCAGAGTTTCGATGCCCAGCGACAGCGGGGTCACGTCCAGCAGAACCACGTCCTTGACGTCGCCTTGCAGAACACCGGCCTGGATCGCAGCACCCATGGCCACGACTTCGTCCGGGTTCACACCTTTGTGCGGCTCCTTGCCGAAGAACTTGGTCACCTCTTCGATGACTTTCGGCATCCGGGTCATACCACCGACCAGAACAACCTCATCCACATCGCTGGCCGAGATGCCGGCGTCTTTCAGAGCGGCCTGGCAGGGCTTCAGCGACTTCTTGATCAGGTCGCCGACCAGCGATTCCAGCTTGGCACGGGTCAGCTTCATGACCATGTGCAGCGGCTGACCGTTCGCGCCCATCGAGATGAACGGCTGGTTGATCTCGGTCTGGGTGGTCGAGCTGAGCTCGATCTTGGCCTTCTCTGCGGCTTCCTTCAGACGCTGCAGCGCCATCTTGTCCTGGCTCAGGTCGACGCCGTGTTCCTTTTTGAACTCGTCGGCCAGGTAGTTGACGATGCGCATGTCAAAGTCTTCACCACCCAGGAAGGTGTCACCATTGGTCGATTTGACCTCGAACAGGCCGTCGTCGATTTCCAGAATGGTCACGTCGAAGGTACCACCGCCAAGGTCATAGACCGCGATGGTCTGGCTGTCCTGCTTGTCCAGGCCATAGGCCAGCGCGGCGGCAGTCGGTTCGTTGATGATCCGCAGCACTTCCAGACCGGCGATCTTGCCTGCGTCCTTGGTGGCCTGACGCTGAGCGTCGTTGAAATAGGCCGGAACGGTGATCACGGCCTGCGTGACTTCTTCACCCAGATAGCTTTCAGCGGTTTCTTTCATCTTGCCGAGGATGAAGGCCGAGATCTGGCTTGGAGAGTATTTCTGCCCGCGGGCCTCGACCCAAGCGTCGCCGTTGCCGCCATCGACGATGGCGTAGGGCACCATTTTCTTGTCCTTCTGGACTTCTGCGTCATCCACACGACGCCCGATCAGGCGCTTGACGCCAAAAATCGTGTTGTCGGGGTTGGTGACCGCCTGGCGTTTCGCCGGCTGCCCGACCAGTCGCTCGTCTTCGGTGAAGGCGACGATCGAGGGCGTGGTCCGCGCCCCTTCCGCGTTTTCGATGACCTTCGGCTGCGCGCCGTCCATGATGGCTACGCACGAGTTGGTGGTCCCGAGGTCAATCCCGATTACTTTTCCCATTTTTTGATCCCTTTCTTTTCAAGGCGATGTCCCGAGGCCGGAACCCGTTACGGCATCCCTGCCCCGATCTGCTGGGCGCGACAGGTCTACACCATCGCGCGTCCCGGCGTATATAAGGGCGAGGCCTGAGGCCTGCAAGCGTTGTGAAATGCAGGTTTTCGGGAATCTTGGGCCTTTTTTGGCAAGGATTTCGAAAGGAATGAGGTTTCTGTCATGACGCGCCTGAATTTACGGGGGTTCGACATCCGAAAAGGCCATCTGGACGGCGCTGCTCAGCGGCAGATCATCGAGCTTTTGCGGCCGATTCTGAAAGCCGCTCCGCTGTTTCATCCCAGCACCGCTTCGGGGCGCAAAATGTCGGTTCGCATGACGTCTGCCGGAACGTTGGGCTGGGTGTCGGACGGGGCCGGATACCGGTACCAGGACGCGCACCCCAGGGGCATGGCGTGGCCCGCCATTCCGGACCCGATCCTGTCGATCTGGCGCGGCCTTGCCGGAAACTCTCGAGATCCCGATTGCTGTCTGATCAACTATTACGGCGAAGGCGCAAAGATGGGGATGCACCAGGACAAGGACGAGGCCGATTTCTCGTGGCCTGTCCTGTCGGTTTCGTTGGGCGATGACGCCCTGTTCCGCATCGGCAACACGACCCGCGGCGGCAAGACCGAGTCCGTCTGGCTGAGTTCCGGCGACGTGGTCGTCATGGGCGGTCCCGCCCGGTTGGCCTATCACGGCATCGACCGGATCCGGTTCGGGTCTTCGCGCCTGCTGCCCAAAGGGGGCCGGATCAACCTGACGCTGCGCGTGGCAACCTAGCGGCGGGCATCCCAGCTTTTCGAGATGTGCTTGCGGGTAAAGAATTCTCCCAGCAACCCGATCATCATCAGGGCGATACCGACCCAAAGCGCATATTCCCAGCTGGAGTTGCGCGGAAAGTAGTTGCGAAACACGAAACCGCGGCACTGATCGATCACGTGAAACAACGGGTTCCAGGCGAACATGGCCAGCATCCAGCCGCCCAGCGCGTTGCCCACGAACATCTTGCCCGAGAAGATCATGTTCATCCGGCGATAGACATTGCTGAGTATGGTGGAGGTCTGCGGCATCCACGGCTTGAGCGCCATGAAGACCAAACCGACCGCGCAGCCGGTGTACCACGCAAGGATCAGCATCGCGAACGCGCCGCCCGGGTCCTGCATCTCGATCGGATTGACCGCGACGCTGTAGACGAACAGGATCACCAGGATTGAAACGACCTGCGTGTACAAGGTCCCGAAGGCGGCGGCCAATAGCAGAACCATCATGTTCATCGGCGAATGCAGCATCATGGGATTGTTGGTGCCTCCAAGCCCCGCGATCGCACCGACGGACTTGATATGCGTCATGAACAGAAAGATGCCGGACAGGATGTACAGGATGAACTCACCCCGTATCTTGGCAACCCGCCCGCCCAGAAACGACATGATGAAATAGAACACGGTCGCCATCAAAACGACCTGGACGATGTTCATCATGATGGCGATTACGGCGTTGGAATGCTGCGAGCGGATGTTGCGGACCACGGCATGAAACACCAGTTCCGCAAGGTTGAATGCCCCACCCACAAGGCTGCTGCTTCGCTTGTAATAGAACACTCGAACGCTCTTTCCCGGTTTTGTTCCGCCAGCGTGGCACGAATTCCTTGCCGTTCCGTATCCGGCACAGCATAAGTTCGTCAGGTTTTCGGATCAACAAACCATGGAAACGGAGCATTTTTGTGACCTATGACGACCTCATCCCCGTGATCAGACGCCTGGCCCTGGAAGCGGGCGACAAGATCATGGAGATCTACGATGCCGATGATTTTGACGTGAAGGTCAAGTCCGATTCCAGCCCCGTGACCGAAGCCGACGAAGCTGCCGATGCCCTGATCTCGGCCGGGCTGCGCGCCGCCTTCCCCGACATCCTGCTGGTGACCGAGGAACAGGCCGCATCGCACAGCAAGCAGGGCGACACCTTTCTGATCGTCGATCCGCTGGACGGCACCAAGGAATTCATCAACCGACGTGGCGATTTCACCGTGAACATCGCGCTGGTCGAAAACGGCGTGCCCACCCGCGGCGTGGTCTATGCCCCGGCCCGCGGGCGCATGTTCTATACCCTGGCCGATGGCCGCTCGGCCGAGGAAACTGGCGCCCTGGACAAGGACAAACCGGGCGAAGTGACCCCGATTTCAGTCTCTGATCCTGACAATTCGGCGCTTTTGGTGGTGGCTTCGAAATCGCATCGCGACCAGGCTACGGATGACTACATCAACAAATACCAGGTCAAAGACAGCAAGTCGGCGGGCTCCTCGCTGAAATTCTGCCTTGTGGCCACGGGCGAGGCCGACCTCTACCCGCGTGTCGGCCGCACGATGGAGTGGGACACTGCCGCAGGCCACGCGGTTCTGGCCGGTGCCGGGGGCCATGTGGTGCGTTTCGACGACCACACGCCGCTGACCTACGGCAAGGAGGGCTATGCCAACCCGTTCTTCATCGCCTATGCCCCCGGCGTCGAACTCAAGGAGGCCTGATGTCGGTTCTGATCGCGATCCCCGCCCGCTATGCCTCGACCCGCTATCCGGGCAAACCGCTGGTGCCGCTGACCGGCGCAACGGGAAAGCCCATGACCCTGATCGAAAGGTCGTGGCGCGCGGCCATGTCGGTCTCAGACGTCGACCGGGTGGTGGTGGCCACCGATGACGACCGTATCCGCGCTGCAGCCGAGGGCTTTGGCGCCGAGGTGGTGATGACCTCGGAAAGCTGCGCCAACGGCACGGAACGCTGCGCCGAGGCGCATGACAGGCTGGGCGGCGGCTACGAGATCGTGGTCAACCTGCAGGGCGACGCCCCCCTGACCCCGCATTGGTTCATCGAGGATCTGGTCAATGGCCTGCGCGCCGCGCCCGAGGCCGGCGTGGCCACGCCGGTGCTGCGGTGCGACGGCGAGGCGCTGAACGGGCTGCTGAACGACCGCAGGCATGGCCGGGTGGGCGGCACCACCGTCGTCTTCGCGACCGATCACAGCGCGCTCTATTTCTCGAAGGAAGTGATCCCCTTCACCGCCGAAACCTATGCCGGGTCGGATCCGACGCCGGTGTTCCACCATGTGGGCGTCTACGCCTACCGGCCCGACGCGCTGGCCGCCTATCCGGGCTGGCCGGTCGGGCCGCTGGAACGGCTCGAGGGGCTGGAACAGCTGCGGTTCATGGAAAACGGGCGCAAGGTTCTGTGTGTCGAGGTCGAGGCAAAAGGCCGTCAGTTCTGGGAGTTGAACAATCCGCAGGACGTGGCCAGGATCGAAAGCATGATGGCCGCGATGGGGTTGGAATAGGCGCAAATTCCCCGTTCCGCGCGGGCGGCCGGGCAGCTAATCCATGACGGGCAGACATTCGGCAGGACCACGGATGACAAACATACTCGTGACCGGCGGCGCCGGATATATCGGATCCCATGCCTGCAAGGCGCTGGCGACGGCGGGCTATGTGCCCGTGACCTATGACAACCTTGTCACCGGCTGGCAGGATGCGGTGAAATTCGGCCCGTTCGAACAGGGCGATCTTCTGGACCGCGCGCGGCTAGACCAGGTCTTTGCCAAGTACCAACCGGCGGCGGTGATGCATTTCGCCGCGCTCAGCCAGGTCGGCGAAGCCATGAGCGAGCCGGGCCGGTACTGGCGCAACAACGTCACCGGATCGCTGAACCTGATTGAGGCGGCCGTGGCCGCCGGCTGCCTGGACTTCGTGTTCTCGTCCACCTGTGCAACCTATGGCGACCACGACAACGTGGTGCTGGACGAAACCACGCCGCAACACCCGCTGAACGCCTATGGCGCCTCCAAACGCGCGATCGAGGACATCTTGCGCGATTTCGAACAGGCGCACGGGCTGAACCACGTGATCTTTCGCTATTTCAACGTGGCCGGTGCCGACCCTGACGGCGACGTGGGCGAGTTCCACCGCCCCGAGACCCATCTGGTTCCGCTGTTGTTGGACGCGATCGACGGCAAGCGCGACGCGCTGACCGTCTATGGCACCGATTACGACACGCCCGACGGCACCTGCATCCGCGACTATGTCCATGTCTGCGACCTGGTGGATGCGCATGTGCTGGGCCTGCGCTGGCTGGAACAGGGCAAGGGCAGCCGGGTGTTCAACCTGGGCACCGGCACCGGGTTTTCAGTAAAAGAGGTGATCGCGCAGTCGCACAGCGTGACCAATCGCGAGGTGCCCTTCATCACCGGTCCGCGCCGGGCGGGCGATTGCACCAAGCTGGTGTCAGGCTCGACCCGGGCCGAGGCCGAACTGGGCTGGCGGCCCGAACGGTCGCGGCTGGAAGTGATGATCGCCGATGCCTGGCGCTGGCATCAGAATGGCCATTACGAAAAGTGATCGAGCCATGGGCGCCGCGCACCACCATGACGAAAACGCCCCGGGCTGGGTTCGCAGATACCGCCTGCGCCTGAAACGCAAGCGCCTGTTGTGGCGGTCCTTCCGCAGCCGCCACGCGTTGACGCCGGTTTCGGACAAGACCCGGCTGATCGCGCCCACCGACATTCTGGCCTTTACCACCCTGCGCAACGAGATCGAGCGCCTGCCCTGGTTCTTGCGCCACTATCGCCGGCTGGGGGTCGATCATTTCCTGATGGTCGACAACGGCAGCGATGACGGTTCGACCACCTATCTGCTGAACCAGCCGGACGTGTCGCTGTGGCAAACGCAGGCCAGCTATCGCGAGGCGCGGTTCGGGCTGGACTGGCTGACTTGGTTGCAGATGCGGCATGGCCATGGTCATTGGACGCTGATGGTGGATGCGGACGAACTGCTGATCTATGCCCATCACGACAGCCGCGACCTGCGCGATCTGACGGGATGGCTGGACCAAATCGGACAGCCGGCCTTTGGCGCGCTGATGCTTGATCTATACCCGAAAGGCCCGTTGGGCGCGGCGCCCTATGATCCCGAGACCGACCCGACCGAAACTTTGAACTGGTTCGATTCCGGCCCTTACAGGGCCCGCCGGCAAGAGCCGCTGGGAAACCTGTGGGTGCAAGGCGGCGTTCGCGAACGCGCCTTCTTTGCCGATTGCCCGGACCGGTCTCCGACCCTGAACAAGATTCCGTTGGTGAAGTGGGACCGTCGCTATGCCTTCGTGAACTCCTGTCACTCGGCCCTGCCCCGACACCTGAATTTTGCCTATGACGGGCCTTCCGGGCAAACCCCCTCGGGCGTCCTGTTGCACACGAAATTCCTGCCGCAAGTCGTCGAGAAGTCGCGCATCGAAAAACAAAGGCGCCAGCATTTTCATGATCCCGACCAATTCGGGCCATACTATGATGGCATCATTGCCGGGCCCGACCTTTGGACTCCACAATCAGAACGGTATTCAGGCTGGGCGCATCTGCAGAGCCTTGGACTGCTGTCAGCGGGCGGGTGGACGTGAACGGGGAATCCTGTGCCCCAAAAACCCATGCTTGGCTAACGGCTTTTAAATAGATTGCTTCGCAAGGTGCGAAAATGTCATAAAACGTTAGTGTCCGGCTCCCGTCTGACCAAATGCGGACCCCGGACATGCTCGCGTATTACAAGAAGGTTGGGCAGCGCGTGAGCCTTTTGGATTCTTACCGGATGAGACTGCGGCGCAAGCGCCGTCTTGTGCGCTGCATCCGCCGAAGACGCGATCTGCGCACCGTCCGCAACAACACCCGGCAGATCCGGTCCGGTGATGTTCTGCTGATGAGCGTCGTGCGCAACGAAAAGATCCGCCTGCCCTATTTTCTGGACTATTACCGCAAGCTGGGCGTCCGGCATTTCCTGTTCGTCGACAATGACAGCACGGATGGCACGCTGGACTATCTCAAGGCGCAGCCCGATGTCTCGGTCTGGTATACGAATGCCAGCTATCGCCGTTCCACATTCGGCATCGACTGGTCCAACTACTTGCTGCGGAAATACGCCCATGGACACTGGGTCCTGGCCGTAGATCCGGACGAGTTTCTCATCTATCCGTTCTGCGACACACGTCCCATCGACGCGCTGACCGACTGGCTGGACGGCACCGGGGTGCGCAGTTTCGGGACGATGCTGCTGGACATGTATCCCGAGGGGCCGATTCAAGACGCCACCTATCACGAGGGGCAGGACCCGTTCGAGATTGCCGCATGGTTCGACTCGGGCAACTACATGATCACCAAGAACCCGGCCTATGGAAACCTGTGGATCCAGGGTGGGCCACGGGCACGGGTTTTCTTTCAGGACAAGCCCGCGAAAGCGCCCGCGCTGAACAAGATCCCTCTGGTCAAGTGGGATCGGCGCTATGTCTATGTCAGCTCGACCCATGCGCTGCTGCCGCGCGGCCTGAACCAGGTCTACGACGAGTGGGGCGGCGAGAAAACCAGCGGCGCATTGCTGCATGCCAAGCTGATCAACACGCTGGGTGACAAAGCCCGCGAAGAACTGCAGCGCGGTGAACACTACCGCGCGTCCGGCGAATACAGGGCCTATGTCGACCAGTTGGAGAGCAAACCGGTTTTCTGGTGCAAATGGTCCGAGAAATACATCAACTGGCGCCAACTTGAGATTCTGGGTCTGATGTCCAAAGGGAACTGGGCATGAGCGGGACCCTGGGCATCGTGATGCTGGTCCACACTGCGCTGGACCGGGCTGAGCAGGTTGCCCGGCACTGGACCGCGGCAGGTTGTCCGGTGGTCATCCACGTCGACCGCAAGGTCGACCCGGCCGTGTTCAAAGACTTTGTCGCGGCCTGCGGGGATGATCCGCTGATCCTGTTCTGCGACCGCCAGATCTGCGAGTGGGGCGGCTGGGGCATCGTTGCCGCTTCGCAATCGGCCGCGACACTGATGCTGGAGCGCTTTCCCGACACACGCCATGTCTTTCTGTCATCCGGCTCTTGCCTGCCATTGCGCCCGGTTCAGGACCTGATCGATTACCTGAGCGACCGGCCCCGCGTGGATTTCATTGAAAGCGCCACCACCGCCGATGTCAGCTGGACCGTGGGCGGGCTGGACCTCGAACGTTTTACCCTGCGGTTTCCCTTCTCGTGGCGCAAACACCGCAAGCTGTTTGACCGCTTCGTCAAGCTTCAGCGCGCGGTCGGATATCGGCGGACAATCCCCAACGGGCTGATCCCGCATATGGGCAGCCAGTGGTGGTGCTTGACGCGGCAGACCCTGACCGCGATCCTGCAGGACCCCAAGCGAGGTGTCTATGATCGATATTTCCGGCATGTCTGGATCCCCGACGAAAGCTATTTCCAGACGCTGGCGCGGCTCTATTCCACCCAGATCGAAAGCCGATCGCTGACCCTGTCGAAATTCGACTATCAGGGCCGCCCGCACATGTTCTATGACGATCACCTGCAGTTGCTGCGCCGATCCGATTGTTTCGTCGCCCGCAAGATCTGGCCGCGCGCCGACCGGCTGTATCAGGCGTTTCTGAACGATCAGTCCCTCGCCGGAAAACCCGCCGAGCCCAATCCCGGCAAGATTGACCGCGTATTTTCCAAAGCGGTCGAGCGTCGTACCCGCGGCCGCGACGGCCTGTACATGCAAAGCCGTTTTCCCCGCCATGGCAGCGAAAACGGCCTGACCGCGTTTCCTTACTCCGTGTTTCAGGGTTTTTCCGAGTTGTTTGAGGGCTTTGAAAGCTGGCTGGGCAATGCGTCAGGCGCCCGCGTCCATGGGCATCTTTTCAACCCCAAGCGCGCCGAATTCGCCGAAGGAGAGACTATCCTGAACGGGTCCCTCAGCGACAACGCCATTTTGCGCGACTACAATCCGACGGCGTTTCTGTCGAACCTGATCTGGAACACCCGGGGCGAACGTCAGTGTTTTCAATTCGGCCCCGCTGACACCCAGAAGATCAATTGGTTTCTGGCGAGAGACAAGAACGCACAGGTCTGCGTGGTCACCGGTGCCTGGGCTGTTCCCCTGTTTCGGTCGAACATGAATTTCGCCGACATCCGCGCCGAAGCGGCCCGCCTGCAAAAGATTGAGACCGAACAGCTTGAGGTGCTGGATTCCGTGTGGACCAAAGCGCGCGTGCATGTTTGGTCAATGGCCGAGTTCGTTGAATCCCCGATGGAACACCTGCAAACCGTTCTTGAAGGGATGGGCGCGACGCAGCCCAGCCATCTGATCGAGGCGCCGACGATGGTTGATCTGGCCGGGTTTGGAAAGTTCCTGCAAAACCTCAAGAACCAGGGAATGCACCCTCACCTGATGGGCGACTTTCCTGCCGACGATGTATTCGGCAATCAGACCCGCCCGTATCGCAAGCCCTACCTGGTGCAATGACCCCGCATGCCGACCGACTTTGACTATTTCATCATTCTTGCCGAAATGCGCACCGGGTCGAACCTGCTGGAGGCAAACCTGAATGCGTTGGACGGCGTGCAGTGTCATGGCGAGGCGTTCAATCCGCACTTCATCGGATACCCGAAAGCAACCGAAGTGCTGGGGCTTTCACTGGAAGACAGGGATGCTGCGCCGGACCGCCTGATCGAAGCAATGCGTTCCGCGCCGGAGGGTCTGCACGGGTTCCGGTTTTTTCACTCGCACGACCCGCGGGCCCTGGCGATGGCGCTGAACGATCCGCGCTGCGCAAAGATCATTCTCAACCGCAACCCGTTGGACAGCTACATCTCGCTCAAGATTGCGCGGGAGACCCAACAGTGGATGCTGACCAACGTGAAACGCAGGCGCGCCACCAAGGTTGCGTTTGATGGGGACGAGTTTCGGCACTACGTGGATGAGCAGCAGGCGTTTCAGCTGAGTTTAGTCAATCAGCTGCAAAAAACTGGCCAGACCGCATTTTACATCGGTTACGAGGATCTGACCCAACTGGATGTTCTGAACGGACTGGCGGCATGGCTGGGGGTTGAGGCGCGTCTGGATCAACTGGCCCCGGATCTCAAACCTCAGAACCCGGAACCGGCTTTGTCAAAGGTGACCAATCCCGAAGCCATGGATGCGGCCCTTGCGGCGCTGGACCGGTTCAACCTGCACCGAACGCCGAACTTCGAACCACGACGGGGGCCTGCCGTTTCGCGTCATATCGCGGCCGCGGAAACGCCGCTGATGTATCTGCCGATCCGTGGTGGACCGGAACAGATCGTGGTTCAATGGATGTCCGAACTGGATGGCGGCGAGCTGATCACCGACCGAAACCAGAAACAGGTGCGCCGCTGGATGAAGGCGCATCCGGGTCACCGGAAATTCACGGTCCTGCGACACCCGTTGGCGCGGGCACATTCGGTGTTTTGCGAACGGATCCTGGGCACCGGGCCCGGCGCATATGCCGGAATCCGCAACCGGCTGCGCAACGGGTTCAAGTTGCCGATCCCGGGACAGGTGCGCGATGGAAACTATTCGCTCGAGCAGCACTATCAGGCGTTTTCGGCGTTTCTTGAGTTTCTGCAGCTGAATCTTTCTGGCCAGACCCCAATCCGGGTCGACGGGCTGTGGTGCACGCAGGCCCGCATGCTGGAGGGGATTGCGGGCTTTGCCTTGCCCGACCTCATAATGCGCGAGGAAGAGATGGCCACCGCGCTACCGGATCTGGCCCGCGGCCTGGGGCACAATGCCCCGCCGAAGCCCGGCGTGCCCGCGCCGGACCAGCCCTATTCGTTGGATCAGATCTACGATGACAAGCTCGAGGCGCTGGCCGAGGAAACCTATCAGCGCGACTATCTGCAGTTCGGATTCGGGAAATGGCGGCCTATCAGGGACGCACGGTGATCAACGTACCTTCGTTCACCATCGCATAGATCTCTTCGATCTCTTCGTTCTTGACGGCGATGCAGCCAGCGGTCCAATCCGGCGTCTTCTTCGCGCGCTTGAACTCCTTGCGCAGGTTCGGTTGGCCGTGAATGAAAATGTCTCCACCCGGGTCGAAGCCCATCGCCTTTGCCTTGGCGATATCCCGGCTGTTGGGATAGGAAATCCCCAGCGACAGGTGATATCGGCTGCGAGGATTGCGGCGGTCGATCAGGTAGGTGCCTTCGGGTGTGCGACCGTCGCCGCGCTTGACCTTTGTGCCGCTTGGAGCGAACCCAAGCTCGACATCATATTCGCGCAAGATCTGCTCGTGATGCAGCAGGTACATCTTGCGCGCGCCCTTGTTCACCACAATGGATGTCACCTCGGGTCCGTTGTAGGTCAGAAACCGGGGCCCCGCACTTCCACAAGCCGAAAGGCTCAGTGTTGCCAGTGCACCCAATCCAAATGCTCGACGATCCATGATTTCACTGCCTGCTCGTTTTTTCGCATAATGCCAAAATCCGGCAGAAACGGAAATCACTTTTTGCTGTTCATATGCTCGGTCAGGCGGCGTTCGATCGACTCAAGCCGGTCCAGCACCTCGTCCCGATAGGCATCCGTCTTGACTTCATCCTCGGCATGGTGGGCGTCCTGCATCGAATTCACGATCAGACCGACCAACAGGTTCACGACCGCAAAGGTCGTGACCATGATGAAGGGCACAAAGAACAGCCAGGCGTAGGGGTAGACCTCCATGACCGGGCGGACGATGCCCATCGACCAGCTTTCCAGCGTCATGATCTGGAAGAGGGTATAGGCCGACAGACCCAGATCACCGAACCACTCCGGAAAGCTGTCCGAGAACAGTTTGGTCGAGATCACCGCGCCGATATAGAACAGGATCGCCATCAACAAGAACACGCTTGCCATACCCGGCAACGCCGAGATGAACCCCTCGACCACCCGGCGCAGGCGTGGCGCAACCGAGATCACCCGCAGCACCCGCAGAATCCGCAGCGCACGCAACACCGAAAGACCCGCACCGCCGGGCACCAAGGCGATACCGACGATCACGAAATCGAAAATGTTCCAGCCATTGAGGAAGAACCGGCGCCCGTTGGCCACCAGTTTCATCGCGATCTCGGCCACGAAGATGGTCAGGCAGATGGTGTCGAGCAGCACGATCGCCGGCCCGAATTTGGCCATCAGGCCGTCCGAGGTTTCCATGCCCAGCAGAACCGCGTTCACCAGGATGACGCCGGTGATGAATTGCGCAAACCGAGGGTTTTCGACAAAGGCCTGCAGGCGTTGCCGGATCGTCATGCGGAGGGTCTCCTGTTGGGTCATGGGGTCTTTGCCAGTTTGAAGCTGCCCACCAGTTCGCTGTGGGATGACCATCGAAATTGGTCAACCACTTGGACCCATTCAAGGGCATAGCCCGCCTGAACCAGGATTTTTGCATCCCGCGCAAAGGTCACAGGGTTGCAGGACACATAGGCGATGACCGGACGGCGGGCCTGAGCCAGCTCGGCCACCTGGGCCTCGGCGCCGGCGCGTGGCGGGTCCAGAACCACGGCGTCAAAGCGGCACAGCTCGTCCGGCATCAAGGGGCGGCGGAACAGGTCGCGCGCCTCGGTCGTGACCTGTTTCAGTCCCGTGGACTTGCGCCAGCCCTGATCCAGCGAGCGGGTCATGTCGGCCGCGCCTTCAACGGCATGAACCTCGGCCCGTTGCGCCAGCGGCAACGAGAACGTGCCGCAGCCCGCGAACAGATCAACCACTCGTTTGGCTGGGCCGATAATCTCCAAAACCGCCTGTGTCAGAGCCTGTTCTTCGTCTTTCGTGGCCTGAAGGAAGGCCCCCGGCGGCGGGACCACCGTCGCCGGACCGAACCGCTGTGTGGGTGGGTTGCGCATGGCGATCACCTCGCCATCCCAGGCCAGCCGCGCCAGCCCGTGCTGCTCGGTCGCCTGCGCAAGCGCCAGTTCCAGCGGGCCATCCAGCGGCTTGCCGCCCTGCACCGCCACGTCCAGTCCGGGTTCGGACAGGGTCAGGGTGACCGACAACACGCCCTTGCGGCTGCCACCCAGTTCGGCCAGCGCCTTGGCCACGGGGATGGCGGCGGTCAGCGCCGGGTCCAGCAGCTGGCAATCCGGGATCTCGGTGATCACGTCCGACGCGCGGCCGTGGAACCCCGCCAGCGCGCCCTTCTTTGTGCGGCGCACAGCGATGGTGGCGCGGCGACGCGACCGCGGCGGCGACGTCAGGATTGGGCGCATCTCGGCCTGCAGCCCCTGAGCGGCCAGCGCGGTACGCACCACCTCGACTTTCCACTCGGCCACGAAGGCGTCCGAGGCATGCTGCAACTGGCAGCCGCCGCAGCTTTTGTAGTGGCGGCAGGGCGGCTTGACCCGATCGTCCGATGGCGTCAGCACCTTGATATCGCTCAGCACCGAGCCGTCCAGCGCGCCGCTGACCCGCTCGCCGGGCAGCGTTCGGGGGGCATAGACCGGGCCCTCGGCGATGCCGTCGCCCTGATGCCCGAGGCGGAGAATGGTGTATTCCTGCGTCATGGCCTGCCTGATAGCCGGGCTGATGCGCCAACAAAACCCTTATTCGGCGGCCTCGGTCTGGATGAACCCGCCCGATTGACGGTGCCAGAACCGCGCATACAACCCGCCCTGCGCCAGCAGAGTGTCATGCGGCCCGCTTTCCACGATGCGCCCGTGATCCAGAACGATGATCCGGTCCATCTCGCTGAGCGTGGACAGGCGGTGGGCGATGGCCAGAACGGTCTTGCCCTCCATCACCCGGTGCAGCGCGGTCTGGATCGCGGCCTCGACCTCGGAATCCAGCGCCGAGGTCGCCTCGTCCAGCACGAGGATCGGCGCGTCCTTCAGGATCGCGCGGGCCAGCGCGATGCGCTGACGCTGGCCGCCGCTCAGTTTGACGCCGCGCTCGCCCAGATGGGCGTCATAGCCCTTGCGCCCTTGGCCGTCCTGCAGATCGAGGATGAAATCATGCGCCTCGGCCTTTTTGGCGGCGGCATTCATCTGGTCTTCGTTAGCATCGGGCCGGCCGTACAAGATGTTGTCGCGGGCCGAGCGGTTGAACATCGCGGTTTCCTGCGTGACCATGCCGATCTGGCGGCGCAGGCTGTCCTGCGTGACGCGGGCAATGTCCTGCCCGTCGATCAGAATCTGCCCATTTTCCCTGTCGTAGAGCCTGAGAAGCAGCGAAACCAGGGTGGACTTCCCCGCCCCCGAGGCACCGACGATTCCCAGTTTCTCCCCCGGCTGCACCGTCAGCGTCAGGTCCGAGACCCCGCCCACGTCGCGACCATAGGCAAAGCTGACATCGCGAAACTCGATCCGGCCCTCGGGCACCGTCAGCTCGGTGGCGTCCGGCGCATCCTCGACCCGGTCGGGCCGCGCCAGGGTCTTCATGCCGTTCTCGATCTCGCCCACATGGGCGTAGATCCCCATCAGGGTGAAGCTGACCCAGCCCGTCATCTGCGCGATGCGGATCGAAATGGCGCCCGCCGCCACGATATCCCCGGTGGTCGCCGACCCGGCCTGCCACAGCCACAGCGTCGCGCCCAACAGCAGGACCGGCAGAAGCCCCGCCAAGGTCATCAAAATGAACCGGAAACTGGCCGACAGTTTGCCAAAAGCCAGCGACTTGTCGCGCAGCGCAACCATCGAGTCGCGGGCGGCCTGATCCTCGAACTCGGAATGGGCAAACAGCTTGACCGTCTTGATGTTGGTGATCGTGTCCACCACTTGTCCCGACACCATCGCCCGTGCCCCGGCGCGCGCGGCCGAGCGCGTGCGGATCCGTGGCAGGTACCAGCGCACCAGCAGGAAATACACTGCCAGCCAGGCCACGAAGGGCAGCATGACCAGGGGATGAATAGACCCTAACAAAAGCAAAGATCCCACGAGCGACGCCAAGGCAAAGACGATGGCGCTGATGGTTTCCGATACGACCGAGGTCAGGGCATTGGCCGTCTGCATCTGTTTCTGGGCGATGCGGCCGGCAAAATCGTCGTCGAAATAGGTGACGGACTGGCCCAGCGTCCAGCGGTTCAGCTTGGCCAGCACCAGCGGCGGGATGTTGGGCATGACGATATAGTTGTTCGACACCGAGGATAGCCCGAACAGGAGCGGCCGGATCAGCATGAAGAACGCCACGGCGCCCAGGATCATCCACAGGTTTCTCGGTGTCAGAAAGTTCTCGGGGCCGCTGGCGGTCGCGATGTCGATCACCCAGCCCAGAATCCAGGCGGTTCCGGCCTCCATCGCGCCTGCCAGGGCCGAAAACAGCGCAGCGGCGAACAACATGGGCCAGGCCCCTGTCAGGCACCAGCGAATGAACGCCCCCAGCCTTTGCGGCGGGGGCGTCTGGGTGGGTTCAAACGGTTTGATCAGGTCTGCGACCGTCATTCTGCTGCCTCGTCCGCGGCCTCGGGGTTCATGAAGCCGCCAGATTGGCGCGCCCAGAACTGGGCGTAAAGACCGCCCTGCTCCAAAAGATCGGCATGGGTGCCTTCCTCGACGATCCGGCCTCCGTCCATCACCAGGATGCGGTCCATCTGGGCGATGGTGCTGAGCCGGTGCGCGATGGCGATCACGGTCTTGCCCTGCATCATACCGTATAGCGTCTCCTGGATAGCGGCTTCGACCTCGGAATCTAGGGCGGATGTGGCCTCGTCCAACAACAAGATCGGCGCGTCCTTCAGGATCACCCGCGCCAGCGTCACCCGCTGCCGCTGCCCGCCGCTCAGCTTGACGCCGCGCTCGCCCACATGGGCGTCATAGCCGGTGCGGCCCTGCGGGTCCTGCAGGTCGAGGATGAAGTCATGCGCCTCGGCCTGTTTGGCGGCGGCGATCATCTGGTCTTCGGTGGCATCGGGGCGGCCATACAGGATGTTGTCGCGCACCGAGCGGTGCAGCAGCGCGCTGTCCTGCTGAACCATGCCGATATTGCGGCGCAGGCTGTCCTGGGTGACGGTGCGGATGTCCTGCCCGTCGATCAGGATCGCACCGCTTTCCACGTCGTAGAACCGCAAAAGCAGCTTGACCAAGGTCGACTTCCCGGCCCCCGAGCGCCCGATCAGCCCGACCTTCTCGCCCGGCTGGATGGTCAGATTGACATGATCCAGCCCGCCGGTCTCGCGGCCGTAGTGGTGCGACAGGTCGCGGATCTCGATCCGGCCATCGGTCAGTTGCAGCGCCTTGGCGCCCGGCGCATCCAGCAGGTCGACGGGCTGGGCGATGGTCTCCATCCCTTCGGCCACGACGCCCAGTTGGCGGAAGAAGCTGGTCAGCGCCCACATGATCCAGCCGGTCATGGCATTCAGCCGCAGCGTCAGCGCGGTGGCCGCCGCCACCACCCCGACCGAGGCACTGCCCTGCATCCACAGGTAAATGGCCCAGCCGACCACACCAATGATCAGCACGCCGTTCAGCGCGACCAGAACGGCATCCATGATGGTGAAGATACGCATTTCGGTCTGGAAGGTGCGCCGGGTCTCTTCGATCGCTTCACGCGCATAGTCGAGCTCCTGCTGAGCATGGGCGAACATCTTCACCGAGTGGATGTTGGTATAGCTGTCCACCACCCGACCCGTCACCGTGGACCGCGCATCGGACGCGGCCTGCGACGCCGGCCCGACCCTCTGTACCGTCCAGCGCACCAGCAGCGCATAGAGCGCGAACCAGATCAGCAGCGGCAGCAGCAGGCGCGGATCGGCAGCCATCAGCAGGATCGCCGCGCCGATCAGATAGGCCAGCGAGAACGAGATCGCATCGAACACCTGGAACACCACCTCGCCCGCGGCGGGCGGGGTCTGCATGATGCGGTTGGCGATTCGCCCGGCAAAATCATTCTCGAACCAACCGACCGACTGGCGCAGAACGTGCTTGTGCGCCCGCCAGCGGATCAGCGTTCCGAAATTGGGCAGGATCGCGTTGTTCAGCAACAGCACGTCCAGCACATGCAGGATCGGGCGCAGGAACAGGATGAACAGCGCCACCAGAACCAGCTCGGTCCCCTGGGCCTGCCAGACTTCGGACGGCGATCCGCCCAGCAGGTCGACGACCCGGCCCATATAATAGATCAGCCCGATCTCGACCGCGGCCACGATGATCGACATCAGCGCGGCCCAGAAGAAGACGCGCCGAAAAGGGCGGGAATAATCCAGCATGAAAGGCCACAGCCGCGTCGGCGGCGTGTCCACCTCTTCATATGCAACAAAAGGGTCTACGAGGTTTTCGAAATAGCGAAACATGGAGGTGCTCCGATTGAGCAGGAAAATTGAAAATGCGAAAGCAGATGGCGCCAAAACACCACCCGTACGGGTCAGGTGTTCTGGCTTTAGCCGAACCAGATCCCGTAATACATTCGCAGTCCTCCATCCATGTGACAGGCGCAACCTAGCCGAACACCTGCGGGCTTGTCATCCCCTTTTGAGACTTCCCGTCAATATTGCAGCAGCGCGTCCCGGTCCAGCGTGAATTCCGAGGCGATCCAGCGGCTCTCCAGTTCGGCCAGTTTCGCGCCCAGCGCAGGGCCGGAGTAGCGCCCGAGCAGATCGGCGGCCCTGACCGGGAATGTCTCTGCGGCCCCTTTTTCAACGGCCGCGCCCGTCTCAGCCGTCCAGGGCTGTTCCAGAAAGGCGCAGCGCAGAAGGGCCGCGTCCTGTCCGTCTGGCTGGCCCAGCCGATACCCCAATTCGGCCGCCCCGGCACCGCATTGCGCGCCGTCCCGGATCCGGGTCAGGCGGGCCAGTTGCGCCTTGCTGAGGCGCAGAGTCCCAGCAACCTCGGGCGCAGCGATGGCTGCCAGACGGCGCAGCGCGTCGGGGGCAAGCCCGGCCTGTGATTCAAGATGGATCAGGATCGGCAGCGCCCGATCGTCGGCGCCGGGCAGCAGATGCGCCAGAACGCCGATGCTGCGCATGGCCGCCACTGATGGGGCCGGATCGGGCGCGGCCAGCAGTTTCAGCATCTCGGCCCCGACCCGTTCGCGCGACAGCCGGTCGAGCCCATCCAGATCGGCCGCAATCGCCGCCAGAGCATCCGGGTCCATCCCGGCCTGCGCATCGCCATACCAGGCGTGAAACCGGAAATACCGCAACGAGCGCAGATAGTCCTCGCGGATGCGATCTTGGGCCGCACCGATGAACCGCACGCGCCGCGCCTGCAGGTCGGGCAGGCCGCCCAGCGGATCCAGAATGGTGCCGTCGGGGCGGGAATAGAGCGCGTTCATCGTAAAATCGCGGCGGGCGGCGTCCTCTTCCACCTGGTCCGAAAAGGCCACGACCGCGCGCCGCCCGTCGGTTTCGACGTCGCGGCGAAAGGTTGTGATCTCATGTGGTTTGCCGTCGCTGACCACGGTCACGGTGCCATGATCAATCCCCGTCGGAATCGCCTTCAGCCCAGCCCGTTCAGCCAGGTCCATCACCTGTTGCGGGCGGGCATCGGTGGCGATGTCGAGATCCGAGACCGGGGCCCCCAGCAGCGCATTGCGGACGCAACCCCCAACGAACAGCGCCAGCGCGCCGCCCTCGGTCAGCGCCGCACACACGTTCTGCGTGGCCGGGTTCGTGATCCAGTCTTCGGTGATCCGCATCATTCGTTCATCCGTGCCGCCAACCCGCGCAACATGCGGGCCGTGGCGCCCCAGATGTAGTAGGGGCCAAAGGGCACCGCGAAGTAATACCGCCGTGTTCCGCGCCAGATGCGCGATTCAACCACATAATTCGCAGGGTTCAGCACATGCGCAAGCGGAACCGAAAACACCTCGTCCACCTCACCCGGTTCGGCCACCGGGTCAAAGCCGCGCTCCAGAACCGCCACCACCGGTGTCACGGCGAATGACGTGACGGTTTCATGCACCGGCAAGGTACCCAGAATGCGTGGCAGGTCCGGCGGCAGGCCGATCTCCTCCTGCGCCTCGCGCACGGCGGTTGCGGTCACATCCGCATCGGTGTCATCCTGCTTGCCACCCGGAAAGGCGATCTGCCCCGGATGGTGTTTCAGGGCCGAAGACCGCTTGGTCAGGATCAGGCGCGGATCGTCGCGGGCCAGGTCCACGGCGATCAGAACACCTGCGGGGCGCAGCTTGCGCCTCGCAGGCAGAACCGTCCCGGGATTGAGGTCGAAGTCGCTGGACCCGTCACCGGGACGGGCCAGCGCCGCGCTCAGACGCGGGATCAGGTCAGCCGGCATCCGGATCTTCTGCCTCGAACCCGACGGATTTCGGATCCAGCACGTAATGCGCGCCGCAGAACTGGCAGTCGGCGGTCACGGTGCCTTCATCCGTGGTCATCTTCTCGATGTCCTGGGCCGAGTAGATCGACAGGCTTTGACGCACGCGGTCCTCGGAGCAGGTGCAGCCGAACTGCACCGACTGGGCCTCGTACACGCGGGGCTGTTCCTCGTGGAACAGGCGCACCAGCAGATCGGTCGGCGCCACGGATGGTCCGATCATTTCCAGATCCTCGACCGTGTCCAGCAGTATGTTGACCCGGCCCCAGTTCTCTTCTTCCTGACCATCGACCAGATCGGCGGCTGTCAGAACTTCGCCCGTACCCTCGCCGCTGGCGACAAACGGAGACGCCTTTGGCATGTGCTGCAGCATGATGCCGCCGGCGCGCCAGCGTTCGCCCACACCCGGCTCGGTCGACCGGCCAAAGCTGAGCGAGAAGCGGGTCGGCAGCTGTTCGGACTGCGCGAAATACGCCTCGGCGCAGGCGCTGAGCGATCCTCCGGCCAGCGGCGTGATCCCCTGATAGGGTTGCGTCCCCTTGCCCTGGTCGATCAGGATCGCAAAGTATCCCTCGCCCACCTGATCAAAGGGAGCACCTTCGGTCAGACGGTCGCGGTCAAAGCTGGCATAGGCCCTGATCTGGGCGGGCTGACCCTCTTCGCGCGGGGCGTAATAGTCAGTGGCGATCATCCGCACGGGCCCCTTGGACTGAACCTGCAGCGACAGCTTCCAGCGCAGCGCGACGGTCTGGCCGATCAGCGCGGTCAGCAAGGCCATCTCGGCCACCAGCGCCTCGACCTGCGCGGGGTAGTTGTGCTGCTTCAGGATGCCGTCCAGCACCCCGTCCAGCCGGGCCACGCGGCCACGCATATCCGATACATCAAGTTGAAAGGGCAGGACGGTATCGTCCCACGCGATTTTCGTTCCAAGAGACATGGGGTTTCCTTAAGCGCCGCAAGTTGGCATATCGCCACCATATAGGTCGTACATTCGGGGTTGGAAGGGTCCTTAACATGATCAGACGGTTCGGCGAAACCCCGGAACCGGGGCGGAAATACACGCGCCGGGTCGGCGTCTATGCGCTGCTGCCGCGCGGGGCCAGCCTGCTGCTGACCTGCCAGACCGAACCCGGACCCGACTTGCAGCTGCCCGGTGGCGGGATCGACGCCGGCGAGTCGCCGATTGTCGCCCTGCATCGCGAGGTGTTCGAAGAAACCGGTTGGTCGATCGCGGACCCGCGGCGGGTTGGCGCGTTCCGGCGATTCACCTACATGCCCGAATATGATTTGTGGGCCGAGAAGGTCTGCCTCATCTACCGAGCCCGCCCGGTTCAACGCAAAGGACCACCGACCGAGCCCTTTCACGAGGCGGTTTGGATGAATACCGGCGATGCGGTTCACATGTTGGGCAATGCAGGCGACCGGCACTTCGCGCGGCTGCATCTATCCGGGCTTTAGTTTCCGTTGTACTCGAAAAACACGGCTGATACGTCATCCTCCATCCCGGTGCCCGGCGGCATGCCTTGAGTCAATCGCCAGAACATGTCGTCCAGAAACTCAGGCCCGCTGTTTGCTCCAAGACATTCCAGCGCCATCCGTTGTAGCCCATCCTCATCCAGCAGATCACCGTTTTTGACACGACATTCAGTGAAGCCGTCCGAGTACAACAGCAGCTTGTCACCGCGCTGCAGATAGGTTTCGGTCTGCTGGAACGCCACATCGGGCAGCAATCCGATGGGCAGGCCGCCATCCCCAAGGAACTCCGCCCGGCCGGTCCGGCGCAACAGCAGTGGATGGGGGTGCCCAGCCTGAACCATTCTCAGGTGGCCGTTCCGCAGATCCACGATGGCGTAGACCATGGTGAAATATTCCTCGATCCCCGTGTCGGCCATCAGGCGGGCATTCAGGATGGCGGCTACCTGCTCGGGTGGCAGCAAGGCGTAGAACTTGTTGAACCGCTTCTCCATTGCGACGTTCTGATCGAAATGCTGGCTGGTCAGATACCCGCCCAACCGCGCTGTCATCATTGCTGACGTGATACCGTGGCCGGAGACGTCGATGCTGTAGAACCCGATCCGGTTCGCGCCCGGCGAAAACATCCCCACCAGGTCACCTCCGATGTGACCGCAGGGTTTGAGCAGCAGGCTGACCCGGGACCTACCAAATTCCCGATAGAGTTCCGGCACCAGTGATTCCTGAATCTTGCGCGCCTGGATCAGATCCTTGTCGATGGCGTCATGAGCAAGGCGCAGTTCGGCCAAAGCGGTTTCGATCAACCGGTTCTTGTCCGAAAGTTCGCGCTGCATATCAAGAATGCGGGCCCCTGCCGAAATGCGGGCCCGCAACTCGTCTGCTTCAAGCGGTTTGATCAGGAAATCATCCGCACCGGCATCCAGACCGCGCGCGACTTCCTGCTTCTCACTTTTTGAGGTCAGAAGGATGAAATAGGTGTACTGGTCGTTCTCCAACGCGCGGAACGCGCGGCAGAATTCCAGCCCGCCCATGCCCGGCATCACCCAGTCACTGAGCACCAGATCGGGCAGGCCCTTCTTGCAGATCTCGATCGCTTCTTCACCGCTGTCGGCCTCGACAACCGTGAATCCCCATTTCTTCAGCGACGCCACCAGAATACGGCGTTGCAGGCGGCTGTCATCGACCACCAGCACAGTCCGGATGGCTCCAAAATCCAGGTCAGCCTTGGCCTCAATTTGGCTGGACACTCGCACGCGAAACCTCTGCGCATTTTCCTACGGGGGTGCGGCAAAGCTATGGCGCACGGCTTAACAACCGATGAAAGCTGTTCACCGCAGCGGCTTAACCCGGATTTTACCCCGGACCGGTATTCAGAGACGGTTTCGGTCAAGGTGGAGGACGGTGATGATACACTGGCCAAGGGTGCGCCAGCTGCGTGATGAAGTCGGGTCCGAGGAGTTCGACGAGGTCGTCCGGATTTTTCTGGATGAAGTCGGTGAGGTCATGGGCCGCTTGACGTCGGACACCGACCGATCCGCGCTTGAGCAGAACCTGCATTTCCTCAAGGGCAGTGCATTGAGCCTTGGTTTTGAGAGCCTGTCCAAACTCTGTCAGGATGGCGAACGGCGCGCTGCTGCGGGCCATGGGGCGGAAGTCGATCTGGACGCGGTCATCGCGGCTTTTGACCGCTCGCGCGCGGAATTCATGTCCGGCTTAAAGGACATCCTGTAATCGGTCAGATCACGAACTGCGCCAGCGTCTCGTCCTCGGTGATGTCGGTATAGACGAACCCGGCATCGTCGAGATGCGCAAACAGGCGCAGGAAATTGTCCGGCTTGCTGGTCTCGATCCCGATCAGGACCGAACCGAAATTGCGCGCCGATTTCTTCATGTATTCAAACCGGGCGATGTCATCTTCGGGGCCGAGGATGTTCAGAAATTCCTTCAGCGCTCCGGGCCGCTGCGGCAGGCGCAGGATGAAGTACTTCTTGACGCCCGAGTAGCGCTGCGCGCGCTCTTTGACCTCGGGAAGACGCTCGAAATCGAAATTCCCGCCCGAGGTGACGCAGACGACCGTCTTGCCGCGCACAAAGCTTTGGACGTCGCCCACCGCCTCGATCGCCAGAGCGCCGGCGGGTTCCAGCACGATGCCTTCTACGTTCAGCATCTCGATCATGGTGGTGCAAATGCGGTCCTCGGACAGAACGATCACGTCCGACAGGTGCCGGTCACGCAACAGCTGGAACGGCTTGTCTCCGATCCGGCCCACCGCCGCGCCGTCGACGAAATTGTCCACCTTGTCCAGCGCCACCGGATGGCCCGCCGCCAGCGCCGCGCGCAGACAGGCCCCGCCCGCGGGCTCGACGAACAGGCAATGGGTGCGGTCGCCGAACCATGTCGCCACACCCGAGGACATGCCGCCACCACCCACCGGCAGCACCACGTGATCGGGAAGGCGGCCCAGCTGTTCCTCGATTTCGACGGCCAATGAGGCCTGCCCCTCGATCACGTCGTCATCGTCGAAGGGCGACAGGAAATACCCGCCCTGCTGCGCGCACCAGTCCTGAGCCGCGGCAAGCGTGTGGTCGAAATAGTCGCCAGTCAGGTGGATCTCGACGTTGTCGCCACCAAAGATTCGGGTCTTCTGGATCTTTTGCTGAGGTGTCGTCACCGGCATGAAGATCACGCCTTTGACCCCCATGTGCTTGCACATAAAGGCCACGCCCTGCGCGTGGTTGCCAGCGCTGGCGCAGACGAACAGGTCCTGTCCCTGCTGCTTGCGCATGGCGTTGAACGCGCCGCGGATCTTGTAGGATCGCACCGGGCTGAGGTCTTCGCGTTTCAGCCAGATGTCGGCTTCATGTTTCTCGGACAGATGGGCATTGCGCTGCAACGGTGTTGCAGGAAACACGGTGCGCATCGCCTGTTCGGCGGCGCGGGCGCGGGTCATGAAATCACTCATGCCGCATTCCCTGCCCCATCAGGCCGACAAGGGCAAGGAATACATCGGTGTACGGGCGATCAGCCCAGTTCGCGCTTTTCGATGAACACGCCGTACATCGTGGTCAGGATGCTGACGTTGATCATCGGCAGGATCAGGATCCCGAAAAACAGGGCGATCAATACACCCAGTACCGGAATGATCGACAAAACTCCGATCGCCAGCTGAACAAGGAACTGAAACAGGAACGAGACCACGATAAGAACGACGATTGTTCCTGCGGTGCCCGGAGTGTTGTTCCAAGCCTCGGTCAGCGTGATCGGCTGGCCGATTGCCGCAGCCGGCAGGATGATGGACAGCCGATAGAAGCAAATAGCCAGGAAAACCATGTAGCCGATGGTCAGGATGATCGAAACGGCGATCAGTCCTTCGCCCAGCATGCCTGTCAGGATCCCCATCGGCAGAAACGCAATTGCCATCAGGATCCCCAGCATCAGCCCGCGTCCGAAATAGGCCAGAATGCGATCGAACCGAAAGGTGGGCAGCACGCCGGAAGGATACTCTTCCAGAAGAATGTATCTGTGCCAGGCCACCGCGATCCAGCCCATGATGAGGACCATCACGACGAACACGAGAAACGCGAACAGAATAAGGGCCCCCGGATTCACCCCCGGCGGTAGCCCGTTCGGGTTGTCATCAAATGCCTCGAGTGGAATTCCGGACACCATGAACAGGCCGATGATTGCAACCGTTCCGATTACGGCCGGACCGATAACGATTTGCGCCACCTGCTTGAGATTGCAAAAAACCATCCGAAGCGAGTGGGCAAAAATATTCCATCCGAGCATTCCGAAATTTCCTTAATCAATCCATGGTTGATACCGTTTGACTGCAATTCCGCCGCCCGGTCAATCCACAGCTTCTTGCCCCCACGTCGAAAACCCGCTAGGGGCCAATCGTCTTACGCATAAGGGGAAGTCAGATGTCCGCGCCCAAGAAAGTTGTTCTGGCCTATTCCGGTGGCCTTGATACCTCGATCATCCTGAAATGGCTGCAGACCGAGTATGGCTGCGAGGTGGTGACCTTCACCGCTGATCTGGGTCAGGGCGAAGAGCTTGAGCCCGCCCGACAGAAGGCCGAGCTGCTGGGGATCAAGCCCGAGAACATCTATATCGAGGACATCCGCGAGGAATTCGTCCGCGATTTCGTCTTCCCGATGTTCCGCGCCAATGCGCAGTACGAAGGGCTGTACCTGCTGGGTACCTCGATCGCGCGTCCGCTGATCTCGAAGCGCCTGATCGAGATCGCCAAGGAAACCGGCGCTGACGCGGTGGCGCATGGCGCCACCGGCAAAGGCAATGACCAGGTGCGGTTCGAACTGGCGGCCTATGCGCTGAACCCCGACATCAAAGTGATCGCGCCTTGGCGCGAGTGGGACCTGACCAGCCGCACCAAGCTGCTGGAATTTGCAGAGGCGCACCAGATCCCGATCGCCAAGGACAAGCGCGGCGAGGCACCCTTCTCGGTCGATGCGAACCTGCTGCACACCTCGTCCGAGGGCAAGGTTCTGGAAGATCCCGCCGTTCAGGCGCCCGACTATGTCTATCAGCGCACCGTCCACCCCGAGGACGCCCCGAACGAGCCCGAATATATCGAGATCGGCTTCGAAAAAGGCGACCCGGTCAGCATCAATGGCGAGGCGATGAGCCCCGCCACCATCCTGACCAAGCTGAACGAATACGGCGGCAAGCACGGCATCGGCCGTCTGGATCTGGTCGAGGGCCGGTTCGTAGGCATGAAATCGCGCGGCATCTATGAGACACCGGGCGGCACCATCCTGCTGGAGGCGCATCGCGGCATCGAATCCATCACCATGGACCGCGGCGCGATGCACCTGAAGGACCAACTGATGCCGCAATATGCCGAGCTGATCTACAACGGCTTCTGGTACAGCCCCGAGCGCGAGATGCTGCAGGCCGCCATCGACAAGAGCCAGGAACATGTCACCGGCACCGTCCGCGTGAAGCTGTACAAGGGTCTGGCCTCGACCGTCGGCCGCTGGTCGGATCACTCGCTGTATTCCGAGGCGCATGTGACTTTTGAGGAAGACGCCGGCGCCTATGACCAGAAAGACGCCGCAGGCTTCATCCAGTTGAACGCGCTGCGACTGAAACTGCTGGCGGCACGCGACAAGCGGTTGTCCAAGTGACCGAGGATGACGGCATAGACGACGAACTGGAAATGTTCATCGAAGCGCAGGACACGGTCTGGTCCGATGTCCTGCGTGAACTGGAACAGGGGCAGAAGACCAGCCATTGGATGTGGTTCGTCTTTCCGCAACTGGCCGAGCTGGGCCAGTCGCATATGGCGCAGCTCTACGGGATCGAGGATCTGGACGAGGCTGCGGCCTATCTTGCCCACCCCGAACTGCGCCGCCGCCTGACCGAGGTGGCCCAGCTGATGCTGACCCATGCGGGCAAGGACCCGGCCGAGATTCTCGGCAAGGTGGATGCCAAGAAGCTGCGATCATCCATGACCCTGTTTTCCGCCGTGCCCGATGCGCCCTCCGAATTCCAGGCGGTTCTGGATGCGTTCTATGGGGGGCAGCCCTGCCCGCGCACGCAGCAGGCCCTGGGCTGAACACGTAAGGTCACGCTTGCCCCGGACCCTGCCCTCTGTCACCCCGAAGGCAAGTGCGAAAAAGGGAGGCAGGGATGCTGCAGGAGATCGCCGAGGGAATCCAGAAAGGGCTGGCCGACAAACGCTTTGACGGCTCGTTGAAATTCGATTGCGGCGCCGATGGCGTGATCGTTCTGGCCGACAACACGGCCACAACCCAGGACCGCGAAACCGATTGCACCATCCGCATCTCGCGCGAAAACCTGGGCAAACTGCTGACCGGCAAGCTGAACCCGATGACCGGGGTGATGATGGGCAAGCTCAAGATCTCGGGCGACATGGGCGTCGCGATGAAGCTGGGGCAGTTGCTGGGCTAGGCGATAAACTCGTCTCACCACCGCGTGACAAACGGTTTCAGCCGATTGTCAGCCGCCCCGTTGCGCGGCAGCCTGAGGCGGAAAGGAGATCCGCCATGACCCGTTGCCTCGACCAGATCAAGCTGACCCTTCTGTTTGCGCTGATTGCGCTGGCGCTGATCCTGCGCGCTCAGCCTTCCCCGGCGGCCGGAACCGAGACGCTGACCGTGGCGGGCGGCTGTTTCTGGTGCGTCGAGGCCGATTTCGAATCCGTGCCCGGCGTGATCGAGGCGGTTTCGGGTTACACCGGCGGCACGACTCCGAACCCCACCTACAGCCAGGTCACGAGCGGCGGCACCGGCCATTACGAGGCGGTGCAGATCACCTTCGATCCGGCCCGCGTTTCCCGTGAAACCCTGCTGAACCTGTTTTTCCGCTCGGTCGATCCCACCGATGCCGGTGGACAGTTCTGTGACCGGGGCGACAGCTATCGCACCGCGATTTTCGTCTCTGACACAGGCGAAAAAGCTTTGACTGAACGCAGCAAGGCCGAAGCACAGCGTGCGCTCGGTCAGGCCATCGTGACTCCGGTCCTGTCGCTTGGGGCGTTCTATCCGGCCGAGGCCTATCATCAGGATTACTACAAGGGCAAAAAGCTGGTGTTCACCCGGTTCGGGCCGAAACGCCAGCTGAATGCCTACAAGGCCTATCGCAAGGCCTGCGGCCGCGATGCACGGGTCCGGCAATTGTGGGGCAACGCCGCGCCGTTTGCCGGATCTTAATCCAGCGCGGCCTCGCGCACCTCTTTCAGATCGGGAATGACGTCCGCCGTACCAGGCCGCATCACCATCAGGGCAGCGGCCCGGTTGGCTTGGGTGATGGCCTGCGCCATCGGCATCCCCCGGTCCATTCCCGCCAGAACATATCCGGTAAAGGTGTCCCCGGCCCCGGTCGTGTCCACGGCCTTGACCTTGTGGGCAGGAAACTCTGCCGCCGCCTGCCCGCGTTGATGATAGCGGGCGCCTTTTGACCCCAGCGTGACGATCACATGCTCGACCGGCAGATCGGCCGGAGCCATCCCTGTGGCCTGTTGCAGCTGGGCGGCCTCGACCTCGTTCAGGATCAGGAAATCCAGATAGGGCAGCACCGCCTGCACCGCCGTTGCGCTGAAGGGGGCTGCGGCACAGCACACCGTCAGACCCCGCTCGCGGCCCAGCTTCGCGGCCTCGACCTGTGCGGTGGTCTCGTTCTGGAACACCAGAAGACCGCCCGTGTCAGAGTCTGCCAGCGCGGCGGAAACCTGACCGGCTCCGATCGCATGGTTGGCGCCGGGGTACAGGATGATCAGGTTTTCGCCCTGCGCATCCACGGCGATGATCGCATGGCCCGTGGGCTGATCGACCTGCGCGATGTGCCGCGTGTCGACCCCGTATTCGGTCAACCGGTCGCGCGCCCACAGCCCGTCGGCCCCCACGGCGCCGATGTGGCGCACATGCGCCCCGGCCCGTGCCGCCGCAACCGACATGTTCGCGCCCTTGCCGCCCAGAAACCGCTGCAAACCGCTGGCCGCAAGGGTTTCACCCGGCGCCGGCAGGTGCGGCAGCGCATAGACCATGTCGGCATTGATCGAGCCCAGGTTCCAGATTGCCATCGGATCACGCCATGTCGCACGAGGCCAGGATGGCCATGTTCAGGATGTCATTCGCGGTCGAGCCGGTCGAACAGATCTGGATCGGCTTGTCGATGCCGGTCAGGATCGGGCCGATCACCGTGGCTCCGGCCATCTCCTGCATCAGCTTGGTGGAAATCGAGGCCGAGTGCCGCGCGGGCACGATCAGGATGTTGGCCGGCCCGGTCAGGCGGCAGAAGGGATAGGCCTCTTGCTGGTGGGCATTCAGCGCCACGTCGACGGTCATTTCGCCTTCGTATTCGAAATCGACGCCGCGCGCCTCCAGCACTTGCGGGGCTTTGTACAGCTTTTCGGTCCGCTCGGAGACCGGATAGCCGAAGGTCGAGAAGCTGACGAAGGCCACCCGAGGCTCCAGCCCCATGTGGCGGGCAACCGTGGCGGCGCGTTCGGCAATCGTCGCCAGATCGTTCTCGTCGGGCCATTCATGCACCAGCGTGTCGCCGATCAGCACAATCCGGCCCTTGTGTAGCAGCGCGGTGATCCCGGCGGCGCCATGGGCGGCGTCGGCGTCGAACACATGGCTGATGCGGTCCAGCACATGCGCCGATTTGCGGGTGGCCCCGGTCACCAGACCGTCGCCGTGCCCATGCGCCAGCATCAGGGCCGAGAACACATGCCGGTCGCGCGCGGCCAGGCGGTGGATGTCCTTGCGATCAAAGCCTTTGCGTTGCAGTCGCTGATACAGAAAGTCCTTGTAGGCATCGAGATGCGTGGTGTTGGCGGCGTTGACCACTTCCAATTCGCGCACCGCGTCGCCCAGACCGGCGGCTTCCAGCTTGGTCTTCACGTCGTCGGGCCGGCCCACGAGCAGCGCCTTGCCGAAGCCCGACCGCTGATACATCACCGCCGCGCGCAGAACCCGCGGATCGTCGCCCTCGGCAAAGATCATCCGGCTTTGCGCCGCGCGGGCCCGGGCGTTCAGGCCACGCAGAATGCTGGCGGTCGGGTCCATACGCGACTTGAGGCTCAGCTCATAAGCCTCCATGTCGATGATCGGCCGCCGGGCCGCGCCGGTGTCCATCCCCGCCTTCGCGACGGCCGGCGGAATGCGATAGATCAGGCGCGGATCAAACGGCGTGGGAATGATGTAGTCGCGCCCGAAGGTCAGCGATTTGCCATAAGCCAGCGCCACCTCGTCGGGCACGTCCTCGCGCGCCAGACGCGCCAGCGCGTGGGCGCAGGCGATCTTCATCTCGTCATTGATGGCGCGGGCGTGAATGTCCAGCGCCCCGCGGAACAGGTAGGGAAAGCCCAGAACGTTGTTGACCTGGTTGGGGTAGTCGCTGCGCCCGGTGGCCACGATCGCGTCAACGCGCACCTCGTGCGCCTCTTCCGGGGTGATTTCCGGATCGGGGTTGGCCATGGCGAAGATCACCGGATTGTCGGCCATGCTGGCGACCATCTCCTGCGTGACCGCGCCTTTGACGGATACGCCCAGAAACACGTCTGCGCCCTTCATGGCCTCTTCCAGCGTGCGCAGCTCGGTCGAAATCGCATGCGCCGATTTCCACTGGTTCATCCCCTCGGTCCGGCCCTGGTAGATCACGCCCTTGGTGTCGCAGACGATGCAGTTGTCATGCCGGGCGCCCATCGACTTGAGCAGTTCGATACAGGCGATCCCCGCCGCCCCGGCCCCGTTGAGGACGATCTTCACATCCTCGATCTTCTTGCCCGAGATGTGCAGCGCGTTGATCAGCCCCGCCGCACAGATCACCGCCGTGCCGTGCTGGTCGTCGTGAAAGACGGGGATGTCCATCTCTTCCTTCAGGCGCTGTTCGATGATGAAGCACTCGGGCGCCTTGATGTCTTCCAGGTTTATGCCGCCGAAGGTCGGCCCCATCAGCTTGACCGCGCGACAGAATTCGTCGGGGTCCTCGGTGTCCAGTTCGATATCGATCGAGTTCACGTCGGCGAAGCGCTTGAACAGGACCGATTTGCCCTCCATCACCGGCTTGGACCCCAGAGCGCCCAGGTTGCCCAGCCCCAGAACCGCCGTCCCGTTCGAGATCACGGCCACAAGGTTGCCCTTGTTGGTATAGTCATAGGCGGTCTCGGGGTTTTCGGCGATGGCTTCACACGGAACCGCCACACCGGGGCTGTAGGCCAGCGACAGATCGCGCTGCGTGGTCATGGGAACGGTGGCCTGCACCTCCCACTTGCCGGGGGTGGGTTCCAGGTGAAAGGCCAGCGCCTCTTCTTTGGTGATCTTCGCTTTGGGCATTTTGACGGTCGGTTCCATGACTTCGGGGCTTTTCGCCTCATACCGCAGGCGCGGGCGCGCCTCAACGACTATGCGATTTCACCTTTCGTCGCGGTTGGGGGATTTGTAAGGTCGCGCCGGAATACGCCAGAGGGGAGCAGCCTTGTCCAACGTCACGCCGATGATGGCGCAATACCTGGAAATCAAAGAGGCCCACAAAGACGCCCTGCTGTTTTACCGCATGGGCGATTTCTACGAGATGTTCTTTGAAGACGCCGTGAACGCCGCAGAGGCGCTGGACATCGCCCTGACCAAGCGCGGCAAGCACAATGGCGAAGATATCCCCATGTGCGGCGTGCCGGTGCATTCGGCCGAGGGCTATCTACTGACGCTGATCCGCAAGGGCTTTCGCGTCGCCGTCTGCGAGCAGATGGAAAGCCCGGCCGAGGCCAAAAAAAGAGGCTCTAAATCGGTGGTAAAGCGCGATGTCGTGCGCCTCGTCACCCCCGGCACCCTGACCGAGGACGCCTTGCTGGAGGCCCGCCGCCACAACTTTCTGGCCGCCTATGCCGAGGTGCGCGACGAGGCCGCGCTGGCCTGGGCCGACATCTCGACCGGGGCGTTTCACGTGATGCCGCTGACCTCGGTTCGCCTCAGCCCCGAGCTGGCCCGGCTGGCCCCGTCCGAGCTGATCGTGGCCGATGGATCCGAGGCCAATCTGCGCGACACGGTCCAAGACCTGGGCATCGCGCTCACCCCCATCGGGCGGGCCAGTTTCGACAGCACTGCGGCAGAAAAACGCATCTGCGGGTTGTTTCACGTGGGCACGCTGGATGCGTTCGGCAGCTTCGGCCGGGCCGAGATTTCCGCCATGGGCGCGCTGATCGACTATCTGGAAATCACGCAGAAGGGCAAATTGCCGCTGCTGCAGACGCCGATGAAAGAATCCGAGGATCGCGTCGTGCAGATCGACGCGGCCACCCGCCGCAACCTTGAACTTACGCGATCTTTGTCGGGCGGACGGGCCGGATCGCTGCTGTCGGTGGTGGATCGGACCGTGACCCCGGGCGGCGCGCGCCTGTTGGAACAACGGCTGTCCAGCCCCTCGCGCAACCTGGATGTGATCCATGCGCGGCTGGACGCGGTCGATTTTGCCGCGCAGGACAGCCTGATCGCCGCCGATCTGCGCGAAGCCTTGCGCAAGACGCCCGATCTGGACCGCGCCCTGTCGCGCCTGTCGCTGGAGCGCGGTGGCCCGCGCGACATAGCCGCCATCCGCAACGGGCTGGCGCAGGCGCAGGCGATTGCCGAGATCTGCGCCGGTCAGGACCTGCCGGTGCTGCTGGCGACCGCGGTGCAGAACCTCGTGGGCTTCGACGATCTGCTCGACCTGCTGGATCAGGCGCTGGTCGCCGACCCGCCACTGCTGGCGCGCGATGGCGGCTTCATCGCCCCCGGTTTCGACGCCGAGCTGGACGAGGCCCGCACCCTGCGCGACGAAGGCCGCTCGGTCATTGCCGGGTTTCAGCAGAAATACGCGGAACATACCGGCATCGCCTCGTTGAAGATCAAGCACAACAACGTGCTGGGCTATTTCATCGAAACCACGGCCACCCATGCCGAAAAAATGCTGAACCCGCCGTTTAGCGAGACCTATATCCACCGCCAGACCACCGCCAACCAGGTGCGGTTCACCACGGTTGAGCTCAGCGAGATCGAAACCCGCATCTTGAACGCTGGCAATTTGGCGCTCGAGATCGAAAAGCGGCTCTATCAAAGGGTTTCTGACGAAATTCTGGCACAAGCTGCCCGCATCAACCAGGCCGCGCGCGGGCTGGCCGAGTTGGACCTGACCACCGCGCTGGCCGATCTGGCGCGAGGCGAGAACTGGTGCCGCCCGCAGGTGGACAGCTCGCGCGCCTTCGACATCGTCGCAGGCCGCCACCCGGTGGTGGAACACGCGCTGCGCCAGCAATCCGGTGATGCTTTCATCGCCAATGACTGCGACCTCAGCGCAGAGGACGGAGCGGCCATCTGGTTGCTGACCGGTCCGAACATGGCGGGTAAATCGACCTTCCTGCGCCAGAACGCGCTGATCGCGCTGCTGGCGCAAATGGGCAGTTTCGTTCCAGCCGAACGCGCCCATATCGGACTGGTCAGCCAGTTGTTCAGCCGCGTGGGCGCCTCCGACGATCTGGCGCGGGGCCGGTCGACCTTCATGGTCGAGATGGTCGAAACCGCGGCCATCCTCAACCAGGCCGATGACCGGGCGCTGGTGATCCTCGATGAGATCGGACGCGGCACCGCCACCTATGACGGCCTGTCCATCGCCTGGGCCACGCTGGAACATCTGCACGCCGCCAACCGCTGCCGCGCCCTGTTCGCCACCCATTACCACGAACTGACCGCGCTGGCCGGCAAGCTGGAGGGCGTCGAAAACGCCACCGTCGCGGTCAAGGAATGGGAGGGCGAGGTGATCTTCCTGCACGAGGTCCACAAAGGCGCGGCCGACCGGTCTTATGGCGTGCAGGTCGCGCAACTGGCGGGCTTGCCGGCTTCGGTCGTCGAGCGCGCACGGGTGGTTCTGGACCAGTTGGAGAAGACCGAGCGCGAGGGCGGCAAGCAAAAAGCGCTGATCGATGATCTGCCGCTGTTTTCCGCAGCACCGCCCCCGCCGCCACCGGTTGCGAAGGCCTCGCCAATCACCGACATGCTGGACCAGATCCTGCCGGACGAGTTGACCCCGCGCGAAGCGCTGGACCTGATCTACAAACTGAAAGAGGCGGCCAAATCCTGACCGCCCCATTCAATTGTCAGTGAAGCACTGGCCCGTCAGCTGGCCGGGGTCGAGCTGACCCCCACCTGCGCCGGACGCAGCAGGCGGTCATGCAGCATGAACCCTTCGGCCGAGACCTGGATGATCTCGCCCGCTTTGGTGCCCGGCACAGGGGCTTCGAACATGGCTTCGTGCAGATTCGGGTCGAACTTGTCGCCAACCTCGGGTGTGATCACCTCGATCCCGTGTTTCTGGAATACGTCCTTCAACACGCGCATGGTCAGCTCGACACCTTCGATCAGGCCGGCTGCGACCTCTTTCTGCTCGTCCGTAGCCGCCTCGAGCGCTCGTTTCATGTTGTCGTAGACCGGCAGCATGTCGCGCGCCAATTTGGACCCACCATACTGTTCGGCCTCACGGCGGGCCCTGTCGCCACGCTTGCGTGCGTTTTCCGCATCCGCCAGGGCGCGCATGAACTTGTCGCGCAACTCGTCGCGCTCGGCCTTCAGGGCATCCAGTTCCAGCGCTTCTTCGCTGATCTCGGCCATCTCCTCGGCCAGTTCTTCCGCCTCGGCAGTTGCAATGTCGTCCAGAAAGTCTTCGTTCTTCGGCTCTGCCATCTTTTACCCTCTAGCTCCGATCGGAAATCAGTTTCCCAACCAGTTGCGCCGTATAGTCCACGATCGGCACGATCCGCCCATAGTTCAGACGGGTCGGCCCGATCACGCCAACGGCGCCGATTATCTTTCGATCAGCGTTCATATAAGGAGACACCACCAAAGAGGAACCCGAAAGTGAGAAAAGTTTGTTCTCCGAGCCGATAAAAATGCGCACGCCTTCGCCTTCCTCGGTCAATTCGAGGAATTCGGCTATGTCACGCTTGCGTTCCAGATCGTCAAACAGGACCCGGATTCGCTCCAGCTCCTCTTCCTGACCGGTGTCGCCCAGCAGATTCGCCCGACCACGCACGATCAGACGCGCCGAGTCCGACGCCTCGCCCTCCCAGGCCGCAAGGCCGCTTTCCACAAGCTCGCGGGCCAGCACGTCGATCTCTTGCCTGCGCGCCGCAATCTCGGTCTGGATCATCCGGCGCACATCGGACAGTTTCCGGCCCTCGATCAGGGCGTTCAGGAAATTGGCCGCCTCACGCATCGAACTGGGCGTCTGACCCGGTGGTGGCGTGAACAGCCGGTTCTCCACATGGCCATCTGCGAAAACCAATACCACCAGGGCCCGGTCATGGCCCAGGGAAACGAACTCGATATGCTTGATTTCGGATTCGTGCTTGGGTGTCAGCACCAGCGACGCGCCATGCGTGACGTTCGACAAGGCGGCCCCGACGCGATCCAGCATACCGCTGACATCACCGGAATTGCTGCCCAGCGTCTCATCCAGCTTCTTGCGGTCGTCCTCGCCCAGGTCGCCAACTTCCAGCAGGCCGTCGACGAACATGCGCAGCCCAACCTGTGTGGGCACCCGGCCGGCGCTGACATGCGGACTGCCCAAAAGGCCCAGAAACTCGAGATCCTGCATGACATTGCGAACCGTTGCCGCGCTGACTTTTTCACTGAGCGACCGGCTGAGGGTGCGGCTGCCGACAGGCTCGCCGCTTTCCAGATAGCTTTCGACGATCAGGCGAAACACTTCCCGCGACCGGTCGTTCAACTCGTCCAGAATTTTGCTCGCTTCACTCATCGGTGGTTCCCTTGCTGGGTGGTCATTAAATAGCTGCCAACAGAAAGGTCAATCGGGGTTGCATCGCTGCCATGCCGGGCGTTATCCCCAAGCCAGCAGACAAAGGATATCTCATGCGACCCTCTGGACGAGATTTAAGCGAAATGCGCCCGGTTTCAATCGAGACCGGGTTTACCAAACATGCCGAAGGTTCCTGCCTGATCAAGATCGGCGACACCCATGTTCTGTGTACCGCCACGATCGAGGATCGCGTGCCGCCTTTTATCAAGGGGTCGGGCCTGGGCTGGGTCACCGCCGAATACGGCATGCTGCCCCGCGCGACAAACACCCGGATGCGGCGTGAGGCCGCCAGTGGCAAACAGGGTGGCCGGACCGTCGAGATCCAGCGCCTGATCGGCCGCGCCCTGCGCGCCGGGGTCGACCGCGTCGCCTTGGGCGAACGCCAAATCACCGTGGATTGTGACGTGCTGCAGGCCGATGGCGGCACCCGCTGCGCCTCGATCACCGGCGGCTGGGTCGCGCTGCGGCTGGCGGTGAACAAGCTGATGAAGGCCGGCGACGTGATCTCGGACCCGCTGGTTGATCCGGTCGCCGCCGTATCCTGCGGCATCTATGCCGGCCAGCCCGTTCTGGACTTGGACTATCCCGAAGACAGCGAGGCCGGCGTTGACGGCAACTTCATCATGACCGGTTCGGGCAAACTGATCGAGGTGCAGATGAGCGCCGAAGGTTCCGTCTTCAGCCGCGCGCAGATGGATCAGCTGATGGAACTGGCCGAAAAAGGAGTGTCCGAGCTGGTGGCCGCGCAAAAGGCCGCCACCGCATGACCCGCCGGTTCGAAGGTGATCGGCTGTTAGTGGCCACGCACAACAAAGGCAAGCTCGAGGAGATGGCCCATCTGCTCGAGCCCTTTGGCGTGACCGTCGTGGGCGCGGCCGAGATGAACCTGCCCGAACCCGAAGAGACTGAGGACACGTTCGTCGGCAACGCGCGCATCAAGGCCCACGCCGCCGCACAGGCCACCGGCCTGCCCGCCCTGTCCGACGATTCCGGCATCACCATCGATGCGCTGGACGGCGCGCCGGGCGTGTACACCGCCGACTGGGCCGAAACCGGAAATGGCCGCGATTTCCTGATGGCCATGACCCGCGCCCACACCGAGCTTGAGGCGCGCAACGCCCCGCATCCTCGCACCGCCCAGTTCCGCTGCACGCTGGTACTGGCTTGGCCCGACGGCCATGACGAGGTGTTCGAGGGCGTCGCACCCGGTCATCTGGTCTGGCCGATCCGCGGCAAGGACGGGTTCGGCTATGATCCGATGTTCGTCCCTGAAGGATTCGTCATTACCTTTGCCGAGATGGATCGCTGGGAAAAGAACAAGATCAGCCATCGTGGTCGCGCGGTCGAGCTGTTCGTGAAAGGCTGCTTTGGCGGATGATTGGCGCAACGGGGGCTTTGGCCTGTACGTGCATTGGCCCTTTTGCGAGGCCAAGTGCCCCTATTGCGATTTCAACAGCCATGTTTCCAGAAATATTGATCAAAAACAATGGCTTGACGCCTATCTGTCTGAACTGAAGCGCGCGGCCGCCGAAACCCCCGACCGGGTTCTGAACACGATATTCTTTGGAGGCGGCACCCCATCGCTTATGGCGCCCGAAACCGTCGCCGCCGTGATCGACACCGCCCGCAGCCTTTGGCGGCCCGCCAATGACATGGAAATCACGCTCGAGGCCAATCCCGGCTCGGTCGACGCCGGACGGTTCGCCGCCTATCGCGATGCCGGTGTGAACCGGATCTCGATGGGCATTCAGGCGATGAATGACGAAGATCTGCGGCGGCTGGGCCGCATCCACAGCGTGGCCGAGGCACGCGCGGCCTTCGACATCGCCCGCACCTGTTTCGACCGGGTCAGCTTTGACCTGATCTATGCTCGCCAGTACCAGACGCTTGAAGCCTGGCGCGCCGAGCTGACCGAGGCGCTGTCGATGGCGATCGACCATCTGTCGCTGTACCAGCTGACCATCGAGGCCGGCACCGCATTCGGCGACCGCTACTCTGTCGGCAAGCTGCGTGGCCTGCCCGAGGACGACAACGCAGCCGATATGTATCTGGCCACGCAAGAGATCTGCGAAGCCCACGGCATGCCCGCCTACGAGGTGTCGAACCACGCTGTTCCCGGGGCCGAGTCTCGGCACAACCTGATCTATTGGCGCTATGGCGATTATGTCGGCATCGGACCGGGCGCACATGGAAGGATCACGGTGAACGGCCAACGGATCGCAACCGAAACCCATTTGGCTCCGACCGCGTGGCTGAATGCTGCCACGCAAGGAAATGGCGAAAAGCTGCGGACCCCGCTGACTGCCGAAGAACAAGCGAATGAATACCTCATGATGTGCCTTCGCTTGACTGAGGGTTTAGATATGGACCGTTTCAATTGCCTGTCCGGGCACCCTTTGCCGCAACGCAAACTGGGCTACCTGCAGGACATCGGAATGATCGCCCAAGACGGCCCCCGCGTTTCCGCCACTGCTGACGGCCGCGCGGTTCTCAATGCGGTGATCCGTGAGTTGCTGGATTAGTCATGCACTATTTGTGGGCCACATTTGGATTGCTCTGCGTCGCCTTGGCCATGATCGGCGTTGCCCTGCCCCTGCTGCCCACCGTTCCGTTCCTACTGTTGGCCGCCTTCTGTTTCGCGCGCTCTTCTTCCCGTCTGCACAACTGGCTGATGTCTCACCGAACCTTCGGCCCATTGATCCTTGATTGGCAAACCTCGGGCGCGATCCGGCCAGCCGCAAAAAAGGCGGCGACCCTGTCGGTTGCCGCCGTCTTTGGTTTGTCGGTTCTGGTCTCTGTGCCCAGCCATGTCCTGATTATTCAGGCCGTGACCTTGGGCGCGGTGATGATCTTTATCTGGTCACGCCCTAACGGCTGAGCTTTGCGCAGAGATCATCCAGTTGATCCAGGTTTTCATAGGTCAGCACGACCTGCCCGGTCTCGGTTCCGGGCTTGTGGTTGATGACCACCTTCATCGCCAGAATCGCGGAAAGGTCTTTTTCCAAAACCCGCGTATCTGCGTCCTTGCCTGCATTGAGGTCACGCGACCGCGGTGCGGGACGATCTTTGTCGCCCTGTTGCTGCTTCTTGACCAGCGCTTCGGTCGCGCGGACTGACAAGCCGTCTTTCACGACAATTTTTGCCAGTTCGGACGGATTATCCGCAGTGATAAGGGCGCGCGCGTGTCCGGCCGAGATTTTACCTTCAATAACAAGGGCTTGAACGTCACCCGGCAGTGACAAAAGCCTCAGAAGGTTGGCAATATGGCTGCGGCTTTTGCCCAGGGCTTCGGCCAACTTTTCCTGGGTGTGGCCGAACCGATCCATCAATTGCTTGTAGCCAGCGGCCTCCTCCACGGCGTTCAGATCAGCGCGCTGGATATTCTCGATGATGGCGACTTCAAGTACTTCGGTGTCGTCAAATTCGCGCACGACGACCGGAATGTCGTGCAACTGTGCCATCTGCGCGGCACGCCAGCGGCGCTCACCCGCCACGATTTCATATTCACCGCCGCCGACCGGGCGAACGATCAGGGGCTGGATGATCCCTTTCTCTTTGACCGAGGCAGCAAGCTCGTCCAGTTGATCCTGCGAGAATGTACGGCGCGGCTGATTCGGGTTAGCCCGCAGCTTCTCGATCGGAACCTTCATGTCCGGCCGACGTGGTTCGGCCGTAACCCGGCCCTCAGGATCCTGTGATACATCCGCCATCAAGGCGGACAAGCCGCGCCCCAATCCGCGAGGTTTTCCTTTTCTGGCGCTCACTTCGCCCTCCTGACAGCCGCTCAGGCAGCCACTTTCTTGTTCTTTTGCATGATTTCGCGTGCCAGATGCCGGTACGCCATCGCCCCCAGAGACCCCGAGTCATATTGAAGGACCGGAAGTGCAAATGACGGCGCTTCGCTGACCCGGACATTTCTGGGTATCTTGGTTTTAAATACCATCTCTCCCAGATTGTCACGCGCATCATTTTCGACCTGCCGGGACAAGTTGTTGCGGTTGTCATACATGGTCAACACAATACCTTCGATTCTGAGGTCTGGATTCGCGGACTGGCGAACCTCTCGAATCGTCAGCATCAGTTGCGACAGGCCTTCCAGCGCAAAGAACTCGCTTTGCAACGGAACCAACACCGAATGCGCCGCCACCATTGCGTTGACTGTCAGCAGATTGAGGGACGGCGGACAGTCGATCAGAACGAAGTCAAAACCGAACTTGTCGATCGCCGGTTGCCTGAGCGCGTCGTGCAGCAAGTAGCTGCGTTTTTCATTCGATATCAGCTCAATATCTGCCGAGCTGAGGTCAACCGTGGCCGGAACGATACTGAGGTTTTCGATTTCGGTTTCCTGTACGACAGCCTCCAAGGGCGCCTCGTCCAAGATCAAATCATACGTGGTCCAATCACGATCCTCGACTCCAAGCCCGGTGGACGCATTTCCCTGCGGGTCCAGATCCACGACCAGAACCTTGCATCCCGCCTCGGCCAAACCCGCCGCCAGATTGATCGCTGTCGTGGTCTTGCCAACCCCACCCTTCTGATTGGCAACCGCCATGATACGAGGTCCTGCAGGGCGCGACAGATCAACCACGTGAGACTCCTTTGATCTTCAGGATGACAGCCTGGGGGTCAGTTAAACTATTAGCCGTCTCCGTGGTGAAATTCCATTCCCGTTGTGCCGCGTCGATTTCTTTTTTCCAGGTGGCGCCTTTGGGAAACACGGCCACTCCATCTTCCTTTAAATGCCTGTCACAAAATGACAATAAAGTCGTCAGGTCCGCGAGCGCCCTTGCGGACAGGACATCAGCGCCCAAGGGATCAACAGCCTCAATCCGCTTTGAAATCACCGAGCAGTTGGCCTTGGTTTCACGGATGACGGTGCGCAAAAACGCCGATTTTCTCTGATCGCTCTCAACCAGGGTAAATTCCGTCTCAGGCGAAGCTTCAGAGGCCAGTATCGCGCAGACCAGCCCCGGAAATCCTCCACCGCTTCCCAGATCGACCCAGTGATTCCTTGGCTCAACCAAATGAAAGACCTGGATCGAGTCCTTTACGTGCCGCGACCAAACCTCAGGCAGAGTGCTGCGCGAAACCAAGTTAATCTTTGGATTCCACTTCCGCAGAAGATCGACAAAGATTGACAGCTTTTCGAATGTTTCACGTGAAACATTCAAGCTATCAGGCGAAGCGCACGAGTCGCCGTTCATGCCTTTTTCGCTCTCTGACTGCTTCTGAGTTTTGCCAGTACCAAGGTCAAAGCAGCAGGCGTAACACCCTCCACGCGGCTCGCTTGGGCAATGTTTGCCGGTCGGGCGACTGACAGCTTCTGCTTCAACTCATTCGAAAGGCCTGTGAGCGAGGAATAGTCAAAATCCGCAGGTATAGCATGGGTTTCGTCGCGCTTCATGGCTTCGACGTCTTGTTGTTGCCGAGCTATGTAATTGGCGTACAGCGCGTCCCTTTCGATCTGCCGACGGGTGTCTTGGTCGACATCCTCCAACTGCTGGATCAGCGGCACAAGGTCCTCGAAGCACACGTTCGGAAACGCCAAGACTGCCATTCCGTCCCTGCGGTTACCATCCTGATTTACTTCGATGCCAGCTGCGCGGATTTCCTTGGGTGTATAGGTCCGTTCGGTCAGTACTGACTTCACAGCATCCAGCTTTTCCATTTTTGTTTCAAAAGCCAGGCGACGATGATCCGATATACACCCAATTTCCAGGCCTTGCGGCGTAAGGCGTTGATCCGCATTGTCCGCGCGCAAGGACAGACGGAATTCGGCGCGCGAGGTGAACATCCGATACGGTTCCGCTACACCCCGTGTGGTCAGATCGTCAATCATCACACCAATATAGCTATTGGCTCGGGTAAAATGAATTGCATCTCGCCCCTGAACTTCCAGCGCGGCATTCAGGCCTGCGACTAAGCCCTGAGCGGCCGCCTCCTCATATCCTGTGGTTCCATTGATCTGCCCCGCAAGATATAGTCCTGGGATATCCGGCAAGGCCAAGGACGCGTTCAACACACGCGGGTCCACATAGTCGTATTCAATGGCGTAGCCCGGCTGCAGGATCTCTGCAGACTCAAGGCCTTTGATGGATCGGACATACTCGACTTGGACATCCTGCGGCAGCGAAGTCGAAATCCCGTTTGGATACACCGTGTGGTCATTGACCCCCTCAGGCTCCAGGAAAATCTGATGAGAGTCCTTGTCCGCAAACCGAACGATCTTGTCTTCGATCGAAGGGCAATATCGCGGCCCCACTCCCTCGATATGCCCCCCATACATCGCAGAGCGACTCAGGTTCTTCTCGATGATTTCATGGGTTTGCGCGTTCGTGTGAGTAATGCCGCAAGATATCTGCGGCGCTACCGGTGTTTTGGACAAGAATGAGAACATGGTCGGGTCATCATCACCATCCTGCCGTTCCAATCCGTCCCAGTCGATCGTGCGTCCATCAAGTCGAGGAGGCGTTCCTGTTTTCAGCCGCGCCATCGGCAGGTCATAGCTATCCAACCGCTCAGCCAGTCGTACAGATGGCCTGTCGCCCATACGGCCTCCGGGCCTCTGAACATCGCCGATATGGATCACGCCCCGCAGAAACGTTCCCGAGGTCAGAATAACCGCTTTCGCCGGGATTTCAGATCCGTCGGACAGAACCACCCCGGCAACGCGATGGCCGTCCATTCGGAAATCTATGACTTCTCCGGTAATGACTTCGAGGTTCTTGCGCGCCTTTGTTTCCTGTTGCATTGCAGCCCGGTACAGCGCGCGGTCGGCCTGCGCGCGGGGCCCTTGAACGGCGGGCCCTTTACGGCGATTCAGAAGGCGGAACTGGATTCCCGCCCGGTCTGCAACCCGCCCCATGACGCCGTCCAGCGCGTCGATCTCTCGAACCAGGTGGCCTTTTCCAAGTCCACCGATCGCCGGATTGCACGACATGACACCGATGTCGGTTTCCGAAAGTGTCACCAAAGCTGTCTGCGCACCCATCCGGGCCGCGGCATGGGCCGCCTCGGCCCCCGCATGCCCCGCTCCGATAACGACGACGTCAAACTCCGAATGTTTCACGTGAAACACTCCTCATTTACCCAAACAAAAGCTGGCGAATATTTCGTCCAGCAGATTTTCCACATCTACTCGACCGACCAAAGACTCCAACGCGCGGATGGCGGTTCGCAGCTCTTCTGCTGCAATATCGTACAGGTCCGGGCCGGAATCCAGAACCCTGAGCGCTTCGGACAGAGCGGCCGAGGATTTCAGCATTGCAACACGATGGCGTTCCCGGGTAGCAATACCAGAAATTGCGGTTCGCTCTTTCAGAACCACCGATATGTTGTGGATCAGGCGGTCTATTCCCTGACCTGTCTTCCCCGACACACCATCGGTCCCGTCTGAACGAAGGTCGGATTTCGGCAAAACCTGGATGTCGCCGGATTGCATACCGATTCCCAAAGCTTGCGGGTCCTCGGTCAGAAATACGCGAAGGTCGGCATTTTCCGCCCGCTTTCTGGCCAGAGCGATCCCAAGACCCTCGACGTGATCCTCAGTTTCGCGCAACCCGGCCGTATCCAACAGCGTGACCGGCAAGCCTGCCAAGTCCATCCGCACCTCGATAATATCTCGGGTGGTGCCAGCATATTCCGAAGTAATTGCCGCCTCCCGGCCCGCAAGCGCATTCAGCAAGGTCGACTTGCCCGCGTTCGGTGGGCCTACGATAGCCACTTCAAAGCCGGAGCGAATCCGCTCGGCAATCCTCACGCCCTTCGCCTCCCGCTCCAAATCCGCCATGACAGCGGTCACAAGAGATCGGACTTCGGGTGACACATCCGTTGGCACGTCTTCATCGGCAAAATCAATGACGGCCTCCAGCAATGAGGCCGCCCGGATCAAATCCCGCCGCCACCGTTCCGCCAGATCGCCCAATTCGCCGGCCAGGATGGTCTGAGCCTGCTTGCGCTGTGCCTCGGTCTCTGCGTCGATCAGATCGGCCAAGCCTTCGACCTGGGCAAGGTCCATCTTCCCGTTTTCAAGAGCACGCCGGGTAAACTCTCCCGGCTCAGCGAGTCGCAGATCCGGCATTTCGGACAGGACGCGCAGAACCGCGTTGACCGAAGCCGTGCTGCCATGGATCTGCAGCTCGGCCACATCTTCGCCGGTAAAGCTGGATGGACCGTGGAAGGTCAGAACCAGCCCGTCATCCAGGCGCGACCCGTCAGGTGCCCGCAACTCACGCAGGCACATGCCACGCAACGGCAAATCTCCACCCGACAGAACCTTGGCCGCGTGGTGCGACTGCGGTCCTGACAGGCGGATAACAGCAACCCCTGCCTTGCCTTGCGCGCTGGCCAAGGCGAATATCGTATCCATTCGAAGGCCTCGCGTCGGTTACAAGACCGTATCAGGTATTCATCGAGTCGAAGAACTCGGAATTGGTCTTGGTCTGTTTCAGCTTGGACAACAGGAACTCGATCGCGTCGGTTGTGCCCATCGGGTTGAGGATACGGCGCAGAACAAAGGTTTTGGCCAGATCGCCCTTGTCGACCAGCAGGTCCTCTTTCCGGGTGCCGGACTTGAGGATGTCGATGGCCGGGAACACCCGCTTGTCTGCGATCTTGCGATCCAGAACGATCTCCGAGTTACCTGTGCCCTTGAATTCTTCAAAGATCACTTCGTCCATCCGGCTGCCAGTGTCGATCAGCGCGGTGGCGATGATGGTCAGCGAACCGCCCTCTTCGATGTTCCGGGCCGCACCGAAGAACCGCTTGGGCCGCTGCAGGGCGTTGGCATCGACACCACCGGTCAGAACCTTGCCCGAGGACGGCACTACAGTGTTAAACGCCCTACCAAGTCTTGTGATCGAGTCGAGAAGAATAACAACATCTCGTTTGTGCTCGACCAGGCGCTTGGCTTTTTCGATCACCATCTCGGACACGGCGACGTGGCGGGTCGCCGGTTCATCAAAGGTCGAGGATACCACCTCACCCTTCACCGAGCGCTGCATGTCCGTCACCTCTTCGGGGCGTTCGTCGATCAGCAGGACGATCAGGTAGCATTCCGGGTGGTTGCGCTCGATCGAGTGCGCAATGTTCTGCAGGATCACCGTTTTACCGGTCCGCGGCGGCGCCACGATCAGCGACCGCTGGCCCTTGCCGATCGGCGCGACCAGGTCGATCACACGAGCGGATTTGTCCTTGATGGTCGGATCTTCGATCTCCATCTTCAACCGCTCATCCGGATAGAGCGGCGTCAGGTTGTCGAACAGGATCTTGTGCTTGGCCTTTTCCGGGTCTTCGAAGTTGATCTTGGTCACCTTCGTCAGCGCAAAATAGCGCTCATTCTCGTCCGGAGCCTTTATCTCACCCTCGACCGTGTCGCCGGTGCGCAGCGAATGCTGGCGGATCATGTCGGGCGAGACATATATGTCATCCGGGCCGGGCAAATAGTTCGCCTCGGGCGAGCGCAGAAAGCCGAAGCCGTCCTGCAGCACCTCAAGCACGCCGTCGCCGCCCACGGTCCAGCCCTCGTCCGCGCGTTCGCGCAGAATCTGGAACATCATCTCGCCCTTGCGCATGGTCGAGGCGTTTTCGATCTCGAGCTCTTCGGCCATGGCCAGAAGGTCTTTGGGGCTTTTGGCCTTCAGATCGGCCAGATTCAGGGATTCGGTTGTCATGATGATACGGACCTTGGCCGCAAGGGTGCGGCACAGCGTTGAATTTCAAACAGGAAGATGCGCCATCCGGACGGATGGGTTGATCCCTACATAAGGCCGGTCGCCGCCCGAGTCAAACCGGTGCGGAAATGGCCCTCAGAACTTCAGAATGACCGCCAGAACGATGATGACCATCAAAACGGTCGGAACCTCGTTCATCATGCGGTACTGGCGCCCTGTGAGCGTATTGCGGCCTTCGACGAAATCCTTGCGCCGGGCCATCAGCCAGTGATGAAACCAGGTCATGCCGATCACCGCAGCACCCTTGACCCAAGGCCAGGACCAGTCCCACCCGACGATGCCGGGAGTGAACACCATGATGAGGCCGCAGACCCAGGCCACGATCATCGCCGGTCGCATGATCACGCGCAGCAGCTTTTCTTCCATTTCAAAGAAGATCTCGGGCGCACCGTCCACGGCCTGCGCTTTTTCGACGTGATAGACGAACAGACGTGGCAGATAGAACAGCCCCGCCATCCACGAGATCACCGCCATGATGTGCAGCGATTTCACCCAAGGGTACAGCGTGAAGAGAAGATCGGTCATCGGGTTTCCCGGCACTGGTCGGACCCTCCCTAATAAAAAAAATAGAAAAGAGAAAGGATGATGGTTTTGTAGGGTGGGCAAAATCCGTGGATTATTGTTTTGTCCGCCAGTTTTCCCCAGGTGGATGAATAATTTCCAAAACTGGGTGATTCTGGTGATTTCAGCTTTTACATAATAAAAACAAGAAGTTAAGTTACATACCGCGGATCTGACTTGGGGATAACTCAAGGGACATCTTTTGATGAACAGGAAATCCCAAGATCCCGAGTTATCCTTGTCCCGACCGGACAGTCTTTGAGCGACTCAGGGAAGTTTCAGGCCGAAACCGCGGGCTTGCGTGTCAACCGGAAAACCATACAAACCGTTCAAGACCAATGATCAACTTGCCCACGGGGTTTTCCACATGACTGTCCCCATCGTTCTTGCCTCGGGGTCCGAGATCCGCGCGCAGTTACTGCGGAACGCCGGAGTGCCGTTTTCCGTCCAGGTCGCCCGCGTGGACGAGGATACCGCCAAACGCGCGCTTCTGGCTGAGGGCGCGCCGCCCCGCGACATCGCCGACGCTCTGGCCGAGCTCAAGGCGCGCAAGATCAGTGACAAGACGCCCGGCGCGATGGTTCTGGGCTGTGACCAGGTTCTGGATTTCGACGGACGCCTGCTGTCCAAGCCCGAAACGCCCGAAGAGGCGCTGGCGCAGTTGAAGGCGATGCGCGGCAAGCGTCACATGCTGCTGTCGGCGGCGGTGATCTATCAGAACGGCGAACCGGTCTGGCGCCATGTCGGTCAGGTGCGGTTGCGGATGCGCGCCAGTTCGGATGCCTATCTGAAGGGCTATGTCGCGCGCAACTGGGACAGCATTCGCCATGCGGTCGGGGCCTACAAGCTGGAAGAAGAGGGTGTGCGCCTGTTCAGCAGCATTGACGGCGACTATTTTAACGTCTTGGGTATGCCCCTGCTGGAGCTGCTCAATTTTCTAGCGGTCCGAGGGGTGATCGAACAATGACCGACAACCGCATACCACTGGCCGGAGTCATCGGACACCCGATTGCCCATTCCCGATCGCCTGCCCTGCATGGTTATTGGCTGAAGACTTATGGTTTGCCGGGACATTATGTACCGATGGATGTTGCGCCTGCCGATCTTGAAACGGTCCTGCGCAGCTTGCCCAAGGCCGGGTTCGTCGGGGCCAATGTCACCGTTCCGCACAAAGAGGCCGCGTTGCGTCTGGCCGATCATGTGTCGGACCGCGCCTCGGTGATCGGGGCGGCGAACACGCTGGTGTTCCGGTCCGATGGCTCGATTCACGCAGACAATACCGACGGGTACGGGTTCATGCAGAACCTGCGCGCGGGCGCGCCGGATTGGGTGCCGCAGGATGGCCCGGCGGTGGTGTTCGGCGCGGGCGGGGCCGCGCGGGCGGTGCTGCAGGCGCTGGCCGAGGCCGGCGTGCCCGAGATCCTGCTGACCAACCGCACGCGGTCGCGCGCCGATCACCTTAAAGAGGAATTTGGCCAGCGCATCTCCGTGGTTGATTGGGTGCAGGCCGGAAACGTGATCGAAAACGCCGAGCTGGTGGTGAACACCACGTCGCTGGGTATGCAGGGTCAGCCCGAGCTGCGCGTCCCGCTGGACGGGTTGCAGCCGGGAACGGTGGTGACTGATCTGGTCTACACGCCGTTGAAGACCCGCCTTCTGGAACAGGCCGAGGCTGCGGGCTGTACCGTCGTCGATGGGCTGGGCATGTTGCTGCATCAGGCGGTGCCCGGGTTCGAGCGGTGGTTCGGCTTGCGCCCCGAGGTTACGGAAGAAACCCGCGCAGCGGTTCTGGGATGAGCTTTGCGCTGGGTCTGACCGGGTCGATCGGCATGGGCAAAAGCACCACCGCCAACCTGTTCGCGCAGGAAGGTTGCGCCGTGTGGGATGCCGACGCCGCGGTGCATCGGCTGTACGCGGCCGGCGGCGCGGCGGTCGCGCCGATCCGCGCGGCATTTCCCGAGGCCATCGAGAATGGCGCTGTCAGCCGTGATGTCCTGAAACGGATCATCGGTGCCGATCCGACCGCGTTGAAACGGATCGAAGTCATCGTGCACCCGCTGGTGGCCCAGGATCGCGAGGCGTTTCGACAGGCGGCCAAGTCGGACATCCTTGTCTTTGACATCCCATTGCTTTTCGAAGCCGGCGGCGACGCGCAGATGGATGCGGTGGCCTGCGTTTCGATCCCCCCGGACGAGCAGAAGCGCCGTGTCATGGCACGGGGCACGATGACCGAGGCGCAGTTCGAGCAGATCCGCGCCAAGCAGATGCCGAATGACGAAAAATGCGCGCGGGCGGATTTCGTGATCGTCACCGACACTCTGGACCATGCCCGCGCACAGGTGCAGGATGTGGTCAGGCAGATCAGGGCAGGATTGGCAGATGCGTGAAATCGTACTGGATACGGAAACCACCGGATTCGATCCCGAAAGCGGCGACCGGATCGTCGAGATCGGGGCTATCGAGCTGTGGAACCACGTCGCCACGGGCGAGACGTATCATGTTTACATCAACCCCGAACGCTCGATGCCGGCCGAGGCCTTCGGCGTGCACGGCATCGGCCCTGACCTGCTGGAGCCGCCGCAACCTGCCGAACCGGGCCAGATCACCCTGAAGGACAAACCTGTCTTTGCGAAGGTCGGGCAGGCCTTCCGCGATTTCGTGGGGGATGCACGGCTGGTGATCCACAACGCTTCATTCGACATGAAGTTCCTCAATGCCGAGTTGGGATGGATGGGCCTGCCCCCGATTCCGATGGAGCAGGCGCTGGACACGCTGGCGATCGCGCGCAAGCGGTTTCCCGGCTCGCCCGCCTCGCTGGATGCGCTGTGCCGGCGGTTCAACATCGACAATTCGAACCGGGTTCTGCACGGTGCGTTGCTCGACTCGGAAATCCTGGCAGAAGTCTATCTGGAGCTGATCGGCGGACGCCAACCAGATTTTGGCCTGTCTTCGGCGTCTGCCGAAAGCTCAACCGGTGGCGACATTTGGCGCCCCGGTTCACGGCCGAACCCACTGCAGCCCCGGATTACCGAGGATGAGCGTGCTGCGCATGATGCATTTGTCGAAAAGCTGGGCGAAAACGCCCTGTGGTCCCGCACCTGATCTGGGTCAGATGCGGGTTGCCTGATCACGCCTCGGTCTTGTCGGACGCCTCGGCCTGACGGCGCATCAACTCGTTGCGGTACAGACCGACGAAATCGATGTTGTCCAGGTTGACCGGCGGGTAGCCACCGTCGCGGGTGATGTCGCTGACGATGCGGCGCAGGTAAGGGAACAGCATCCGCGGGCATTCGATCATCAGGAACGGGTGCAACTGATCATTCGGCACGCCTTCCACGTGGAACAGGCCGCAATAATCGATCTCGCACAGGAACAGGATGTCCTCCAGACCCTTGGCCTTGGACTTGAGGTTCAGCTTGATCGACACCTCGTATTGGTGGTCGGCCGAGCGCTTTTTCGCATCCAGGTTCACCTGGACTGAGATCTCGGGCTGCACGTCGCCCGAGACGCCTTTTTGCGCCATCACGTTTTCAAAGGACATGTCCCGGATGAACTGTCCCAGAATGCGCATCTGGATTTGGGGGGCTGCCTGGGGCTCGGTTGTGCCGGCGGCGGTTTCTTCGGTCATGGATCCGCTCCAAAATTTAAATTCGCCACTGCTTATCAAGTTGGGCCGGGCACCTCAATGCTGGTGCGGCCCTTCCACCCATTTCGACGGTTGTGCGGGTTTTGTGCGCACTTCCGAATACTCTCCGTCTATGATGTCATCCCCACCGAACGGATCGCGCGCCGCCCCGTATTGCGGGCCGGGACCCATCTGGAACTGGGTAATCGTGACCCGTGATTTGAGATACCGAAAAACCGCGGCCCGCACCCCGGGAACCAGCAGCGCAAAGCCGATTGCGTCGGTGAAGAACCCGGGTGTCATCAGCAGAACACCCGACAGCAGGATCATCGCACCATTGGCCAGCGTTTCGGTCGGGTCGTCCAGTTCGGAAAAGGCGCGCTGTAGCTGACCCATCGCCATGCGACCTTGCGTCCGCACCATCGCAGTACCCAGAAAGGCGGTCAAAACCACGATTGCCAGCGTCGGCCAAAGGCCGATCAGACCGCCGACCTGGATAAAAAGGGCGATTTCGATGATCGGCACCAATAAAAATGCCAAGAACAGATACATATGCGCTATCCTTTCCCATAGGCCGGGCTGTGGACTTGCCACCAACTGTCACCTACATAGTGACACGAGGCCGCGTGTACAAAGTCTCGGTGCTGAAAAGAGGACGAAATGAACTCACCCCTGATCCAGCTTCTGGTGCTGGCTGGCATAGCCATCTTCCTGATCCTGCGTCTCAGAAGCGTGCTGGGCACGCGCGAAGGCTTTGAAAAACCACCGGTGCCGCAGCAACCCGACACCGGGAAGTCGCGTCGTGATTTCGAAGTGATTGACGGCGGTCCGGATCGTGACATTACCGACCATGTTCCCGAAGACAGCGAATTGGCGCAGACGCTGGCTGCGATGAAGCGCGTCGAGTCGAGCTTTTCGGTCAGCGAGTTTCTGCAGGGCGCCCGTGGCGCCTATGAGCTGATCGTCATGGGGTTCGAGCGGGGCAACCTGGATGAAATCCAGCCCTTCCTGTCCGAGGAAGTTTTCGAAACCTTTGTGTCGGTTGTCGCCGATCGCGAGGACAAAGGCCTGACCATCGAGGCCGAGTTCATCGGTGTGCGTGAGATGGGCCTGGTGGATGCACAATTCGACAAGGATTCCAACCGCGCCGAGATCACCGTGCGGTTCGTCGGCGAGCTCACGTCGGTCGTGCGTGACCGGGGCGGTGACATCATCGAAGGCAGCCCCAACACGATCAAGCGCCAAAAGGACAGCTGGACCTTTGCCCGCGTCATGGGCGCGGATGATCCGAACTGGCTGCTTGTCGCCACGGACGCATGATCGGAACGCTCCGGTCGCTGATGCTGGTGGCGGTTCTGACCGCCGCCAATGCCGCCGGAGCCGAGGCGACGCGATCCATCCTGTCATTTGCTGACCTCGATGGCTGGGCCGAGGATGACCACGGCGCGGCCTTGTCCGTTTTTCTGGACACTTGCGGGGATCTGGACGATCCGGACTGGCGTTCGTTGTGTGCAGCCGCACGGACATACGAGCCCGATGCCGCGCGCGCCTTTTTCGAACTGTTCTTCCGGCCCATCCTGATCGAGGATGAAAAGGCCCCGCTGTTCACCGGATATTTTGAACCGGAATTGAGCGGCTCGCGGACGCGGACTGAAACCTACAGATACCCGGTCTACAAGATGCCGCCCGAGGCGCGGGCGGCCGGGCAATGGCTCAGCCGGCGCGAGTTGCTGACCAGTGACGTGATGAAGGGCCGCGGCTTGGAGATCGCCTGGGTCGATGACCCGGTCGAGTTGTTTTTTCTGCAGATTCAAGGCTCGGGGCGCATCCGTTTGCCGGATGGCAGTTCGGTGCGTGTCGGATATGGCGGGGCCAACGGCCACCCCTATCGGTCGGTTGGGGTTGAGCTGGTCCGGCGCGGTCTTCTGGGTGCGCATGACGTGAGTGCCCGGATGATCCAGTCCTGGGTGCGCAAGAACCCCGAGATTGGGGCCGAGCTGTTGATGCACAACCCGTCCTACGTCTTTTTCCGCGAGGTTTCGCGGGTAGCTGCAGACCGCGGGCCTTTGGGCGCAATGAACCGGTCGATCACCGCAATGCGCAGCATCGCCGTGGACCCGGCCTATACCCCGTTGGGTGCGCCGGTCTGGGTTGAAAAAGATGGCAAGACTCCGCTGCGGCGCTTGATGATCGCACAGGACACCGGCTCGGCAATCAAGGGCGCACAACGGGCCGACATCTTTTTTGGAACCGGGGACGCCGCGGGACAGGCGGCGGGCCAGCTCAAGGATCCCGGCCGTATGATCGTTCTGCTGCCGATCCAGCGCGCCTATGCCATGCTGCCGGATGAGTTCTGATGACCCGCCGTAAGCTGACTGAAGAAGAGATTGAATTGTGGCACAAGGTGACCCGGCAGACCGAGCGGCTGCACCCGGAGATTCCCCAATCCGTGCACCCATCGACATTGCCGAAGCCCAAGCCGCGAAAAACCCCCAAAATGCGGATAGACACCTTTGAACTGGGTCAGAATGCACCGACAAATGGACGCGGCCACAGCTTGAAACCCGCAATCGGCGACAGCCTGCGTGCCGCTCCCGTACAGATGGACAGCAAGGCCTTTGCGCGGATGAAACGCGGCAAGCTGAAGCCCGAAGGCAAGCTGGATCTGCACGGAATGCGGGTCGGTACGGCCCATCCTGCTCTGATCCGGTTCATCCTGTCGGCGCAGGCATCGGGAAAACGACTGGTTCTGGTGGTCACCGGCAAAGGCAAGGACAGGGACGAACCCGGCCCGATCCCGACGCCCCGCGGCGTGCTGCGCAACCAGGTGCCTCAGTGGTTGAATTTACCGCCCCTGGCCCAAGCGGTTCTTCAGGTCAGTCCGGCCCATATCAGCCATGGCGGTGATGGGGCCTACTACGTGTATCTTAGGCGGATCCGCTAAAGCAGCCGCCGGGCTCTGTGAACACCGATCCAGACTATGCCGCAAGTTGCCACGAAGAACCAGGCGATCCACAGGAACTGCGCGCTGAGCGGCACGCCCAGATCGATCAACCCGCCAGTCAGACCGGGCCCGACAGCAGACCCCAGCACCATGACGGCGGCAGCCATCGCCTTGATCGCGCCGATGTGACGGGTGCCGTAGAACTCGGCCCAGAACGCGGCGGGCAGCGTACTGTTGGCGCCGACCGAAATGGCAAGACAGGACAAACCGATTACGGCGCCGGGGATTGTCTGGACAAACGCAAACAGGGCAAACCCGGCAGCCATCGGAATCTGATAGAACGGCATCATCCGCGCCGTGCCCCATCTGTCCAACGCCCAGCCCGAGGCGAACATCGCCAAGATCGACACCCCGGTATAGACCGGAAACAACGCAACCAGTTGGATATGGGCCCAGCCCTTGGTCTGCGCCAGATGGACCTGGTGAAAGAAGAACGCAGTAATGAATGCCGAAGGTCCCATGAGCGCCGGCATCATGAACCAGAAAAGCGGGTTCAATAGCGTTTCGCGCCGGGTCCAGTGCCGCCCAAGCATCCCGGTCGCGCTGGTTTCCCGGGCCAGGCTTTGTGGTGTCCGTTCCTGACGCAGCATTCGCATCAACGCGGGTATTCCCAACAACGCGATGGCGGCGGAGAGCGCCCAAAGAAAATGCCAGTCGATAAAGGCCATGGCGGCGACGAACAGCACGGGCAGCAGGGCCTCACCGACGGCAAATCCCAGCGTTGCGATGGAGAGTGCCCTGCCCCGCGTGGCCGTGAACCACCGGGCCATCGCAACCATGGCAATGTGGCTGCACATGCCCTGGCCGAACAGACGCAGCAGAAAGATCACCACGGGCAACAGGATCACCCAATGATTGACCGCCATCGCGAGCGCAGCACACGCAAGCCCAAGCAGGACGGCCGGACCCAGCACGCGGACACGATAAATATCGGTCAGCCCTCCGGCCCAGATCATGACGATCGCGGAAACAGTCGTGCCCAAGGAATAAAGACCGCCCCATGCGCCGTGGCTGAGGCCGAACTCGGCCCGGATCTGCCCGGCGAAGATCGAAATGAAAAAGGTCTGCCCGAAACTGGACATGAAGGTCAGCAAGACCCCCGCGCCCAACCACGGAGCATTGTCCGCAAGGAAAAGGCGGAACCCTCGCCCTATCACGGAGTGCTGACCCGCACCTGCCCGGTTTCGGTCAGAACAACCTCGGTCGCGCCGGCATCGTTTCGCACGGCCGGCGGCACCAGAAGATCAATGCCGCCCTGATCCCGGCCAAAGGTCCTGCTGACCCGGCCCGCCGCGTTGAGAATCGACAGAAGTGCCGGAGATGTGGCGGCCACGAAATGCGAGGACTCCGCATCCTTGTTGAAAGCCGTGGTGTCGATGATGCTGACCGGGTACTGCGCCAGCTTCTCGGTCGAGCTGATGTTGCCCAGCCGCTCGCCTTTGGCAGTTCCGCGCAGGCGTCCGGACACGTTCAAGATCTTGTCTTTGCGCGAGACCATGATCACGAATGGCTCGGGCGGAGATTTGATCACCGCCATCTGCGACCGGAACACGTCAACGTCGAGATCGGGCGAGATCAGCAATACACCTTCCAGATTGCGCCGCGACCAGCCTGGCTCGCGCAGCTCAGCCTGGCGCATCATCTCCATGGTCAGCGCGCCTCCCATCGAATGCGCAACGATCAGTACGCGCGGGACGCCCAGGGATTTTAGCGTTGAGATGGTTTGTTGCAGCCCGTCGCGGGCAAACAGCATACTGTCCAGATCATAGGCATAGCCCGATCCGGCCCCTCGGCTGGGCCAGGAATAGACCAACGTCTTTCCAGGCAGGCCGATATCGTGAGCCAACTGAGCCGCGCGAAAAACGGTTTCGGTCTGGGTGGCGTTGTAGCCATGAACAAATATCGTGACTTCCTTGGCGCCGTTCAGTCGTGCTTTCAGATCCTGTTCGGACGGAAATTCGCGCACACCGGCCAAAACGAACTGCCGGCTCGGGTTCGGGTCCGAATAGGAAAACTCAAGCGTCCCGGGGCGGTGGTTCGGCGGGATCGAGACGGTGTTTTCGAGGAATTGCAGGCGGTCAGCGCGACGATACCCGTACGAGCCGTCGGCCTCGCGTGCGCGGGTGGTGGCCGCGAACACGGTCTGCGCCGTGCCGACGTCCAACGCCTCGGGCAAGGTGACCGAGATGGATCGGTCAACGCAGCCTCCCAAAACGGAAACGGTGACGAAAACGATCAGATAGCGCAGCACGGAACGATCCCAGACCAACAGTACGTGCTACGCATAGCGTAACCTGCCGACGCGTCCAGATAATTGCGCAGGACCAACCGGCAAAAACCGGCTGATCATGTTACAGAACGTAACGGCTCAGGTCCGTGGATTTGGTCAGCTCACCAAGGTTTTCATCGACAAAGGCCGCGTTGACCACGATTTCCGCGCCGGCACGGTCCGGCGCGACAAAGGACAGATCTTCGAAAACGCGCTCCATCACGGTGTACAGGCGCCGGGCGCCGATATTCTCGACGCTCTGGTTCACTTCGGCGGCGATCCGGGCCAGCGCGGCGATCCCGTCCTCGGTAAAGCTGACGGTAACGTTTTCGGTGCCCATCAAAGCCGTATACTGGCGGGTCAGCGCGTTGTCCGTCTCGGTCAGGATGCGAACGAAATCCTCTTCGGTCAGCGCACGCAGCTCGACCCGGATCGGCAGACGCCCCTGCAGTTCCGGCAACAGGTCCGAAGGCTTGGCGATATGGAACGCGCCGCTGGCGATGAACAGAATGTGGTCGGTCTTGACCGGGCCATGCTTGGTGGACACGGTCGTGCCTTCGATCAGCGGCAGCAGGTCGCGCTGCACCCCTTCGCGGCTGACATCCCCGCCGCGGGTTTCTGCCCGGGCGCAGACCTTGTCGATCTCGTCAAGGAAGACGATGCCGTTCTGCTCGACCGCTTCCAGCGCGGTCCGGGTGACGGTTTCGTCGTCCAGCAGCTTGTCGGCCTCTTCCCCGATCAGGATGTCGTAGCTTTCGGCCACGGTCATCCGGCGCTTGACCGTGCGCCCGCCAAAGGCCTTGCCGAAGATGTCGCCCAGATTCATCATGCCCATCTGGCTGCCGGGTTGGCCGGGAATGTCGAACATCGGCATCGGGTTCGAGGTATCGGCCAGTTCAAGCTCGATCACCGTGTCGTCCAGCTCGCCGGATTTCAGCTTCTTGCGGAACATCTCGCGGGTGCTCTCGCGGGCGTCCGAGCCGGCGATGGCCTCGATCACGCGGTCCTCGGCAGCCTGATGCGCCTTGGCTTTGACCTCGTCGCGCATGTATTCGCGGGCCTGGACGATGGCGGCGTCGGTCAGGTCGCGGATGATCTGTTCGACATCGCGGCCGACATAGCCGACCTCGGTGAACTTGGTCGCCTCGACCTTGATGAAGGGCGCGCGGGCCAGCTTGGCCAGGCGGCGGCTGATTTCGGTCTTGCCGACACCGGTGGGGCCGATCATCAGGATGTTCTTGGGATAGACCTCTTCGCGGATGTCGTCCGGCAACTGCTTGCGCCGCCAGCGGTTGCGCAGGGCGACGGCGACAGCGCGCTTGGCATCCTTCTGCCCGATGATGAAACGATCCAGTTCCGAGACGATCTCGCGCGGGGTCAGGTCGGTCACAGGGCAGTCCTTTCGATGGTCGGCAGTCAGCTGCGGCTTAGGTAAGCACGGGGTCGGCAAAAACAACCGAGACCGCACATTTGGCCGCGTTGGTTAACAATGACCCGGCGCCAATGCAATTCTTTCCTGACCTCCGTGTTGGGAGATTTCGGTGTCCTCTGATAGGGTTGGCGGAATGTGCGCGGGACCCGGAGAGTGAAATGTCCAAGATTGCCAAGATTACCCTGCTGTTCGTGGTGTTCGTGGACTTGATCGGCCAAGGGCTGGTTTTTCCGATCATCAACTCGCTGATCATGGAGACGAAATCGGGCTTTCTGCCGGAAAGCACGCCAATGGGCAGCCGTCACTTCTACTACGGTCTGGTGATCGGGTGTTTCTTCCTGTCCTGGTTTCTGGGCGTCGTCTATGTCTCGAAAGTTTCGGACTCCATCGGGCGCAAGAATGCACTTCTGGTCTGCCTGGGCGGCGCGCTGGCCGGCTATGCGATCACCATTGCGGCGCTGTATCTCAACAGCCTGATCCTGTTGATCGTGGGCCGGTCGATCACCGGGTTCACGGCCGGAAACCAGCCCATTGCGCAGGCGGCCATGATCGACGGCAGCACGGATGCGGCCGATCGTGACCGGAACATGGGTTATATCGTGACAGGGGTCAGCTTTGGCCTGGTCGGCGGCCCGATCATCGGAGCGGTCCTGTCGGATGCGGCGCTGTTGGGCAGCGTTGCCACGCTCAAGACCCCATTCTACGGCGCGTTTGTCCTGGTGCTTATCGCGATCCTGCTGGTGCTGTTCTTTTTCAAGGATACCCGAACCGAACGCGAACCCTTCGTCTTTCGCCCCCGCGATGTGACCGACAGCCTGGTCGCCGTACGTGGCCACCCCATGGTTCTGAAGATCCTGCCCGTCTACGCGTTCTTCATGATCGCGAACGTCACCTTCTACGTGTTTGTGGACAATTTCTTGACCAGCGCTTTTGGTTACGGCGTGATCGGCGGCAGCATGGCCATGGTCGTCATTGGTGTGGCGCTGGCCTTCTCAAGTACGTTTCTCGTGAAACCCGCGCAGGAACGGTTCAGCAAGCACAACATCATATATGTTTCGCTGATCGTCATGGTGATCTGCGGCTTTGCCTTTGCCTTCAGCCCCAGCGGCGTGCTCAGCTACGTGCCGGTGTTCCTGTTCTATTTCCTGTTCGGCGTGGCCTACCCGACCCTTCTGGGCCTGTTCTCCTCGTCGGTCAGCGAGGCGGATCAGGGCTGGGTCATGGGCGTAACCACGGCCGTGTTCTGCCTGGCGGGTGGAATCATGTCGCTGATCGGCGGCGGGTTGATGAGCATCGATATCCGCCTGCCCTATTACATCGTGATCGCCTCGGCCATTCTGGGGCTGATCGGGATGCACCGCCGGTGGAAGGGCAAGGAGATTTCGGCCCTGCTGGCCTGACCCCTAGCCCGAAATGCTCTCAACCGTCAGGTTGCCGTTGGTGTAGACGCAGATGTCGGCGGCAATTGCCATGGCCTCGCGGGCAACCTCCTCGGCCGACTTGTCGCTGTCCATCATCGCGCGCGCGGCTGCCAGGGCAAAGTTGCCACCCGACCCGATCGCCGCCACGTCATGTTCCGGCTCGAGCACATCCCCGGCCCCGGTGATCACGAACAGGTCACGGCCGTCGGTGACGATCAGCATCGCCTCAAGCTTCTGCAGGTACTTGTCGGTGCGCCAGTCCTTGGCCAGCTCGACCGAGGCGCGGGCCAGTTGACCGGGCGTGGCCTCCAGCTTGGCTTCCAGCCGTTCCAGCAGTGTGAAGGCGTCGGCGGTCGAGCCGGCGAACCCGGCGACGATCTCGAACCCGCCGGGCGACAGGCGCCGCACCTTGCGGGCGGTGCCCTTGATCACGGTCTGGCCCAGGCTGACCTGCCCGTCACCCGCGATGACGATCTGGCCGCCTTTCTTGACGCCGATGATCGTGGTGCCGTGCCAACCGGGAAAGTCGTTCTCCGCCATTCAAGCCTCCGTATCCGTTGATGCCCTATATGGGCCGAGGGCGCGATCCGCGCAACCCGTTCTCAAACTGCCCAAAAGATATGCAATCCGTGCATCACGGGGTTGTCGGACCAGCAATTGTGAGTCGCCTGTTGCAAGACTAGATGAGGCTTACAACCGACACAGGGTCGGCTGTTTCAAAAAAGGAATGCGCAAATGGCAACCACCGCAAACATCCATGCGCCGCTCGGAGCAGCTACCATCCTGCGTGTAGTGGACGGCATCTCGCACGCTTTCGAAGCTGTCGCCGAATGGAACACCTCCCGCAAGACCCGCAAGCTGCTGTCGCAACTGAGCGATGCCCAGCTGGAAGATATCGGTCTGGTCCGCGAAGATATCGCCAAGATCTGAATTCAGACCGCATTCAACTAAAGACGAATGGCCGCTTGGATTTCCGGGCGGCTTTTTCTTTATGCGCAGACCATGCACAAAAAAAGGCGCCCGGTGAGGAGCGCCTTTTTTGTTGAGTTCCGTTCGGTATCAGATGGATTCGTCGATCCAGCTTTGCAGGGCGGCCTTCGGGGCAGCGCCTGCGCGGTTCGAAACCACCTGACCGTCCTTGAAGATGAACAGCGCGGGAATACCGCGTACGCCCATGGCTGCGGCCGAGTTGGGGTTGCTGTCCACGTCGACCTTGGCGATCTTGACCTTGCCGCCATATTCGGCCGCCAGCTCTTCCAGAGCGGGGCCGATCTGCTTGCAGGGTCCGCACCACTCGGCCCAGAAATCCACCACGACGGGGACGTCCGAGTTCTTGATTTCGGCGTCAAAGGTTTCGTCGGTTACGGCTACGGTCGACATATTCTGTCTCCTGAATGACATGCGCTTGGGAGTCGAACGTAGGTGTCCCCAAGAGGGAGGTCAAGATATCTGGGCACGCCCCAAGGCTTCCGTCACAAGATCGTGTGGCAGCCACATCAGGCGCGCCGTCCGCGTCCACAAAATCGCGGTGCGGATCTCGCGGCCGGGATAGATCTGCGACAGCGCCGCGGCATAGGCGCCCATCTGGCGCAGCAGGCCCTCGGGGCAGGTCTCGGCCCGATCGGGAACCGTGGCGTTTGATTTGAAATCAATGACTTGCACCACGTCATCCATCACGATCAACCGGTCGATCACCCCGTGGATCCGGCGACCGTCCAGAGTGGCCGAGACCGGCACCTCGGCCAGCGCGTCCGGGGCAAAGACGGGGGTCAGGTCCGGTGCGGTCAGGACGCCCGCCACCTCGGCCAGAAGGTCGCGGCGGTCACCGTCCTGCATATCGGGCAGAAGCCGGGCGCAGAGCTGATCCCACCGGTCGCGCGTCGCCGGGGCCAGATGCTCGAGCAGCAGGTGCAGGCGGGTGCCGCGCAGCTTGGCGGCCTCTTCCTCAAGCCCGGTCTCGCCCGGCAGGGCTTTGGCCCCGCCCAGATCGGACGGGCTGAGCGTCTCGGGATCGGGCATCGGCTCGGGCGCGGGCCGGTGGAACAGGTCCGGCAGGGTATCCTGCACCGGCTCCGGGGTCGAGCGATGGTCCAGCGGCAGACCCTCCCAATCGCCATGCGCCAGACGGCGGATGCCGGTGCCGGGGGTCTCGGTGGCGCCTGCCCGGCCCATCGCCTCTTCGACCAGTTGGTACCAGCTGGACCCGTCCTTGCCCAGATCGCCGGCAGCCGCCACGATCAGCCATTTCTCGGCCCGGGTCAGCGCGACGTACAGCAAACGTAGCCGCTCGTTCTCCTCGCGTTGGCGCGCGTCTTCGCGGGCGCGGGCAACAAGGCTGGGCGACAGGTCGGTGGGCACCTTCCACAGCGGCGTTCCGTCGGCGACCATGATCTCGGCATCGCGGGGCGGCTGCCGCTTGCCGGTGTCCGGCAGGATCACGATCGGCGCCTCCAGCCCTTTTGAGCCATGCACCGTCATCACCCGGATCATGTTGCCCACGCCGGTCATCTGGCGCTTGATCTCAAGGTCGTCGGTCTGCATCCAGACCAGGAAACCGGTCAGGCTGGGAATGTCCGACCGCTCATAGGCCAGCGCCTGTGACAGCAACGCGTTGATGCCGTCCTCGGCCTCGGCGCCCAGGCGGCCCAACAATTTGCGACGGCCGTCATGGCGGGTCAGCACCCGTTCGATCAGGTCATAGGGGCGCAGAAAGTCCACCTGCCCGCGCAGATCGTTCAACACAGCCAGCGTTTCGGGAAAATCCCCGGCCCGATGGCGCAGCGCCGCCCACAGATACTTTTCCTGCCGGCGATGGGCGAGGTCGAACAGCATCTGCTCGGACCAACCGAACAGCGGCGATTTAAGCACCGTGGCCAGCGACAGGTCATCCTCGGGCGTGGCGAGAAAGCTCAGCAACGCGGCCAGATCCTTGACCGCCAGTTCCGCGCCCACCTTCAACCGGTCGGCCCCTGCGATCGGCAAACCTTGGGCCTTGCAGGCGCGGATGATCTCGGCGAACAGGTCCGAGCGGCGCTGAACCAGGATCAGGAAATCCCCCGGCCGCACCTTGCGGCGCACGAACGTGCCGCGCGTGGGGCCGTCTTCGGGGATGGTTTCGCCGGCGTCGATCATGGCCTTGATGCGCGCGGCGATCTGGTTGGCCAGGATCACCGTGTGATGTTGCGCCGCGGGCCGATCGACCGGATCGGTCCAGTCGCCCTCGTCCGCGTCCTCGACCTTTTCCACCACCGGCCACAGATCGACCCGGCCCGGCAGATCGGCTTTGAAGGCGCGGTGCTGCGACTCTTTCTGAAACCCTGCCTCGGCGCGGTTTTCGAACAGAATATCGACCAGCGACAGGATGGAGCTGGAGGAACGGAACGAATATTCCAGCGTCCAATCCCACAGTATAGAGCCTGATTCCTGCAGTTTTCGCCCGAATTCGGCCTGCATCCGGTCAAAGGCCTGCGGGTCGGCCCCCTGGAAGGAATAGATCGACTGTTTCTTGTCGCCGACCACGAAGATCGTGCGCTCGACCCCTGATCGTGCGCCTTCGCCGCTGGTGAATTCCTGCGCCAGTTTCTCGACCACATCCCATTGATCGGGGCTGGTGTCCTGCGCCTCGTCCACCAGGATGTGGTCGATGCCGCCATCCAGCCGGTACAGCACCCAAGCGGCCACCGCCGGATCGTTCAGCAACAGGCGCGCGCGCAGGATCAGATCGTCGAAATCCAGCCAGCCGCGCAGTTGCTTGCGACGCTCGTATTCCGGGAGGAACGCCGCCGCGAAGCGGTGCAGCACCATAGATTTGCGTGCGGCTGCCAGCGCCAGGTGCCGTTCCCGCGCGGCCTCGACCCGCCGCATCAGCGCCTCGAGCGAATCCATCTGCCCCGCCAGAACCCCCTCGCGCAGCGCCTTGGTGGGAAAGTTGCCGATCTTGGCGGTAAAGGGCTCTTTGGCGGATTTTCCGGTCAGAAACACGTCTTCCAGCACCGGCAACTGACCTAGCGCGGGTTCGGTGAAGCCTGACAGTTTCTCGGCCGCCTTGGCGTCGGTCTTGCCGCCGCCCGCCAGCGCCGGAAGGATCGAACGGATCAGCTCGACCTCGCCGCCCAGAAACACCTGCGCCAGCAGCGCGTCCTCGTCGAACCCCTCGGGCAGGCCAAAACGGGCCAGCAGGTCGGGCCATTGCAGCGCGGGCGTGAACAGGGTGCGCTTCTGGGCGATCGCGGCGGTCAGCTTGTCAAAGCCGGTATCGGTGATGTGGCGGGCCACGTCCTCGATCAGGCTGGCCTGCGGGCCTTCGGCGAAATCCTCGACGATTTCCTCGCGCAGCAGGGCCGCGGCACGGTCTTCCATCTCGGAAAACTGCGGGCTGACCCCGGCCTCGAGCGGGAACCGCCGCAGCAGCGAAGCGCAGAACGAGTGGATCGTTTGGATCTTCAACCCGCCCGGCGTTTCGATGGCGCGCGCGAACAGGGTGCGGGCGCGGGCCAGGCGGTCGGGGTCGATCACCCCTTCGACGCCCAGTTCGGTCAGTTGCCGCAGCAACGCCGCGTCGTCCAGCATCGCCCACTCGCCCAGCCGTTTGAACAGGCGGTTCTGCATCTCGCTGGCGGCGGCCTTGGTGTAGGTCAGGCAAAGGATGTGCTGCGGCTGAACACCGTCCAGGAGCAGCCGCGCCACGCGGTCGGTCAGAACCCGCGTCTTGCCCGAGCCCGCATTGGCCGCCAGCCAGGTCGACGCATCGGGCCGCGCCGCCTGAACCTGCCGTTCGGTCGCTTCGTCGCGCGGGGTCATGTCAGATCCTCGGGCTTGGTTTCGGCGGTGCGGTCCCATTCGCCGAACCGCGCCAGGTGGTCATAGTCGCCCACGTCGCTGTCCTTGTGCATCATCCGGCGCGAGGAGAAACCCTGATCAGGCTCTAAATAGTTGGAAATCAGCTCTGTCAGCTCGGCCAGAACCCTGTCGGGCGGCTCTTTGTCCAAGGGTGCCGGGACCTCTTTGTAGGTGCCGCCCATACAGATGAACACGGCGCTGGCGACGGCCATCGGGTCAAATCCGTCGATGCCGCCCTGCTCGGCCATCGCGGCCTCGATCAGCAGCTGTTTGTCGAACTTGGCCTGCTGCGATTCCGAGGGCGGCGTGCCGGTCTTGTAGTCGATGATGGTCAGGGCGCCGCGGCTGTTGCGGTCGATCCGGTCGGCGCGGCCATTCAGGGTGAACCCAAGCGGTTCCAGCGTCAGGCGCATCTTGGCCTCGAACGCGATCGGGCCGCCATCGCTGCGGCGGCTGATCTCGGCGCGCAGAAAGTCGTCGGCGATCCGCTCGAGCCGCGCCAGCCACAGCTTCCGGGCGGTGGGCCATGCGACGTGCTGATCTAGCAGCGCTTCGGCCCGTTTCAGGAAGTTCTCGCGGGTCAGAAGCGCGCCGTCCAGCACGCTCTCCTTGACGAAATGTTCCAGGATCTCGTGGATCACGATGCCGCGCAGCAGCGCGTCGGGTGCCTGTACCAGCGGGTCTAGCGGTTTCAGGCGCAGGACGTGCTTGGCATAGATCGCATAGGGGTCGCGGATCAGCCGCTTGATCTCGGTCACCGACAGACGGCGCGGGCGCGCGGCCACCGGCGGGCGCGGCGAGGGGCGTGGTGCGGCGGCGATCCGGGGCGCCTGTTCCAGCATCTCGGACCAGCGCAGCCATGTCCGGCCCCGGTCGCGCATCTGCTTTAGCGCCGCGCGACCGCCTTGATCCGGCAGGCCTTGCAACAGGTTGGTCAAACGGTTCAGCCAGCGCGACGGCACGGTTTCGGCATCGTCCGAGCGGACCGCGCGGGTCAGCCAGACCTCGGGCGCGCCGATGGCCTGCTGGAAATCATGGGCCGACAAGCCGATGCGCCGTTCGGGCAGCAGCAGTCCGGCACGGTCGCGCATCTGGCGGTTCAGCCAGGGGTCTGGCGCGGGGGCCTCGGGCCAACTACCTTCGTTCAACCCGCCCAGGATCAGAAGGTCGGCACCCTGGACACGCGCTTCGAGCGTGCCCCAGATCATGATCCGCGGGTGGGGAGCGTCGCGGTCGCGGACCTCTTGCCCGGCCAGCAGCGCCCCCAGCAGGTCGGCGAAATCCAGCGCCGTCATCTCGCCGCCGTGCTCGGCCTCGTCCGCCAGGTCCGAGATCACCGCCAGCGCCGCTTGGCCTGCGTTTTTGTCCCACAATTCGCCCGCGTCGCCTGTGCCCGCACCGGCAATCGCCTCGGCCAGATCGCGCAGGCGCTGCACCCAGTCGGTCAGGGGCAGGGTGCCGCTGATCTGCTGGTCGCAGAAATTGCGGATCAGCCACCGGATCCACGCGTCGGGCACGTCTTTTTCGACGGCAAAGCCGCTCAGGCTGGCGCTGTCGGGGGAGGGCGGCCCATTGCGGCGCAGGTGCAGTTCCAGATCGCGGCTGTGCAGCAGATGTGAGCCGCGGTCGCCGGCGCTGTGGCACAAGGGGTGTTTCAGCAGGGTCAGAAGCGCCTCGGCATCCAGACGGTGCGCGAACAGCCCGGCCACATGACGCAGGAACCGGCCCGGCGGAGACAGTTGCAGCGGCAGGCCGGCGCTGTCATCGGGCAGGATATTCCAGCGGTCCAGCGCGGCGCTGACCTGGCGCGTCAGCATCCGGTCGGGGGTGATCAGGGCGGCGGTCTGGCCGGTTTCGGCCGCCTGCCGCAGGCGCAGGGCGATGGCCAGCGCCTCGGCCCGCGGCGATTGCGCCTCGACCAGGGTGATGTCGCGCGTAGCGGCATCCAGATCGCGCAGCTGCGGGCCTTCGCTCATCCAGGCATCGGTGATCGGGGCCGGACGCAATGCCAATGAAACCAGACGGTTGCGAGCGGACGAGGGGGGCTGGTCCGGGGTCCAGGCTGCGATCTGATCCGGCCCTATCCCCAGTTCGGTCATCAGCTTGCGGAACCGATATTGCGGGTGATCCTCCGAGGTCATTGCCGAATCCAGCCGCTCCCAGACATGAGCGGGCTGGTCGAAATCGTACCCCGGCAGGATCAGCGCCCCCTGCGGCAGCTGCGCCACCGCCTGCATCAGCATCAGCGTGGTCCCGCGCGAGCCGGTGGACCCGGCCAGGATCACGGGGTGTTGCGGCGGCGCGTCCTGCCAGCGGGCGATCAGGTTCTCGACCACGTGGCGCTGGCGGGCCTGCACGTCCAGGCTGCCATCCTCGGTCTTCAGGAACTGGTCGGCGATGCCGATGAAGGCCTGGGCCCGTGCCCAATGGCCTGACAGGTCGGTCACGTCCAGCTGCCGGATCGCCTCGGGCGGGACGCCTTCGCCCTGCATCTCTTCGATCAGGGCAGCGAGGCTGTCGGACAGGTCAAACAGCGACGACCGCGCGGCCAGATCCGGTTGCTGGTCAAGCAGGCGAGACACCAGTTGCGTCAGTTCCAGCCGTCGCCGCAAGGGCGGCACGGCGGGCGGTACCTGATCCAGATCGACGCTTTCGCCCAGATCGGTCACCAGCGAAATGCGGGGCAACAGGCAGGGCGGGCCCTGATCGAACAGGTCGCGCACGCGGCGGGCCATGCGGCGGGTGTTCAGCACCAGTTGCACGCGGGCCAGCGCCTCGGGCGGGTGGCCGTCGCAGCGCACCCGCAGCCCGCGCACCAGCGCCTGCGGAAAATCCGCGCCGGGCGGCACCGCAAAGACCCGGGGGGTGGCGCTGGGGTCAAACATCGGCCAGCATCTCCTCGGCCAGGGCTATGCCTTCGGGGCGGCCCACATCGCACCAGCGCCCGGGATACTGCAGACCGTACAGCCGGCCATCGCGGTGCATCCGGTCCCACAACACATTGAGCGAGAATGCTTTTTCAGGAATGTCCGCCAGACCGTCGGTCTTCAGGATCTGAATGCCGCCATAGACGTGACCCGGCCCGCGTTCAAGCCGGCCTTGGGGGTCGATCCTGAAATCTCCGAGGCCTGCATGTCCGATCGTCTGTGCGATCGGCACGCAGATCAACAGAGCGTCCATCCGCGCCGGATCCCAAGCCGCCTTCAGCAACTCCAAAGGGTTGGGCCCGGACCAGATCGCATCGGTGTTCATCGTGAAAACCGGCCCCGGACCCAGCAGCGGCAGGGCCGCGCGCAATCCGCCGCCGGTTTCCAGGATGTCCGGCTGTTCGTGTGAAAGCAGGACACCACGTGGCGCCAAATGATCTGTCAGCTGATCAGCCAGGTAATGCAGGTTCGCGACCACCCGGCGCGGCCTTAGCGCATCCGTCAGGTCCAGCGCATGGTCGATCAGCGGCCGTCCGGCCACTGGGATCAGCGGCTTGGGTCGGGTGCGGGTCAACGCGCCCATGCGGGTGCCGAAACCGGCGGCAAACAGCATGATGGCCTCGGGTGTATCGGTCATCCCGCCCTCAGCCTTGCAAGGTTTTCGGGCGTTGGGGATGGCAGCGCCTGCCGAACCAGATCCGCGACCGAGACCAGCGCCGGATGCTCGAGATCGCGCATCAGATGAGCCCAGGCCGCCGGGATAAGATCCACGTAATGCGGTTTGCCATAGTCGGTGGCAAGGCGGGTAAATCCGCCCAGTATCCGCAGGTTGCGTTGGGCGCCGAGGACACTGTACGCCGTGCGGAAATCGTGGTCATCCACACCTGTTGCCGTGATGTAGCGGTTGACCATGCTCATTTCGATTGCGGCGGGCACAGTGCGGCGGACATCCTGCAGCAACGACATCAGGTCATAGGCGGGATGGCACAGCATTGCGCTTTGAAAATCCAGCAGACCGACCCGGCGGACCCCGTCGCGCTCAGGCTGCCAGATCAGGTTCTCGGCATGGTAGTCCCTTAGGGTCACCACCCGCGTGCCCGAGGTTTCCTGCAGCAATATGTCGGCGAACCGATGCTGAAAACGATCATGGGCGTCTTGGTCATAGGCGCCTTGTATCCCTTGGGCATATTTGGTGAAGGCAAGAGCCGACAATTCCGCCATGAGGGACGGGTCATAGCTGTCCAATGAGGGCAGGGGCCCAGAGTGCAGATGGATCAGCACGTCGGTTGCGGCCTCGTACAATTCACGCTCGACCTCCGGCTGCTTCTCGATCAGGCGGGCAAACAGGTCGTCGCCGAAATCCTCCAGCAGGAGGAACCCGTTCTCGGCGTCCTCGGCAAGAATCTCGGGCGCGCTCAGACCGACGGACCGCAGGTATTCTGCCACCCTGACAAACGGTTCCACGTCTTCCCCCTTGTCCGGGGGCGCGTCCATCAAAACGGCGGTCCGCCCGGTATCCGGGTCGGTCAGGCGTTCATACCGGCGGTTCGAGGCGTCTCCAGCCAGCGGCGCGCGAGAGGCTTTGGCCCAAGGGGTCCGTGCGACCAGCGCCTCGGCCAGAACTGCGCGGTTGGTCATGCGATCCTCTTCAGTTTTTCGGTCCACTTGGGGTCGGACCACGTCAGTGTCAGGTGTCGGGTTTCTTCGGCAGCGGGGTCGGCATGAAACTGCACCAACAGGGCCGAGGCCGGTTGTAGCGGACCCAGCTTGTCAGGCCATTCCACAAGGCAGATCGCCGTATCAAAGGCCCCGGTCAGGCCCAATTCCTCGATCTCATCCACCGAGGTAAGCCGGTACAGATCGGAGTGCCAGATTTCGCCGGCTTCACCCTCGTAAACCTGAACCAGCGTGAATGTGGGCGATGGCACATCTTCGGGCACAGGCAGTGCCGATTGGATCAGATTGCGTGCAAAATGGGTTTTGCCACTGCCGATTGGGCCGTCCAGCAAAATAACGTCGCCGGGCGCCAAATGGGCGGACAGGCGGCTGGCCAGATCGGCGGTTTCTTCCGGTGATGTCAGAGTGATCGAAGCGGGCGAATTCATGGCGCCACAATGAACGGGGGCCGAACCCTCTGCAACCCGGTTCAGGCGGTGATCTGCAACATATCCGGCGTTTCTCCACGCGCGTGTTCGATCGTGAACCGGACGATGGTTGCGCCATTCTGGATAGGGCTGACCGTACACAAGAGCCGGGTGCCGTCGCGCTTGTACAGATCCGAGCTCCACTCGACCCGGTTGTTGCGCATTTCCACGAAGTCCCGAATGTCACCCAGGATCGGATTGGCCTGACATTGCGACTGCCACTGACGGGTGACGTCCAGAACCGTGACTGGTTCAAAGCCGACCTCGTCCGAGTCTCCCCACAGCAGGTGGTAGGCGTAGTTGGTGAAAGCCAGCGTCCCGTCATCGGCAAAAACGGCGACGGCGTCCGCAAGCTTGTCGAGGATTGACTGCATAAGGTCCATCTCGGACCGGAATCGGCGGGTCAGGGTGATCTCGGCCGTAATGTCCTCAAACAGGAAGGCGACGGCGCCGTCGGGATGGGGGCGGCCGCTGACCGAATAGACTGAGCCCGACGGCAGTGACCAGGTTTCCTGGTAGTTTCCGTCCTCGGCCGCCTCCAGAAGATCGTTCATCTGCCGGCGCCAACTGCGGTAGTTCTTGGGTTCGGGCATCATGTGCTGATCCCGAAGGCGGTCAAAAAAGCTTGAGATATTCGGCCGACAACTGAGGAAATCGGGCGGCAAAGCAGTCAGGTCGATCAGGGCAGGGTTGAACAGTGCCAACTGGCGGTTTCGATCAAAGATTGCCAGGCCGATCGACAGCTGCGCGAAGGTTTTTGTCATCGTCTGGACGAATTTGCGCTGGGCGGTCTCGGCCTCGACAATGGCGTTTACGTCGACCGCATAATGCAGGTGACCTTCGTCCAGTTCCACACGCGTCAGATCGAACCACAGCTTGTTGCTGCTATCCTTCACCGGAATTGAGTCGCGGGTCTTCTTGCCGGGCCGCGCTTCTTCGGTCAGTTCGGGGAACATGGGTTGGGTCAGATCCGTGTCCTGCCCGCGCGCCTTGCGGGCCAGCGCGACATAGGCGGCGTTGCACCATCTTATCTTGTTGGCATGATCCAGAAGCCACACGGGGTAGGGCGCGCGGTCCATGGCCAGGCGGATCGGATCGTTCGGATCCCTCCTTGCTGGTTCGGTGATGCCGGTCAAATCACGCAACTGCACCCGGACGATGCCGTCGATCCATTCACACCGAACCTCGCGCTCGACCGTACAATCTATGGCCGAAACCACGATATTGCCCTGCTGGCGGACGGTTTCGTAAGTCTCGGGGAAGGCCGGAAAGTCGCGCTGCAGCAGGCGCCTGAGATCATCCCAGTCATTCACTGCCTCGAACCCGGACAGGGCGATGTCGGAGTGGCTGATCAGGCGGCTTCCGTTGAACAGAAACACTGCATCCAGCAACGAAGCCGGCGCAGACAAACCAAAATTGTCACCGCGCCGCGGACGGCGCGGCATGAGCCACTGTAGGGCAAAGCCCGACGAAACCAGGCTGATCGCCGCAAGTATGATCCAGTCGGCCACAGTGCCGCCTACCCCAAAAACAAACCGGACTCGACTTTGCGCTGAAATAGTTAACGGTGTCTTAACTCAGACCTGGAACCGTTCGTTCACGCCCGACGGCACCGGGTTGTCGCCTGTCTGCGCATCGATCAGTTTGCGCGGCCATGTCACCAGCACGATCGCGCCGCGTCGCTCGGCCTGGTCCGTCACCGCCTGGTAAGGGTCTGACCCATTTGCAAATTTCAGTTCGGCGCCGCTGCGCTCCAAGAGCGTTTTTGCGATGAATAGGCCCAATCCCATACCCTCGTATTCGGGGCGTGTGCGCAGATCGCTTTCGGCGCGTCTGCGGCGCATGAACGGGTCACCGATACGGCCGATGATGTGTGACGGATAACCGCGCCCGTCATCCATGATGCTGACGGTGATCCGGTCCGGCGTCCATTCGGCCTCGACCCAGACTTGTGCGCGGGCAAAGTCCACGGCGTTCTGGATCAGGTTTCGCAGGCCATGAATGATCTCGGGCTTGCGCAGGATCGAGGGCTGCTGGACATCACCGTCAGGCCCGGGGCCTTCGTCAAAATGTACCTGTTTGCCCCTGTGTATGTGGGGCTCGGCGGCCTCGTGGATCACGGCGGACAAAGGTGCTTGGCGCAGATGCAGGTCATCTTTGCCGGCCCGACCCATGTCGCGCAGGATGTCGCGGCACCGGTCGGCCTGTTCGCGGATCAGGGCGGCGTCTTCTTTCAGGTCCGGGCGGTCGTCCAACTCTTCGATCAGTTCCGAGCTGGTCAGCTTGATGGTGGCCAGTGGGGTCCCCAACTCGTGCGCGGCGGCAGCGACAACGCCGCCGAGGTCGGTCAGCTTCTGCTCGCGCGCCAGAGCCATATGGGTGGCGGCCAGCGCCTCGGACATCGACTGAACTTCGGCGCTGATGCGGTGCGAGTAGGCGCCGATGAATACGATCGCGATCACGATAGCGGCCCAGTTGCCGAACAGCAGGATGTCGGGGATGTCCAAAACAAGGCCGAGATCGGTGCGCAGTGGCAGGTGAAACTGGGCCAGAAGCGTCGCCAGCACGATTGCTGCGCCCCCAATGATCAGGGTCGACCGGGTGCTCATGACGTTGGCCGCAATCGTCACGGGGCCCAGCAAAAGCAGGGCAAACGGGTTGTTCAGACCGCCTGTGAGATACAGCAGGAAAGCCAGCTGAAGCAGGTCGAACATCACCATGAGGAAGTTTTCAAATTCCGACAGGCGCTTGTTCTGCGGGAACAGCAGGATGGCGGTCAGGTTGCCCATGACCGAAACACCGATGGCAAGGTAGCACAGCCCAAGCTCCAGCTGGACGTGATAGGTCTGCTGGGCCACGGTGATGGCCGTGATCTGGCCGATGATTGCCACCCACCGCAGCAGGATAAGCGTGCGCAGCCGGATCCAGCTGCTGCGTTCCTGTCCGCGCCAGAGGCTGGTGTTGGAATCCGTCATCGGGCGATTATGTCCTGTTGCGTCCGCTGGTCAACTTGATAGGTGTCCCGGCCGAACCGATCAACAACCCCATGTGTCAGGAATTTCGCCATGACCCGCCTTTATGCCATTCTTGCAACCGTCGTGCTGGCCGTGGGCCTGGGCGCCATGTGGCTGATGACGCGCGGCGGCGGTTCGGACGACAAGTTTGCCCAGTGCCGGTCCAGCCAGATTGCAGGCGGCACCGCAACCATCGGCGGCCCGTTCGAGTTGATCAACTCCAAGGGTGAAACCGTGACCGACAAGGACGTGATCACCGAGCCCTCGCTGATCTATTTCGGCTATACCTTCTGCCCCGATGTCTGTCCGCTGGACACCACCCGCAATGCCGAGGCCGTCGACCTGCTGACCGAGCGCGGCTATTCGGTCACTCCGATCTTCATCTCGGTGGACCCAGACCGGGACACCCCCGACGTCGTGGGGGACTTTGCCTACAACCTGCATGAAAAGATGATTGGCCTCACCGGTACGCCGGAACAGGTCAAGGCCGCGAGCCAGGCCTACAAGACCTATTACAAGGCCCAGGACAAGAGCGACGAGTATTACCTCGTCGACCATTCGACATTTACCTACCTCGTTACGCCGCAGGACGGGTTCCTCGAGTTTTTCAAACGCGACGCGACGGCCGAGCAGATGGCCGACACCGTTGCCTGCTTTGTGGACCAGGCGGCAGAGTAACCGTCGGTTTGACCTTTGGTGTGGCGCTGCTATTACTCATCTCAAAGCCTATCGGCATGAAATAGCAGAAAGACCACACCATGGCAGACATTGCTCAGCTTGACATCGGCCCCGACAAATCCCTGCTTCTGGTGGATGATGACGAGCCGTTTCTGAGACGTCTCGCCAGAGCGATGGAAAAGCGCGGGTTCGAGGTGGAAACCGCCGGATCCGTCGCCGCCGGCCGCGCGATCGCCACCGCCCGCCCGCCCGCCTTTGCCGTGGTGGACCTGCGGCTCGAGGACGGCAACGGGCTGGACGTGGTTGAGGTGCTGCGGGAAAAGCGCCCCGACAGCCGGGTGGTGGTTCTGACCGGATACGGTGCGATCGCGACCGCTGTGGCGGCGGTGAAAATCGGCGCGACCGACTATCTGTCGAAACCCGCCGACGCCACCGACATCACCAACGCGCTGCTGGCCAAGGGCGACGAACTGCCCCCGCCGCCGGAAAACCCCATGAGCGCCGACCGGGTGCGGTGGGAGCACATCCAGCGGGTTTACGAGCTGTGTGACCGAAACGTCTCGGAAACCGCGCGGCGCCTGAACATGCACCGCCGGACCTTGCAGCGGATTCTGGCGAAACGCAGCCCGCGGTAGCGTTTTGCCGATCGGCACTGTTCTGGCAACAGGCTTGGGAAATCAAGAAATTAAGGTTCGCCTACAACTTCCACTGAACCTTCGCCAATAAGGTCCTGAAGTTCTGTAGTGGAACGCCTACCGGTCCGTCTGCTCGTGCGGATTGCTTCACCAGCAATTCGAACCACCTCAGGGGACGAAGCAAATTTCGAGTGACTTGTGCTTTGAGAGTCCTGTACTTGGCTGAGATCAATAACGGTGACTCCTGACCTTGCGAGTTCGGCGGCATCGGCCGCGCCAACACGGTCGACTCCGCCAGAAATGAACTTCGAAAAACTCAAGGCTCCGTCGTCCGAGGATACGAGAACAAAGATTTTCTGATTGTCGTGGGTGATAGTTGAGAGCTGGCTTTCGAATACCGCCAAATCGATATCGGGTGCTGCCAGAATTATGTTTCGGATTTTCTTGTTGGGATTGAACTCGCCAGCAATTTCGGCTTGCGAGATAGCTTCCATCGTAAGGAACGCTCCCATCGAAAACGCGAGTATGTCAAATTGTTGAGCCTGTGATCGCGAAATGATCTCACCGGCTTTCAAAAAGTCTGATCTGGCAGCGAGGGCGCTGTTGATATCGTAGACGTATTTCAGAGTCTCTGCAGCAGACGCCCATGACATCAATACGGGGATCCCGTCATACTCGGTATCCTCGACAAACTGTGCCAATCTAAGGATGGCATCGCTCAGGGTCGTGTTGTAGCCGTGCACAAAGACCAGAACGTTTCTGTCGGAAACGCTAAGGTTCAGTAACTGATTGTCAATTTCAGAAACAAAGGCGGCTTCCGAAACATAGACTTTTGGTTCAACTATGGTGAAGTGCTTTGAAGCAATAGGTGGCAGAGAGGTGGCTCTTTCAATTTTTCCTGCTTTGTGAATTGGCGGGATGGTGACGACTACTGAAGCCAAGCCCAAACCCTCACCGCGGTCACCGGAAAAGAAGACCCCTTCTGCACCGGACGCTTGACGCGTCGTGGCAATGAAGACTGTTTGGCGCTTGGCCTCCTCTACCTCAGATGCAGGAAATCTTGGATTATCGATCCCTACCAATTCCGGCGGGCGGCCGCACGAAGCCGCTCCCAGCAACATCATCGTGGATAAACACAGAAGCCGGAATGCGCGCGGTAGATCCGAAGTTCCAATTCTGAGGCGTTTCATACAACGACGATCACTCGGCTCGGTTGCGCCTCATTAGACTGACGGTGCTGTTCTTCTGTCAACCGACGAACGCTGGAGCCGCTCTTTTTGGCTCAAGCAGTGTCTTCTCTGCGGTACGATATTGAGTAAATGAGGCCGTTCTTCGGAGTTTAGACACACGGACTGCGTGGGCGCCGCAAAGGCAAATATGCGGCTGGGGGCAAGCTAGATTCCCTTACCAGTCGAGTTTCATAGCTCCGCCAACAGCTCCGCGTGCCGCGCCGTATACGCCTGCCGAACCTCAACCGGTGGCCTGAGTGTGATCTGCAACCTCTCCATCACCGCCGCGTCCGGTCGGCCAAAGAACTTGGTTGCCTCGGCCTCGGAAAACCCCGCGATCTGGGTGGCCTCCATCCACGCGCTGATTTTGTCGGCTTTCTTGATCTGACGTTTCACCGTTTTCGGCACCGCGGCGGGCAGGCCAAAGCGGATGTGGATCGCCGCCGCCAGCCGGTCGTCCAGCGCGCCGTAACCCGGGCCGACCGCCGCCTTCACCGGCGAGATCATGTCGCCGATCACATATTCCGGCGCATCGTGCAGCAGCGCCGCCAGCCGCCATTTCACCGGCGCCTTGGGGGCGATCCGGCCAAACAGTTCTTCGACCAGCAGGGAATGCTCGGCCACGGAATAGGCGAAATCACCCGCCGTTTGGCCGTTCCAGCGCGCCACGAAAGCCAGCCCATGGGCGATATCCTCGATCTCGATATCCACCGGCGTCGGGTCCAGCAGGTCCAGCCTGCGGCCTGACAGCATCCGTTGCCATGCCCTGGGTCGTGTTGCCATTCTGCCATGCCCCCTTGTGCCGAACGTGCCTGAAACACGGTTTTGTGCTATGCTTAAGCCATCCTGATCACCGGCTGCCAACAGTTTCTTGAGCAATCGTGCTTTGAACCGGCAGCCAGGGATCACGACATTAGGTCTGAGGGGGGCGCGTGCTCCTCCCAGCATGCCCCTCTCGGATCGAAACCCGAACCGAAAGGAGCTTGTCATGTTCAAGCGTTTATTGGGAATGGCCCTTGTCTTTGGAATGGCTGCGACCGGGCCGCCTGCACTGGCCCAAAACTGCGCCCTGCGCGCGGATGTAATCGCCAAGCTGCAGCAGATCTATTCCGAAGAGCTGGCCTTTGGCGGATTGCAGAACACGCGGGGCGGTCAGACGGTCATGGAGGTATGGGCCTCGCGCGAAAGCGGCACCTATACCGTGTTGATGACTCACGCCAACGGAATCAGTTGCATTGTCGCCGCTGGCACCGATTTCTTCGAAGTGACGCCCAGGGCCCCGGCCGAAGGAGCGCCCAGTTGATTTGACGCCCACGCCCCAATCGCCATCCACGTTGCCACTTTTCCCCAACGGTGTTAGGGGCTGCCCAAACCGTTGTTGATCGGAATGGAGCATCTGATGGCTGGCGACTACATCGTCAAAGACATTTCACTGGCCGGGTTCGGCCGCAAGGAACTGGATATCGCGGAAACCGAAATGCCGGGCCTGATGGCTCTGCGTGCGGAATACGGCGACAGCAAGCCGCTGAAGGGCGCGCGCATCGTCGGGTCGTTGCACATGACGATCCAGACCGCCGTTCTGATCGAGACGCTGGTCGCGCTGGGCGCGGACGTGCGCTGGGCGTCGTGCAACATCTTTTCGACCCAGGACCACGCGGCGGCGGCCATCGCCGAGGCGGGCATTCCGGTCTTTGCCATCAAGGGTCAGACTCTGGAAGAGCACTGGGACTATCTCGACAAGTCTTTCCTGTTCGAAGATGGCCCGAACATGATCCTGGATGATGGCGGCGACGCCACGCTGTACATCCTGCTGGGCGCGCGCGCCGAAGCGGGCGAGGACATCATCCCCGTCCCGTCCTCGGAAGAGGAAGAGGTCATCAAGGCGCAGATCAAGAAGCGGATGGCCGCAAGCCCGGGCTGGTTCACCAAGGTGCGCGATCAGATCAAGGGCGTGTCCGAGGAAACCACCACCGGCGTCAACCGCCTGTATCAGCTGGTCAAGGACGGCCACCTGCCATTCCCGGCGATCAACGTGAACGACAGCGTCACCAAGTCGAAATTCGACAACAAGTACGGCTGCAAGGAATCGCTGGTCGATGGCATCCGCCGCGCCACCGACACGATGATGGCCGGCAAGGTTGCCGTGGTCTGCGGTTATGGCGACGTGGGCAAGGGCTCGGCCGCGTCCCTGCGCGGCGCCGGTGCCCGTGTGAAAGTGACCGAGGTTGACCCGATCTGCGCCCTGCAGGCCGCGATGGACGGGTATGAGGTGGTTCTGCTGGAAGACGTGGTTTCGACCGCCGACATCTTCATCACCACCACCGGCAACAAGGACGTGATCCGCATCGAGCACATGCGCGAGATGAAGGACATGGCCATCGTCGGCAATATCGGCCATTTCGACAACGAAATTCAGGTGGCCAGCCTGAAAAATCACAAATGGACCAACATCAAGGACCAGGTGGACATGATCGAGATGCCTTCGGGCAACCGCATCATCCTGCTTTCCGAAGGCCGTCTGCTGAACCTCGGCAATGCCACCGGTCATCCGTCCTTCGTGATGTCGGCCTCGTTCACCAACCAGGTTCTGGCCCAGATCGAACTGTTCACCAAAGGCGACCAGTACGAGAACAAGGTCTATATCCTGCCCAAGCATCTGGACGAGAAGGTCGCACGCCTGCATCTGGACCGGATCGGCGTCAAGCTGACCAAGCTGGACAAGGAACAGGCGGACTACATCGGCGTCACGCCCGAAGGCCCGTTCAAGCCCGAGCACTACCGGTATTGATCCGTCAGAAATTCGCGGAAAAGGCGGCCATCCGGGCCGCCTTTTTTGTTGCGCTCAGCGGAGCGGCGGCACGAAATCGCCGCGCCCCTGCGGCGTCAGGTCCAGAATGTTCCACAGGGGCCATGCTGCATCGACATGACGTGGATGCCAGTCGCTGGGCTGAAAGAACAGCTCGGAGCTCCAGAAATGGTGGATTCCCTGCGCATCGCGTTGAAACACGTTCAGAATCGGCAACTGGTTTCCGTCCTCGGTCTCGGCCAGATAGTCTTGCTGGTACGTCGTATCCAACGCGGAATAGAGCGGCAGATCCTGCCAGCCCATGCGCTGGCTCAGCGCAGCCAAGGCATCCGGTGTATTCTGCGCCACGACCGCAAAGGCGGTTTTTCGGGTCAGATGTGCGACCTGCCCGGTCAGCCCGTCCAGAAAGGCCGAGCACATGGGGCAGGGGTCCTGCGCCTTGGGGCCAAACATCAGCGAATACACGACCAGAGTGTCATGATCACCGAACAGGCTTGAAATCGGGGCAATACTGCCCCCGAGGTCCCGAAATGCGTAATCCTGCGGGATTTGGCCGCCCTTGGGCAAGGTCCGGCGCAGCGCGGCCACTTCCTCGACCCGCGCACGCAGATCGGCTTCGGCGGCCAGCAGGGCATTTCGGGCGGTTCGGTACTCGGCGCTTTCGTTCGGTAGGGCGATGATCATGGCAGTCTCCTCGACTCAATGATTAACTAAAATGTTAAATAAAAGTGAAACAATGATCAACCCGCGGGTGCGAGTATCCCTGCCTTGGGGGGAAACCGTCGGATTTTTCCCTTTGTTGAAAAGCTGTCAGCCGTTACCGTTCAGCCAGCGCCGCAAAGGCCGGAACCCAACCCACACAGGAGAGGACAATGGGAAAACGTGACGAGTTGATCGCCAAATACGCGGATGATCTGAAGAACAAATGCGGTGTGACGCCGGACATGGACCTGCTGACCAAGGTTACCATTGGATGCGGCCCGGCCATCTATGACGCGGATGCCGCGACCGTCGCCGCCAGCCAGGAAGGTGAGCTGGAGACCGTAAAGAACAACTTCCTGATCAAGAAACTGGGCCTGTCGGATGGCCCCGAGCTGATGGCAGCGATCAACAAGGTCATAGAGACCTATGGCATGTCCGAGCGCAACAAATACCGCGCGGTGGTCTATTACATGCTGACCAAGCATTTCGGCAAAGAGTCCGTCTACGGCTGATCCCGCCGCGACATTCGGAAACGCCCGCCCGACTGGTTCGGCGGGCGTTTTGCATTTGAATCATAATCTATTGATTTCATGTTTGAAAAACCGCCGTGCTCTGGACTACGTTCAATCCGTGACCAGGACGGTCAGAACCAGAGATTTCTTTGCGTGTGGTGAGTAGGGAGCACGCGGGGTAGGGAAGGTTCTGCATCGTCAGGGCCTTCCCTTTTTTCTCAATCCGTCAGGGCCTGGCCCAGTTCGCAGATCACCGCCCATTCGGCATCCGAGACGGGCTGCACCGACAGGCGCGAGTTCTTGACCAGCACCATATCGGGCAGCCGTGGATCAGCCTTTATCTGGTCCAGCGTGACCGGTTTGGCGAAGGGGCGCACCGCCTTGATGTCCACGCAGTCCCAACGGTCGTCATCGGTGGTGCTGTCGGGGTGGGCCTCGGCGCAGACCTCGACGATGCCGACGATCGCCTTGTCCTTCTGCGAATGATAGAAAAACCCCCGGTCGCCCAGCTTCATCTGCCGCATGAAATTGCGGGCTTGATAGTTGCGCACCCCGTCCCATTCCTCGCCCGCGTCGCCCTTGGCGACCTGCTGGTCCCAGCTCCAGGTCGAGGGTTCGGATTTGAACAGCCAATAAGCCATCAGCCGATGACCTTCTTCCACGGGATCAGTTCGACCGATCTGAACAGACCGGCCTTGGCGTAGGGATCGTTGTCGGCCCAGGCCTGTGCGGCGGCCAGGTCCTCGACATCCAGGATGACCAGCGACCCGATCATGGCATCGCCGTCCAGCAACGGCCCGGCCTGTGCGACCACGCCGGTTTCTTCGATATAGGCCAGGTGCGCGGCGCGGTTGTCCAGCCGGGTCTGCAGGGCGCCGTCCTTGTCGCGGGCGATCAGGGCGATAAGCATGTCATTCCTCCTTGAGTGGGCGATTGAGCAGGGATTGCAGGGCCTCGGCGACACTGTAGGCGCCACGGCTGAGCTGCGCCACCGTCTGGCAGATGGGCATGTCCAGCCCCTCCGTCGCGGCGATGGCGGCCATGGCATTTGCCGTGGCCACGCCTTCGACGGTGGTCGCAGCGTCAAAGGACTCGATGCGGCCCAGCGACAGCCCGAACCGGAAGTTGCGCGACAGGTCGGACGAGCAGGTCAGGACCAGATCGCCCAGACCCGACAGGCCCATCAGGGTTTCGGGCCGGGCGCCGCGCATCGCGGCAAAGCGCTGCATCTCGGCAAAGCCGCGCGTCATCAGGGCCGCGCGGGCGCTGTCCCCCAGACCCGCGCCGATGCAGGCACCGCAGGCGATGGCCATCACGTTCTTCAAGGCCCCGCCCAGCTCGGCCCCGGTCACGTCGGTGGTCCGGTAGAGACGCAGGTTGGCGGTGGTCAGGGCCTGTTGCAGCCGGGTGCCCAAATCCACGTCGGCGCAGGCCAGTGTCAGCGCCGTCGGCAACCCGCGGGCAATGTCATCGGCAAAGCTGGGCCCGGTCAGCAGGGCGGTGCAGGCGCTGGGCAGCACCTGTTCGATCACGGCAATCGGACCCAGGCCGGTGGACAGTTCGATACCCTTGCAGCAGGCCACAAGGGTGCGACCCTGCAGGTCCGCCGCATGGTCCGACAGGACATCGCGCAGTTTTTGCATGGGCGCCGCCAACAACAACACGTCGCTTTGACAGGCCAGCGTGATTTCAGCGGTCACCGTGATGGCGTCGGGCAGGGTGACACCCGGCAGGCGGGCGTCGTTGCGGCGGGTCGCCTGCATCGTCTGCGCCCGCTCTCCCGACCGGGCCCACAAGGTGACCGGACCCTTGCCCGCCAGTGAGATCGCCAGCGCGGTGCCAAAGGCGCCCGACCCAAGGACCGAGACACTCATGCCTTGGCCCCCTTGCGCCCGCCGCCCAGCATGGCCGGGCTGGTTTGATCCAGCGGCCAGCGGGGCCGGGCGGTCAGGTCCAGCCCGTCGCGCGCGCCCAGCCGGAACCGTTCCAACCCGGCATAGGCGATCATCGCCGCATTGTCGGTGCACAGGTGTAGCGGAGGGGCGGTAAACCGCGCGCCGGCTTCTGCGGAAACAGACTCTAACGCAGCCCGAATGGCCGTATTTGCCGCGACGCCCCCGGCCACGGCGATCACCGGCTCGGCCGGGTTGGTTTCAAGATACAGGGCGATGGCGCGGCGGGTCTTTTCGGCCAGCGTATCCACAACCGCCTGCTGGAACCCGGCGCACAGATCGGCGCGGTCCTGACGCGTCAGCCCGCCTTTTTCGGCCACGATCTGGTCGCGCATCCGCATCAAGGCGGTCTTGAGACCGGAAAAGGACAGATCGCATCCGGGCCGATCCAGCAGCGGCCGCGGAAAGCGAAAGCGTTTGGGGTCGCCATCGCGCGCCTCAGCCTCGACCGAGGGGCCGCCGGGCTGGGGCAGGCCCAACAGGCGCGCGGTCTTGTCGAATGCCTCGCCCGGGGCGTCGTCGATTGTGCCGCCCAGCCGGGTGAACCGCTCGGGGCCGTGGGCGATCAGGTATTGGCAATGTCCGCCCGACACCAGCAGCATCAGGTAGGGAAAGGCGATCCCGTCCGTCAGGCGCGGGGTCAGCGCGTGGCCGGCCAGGTGGTTAACGCCGATCAGCGGCAGACCGGTGGCCGCGCTGATCCCCTTGGCGCACATCACCCCCGACATGACCCCGCCGATCAGCCCTGGCCCGGCGGTCACGGCCACGGCGTCCATGTCCTGCAGCGTCAGGCCCGCCTGCTCCAACGCCTGCTGCACGCAGACATCCAGCTTTTCGGCATGCGCGCGGGCCGCGATCTCGGGCACCACGCCGCCGAAGGCGCTGTGCAGCTCCGTCTGGCCATATACGACCGAAGACAGAACCTCAGCCCGTTGCCCGCCGGACTGGCGCACCACGGCCGCCGCCGTGTCATCACAGCTGCTTTCCAATCCCAGAACGGTAAGTGTTTGCACCATCTGCCTGAACCATTGCATCATGATCTGGTCGCGGGGTATCACCCCGCGCCGCAGCAAACAATCCTCAAGGCCCGAACGCCCGCCCGTGTACCTGTTGATGACCCGCCCCCGCGCCGCCTCGGAAAGGTTCGTGGCGCAGCTGCCCGAACGTTTGCGGTCGCGGGTTCAGGTGGTCTATTCCCCGCTGCTGGATATCCGACCGATGGAACAGGCGGTGGACACGACTGGAATTCGGGGCCTGATCTTCACCTCGGCCAATGGCGTGGCGGCCGCCGCGGCGCAGGATGTGCGCCGGGATCTACCCGCCTATTGCGTGGGGCCGGCCACCACCGAAACGGCCCGCCAGGCCGGGTGGGAGGCCCGAATGGCCGGCGAAACCGCCGAGGAACTGGTCGCCAAACTGCTCAAAGAGCGCCCGGACAGCCCGCTGCTGCATCTGCGCGGCGAACACAGCCGGGGAAACATCGCGGCCCGGCTGACCGAACTGGGCCTGACCGTGCGGGAACAGCCGGTCTATCGCCAGCGGCTGCTGCCTTTGACGCCCGAGGCCCGGGCGGCTGCGGCTGGTTCGGCCCCGGTGATTGCGCCCTTGTTCTCGCCGCGGACCGCGCGACAATTTGCCGACCTCTGGCCCGGACCGGCGCCGCTTTTGGTCGCAGCGATGAGCGGACCGACCGCCAAGCCCCTTGAAAAATTGGCGATTGCCCGTTTGCGGATTGCCAAACGCCCGACGCCCAAGAAAATGCGGAAAGCCGTGAAAAAACTCGTTAAATACGCGATCCGGCTTGAGGGCGCGATGGGCGCGGATTAACTTGGATGCGTCTGCGCGTCAGGTTTTATGGGAATCGACAGGGGGAAGTGACGGTGGCTGCCAAGAAAGACACAGACCAGAAACCGGCCGACGACCCCAAGGTCGATGAGGTGCCCGAAGCGGTCGACGCCAAGACTGACGCCTACACGCTTGACCCGGAAGATCGGGTTGAACAAAGCCATTCCGAAGCCGAAGCCGAAGCCGAAGCCGAAGCCGAAGCCGAAGCCGAAGCCGAAGCCGAAGCCGAAGCCGAAGCCGAAGCCGAAGCCGAAGCCGAAGCCGAAGCCGAAGCCGAAGCCG
>NZ_JBQFQN010000007.1:0-121835 GCF_056536885.1 Ruegeria sp. CI5
AATCCTGCTCCCGCAACCAAATCCACAAAATCAAAACACCGAACGAGCCGCCCAAGGGCGGCTTTGCTCGTTCTCCACCGCACACTTGGCACCAACCCAACAATCGCCGACTAACTAAAGAAATGAAACGCGCAATATGCGCAATCGAAGTTCCCAAGACTTAGGCGAAGTTCCCAAGACTTAGGCTACGACCGACCAACCAACCGCTGACCCAGGTCAGCGATCGGTCAGACTAAGTGCACCCTTAAACGCGCGCTTTTTCAAATGCGGCCCAAGCGACTTCAAACTTCTCGTAGCAGAAGCCGGGTTCAGAAGCAGCGCTCAGAATTATTCGTTCGGTTTCAAAGAGTTTCAGAATGGCGTGTTCGAGCTGATCGATCAGATCGGCGGGCACGACAACAGCACCATGCCGGTCCGCATGGATGAGATCCGATGGATTGACTGTCAGGCCGAAGATCGAAACAGGCGTGTCGATTTCTCGGACGTGAACGAAACCATGGCTGGGTCCGATAGAACCGGCGATGACCGGGAATCCTTGCGGCATGTCACCAAGGTCCCGCATGACCCCGTTGGTGAGCGCGCCGGCCATTCCGAACCCTTTGTGCACGGACGTATTGATTTCGCCCCAATAGGCGCCGATGCAGGAGGGAAAATCGACATCCTCAACCACTGCAGCTGAGGGCGTCGGCGCCTCGGCCATATATCTGTAATAGTCCATTCGCCGCTGCCTGATGACTTCCGGCGCTTCGGAGGGCGGTTGCACCGCAGCGATCTTGGCCGTACGGGCAAATCCGACGATTGCGCCCTCGGACGGGGCCGAGCAGAACATCGTGCCACGCGTGAACTGATCAAACCCGCGCTTGCCTTGGGCCATCTCGATGGCGTTGCAGACTGTGGGTGTGTCGACCTTGCGCAGCAAGGCAAGTAGGGACGGTGTCATGGAACCTCCAACCAACGGCGCAACGCCGCTGTGGTTTCCTGGGGTCGCTCGAGGGTGGGTAGGTGCCCCGCACCGATTACGACCTCCAGCGTGCTGTTTCCGAGAAGCTTGTGCATTAGTTCGTGCCGCTCCAACGGACATAGTCTGTCATCCTCGCCGCATAGAACGAGGCTTGGACCTTGATAAGCGGACAAGGTGTCCGTTTGATCCGGGCGGCCCATGAGCGCGATGGACTGGCGAAGAAAAACCTCGGGGCCCAGATCGGTTGCCATGGCCATACACAGGTCCAAAATTGCGCCCTGCCGAGGGCCATCGGCCAGATAGTTCGGCTTCAACTCGTCACGCATGACCTGCCGCAGTCCACCTTGGCGCACGGCCTCCATTTGCGGACCGCGCCGGGTTTTGACCTCGTCTGCTTCGGCCAGCGGGTTCGTGTCCAGGAGTGCCAGCCGTTCAACACGTTCTGGCGCTTGGCGCAGGACCTCCATGGCAACGATCCCGCCCATGGAAAGTCCCGCAAGGGCAAACATCGGCGGCGCGTGGCTCAGTACATCGGCAGCCATTGCCTCGACGCTGTCCTGGGCGCTCAGCGGGTGGGTCATCAACGGCACCCGTCCGGACAGGGCTTCGATTTGCGGCCCGAACAGTCGGGCATCGCACATCATTCCGGGAAGAAGAACCAGGGGCGTCATGCCGATGCCAATCTGGCACCTTCGGCCAGGGAGGCCAGTTTGGCATAGGCGATGTCGGGGTCGACCGCACCGAAGCCGGCAAAAGTGCCAAACCCGCAGTCACTCCCGGCGATGACCCGATCCGGCCCGACGATGTTGGTGAACCGGTCGATGCGTTGCCGCACCAGCTCGGGGTGTTCGATGAAATTCGTTGTCGTGTCTACGACGCCGGGCACAAGGATCTTGTCGTCCGGGATTTCGCTCTTGCGATCCCGGAAGACGGTCCACTCATGGGCGTGGCGCGGGTTCGACGTTTCGAACAGAACATAGCGGGATTTGGTTTCCATCAGGGTCGTGAACACCTGATCCATCGCAATGTCGCAGCAATGCGGGCCTTCGTAGTTCCCCCAGCAGATATGCACCCGGACCCGATCCTGCGGGACATTCTGCAGCGCGTGGTTCAGGGCTTCGACATGCATCTCGGCGATCGCGATGAATTCGGCATCGGAAAGGTCAGCGAACAGCATGTGCCGGGAAAGGGCCAGATCGGGGCAGTCCAACTGAAGATCCAGTCCCGCTGCGACGATCGTTTCATATTCCTGCTTCATCGCATCCGCGAGCGCGGCCAAATAGGCTTCACGGCTGGGGTAGTGGGCGTTCTGCAGAAACAGAGAAATCACCCCGGGCGAGGCGGCGTTCATGAAGCCACGATCGACTCCGTGCTCAGCCATTGCCTGCTTGAGATTGCGGATATCCTTGTTCAGTTCGTCCTGGCCTTTCGAGCGAACGTCGCCCGTGCATTGCGGCCGGGCGTATTGGGGTGTGCCCCCTTCGTTGGCAAGACGTTGCAAAAAACTGGGAAACATCTTCAGGTCCGCGGGGGCATTCCGTGGACTGTCCCCCGAGAAACCTGTGTAGCGGTCCTTTACGTATGTCGCGTACGAGATTTTTGAGGTCTCTCCGTCGCTGACGATGTCCACACCGGCCTCGACCTGACGCCGAACCGTTTCAGACACGGCCTTGGTCATGCAACTGTCGAACGCATCGGCGTCATAGGGCTCGTGCCGCTCGCGCGTAAAGATGAAGTCGACAACTTCCTGGGATCGGGGCAGAGACCCCACATGGGTGGTAAGTATCTTTGTCATGCGGGGTCCTTTCTTGATCAGTTGCCGGTCCAGGTTGCGCCAGCAGGATCGTCGGTCGCGGTGATGCGGTACAACCCGGCCGTTCCGGTCATGGATGGAGTGATGGTATAGGCTTCGCCGGGCAGCACCAGCACAGTATCCCCGCCCGAAATCGTGGTTTCGACATCCTCGACGGTGACCCGCCAATGGCCGCTTGCCGGCATCAGCACGACGGGCTTGGCCGATTTGGTGGGGTCTTGAACACCAGAGCCACGGGTCAGGAAGTCGACCTCAAAGCCGGGCTTGTCCTTGATCAGACCGTTTTCACCGATCACCTTGGCGGGTTTGTCGGCCGCCAGCGCCATCAGGTCCCAGTAGCGGGCCACGTATTTGCCGATCACGGCCTCGACCGGCACTTCGGGATAGGATTTCAGCTGCTCCTCGGTCAGCAGGGGCATGGGCCGGACGTTGTGCGGGAGGTCCTGGCCCTTCTTGCTATCGTAGAGCACGCCGTTGTCACCCAGCATCAACCCATGCGCCCGGGCGTCTTCAATGACCTGAGGTGCCCAGGTTACGCCGCCGCCGGCATCGTCACCGCCCAGAATGGACATGATCATCCCGTAGTCGTCGCCCACGTTCTCGAACCCGCGGAAAATGCCGGTAGGAATGTTGAAGATGTCACCTTCCTCGGCAATGAACTCGCCCGCCGTGCCGTAGCGACCCCAGAAAAACCGCCAGCGGCCCTTGGCGACAAAAAAGACCTCGGCCGTCGTATGGCTGTGCAGCGAGTTGCGGCATTTGGGCGGCTGGCCGGCGGCCCCGATATTGAAGCCGATCTTGTCGGTAATATGAACGTGCTGATCCGGCGACTCCGAAACACCGCCGCCGATGATGGTAAAGTTCTCTTTCTGATCGCTGCCCGGCGTGTGGGCATCAATGAAGGCCGTCTTGCACGGCTTGAGCTCTCCATAACGGACGATGCGTGATGCGATGGTTGATTGTGTCATGGTACTGGTTCCGGATTATGCGTTTGAGGGAATGGTCGGCAGATGCTCGATCACGTTCCCGGAGGCCGCAAATTCAGGCGGCGCGCTCGAAGGCTTTGCCGGAATAGGTGAAAGCGCCGGCTTGCACCGGTCTCGCGCAGGCCACAGGCCAGAACACGATATTCGACCGGAGCGAGCATTCAGACCTCTGTGCCCTGCAGAAGGATCTGCTTCCAGACCGAGGTTTCATCAAACAGGGTGTATTCGCGGCGCAGCTTGGGCTGGCCACTGATCAGTTCACCGAATTCGGCATGGCTGATGCCCAGAACATAGACCTGCGCTCCGGTGGGGGCTCCAAACACCCCCCAGCCGTCATGCTTGCCCCACAGGCTCCAGCGCAGTGCGGCACGGGGTGGCATGTTGGGATCGTCGCGGCCGATCTGGTGCTCGATGCGGAACTCGGCGTTGGGGAAGCTGGCCCGCAATCCCATCCAGAACCGGTCGACCGGGTCCCAACCGTGTCCGGTGACCCCGCCGACATATTCCGACTGCACCGCACGGTCGTATTCAGCCCCGATCGCGCCCATGTCGGCGTTCATGATCCGGGTCAGAATATCGGCATAGCGCTGGCCCCATTCATTGTCGTTGCCTCGACCCTTGTAAGGGCCGGGCTGGTCGATCTCGGGCGCCAGAGGTTTCACGCAGTTTTCCGGCCCGCCCTCGCGAGCGATCAGATCGGCTGCGTATTCCTTGGGGTCCCAGCCCATCTGGCGCACGATAGCCCCCTGATCGCGGATCAGCCATTCATCGTTGATCTGATTGTCGACCGCATGGCAATCGGCCAGAATCCGGTACCGCAGCTTGGTTCCGGTTGGTTTGCCATAGACACCTTCGGCAAGGTGCGTGGCGGTCGAGATAATGCGGTGGGAACTCAGCATCCCCTCTTCGGGCGTGCCCGACCAGATCACGTCTTCGCCCAGAAGCTGCCGGTCGGGAAACTCGGCGAGGGTCGCCATCGTCGCGCCAATGACGTTTTGATTGCCCAGCACGACCGAACCCGGTGAACGGACAACGATGTCGTCGCTGTAATATTCATGCAGCGTGGCGATCCCGCGATCTTCCCAGATTTCCTTGGTGATGCCGATGATATAGTCGGGAAAATCCCGGAATTTGGGGTCAAATCCCTTCATGTGTTAGTCCTTTTCGGGTTCCATCCCTTGGGCAACCGGGCCGAGGTTCGTACGATCAGCGGTCCGTCAATTGCCACCTTGCGGGGTTCAGAAGTCTTGGGCTCTTCGATGTGATCCAGCAGCGCGGCAACCGTTTCCGCGACCATCAGGTTCGCCCGCTGCCGAATCGTCGTCAGATTGTATGCGGGCCATCCGGCAGGGGGCACATCGTCATACCCCACGACCGAGACATCTTCGGGGATGCGCAGGCCCAGCTCAAAGCGTAGAACATCCATGACCGCCAAAGCCATGTGATCGTTGGCGACGAAAACCGCGTCAGGTCGGCGCTCCGGTGCCACGTCGAACATGGTTCGGGCCGCCGCACGGGCATTTTCGGTGTGAAACTCGCCGATCCCATGTGCAAAAAGATCGCTTCCGGCATCGTGCAGTGCGGCAAGGAAACCAGCCTCGCGGTCGCGCTGGGTCGAGGCGCCCTGCCAGCCTGCGATGTAGCCGATGCGCTGGTGCCCGCCCGCCAGCAAAAACTCGGCTACCTTGCGGCCGCCGGCATAGTTGTCCGAGGTTACTGTGGTAATGCCCTCGATATCCTGACTGCGGTTGAACAGCACCACCGGAACGCCCGCCTGCTGGCAGCGCGTGGCGATGTCCGACGACATCGGCACCGAGGCCAGAATGACCCCGTCCACTTGATAGTCGAGGATTTCCTCCATCACGTCGTCGATATTTCCGGCCGAGCGCGAGGCCATGAAGATCAGCACGTGATAGCCATGCTCCTGCAGGCGGTTGGACAGTTTCTCCAACGCCTCGGGATAGAAGTAGTTGTCCAGGTAGCCGACAACCAGGCCGATGATCCGGCTTTTGCCCGACACCATCGCCCGCGCCAGCACGTTGGGACGATAGCCCAGTTCGGCCGCCGCCTTGCGCACCTTTTCCTCGGTCTTCTTGCTGACCGAAGCGCCGGGCGTGAACACCCGGCTGACCGCCGACTGGCTGACGCCGGCCAGTTGCGCAACCTGAAGCGATGTGACCTTGTCCGCCATCAGTCCGCCGTCCATCCGCCGTCGATCAGCATCGACGTGCCGGTGACCAGCCCCGAGGCTTCGGAGGCAAGATAGAGAACCGCGCCCATGATGTCCTCGACCTCGCCCACGCGGTTCAGCTTGATCTTGTCCATGATCCAGGCCGCGCGTTCGGGGTTGTCGAAGGTCGATTGCGTCAGCGGGGTTCGGATGAAGGTCGGGCAGACCGTGTTGATGCGCACGCCCTGCTTGCCCCATTCGATCGCCATCGCCTTGACCATGCCTTCCAGCCCGTGCTTGGTCGCACAATACAGCGCCCTGTCGATGCCGCCGACATGGCCCATCTGGCTGGAAATGTGGATGATCGAACCGGGACGCCCGGCCGCCATCAGCGCCTTGGCCGCGTAGGCCGACAGGAAATAGGCCGAGCGCAGGTTGACACTCGTGACCGCGTCGAAATCCTCGGGCGTGGTTTCGACCGCTGGCCCGTGCCGCGCGGTCCCGGCCGAGTTCACCACCACGTCAAAGGCTTGCGCGTCGAACAGCGCCTGCAAAGCGGTCAGGTCGCCCTGATCCAGCACCCGCCCCTCGGCCGACCAGCCCTGCGCCTGCAGGGCGGACACCGCTTCGTTCAGCCGCTCGGCCCCGCGCGCGGCGCAGACCACATGCGCCCCGGCCTCAGCCAGGGCGACAGCGCAACCCAATCCGATGCCGGAAGATGCGCCGGTGACCAATGCGGTCTTGCCGCTCAGCGAGAACGAAGGGGTGCGGGGCAGTTGGGTCATCAGCTCATTCCATCCGGGGTTCCAATGCGGCCCAGGTTCCGGGCCTTGTTGAATTCCCGCAGGCGGGCAAAAACGTCAACGCCAAGCTGCGCATAGGCGTCCAGAAGATCGACCAGAACCCAGTTTTCGCGGATCCGTCCGTTCTCCAGCCGCCAGAAATCGAGGCTGCGCATGGTGATCCGCTTGCCCGAGGGCGCAATGCCCATCCACCCGTCATGGGTGACGGTCTGGATCATGTTGGGCCAGCCGGTCACTGCCGCGTAATCGCCATCGCCGAAGAAATGATAGGTGATGTCATCGACATATTGCCCGCGATCCGGCATCCCGTTCAGGAACGGGATCTGGTGCCAGTTGCGGAACCCGGCATAGCCGCGCCCGGTGCCGATGCCCGAAGGCCCGTACCAGTTCATGCGCGGATGCCAGAACCGCTCCATCTCCATCACTTCGGGGCCGCCCTGCGAAGGGTGCTTTTTCAGATGTTCCAGCATGTCGATGATGTGCTGGCAGGTGGCGCGGCCCTTGTCGGCGTCATAGGGCCCCGGCACCAGACCGTCCTGCGTGGCCGGGCCGGGCACATGCCATTCGCGGCCCAGGCTAGGCGCCATCGGCCAGGCACGGGCCTGCATCATCACTTCGGGGATGTCCCACAGGGCCTGCATTTCAACGATCCGGCCGTTCTCGAACCGGTAGAACTCGTGAAACCGCATGGTGACCTGATGACCGGTCGGCGGGATGTCCAGCCACGGACCGGTGAAAGTGCCGGTGTAGTAGCCGCCGCAGCCGACCCAGTCGGCGCCGAACTCGTCCGGTCCGGCCATTACGATATAGTCGCGCCGTTCTAGGTCCGGCCAGGCATCCAGCAGGCCCTTGTAGGCCAGATCGTAGAACGCCTCGCTGCCGGTGCTGTCACCGAAGGGATGGCACAGGCGGAACAGGGCGTCGGGCGCGGTCACCTGGGCCAGTGCGTCCCGCACGGCGGATTCGTCGAAATCATACATCGCCGCCCGAAGCGGCGCGATCAGCGCTTTGTGCTGCGTATGCCTGTCACTCATTCGGCGGCATCCCGGTATGGGGCCGGTGCGCCATAGGGCACGTTGATGCCGCCATAGCGGCGCACCCGCACGTTGCATTGTTCGGCATGGCCCACGAACCCTTCCAGCAGACACAGGCGCGAGCCGTACTCGCCGATCAGGGTTGCCGCCTCGTCGGTCAGGATCTTCTGATAGCTGTGGGTCTTCAGGAATTTGCCCACCCACAAACCGCCGGTATAACGCCCGGCCTTCTTGGTGGGCAGCGTGTGGTTGGTGCCGATCACCTTGTCACCGTTCGATACGTTGGTGCGCGGCCCCAGGAACAGCGCGCCATAGCAGGTCATGTTGTCCAGAAACCAATCATCGCGGTCGGTCATGACCTGAACATGCTCCGAGGCGATCTCGTCGGCGACCTGCAGCATCTCGTCATAGCTGTCGCACAGGATCACCTCGCCATAATCCTGCCAGCTGACCCGCGCGGTGTCGGCCGTCGGCAGGATGCCAAGCAGGCGATCAATCTCGGACAGGGTCTCCTCGGCCAGCTTGCGCGAATTGGTGACCAGAACCGCGGGCGAGTTGTAGCCGTGTTCGGCCTGCCCCAGCAGGTCAGTGGCGCAGATCTCGGCGTCGACGGTTTCGTCGGCGATCACCATGGTCTCGGTCGGGCCGGCGAACAGGTCGATGCCGACGCGGCCGAACAGCTGGCGCTTGGCCTCGGCCACGAAGGCATTGCCGGGGCCGACCAGCATGTGCACCGGGTCGATCGTTTCGGTCCCCAGAGCCATGGCGCCGATGGCTTGGATGCCACCCATGACATAGATCTCATGCGCGCCGCCCAGATGCATGGCGGCGATCACCGCCGGATTCGGCTTGCCCTGGAACGGAGGGGTGCAGGCGATGATGCGCGGCACACCCGCAACGCTGGCCGTGGCCACGGACATGTGGGCCGAGGCCACCATCGGGAACTTGCCGCCGGGCACATAGCAGCCCACCGACTGCACGGGGATGTTCTTGTGGCCCAGGATCACGCCCGGCAGGGTCTCGACCTCGATATCGGTCACCGAGGCACGTTGCGCGCGGGCAAAGTTCATCACCTGCTCCTGCGCGAACTTGATGTCGGCCAGTTCGCGGTCTGACATCTGTGCGATCAGGTCGTCGATCTCCTGTTGCGACAGGCGGAACGAGGCGGGCGAATAGTTGTCGAACTTCTCGCTCAGCTCGCGCACCGCGGTGTCGCCACGGGTTTCGATATCCTTCAGGGTCGCCTCGACCACGGCGCGGGTCTTGGCGTCATCCTCGGCCCGGTCTGCGTCGGACTTGCCGCGTTTGAGATACTCGATTGCCATTGTCTTGATCCTCAGTTGTCGGGGCGGGGCGGAGTTTTCTCTCCCCGGTCATATGCTTCCCAGCCGTGGCCCTGGAACAGGTCGACGCCCAGCTGCGCGGCGACATGGGCGAAATCAACGTTCACCCAGTTGTCGACGATCTTGCCGTCGACCACTTTCCAGAAATCCATGTAGCGGATCTCGACCCGCTTGCCGGTGGGCGGGATGCCCAGGAATTCGCCCGAATGGGTCGCCTCCTGCCGGCCGAAGGCCGCGGCCCATTCACCCATGTAAAGCCGCGCCTCGTCGATGCAGACCTTGTCGGAAAACGCGGCCTGGAAGGGGCGCTGCCAGTTGTCCTGAAACTCTTGCAGACCGTTCTTCGTGCCGCATCCCTGGTTGCCCATCCAGCGGAATCCTTCGGCGAAGAACTCGCCGATGTCGTTGATGCGGTGGTCATTCAGGCCGTCGACCATGGATTCGATCACGCGGCGCGTGTCTTCGGTCTTGGTCAGGTCAGTGTCGCGGGTCAGAATCGCTTGTTCAGGTCGGGAACCTTTCATCGTCTTGTCCTTGTCAGGTTGTCAGGGATTGGGGATCGGGGGGACATGCCCCCAAATCCGGGAAAATCCCTGGGCAACCTGTTCAGCGCCGGATGGCGCGTCAGGGCGTTATGGCGGAACCGGCGGCTCATCAGCCTTTGACCGCGCCGGCGGTCAGGCCGCTGACGATCTGGCGCTGGAAGATCATGACCAGGAAGAACAGCGGCGCGGTGATCGACACGGCGGCGGCCACGGCGACGACCTGGTCGGTGGTGGTGGTTTCGCGGTTGAACATGCCGGCGATGGCCGGAACCATGGTCTGGTTCTGCGCGTCCAGCAGCAGCGAGGTCACCAGAAAGTCGTTGTAGGCCAGCAGGAAGCTGAACAGACCGGTGGTGATGACGCCCGGCCACATCACGGGCATGATCACCCGACGGAAGGCCTGGAAGTGGTTGCAGCCATCCACGCGCGCGGCTTCGTCCAGCTCGGCCGGGATGTTTTGGAAGAACGACCGCAGCATCCAGATGGTAAAGGGCTGGTTGATCGCCACCAGAACCGCGATCACGGCAAAGGGCTTGCCGTACAGCGTGGGCGCGTTTTCCCCCAGGATCGGGCGCAGCCATTCGGCCGAGTTGATGAAGACGGGCAGATAGCCCGCCACCAGAACCGAGTGCGGCAGCGCGCGAAACACCAACGCGACAATCAGGATCCAGAACGCTAGCGTCGAGCCCGACCGCGCCAGCCCATAACCCGCCAGCGTGCCCACGGTCAGCGACACGGTCACGACGCCCGCGGTAACGATCAGCGAGTTCTTGAAGTTGTTGGAAAAGCCGCGGTCGATCCAGACGGTCTTGTAGTGCTCGGTCGTCAGACCAACCACGTCCCGCCCCAGCGGGCCGAACAGTGGGTTCAACACGTTCAGAACGGCCGGCAAGATCACGAAAAACACCAACAGAAAACCCATCACCAAGGCCAAACCGCCGATGATCCAGCCGAACCAGGCCTGACCCGGCTTGGTGTAGGTCCTGACCATCGAGGGCAGTGTCTTGGTCGTCGCAATCACTGCGACCCAGATGGTGACGATGCCGAGGATGATGTCGAGGATGGAAAGGCCTTCCCCGGTCGCAAGAGTCGCTGGACCGAAGATCACGTTCAGCGCGTTGCTGTCGAATGCGTCCACGGGTGATTTGAAGCTCATCACCGCGATCCAGAAGATCGGGAAGGCCGCCACCAGGCACCAGAACGCCAGAAACAGGTTCGACGACAGGCGCAGGCCGAGCGGTTGGCGAAGGGCGCGCGAGGACATATCAGTGACCTCCTTTGTGGTCGCGCCATGTCCGGCGCAGCGGTGCGATGAGAAGGATGACGATGCCGACCATGGTCAGCATGGCGCTGGCCGAAGCCCGACTGATCGAACGGTTGCCCGCCTGATCCGGCACGAGGAAGTCATAGGTCAGCCATTGCAGCGAGATGACGTAGCCCTGGCTTGAGAAGCCGACGATTTCTTCGAACACCCGGTAGGAGTCCATCAGATGGATCATCGACACGAAGATGATCAGAGGCATCAGGTGCGGGATGACGATGTATTTCAGGCGCTGCCAGCGGCTTGCGCCGTCGATCACCGCGCTTTCAAGGCTGTCCTGGTTCACGGTCTGAAGACCGGCGTAGAACACGATCGCGGCAAAAGGTGCGACATGCCAGACGCGGTACAGCATCATCAGCAACTCGATCGTCCAGGCCTGCGCGAACAGCGCGATGTCGCGGTTCAGCCACCATTCCAGCAGGGCCGTGAGGATACCGTCGCCGCGAAACAGCCAGTTGATCGAAAGGGCCCCGATGACCGGCGTGATGATGAAGGGCAGGAGCGACACAAAGATCACCGGACCACGTATTGCCGATGCAGCATTGTTGATCACGATGGCGATCAGCAGCCCGGTACCGATCACCAAGGGCAAAGTGATCAAGGTAAAGGTCAACGTAAAGCGCAGCGCCTTCCAGAAATTGATCGTGGACAGCACGCTCCAGCTGCCTTCGCTGATCGCGCGCCAGGCGCGTTCGGGCTCCAGCACGTTGCGATAGCTTTCCAGCCCGACAAACTGGGTCTGCGTGATGATCTCGCCCTCTTCGTCCAGCCTCGGAATGGACTTTTCCTCGGTCACGCAGGTCTGGGTCAGGAAGCCCGGCGTGCAGGTCTCGACCTCGACCGTCTCATAGATGGGCTGGGTGACGTAGAAACTCTGCTTGAACACGCTGACCAGCGGGAAAGCGATAAAGAGAAGCATCATAAAGACAGAGGGGCCGACAAAGGCGGCAAATGTCCGGAAATTCATGGCTCTGCCTTTCTCATGGTTCTCGTTGGATTGGGTGCGGGAGGGTCGAGGCCCTCCCGCGGCAGGATCAGTTGTTGACCAGTCCGGCCTCTTTCGCGGCAGTCAGATAGTCCGCCTCGATGTCTGCCAGCGTGGTCTGTGCGTCCTTGGCGCCAGTCAGGTAATCGGCCAGGCCATTGCCAAGCGCGGTGTGCATGATCCCCATCGGGCCAGATGCGGGATAGGCTTTGGCGCCGGCTTCTGCCGAAGCGGCTGCACCTGCGGCCAGATCACCGGGCTTGTAGGCAGGGTTCAGCCAGACGGCGGCGTTGTTGTTGGCCTCGACCATTTCTGCGTCCATGCCTTCCAGCGCCACGCGGAATGCGGCATCGGCTTCCTCGTCGCTCATGTTTGAGGCAAGAACGATACCGTCCCACCAGATCGTGGTTGCCGGAGCGGCCGAGCCCATCGGAGCGGCCGCCATGACGACCTTGCCGACGACCTGGCTTTCGGCCTCATCGTTCATTGCGGCCGCGCGGCTGGCCCACAGGTTGGCCATGGCGATCTTGCCTTGTTGGAACTGCTGCTGAACGTATGTGGAATCCGACACCAGATACTCGGGGTCCATGTATTCGGTCATGGCCTTGAGCGTCTCCAGAGCCTTCACGCCCTGATCGTTGTTGATCGCAGGCATGTTGCCGTCAGCAAAGAACTCACCGCCTTCGCCCAGATACATGTTCACGAATTCCTGACCCAGGTTCCAGCCGGTCTTGAAGGTGCCGCCGATGGGGTAATCCATGACGCCGGCCTCTTTGATCTTGGCTGCAGCGGCCAGAACATCATCATAGGTCTTGGGCTCGTCGATCCCCAGATCGGCCAGAACGTCGCTGCGGTACATCAGGTGCTGGGCGTTCACCATCATGGCGATGGCCATGGTTTGGCCGTCCACCTTGATCAGCTGGTTCGGCAGCAGGTCCTGGCCATATTTCGCGACCAGATCATCAAGCGGACGAATGGTGCCCGCGTTCAGCAGCGGCACCAGCGTTGCATTCGACACGCCGCCGATCTGGTACAGAGCCGGATCCGCCGCAAAGGCTTCGGGCTGCTTCTCGCGGAACTCCTGGTCCAGCGATGCGCCGAAATTGCCGCACTCGGCCATCGCGTCGGTGACGGCCTTCCAGGCTTCGAACCCGGCGGACAATGATTTGAGCGGAACGGTGTTCTCGAACGAACACGCCGCCCATGCAGTGCTGGTCACCATGGTCATGGCGCCTGCCATCAGAATTGTCTTGAGTTTCATGCGTTTCTCCCTGTCAGGATCGGTCCGTCGTCGACGTCCGGACCGTTGGTTGGCCCTTTCGGGCTTTGGTTGGGGTCAGCCCCCGATCCGCGCACCGCTCTCTGCTTCGAACAGGTGACAGATTTCTTTCGGCACTGAGAACGAGACCATCTCGCCTATTTCGGCGCGGAATGCTTTGTCGGCTTTGACCGAGACCAGTGCACCGCCGACCCGGACCGAAATCATGGTGGCGTCACCCAGCAGCTCGAGCGTGTAGATCGGGGCAGTGATCTGGCCCTGACCTTCGGCCAGTGTCGCATCCTCGGCGCGGAACCCCAAGGTCAGCGGGCCATCAGCAACATCCAGTCCCGGGATTTCGACACCCTTGGTCCGGAAAACGCCGCCCTCGACGTGACCATCCATCAGGTTCATGGCGGGCGAGCCGATGAAGCTGGCGACGAAAGTGTTGGCCGGGCGGTCGTAGATCTCGGTCGGGCTGCCGACCTGTTGCACGATGCCCTTTTTCATCACCACCACGCGGTCGGCCAGCGTCATGGCCTCGATCTGGTCATGGGTGACATAGATCGTGGTGACGGCCAGTTCGTGGCTGAGATTCTTGATCTGCGCGCGGGTGGATACACGCAGCTTGGCATCCAGGTTGGACAGAGGCTCATCCATCAGGAACACGTTCGGTTCGCGCACGATCGCGCGGGCCAGGGCGACCCGCTGGCGCTGACCGCCTGACAGTTCAGCCGGCTTGCGATGCAGAAAATCGTCCAGCTCGACCATGGCGCTGGCGCGGCGCACCTTCTCGTCATGGGTCGCGGGGTCGATCCCGCGGACCTTCAGCGGGAAGCGGATGTTTTCATAGACGTTCATGTTGGGGTAGAGGGCATAGCTCTGGAACACCATCGCCACGTCGCGGTCCTTGGGTTCAAGATCGTTGACCACCTTGCCGTCGATCAGGATGTCGCCCTCGGTCACGTCCTCAAGCCCCGCGATCATGCGCATTGTCGTGGTCTTGCCGCAGCCGGACGGGCCAAGCAGAACCAGAAACTCGCGATCGGCAATCGTCAGATCGAAGTTGTGAACCCCAACAAACGATCCCCATCGCTTGCCGACATTGCGCAGTTGAATTTCCGCCATGAAGCCCCCCGGGAAGGAATCGTTTTGCATACGTTTGCAAAAGGGTATTCTTGGCTTACCAATTCTGGCAAGACATTTTTGCATACGTATGCAAATATGCCGGAAATCAGTGATTCACCCCTAGGCAATAACAGGCGCAAGATGCTGCAAAACAATGAAAAACAGATGAGCTTTCAAAAAGAGAAAGATCTGGTGAAGGCGTTCTATGAGGACCTGCAGTTGGCCACCAACGACAAACTGTCAGATGTCATGGGGCGATTCTGTGCGCCGAATCTGCTGTGGCGCGGCTTTCATCCGTTCGGTCAGATTTCGGGGGTCCACGACGTAGCGGAAAACTTCTGGGGCCCGCTGCGAACCAGCCTCAAACGCATGCAGCGGCGTCAGGACATATTCTTCGCGGGGTGCAACTCGCTGACCGACGAGCGCGAGGTCTGGGTGGTTTCCATGGGCCATCTGATGGGTCTGTTCGACCACTCCTGGTTGGGTATTCGACCGACAGGCAAAATGGCATTCCTGCGCTATTGCGAGTTCAACAAGGTGCAAGACGGCAAGATCGTTGAGACCGCGATGTATTTCGATATCCCGCATCTGATGGTGCAGGCTAGTCAGAACCCGTTTCCGCCCCAAACCGCAGCCCATCTTGTACAGCCCGGGCCCCAGACACACGACGGTATCCTTGGCACGGATCAACCCGCCGAAGAAGGGGAGCAGACTCTGGCGCTGATCAACGCCATGATTTCCGACCTGGGCCAGTGGAAAAGTGGCCTGACCCTGAGCGAAGAGCTAAGCCGCACCTGGCATGACGACATGATCTGGTGGGGGCCCGAGGGAATTGGCGCCACCTACACGATTGAACGGTATGGCAAGCAACACGCCGGTCCCTTCCGCGCGGCATTCGCCGAGCGGTCAAAGACCAAACATGTCTGCCGGCTGGCCGAAGGTCACTACGGCGGGTTTTTCGGCTGGCCGAACTTCACGGCTGTTCCGACCGGAGGGTTCATGGGCATGCCCGCGACCCAAACGCCCGGTGAGTTTCGGGTTATCGACATCTACCGCCGCGCAGGCGAGAAACTGGCCGAGAACTGGATTTTCATCGACCTTTTGCATTTCTGGAAACAGCAGGGCGTGGACATACTGGAAAGAACCACGGGCATCGGAACGGCGCAGATTTAGCCCGGGGGGGCGATCTGGATGCGATTGAAGGGGATTTGGTGGAGCCTAGGGGAGTCGAACCCCTGACCTCTTGCATGCCATGCAAGCGCTCTCCCAACTGAGCTAAGGCCCCTTTCCGGTACCGCCTGTGCGGTGGACGGACGTTTATGAAACGACGTGCGCGAGTGCAAGACCAAAAAATCGGATTCGGTGAAAAAAGATGCGCGGCGCACGGGGCGCGGGGCAGCCTGCGCCGCCCCGGCCGGATCACGAGTCTTCGTCTTCCGACGCGACGTCGGTGATGTCGTCCAACGAGACGTTGTCTTCGTCGTCGTCCTCAAGCAGATCATCGTCCAGATCGACATCGACTGCGTCATCATCGTCCAGCAGTTCGTCATCGGACGAGGCTTCGCGCGCCTTGACCGACGCTGCATCTTCGGCGTCGGCTGCGATCATCCGGCTTTTGCCGGTTTCCAATTCCACGATCTCGCCGGTGTAGGGGCTGATGATCGGGTCCTTGTTCAGGTCGTAAAACCGTTTGCCAGTGGTCGGACAAACGCGCTTTACGCCCCATTCTTCCTTGGGCATGTCAATTCCCCTTGATATCAGGTGAGTCGTATCAACGATTCAGGTCACCTGCCACATGCGGCGGGTACTGTCAAAGCCTTTGCGCCAAGGAGATCGCACCATGGGGCGACATTCATTGCCCGGACAGCCTCCCGTTGCGCTGACCTTGCGCAAATCGGCGCGGGCACGCCGCATAAGCTTGCGGATTTCCCAGTTGGATGGCCGGGTTACGTTGACTTATCCGCAGGCTGTGTCCGAATCCGAGGCGATCGGCTTTGCGCGCTCAAAGGAGGACTGGATCCGCCAGCATCTGGGCGCGCGGCCCGTTCCGGCGTCGGTCGGCTTCGGGGAAACCCTGCCGGTCGAAGGTGTGCCAAGGCGAATCGTGCCGGCGGAGGGGCGCCGGGTCAGTTTGCACGCCGATCAGGTTGCGGTGCCCGAAGGGGCCGAAGCGCGGCGCCTCGCCCGCTTTTTGAAAGAGCTGGCGCGTGATCGCTTGACCGAAGCCTGCGACGACTATGCGGCCATGCTGGGGCGGGGCTACTCCAGTCTGACGATGCGCGATACACGGTCGCGGTGGGGGTCGTGCAGTGTAGCGGGAGGGTTGATGTTTTCGTGGCGGCTGATTCTGGCGCCCCCCGAAATCCTGCACTATGTCGCGGCTCATGAGGTCGCGCATCTGGCCGAGATGAACCATTCGGCGGCGTTCTGGGCGCAGGTCGAGCGGCTTTTTGGGCCGTACAAAGCGGCCCGGCACTGGCTGCGCGACAATGGGGCCGAACTGCACCGTTACAGGTTCGATGCGCCCGCCGGTTGACGTCACGGGGATTTGTGATCACATGAGGGGATGTTGACCACCCGCAGCTCCGACTCTCAGATCGCGACCCATGATCAGGTATACCGCGCCCTGCGGTCTCGAATCATGCATGGAGAAATCCCGCCCGGTCAGGCGCTGACGCTGCGCGGCATCGGCAAGGAGTTCGGCGTGTCCATGACGCCGGCGCGCGAAGCCGTTCGCCGTCTGGCCGCCGAAGGGGCGCTGTTTCTGTCCAACTCGGGTCGGGTTTCCACGCCCGAACTCAGCAACGACCGGATCGAAGAATTGGCCGCGCTGCGGGCCCTGCTGGAGGTCGAGCTGGCCAGCCGTGCGCTGCCTCGGGCGCATATGGCTCTGATCGACCGGTTGCAGAGCATCAACATGACCGTGGCCGAAATGGTGACCAAGCGCGATGCGGTCGGCTACATCCGAACGAACCTCGAGTTTCACCGCACGCTTTATCTGCGGGCGCAGGCTCCGGCCATGCTTGCGATGGCCGAAACAGTCTGGCTGCAGCTTGGTCCGACCATGCGGGCTCTTTATGGCCGCCTGCGACGGACCGAGCCGCCGCATTACCACAAGCTGATCATCGCCGCTCTGAAGGCGGGGGACGAACCGGGTTTGCGGTTGGCGGTGCGATCGGATGTGACCCAGGGTCTGCGCTTGCTGGTCAGCTGAGCGGGCCTTTGCTCAAAGTGTGAAATCCAAACGGGCGGCGGTTGCGAAGCTAGCCTCAAGCCATTTGCTGCGCTACGCTGCTGCCAACAACAAACAAGAGCAGATTTCAGCCATGATCAATCGACGGACATTCTCACTGGGCCTCGGTGCAGGTTTCCTGAGCGCCTGCGCGGGCGGGTCCGCGCCTACCGGAACAACCGCGTCGCGAATGCGGGCAGTGCCCAATGCCGGCTGGGATTCTTGGGTTGCAAGTTTCAAGGCGCGCGCGGCAGGGCAGGGTATTTCGCAAGCGACGATCGACCGGGCATTTCAGGGGGCCGGTTACCTGCCAGATGTGATCGAACGCGACCGCAACCAGGTCGAATTCAAGCGCTCGCTCGAAGACTATCTGGCCATTGCCGCGTCAGACGAGCGGATCAGTACCGGCAAGCAGATGCTGCAACGCCACAACGCCACCCTCACGCAGATTGAGTCGCGCTATGGCGTGGACAAAGAGGTTGTGGTGGCGGTCTGGGGGCTGGAAAGCCGCTATGGGCAGCGGCGGGGCGATGTGCCCGTGATTTCGGCCCTTTCCACGCTGGCCTATGACGGGCGTCGCGGGGCGTTCTTCGAAAGCCAGCTGATTGCGGCGTTGAAGATCCTTCAGAACGGTGACACGTCGCCGGCGAACATGACCGGTAGCTGGGCCGGCGCCATGGGGCATACGCAATTCATCCCGACCTCGTATCTGGCCTACGCAGTGGATTTCACCGGAGACGGCCGACGCGACATCTGGTCCGACGATCCGACAGACTCGTTGGCTTCGACAGCTGCCTACCTGTCACGGGCGGGTTGGGTGCGAGGGCAGCCTTGGGGAGGTGAGGTCGGATCTGCAGCGGCAAATTCGGGCACACCGGTTGCAATTCTGCAGCCGCAGAAACCCGGGCCGCGCATAGCGGTGTTCCGCAATTTTCAGGTGATCAAACGCTACAACAACTCGGACAGCTACGCGATCGGGGTCGGGCACCTGTCCGATCGGATCGCCGGTGGTGCACCCTTTCAGGCGTCATTCGGGCCCGATGAAACCGGCCTGACGCTGGAAGATCGCAAAGAGTTGCAGCGGCGTCTGACTGCTGCCGGGTATGACACGCAAGGGGCTGATGGGGTGATCGGCAAGAACACCACCGCGGCCATCACCGCGTATCAGCAAGCCAAGGGCCTGCCCGTTACGGGCGTACCCTCGGTCAGCTTGTTGCGCTCTTTGGGTGGTTGACGGATCAGGCCGCCAGTCCCTTGGATCCGAGCTCCAGGAACTTCTGACGCCGGTCCTTGATCAGCGCGGCGGCATCCTTGCCGTTCAGATCCTTCAGCATCTTGGCGATCGCCTTGCCTACGGATTCGATCGTGGCCGGGCGGTCGCGATGCGCGCCACCTTTGGGTTCGGGGATGATCAGGTCGCAGACGCCCAGCTTTTGAAGGTCCTGCGCGGTCAGGCGCAGCGCCTCGGCGGCCTCACGCATTTTTTCGGCATCTTTCCACAGGATCGACGCGCAGCCCTCGGGCGAAATAACCGAGTAGATCGAGTGCTCCAGCATCGCTACCCGGTTGGCCGTGGCAAAAGCCACCGCGCCGCCCGAGCCGCCTTCGCCGATGATGACAGACACCAGCGGCACACCGATTTTCAGGCACATCTCGGTTGAACGGGCGATCGCTTCGGATTGCCCGCGTTCTTCGGCGCCCTTGCCCGGATACGCGCCGGCAGTATCCACCAAGGTGATCACCGGCAGACCAAACCGACCAGCCATTTCCATAAGGCGCACGGCTTTGCGATAGCCTTCGGGGCGGGCCATGCCGAAGTTGCGCTCGATCCGCGATTTGGTGTCCGAGCCTTTTTCATGGCCGATCACCATCACCGGCTGATCGTTGAACCGTGCCAGGCCGCCGATGACCGCCAGATCGTCGGCAAAATTGCGGTCACCAGCCAGCGGGGTGAATTCGGTGAACAGGGCCTCGACATAATCCTTGCAGTGCGGACGTTGGGGATGGCGGGCCACCTGGCATTTCCGCCAGGGCGTCAGGTCCTTGTACAACTCGTCCAGCAGCTTGGCCGCCTTGGCGTCCAGCGCGGCGGCTTCGTCCGCTACGTCCATCTCTTCGTTGGCGCGGGCCAGGGCGCGCAGCTCTTCGGCTTTGCCTTCAATCTCGGCCAGCGGTTTTTCGAAATCCAGATACTGGGTCATGACGCCTCTCAACGCGAAAGTTCTCCGCTATATGACCCGAGGTCGCCCCGGATGCAACTCGGCACCGCATGTCGGGGTGCGTTTCCCGCGTGGGACGAAAAGGTACGCGGGCCGGCGACTTCAGCCCGGCCACAGCACCGGGTACAACGAAATCAGCAGAAGAACCGCCATCGACCAGTTGAACACGGTCAGACGTCGCCGGTTTGTCAGCACGCGCGCCATCTGCTCGCCCAGAACCGTCCAGGTGCTGACAGATGGCAGATTCACGCAGCCGAATACAAGGGCAACCAGCGCAATGGCTTGCAGGGTCTGGCCCGGGGCATAGGCCGTCGTTGCCGTCAGCGCCATGGCCCAGGCTTTGGGGTTCACCCACTGAAACGCTGCTGCCTGCAGAAACGTCATGGGTCGGCCGGCGTGCCCCGGGCCCGTGGCAGGAGCCGCATTGGCAATTCGCCACGCGAGGAATAGCAGATAGGCCACCGACGCGATTTTGAGGATCACGTGGCTGACGGGATAGGCTTCGAACACCTGCACCAACCCGGCGCCGACCAACAAAACCATCAGCATGAAACCCAGGCCGATACCCAGCATATGGGGGATTGTCCGCCGGAACCCGAAATTCGCCCCTGAGGCCATGAGCATCAGATTGTTCGGCCCCGGGGTGATGGACGAGACAAAGGCAAAGGCGACCAGCGCGAGTAGAATATCGTAAGTCATGGCGCAAAGATCGCCCAAGTATGGTCAAATGAAATTGCGATTTCGCGCTCGATTACATAAAGCTTGCAACAAATGGCGAATATTGACCTCAAGAATCAGCAAATATTGCAAGAGCTGGCCCGGAATGGCCGGATCAGCAACCTTGAACTGGCGGACCGTGTCGGGCTTTCGCCGTCAGCCTGTCTGCGCCGGGTTCAAGAGCTTGAGCGGTCGGGCGTCATCAGCGGGTATCGCGCCGTTTTGAACCCTGCGGCGATGGGCGTCGGTTTCGTCGCCTATATCGGCGTCGGACTGGGTGAGCATACAAAGGCCGCCCAGGAAGGTTTTGAAAAAGCGGTGCAATTGGCGCCCGAAGTGGTCGAATGCCACAACATCACCGGTACGATCGAATACTTGCTGCGGGTGGAATGCGCCGACCTCTCGGCCTACAAGACCTTCCATACCGACGTATTGGGCACCTTGCCCCATGTCACCTCGATCACGTCCTACGTGGTCATGGGATCCCCGAAAGACCTGAGGGTCTGAGCTTTAGCCCACTGCCGCAAGGACCTTGCAGGCATATGTATCCCGGAATATCGTCAGCCTGAAAGCGCCAGAAACTCGGCATCAGATCGAACAGGGCGCGATGTCAGGGAGACACGATCATGAGTTTTGTTCGGACAGGCGTATTGGCGGCCGTGATGGCGATTGTCGCCGGTGCCGCATTTGCCGCGCCTTTGAAATTGCAGCCCGCCAACCCGCAGCCCAATCCCAAGGCGGGGTTGAACGTGAAATATGTTGGGCAGGGTACTCAGAGAAAGATCCGCGATCTGAGCCAGGCCAAAAGCGTGTTGTCCAAGGCCAAGCCGGGCAAGCCACTGCGCGGGTTGGACTATGCCGACACCAACAAGGGCGAGCCGGTTTTGACATTCACGGACCCCTACAATGTTGCCGCTGAAATCACCGGGTACATGCGCTTTGATTCTCCGGGCATTTACGAGCTTGAAACCTGGTCCAATGACGGGATCGAGGCCTATGTCGGTGGCCAGCAGATCGGCCGGGTCACTGGGATCCAGGGGTGTGAAGCCAACCAGCGCACCGAGGTCGAAGTTCCAAAGGCGGGCTGGTACCCTCTGAAGATCATCTATTTCCAGAAGCTGGGAACGTCCTGCCTGATGATGAAATCCGGCAAGCAGGGTGAAAAGTTTACCTGGACCCCAAACAACGTGTTCGGCCGCTGAGGCCAACCGAAGTCAGGAAAAGGCGCTCGAAACGAGCGCCTTTTTTCTGAAGCCCCCATCAGCCGTTTGCAGCGATCAGTTCGGCTTGCGCCACGATTACCTCGGCCTGCTTGATCGAGGCGATGTCGACCAACCGCCCCTTGTAGACCGTGGCGCCTTCGCCATTGGCCTTGGCCTGCTCCATCGCGGCCAGGATCTCGCGCGCTTCGGCCACCGCCTCGTCCGACGGGGTGAAGACCTGATTGGCCAGCGCGATCTGCTTGGGGTGGATCGCCCATTTGCCGACCATGCCCAGCGTCGCCGAACGGCGCGCCTGCGCGATATAGCCTTCGTCGTCCGAGAAGTCGCCGAACGGACCGTCGACCGGCAGCACCCCATGGGTGCGGCAGGCGGCCACAATGGCAGCCTGTGCCCAGTGCCACGGGTCCGACCAGTATTTCTGGGCCTCGCGCAGCATGTAGTAGTTTTCCTGCGTGCCGCCGATTCCCGTGGTCTGCATCCCCATCGAGGCGGCGAAATCGGCCGCGCCCAGGCTCATAGCCTGCAGGCGTGGAGAGGAGGCCGCGATGTCCTCGACATGGGCGATGCCGGCTGCGGATTCGATGATGACTTCAAAGCTGATGGGCTTGGTGCGGCCCTTCGCGCGTTCGATCGCAGTGACCAGAGCGTCAACCGCATAGACATCCTCGGCGCAGCCCACCTTGGGGATCATGATCTGATCCAGCCGGTCGCTGGCCTGTTCCAGCAGGTCAACGACATCGCGGTACCAATAGGGCGTATCCAACCCGTTGATCCGCACCGACATGTACTTGTTGCCCCAATCCACGGTGTTCAGCGCCTCGATCACGTTGGCGCGGGCGGTGTCCTTGTCGGACGGGGCCACCGAATCTTCGAGGTCGAGGTTGATCACGTCCGCGGCCGAGGCGGCCATCTTGGGGAACAGCTTGGTGTTTGATCCGGGGCCGAACAGCTGACAGCGGTTTGGTCGCGCCGGGGCGGCGGGTTGGATACGAAAGCTCATCGGCACCTCGCTGAGTAATGAAATTGCGATTTCGGTTGGCAATTGGGTATTAAATTGCGCGACCCTGCGCAAGCCTGATTGTGCGGTTGCGGCAATGCTGTTGCAGAAAGCTGTGCGCAACCCCCGGAATGCGGCGGTCAAAGTTTCATCGTTTTGAAAATTTCGAAGCTTTTTGCGCCGCGCGGGGGAATCTTGCAAAATTCTCCGGCCGAGGTGCGGGAGGTCGGAGGAAAACGAGAAACGCTCGTTGACGGCCTTCAATAGGTTGGGGCGGAAGAAAAGGAGAGCGCGCGATGATCGAGACACCGTATCTGCTGTTTTTGGGCGATGCCCCCGACCAACTGGCCGCCAAGGTCGCGATCGGCATTCGGGATTGGCGCCCGGAAAACGCCGTGGGTCAGCTGCGGATGGAGGGCTGCAAGGCCGATCTGGGCCTGACCGACATGACCCTGGCCGAAGGCAAGGCCGCCGGCGCCAAGACGCTGGTGATCGGTGTCGCGAACCGCGGAGGCGTCATCAGCCAGGCCTGGAAAGAGGTCCTGATCGCCGCGCTGGAAATGGGTTATGACCTGGCCTCGGGCCTGCACAACCTGCTGCGCGACGAAGGCGATCTGGTGGCCGCGGCCCAGACCCATGGATGCACCCTGCATGACGTTCGCGTGCCTACGGTGGGCTATCCGATCGCCAACGGGCGCAAGCGCAGCGGCAAGCGCTGTCTGGCGGTGGGCACCGATTGTTCGGCGGGCAAGATGTACACGGCCATGTCGATGGATGCCGAGATGCGCAAGCGCGGCATGAAATCGACCTTCCGCGCAACCGGCCAGACCGGCATTCTGATCACCGGGCAGGGCGTTCCGCTTGACGCCGTGGTGGCCGATTTCATGGCCGGTTCCGTCGAATACCTGACGCCCGAGAACGATCCCGATCACTGGGATCACATCGAGGGGCAGGGATCGCTGTTCCATGTCTCGTATTCCGGCGTGACCATGGCGCTGATCCATGGCGGTCAGCCGGATGCTCTGGTCCTGTGCCACGAGCCGACCCGCACCCACATGCGCGGTCTGCCGGAATACTCCTTGCCGACACTGGAGCAGCTGCGTGACACGGCCCTGCCTTTGGCGCGCGTCGCCAACCCCGCCTGCCAGGTTGCGGGTGTGTCAATCAACACCCAGCATCTGAGCGAGGAGGACGCGAAAGCCTACATCGCCAAGGTCGAGGCCGAGATGGGCCTGCCGACCACGGATCCGTACCGGTTCGGCGCGGGCAAGCTGGTGGACGCGCTGGCCGCGATGTGATCCAACCGGGGCGCCGATGGCGGGGAAACCTGCCTCCGGCGCTGGAAACTGCAAGGACAGAGGAGTGGGCGCGTGCAGATCGACGTCTCTCGTGATGTGTTCCGACTGGCGCAGGTGTTCACCATCTCGCGCGGGTCGCGGACCGAGGCCAAGGTACTGACGGTGCGCCTGACGGATGGGGCGCATCAGGGTTGGGGTGAATGTGTGCCCTATGCCCGGTATGACGAATCGCTGGAATCGGTCGAAGCCGAGATCCGCGGCCTGCCCGACGCGTTCACGCGCCAGTCGCTGATGGACCTGCTGCCCGCCGGTGCCGCGCGCAATGCGGTGGATTGCGCCCTGTGGGACCTTGAGGTCAAGCGGGCGGGCAAGCGCGCCTGGGAACTGGCCGGCCTGCCCGCGCCCAAGCCCGAGATCACCGCCTATACCTTGTCGCTGGACACGCCCGACGCCATGCGGGCGCAGGCGGCGAAGAACGCGCATCGTCCGCTGTTGAAGATCAAGCTGGGCACGCCCGACGACATGCCGCGGCTCGAGGCGGTGCGGGCCGGGGCGCCCGACGCCAGAATCATCGTGGATGCCAACGAGGGCTGGTCGGCCGAGGTCTATGCCGATCTGGCGCCGCATCTGGTGCGGTTGGGCGTCGCGCTGGTCGAACAGCCGCTGCCCGCCGGAGATGACGAGGCGCTGATCGGACTCGATCGTCCGGTGCCGGTCTGCGCCGACGAGAGCTGCCACGATCGCGCCAGCCTGCCCGGTCTGAAGGGCAAATATGACGTGATCAACATCAAGCTGGACAAGACCGGCGGTCTGACCGAGGCGCTGGAGCTGCGCCGCGCGGCGCAGGCCGAGGGCTATGGCATCATGGTGGGCTGCATGGTCGGCAGCTCTTTGGCGATGGCGCCTGCGACACTGGTGGCGCAGGGTGCGCTGGTGACAGACCTTGACGGCCCGCTTCTGTTGGCCGAAGACCGCGACACCCCGCTGATTTTTGACGATGCCGGAGTACACCCGCCCGAGGCGGAACTCTGGGGCTGATGGAGACGAACATGACCCGTACCGTTTACGTGAACGGCGAATACCTGCCCGAGACCGAAGCCAAGGTCTCGATCTTCGATCGAGGCTTTCTGATGGCGGATGCCGTCTATGAGGTGACAAGCGTGCTGGACGGCAAGCTGATTGATTTCGAGGGTCACGCGGTGCGCCTGAAGCGGTCGCTGGACGAATTGCAGATGGCCGAACCCTGCAGCAAGGACGAGCTGCTTGAAATCCACCGCAAGCTGGTCGAGCTGAACGGCATCACCGAGGGGCTGGTCTATCTGCAGGTCACCCGCGGCAGCGACGGCGACCGCGATTTCGTCTTCCCCTCGGCCGACACCAAGCCGACGCTGGTTCTGTTCACTCAGAACAAGCCCGGTCTGGCTGACAATCCGGCGGCGAAGAAAGGGGCCAAGATCATCTCGATCGAGGATATCCGCTGGGGCCGCCGCGACATCAAGACGGTGCAACTTCTGTACCCGTCCATGGGCAAGATGATGGCCAAGGCCGCTGGGTGCGACGATGCTTGGATGATTGAAGACGGGTATGTCACCGAAGGCACCAGCAACAACGCCTATATCGTCAAGAACGGCAAGATCGTTACCCGCCCGCTGTCGAACGACATCCTGCACGGGATCACCCGCAAGGCGGTGTTGCGCATGGCGGCCGAGGCGCAGATGGAAGTCGAGGAGCGCCTGTTCACCATCGACGAAGCAAAGGAGGCCGACGAGGCCTTTACCACTTCGGCCAGCGCTTTCGTAATGCCTGTGGTCGAGATCGACGGCGTAGCGCTGGGCGACGGCACACCCGGCCCGATCGCCACGCGCCTGCGCGAGATCTATCTGGACGAAAGCCTAAAGGCAGCGATCTGAATGAAAAGGCCCGCCGATCTGGCGGGCCTTTTTGTTTTGGCGTCAGTCTTTTTTGCCGACGTTCTCCTCGAACGCGACCTTGAATTCCGCCTGTTTCTCGGGGCTGGCCTCGGTCTGGTATCTGGATTTCCACTCATCCATGGTCATGCCATAGAAAATCTCGCGGGCTTCGTCCTTGCCCATTTCGATGCCTTTTTCATTGGCGGCCTCCTGATACCACCGTGCCAGGCAGTTTCGGCAGAACCCGGCGAGGTTCATCATGTCGATGTTCTGAACGTCGGTGCGGTCCTGCATCAGGTGTTTCTGCAGACGGCGGAAAGCGGCGGCCTGAAGTTCGATCTCGGTCTGGGGGTCCATGGTCGGGCTCCGGTTCGTGGGATTTGATCCAGACCTAGCAAGCCCGAGGCCATTGCACAACGCGCGCCGGTTCAGACCAGCTTGAGGGCAATCCAGGGCATCAGGCAGAAGATCAGGGTCAGGATCTTGTAGTTCGCAAGATACTTGAAATAGGCCTTTCTGACCTCGGCCTTTTCCATCTGGAACATGCGGCCGTGAATGGCAGCGATGCGGTCCTGCAGGGCCACCACCATCAGGGTCGACAGCAGCAGGACCGCAAAGTTCAAAACGGTCATCCAGCCGAAAAAGGCTGTCAGGGTTTCAGGTGTCATGACGGCCTCCTTTCACTCCGAAAAATGGGGGCCGCCCGCGCGCCGCGCAAGAGGACAGGCGTCGTTTGGTCGCGGATTTTCCAGCGTTACAGCCCGCTTGCGGCCAGCGCGTCCTGCAGGATCGGCGCCAGCCGCTCGGCCCAGGCGCGTTGCCCGGAATGATCGGCGATCAGGTCGTTGCGCAGCTCGATCAGTGCGTTGGGACGGCCAAAAGCGGTGGCGTGCCGGTCGATCGCATCCCCCGGCAACACGCCGGTGTAGGGTTCGTTGACGCCGACGCACAGATCCCCTTCGGCGCGCAGCCGGTCGATCAGAGGGGCCGAGAACCGTTCGTCCGCGGTGTGCAGGATGCCGACATGCCAGGGGCGCGGCGGGCGGCCCCGCAACTGGCGGGTGAAAGAATGCATCGACACGATCACGGCATGGGGCAGGGCGGCCATTTTGGCCAGCGCCTCGTGATAGGGGCGATAGCACAAGTTCAGGCGCCGTTCGCGCTCGGCGGCGTCGGCATGACGGTTGGCCGGAATGATCGACCCGTCATACAGCTTCATCAGCAGCGTCGGGTCGTCCTCGCCCCGGTTCGGGTCGATCACCAGCCGCGAGAAATTCGCCGCGATCACCGGCGCGTTCAGGATCTCGCCCAGATGTTTCGACACCTCGTAGGCGCCCACGTCATAGGCGATGTGGCGCTCCATGTCCTCGCGCGGGAGGCCAAGGTCGCCGCAATTGATCTGCGGCGGTACGGTGTTGGTGGCATGGTCGCACGTGATCAGCCAGCGGGACGGGCGATCCGCCCCGTGCACGTAAAACGGAGTGTATGTCATGAGCCTGTCATCTAGTTTGCCGCAGGTGTAGGACAGTTGCCTCGGAAAGGGAATTGCGCAATAAGCAAACCGACCATTGTTTGCGGTAACATTCGACCATCAAGGAGAGCAAGATCGATGCGACGCCTGAGAAATGTGAAAATCGTGGCGACGCTGGGCCCCGCGTCCAACGACTATGATATGATCCGTGCTCTGCACGAGGCCGGTGCCGATGTTTTCCGCCTGAACATGAGCCATGGCAGCCACGACGAAATCCGTGAACGCCACCGGATCATCCGTCAGATCGAAAAGGATCTCGACAGCCCGATCGCAATTCTGGCGGACCTTCAGGGCCCGAAGCTGCGGGTCGGTGTGTTTGCGAATGATGCAGAAGACCTGGTCGAAGGTGCCGCGTTCCGCCTGGATCTGGATGAAACTCCGGGCGATGTCAGCCGGGTCTGCCTGCCGCATCCCGAGATTTTTCAGGCGTTGGAAGCGGGGGCGCATCTGCTGGTCAACGACGGCAAGATCCGGCTTGTGGTTGAGAAATGCGGCCCCGATTTCGCAGATTGCAAAGTTGAAATCGGCGGGACCATCTCGAACCGCAAAGGTGTAAACGTGCCCGACGTGGTGCTGCCGCTGGCAGCCCTGTCGGAGAAGGACCGGGACGATCTGGAGTTCGTTTGCCAGCTGGGTGTCGACTGGCTTGCGCTGAGCTTCGTGCAGCGGGCCAAGGACGTGTACGAAGCGCGCGCCCTGGCCGACGGCCGCGCCGCCATTCTGTCCAAGATTGAAAAACCCGCCGCAGTCGAGGCGTTCGACGAAATTCTCGACGCATCGGACGGCATCATGGTCGCGCGTGGCGATCTGGGGGTCGAACTCCCGGTATCGGCCGTGCCTCCGATTCAAAAGCGACTGGTCCGCAAGTGCCGCGCCGCCGCCAAGCCGGTGATCGTTGCCACCCAGATGCTGGAAAGCATGATCGAAAGCCCGATGCCCACCCGCGCCGAAGTGTCGGACGTCGCCACCGCCATATATGAGGGAACCGACGCCATCATGCTGAGCGCCGAGTCGGCCGCGGGCTCGTATCCGATCGAGGCCGTTCAGACCATGAACAAGGTCGCGATCGAGGTCGAAGCCGACCCAACCTACAAACAGATCATCGACGCCTCGCGCCAGACCAAGGGAACGACCGTTGCCGACGGCATCGTGGCCGCGGCCCGTGAAATCGCCGAAAAGACCGACATCAAGGCGATCTGCTGCTTTACCCAAAGCGGCACCACCGCACTGCTCACCGCCCGCGAGCGTCCCGGTGTCCCGATAATCGCCATGACTTCGCTGCGGGGCACCGCGCGGCGTCTGTGTCTCAGCTGGGGCTGTCACTGCGTGATGACGCCCGAGCTCGAGCGGTTCAAAAGCGCCGTGGTCAATGCGGCGCGCGCGGCGCGTGCCAGCGGGTTTGCCGGCGCCTCGGATCAGATCGTGGTGACCGCCGGTGTCCCGTTCAACGTGCCAGGCTCGACCAACATCCTGCGCGTCGCCCCTTGCGACGAGCGACTGATCTACTCGACGGATCCCGAATAGGATCAGCCACCCGGTCCGCCGGGCCTTGCTTTGGCGCCGACAGGCTCTTTTACGGTCTCCATCACCGTGAACGAGCTTGTCTGGTGTATCCCCGGAAGCTTGTTGATCTTGTCGCCCAAAACCGTTCGGAAATGCGCGATGTCGCGTGTCCGAACGGTCAGCATGTAGTCGAATGATCCGGCGACCATCAGGCAGGTTTCGATTTCAGGTACCCGTCGCACGGCTTCGTTGAAACGGTCCAGCGAGTGTTCGGCTGTGGCCGTCAGCGAAACCTGCACCACCGTCAAGTGCCCCAGCCCCAGCCTCTCTTTGTCGATCACCGCGCTGTAGCCGGTGATGTACCCGCTCTTTTCCAGCCGTTTCACCCGCTCGGAACACGGCGTGTTGGTCAGGTTTACTCGGGCCGCCAGTTCGACTATTGGCAGGCGTCCATTGGCCTCGAGCTCGGCCAATATCCGTTGATCGATCTTATCCAAATCCCTGTCCATCAGGCAATTTCCCTGCGTTTTTGAGGTCTGGCGGCATATTTTCCTGAAAATAGACCGAAAAAATCTCCTTTTCCTAGTGATTTTTCCTGATACTTGACCGAAGGGCAGTCTTGTAAAACGAGTTCCAGGTTCCGGCTGCCCTGCCGGGGGCACGGGCCCCGGCCAAATCAACAAAAACGGAGGAACGAGATGACAACGAAAATTGTCATAGGACTGGACGGGACAGAGACCGGAGATCGCGCGGTCGGCTTTGCCAAGGATCTGGCAAGTCGGATTGGATCGTGTGAACTGCTGGTTGCCTATGTCATCGAATGGTCGCCCTATACTTTCCAAACTCCCGAGGAAAACGCCCTGCGGCACAAGCGGCGCGAAGAGGAGATCGCGCTTGCCACCAGCCGCGTGGTGGAACCCGCCGTCGAGGCCTTGAAGGCCGCAGGCTTCAGCGCCCGCGGTATTGTCCGCCATGGCGATGTGGCCGAAACGCTGAACGCGATCACGGTCGAAAACGGCGGATCGCAGATCGTCGTGGGACGATCCTCGGCTGACGGCATCAAAAAGCGAATCTTCGGCAGTTCGACCCAGAATCTGGTCATGCACGCCGACGTTCCGGTCACAGTCGTGAACTGACGGGAGGAGCAGACATGAAATCGATCAAAACCCTGGGCCTGTCCGGTGCGGCCGCGGCCCTGCTGGCCAACCCCGCACTTGCGCAGGAGGCCCCCGGTCTGGATGAAAAGATCAACCAGACCTTCGCGAATCTGACGGGCCCCTTCGTCAGCTTCATCTTCGCACCTTTTCCGGGAACGAGCTTTCCCTGGATCGTGATGTGGCTGGTCGTGGCCGCAACGGTGTTCACGCTGTATTTCGCCTTTGTGCAGATGCGGTTCTTCAGCCATGCGATCAGCTTGGTGAAAGGTGACTATTCCGACCCCAACGATGCGGGCGAGGTCAGTCACTTCCAGGCGCTGGCAACGGCGCTGTCCGGCACGGTCGGCCTGGGCAACATCGCGGGCGTCGCGGTGGCAGTCGGCATCGGCGGCCCCGGTGCGACCTTCTGGATGATCCTCGCCGGCCTTCTGGGCATGGCGTCGAAATTCACCGAATGTACGCTGGGTGTGAAGTACCGCAACGAGTACGAAGACGGCACCGTTTCGGGCGGCCCGATGTACTACATGTCCAAGGGCTTTGCCGAGCTGGGTCTGCCCGGCGGCAAGATCCTGGCGGTCCTGTTCTCGATCTTCTGTATCCTTGGCGCGCTGGGCGGGGGCAACATGTTCCAGGCCAACCAGGCGCACCAGCAGATCGCGGGTATCGTTGGTGACTATCCCGGTTGGATCACCGGCCTGGTCTTCGCGGCCGTGGTGTTCATGGTCATCGTGGGCGGCCTGAAGTCGATCGCCCGCGTGACCGAGAAGGTCGTGCCGTTCATGGGCATCCTGTACGTCGCCACTGCGCTGGTCATCATCATCATGAACGCTGACATGATCGGCTGGGCCTTCGGTCAGATCTTCGCTGGTGCCTTCACCGGTCTGGGCGTGGCCGGCGGCATGGTCGGTGCTCTGATCCAGGGCTTCAAACGCGCCGCCTTCTCGAACGAGGCAGGCGTGGGTTCGGCGGCCATTGCACACTCGGCCGTCCGCACCAAAGAGCCGATCACCGAGGGCTTTGTTTCACTGCTCGAGCCGTTCATCGACACCGTGGTGATCTGCACCATGACCGCGCTGGTGATCATCATCACCCAGCAGCTGGTGATCGACCCGGCAACCGGCCTGTACGTGCTGAACGAAGCGGGCACCGCGATCGCAACCGTCGATGGCAACACCGGTGTCAGCCTGACTTCGGCCGCCTTCGGCAGCGCCTTCAGCTGGTTCCCCTACATCCTAGCCATCGCGGTGATCCTGTTCGCCTTCTCGACCATGATCAGCTGGTCCTATTACGGCCTCAAGGCCTGGACCTATCTGTTCGGCGAGGGCCACACCAAGGAACTGGTGTTCAAGCTGATCTTCTGCGTTTTCGTGGTGATCGGGGCTGCGGCCAACCTGGGTCCGGTCATCGACTTCTCGGACGCGGCGATCTTTGCCATGGCCGTGGTCAACGTCTTTGCGCTCTACTTCCTGATGAAAGTGGTGCGTCAGGAACTGGCCTCGTACAGCGCGCGACTGAAAAGCGGCGAAATCCGCAAGTTCGCCGACTGATGACACCAACCGGGGCGGCACCGCTGCCCCGGTTCCCGACCCCGGTGCAAAAAGCACCCGAACGGGTCAAAAACCCCTTGCCAGCATGACCGAACTTGCGTAAACGGCGCATCTGATCGCGCGACCGGCCGATGTGGCATGCCGAGTCGCGTTTCGGACCGAACCCTGAAAGGAGACGGAAATGCCCAAGATGAAGACCAAATCGAGCGCCAAGAAGCGCTTCAAGGTGACCGCGACCGGTAAGGTCATGTCAGCTCAGGCCGGCAAGCGGCACGGCATGATCAAGCGGACCAAAAAGTTCATCCGCGACGCCCGTGGCACCACCACCCTGTCCGCCCCCGACGCCAAGATCGTCAAGGGCTACATGCCCTACGACCGCTAAGAGGAGATACCGATATGTCCCGCGTTAAAGGTGGAACCGTAACTCACGCCCGTCACAAGAAGGTCATCAAGGCCGCCAAAGGTTACTATGGCCGCCGCAAGAACACCTTCAAGGTTGCCCGTCAGGCCGTCGACAAGGCCAACCAGTACGCAACCCGCGACCGCAAGAACCGCAAGCGCAACTTCCGCGCCCTGTGGATCCAGCGCATCAACGCCGCTGTCCGTTCGCATGACGAAGCACTGACCTATTCCCGCTTCATCAACGGCCTGAACCTGGCCGGCATCGAAGTGGACCGCAAAGTTCTGGCCGACCTGGCCGTGCACGAACCGGAAGCGTTCGGCGCGATCGTCGCCAAAGCTCAGGCTGCTCTGGCTGCCTGATCCTCTTTCGAGAGACAGTGAAAGAAAGGCCGTCCCGTTCGGGGCGGCTTTTTTCTTTGGATCGACCAGATTGGATTTCGCATAAACCAAGTATGGGATTCCGTCATGGCCACTACACGCATTTGATGTAATCATCTACTGAGTTTCACTGATGAATTGAATGCGGAATACTGAAATGCCTATTTGCCAAAGACTTACACAAGCCCTTCTTGTCTTGACGGCAGTGGCGATCTGCCACCCGACAGTGGCAAGATCACAGGACACGATCACCGAACCTGACCTCCCTGACGTATTGGTTGAAACCTTTGATGGCGACGACTCGACGCTCATGCTGGGCGGGCAGATCGACTTTCAATCGGCCAAGCCGCCCTGGGCTGTTTATGTGGCCGATGGAAAATTCGTCATGGAGAACAGACAGGATGCGCGTAGCCTTCAGTTCAACGATGTGGCGTGGGTGAAGTTTCCCGGCTCGGATTCGTTGGAGAGCACGCAGGACATGATAATCTCTGCCGTGGTGGACGGAGAGTTCAGCGGCAAAAGCGGTGTGGGCATTCTGGTTGGCAGCGGAAAGTCCGGCAAGTATGTGGCGTTCACTGTGGACGACAAAGGGCGCTATCACGTACTGCAAAAGGACGGTCGCCAATTGCGGCTGGTACACGCGGACAGACATGACGCGATACGTGTCGGCGCCCCGAACAAGCTGACCTTCCAGGTCCGAGGGGCGCATGTGGTTTTCTTTGCCAACGGAACCAAGGTCGTTCAAACGCTGTTCTCAAAGCGAACGTCCACGAACTCCAGCCAGGGCGCTCGTGCGGGGATAGGCCTGGCAGCCTTTGGAACTGGCCGTTTCGAATTTGATGAAGTCGAAATCAAAAGGGCGAACTGACGCACAAAAACGCAGGTTGCACGAACTGGAGCTGCTTGGTGGGATGGTTTCTAGGGTACTTGCCCCTCTGGCCTCCTCATTCAGTAAACAGTGAAAGAAAGGCCGCGCCACAAGGGGCGGCTTTTTTGATGCCTGAGTGCCGCCTTTTTGCGTAGGCAGACAATTAGACCAAAAACCGCTAGGCTTGCACGTGCTGAATTGACCAACATTGGTTTTGCGAGCGCCATGCTTGAATTTGATGCAGCAACAACGCGTCTACTCGACAGCGTGTATCAAGGTGCCGATGTCACCCGGCGGCGGCGAGGGTCTTTTGACGCGTTGCGACCAGCCGCGGGTGATACCATTGCGGACGTTGGATGCGGCAACGGTCTTTTGACAGCAGAGCTCGCGCGGGCGGTTGGTCCGACCGGGCGTGTTTTGGGGATCGATCCAAGTGAGGCGATGCGGAGTTCCGCCAAAAACCGCTGCCATGAATATGACTGGGTCCAGATCATGGAGGGTGAGGCAGGCCAACTTCCGGTCGAGGATGCGTCACTCGACAAGGCGGTATCGGTTCAGGTTTACGAGTATTTAGACGACATTGCCGCCGCGGTGGCGGAGGCCCATCGATGTCTCAGGACGGGTGGTCTGCTTGTTGTGGGCGACATCCATTTCGACAGCCTGGTTTGGTACAGTGATGATCCGGCAAGAATGGATCGAATGATAAAAGCCTGGGACAAGCACTTTGTCGGGAGAGACGTGCCCGCACGACTGCCACTGATTTTGAGAGACCAGGGTTTCACAGTGGAAAGCGTCGCGCCGATTACGATTTGCGATAACGAACTCCGGCCAGACGGGCTGGCCAATATGATGATCACCCTGATGAAAAGGTTCGCCGAGTCCAACAAGCTCGTTCCGGATCAGGAAGCCAAGGAATGGGCGGATGAGCAGAGATCGTTGGCCGCGAGGGGGCGGTTTTTCTTTTCGCTAACCCATTTTGTCATCAGCGGGCGCAAATCCTAAAGTTTTGGTCTGGATGCGCTGATTGAAACAAACAAAGGCTATTGCCTGAGCGAATGGAGCTCAAAAAAAGAAACCGGCGCGAAGAACGCCGGTTTCACTTGGTTTTTTTATCCTGCGCTGGGTTTACCCGAACACACGCCCCAGTGCGCCATCAACCGCATCGGTGATTTGGTCGATGTCGTCCGCCGTGGCGATCAAAGCCGGAGAGAAGCACAGCGTGTTGTTGCGCCCGGGGACCGAGCGGTTGGTCACGCCAATGATTACCCCTTGCGCCATGCAATCGGCCACGACCGCTTGGGCCAGCTTTTCGTCCACCGGTTCTTTGGACGCGCGATCCGCGACCAGTTCGGCACCCAGGAACAGGCCCTTGCCGCGCACGTCGCCGATGACCTTGTGCTTGTCCATCAGTGCCTGCAGGTTGCCCATCATGCGATCCCCCATCGCGGCGCAATTGCCCAGCAGGTTCTCGTCTTCGATGATGCGCATGTTCTCGATCGCCGCGGCCGGCCCGGCAGTGCAGCCGCCAAAGGTCGAGATGTCGCGGAAATAGTTCATCGGGTCCGCGGCATCGTCTTTGAACATGTCAAAGACTTCCTCGGTGGTCACCATGCAGGCAATCGCGGCATAGCCCGAGGCCACGCCTTTGGCCATGGTCACGAAATCGGGTTTCACGCCATATTGCTGGTACCCGAACCAGGTGCCGGTGCGACCCACGCCGCAGACGACCTCGTCGATATGCAGCAGGATGTCGTACTTCTTGCAGATCTCCTGCACGCGCTGCCAGTAGCCCTCGGGCGCTTCGATCACGCCGCCGCCGGCGGTCACCGGCTCAAGGCACAACGCGCCTACGGTGTCGGGACCTTCGCGCAGGATCACGGCTTCGATCTGATCGGCGGCCCATTCGCCAAAGTTCTCGTCGGGCGCGCCGTCCAGTTCGTGCTTGCGGTATTCCATGCAGTGCGGAACGCGCACGAAATCCGGCGCAAAGGGGCCGTATTGCGCGTTGCGCTCATCCTGACCGCCCGCCGACATCGCCGCCAGGGTCGAGCCGTGATAATCGCGGTCGCGATACAGGATCTTGGTCTTCTTGCCGCCGTATTTCTTGTGGGCGATCTGGCGGACCATCTTGAAAGCTTTCTCGTTCGCCTCGCTCCCCGAGTTGGTGTAGTAGACCCGGCTCATGCCCGGCATCTTCTCGATCAGCTTTTCGGCAAACAGCGCCCCGGGGATCGAGCCCGCCGAGTTCGCAAAATAGCACAGCTTCATCAGCTGGTCGTAGACGGCCTTGCAGATGGATTCGCGGCCATAGCCCACGTTCACCGTCCATACGCCGCCCGAGACGGCATCCAGGTGTTCCTTGCCCTTTTGATCCCAGACGCGCATGCCCTTGCCTTCGACGATGATGCGCGGATCGTTCGTCTCAAACGGCTTGTGCTGGATCAGATGGTGCCAGATATGGGCGCGGTCGGCCTCGACCACGCGGGAAAGATCGTTTTCGTTGAACGTGCCGTCCATGACATGTCCTTTCAGTAAGACGCGACGCGCGGGAATCACGATGCCCGGCAGGCGCGGATGAACCAGATACCGCAGATCAGCCCGAAAGCCCGGTACGCAGTAGGGCCAGATTACCTGATCGCGTAGCTCCAGTATATTCGCCTCGCGTATTTTTACGGGTTTGTTTTGCGGCAACCTTTGTGCTCAATACGAAAAATCCGACGAATTGGGGAGGAGAGGCGGATGGCGACCCACAGCATTTATCAGCGCGATCTGGACAAAGGCCTGGCCAATTTCACGGCCCTGTCCCCGCTTAGTTATATCGAGCGGACGGCGGCCGTTTACCCTGACTATCCGGCCGTGGTCTATGGCGGCCGGCGCCATAGCTGGGCGCAGACCTATGCGCGCTGCCGCCGGTTGGCCAGCGCTTTGGCTGCGTGTGGAGTGGGCACGGGCGATACGGTGTCGATCGTCGCCGCCAACATCCCCGAAATGTACGAGGCGCATTTCGGCGTGCCCATGGCAGGCGCGGTGTTGAACACCATCAACACAAGGCTGGACGCGCCAATCATCGCCTTCATCCTGAACCACGCCGAATCCAAGGTGCTGCTGGTCGATCCCGAATTCTCGGGCGTGGTGAAGCAGGCGCTGGAGCAGGTGGATCACGACATTCTGGTGATCGACATCGAGGACCCGAGTTTCGATGGTGGCGAGAAGCTGGGCGCGCAGACCTATGACGACCTGCTGGCCGAGGGCGACCCGGAATTCGACTGGTCTCTGCCCGCCGATGAATGGGACGCGATCACGCTGAACTATACCTCGGGCACCACGGGCAATCCCAAGGGGGTGGTCTATCACCACCGTGGCGCGGCGCTGAACGCCACGTCGAACATCCTGACATGGGGCATGCCGCAGCATTCGGTCTATCTGTGGACGCTGCCGATGTTCCACTGCAACGGCTGGTGTTTCCCCTGGACCATGGCCGCGAACGCGGGTACGTCGGTCTGCCTGCGCGCGGTGCGGGACGAGCCGATCTACAAGGCGTTCCGGGATGAGAAGGTCACCCATTTCTGCGGTGCGCCCATCGTTCTGAACATGCTGGCCAACGCGCCCGATCATCTCAAGGATTTCGACCATGAAATCAAGGTGATGACCGCAGGCGCCCCGCCGCCTGCCGCGGTGATCGCTGCGATGGAGGGGATGGGGATCGAGGTCACTCATGTCTATGGCCTGACCGAAACCTACGGTCCGTCGGTCGTGTGCGCGTGGAAAGACGAATGGAACGACAAGCCCGCCGAGGAACGCGCCGCGCTCAAGGTCCGGCAGGGGGTGAAATACGTTGCCCTGTCGGGGCTGATGGTGGCTGATCCCGAAACGCTTGAACCGGTTCCGGCCGATGGCGAGACCATGGGCGAGATCTTTATGCAGGGCAACATCGTGATGAAAGGGTATCTCAAGAACCCCGAGGCCACGCAGAAAGCCTTTCGCGGCGGCTGGTTCGCCTCGGGCGATCTGGGGGTGATGCATCCCGACGGCTATATCGCGCTGAAGGACCGGTCAAAGGACATCATCATTTCGGGGGGCGAGAACATCTCGTCGGTCGAGGTCGAGGATATCCTCTACAAGCACCCGGCGGTGATGGAGGCCGCCGTGGTCGCCAAACCGGACGAGAAATGGGGCGAGACGCCCTGCGCCTTTGTCGAGCTGAAGTCGGGCGCCGAGGCGACCGAGGCCGATCTGATCGCGTTCTGCCGCGATCACATGGCCCATTTCAAGGCACCAAGAACGGTCGTTTTCGGGCCATTGCCCAAGACTTCGACGGGCAAAATCCAGAAATTCAAGCTCAGAGATCAGGCCCGGGCGCTGGGCTAGGCGCCCAGCCGGTCAAAGATCGACAGGTCCAATTCCAGCATCTCGCCCATCCAGATCGCCCGGTCGCGGTGGTCGGGCAGGTGCTCGCCGGTTTCGGGGTGGGTGAACACAGTCAGTCCCTGCCGGTTCAGCATCAGCCATGGGATCACCTTGTCGAAGGCATCGGCGGCAAAGCTCAGCTGGCAGCTCCAGCGCGGGTGGGGGCCGACATTACGGCTGTGCATGTGGCCCATCTGGACGGGGAACAGGCGGGCAGCCTCTTCGCAGACACGGCGGGCGGTCTCCTGCGTTTCGGCGTCGAAATAGACATGGGCGTGATAGCCGGTGATCTGTGGCATCGGGGGCCTCGTGCGGTGATTTCCGGCACAAGGCTAGGCCCGATCGGCGCCGGTGCACAGACGCATCGGCACACAGACCCTGTGCGCGGCTCAGCCCGGCGCGTGGGTGTCCGGGTGGGCCGCTGCAAAAGCAGGGTGGTCGGCGCAGGCCGCCTCGACCGCCAGAATGCGCGGCATGTCCGACAGATCGACCTGCCAGCGCCGGGCGTTGTACATCTGTGGGATCAGGCACAGATCGGCCAAACCAGGCGCCGATCCCGTGCAATACGGGGCTTGCTCGAACCCTTCCAGCATTGCCTCGAAGGCCAGCAGACCGGGGCGGATGAAATGGCGCATCCAGTCGCCGGGCATGTCGCCCTTTCCGCCGCTCAACTGCGTGGCGTGGCGGGCGACCTTCAGGTTGCAGACCGGGTGCAGATCCACCGCGATGGCATGGGCCAGCGCTTGCGCCCTGGCCCGCGCAAGCGGCTCGTCCGGCAGCAGGTTCAGCCCTCGCGTCCGGTCGAGATAGTCCAGAATGGCCAGCGACTGTGTCAGTTGCACGCCGTCGATCTCGAGCACCGGAACAAAGCCCTGCGGGTTGCGCGCCAGATGCGCGGGCGCGGTCTGCTCGCCCTTGACCAGATCGACGGTCTGCGCGCGATAGGCGATCCCGGCCAGGTTCAGCGCGATGCGCACCCGATAGCTGGCCGAGGATCGCCAATAGTCATACAGGACGACGTCGCTCATCGGGCTTTGGCCGCGTCGATCGCCTGTTTCAGGATGGTCCGGTCGCCGATGTGGTTGGCCAGCACCAGCACCAGCCGCGCATTCAGCGCATCGCTTTCGGCCTTGTCCAGACCGTCGTGCGCGGCCAGCAGATCGGCATAGAAATCATCCGCGCCGTCGATATTCGGGGTGAGGATCAGTTCATCCATTGTGCCTACTCCTTGCCGATGGCCCGGCGGATCGCATGCCGGAACGCGTTATCTTCATAGCTGTCGCGCCGCGCCGCCACGTGCTGGTCGGGCCGGATCAGATAGACCGCACCTTCCGCGTCGCCCAGATACCGCCGCTTCAGCGCCAGCGTGCGGTCATCCTTGACCGACAGCGCCAGTCGCTCGACCGTCACGCCCTCTTCCTCGATCGTTTCCGGGGCGTCGGCGTCGATGGTCAGCAGGGTGAACTTGCCTGCCAGCTTGGGCAACAGGAATTCATCCCCCAGCGGCGCATCGGGGCAGGGCGAACCGGGGCGCGTTTCGGCCGGGCCATCCAGCGCATCCGCCGAATTCAGCGGCGAGCCGTCATAGGTGCAGGGCACGCTCAGCCGTCCGGAATTCACCAGCGGGCGGGCGAACTCATAGGGTTCGCTTAGGTCCAGAACCGCGTCGCGCAGGATGCGCGACATTTCCGATTTCGGCGTGATGAAATCGGTCGAGCGGGTCGAGTTCAGGATGTTCTCGTCTGCGCCGTGGATGCGCTCGACATCATAGCTGTCCAGCAGGCTGTCGGGCGCGGTGCCGTCAAGGACCATCTTCAGCTTCCAGCACAGGTTGTCGGTGTCCTGCAGGCCCGAATTGGCCCCCCGCGCGCCGAAGGGGCTGACCTGATGGGCGCTGTCGCCGGCAAACAGGACGCGGCCGTGGCGAAATTTCTCCATCCGGCGGCACTGGAAGGTATAGATGCTGACCCATTCCAGCTCGAACTGGACATCCGCGCCCAGCATCGCCTTGAGGCGCGGGATCACGTTTTCGGGGCGCTTTTCGCGTTCCTTGTCGATGTCCCAGCCCAGTTGCAGGTCGATGCGCCAGACATTGTCGGGCTGTTTGTGCAGCAGGGCAGACTGTCCGCGGTTGAAGGGCGGGTCGAACCAGAACCAGCGCTCGGACGGGAAATCGGCCTCCATGATCACGTCGGCGATCAGGAAGTTGTCCTCGAACACGCGGCCCACGAAATCCAGCCCCAGCATCCGACGGGTGGGCGAATTGGCCCCGTCGCAGGCGATCAGCCAGTCGACCTCGACGGTGTACGACCCCTCGGGCGTTTCAACCTCGAGCTTGACGTGGTCGTCATGGGTACCGATCGCCTCGACTTTGTTGCGGCCACGGATCTCGATCGGCGCGCCCTGGGCCTGCAACGCGCGGACCCGTTCGACCATGAACTGCTCAAAGTAGTATTGCTGAAGGTTGATGAAGGCCGGATGGGCATAGCCCTCATCGGGCTGCAGGTTGAATTCATAGACTTTGCGGTCGTCGAAGAACACTTTGCCGGTGTTCCACAGCACGCCCGTGTCCACCATCGGCCGGGCACATCCCAGCCGGTCGGCGATTTCCAGCGTGCGCTGGGCGAAACAGATGGCGCGGCTGCCGAAACTGACCTTGTCGTTGTCGTCCAGCACCACCACTTCGACGCCTTGCTGGGCCAGGTCGATGGCGGCGGCCAGCCCGACCGGGCCCGCACCGATCACGATCACCTGATGCCGCACCGGGGCGGGGGCATCCTGATCGGGGCTGCGGGCATAGGCATAGAGCGGCTGTTCAAAAATCTTGTTCATGGGCTCTCTCCCCAAGTTCTGTGCGCCGGGCGCACATTCCCTGCCCACCGGCGCGGGGCGCCGATGGCTCTCCTCCATGGTCGCATCGTTTTCAGGCCGGCAACACGATCTGGATCAAGTCGCCGGGCCGTTTCTCAGCCCTGCAGGGCCTCCCACATCTCCAGATCGCGCTGGGCGGTCCAGATGCGCGGGGTGTCGATGCCGCGCGCCTCGTCATAGGCGCGGGCCACGTTGAAGGGCAGGCAGTGTTCATAGATGGCGTAGTCCGAGAATTTCGGATCGCACTCCGCACGCACCGCGTCCCAGGCCTCTTTCAGGCTGCCGCCGCGTGCCGCCACCTTGGCCGCCGGGCGATAGGTGCTTTCGACGAAATCGCGGGTGTTCTCGATGGCGGCGTTCACCATTTCCTTGCCGACAAGTGCATCGCCGCGCCCCGGCGCGATGGCGTCGACGTCGAACCACTGGATCTGATCCAGCGTGTCGCCCCAGTCGCTGAAATGCCCGTCGCCGCAATAGCAGGCCGAGTGATATTCGACGATGTCGCCGGTGAACATCACGTTCTGGTCGGGCACGTGGATGACGATGTCACCAGCCGTATGGGCCCGGCCCAGATGCATTAGATCGATCCGGCGGTTGCCCAGATAGACCGTCATCGTGTCGTTGAAGGTGGTGGTGGGCCAGGTCAGGCCGGGGATGCTCTCATGCCCTTCGAACAGGCGCGGAAAGCGCTGGAACTCGCTGTCCCAGTCCTCTTTCCCGCGTTCGACGACCATGGCGCGGGCCATGTCCGACATGATGATCTGTTGCGCACCGAAGGCGCTGGCGCCCAGCACGCGGACCGCGTGGTAATGGGTCAGCGCCACATGGGTGATCGGCTTGTCGGTCACCGAACGGATGCAGTCGATCACCTTCTGCGCCAGGCGCGGCGTGGCTTGGGCCTCGACCACCATCACGCTGTCATCGCCGATGATCACGCCCGAGTTCGGGTCGCCTTCGGCAGTGAAGGCATAAAGCCCTTCGCCCACCTCGGTGAACGAGATCTTCTTTTCGGTCATGTCCCCCTGGGACGCGAATGCCTTGGCCATTTGGCGCTCCTTATCGTGCGTATGGGTCTTCAAGGGCAGGCAGCACCGTGCCGGTGCAGTCGCCGAACCCGATCGTGTAGCCGTCGCCCCGGGCGGCGCCCTTGAGGGTCAGCGTGTCGCCGTCTTCGATGAAGCTGCGGGTTTCGCCGGTCTCCAGCGTGATCGGTTCCTTGCCGCCCCAGCTGAGTTCCAGAAGCGAGCCGCGGCTGTCCTTCGTCGGCCCCGAGATCGTGCCCGAGCCGAGCAGATCGCCTACGTTCATCGGGCAGCCCGAGGTGGTGTGATGCGCCAGTTGCTGCGCCGAGGAATAATACATTTCCTTGTAGTTGGTGCGCGCGATGGTGGACGCCGGTTTGCCTTCGGGCGCCATCGTTACCTCAAGCTCGATGTCATAGAGCATCGGGCCGCAGTCCTTGAGGTGGTCCAGCAACTCGACCTCACGCGGGGGCGTGTCGCAGCGGAACGGGTCCAGCGCGGCCTTGGTCACGATCCAGGGCGAAATCGAGGTGGCGGTGGCCTTGGCCTGAAACGGGCCCAGCGGCTGGTATTCCCAGGCCTGAATGTCGCGCGCCGACCAGTCGTTCAGCAGGACATAGCCAAAGATGTGGTCGTCGGCCTCCTGCACGGTGATCGGGCCGTCGGACGGGGTGCCGACGATGGCGCCCATCTCCAGCTCGATGTCGAAGCGGCGGCTGGGCAGGAAGGCGGGTCGGTCATGGTCGGGCGATTTCAACTGCCCCCACGGGCGGCGGATATCGGTGCCCGAAACCACCACCGACGAGGCGCGGCCGTTGTAGCCGATGGGGATGTGCAGCCAGTTGGGTGGCAGCGCGTTTTCCGGGCCGCGGAACATGGTGCCCACATTGGTGGCATGGTGCTTGCCCGCGTAGAAATCGGTGAATTCGCTGACGGCGAAGGGCATGTGCAGCTGGGCCTCGGCCTGCGGAACCAGCAGCGGTTCGATCTTGTCCTGTTCTTTCGACCCTTTCGCCAGCAGGGCGGTCAGCCGCTCGCGCAGCGCGGCCCAGACCGCCGGTCCCTGCTCCATCAGCGGGTTCCAGAAGGGCAGGTCGAACAGCGGCTCGTCGCCCAGCGTGATCAGCCCTTCGGCCTCGGCGGCGGACACGTCAAGGATCATGTCCCCGATGGCCACGCCGCAGCGGGGTTCGGTGCCTTCGGTCGAAAAGACGCCATAAGGCAGGTTGTTCAGCGGAAACGGGTGGTTCGCGTCATTGGCCGAGGCCACCCAGGATTTCATCACAGACATTGCGTTTCCTTGTGCGGTGCGGTGGCCGTGGGGCCACCGGTGTCATTTCTTGCCGGGCGTGCCGTCGAATTTCTTCTCCAGATCCGTCCAGCAATCGATGTAGTCATCCTGCAGCGGCGCCTCGTTCGCGGCAAAGGCGGTCAGGTGCTGCGGAAAGCGGGTCTCGAACATGAAGGACATGGTGTTGTCCAGCTTGTCCGGCCCCAGATTGGCGTTGGACGCCTTTTCAAAGGCTTCCTTGTCCGGGCCATGCGGGATCATCATGTTGTGCAGGCTCATGCCGCCCGGCACGAAGCCCTGCGGCTTGGCGTCATACTGGCCGTAGATATTGCCCATCAGCTCGGACATGATGTTCTTGTGGTACCACGGCGGGCGGAAGGTGTCCTCCATCACCATCCAGCGTTCGCGGAACAGGACGAAGTCGATATTGGCCGTGCCCGGCACGCCCGAAGGTGCGGTCAGCACGGTAAAGATCGACGGATCGGGGTGGTCGAACAGGATCGCCCCGACCGGGCAATAAGTGCGCAGGTCGTATTTGTAGGGCGCGTAGTTGCCGTGCCAGGCCACCACGTCCAGCGGGCTGTGGCCGATCTTGGTGGTGTGGAACTGGCCGCACCACTTGATCGTCACGGTCGAGGGCACTTCGCGATCTTCGAACGCGGCCACGGGCGCCTTGAAGTCGCGCGGGTTGGCCATGCAGTTGGCGCCGATCGGGCCGCGGCCCGGCAGCTCGAATTTCTGGCCGTAGTTCTCGCAGACGAAGCCGCGGCAGGGGCCTTCCAGAACCTCGACGCGGTAGACCAGCCCGCGCGGGATGATGGCGATTTCCTTGGGTTCCAGGTCGATGATGCCCAGCTCGGTCGCAAAGCGCAGGCGGCCTTCCTGTGGCACCACCAGCAGCTCGGAATCGGCCGAGAAGAAATAGTCGTCCACCATCGATTCGGTGACCAGATAGATGTGGCTGGCCATGCCGACCTGGGTGTTCACGTCGCCGGCGGTGGTCATGGTGCGCATGCCGGTCAGCCAGGTCAGCGGCTGGTCGGAATGGGGCACCGCGTCCCAGCGGTACTGGCCCAGGCTGATCACGTCCGGATCGACATTCGGGGCGCTTTTCCAATAGGGCAGGTCGATCTTTTCATAGCGGTGCGAATGCTTGACTGACGGCCGGATGCGATAGCACCAGGTGCGCTCGGGCGGGTTGGCGGTGAAGGCGGTGCCGCTAAGCTGTTCGCCATATAGGCCATAGTTGCATTTCTGCGGGCTGTTCATGCCCTGCGGCAGCGCGCCGGGCAGCGCCTCGGTTTCAAAGTCATTGCCAAAGCCGGGCATATAGCCTGCATGGGTGCCAACGGGCGTGCTGGCTTGGGTCAGAGCGTGCGGGTCAGTCGGACGATTCATCGGGGTTCCTCCGTTTGCTGCTTGTCGGATAATAGTTGATTTTGTAACTAACAACCATGACACAGCCAGATTCCGCCGAAAAAGATGACTTCGACCTGCGAAATTTCCTGCCTTTCCTGCTCAACCAGGCAGCCGAGGAAAGCTCGTTGGATTTTCAAAAGGTCTACAAGAACCGCTATGGGATGCTGCGCACCGAATGGCGCGTGTTGTTCCATCTGGGCAATTACGGAGAGATGACCGCCAAGCAGATCGGGGAACGTGCCAAGATGCACAAGACCAAGATCAGCCGCGCGGTGCACAAGCTGGAACAGCGCCGATACCTGCGGCGCACCCGCGACGAAAACGACCGCCGGATGGAGCGGCTGACCCTGACCCCCGCCGGTCTGACGGTGTACCGCGAATTGCGCGACATCGCCCGCGACTATGACGCCCGGCTGGCGGGCATGTTCACCACAGGCGAGGCGGCCCTGTTGCAGATGATGCTGCGGCGGCTGGCCGGGATGGACTGACCTCTGGTAATCTGGCCCCGCAACCCCCAAGTGGGGTGCAGACCAGACGGAGCCCCAAGATGCCATCCACCGACCCCAAAGCCTACGCCGAAAACCTGATCGGATGGTTGCTGGATCGGGGGCTGGAGGGGGCCGAACAGTCGGAAATACTCGAAGGCTATTGCCTGCGGCTTGTGGATGCGGGCGTTCCCCTGATGCGGTTTCACGCCGCCCAGAGCGCCTATCACCCCACTTACGGCGGCACCGGCTTCAATTGGTACCGGGACGAAGGGGGCAGCGTCGAGAATTACGAGCACCGCGAGGAATTGCCCGATCAGTGGGTGTCCAGCCCGCTCTACGCGATGCTGCAGTCCGGCGCGAAGGAGCTGCGTGAAAGGTTGAAAGACCAGAACGAACCCAGCCGATTTCCGTTTCTGAACGAGCTGCACCAGAAAGGTGCCACCGATTATTTTGCATCCGGTCTGGTTCTGCAGAAAGTCGAGCCCGAAAACCGGATCGCCCTGGACCAGATGCCCGAGGGGGTGCTGATGTCGTGGACGACGGACCATGCCGAGGGGTTTGACGACATTCACCTGGATCTGATCCGATATGCCCTGCCGCATCTGGGGCTGGCCTTGAAATCGGCCTCGAACCGGAAAATGGCGCAGGATCTGCTGCGCGTCTATCTGGGGCGGGATGCGGGTCGGCGCGTGTTGTCGGGGGAAATCCGGCGCGGATCGTTGCAGCAGATCGACGCCGTGATCTGGAACTTCGACCTCGAGGGCTTTACCGGCCTGGCCGAACGCCTTCCCGGGTCGGACATCATCGCCATGCTGAACGACTATCTGGCCGTGGCGGTCGAGGTCGTTCAGGGTTGTGGCGGCAATATCCTGAAATTCATGGGCGACGGTCTGATGGCCATGTTCGACGTGGGCGAGATCGACGAGGACGCCCGCGCCGCGCTGGCCGCCGTTGGTGTTCTGCAGACGCGTATGGCCGAGCTCAACGCGGTACGGGCCGCCGCCGGCCTGCCGGTCGCCAATTTCACCCTTGCTCTGCATTCGGGCGAAATCCTGTATGGCAATATCGGTGCTGAAAGCCGGCTGGATTTCACCGTGATCGGTCCGGCGGTGAACCAGGCTGCGCGTATTGCAGGCATGCACCGGTCGCTGGACCGGCGTATCTTGATCTCGGATGACGTGGCCCGCGCCGCTCAGCCCTGCGAACAGGACCTGATCTCGGTCGGGCGCTATATGCTGCGCGGCGTGCCCGAACCCAAAGAGCTGTTCACGATCTACGCGCCGACGGCTTAGAAGTCGATCTCGACCCCGGGCAGGTTCAGTTCACGCATCATGTCGCGCAACTCCTGACGAGCAGCGATGTTCGAAATGTTGAGCTGCTTCACCCCGATATCCTTGAGGTCCAGCAGCGTCAGCCCGCGCGGGAACAGTTCGCGAAAGATCACACGCTCGGAAAAGCCCGATGCAACGCGGAAGCCGATGCGCTGCGACAGCATCTCGATGGCGCGCTGCATCTTTTCCTTGTTGACCATGCGCTGGGTGCCCACGCGGTTGCGCACCACCACCCAGTCGATCGGTTTCAGCCCGGCCTGCGCCCGCAATTGCCGCGCGTTCCAGACCATCTCGGAATAGACCGAGGGCCCGAGGATCTTTTCGCCCTTCGAGTCGATCCGGGCCAGCAGGTCGAAATCGATGAAACTGTCGTTCAGCGGCGTGATCAGCGTGTCGGCCAGCGAATGGGCCACCTGGCTCAGCCTTGTGTGTGAGCCGGGGCAGTCGATCAGGATGAAATCGCTGTCGCTCTCCAACTCGGCCACGGCGGCGGACAGACGGTGGTCATAGATGTTCTCGCCGGGTTTAAGCTTGCTTGCGTCGATCTCGGGCAGGTCATGGTGACGCGGGCTGGGCAGCTCCAGCTTTTCCGTGGAAAGGAAATTGCGGCGGTTCTCGAAATAGCGGCCCAGGCTGCGCTGCCGCAGGTCCAGATCCAGGGTGCTGACCTTGTTGCCCAAACGCGCAAGCGCGGTTGCAACATGCATGGAAACCGTCGACTTGCCTGCGCCGCCCTTTTCGTTCCCCACAACGATGATATGTGCCATACCTGTATTCCCAAGTCGCGCCGTGTTTGCCTACACGTTGTTTGAACCCACTATATGTTGTGTGATCCGCGAAGAAAAGCGGTCCTGTAGGGTCTGCGGGACAATATCAGTGTCTAAATTGGATTTTTTCGCGATACCCGCAGCTTGACGCTTGGTTGTTGCCAAACGGGGCGTGCGCCGCCACAGTCTGCAAACTGACTTGGACGCAAGGACCCGGCTTGGAGCACGTATTCCTGAACGTATTGAACATCGTTCTGCCGGTGCTGATCTGTGCCGGTGTGGGGTACGGTCTGGCGGTCGCGCGCGCACCGTTCGACAACAAGGTGATCGGCGGGATTGTCTCGAAGGTGGGATATCCGACACTGATCATCTCTCATCTGTCCGCCACCAAGATCCAGATTGCCACGTTTCTGGACATGATGGCGGCTGCTGCCCTCGCCATTGCGGCATTCGGCGTGCTCGGGTTTTTGGCGTTGCGGCTGTTGCGTTGGCCGGTGCGGGCGTTTCTGACCCCGCTGATGCATGGCAATGTGGGCAATATCGGATTGCCGGTCACTCTGCTGGCGCTGGGCGATGCGGGCATGGCCTATACGATGGCTTTTGTCGTCGTAGTGTTGGTGAGCATTTTCACTGTCGGCATGTGGATCCCGGCCGGAGAGTTCTCGGCGCGCAAGCTTGCAACATCTCCGATCATCTATGCGGTTGTCATCGCGCTGACGCTAATGGCTACGGGTTCTGCCCTGCCGCAACCGATCGCCAAATCCTTTGACATTCTGGGGGGGCTGTCGATCCCGCTGATGTTGCTGACACTGGGTCACACGCTGGCCACGCTCCGGACGGGCAGCCTTGGCCGGGCGGTCGTTCTGACAGGTCTGCATCTCGTTCTGGCCGTCGGGATCGCCACCACGCTTGTCTGGCTGTTCGGCTTTACCGGGGTCGAACGCGGAGCGTTGATCCTGTGCTGCCTGATGCCGTCTTCGGTGGCGACATACCTGTTCATCGACCAACATGTTCCGGAATATGGCCCGGAAGTGGCCGGGTACATCATGGTCTCAACCCTGACGACGATCCTGGTTCTGCCGCTCGCCTTGGCCTACTGGATCTGACTTTGCCCAACCAGGAACCGACATCATGATATTGCACTGCGTGTTCTTCACTTTCCGATCAGATGCACCGCAGGACGCGCGCCGCGCCGTTCTGACCGGCTTGGCCGAGCTATGCGCTGATCTGGACGGGGCCTTGGCCTTTGAAAGCGGCCCCAATCTCGATTTCGAAGGAAAGTCGCAGGACTATCGCGATGGGTTCGTGATCCGCTTTGCGGATCGAACCGCCGTGCAGGCTTACGCCGAACACCCGACACACCGCCGGCTGGGCGGTCAGCTGTGTGATCTGTGTCAGAATGGTGCCGACGGGATCATCGTCTTTGACCTAGACGTGCCGGACGCGCAATAGAAGCGGCCAACGAAAAAGGCCGCCCCCTGGGGGACGGCCTTGGAATTTCCGCAAAGGCGCTGGTTCAGAAACCCAGGCCTTCGTACTTCTTCTTGAACTTCGACACGCGACCGCCGGCGTCCATCAGACGCGACGAGCCACCGGTCCACGCAGGATGCGAGGAGGGGTCGATTTCCAGGGCCAGCTGATCGCCTTCGGCACCCCAGGTCGATTTCATCTGGATCACGGTGCCGTCGGTCAGTTTGACGTCGATCATGTGGTAGTCGGGATGGATGTCTTTTTTCATCTTTCCGCTCCTTACGCCTCGGCGCCAGCCTTGGGCTTGTAGTTGGTGACTTCTGCGATACGGGCGGATTTACCGCGACGGGTACGCAGATAGTACAGTTTGGCGCGACGGACGCGGCCACGACGGACAACGGTGATGCTGTCGATGTTGGTCGAATACAGCGGGAACACACGCTCCACGCCTTCGCCAAACGAAATCTTGCGAACGGTGAACGAACCGGCGATGCCGCTGCCACCTTTGCGCGCAATGCAGACGCCTTCGTAGTTCTGCACACGGGTACGCGACCCTTCGGTCACTTTAAAGCCGACACGGATGGTGTCACCGGCTTTGAAATCGGGGATGTCTTTCCCCAGGGCGGCAATCTGTTCCGCCTCAAGCTGTGCGATCAGGTCCATCGCAGTTACTCCTATCTGCTCGTGGTTGGTCCACGAAGTTGGGCACGATCTGAGAGCTCTTGGTCTTCTCCGGGTCCCGCGATCTGCAGCCCGCCAGAGGTCAGGTCGAATGTTCCTTTTGGTCCGGGTTATTCCACAGCTTCCCTGATCCGAAGAAGGGCAGGTGCGTTCCTGCGATCAACCCAAAACACCGGAGTCGCCCCAAAGGCGGCACCGGATTGCGCCCGTTTAGGGAAGTCGGACGAGCATATCAAGCCCAAATCGCCGGTTTTCGGGCCAAATCGCGGTGGATTTGGTGGGAATCCGCCGTCACACGTACCGCGGCGTTGCCTTGTGCCGGGGATCGGGCATTCTGGGTCATAATTTGAGGGCAGGTTTAGAGGCAGAGCAACACGATGAGCAAAGCGATTTTCTGCGTGGTTCTTGCGCTGGCACTGATGTCTTGCGGGCGTCGTGCGCCGGCGCCCCAAATCTTAGACCAACCGGTGGTCGCGGGACTTTCCGGACCTTCGGTTCTGTACCCAGCCTTTGCGGATGCCGACCCGCATGACTGGGAGCGGCGGCGGCCCGAGCACTATCCCGTGCATGGGCTCGACGTCTCGCGTTGGCAGGGACCGATCGACTGGCGTCAGGCCAAGGCCTCGGGGGTCAGTTTCGTGTTCATAAAGGCGACCGAAGGGGGCGACGTGGCCGATCCGATGTTCCAGGATCACAGTCAGGGCGCCCGGGCCGCGGGGGTTCCGTGGGGTGCATATCACTATTACTACTTCTGCCGCCCCGCGGCCGAACAGGCCCGTTGGTTCATTCGCAACGTTCCCCGAGGGGCCGACCTGCCGCATGTGCTAGACATGGAATGGACCCCCCATTCCAAGACCTGCACCCTGCGCCCCGATGGCAAAACGGTGCGGGCCGAGGCGGAAAGGTTCCTCGACATATTGGAGCGACATTACGGCCGCCGGCCGATCGTCTACACCACGGTCGATTTCTACGAGGACACAGGTATCGGACGTCTGCCAAAGACCGAGTTCTGGCTGCGCTCGGTCGCGGGGCATCCGCGCAATGTCTATCCCAAGGCAGTCTGGCGGTTCTGGCAGTACACGGGCACCGGTTTGGTTCCCGGCGTGCAGGGGCGGGTGGACATCAACGCCTTCAACGGCTCACCTGATATTTGGGCGCGTTGGAAGGCGGGCGCACCCTAGTCTTCGGCTTCCCCGCGCGCCTTCAGGTAGGCATCCCACAGGTCCGGGCGCCGCGCGCGGGTAATCTCTTCCGCCATCTGGTGACGCCATTCGGCGATGCGACCATGATGTCCGGACATCAGGATCGGTGGGATTTCGCGCCCGTTCCACTCGGCTGGCCGAGTGTATTGTGGATGTTCCAGCAAGCCGGACGAAAAGCTCTCTTCCTCGGTCGAGGCCTGGTTTCCCAGAACCCCGGGCAGCAGTCGCACGGTGGCGTCGATCAGCGCCTGCGCGGCAATTTCGCCTCCGGTCATGACGAAATCGCCCAGCGAGACTTCCTGGATGCCGTAGCGCTCCAAAACCCGTTCATCAACGCCTTCAAAGCGGCCACACAACAGGGTTATGCCATCGCAACGGGCCAAGTTCTGCATCATGCGCTGATCCATCCGGCGCCCGCGCGGGCTGAGGTAGATCAGCGGCCAGTTGCCCTGTACCCCATCCATCGTGTGATCGATCGCGGCCCCCAGCACATCCGGCCGCAACACCATGCCGGCACCGCCGCCTGCGGGCGTGTCGTCGACATTGCGATGCTTGCCGACTCCGAACTGCCGCAGATCGACCGTTTCCAGTTGCCACAGCCCCTCCTGCAGCGCCTTGCCGGTCAGGCTTTCGCCCAAGACGCCGGGAAAGGCAGATGGGAACAGCGTGATCACCTTGGCCTTCCACACGCCATGCAGGTCCGGCGTGGGCGTCAGCAGCTCACGCGGTTTCAGCGTGGGGCGAATAGCCTTGCGGCCATATGACTTTGCAGGTTTGTTCGTCATGTGTTCGTGGTCAGGCTGTTTTGGGCGCGTTCGACGATGCGCGCTTTCTGTCTGACCAGCGCCGCCTCGTCCAGCCCCGATCGGTTCAACTCGAGCATTTCGGATAGCGCTTCTCGCGGCAATGCCGGGTTTGACCGAGTGGGCTTGACCAGCAGGGCGGCCTTTTCGGGCGGCAGATCCAGGAACTCGGCAAAAGGTGTTCCGGGGCCAAAGCTGCGCTCACGTAGGTCTTCCAGCCATTCGGTCTGCACTCGAACCGAGGGCAGCCGATCACGAACGGCGTCCGCAGTCTGCTGCAGCGAAGGGAGCTCTTCGAGCCTCTCGCGGAACGTGTCAAAATCCTGCACAAGCCGCGTGCGCTGAAGATCATGGGCCCAGAGGCTGCGGATCCAACTACCGCGCTGGCGCAACGAGAGATAGACGGTGATGTCCAGTTCCGACCCGACAAGCCGGTTGCGCAGCGTATCGACCACGCAGGCGGCCAGATCAGGGGCTTCGGCGTATCCCACAACCAAATTGCGGCTGGGGCGAAGCCCCGAGAAGTTCTCCTCGCTCAGGATCAGGCCGCGCTTTTCCCCGAAATCCAGCGTCGCCAGAAGTTCGCGCCAGCGATTGCCGAATTCGGACAGCGTACCGAATGTCCCATACAGCGAATGGCGCGTGGCGGCTTCGGATAACCCGGATTTGCGGGTGACATATGGCAGAACCAATGCGTGGCGCGGCCAGATAAGCGCCCGGTTCTCGAACAGAAAGGATTGCGCGGCGGTCGTGCCGGTTTTGTGAAGGCCCAGATGCAGCAGGATGCGCCGCGTCACAGCAAGCCCTCGGGAGGGTCGGCGACGATACGCCCGGCCTCAAGGTCAACTGTGGGTACGGCGGCCTTGGTGAATGGCAGGAATACAGTCGATTTCAGCCCCGGCCCGTGCAGTTCGAGCAGGTCGTCGGCGCCGTGGTTCTGCACCGATTTGACCCGCCCCAACAGGGTTCCGCCGGTGTCATAAACCTCAAGCCCCAAAAGGTCGGCGTGATAGAATTCGTCATCCGGAAGCGATGGCAACTGCTCGCGCCGGGCATAAAGGCGCAGCCCCTTAAGGGCGTCCGCCTGTTCCTTGGTTTCGACCCCGCCCAGACGCGCGGCAAACCCGTTCTTGATTGCGCGGGTGATGATCAGTGGATAGCGCTGGGCGCCACTCTCGTCAGTCAGGGGGGAGTAGGTCTCGATATCCTCGGGTGCCGCACAATAGCTTTTTAGGCGGACCTCGCCGCGTACGCCAAAGGACCCGGCGATGCTGCCGACACAGATCAGATCAGTCATTGGGCATTTCCGTTGTCACGCATATTCCACTTTCCCAGACACCGATTTCGCCGCAGGCTTCGCGTTGATTGTTGCGTTCAAAGAACACGCCCACAATAAAGGCGATCAGCAGCAGGATGGGAAGGCGTATCAATCCAAACATGCCACCCTACCGCGTTTCCACCGGCAGGCTGCCGCGGCGGCACTCCCAGCCATGGGTTTCCAGTTCGGGCGTGTCCGAGCAGTCCTCGGGCCAGCCCACGCAGAAATAACCGATCAGCCGCCAGCCTTCGGGCACCGACAGGTCGCGGGCCAGCCGGTCGGGATCGAGGATCGAAACCCAGCCCAGCCCCAGGCCATGCGCGCGCAGCGCCAGCCAGAACAAAGTGACGGCCGAGACCACCGAATAGCGGCGCATCTCGGGCATGGTGCCTGCGCCCAGCCCCTGGCCCTTGTCGCTGGCGTCATCGCAGAACACCGCTAGCTGCACCGGCGCCTCCTGCATGCCCGACAGTTTCAGCTGGCTGTACAGCTGCGCCCGGTCACCGGAATAACCCGCCAGCGCCGCGTCATTGGCCACCATGAAATTCTCCAGCGCCGCGGTCCGGGCCGCTGGGCTTTCGACGCGGATCAAGCGCCACGGTTCGCTCAGCCCCACCGAAGGGGCCAGCTGAAACGCGTCGAGGCAGCGCGTCAGCACTGCCTCGTTCACCGCTTCGGTGCGGAACCGGCGTACATCGCGCCGGAGCCGCATCAACAGATCAAACTGCGTGCGGAAATCTTCGGTGAAAGCCTGATCCTGCACGCGCCCGCCTGTTTACTCTTCTGCAGCAGCAGCAGCTTCTTCTTCGGCCGGAGCGGCAGCAGCCTCTGCGGCTTCAGCAGCCTTGGCGGCTTTCTCTTCGGCGCGCTCCTGGGCCTTCTTGCCCGGGGTGCCCTTCTGAGGGTTGTTGCGCTCGGCTTTTTCCTTGGCGCCGGCGGCTTCCAGCATGCGGGCGATCCGGTCGGTCGGCTGCGCGCCCTGGTCCAGCCAGTACTGGATGCGCTCCATGTTCATCTTCACGCGCTCTTCGCTGTCTTTCGGCAGCAGCGGGTTGTAGGTGCCCAGCTTCTCGATGAAGCGGCCGTCACGCGGCATGCGGCTGTCCGCTGCAACGATGCGGTAGAAGGGGCGCTTTTTCGAGCCGCCACGGGCCAGACGAATTTTCATTGCCATTGTGGTATCTCCTTTGGATGGCGTTGGCCGGAATGTTCCGGCTATTTCTGGTGTTTCTTGTGGTGTCGGATGACTTCCTGAATGATGAAATTCAGGAAAGCCTTGGCAAAATCGGGGTCCAGATCCGCCTCTTTCGCCAGGTCTTCGAGTCGTGCGATCTGCGCGGCCTCGCGCGAGGGATCGGACGGGGGAAGTTCGTGTTCGGCCTTGAGCTTGCCAACGGCCTGCGTGTGCTTGAACCGCTCGGCCAGCGTATAGACCAGGATCGCATCCAGCCGGTCGATACTTTCGCGGTGGTCTTTCAGCAAGGCCGCGGCCCGCGTCACGGGATTGTTCATTGGCCGGTCCTTTCGGTGGTCAGATCGGTCGTTGACGTGTCGAGTTTCGGATGCCGCCAGATCTGTGCGAACTTGCCCAGCACTTCGCCCTCGCGCTCGTAGGTCGCGCCGAGACGCTGTGCCAGAGCGCGCGAGCGGTCATTGGCGTGGGCGATATAGCTGATGACGCCATTCAGCCCCTGATGGCGCGCCGCATGGTCGCGGGCGGCCTGCGCGGCCTCGAAGCCCAGGCCCTTGCCCTCGGCCTGTTCCATCAGGGTCCAGCCCAGCTCGGGCTCGTCCCAGCCCGGCACATAGATCATGCCGGTCCAGCCCACGAAAGCACCGCTGGCCTTTTCGGTCAGGTGCCACAGGCCATAGCCACGCAGCGCCCAGTGGCCAAGCCGGTTCGCCAGTCCGTTCCAGCAGCCCGCCGCATCCCTAGGGCCGCCCACCATGTGGCTGCGCTCGGTCGCATAGAAGGCGGTCATGGCCGGCAGGTCGTCCGGATGCGGCGCCCGAAGGATCAGTCGCTCGGTCTCAAGGGTCGGGATGGCGAAGGTCGTCATGCGTAGGCCTCCATCCCGCCATCGCCGTCACAGGGCAGGTGGCGATAGACCAGAACCGGCTCGTCGAACCCGGCCTCGGCCTGCAGGTCGCGCTGGGCGCCAAGGCGCTCGGCCACGCTGGCCGAGGCTGCGTTGTCGGGGTCCACATAGCTGACCAGCGACGGCAGGGCCTGCGGACCCAGCGCAAAGTCGCGGGCGGCTTCGGCTGCCTCGGTTGCAATGCCACGCCCTTCGGCGGCTTCGGTCAGCAGATAGCCCAGTTCGTGTTCGCGGTCGCCGAATTCCATGCCACCCGTCACGAAGCCCAGAACCTGACCGCCCGCGCGGTCCTCGATGGCCCACATTCCCGCCCCGCGCAGCAGCCAGCCCGCGACGTATTGCGAGAAATCCAGCCAGGCCGCCTGCCGGTCAAACGGGCCGTCCATGTGTTTGGCACGGTCCGACATCAGGATGTCGGCATAGGTGTCGAAATCCCCTATCCGCGGCGCGCGCAGCACCAGCCGCGCGGTCTCCAGCCGCGGCAAGTCCGCAGCCAGCCGCGCCGACAGCGCGGCGGCGGGGCCGGTGGCCGGAGCCTCCCAGGGATATGCGACGGGCGCAGTCACTTACTTTTTCTTTCCAAATCCGCTCAGGCCGGGGGGCAGGGCCATGCCGCCGCCCATGCCGGGCATGCCGCCGGGCATCTTGCCGCCCATCGCCTTGGCCGCGGCTTCCAGCGCCTTGGGGTCCATGCCCGCGGCCATTTCTTCGGGCGAGGGGCCGCCTTTGCCGAACATGCCTTTCATGGCCTGTTTCAGCATCTTGCCTTTGCCCATCTTGCCCATCTTCTTCATCATGTCCGACATCTGCCGGTGCATCTTGAGCAGCTTGTTGATGTCGCTGACTTCCATGCCCGACCCGGCCGCGATGCGTTTCTTGCGGCTGGCCTGCAGCAACGCGGGGTTGGCGCGTTCTTTCTTGGTCATCGACTGGATCATGGCGATCTGCTGGCGCAGGATCCGGTCGTCCAGCCCGGCCTGATCCATCTGCTTGGCCATCTTGCCCATGCCCGGCATCATGCCCATCATGCCCTGCATGCCGCCCATCTGGATCATCTGTTCCAGCTGCATCTTCAGGTCGTTCATGTTGAACTGACCCTTCATCATGCGCTTCATCATGCGCTCGGTCTGCTCGAGCTCCATGGTCTCCTGGGCTTTTTCGACCAGTGAGACGATGTCGCCCATGCCCAGGATCCGGCCCGCGATGCGGTCGGGCTCGAAGGTTTCCAGCGCATCCATCTTCTCGCCCAGACCGACGAAGCGGATGGGCTTGCCGGTCACTGCGCGCATCGACAGCGCCGCGCCGCCGCGGCCGTCACCGTCCATCCGGGTCAGGACCACGCCCGTGATGCCGACCTTGGCGTCGAACTCCTCGGCCACCTCGACGGCGACCTGACCGGTCAGGCCGTCGACCACCAGCAGGGTCTCGCGCGGGTCGACCACGTTGCGGACCTGCTCGACCTCGTCCATCAGGACCTCGTCGATATGCAGACGGCCCGCGGTATCCAGCATGTAGACGTCATAGCCGCCCAGCGTGGCCTGCTGTTTGGCGCGCTTGGCGATGTCCACCGGTTTCTGGCCCGGCACGATCGGCAGGGTGTCCACTCCGATCTGGGTGCCCAGCACCGCCAGCTGGTCCATTGCCGCCGGGCGATAGACGTCAAGCGAGGCCATCAGGACCTTCTTGCCCTCTTTCTCTTTCAGACGTTTCGCCAGCTTGCCGGTGGTTGTGGTCTTGCCCGAGCCCTGCAGGCCGACCATCAGGATCGGCGCGGGCGGGTTGTCGATCTTCAGCTTGCCGGGGTCTTCCTCGCCGCGCAGGGTATCGACCAGCGCGTCATGCACGATTTTGACGACCTGCTGGCCCGGCGTGATCGACTTGGTCACCGCCTGACCGGTCGCCTGTTCCTGCACCTTCTTGACGAACGCACGCGCCACTGGCAGCGACACGTCGGCCTCGAGCAGCGCCACGCGTACTTCGCGCAGGGCGGTTTTAACGTCTTCCTCGGACAGGGCGCCCTGTTTGGTCAGCCGGTCAAAGACGCCAGAGAGGCGTTCGGATAGATTTTCAAACATGCCTTCGGCCTCCTTCGCCGGTTGTCGGTTGGCGCCCCATAGATAGGGGCGGACGGGTCAATGCACAAACGCCCCCACGGGCGAAACTCGCTGGTGGGGGGCGATCCCTGAACGACTCAAGGGACCGGAAGAACAGACGCTTCCGGATGTTGCCTTGGCGTTTAGGCCCATTGGCTGCCTGAGTCAACCATCGGCGCCCGCCGGGTTGCATCGTGCGGCCCGGTCGGCCATCACTGGCGCGATATTCGGGAGAAGACCATGGACGCCTCATCCGCCTTTCAGGACTCGTTGCCGCTCAGTTCGGACGCCTTGCTGGCGCAGTTGGACGATTGGGGGCTGCCCTATCGTCTGCACAGCCACGTCCCGCTGCGGACGGTCGAAGAGTCGAAGGCGGTCGAAGATCAGTTCATGGTGCCGGGCGAAAACGCGTTGCGGCTCAAGAACCTGTATCTGCGCGACAAGAAAAAGCGGAACTACCTGGTGACGCTGGAACAAAGCCGCGAGATCGACCTCAAGGCGCTGGGCGCCGAACTGGGTGTAGGCAACCTGTCCTTCGGGTCGGCGGATCGGCTGATGCAGAACCTCGGCATCCGTCCCGGCGCGGTCAGCCCGCTGGCCATGATAAACGGCGTTGGCAACGGTGTACGGTTCTTCATGGACCACGCGGCGCAGCGCGCGGACGTGATCTATATGCATCCATTGGTCAACGACCGGACGGTGGCCATGGCGCGCGACGACCTGATGGCCTTCTTCGACCGGATCGGGTGCGAGGTCACCTGGCTGCCGTGATCATTCGCTCAGCGCCTCTTTCAACGCGGCGGCGACATGGGCGGCCGAGGGATTGACGAACAGGTGCCCGTCGGCCTCAAAAACCGGGTCATCAAGATGTTGGGGAAAGGCCAGCGGCAATTCCGTGCAGGCCAGCAGGATCGCGGTTCCGGGGGCGGCGTGCCGATTGCAGAATGCCAGCAGACGGCCGCGGGCATTGGCCGAGGCACCGCCGTAGAACTCGGTGTCGATCATGGCCTGCATTTCCGCGATCTGGTCTTCGGGAAGTCGGTCATTGGCTGTGATGCCTTCAGCCGCCAGCCGTTCCGCATAGTGGCGCGCTTGCATCGTGACCGAGGTTCCCAGCACCAGCGCGCTTTTGGCACCAGTCGTTTTGGTGGCCACGGCAGTTGCATCAAAGATACTCAGGATCGGCATGGTCACGCCCTGCCGGATCGCATGCAAACGGGCGTGAGGTGTGTTCGAGGCAATGATGCCGAAATCACATCCCGCCTGCTCAAGCGTCAGCAGTGCATCGCGGAAAACGGCATCGAACGCGGCCCAGCTTGCTTCGTCGCCGGCGGTTCCGCGCAGCGCGCGGGTTTTGGCCTGGGTGACGGACTCGATGGTCATCGGAGGAACAGGCAGCGGCGATCCGTGCCCACGGTCTGCAAAATGGCGCCCCGCGCCCTCGGCGATGGCGCGGTAGTAGTCCACCGTCGACGCCCAGCCGACCCCGCCCAGAATTCCGATCTTCTTCATGACAACCGTCCAATCTGCCGATCTTGTTCGGGTGCAGATTGGACGGTTTGACCGGGGAAGGCCAGTGGCCGGATCAGGCGGCCAGTTCGGCCACGGCTTTCTGCGCGTTGCTCAGCGTTGCTTCCGGGTCCAGCGCCATGCGATCGGCGGCCACAACATCCACGTCATGGATGCCGATGAAGCCCAGAACATGACGGGCGTATCCGGTTGCAAAGTCGATCTCGGACCCCACTGCGGTACCGCCCGAAGCGATGGCGAGGATGGCGCGCTTGCCTTCCAGCAGGCCCTTGGGGCCATTCTCGGTATACGAGAACGTCAGGCCTGCACGGGCGACCAGATCGATCCAGGCCTTGAAGGCGGCCGGGACCGAGAAATTGTAGATCGGCAGCCCGATCACCACCGTGTCGGCCTGCTGCAGTTCCTTGACCAACTCGTCCGACAGGGCCAGCAGGTCGCGCTGGGTGGCGTCGCGTTGATCGGCGGGGGTGAAGTTGGCGGTGATCCAGTCCTCGGTCAGCAGGGGCAGGGGTGTGGCCAGGTCGCGGCGGATGATGCGGCCGGCGCCCAGGTGCTGGACGATGCGGGCCGACAGGTCGCGGGTGGCCGAGCCGGTTCGGCGGGCTGAGGCGTCGATATGCAGGATGGTCTTTGTCATGGCATGGCTCCTTCTCAGGGTTCGGATTTTGCGTCTGAGCCCAATATGAGTATTGCGTGAGCGAACGAAACTGGGATAAATCAACAGGCATTGTTGGAAATTGCACAGAATTGGTTTTGTCATGGACAATTGGGACGAGGTCCGCACCGCCTATCAGGTAGCGCGCATGGGCACGGTCAGCGGCGCTGCCGAGGTTCTGGGGGTGCACCATGCCACGGTGATCCGCCATATCGACGCGATCGAGGCCCGACTGAAGGTCAAGCTGTTCCAGCGCCACGCGCGCGGCTACACCCCGACCGAGGCGGGCGAGGATCTGCTGCGCGTGGCCCAGGCCACAGAGGATCAGTTCAACCAGCTGGTCGGGCGGCTGAAGGGGCGCGGAGACGATGTCTCGGGCGAGCTGGTGGTGACGTCGCTGGCCTCGCTGGCGCCGCTGGTGGTGCCCACGCTGACCGCGTTCCAGCAGGACCATCCCGACCTGATCGTGCGCTATTTGACCGGCGACCGCCTGTTCCGCCTAGAATATGGCGAGGCGCATGTGGCCATCCGTGCCGGTGCGGCCCCCGACCAGCCGGACAACGTGGTGCAGCCCTTCATGACGCAAGAGGTCGGGCTTTATGCCAGTCAGGACTACATCGCGCGGCGCGGCCTGCCTGCGGGCGTCGAGGATTTCCCCAACCACGCCTTCGTCGGGGCGGATGATGAAAACAGCCGCGCGCCTTTTTCACGTTGGCTGCGCGCCAATGTCCCGGCCGAGGCGATCACCTTCCGCTGCTCCAACAACTTCACCGTGGCCGAGGCGGTTCTGGCCGGGGCGGGGATCGGCTTCATGGCCCGGTGGGAGGCCGCCCGCCATCCGCAGTTGCAGGAGGTGATGGAGCCTCTGCCGGAATGGGCCGGCAACCTGTGGCTGGTGACCCATGTGGATCTGCACCGCACCAACAAGGTGCAGACCTTTCTGAAATTCCTCAAGGAGCAGGCAAAGGACTGGCTGCCATGAGCCCGCAGGCGCGTGGCCATCTGGCCATGCTGGTGTTCTCGGCGCTGGTGGCGGGCAGTTTCTCGCTGGGTTCGATGATCGCCAACGAGATCGCACCGGCGGCGTTGAACGCCGCGCGGTTCGCAATTGCCGGCGTCGTAATCGGCATAGCGGCGCTGATGACGACTGGCCTGCCGCGCAGCGCGGCGCGCGCGCCGTGGCGCTATCTGGTGTTGGGCGGGCTGTTCTCGGCCTATTTCGTGTTGATGTTCTACGGGCTGAAGACCGCGCCGCCGGTCAGCGCGGCGGCGGTGTTTACTCTGACGCCGATCCTGTCGGCGGTGGCGGGTTGGGTCCTGCTGCGCCAGATCACCACCCCGCACATGGCCCTTGCATTGAGCGTGGGCGCGGTTGGCGCGCTTTGGGTGGTGTTCCGCGCCGATTGGCTGGCCTTTCGCGCCTTTGAGATCGGGCAGGGCGAGATCATCTATTTCTGGGGCTGCGTGGCCCATGCGATCTATACGCCCATGGTGCGCAAGCTGAACCGGGGCGAGCCGCCGGTCGTGTTCACCTTTGGCACGCTGGTGGCCGGATGCGCGGTGCTGACGGTGTTCGGCTGGTCCGACATCCGCGCGACCGACTGGGCCAACCTGCCGGCGATCGTCTGGATCGGCCTGTTCTACGTCGCCATCTGCGCCAGCGCGGCCACCTTCGTTCTGTTGCAATACGCCACGCTGCTGCTGCCATCGGCCAAGGTCATGGCCTATACCTACCTGACGCCCAGCTGGGTGATCATCTGGCAGAACGCGCTGGGCCAGCCGGCGCCGGGCCTTCTGGTTCTAGTGGGGATCGGGCTGACGATCCTTGCCCTTGTGCTGCTGCTGAAAGGGGATGACCTGGGGATGGCTCGGCAACAAACCGCGCCGGACTGACCTTTGCCAAAGCGCCCGTTCGTGGCAGGGTGGGGGCAAACTCCGAAAGGACCGGAACATGCACAGACTGATTGCCTCGGCCACGCTAATGCTGGTTTTTGGGTGTACGCAGGACACCGCCGACAATTCAACCCTTCAAGCCAGCTGCGAGGCATTGGTGGCTGCTGAGGCCAACCGGAGCCCCGCGGATGTCCAGGCTCTGTCGACAACTGCCGAGCCGGCGGGGACCGTCACACAGGTCGCAGTGGCCGGCGCTCAGGCCCCATGGCTGTGCCGCGCCGATCCCAGCGGTGTGGTCACAGGGGTCGAGTACAGCCAGCAAGGCTGATCCTCTTGGATTGAGCCACATCAAGGGCCGGTTATGTCAAACCCGCTAAGCTGTCGGCGCGAAAGGAGCGACTGATGTTCAAACACATAATGTTTCCCGTCGATCTGCATCTGCCACCTGAAGTGCGCAAGGCGGCCGAAGTTGCGGCACAGGTCGCCCGGTGGCAGGGCGCGCAGATAACCATCGTCAGCGTGACAAGCAATCAGCCCGGCGACCCCACGCAAACGGAAGCCGCGATCAAGGACCATCTGTCCGATCTGGCGGACGAGTTGTCCCAGGCCAGCGGAGCGCAAGTTGATTCCCGCAACATTCATTCGGTGGATGTGGCGGTCGAGGTGGATGGTGACCTGGCCCGCACCGCTGAAGAGATCGGTGCCGACCTGATCGTGGTGGGCACCCATGCGCCGCGGATTACCGACTTTATACTGTCCAGTCATGCCGGATATCTGGCCAAACATGCCAGCATGTCGGTCTTCGTAGTGCGCTAGACCTCGTCCCCCGCGGAAAGCTGGTTTTCCAGGAACCGCTCGAACGCGTCCAGATTCACGGGTTCGAACTGCCCGAACCCTTGCATCCAGACCGAGGCCGCGCGCAACGCGTCGGGTTCCAGCTTGCACCATTTCACCCGGCCGCGCTTTTCCTGGCTGATCAGCCCGGCCCGGGTCAGGATCGTCAAGTGTTTTGAGATCGCCGCCAGCGACATCTCGAACGGCTCGGCCACGTCGGTGACGGCCATGTCATCCTCAAGCAGCATCGCCAGAATCGCGCGCCGCGTGGGGTCGGCCAGGGCCGCAAAGACGGTATCGAGGTCATCGGACATGATCCCGCTGAACCACAGCCGGAAAGTTTGGTCAACCATTTGGTTGAATATGCGGAATCCGGTGCTTCCAGCGGAATGGATTGCCAGTGACCCGATCGGCAGACAACGTGCTCCCTTAATATGCATTAGAAAACAAACGTTTAAGCTGCGTCAATTGGAGCCATCAACAGCGTTGACTCTGCGCGCGAGGCCGCATAGCAACTGCGCCAAGACTGTGCGAGGGAAACGCCCGTGACCGATGACGACCCAAAGCAGCGCCTGACGCAGCTTGAGGCCAAGATCGACGCGGCAAAAAAGGCCAAAGCGCCGAAACCTCGTGCGGACGCTGACATATCCGGGGGCGAACTGGCCTGGCGGATGGTCATCGAGATGGTTTCCGGTCTGGGGATCGGATTTGGCATCGGGTACGGGCTGGACAGCCTGTTCGGGACGATCCCGATCTTCCTGGTGCTGTTCACATTGCTGGGCCTTGTCGCGGGCGTGAAGGTCATGCTCCGCAGCGCGCAAGAAGCTCAAGAGAAACAAGCGGCCTCGACACAGGCCGAGAAGGACGAGAGGGACTGAACGTGGCGACCGAGACCACCGCAGCAGAAGGCAGCAGCCTGGTTTTCCATCCGATGGACCAGTTCATCGTCAAGCCGCTTTTCGGCGGTGAGATGGCTTGGTACACGCCCACCAACGTGACCCTGTGGCTGTTCTTCGCGGTTCTGGCCATCATCGGCCTGCTGGTGTTGAGCACCTCGAAGCGCGCGATCGTCCCGACCCGCATGCAGTCGATCGCCGAGCTGGCCTACGGCTTCATCTACAAGATGCTGGAAGACATCTGTGGCAAGGAAGGCGTCAAATACTTCCCGTATGTCATGACCCTGTTCATGTTCATCGTTACTGCGAACTTCCTCGGCTTGATCCCGACCTCGTTTACCACGACATCGCATTTCGCGGTCACCATTCCGCTGGCGCTGGCCGTGTTTCTGACCGTGACCGTTCTGGGCTTTGTCAAGAACGGTGCTGGGTTCCTCAGCCTGTTCTGGGTGTCCAGCGCGCCGCTGGCGCTGCGCCCGATCCTGGCGATCATCGAGCTGATCTCGTACTTCGTGCGCCCGGTCAGCCACTCCATTCGTCTTGCAGGTAACGTCATGGCCGGCCACGCCGTGATCAAGGTTTTCGCCGGCTTCGCCGCGGTCGCCGTGATCTCGCCCGTATCGGTTCTGGCGATCACCGCAATGTACGGCCTCGAGGTCCTGGTGGCCTTCATTCAGGCCTACGTATTCACCATTCTGACCTGTGTTTATCTGAAGGACGCTCTGCATCCGCATCACTGATCAGGGGCGACCCTGAGCACAGGAACGATAACCCAAAATCGAAACTTCCAATTCGTAAGGAGATACATCATGGAAGGCGATCTCGCACACATCGGCGCAGGCCTGGCAGCAATCGGTTCCGGCGCGGCCGCAATCGGGGTGGGCAACGTGGCCGGCAACTTCCTGGCCGGCGCTCTGCGCAACCCTTCGGCGGCTGCTTCGCAGACCGCAACCCTGTTCATCGGTATCGCATTCGCAGAAGCCCTGGGGATCTTCGCATTCCTGGTCTCGCTGCTGCTGATGTTCGCCGTATAATCTGCGGAACCTGATCCTTACGCGCAGGTGGGCCCAAGCCATAGCGGCCCACCTGTTGTAAAGACAACGTTCCGACGGAGGACATCATGGCGACAGAACCCATAGCTGCAGAAGCAGTCGGCAAATGCGTCGATTCCCATGGCTCGGCCATCGGGATGCCGCAGCTCTGCTTCGATTGGTTCCCCAACCAGATCTTCTGGCTGGTCATTACGCTGGTCGTCATCTTTCTGGTCCTGTCCCGCGTGGCCCTGCCGCGCATCGCGGCGATCCTGGCCGAGCGTCAGGGGACCATTACAAATGACCTGGCTGCGGCCGAAGACCTGAAGGCCAAGGCGGTCGAGGCCGAAGAGGCCTACAACAAGGCGCTGGCCGATGCCCGTGCCGAGGCTCAGCGGATCGCAGCCGAAGCGCGCGCCGAAATCCAGGCGGATCTGGATGACGCGATTGCCAAGGCAGATGCGGAAATCGCGGCCAAGGCGGCAGAATCGGAGAAGGCAATTGCCGAAATCCGTGCCGGAGCGCTGGAAAGCATTCAACAGGTTGCCAACGATACGGCGGCCGAACTGGTGACTGCGCTGGGCGGCGAGGCGGATGTCAAAACCATCAGCAGTGCCGTCAGCGCCCAGATGAAAGGATAAGTGACATGCGGAATACACTTGCTCTTATCCTGACCGCAGGCTTCGCCAGCCCGGCGCTGGCCGCAAGCGGGCCGTTCTTCTCGCTGGCGAACACCGACTTCGTTGTGACGCTGGGCTTCATCGTCTTTATCGCGGTCCTGTTCTATTTCAAGGTTCCGTCGATGATCGGCGGGGCGTTGGACAACCGCGCCGAAGGCATCAAGGCCGAGCTGGACGAGGCCCGTGCCCTGCATGAAGAAGCGCGCAGCCTGCTGGCCTCATACGAGCGCAAGCAGCGTGAAGTGCAGACTCAGGCCGAAGCCATTGTGGCCGCGGCGAAGGAAGATTCGGTTCTGGCTGCCGAACAGGCAAAGGCGGATCTGGAGAAATCCATCGCGCGTCGTCTGGCTGCCGCACAGGATCAAATCGCATCGGCCGAGGCCTCGGCGGTGAAGGAAGTGCGCGACCAGGCTGTTACTGCGGCCGTTGCGGCGGCCAAGTCCGTGCTGGCCAAGCAGATGACTGCGGCGCAAGCCAACAAGCTGATTGACTCGGCGATCTCCGAGGTCGGTGACAAGCTGCACTGAGCTGTTCGGCGTGAGCCAATCTCAATTTCCAAAACCCGAAAGCTACCTGCTTTCGGGTTTTTTGCTTGTAGCCCGTGTCATTGTCTGTTGATTCAGGGCAGTCAGCTTGTGGCGTTTCGGTGAGGTACGATGACATCCGGACATACCAAGATTTTTGATCCCGCCCCTGTGTGCGTGTTCGCGTTCAACCGACCCGAACACACGCGGCGGACGTTGGATGCCCTGGCCCAATCGCCCTTGGCCGCGTTGACATCCTTGACCGTATTCATCGACGGCCCCCGCAATGATGCCGAGAAGCCGATTGTCGACGCTGTTGCGCAGGTCGCCGAAACGCAGCAGGGCTTCGCCAGTATCGAGCTGCGCCGACGTGACCAAAATGCAGGACTGGCGGTCTCGATCGAGGAGGGTGTTTCGCAGATGATGGCCGAGCATGGCCGCGCGATCATTCTCGAGGATGATATACTCACGTCGCCAGCCTTTCTGCATTATATGAACCTTGCGCTTGAGCACTACAAGGATACTCCCGATGTCTGGCACATTGCCGGCTACAACGAAGAGGTGCCTGCCTTTCGCCAAGTGCAGGGCGCATATCTGTGGCGTTTCATGAGCTGCTGGGGATGGGGAACCTGGGCGGACCGCTGGGCGCATTACAGCCGCGACCCTGACGCGCTGGTGGATGAGTTTTCAGACGCGGACATCGCCCGCTTCAACCTCGACGGGGCTCAGGACTATTGGTCACAAGTTCTGGCGAACCAGACCGGCGAGCTGAACACATGGGCGGTTTTCTGGTACGCGACCATTTTCCGGAATCGCGGATTGTGCCTGTCGCCATATTTTTCCTATGTCGAGAACATCGGTTTTGATGGATCCGGCAGTCACGGCGTGGTGAACAAATCCTACGCGCGCCTCCGCCTGAACACCGACCTTTCGCCAAGCCTACCTGCCCAGATCTCGGAAAATACCGATGCGGTGGAGCAGGTGAAACTGTATTACCTGACCAAACCTGGCAAACTTGAAAAGCTCGGGCGCAAGCTCAACAGGTTTGTCGGCAGGCTCATGTCCAAGAGGGAAAGATGATAAAGCGCGTAAGAAACTGGCTTCGCGAAAAGCGCTACAAGCGGCACAGGCTGCATTCGGTTCGGGCCAGGCGCGGTTTGCGCCTCGTCACACTCGGCTCTGACTATGGTGGCTGGACTTTCCACGAGGACGAGAGTCTGCAGGGCTGCACGATCGTCAGCACTGGTCTTGGAGAGGACGCGTCTTTCGACGTCGAGTTTGCGAACCGCTTCAACGCAAGGGTCGTGATCATCGATCCGACACCTCGGACCGTGGTCCATATTGGCGCGATAAAAAAGCGTTTCGGCCAAGGGGGTGAAACGGGCTACGTTCCAGGTGGTTCACAGCCCGTTGAAGCCTACGACCTGAGCACCTGCAGTGAAGACAACCTGATAATGGTCGATCGCGCCCTTTGGTGCCGCGGACAAGGCACTGAGAGCGGCAGGGTCCGTCTGAGCTAGCAGAAATGGTAGTGCCGACCGACTGCTTTTGTTCGAGCCGCCGGCAATCCGTTTCTGTTCCACAGGCTGTCGCCTTGTCGAATAAGTGGATAGGCTGGAGCAAAATCTCGGAACAAATCGCCATTGAATTCGGCCTTACGGAGGTGCCGTGCTGAACGTAAACCATATCAGCTACAGTTGCTCGGGCGGGGGGGCCGCAATTGCCGCGCGTCGGTTGCATGACGCCCTTTTGTCCGTCGGCGCGGCCTCGTACATGACGATCGTTGATGGACCCGAAAATGAGCGGATCACAAAATTCACACCAAAAAGGACGCTGACCCGGTTTTGCCAACGCGAATTCGCGCGGCATTTGCGAAGGAAATACGCCAAGAAACAGGTCGAGGGGTTGGCTTCTCTTGGCCTTGCCAAGTCGGGTCTGGGCGCGCATCTGAATCGCCAATCTCGGCAGATATTGAACTTGCATTGGGTCAATTCTGATATGATTTCGATCGCCGAGATCGGAAAGCTGAAACACCCCATAGTCTGGACCTTTCACGATATGTGGCCGTTTTCCGGGGCCGAGCATGTTAGCGAGCTGGACAGATGGCGCAACGGCTATGCATCACCGACGCAAAGAGGATTCGATTTGAATCGATGGGTTTGGAAGAGAAAAGCCGCAAGTTGGAAGAAAAAGTTTCAAATCGTGTGCCCAAGCAACTGGCTGGCTGAATGCGTGCGGCAAAGTGCGTTGATGCGCGACTGGCCTGTGACCGTAATTCCGAACCCCATCGACACCGAGCTTTGGGCCACTGTCGGCAAAGCTCGGGCTCGCTCCGAACTATCGCTGCCACAAGGCACTCCGCTGGTATTGTTCGGCGCTGTTCAAGCGACCGAAGATCCCAACAAGGGATTTTCCCTTCTCGCGGAAGCAATGCGCCGTGTGCATTCCGTCCTTCCCGACGTAGAAGCGGTTGTGTTTGGGAGCGACAAAACCGACACAGATTTTCCGTATCCGGTGCACTTCATGGGTAGAATAAGCGACGAAAGCCTGCTGAAACGTATCTATTCAGCTGCCGATGTTTTTGTATTGCCTTCGCGACGGGAAGTATTGGGATATACCGGAATTGAGGCCATGAGTTGCGGCGTCCCGGTTGTTGCCTTTAATGTGAGCGGCTTGACGGATTTGGTTCCCAATGAGCGTTTGGGATATTTGGCGCAGCCATTCGAGCCGGACGACCTTGCGAATGGGATAGTTTCGATCCTACAAAACCGCGAAAGCGATAGTGGTAAGGAAATGTCCAGAGCTGTTAGACAACACGCTGTGAACAGTTTTGGACAAGCGGTAGTCGCACGGCAATATGCTGCGCTCTACGAGAAGATCAGCCAGACACAGCCATAGCCCGGCCTTGCGCGTTCGTCAGGATACGCCCGTCTCATGTTCCAGCCGCTGCCGCGCGATCAGTTCGTTGCGCTGGGCCTTCTGCTGGTCTTCCATGCAGCGTTCGACGAAGCTCAGGTGCTGTTCCACCGTCTGCCGGGCGGCTTCGGGGTCGCGGGCCTGAAGCGCTTCGTTGATTGCCTTGTGCTGGTTCAGGATCGCGTCGCGCGTCGTGCGCTGGTGGAACATGATCTGGCGGTTATAGAACACGCCCTGCCGCAACAGATCGAACATCGACCGCATCATGTGCAGCATCACTACGTTGTGGCTGGCCTCGATGATCGCCATGTGGAACTGCGCGTCCAGATGGGCCTCGTCATCGGCCGCGTTGCGGGCATGGGCGGCCTCCATCTTGTCGAAGATCGCCTGGATCACCTTCAGGTCGCTGTCCGAGCCCAGTCGCGCAGCGCGTTCGGCTGCCAGCCCTTCCATGTCGCGCCGGAACGACAGGTAATCGAACACGGCCTCGTCATGGCTGCTGAACAGACGGATCAGCGCTGGCGAAAAGGCCGAGCCCAGAACCTCGGCCACATAGATGCCTGATCCGGCCTTGGCGGTCAGCAGGCCCTGCTCCTGCAGTTGCGAGATCGCCTCGCGCAGCGACGGGCGCGACACGCCCAGTCGGTCGGCCAACTCGCGCTCGGACGGCAGGCGTTCACCGGGGCGCAGGATCCCGCGCAGGATCAGCAACTCGATCTGTTTGACGACGGCCAGGGACAGTTTCTCGGTCTGGACTTTCTGAAAGGGCATCGGATCATCGCTGAAAATTGGTCAAATCATATGACCACACATGCCCGGCCCGCGCAAGAACGGGCCGCGATCACATTGGCTGAAACACTAGGTCAGTATTATTGACTTTAAGCGCAGAGGTCATAGCGTCGGTCCGACCCAGCGGAGGAGGCTCGGCACATGCACCAGCTATTTGCAACGCGCGCCGCGCGAATGAAGGCGTCTGAAATCCGCGAATTGCTGAAACTGCTGGATCAACCCGGCATCATTTCCTTTGCCGGCGGTATCCCCGACCCGGCGCTTTTTCCGACCGAGGCGTTTTCTCAGGCATTCCAACAGGCACTTGGGGCTGGCGGCGGCGCGCAGGCGCTGCAGTATTCCGTGTCCGAAGGTTACATGCCGCTGCGGGAATGGATCGCCGGCCACATGCGCCAGATCGGCATCGACTGCGGCCCCGACGACGTTCTGATCACCTCGGGCTCGCAGCAGGCGCTCGACTATCTGGGTAAACTGTTTCTGTCGCCCGGCGACACGGCGCTGGTCGGATGGCCGACCTACCTGGGCGCCTTGGCGGCCTTCAACGCCTATGAACCACGCTTTGACCGGTTGCGCGAAGGCGGCAATGCGGGCGCGGCGCAATACCGGGCCGCGGCGGGGCCGGGGACGGTCAAATACGCCTATCTGTCTCCCGATTTTGCAAACCCGACCGGTGAGACCGTCGATCGGCAGGGGCGCGAGGCCCTTCTGGATCTGGCCGAGGAGTTGAACTGCGCCCTGATCGAGGACGGCGCTTATCAGGCCCTGCGTTATGACGGGCAAGCGATACCGCCGATCCTCGCGCTGGAACTGGAGCGGAAAGGCGATCTCCAAGCTTGCCGGACCATCTATTGCGGCAGTTTTTCCAAGACCCTGTCGCCCGGATTGCGGGTGGGTTGGGTCGTGGCGGCGCGGCCAGTCATCGCGCAGCTTGTGCTAATGAAACAGGCCGCCGACCTGCATTCGGCCACCATCAACCAGATGGCCGTGCACCAAGTGGCCCAAACTTGTTTCGACAGCCACATCCCGAAAGTGCGCGCAACCTACGGTGCGCGCCGCGACGCGATGCTGGCGGCGCTGGATCGGCACATGCCCGAAGGCGTGCAATGGACCCGGCCCGAGGGCGGCATGTTCATCTGGCTGACCCTGCCGCCCGGATCGGATGGCGCGCAGCTGCTGGCCCGCGCGCTTGAGACGGTCAAGGTCGCCTTTGTGCCCGGCCAAGCCTTTCACCCCGATGGCAGCGGCGCCAACACGATCCGGCTGAGTTTCTCCAACTCGGACGAGGCCACGATTGCCGAGGGTATTGCCCGGCTGGGCACGGTCCTGGGCGGCTGAGCGCGGGAAAGCTTTCGTTAACCATTTTGCCGCAAAGCTGCGGCATGATCCGGTTCCTCGCCTTGCTGTTGCTGGCCGGTTGCTCGGCCGGCACGCCCCATTTCCGCGACGTGCCCGCGACCCGCGTGGCCGTGAACGGCAGCGTGTTCGACGTGCGCCTGCGCGGTGACCTGGCCGAGGCGGTCCGCGTCAACAGCCAATATGCCCCGCGGCTGGGGCCGGTCCGAGATCGGGCCGCATTGGCCATGGCGCAGGTCTCGGGCTGTCCGGTCGCCGATGTATTGGGCGACGCGGCGGTGACCGTGGGCATCCTCGCCTGCGACCGCAGGGCGTCGGACCGGCTGTTGCTGGCTGCGGTCACGCCGACCAATTATGAATGCATCGACTTCGGAACCTATGACAGCGGGTCGGACACCGGATACCAGGTGTTCGAGTGTTCGCCTTATTGACTCCGCGCAATTCCGCCCAAATTAGCAAGATATTGTGGATAACTCGGCCCAATATCCCATATCCTGCGCAACTTCGTTGACTCGCGGGCATTCCCTTGTCCAGACTTTCAGGGAACGGGAATCATGGAAATCGGCCTTTGCGCTTTACCAAACTCAAACTCACCGGCTTCAAAAGCTTCGTCGACCCGACCGATCTGATCATCGCGGACGGGTTGACCGGTGTGGTGGGGCCTAACGGCTGCGGCAAGTCCAACCTGCTCGAGGCGCTGCGCTGGGTGATGGGCGAAAACCGCCCCAAATCGATGCGCGGCGGTGCGATGGAGGACGTGATCTTTGCCGGTGCCGCCACCCGTCCGGCGCGCAACTTCGCCGAGGTCGTCCTGACCATGGACAACTCGGAACGTTTGGCCCCGGCCGGGTTCAATGACAGCGACCAGATCGAGATCGTGCGCCGCATCACCCGCGACGTGGGCAGCGCCTACAAGGCCAACGGCAAAGACGTGCGTGCCCGCGACGTGCAGATGCTGTTCGCCGACGCCTCGACCGGCGCGCATTCACCCGCGCTGGTGGGGCAGAACCGGATCGCCGAGCTGATCAACGCCAAACCCCGCGCCCGCCGCCGCATTCTGGAAGAGGCCGCCGGCATCTCGGGTCTGTACCAGCGCCGGCATGAGGCCGAACTGAAGCTCAAGGGCACCGAGGCCAACCTGACCCGCGTCGATGACGTGCTGGAACAGTTGGGCACCCAGTTGGCGCAGCTGGCGCGCCAGGCCCGTCAGGCCGCGCGGTATCGTGAGATCGGCGAGCAATTGCGCCAGGCCGAGGGCATGTTGCTGTATCGCCGCTGGAAAGAGGCCGACATGGCCCGCCAGCAGGCCGAAGAGCGTCTGCGCGACCGCACCACCGAAGCCGCGCGCGCCGAGGCCGAGGCCCGCGCCGCAAGCGCGAAACGCGCCGAGATCGAAGAAACCCTGCCGCCGCTGCGCGAGGAGGAGGCCATCGCCGCCGCCGTCCTGCAGCGCCAGCAGGTGCAGCGCGATCAGCTGTCCGATCAGGAAACCCGCGCGCGCCAGACCATCGAAACCCTGACCGCCCGCATCCAGCAACTGGGCCGAGACATCGAGCGTGAAACCGGTTTGAACCGCGACGCCGGCGAGATGATCGAGCGGCTGGAATGGGAAGCCCGCGAACTGGCCAAGGCCGCCGAAGGCCATGACGACAAGCTGGCCGAAGCCGCCGAAATCGCCCGCGAAGCCGCCGCGGTTCTGCAGGAGCGCGAGGATCTGCTGGCGCAGGAGACCGAGGACACCGCCCGCCTGGTCGCGCGTCACCAATCGGCGCAGCGCCTGGTCGAGGACAGCCGCAAGACGCTGGCACGCTCCGAGGCCGAAGAGGAAAAGGCCCGCGCGGCCGTTGCCGAGGCCCGCGCCGCGCTGACCCGCGCCGACGAAACGTTTGAGGCCGCGCAAGCCGCCGAGGAAGAGGCGCGCGAGGCCGCCGATGCCGCCGAAGAAGCGCTGGCCGCCGCCGACGAGCTGCGCGGTGAAACGCAGGCGCGCGAGGCCGAGGCCCGCGCCCAACGCTCCGAGGCCGAGGGCGAGCTTGGGGCGATCCGGGCCGAGACCACCGCGCTGGCCAAGCTGGTCGAGCGCGACACCGCTGAGGGCGGGCAGGTGCTGGACCTGCTGCGGGTCGAGCCGGGCTTTGAAAAGGCGCTGGGGGCCGCGCTGGCGGATGACCTCCGCGCCCCGCTGGTCGAAGGCGATGGCCCGTCGGGCTGGGTGCAGGTGCCGGGCTATGATGCCGATCAGCCGTTGCCGGACGGGGCCGAGCCGCTGGCGCTGCACGTCTCGGGGCCAGACCGCCTCAGCCGTCGCATCGCGCAGATCGGGTTGATCGACGCGGATCAGGGCGCGCGGCTGCAACCCTTGTTGAAACCCGGCCAGCGGTTGGTGTCACGCTCGGGCGATCTGTGGCGCTGGGACGGGTTCCGCGCCTGGGCAGAGGATGCCCCCAGCGCCGCGGCGTTGCGGCTCGAGCAGCTCAACAAGCTTGAGGCGCTGAAACAGCAGCTGGCGCAGGTCGAAGCGCAGGCCGATGGCGCCCGCGCCGCGCACGAGGCCCTGTCGCGGCAACTGGCCGAGGTGACCGAGGCCGACCGCCGCGCCCGCGAGGCCCGCCGCGCCGCCGATCAGCGCATGGCCGAAGCGGCCCGCGCGCTCAGCCGGGCCGAGGCCGACCGCAACCTGGCGCAGGGCAAGCTGGAGAACCTGACGCTTGCGGTCGACCGCCACAAGCAGGATGCGATGGCGGCCCGCGCCCAGCTGCGCGAGGCCGAGGCCGCGCTGGCCGAGCTGGGCGATCTGGACACCGCCCGTGCCCGGGTCGAGGACATCAAGCAGACGGTCGAGGCCGCGCGGATCACCATGCTGACGCACCGTTCGACCCATGACGAGCTGCGCCGCGAGGGCGAGGCCCGCACCCGCCGCGCACAGGAGGTGGCCAAGGACCTGAGCGGCTGGAAACACCGTCTGGAAACAGCCGAGAAGCGCATCGCCGAATTGGCCGAGCGCAAAGCCAGTTCCGAGGAAGAGCTGACCGAAGCGATGGCCGCGCCCGCCGAGATCGCCGAGGCACGCGAAGAGCTGAACGAGATGATCGAGGCCGCCGAGGCCCGCCGCGCCGAAGCCGCCGACAAGCTGACCCAGGCCGAAGCGCTGCAACGCGAGGCCGTGCTTGCCGAGCGCGAGGCCGAGCGCAAGGCCTCGGAGGCGCGCGAAGCCCGCGCCGCGGCTGAGGCGCGGTTCGAGGCGGCCAAGGAAAGTGTCGCCGCCGCTGCCGAGCGCATCGCCGAGGATCAGCAACTGACCCCGAACCAGTTGTTGAACCAATTGGACGTGAACCCTGACGACATGCCCGCCGCCGATGCCCTGGAAGCTGAGGTGAACCGCCACAAGCGCCAGCGCGACGCGATGGGTGCGGTGAACCTGCGGGCCGAGGAAGACGCCAAGGAGGTTCAGGAGGAGTTCGACACGCTCAACAGCGAGAAATCCGATCTGGAAGAGGCGATCAAGGCGCTGCGCAGCGGCATCGCCAGCCTCAACCGTGAGGGCCGCGAGCGCCTGCTGACTGCATTCGAACAGGTCAACGCGAACTTCGCCATGCTGTTCAAGCATCTGTTCGGCGGTGGCGAGGCCAACCTGGTGATGGTCGAGAGCGACGACCCGCTGGATGCGGGGCTCGAGATCATGTGCCAGCCGCCGGGCAAGAAGCTGTCGACCCTCAGCCTGTTGTCGGGCGGGGAACAAACCCTGACTGCCACCGCGCTGATCTTCGGCGTGTTCCTGGCCAACCCCGCGCCGATCTGCGTGCTGGACGAGGTTGATGCGCCGCTGGACGATGCCAACGTGACCCGGTTCTGCGATCTGCTGGACGAGATGTGCCGCCAGACCGACACGCGGTTCCTGATCATCACCCACCACGCGGTGACCATGGCCCGGATGGACCGTCTGTTCGGCGTGACCATGCAGGAACAGGGCGTCAGCCAGCTGGTCTCGGTCGATCTGAAAAAGGCCGAGCAGATGGTCGCCTGACCGCTCACCGCAACGTTATTCCGTGATCGGGCCGGGCCGGGCTAGGCTGGCCGCATGAAACACCTGATGTTGATCGCCGCGGCCTGCGCCGCATCGCCGCTCTGGGCTGCCGAATGGGCCACCCGCCCCGGCGATATCCCCCTGAGCCCCGCTGAACTGAACGCGTTGGCCGGGCGAACGCTGACTTTCTATGACGACGGGCAGTCGAAATACTCGGCCGGTGGGGCCTATTCCTATACTTATTCGGCGGTCAATGGCGGCGGAACGGCTTTCGGAACCTATAGCATCGCCGCTGATGGCAGCATCTGTGTGCAGTATCGCAACGGGTTCGACCGCTGCGATCTGTACGTGCGTAACAATGGCCGGTTGATCCTGATCACCGAAAAAGGTGAACGTTACCCGGTGCGACCCGAGTGATCGGGGTCTGCCCTTCACCCGCCCTGTCCAACCAGGAACCGACCGATGACCCGACCCGCTCCGACCCTGCACATGCTTTGCGGCAAGATCGCCGCAGGAAAATCGACGCTTGCCGCCCAGCTCGCGAGGCAGCCCGGCACGGTTCTGATTTCCGAGGACGCCTGGCTGAAGCCGCTTTTTGCCGATCAGATGGTGACAGGTGCCGACTATCTGCGCTGTTCCACGCGTCTGCGGGCGGGGATGGGTCCGCATGTCACGACTCTGCTTGAGGCGGGCATATCGATTGTTCTGGATTTCCCGGCCAACACGGTCGAAACACGTGCTTGGATGCGCGAAATTCTGGATCAGACCGATGCCGCGCATCAGATGCATGTGCTGACCACGCCCGACGCCGTTTGTCTGGCCCGACTGCAAGCACGTAACGCAGCGGGCGACCACGCCTTTGCCGCGACCGAAGAACAGTTCCGCCGGTTTTCCAGGCATTACGCCGAACCGACGCCTGAGGAAGGATTCACGCTGGTGTTCCACGACCCAACGGATTGAGCGGCTAGAGCCGGTTCAGCAAGTCAACCGTCGGCCATGCGTCCGCAGGCAGGCCCAGCCGGGCCTGTTCAGCCTGTACTGCAGCGCGCGTTCCGGCCCCCAAGATGCCGTCGATCTTGCCCACGTCGTGGCCGCGCGCCTGCAGTTTCGCCTGCAGCTGTTTCATCTGGGCACCGGTCAGGCCTGGATCGGGGTTGCCCGCAGAATAGACTTGTGCGCCTTCGAGACGCGTTCCGAAATAGGCAGCGGTCAGGACATAGACAAAGCTTTGGTTCCACTCGAAATAGACATCGAAATTCGGATAGGCCAGAAAGGCTGGCCCCTTGCGCCCCTGCGGCAGGATCAGCGAAGCCGGCAGGTTGGCCAATGTCCCGCTGCGCGCCTGCACGCCCATCGCCTGCCAGTCTGACACCGGGCGCGGTTTGCCCGGCCCGCTCAGCGACCAGTCCATCTGTGCGGGCACGGTGACCTCCTGCAGCCAGGGCTGACCGGGCTGCCAGCCCAGATGAGACAGCATCTTGCCACCCGACATCAGCGCATCGGGGGCCGAGGTTTTCAGCCGCACATGCCCGTCGCCATCACCGTCCACGCCGTTTTCCAGAATGTCGCGGGGCAGCATCTGCACCATGCCGATCTCGCCCGCCCATGCGCCCGTGGTGCGGTTCGGGTCGAAATCGCCGTTCCGGAACAGCTCGATCGCGGCGAAGATCTGCGGCCGGAACAGCTCGGGGCGGCGGCAATCATGGGCCAACGTCACCAACGCATTGCGGGTGTTGAAATCGCCTTGGAACGCGCCGTAATCTGTCTCGAACGCCCAGAAGGCCAACAGGACCCCGCGCGACACGCCGTATTCGGCCTCGATCCGGTCGAACACGGCATCGTATTTCTGTGCCATCGCCTGGCCGCGCCTGATCCGATCCTGCGAGATCAGGCGGCGCGAGAATTCGATGAACGGTTTCTGGAATACGCCCTGCGCGCGGTCGGCCTTCAGCACCTTGGGGTCCTGTTGCGCACCGTTGAAGAACGCATCGACCGTGGCCGTATCGAACCCCTGCTGTGCCGCTTCGGCCTTCAGTCCGCGAACGAAGGCGTTGAAGCCGCCGCCGCATTGGGCAAGGGCCGGGGCAGCGAACAGGCAAGCGGCCACAAGGCCCGAGACAAAGCGCATGACGAAAACCATCCTCAGAAAACCGTGTTCAGACCAACCCACACCGTCAGCCCCGCCAACGCAAGCCCCCAAACCTGCCAAAGCATTCCGCATGCGCGGAAAACCTCCGTTGCGCCGATCGTGCGCCGGGCTTCACCATTGACCCAGGCCAGATCGCGCAACTGCCCGTCATAGCTGCGGGGCCCGGCCAGTGCCACGTCCAGCGCGCGGGCCATGGCGGCCTCGGGCCAGCCGGCATTGGGCGAGATGTGGCGCTGCGCGTCTGCGACGATGGCCCGCCATTGGCGCCACTGCCCCGACAGGGCCAGGATCATCAGTCCAGTCAGCCGCGCCGGGATCAAGTTCAGCAGATCGTCCAGCCGGGCGGCGGCCCAGCCGAAGTCTCGGTACGTTTCGTTGCGATACCCGATCATGCTGTCGGCGGTGTTCACCGCCTTGTAGACCAGCAGCCCCGGCAAGCCACCCAGCAGGAACCAGAAGGCCGGGGCGATCACCCCGTCGCTGAGGTTCTCGGCGGCGCTCTCGATGGCCGACCGCGCCACCTGTGCCTCGGCCATCTGCGAGGTGTCGCGAGACACGATCATCGCCACCGCCGTGCGGCCCTCGGGCAGGGACTGCCGCAGCGCAATGCCCACGGCGCGGACATGCGCCACCAGAGAGTTCTGTGCCAACAGGATCGCGCAGACTACGACCTCGACCGCCCAACCAAGCGACGCCAGCGCCGCACCGACCACCCAGCCGCCCAAGACCAGCAGAAGGGCGACGAACACGCCCTTGGCCCGTCGATGCATGCCGTGATTCAGGCGGCGGTCCAGCCAGCCGATGGCGTTGCCCATCAGCACCGCCGGGTGCCGCAGGCGCGACCACAGCCAGTCGGGCTCGCCCAATGCGGCGTCCAGCAGCATCGCCAGGCCCAGCGTCAGCGCGGTGCTCACAGCGCCGCCTCGAGCCGTGACCAGCCATGCTCGGGCGGCAGGCCCAGCCGCAGGAACCGATCGGAATAGGGGAAGATGCGGCTCCAGATGCGGGCCTTTGCCAGCCGGTCCTGCCAGGCGGCGGCATCGTCCACGTCATACAGGCGGAACAGCGTGGTTCCGCCGACCAAATGCGCGCCCTTGCCGGTCATCAGCGTATCCAGCCGTTCCGTATCACGGGCCAGTCGGGCGCGTGTGGCCTCGGCCCAGGCCGTGTCATTCAGGGCCTGCGCGCCGATGCGCAAGGCCGGCCCGGACACCGCCCAGGGGCCGGTCAGATCGTTCAGTCGCGCGATCAGGTCGGGATGCCCGATGGCAAAGCCCAGCCGCAGACCTGCAAGTCCCCAGAACTTGCCAAAGCTTTTCAGAACGATCACGCCGGAGCGCTCGGACAGGCGGATCAATGATGCTTGGGGCGTCACGTCGCAAAAGCTTTCGTCGATCACGGTCAGCGGCGCATCGGCGTCCTCGGCCTGCCAGATCCGGCCGTCGGGATTGTTGGGATGCACGATCACCCGCGCCTGCGTCGGGCCGCCGGGCTGCACCGTCCAGCCCTGCGCGGCAAAGGCGGCGGCATGTTCGTTGTAGGTGGGCGTGGTGATCTGGACCGCACCAACGGGGGCCAGCGCCGGGATCCGCGCGATCAGGGCCGAAGCGCCCGGCGCGGGAAGAATCGCCGCGCCGTCCGGCACACCCCAGAACCGGCGGGCCGCATCGCTCAGCCGGGCAAAGGCCCCGTGGTCGGGCAGGGCGGTCCAGTCTTCGGACGTGAGGTCCGCCACCGGGTAGGGGTGCGGGTTGATCCCGGTCGACAGGTCGATCCATTCCGCTCGCGCGCCGCCGTGGCGGGCAATGGCGCCGTCCAACCCACCACCGTGGTCACGCTTGCCGCGTGGGTTCAAGTCGTCAGTGCGGTCAGTCATGCCGGAATCGTCCAAAACGCCGAATTTACCCCGCTTCAAGCGGATTTACGCCGTTTTTACAAGCAAATCCGGTTCATAGAGGAGGGCTGGAGCGGCCGTTAACCCTTTGTTAACGAAATAACGTGATCACAGCTTATGGGGGTCGGCACCACTCACCTTATCAAGTGCCGAGGTTGTTGCAAATGAAAGTTCTGATTGTTGAGAGTAACCCCGATCTGGGTCGGGTCTGGCAGCGGCACCTGGAACGGCAGGGGGCCGAGGTTACTCTGGTCGAAAGCCAGGAGGCAGCGATCCTTGCTCTTTATGGCACGCCCTTCGACATCATAATCCTGGACTTGGTTCTGGATTCAGGCAGCGCGTTGGCTGTCGCGGATTTCGCCAGCTATCGCCGCCCGGATGCCCGGGTGATCTTCGTCACCAACACCACGTTCTTTTCCGACGGGTCGATCTTTGCGCACAGCCCCAACGCCTGCGCCTATGTCCAGAGCGGAACGCCGCCCGAGGATCTGGCGGCGATGGTCGAGCATTACGCTGCGGGGCGCTGATCGCGTCCGTGCGGCTCCCAATAGTCCAGGATGGGGTTGATCGGGATGATCCGGTGCGGATTGATGCTGTCGTGACTGTAGTGATAGTGCCGCACGACATGGTGCAGGTTCACCGTGCCCGCCACGCCCGGCCATTGATACAGTTCGCGCGTGTAGGCCCACAGGTTGGGATAGTCGATCAGCCGCCTGCGGTTGCACTTGAAATGCAGGTGGTAGACCGGGTCGAACCGGATCAGGGTCGTGAACAGGCGCCAGTCGGCCTCGGTCAGGCGATCACCCATCAGGTATCGGTTCGTGGACAGCCGGTCTTCCAGCCAGTCCAGCGTGTCGAACAGGGGGTGCACGGCCGCGTCATAGGCCTCCTGCGTGGTGGCAAAGCCGGATTTGTAGACGCCGTTGTTCACGTTTGAATAGACCCGCGCATTGACCTCTTCGATCGCGTCGCGCATCTCGGCGGGCCAGTAGTCGTCGGTGTTGCCGGTGATTTCGTCGAAGGCCGAATTGAACATGCGGATGATTTCCGAGCTTTCGTTCGACACGATGGTCTCTTGCACCTTGTCCCACAGGATGGGTACCGTCACCCGGCCCGAGTAGTTCGGGTCGGCGCGTGTGTAGACCTGATAGGCATAGTCCAGCCCATACAAAGCATCGCCGGTGGCGCCGTGATCGTCGGTCTGGAAAGTCCAACCGCGGTCCAGCATGTCCGGATGAACCACCGAGACGGTGATCAGGTCCTGAAGTTCCTTGATCTGGCGGAAGATCAACGTCCGGTGTGCCCAAGGGCAGGCCAGGCTGACATACAGGTGATATCGCCCGGCTTCGGCCTTGAAACCGTCCTTGCCCGAGGGACCTGCATTGCCATCGGCCGTTATCCAGTTTCGAAACTGGGCAGCCGAACGTTTGAACGCTCCCCCGGTGGATTTCGTGTCATACCAGGTGTCGTGCCAGGTGCCGTCGACCAACAGGCCCATCTTGGATCCTCCGTTTCCGTCTCCGGACCAAGCTTAGTGCGACAGCGCCGCAGTTCACATCGCCGACGGCGCGCAGCATCTCTGCGCAGTCGCACAGTGCCGCCCGGGATGACTGTGCAACAAATCGCCCACAGGTCCGCGTCAACGGTCGGGCTTCACTGGATTTTTACGAAGATACCCCCACAATAGATGGCATAGCTTGGGGGAAATTTTGATGAGTACTTATGTTTCCAAAGAAATTAGCGCCGAATTGGATGCGGCCCGAATCGCATCGCTCAAGAAGTCCAGCCGCCTGCGGGTGGAAATGGGCGACAATACCTACAGAATCCTCAAATTGTGGAAGGATGGTTTCGCCGTCGAGGCCGAGACAACACCGCGTCTGCGTGGACTGGTCGATATTTTTGACGGCGCCAACCACCTGTATCAATGCCTGATCGTCGCTGACGAGGAAGACGGCGGCCAGATGCGATATGAGTTCAAGCGCAGCACCGTCGCGGCGGACAAGGCGCCACTGGATTTCTATCGCGCGCCGGATGCCCCAATCGCCCTTCTCGGCAAAGACGACTAGGGCAGACCGTTCGCGCGGCCTTATTGAAGGTCAGAAAAAGCAAGTTTCAAACGGGCGCACGCGTCCTCGACCCGCGCCCGCTGAGTGGCAAGATTGAACCGTTCGAAGGTCTCGCCTCCCGTTCCAAACCCCGGACCGGATGACGTTGCGATCCGCGCGTCATCGCGCATACGACGCACGAATTCGGCGTGGTCCATTCCGGTGCCCGAGAAATCCACCCAGGCCAAGTAGGTCGCCTGCAGGGGCATCGACCACAGGCCGGGGATCTCGGAAATAGCAGCATCGAACAGCGCGCGATTGCCGTTCAGGTGGTCGATCTGGGCATCCACCCATTCGGCGCCCTCGGGTGAGTAGGCTGCGGTGATTATCGCCACGCCCAATGCGCTGGGGTCGTAGTCCAGCGTGTTCAGCCGGTGGCGCATTTGCGCCCGCAGCTTGTCGTCGGGAATGATCATGTTGCCGGTGCGCTGGCCGGCGATGTTGAAGGTCTTGGACGGTGCGGTCAGCGTCACCGTCCAGGGCCGTGCATCCGGCGCGGCAACGTCCATCGGTACGAATGTATGCCCGGGATAGACCAGATCGTGATGCACTTCGTCCGAGATCAGGATCAACCCATTGCGTTCGGCAAAGGCCGCCACCGCGCGCAGCTCGTTCGGCGTCCAGACCCGCCCGGACGGGTTCTGTGGTGAGCACCACAGCAACAGCTTTTCCGACCCGTCCAGCCGCGACTGAGCGTCATCCAGGTCGATCTCATAGGTGTCGCCGGCCCGCACAAGCGGGCATTCCACCACCCGGCGGCCGGTCTTGTTCACCTTGTGCGCAAACTCGTGATAGACCGGCGTGAAGATCACAACCCCGTCACCCGGTTCGCTCCACACATCGAGGCTCAGCGCGATGGCGTTGCCCAGACCCTGTGTGGTCAGAACCCAATCGGTGTCGATCGCCCAGTCGTGGCGGTTCTGCATCCACCACTGCACCGCCTGCAGATAGGCCGGGTGCTGCCAGGAATAGCCGAACACCCCGTGATCCGCCGCGCGGCGCACCGCCTCAATCACGCAGGGCGCGGTGGCATAGTCGGAATCGGCGGTCCACATGGCGAGCCCGTCCTCGGGCGAGACACCATAGAGTTTCTCCATCTTGTCCCATTTCGAGCTGAAGGTGCCCCGGCGGTCGATCAGGTCGTTGAAAGTCATGTCTGCTCCATTCGTTGGCCCGAAAGCTATCGGGAAATTCGCCCGGCGCAAGGGGGGCGTTGCGGCCACGCGCGCGATGACCTAAATCAGCCCCATGAAACGCAACATCCTGATCCATCCCGATCCCCGCCTGAAAAAGGTCTGTGCGCCCGTGGACGACCTGTCAGACGAGCTGTGCACGCTGGCTGACGACATGCTGGAAACCATGTATGACGCGCCGGGCATCGGGCTGGCCGCGCCCCAGATCGGCGTGCTGGAGCGGCTGATCGTGCTGGATTGCGTCAAAGAGGAAGGCGCCACCCCCCGCCCGTTGGTGATGTTCAACCCCGAGATCATCTCGGCCTCGGATGAGACCAGTGTCTACGAGGAAGGCTGCCTGTCGATCCCCGATCAATTCGCCGAGGTCACCCGCCCGGCCGAGGTCGAGGTCGCCTGGATGGACCAGGATGGCAAGGCGCAGCGCGAAACCTTCGACGGGCTCTGGGCCACTTGTGTGCAGCACGAGATCGACCACCTGAACGGCAAGCTGTTCATCGACTATCTCAAGCCGCTGAAACGGCAGATGATCACGCGCAAGATGGTCAAGCTCAAGCGCGAGCTGGCCCGCGCATGACCGTCCGTCCCTGCCTGCCGTGGCCCGACAAGCGCCTGCGCACTAAGGCCGAGCCGGTGACCGAGATCACCGATGAGATCCGCGCCATCTGGGACGACATGATCGACACGATGGAGGCGATGCCCGGCGTCGGCCTGGCGGCGCCCCAGATCGGCGTGATGCTGCGGCTGGCGGTCGTGGACGGCTCGACCGAGCGTGGCCGCGCGGTGCGTCTGGCCAACCCCGAAATCCTGCACAGCTCGATCGAGCTGCGCGAGCATGACGAGGCCAGCCCGAACCTGCCGGGCGTGTCAGCCAAGATCAAACGTCCGCGTGCGGTGACGGTCCGATTTCTCAATGAAAAAGGCGAGATCGACCGGCGCGATTTCGTCGGCATCGAAGCCACCAGCGTGCAGCACCAGATCGACCATCTGAACGGCCGGATGTATTTCGACCGTCTCAGCAAGGTCAAACGCGACATGCTGCTGCGCAAGGCGAAAAAGGCGGGGTAGGGCGGCATGCGTGTCATCTTCATGGGAACACCCGAGTTCTCGGTACCGGTGCTGGATGCGCTGGTGCAGTCCGGGCACGAGATCGCCGCCGTCTATTGCCAGCCCCCGCGCCCGGCCGGTCGCGGCAAGAAGGACCGGCCCACGCCGGTGCATGCCCGCGCCGAGGCGCTAGGCCTGCCAGTGCGCCATCCCAACTCGCTGAAATCGCCCGAAGAACAGGAAGCCTTTGCCGAGCTGAAAGCTGATGTGGCCGTGGTCGTGGCCTATGGGCTGATCCTGCCGCAGCCGATTCTGGACGCGCCCCGGCATGGCTGCCTGAACATCCACGCCAGCCTGCTGCCGCGCTGGCGCGGGGCCGCGCCGATCCACCGGGCGATCATGGCGGGCGATGCCGAGACCGGCATCTGCATCATGCAGATGGAGGCCGGTCTGGACACCGGCCCCGTCCTGCTGCGTCAGGCCACCCCGATCGGACCCGAGGAAACCACCGCCCAGCTGCATGACCGCCTGTCGGCGATGGGCGCCGATCTGATCGTGCAGGTACTGGACCGCCTGCCCGAGCTGACCCCCGAACCGCAGCCCGAGGTCGGCGTGACCTATGCCGCCAAGATCGACAAGGCCGAGGCCCGCGTGGACTGGTCGCGCCCCGCCGTCGATGTCGATCGCCAGATTCGTGGCCTGTCGCCCTTTCCCGGCGCCTGGACTCAGATCGAGGGCGAGCGCGTCAAGCTGCTCGCCTCGCGCCTGTCGGACGGGCAGGGTGTGCCGGGCGAGGTGCTGGACGACGCGCTGCGCGTGGCCTGCGGCACCGGCGCGGTCGAGCTGCTGCGCTTGCAACGGGCGGGCAAGGCGGCGCAGGATAGGGAAACTTTTCTGCGGGGCTGGCCGATCCCGGCCGGAACCCGCCTCGACTCGGAGACGTCCTGATGTTCATGGTGATGATGGGCACCGTAGTGATTGCCGGCATCGTCGGCTATCTGTCCGAGGTGACGGGCTTTACCCACAACGGTTATCTGCAATCCATCATCATCTGCGTGGGTGGGGCGTTCCTGTTCTATTTCATCCGCATCATGTTCGGTATCAGCTTTGGACCGCCGGGGCTGGATGCGGTGATCTCGTCGGTGGGGGCCTTGATCATCGTGCCCACGCATTGGAGGAAATGAGATGCCCGTCCTTGCCTTGATCGTCATCGGCGCCGCGGCCGGATTTCTGGCCACCCGCCTGATGCGGATCGAGGCGGACATCCCCACCACCCTGCTGATCGGCATCGCCGGGGCCGTGGTGGGCGGGCTGATCATGCGCGCCTTGCTGACGGTCATGGGCTGGATGCCCGGATTCGTCGGCGCGGTGCTGGGCGCGCTGCTGCTGATCTGGCTCTGGAAGACCTATTTCCGGCGTTAATGCGGCAGGTCGCAGGCCACGCTAGACAGTGCTTTGGCAATCAACTAGGCATCGGAAATGAAAAACTATTTCTTGCCACAAGCTTATAACAACGCATGGGCCAACCACCGAATTCTGGAGGCTTGCGCGCAGGTGCCCCCCGAGGAACTGGCGAAGCACCGTACTGGTTTCTTCCCGTCCATCATCGAGACTCTCAATCACATTTACACGGTTGATCTATTCTACGTCACCGCACTGGAAGGCCGGCCAATGGGATTGAACGCCTTCGACCCGGAAACTCCCTATCCCGAATTGCCCGAGCTTTCGGCGCACCAGCGCGCCATCGACCAACGTTTTGTGGATGTTTGCCGCGATGAGAAGGTTTTGGATGAAACTGCACGCGTCAGGATTCCACGTGGGGACGTGGTCCAAGTCGAGCGGTACGACCGCACGATCCTGCACTTGCTGCAGCACCAGATTCATCATCGGGGACAAGTCCATTCGATGCTTTCGGGCACTATGATCGCTCCGCCGCAACTGGATGAGTTCTTCATGGAGTGGGAGGCTGACAGATCGCTGCGGGCCGAGGATTTCACATCTCTGAACCTGACCGAGGAAGAGGTCTGGCGCGGCCTCTAGCTCCGCGGCGGGCGCGCCTTGTAGACCGGTAACTGCCAGCCGAACAGCAGCGATCCGGCCCGCAGCGCCCAGCAGGACAGCGCGCACAGGCCCAGCGCCAGCAGCGTCTCCAGCCCCAGACGGGTGGCCACCACGGCCACAAGCGCCCCGGTGAAGGCGCATGAGACATAGAGCTCGCCCTGTTTCAGCACCAGCGGCACCTCGTTGCAGACCACGTCGCGCATCAGCCCGCCCAGGCAACCGGTGGTCACACCCATCAACACCACGATCACGCCCGACTGACCCAGCGCCAGCGCCGCGCCAGTTCCCGCGGCCGCGGCGATCGACAGCGCGAAACTGTCCAGCCAGACCAACCAGTTGTAGCGGCTTTCGACCAGATGCGCGGTGAAAAACACGACCACCGCCGCCGCCACCGCGATCAGGATATAGTCAGGTTGGCCCACCCAGAATACGGGGTGCCGATCCAGCAGCAGATCACGCACCGTACCACCGCCCACCGCCGTCAGACAGGCGATGAAGGCAAATCCCACAAGGTCCAGCTGCGCCCGGCTGGCCACCAGCGCCCCGGTCAGCGCAAAGACCAGAACCGAGGCATAGTCCAGCAGGGCCAGACCGCTCATGTGCGGGCCTTTTTCGGCTTGAACGGGGCCATGCCTGCGCGGGCCAGCTCATCTGCGCGTTCGTTTTCGGGGTGGCCGGCATGGCCCTTGACCCATTCCCAGGTCACGTCATGGCGCTGTTGGGCTTGGTCCAACCGCTGCCACAGGTCCACGTTCTTGACGGGCTTCTTGCTTGCGGTCTTCCAGCCGTTGCGCTTCCACCCGTGGATCCAGCCCGTCACCCCGTTTTTCACATAGGCGCTGTCGGTCACGATGGTGATTTTCGAGGGCCGCTCCAACGTCTCGAGCGCGCTGATCGCGGCCAGAAGCTCCATCCGGTTGTTGGTGGTCTCGGCCTCGCCGCCATTCAACTCGCGCTCTTTCAGGACGGTTTCTCCATCCATGGCCCGCAGCAGCACGCCCCAGCCCCCCGGGCCGGGATTGCCGGAACAGGCACCATCGGTATAGGCAAACAGATCAGGCATGGGCCAGCACCAGAATGAAACCGTCATAAGAACCGGCCAGCCCCTTTCCCATACCGGTGGTGACACGGTGAATGACGAACCTGGCCTCGACCAACGCGGTCTCGATCTCGGGGCGCGTGAAATAGGTGTAGTAGCGGTCCAGTTCGTCGCGATGCTCTCCGGTGCCCAGTTTGAGGCCCAGAAAGAACACGCCGCCCGGCTTCAGGGCCCGGTGGATGGCGGCCAGGTGTCGCGGGAATTCGGCGCGCGGGGCGTGCAGCAGGGAAAAGCTGGCATAGACCCCATCGTATTCGGCCGTTTCGGTCACGTCGTCGAACGTGCCCAAATGCGCGTCCACGCCATTTGCGCGGGCGTGTTCGACAAAGGCAGGTGTGGCGTCCAGCGCCCGAACCCGCAGCCCCTGGCGCAGAAAGAAACCGCTGTCCGAACCCGAACCCGACCCCAGATCCAGCACCAGCCCGTCGCCGACCGCCTGCGCAAATGCTGCGCGCGCCTCGATCTGTTCGGGCGGCAGCGGCACTTTCAGATAGTCGTCCACACGGGTTGTGTAGGCGTCGATGGTTCGTTTGTCGCTCACAGGACTACTCCGACGGCCAGGCAAGTCAGCACGACGGCGCTCAGCAGCAGCCGCAGTTTCATCCACCAGCGCGGGGTCAGGCCCCAGGACCAGAACAGCGCGTCCAGCACCAGCAGCCCGGCAAAGCCGATCATCAGGTTGGTGCCCGCGTCGACCGGCCCGCCGCCGGTGGTGAAGAACGCCCACAGCGCCGGCAGTACCGACAACCCATAGCACAGCGCCGCCCGGCTGCCCGAGGTCTTCGTGGCAAAACCCCAAAGAACGCCGGACATGAAGCTGAGGATCACAGCGCCATAAAACAGCTGCACATAGGGCCCCACGAACCGGGGACCCAGCGCGCGGCTGCCCCAGTCGTTCAGGTCTCCGCTCAGGTAGGTCAGCGCGCCCCAGACAAAGGGGATCAGACCAGCCAGGCCCAGAACCAACGGTGCGCGGGGGATGCCGCTCATGCGGGCACGCGCAGAATGCGGGGCACCTTGAACTCGACATTCTCGGTGGCGGTTTCGACGGTTTCGACGGTCACGTCATAGCGGTCGCGGAAGGCGTCGATCACCTCGTTTACCAGAACTTCGGGGGCCGAGGCACCGGCGGTGATGGCGATGCTGGAAATCCCTTCGAGCGCGCGCCAGTCGATGTCGGTGGCGCGCTGCACCAGCTGGGCATAGGTGCAGCCCGCCTTAGACGCCACCTCGACCAGGCGGCGCGAATTCGAGGAGTTGGGCGCACCCACCACCAGCAGCGCATCCGACCTGGGTGCGACGGTCTTCACCGCTTCCTGGCGGTTGGTGGTGGCATAGCAGATGTCTTCCTTGTGCGGGCCGACGATGGCCGGGAACCGGTCCTGCAGCGCGGCCACGATGTCGTGCGTGTCGTCCACCGACAGGGTGGTCTGGGTGACAAAGGCCAGTTTTTCGGGGTCGCGGACCTGCACCCCGGCCACATCGTCAACCGTTTCCACCAGCAGAACCTCGCCCTCGGGCAGCTGGCCCATGGTGCCGACGGTTTCAGGGTGGCCCTTGTGGCCGATCATGATCATCTGCAACCCGGCCTCGGCATGGCGCTGGGCCTCGATATGGACCTTGGACACCAGCGGGCAGGTGGCGTCGACATAGATCATCTCGCGTGCGGCTGCGGCGGCGGGCACCGACTTGGGCACGCCGTGGGCGGAAAAGATCACCGGCCGGTCATCGGGGCATTCGTCCAGTTCTTCTACAAAGACGGCACCCTTGGCGCGCAGCCCGTCCACGACGAACTTGTTGTGCACGATCTCATGCCGGACATAGACCGGGGCGCCCCATTTCTGCAGGGCCATTTCCACGATCTTGATCGCGCGGTCCACGCCAGCGCAGAACCCGCGCGGGGCGGCCAGATACAGGGTCAGGGGGGGCTTGGTCATGCGTCTGTCTCCTTGAAAGGGACAGGTAAGGCTTTTCCACCTGTTGGTCCAGTCAGGACAGCCTTGTCATCATGCTGACATGAAGTCCTGTTAGCCAATACCCGTTTGAGTACGGGTTTTTGATTAAAGAAGCGCGGCCAGGACACGAAGTCCTGACCGCGCGATTGCTCCACATGTGTGAGTGGTGGATGGCGGAGTTCTTATTTCCCTGCGACGGCTACCGTGCGCGGTTCATCGGACACGTCCCGCGGAGGGCGTCCGATCACGTCGCGCAGATCGTCAAGCTCGATGAAATTGTCGGCCTGACGACGCAGCTCGTCCGAAATCATCGGCGGCTGGCTACGGATGGTCGAAACCACCGAAACGCGCACGCCCTGACGTTGCAGGCTGGCAATCAGCGGGCGGAAATCCCCATCGCCCGAAAACAGCACGATATGATCCACGCGCGGCGCAAGCTCCATGGCATCGACAGTCAGTTCGATGTCCATGTTCCCCTTGACCTTACGGCGCCCCATGCTGTCGGTGTATTCCTTGGCCGGCTTGGTCACCATGGTGAAGCCATTGTAATGCAGCCAATCGACAAGCGGACGGATCGGTGAGTATTCGTCGTTTTCTAGCAGCGCTGTATAGTAGAAGGCTCTGAGAAGCTTGCCTCGACGCATGAATTCCTGGCGAAGCAACTTGTAATCGATGTCAAACCCCAGTGCTTTTGCGGCGGCGTACAGATTCGAGCCGTCGATGAACAGCGCAAGCCGTTCGTCCTTGTAAAACATTAATTTGTCCTTCCGGTATCGCTCAACGCGCGGAGGTGTCTGTGAGTGAAAAAAATAAATTCGCGCATTGATGCCTTTAAAATAGGCTATTTGACCTGTATCGCAAGTATTCTCTGAACGGAATACGGGGATAAAAGTGGTCAAATCCATGTCAAAAGTGGTCGTGGCGTTGGGGGCAAATCTCACCTTGAGAGGAAACGGGCCCAAGGTGACACTCGCGCAGGCTCTCGAGGTCATGGAGGCCAAGGGGCTGGTGATTCGGGCCAAAAGCCGGCTGTTTTCGACCCCCTGCTTCCCTGCGGGCGCCGGCCCGGACTATGTGAACGCAGCCGCTTTGATCGAGACGGAACTGGACCCGCGCGGTGTTCTGGACCTGCTGCACGAGGTCGAGGCCGAGTTCGGCCGCGCCAGGGTTCAGCGTTGGGGTATGCGCACACTTGATCTTGATCTTGTCTGCTGGGACGACCGCGTTCTGCCGGACCTGGACGGATACCGCCGCTGGTTGGATTTGCCGATGGAGCAGCAGGTGCGATCCGCGCCCGAACAACTGATCGTGCCGCACCCTCGTCTGCAGGATCGGGCATTCGTGCTGGTTCCAATGGCTGACGTCGCGCCCGATTGGCGCCATCCGGTGCTGGATTTGACCGTCCGGGAAATGATCGGACAGCTGCCTGTGGACGAGGTTGCCGCCGTAACCCCCCTCTGAGCCGTCAATGCTAGGCATTTCCCGCTTGTCAAGGCAGAGAATCGCGCTTAGATAAACCCCTTCCTGACACGGATTCATTTGTGGAGAGCGCCTCATGGCCCGCGTGACGGTCGAAGACTGCGTAGACAAGGTACCGAACCGGTTCGAACTGGTGATGCTTGCCGCCCATCGTGCGCGCGAGATTTCCACTGGCGGATCGATCACCGTTGACCGCGACAACGACAAGAACCCCGTCGTGGCTCTGCGCGAGATTGCCGAAGAAACCCAGACGGCGGACGAGCTGCGTGAACGTCTGATCGAGGCCAACCAGACACAGATCGAGGTCGACGAGCCCGAAGAAGATCAGATGGCGCTGTTGATGGGTGCAGAGTCGGACAAGCCGGCAGATGACGACATGTCCGAAGAGAAACTCCTGCGTGCCCTGATGGAGGCCCAGGGGCAGGGGTAAGCCCTGCAAGCGAAGGTGCGGACCGGATGATTTCTGTTGAAGACCTGATTGCGCTGGTCCGCAACTACAACCCCAAGACAAATGCCGATCGCATCGCCCGGGCCTACGAGTTCGGAATGCAGATGCATGAAGGGCAGTTCCGGCATTCGGGCGAGCCCTATTTTTCGCATCCCGTCGCAGTTGCCGCCATTCTGACCGAGCAGCGCCTGGACGATGCCACGATCATCACCGCGCTGCTGCACGACACGATCGAGGACACCAAGGCAAGCTATTCCAAGATCGCCGAACTGTTCGGTGACGAGGTGGCGATGCTGGTCGACGGTGTCACCAAGCTGACCAACCTGCAGCTTTCCAGTCGCGAAACCAAGCAGGCCGAGAACTTCCGCAAACTGTTCATGGCCATGTCCAAGGACCTGCGGGTGATCCTGGTCAAGCTGGCCGACCGCCTGCACAATATGCGCACGATCAAGGCAATGCGCCCTGAAAAGCAGGTGCAGAAAGCGCGCGAAACGATGGACATCTACGCGCCGCTGGCCGGCCGGATGGGCATGCAGTGGATGCGCGAAGAGCTTGAGGACCTGGCGTTCCGCGTCCTCAATCCCGAAGGCCGCCAGTCGATCATCCGCCGCTTCATCACGCTGCAGCGCGAAACCGGCGACGTGATTCACCGGATCACCGGCGACATGCGGCACGAGCTTGAGAAAGCGGGGATCGAGGCCGAAGTCTTTGGTCGCGCCAAGAAACCCTACTCGATCTGGCGCAAGATGCAGGAAAAGGATCAGGGCTTTTCGCGCCTGTCCGACATCTATGGCTTCCGCATCATTACCCAGACCGAAGAAGACTGCTATCGCACCCTTGGGGCCATACACCAGCGCTGGCGCGCGGTGCCGGGGCGGTTCAAGGACTATATCAGCCAGCCGAAATCGAACGGTTACCGCTCGATCCATACGACGGTCTCGGGCCGTGACGGCAAGCGGGTCGAGGTGCAGATCCGTACCCGTCAGATGCATGACGTCGCCGAGACAGGTGTGGCCGCGCACTGGTCCTATCGTGACGGTGTGCGGACGGAAAACCCCTTTGCGGTCGATCCGGCCAAGTGGATCGCCAACCTGACCGAGCAGTTCGATACCGAGGAAGACCACGAAGATTTCCTCGAGGCGGTGAAGCTCGAGATGTATTCGGACCAGGTCTTCTGCTTCACCCCCAAGGGCGACGTGGTGAAACTGCCGCGCGGGGCGACCCCGATCGATTTCGCCTACGCCATTCATACGCGCATCGGCCATGCCTGTGTCGGAGCCAAGGTGGACGGTATCCGTGTGCCGCTGTGGACGCGGCTCAAGAATGGCCAATCGGTCGACATCATCACCGCCGACGGCCAGACCCCGCAGGTGACCTGGCTTGAGATTGCCGTGACCGGCAAGGCCCGCACCGCCATCCGCCGCGCCCTGCGCGAGGTTGACCGTGAACGGTTCATCAAACTGGGACGCGAACTGGTCCGCGCGGGGTTCGAACATGTTGGCCGCAAGGCGACCGACAAGGCATTGGAAACCGCCGCCAAACACCTGCGCATCAAGAACAGCGATGAGTTGCTGGCCCGCGTCGGCAGTGCCGAACTGACCGCCCATGATGTAGTGGCCGCGGTCTATCCCGACCTGACCCGCGACGAGGGCGAAGCAATCCCCTTGCGTCGCGCCGTGATCGGGCTTGAGCCGGGGCAGGGGTTTGAACGCGCGCCGTGCTGCCAGCCTTTGCCGGGCGAACGCATCGTGGGCATCACGTCTCGGGGCAAGGGCGTGGTGGTGCATTCCATCGATTGCGATCGCCTTGCCGAGTTCGAGGATCAGCCGCAACGGTGGGTGAACCTTCACTGGCATACCGGCACGCACCCGGCCGCTTATGGCGCCACGTTGGAACTGACCATCGGCAACGACGCCGGCGTGCTGGGACGTATTTGCACATTGATCGGCGAGAAAAAGGCCAATATCTCGAACCTGGAATTCGTGGACCGGAAGCCAGATTTCTATCGTCTGCTGATCAGTATCGAGGTGCGGGATCTTGAACAGCTGCATTCGCTGATGCTGATGCTCGAGGCGGAAAGTGACGTGGCTGCGGTCGAACGGTATCGGGACATGACAAGCGCTGCGGTCGCAGCTGGCTGAGAAGGGGTGATCAGGAGTGGTTTTCAAGCGCCGTGATCGCCGCTCGGTACTCCAGGTCCTGTCCGAGTTGGTCTATCCTCGCGGCGGTTGGACCCGCGCCTTCCACTATGTCAAACACCGCGTCCGCCGTTTGCCAGACTCGCCCGAGCGCATTGCCCGTGGGGTAGGGGCCGGGGTGTTCGCGTCCTTCACCCCTTTCTACGGCCTTCATTTTCTGGTTGCCGCGGTCTTGGCCCGGCTGCTGAACGGCAACATCCTTGCCGCGTTGAGCGGCACGTTCTTCGGCAACCCGCTGACCTACGTTCCGATCGGCGTGGTCTGCCTGCAAACTGGGCATTTCCTGCTGGGCACCGAATACGAAGAGGGCGACACCAAGGGGCTGATGGGCAAATTTGCCAGTGCGATGGGGGACCTCAAGGATAACTTCCTGGCGATGTTTTCCGATCGGGTCGCTGACTGGCACGGGCTGTCGCAATTTTATGACGACGTGTTCTTTCCCTACATGATCGGCGGCATCATTCCCGGCATCGTGGCCGGCGTGATCTGTACCTATATCAGCCTGCCGGTGATCCGAACCTATCAGATGCGCCGCCGCGCAAAGATCAAGGCGAAGTTCGAAGAAATCAAACGCTTGGCCGAAGCAAGCTCTGCCGTTCCCCGACCAAACCCGATAGGCTCGGGCGACGCGAACAAAAAGGATTCGAAGGATGTCTGACACCCCTCTGCGCCTGGGCGTGAATATCGACCATGTCGCCACCGTGCGCAACGCCCGTGGCGGCGCCTATCCCGACCCGCTTCGCGCCGCAAAGCTTGCCGAAGAGGCCGGGGCCGACGGGATCACCGCGCACCTGCGCGAAGACCGGCGGCATATCTCGGATGCCGATATCGACGGGCTGATGGAAGTTCTGTCGGTTCCGCTGAACTTTGAAATGGCGGCTACGGATGAGATGCAGAAGATCGCTCTGCGCCACAAGCCGCACGCGGTCTGCATCGTCCCCGAAAAGCGCGAGGAACGTACCACCGAAGGTGGCCTGGAAGTCGCGCGCGAGGAAAACCGTCTGGCGCATTTCATCGCGCCGCTTCGTGACGTCGGTTGCCGGGTGTCGATCTTCATCGCCGCAGACCCCAAGCAGATTGAGGCCGCCCACCGCATCGGCGCCGAAGTGATCGAGCTGCACACTGGTGCCTATTGCGACGCCCATGCCGAGGGTCGGGTGGACGACGCGGAACGCGAACTGGAGGCGCTGCGCAAGATGTCCACCTTTGCCCATTCGCTGGGCCTCGAAGTGCATGCCGGCCATGGCCTGTCCTATGACACGGTCCAGCCCGTTGCCGCCTTTCCCGAAGTGCGCGAGTTGAACATTGGTCATTTCCTGATCGGCGAGTCCATCTTCCGGGGCCTCACCCCAGCCATTCAGGAAATGCGCCGCCTGATGGATGAGGCGCGCCAATGATCCGCTGCCTTGAAGCCTCCTTCTTCTGGATCTCCCGATGCGCTTGAACATTCCCAGGTTTCTTGTCGTCTTCGTAATCACATCGATTGCGGTCCCGGCTGTTTTGTTTGGCGTTTCGGCGGTGTTCGGAATTGACTTGTCCAGCAGTTTCCTGCCGTTCATCCCCTTTTTGGCCGCCGCGACTTTCGAAGGACACCGACAGGTTCAGACGCACCAGACCATGCCGGGCAGCGGCGACATGTGGAGCGCCGCACTATGGATGGGCATCGTCGGCATGTTGGCTAACCTGGTCATGGCTGGGCTGTTCTTTCTTGTCGTTCCAGGCATGTCCGAGGGATTGGCCGGTATCCCGGTGAACTTTTTGGTGATCGGTTTCACGATCACCTTTGTCGTGGCGTTCCTCATTTCGCGACTATTCCTGTGGGTGGGCGCCCGGTCTGCGTTCAAGGCTCTTGAAAGGGCAAAGAAAGAGACGCACTCATGATACTCGGCATTGGTACGGATCTTGCGAATATCGAGCGCATTCAGGGCACGCTCGATCGGTTCGGTGACCGGTTCCGCAACCGTGTCTTCACCGAGACCGAGCAGCGCAAGGCCGAGCGCCGGCGGGATACGGCCGGAACCTACGCCAAGCGCTGGGCCGCAAAAGAGGCGTGCTCCAAGGCGCTGGGCACGGGGCTGCGTATGGGCATCGCCTGGAAGGACATGGCAGTTACCAATCTGCGCACAGGTCAGCCCGTGATGCATGTGACCGGCTGGGCCGCCGAACGGCTGAAGGAAATGACGCCCGAAGGGCACGAGGCGATCATCCACGTCACCTTGACCGACGATCATCCATGGGCGCAGGCCTTCGTGGTGATCGAGGCGCGCCCGCTTGGTGATCCCGACGCAGCGGCCTTGACACCCCCGCGACCGCGCCGCATGTAACCCCCCGAGCCGAGCAAGGACTGGAGAGCAGTATGGCCGAGCAAGCCAAATCCGGAAACGCCATCTGGGAGACGATCAAGACCATCGTCTATGCCCTGCTGATCGCGGGCGTTTTCCGCACTCTGTTCTTTCAGCCGTTCTGGATTCCATCGGGGTCGATGAAACCCACGCTGCTGATCGGTGATTTCCTGTTCGTCAACAAGATGGCCTATGGCTATTCCTACGCGTCCTGCCCCAGTCTGATCATCCCCAGCGTCGGCCTCGATGTCGATGCCGAGGACATCTGCGGCTGGATGGGGGGCGACAATACCCGACTGCTGGGCGGCGAGCCCGAGCGGGGCGACGTCATCGTGTTCCGCCATCCGGTTTCGGGGCGCGACTACATCAAGCGCCTGATCGGCCTGCCCGGAGACAAGATCCAGATCAAGGATGGCGTGGTCTACATCAACGGTACCGAAGCCAAGCAGACCCCGGATGGCACTTTTACCGAAATCGCCGAGCCGCAAGGGCCTCAGCGCCTTCGGCCGCGCTGTGAAAATGGCCCGGTCGGCGTTGGCGGCACCTGTGAAAAGACCCGGATGATCGAAACGCTGCCGGGCGGCGTGTCACACGAAATCCTGAATATCGGCAACCAGAGTACCGACAACACGGGTGTCTACACCGTGCCGGAAGGGCACTATTTCTTCATGGGCGACAACCGTGACAATTCCAGTGACAGCCGCGTGCCGCAGGTCGCAGGCGGCGTCGGCTACGTTCCTTATGAAAACCTGATCGGTCGAGCTGACCGCATCATGTTCTCGTCCGCCGGGCGTTCGATGCTGTTCTTCTGGACCTGGCGCGGTGACCGGTTCTTCAAGGCGGTCAATTGAAGCTGTCGACCGACATGAAGGCGTTCGAAAAACGCCTTGGACACAGGTTCGCCAATCCCGAACTACTGGTTCGGGCGCTGACCCACGGGTCGGTCTCGTCTTCGACACGTCCGGACAACCAGCGGCTCGAGTTTCTGGGTGACCGTGTGCTGGGGCTTGTGATGGCCACCGCTTTGCTCGAGGCCGATCAGAAGGCCACCGAAGGCCAACTGGCCCCCCGATTCAACGCACTGGTGCGCAAGGAAACCTGTGCCGACGTTGCCCGCCAGATCGATATCGGCGCGGTTCTGAAGCTGGGCCGGTCAGAGATGCTGTCGGGCGGGCGCCGCAAGCAGGCGCTTTTGGGCGACGCCATGGAGGCAGTTATAGCCGCGGTCTATCGCGATGCCGGTTTTGAGGCGGCGCAGAAAGTGATCCTGTCGCTGTGGGGCGACCGGATCCACACGGTCGAAGCGGATGCGCGCGATGCCAAGACATCGCTTCAGGAATGGGCGCAGGCGCGCGGGCAGAAACCGCCCGCCTATGTCGAGATTTCACGCAGCGGTCCGGATCACGCCCCCGTTTTCACCATCGCGGCCCGGCTTCAGGACGGATCCGAGGCCCAAGCAACCGCCGGCTCCAAACGTCAGGCGGAACAGGCGGCCGCGCAGGCTCTGCTGGATCGTATGACAAGCTGATCTCTTCGATCGCGGCATTACCTGCTCTTGATCTGTCCGGGAATGTCCGCGAGGGCTGTCCACCTATCACGAACCACGTCTGCAACGGCTAGACCTTGCCGCTCAAGCGACCCGCAAGAACCCGGTCAGCCCGGTCTTCTGGTGTTCAATCACATGGCAGTGAAAGGCCCAGTCGCCCGGATTGTCTGCAACCAGCCCGATTTCAACGACCTCGTCTTTCAACAACAGCATGGTGTCCGTCACCAGCGGCGGCAATTCTCGCAGGTTTGATCGCAACGGCACAAAGACCAGCCCGTGCAGATGGATCGGATGCAGGTTCGGAGATTCATTGCGCAGCCTCAAGACATAGCTTTTGCCCAGTTTCAGCGTCGCCAGTGGCCCGACGTCCGAGGCAGCATCTCCGGGCCAGGGAACCCGGTTGATCGACCAGAAATTGTATCCAAGAGACCCGCAGAACCCATTGTCCGGCAGTTCACCTTCTGGCGTCCAGCCGAAGACGAATTCGTGCACCTGAGCGTTGCCGAGATCGGGCAGGGCGACCGGGTTCTTCGGCAAAGGCTTCAGTTCTCTCAGGTCCCGGTGCGCGGATTGCCCGACCGATCGCAGGCTGGCCATCGTCCTCAAGGGCTGACCGGGCAGTTTGGCCACAAGGTCGACCTGTGCCCCTTCGCCGTCTGGCATCGCAACGGCAAAATCCACACGCTGACCGGGGCCTACCAGCAAGGGATCATTTGCACTCGGCATCGGCAGTTCGGCGGGGACCGGGTGACCGTCCCACGCGATGATCTGCGCGTTTCCGCCTGTCAGGTGCAATTTGTAGATCCGGGTCGTGTCCGAATTGAGCAGTCGCAGTCGCACGAGGCTGCCGGCGGAGTGGTCATAGATTGGGTGCTGGTGCCAGTTCGCGGTCTGCACATTGCCGAAAGTTCCGGCTCTGGCCGCGCCCCGCTGGGTGTAGGCGGGCAGAAATGCCCCCGTCTCGTCCAGGCGAAAGTCCCGCAGGTTGATCACTTGCTCGCTGTCGAACCCGACGTCTTCAGGCTCGGCGATAACCATCACTCCGGTCAGGCCGTGCGCCATCTGCTCCATCGTCATGCAGTGCGGGTGATACCAGTAGGTTCCGGCGTCTGGGGGTGTGAACTCGTAGGTGAAGCTTTCGTTTTGTCCCAGCGGCATCTGGGTCAGATAAGGCACGCCATCCATATCATTGCGGATGCGCATCCCGTGCCAGTGCATCGAGGTATAGTCGGGCAGAGTGTTTTTGACCGTCAGTCTCATCGCTTTACCCTGACGTCCAATAAGGACGGGCGGAGGAGCGTCGGGGCTCAGGCTGACCATTCCATGCGTAGGCTGGTCCCGAAACATGTAGCTGGCGCTTTGAACCACCAGCTCCGGATCGGAGCTATTGGACGCGAATGCAAGTCTACTCAAGCCCGCGGCCCCCATTGCGGCGCCGCCCGATAAAAGAAACTCCCGTCGTTTCATGCCTGATCCTCAAGATGCGGGTCGCGGCCTGGCTGGGATCGGCTTGGCCTGCGCGCCTGTCCTGCCACTCCTGTACCGGCCCGGCAATGCGACAAATGCCTCTGGCCCGCTGTGCCTTTCTGCGATAGGGATGCGCACTTGAAAACAGGATCTTCACACAATGACGACACGCGCCGGATTCATCGCCCTGATCGGAGAGCCCAACGCAGGCAAATCCACCCTTCTGAACCGCATGGTCGGGGCCAAGGTCTCGATCGTGACGCACAAGGTGCAGACCACGCGCGCCCGCATCCGCGGCGTCGCGATGGAGGGTGATGCGCAACTGGTCTTCGTCGATACGCCGGGCCTGTTCAAGCCCCGCCGCCGGCTTGACCGCGCGATGGTCGCGGCGGCCTGGGGCGGCGCGGCCGATGCCGACATCATCGTGCTGATGGTCGAAGCGCATCGCGGTATCACCGAAGGTGTCGAGCGCATCCTGGATGGCCTGTCCGAGATCGCGCAGGGCCGCAAGGTGGCGCTGGCGATCAACAAGATTGACCGGGTCGAAGCCCCCGCGCTGCTTTCACTTACCCGCGACCTGAATGACCGCTTCCCCTTTGCCGAAACCTTCATGATCTCAGCCGAGAAGGGCCACGGCGTCGAGGACTTGCGTGCCTGGCTGGCACAGCATCTGCCTGAAGGCCCCTGGCTCTACCCCGAGGACCAGATCGCCGATCTGCCGCTGCGCATGATCGCGGCCGAGATCACCCGCGAGAAGCTGACCCTGCGCCTGCATCAGGAACTGCCCTATCAGCTGACGGTCGAGACCGAGAACTGGGAAGAACGCAAGGATGGTTCGGCCAAGATCGACCAGATCATCTATGTCATGCGCGACGGCCATAAGGGCATTGTGCTGGGCAAGCGCGGCGAGACGATCAAGGCCGTCAGCCAGGCCGCCCGGGCCGAGTTGGAGGAATTCCTTGATCGCAAGGTCCACCTGTTCCTGCAGGTGAAGGTCCGGCCCAACTGGCTGGAAGAGGCCGAGCGCTACTCGGAAATGGGGCTGGACTTCAAAGACGGCAACGCATGACCCGCCTGACGGCCGAGTTCTGGGTCCACGCCTATCTGGCCCGGCTGCGCCTGCACGAGATCCCCGCCTTTGTCGTAGCCCATGGCGACGACACAGCCGGCGCGGTTCTGGTCAAGCTCAACACGCTTGACGGCAATGCCACCGCCTTTCAGCGCAGCTTCGACCTGCTCAGCGGCGCACGCAAATGGATCGAACTGGCCAAAGGTCCCGAGGCCGAGGTGGACGAGGCCATCGCCCGTCAGCGCAGCTTTGACCCCGATCTTTGGGTGATCGAGGTCGAAGACCGGCAAGGCCGCCATCTGCTGAACGAAGAGGGGCTGGACTAGGCCTGCCTTACCACAAAGGCGATAGCGCCAGCCAGACGCCCGCGAACATGGAGATCCCGCCCAGGTTCACCCAGATGTGCCAGATCGCATAGCGGTAGGGCAGCGTCTTGCGGGCGTAGAACGCGGTTCCGATCACATAGCAACCCGACCCGGCCAGGATGCACCACAACGTCGCCGCCGGTACGCCCCGCAGATCGGGCAGGGCCAGCAGCCCCAGCGCGCCCAACCCCAGGTAGGATGCCGTCGACCAGCGAGATTTCACTGTCTCGTTGGTGATCTTGTTCCAGACCGCCACCGCCGTCAGAACCCAGCACACGACCAGAAGGCCCAAGGTCCAAGGCGTGCCAGACAGAACGAAGAACGGTGTGAAGGTGCCTGTTATGCTGGGGTAGATCGCCGCGTGATCAATGCGCCGCAGCAGTGTGCGCCGCTCGTGCAGCGGTAGAAAGTGATAGGCCCAGGACGCCAGGTTCGACGCCAGCGCACACAAGACGTAAACCACGACGGCAGCAACCAGCGGACCTTGCAGATGGGTTGCCGCCTTTGCCACCAGCAGGCCGCCCGCAATCAAGATCAACGTCAGGCCCACCGCATGCACCGTCATGTCCGCGCGGCGGAAAGCGGGGGAAATGCTAGGAAAGGTCGCGTCGGTCATGTTTGGTCTCGTGTCTGCCCGTTCTGGGTAATATCGCCCCGGGCTCAAGTCCACAATTCCGGCACGTCAGCCGGCGTCTTCCGATTGAATTTGCTTCTTTCCGCGCCGCGCTCTACCGTCGCGGTCCGACGCGACCTCAAGGCAACCCAAGGGCCCCGCATGGACTGGCGCGACCATGGCATTCTTCTGACCGCCCGCCGCCACGGCGAAACCGCGGCCATCATCGAGGTGTTCACAGAAACCCATGGCCGCCATGCGGGCGTGGTGCGCGGGGGTGCCAGCCGCAAGATCGCGCCCATCCTGCAGCCCGGCGCGCAGTTAGACGTGCTGTGGCGGGCGCGGCTGCAGGAACATATCGGCACTTTCCAGGTCGAACCGCTGCGCTCGCGCGCGGCGGCGGCGTTTTCGGGGCGGCTGGCGCTGTCGGGGCTGAACGCGGTCGTGGCGCTGCTATCCTTCTGCCTGCCCGAACGCGAACCACACCCCGCAATCTATCGACAGACGGAACAGCTGATGGATCTGCTGGGCCAGGACGAGATCTGGCCGCTGGCTTACCTGCGCTGGGAACTGGCCCTGCTTGAAGAGCTGGGTTTTGGGCTGGACCTGACCCGCTGTGCCGTGACCGGCACTACCGAGGGGCTGGCCTATGTCTCGCCCAAGACCGGCCGGGCGGTCAGTGCCGAAGGCGCCGGGGATTGGGCCGACCGCCTGCTGCCTCTGCCGCCGGTGCTGCGCGGGCAGGGGGCCGCCCCGGATGACGAGATCGCCGCCGGGCTGCGCACGACCGGCTATTTCCTGGCGCATCGCGTGGCGCCATCGCTGGGTCACACGCCGCTGCCCGAGGCCCGCGCCCGCTTTGTCGATCAGTTCACTCGGCGGCTTTGAACACCATCTCGTGCCCGTCCTCGTTACGCAGGATCAGCACGTCGCCCGACACCTCGGACTGCGTCATCGCCAGCAGCGCGGCGAAATAGAACCCTTCGGCCTCAAGCCCGGCGCAGGCGGCGCGGGTGGCGGTCAGGTCGGTGATTTCGAACCACGGATAGGGCGCGTTCAATGTGCCCGAGTAGCTGTTGCAGGGCGCGTTTCCGGCAATCCTGCCGTCTTCGGGAAAGCGTAGCAGGGCGCTGGCTTCAAAGGGCTGGCCGTTCACCTCCTGCAGCACCCAGGTGCGGTCGGCCGCGCCATAGGCGGCGACGCTTTCGTCGCGGTCGCATTGCAGCAGGGCAAGGGCGGGCAGGATCAGGCTCAGGCGCAGCATGAGGGTTTTCTACCGCGACTAAGCGTCATTGCGCCAGCAGTTCGGCGCGCACCTCCATCCGGGGGCGCCAGTTGTAGCGCGTGTCCTCGCGTACCGGCGCCCAGAACAGGTCACCCCCGTTGCGCCAGCCGTCCAGCACGATCGCGTCATAGGGCCCGTCGCCCTTGGCACTGATCGCGGCCGAGTGGTGGATGATCCGGAACGGGGTCGGCGGCGAGGTGATCCAGTGCAGGTCCAGCGTGCGGAAGTTTTCCTGCCGCAGCCGCTTGAGCATGTCCTCGGCCCAGTCATTGCACAGCCCGCGCTCGCGAAAACCGTTGATGACCTTGGCGTTGTGGATGATCGCCGGATCGGAGACCCGGTATTCGGCCCTCAGCTGCAGCGCATAGTCATGGGCGATCTGCGCCGCGCGGGCGGCTTCCTGCGGATCGACACCGGGGCCGAGGTTCTGAATGGCGCGGGTCAGACCGGCAACGTCGCCCGAGGGTGTGCCGGACGGCGTGCTGCAGCCCGTGATCAACAGGCCAAGAACAAGGATCAGTAGGCGCGCCATGGTCACTCCGCAAAGATCGGTTCGGCATCTGCGTAGCCGCGGCGCAGCATGATGCGGTTCGACCGCTACTTAGCCGAAACCTGTGCCGGGACCCAAGGGGGAATTTTCCCGGCCTATGTGTCCGGCGGGTCCGGTTGGGTGAAATGAACAGGGCAGATCTGGTCACTCGGCGCTTTTGGCTTGCCAGAAAAGAAAAGACCCGGCGCTGGGCCGGGTCAAGTTGGGGAAACCGCGACGGGCGGGCGCTCAGGCCAGCAGACGCCGCGCGATGACGTGCGCCTGAATCTCGGCGGCACCTTCAAAGATGTTCAGGATGCGGGCATCACAAAGAACGCGGCTGATCTTGTATTCCAGCGCGAAACCGTTGCCGCCGTGAATCTGCAACCCGTTGTCGGCCGCAGCCCAGGCGACGCGCGCGCCCAGCAGCTTGGCCATCCCGGCCTCGAGGTCGCAGCGGTGGCCGTTGTCCTTCTCCCAGGCGCTGAAATAGGTCAGCTGACGGGCGACCATGATCTCGACCGCCATCATCGCCAGCTTGCCGGACACGCGCGGGAAATTGATCAAGGCCTTGCCGAATTGCCTGCGCTCCTGCGCGTATTGCATGGCGATGTCCAGCGCGCTTTGGGCCACGCCAATGGCGCGGGCGGCGGTCTGGATACGCGCGGATTCGAAGGTTTCCATGAGCTGCTTGAAGCCCTTGCCTTCCTGGCCGCCCAGCAGGTTCTCGCCTTTGACGTGGAAGCCGTCGAAGGCCAGCTCGTATTCCTTCATGCCGCGATAGCCCAGCACCTCGATCTCGCCGCCGGTCATGCCGGGGGTCGGGAAGGGGTTGTCGTCGGTGCCGGGCGTCTTTTCGGCCAGGAACATCGACAAGCCGCGATGGTCGGTGGTTTCGGGATCGGTACGCGCCAGCAACGTCATCACATGGGTGCGCGCGGCATGGGTGATCCAGGTCTTGTTGCCGGTGACTTTGTAGTCACCGTTTTCGTCCTTGACCGCGCGGGTGCGCAGGCTGCCAAGGTCCGACCCGGTATTGGGCTCGGTGAACACGGCGGTGGGCAGGATCTCGGCGCTGGCGATCTTGGGCAGCCAATGGGCCTTTTGGTCGTCGGTGCCGCCCGCGATGATCAACTCGGCCGCGATCTCGGACCGGGTGCCAAGACTGCCGACGCCGATATACCCGCGCGACAGTTCTTCGGAGACGACGCACATCGACGCCTTGGACAGGCCGAACCCGCCATATTCCTCGGGGATGGTCAGGCCAAAGACGCCCATCTCGGCCAGTTCCTCGATGATTTCCATCGGGATCAGCTCGTCCTTGAGGTGCCATTCATGGGCGTTTGGCTCGACCCGATCCAGCGCATAGCGGCGGAACTGCTCGCGGATCATCTCAAGCTCTTCATCCAGCCCCGAGGCGCCGAACATGGTGGCCCCGGATTGCTCTTGCATCAGCTGAACCAAACGGCTGCGCGCGGCCTGGCTGTTGGCCTGTGCCATCAGAGTTTGCACTTCGGCGCATTGGAAGCCCGACAGCGCGTCCCAGCCCAGCCCCAGATCCTGCAGGCGCACGACCTCGCCCTGGTTCATCGGGATGCCGCCGGCGACCTGGTGCAGGTATTCGCCAAAGGCGATCTGGTGCAGCAGGTGCTCCATCTCGCCGAACCTGCCTTGAGCGTCCAGCGCCTCGGCCCATTTCTGCATCTGCTGCAGCGACTGATTGTAGGTGGCCAACCAGGCCAGCCCATGCGCGGCGGTCTGGTTCGCCTCGACCAAAGCGCCCGAGACGCGACCTTCGGCCGAGACCATCTCGCGCACCGCATCGCGCGCCCGCTCAAAGACGGACTGAACCGCCGGCAGCGCGGCCCCCGTCAGGGTCAGAAGATCAGGCAGAACCGGCTGAGAAGTCATGTTCGTCATATCTTGTCCGTCATGGGCCATGAATCACGTCCTTTGCTGGGTTATCTGGTCATATCATGCTGCAACTGCAGCGCAACAAAAATTCACAAAATGCGTCGAAAAGGTCCAAAAATTACGCAACGAATTTTGCGGTGCAGAGAAAATCTGCGGTGATATGTAGGGTTAATGGATCTTTTTTCTTTGATGTCCCTGCCCGAGCTCTGCCTTGCGTTCGCGGTCGCCTTTCTGGCCGGAGCGGTAAAAGGCATGGTCGGTTTCGCCATGCCGATGGTCCTGATTTCGGGGCTCAGCATGATGCTGCCGCCCCAGCTTGCGCTGGCCGGGCTGATCCTGCCAACCGTTGTGACGAACGGGATCCAGGCCTTGAGAGAAGGACGCGCGGCAGCGATGTCTTCGATCCGGCAGTTCCGGGTCTTTCTTTCCGTCGGGCTGGTTTTTTTGTTGGCGAGCGCTCAGCTGATCAGCCTGGTTCCATCGCAGGCTTTCCTTCTGATGATCGGAATTCCCGTCACGTTCTTTGCCACGATCCAACTGCTGGGCGTGAAACTGAGCCTGTCTGAACAATCGCCGAAGATCGAGGCCGCAGTCGGTGCGGTTACCGGGTTCATTGGCGGCATATCAGGCGTTTGGGGACCTCCGACCGTTGCCTATCTGACTGCGCTGAATACCCCCAAATCCGAACAATTGCGCATTCAGGGCGTAATCTATGGCTTGGGAGCCTTGGCTCTGGTCGTGGCGCATATTGGATCAGGCGTGTTGCGGGCTGAAACCGTGCCGTTCTCGGCTGCGCTGACCCTTCCGGCTTTGGCCGGCATGTGGCTGGGATTGCAGATGCATGATCGGATTGATCAGGCCACGTTCCGCAAGGCGACTTTGTTGGTTCTGATGATCGCAGGTGCGAACTTGCTGCGCAGGGGGGTGTTCGGTTGAACGCTCAACCCTTACGTTCAAAATAGCGGAAGGCAAAAAACAGTCCGAACATCAGGAACAGCAGTCCCGAAAGATCGCCGATCAAAAAGGCAAAATACTCGGCCGTCGCGCTGCCAAAAGCCAGGTTGGTCAGGCCGGACACCAGGATTGACGTGATGACTCCGACCCCCATGATGCAGGCCCAGCAGGGCGCCCGATCAGCGGCGGGAAACAGATCCCATCCTAGCCATTTCAACAAATAGAATACGGCCGGCGCCGTCGTGACCGCAATCAAGATGGCCAGCAGGCGGCTGGTCAGAAAAACGTCCGAGCCACCGAGTGTCGCGAAAACCAGAAAGACACCGGGCAGCATGGCCAGTATCGCACGCCACCCCAAGAGCCACGCCGCAAGGACCCGCACGCCGTGCGGAAGAAACAACAGGCTGGCGCGGCTGGGGTACTCTGGAAAGAACACGTTCTGCATGGGCATCAAAACCCAAAAGGTCAGAAACGATGCGCCGATATAGGCCAACGAAGCATAAAACGTGTCAGAGGCCCACGATCGCATCACGTCATGCTTCTTTCAGGATTGCTCAGCGGTCAACGCGGGGCGTTGACGACATACCGTCCCCGGTTGGCGTTTCCGCTTTGGGACAAGTAGCCCTTCTGTACCAGCGACTTGAGGGCGCGGAAGAAGGTAGGGCGCGAAACGCTTTGTACCAAAGTGTGCTCGATCAGGCCATAGGTCCGGACTTCGCGCGTGTCTTTCGACAATTCTTCGGCCGCGTAATAAATGTCACGCTCTACCGGAGAAAGCTCTTCGAGCCCCAACGTGCGTTCCATGCTCTGCATCAACTTGCGCAGTTCCGCCAGTTTCGAGATCTCGGTCATTTCCATTCCTGATTTTACCAGTGCCACCAGTTGATATCCGCTTGGTCAAATGACCCATGATAGTCGCCTATCACGCGGCATATCTCATGTTGACACTCATCCCCTTGATAATACACTACCGCCTTGATTAGGCTGCTCATCTTGCGAGTGTGAGTGTCCGCGCGCGAGCTGCCCAAAGGTTTTTTCAGTCTCGGCCCGGTGCATTTTGCGCCGGGCTATTTCCTTGTAATGGGTCCTTGATTTACTGCATGATTTTTAGGCGGGCAACGAATTTGTTCATGCCAATGCCACATTACAACTGCAGGAAGAACAAATAACTGCAAGGACCCGTTATTGTGCGCGCAGGGGCCCGCAACCGCGCCCCTGCATGTCGGTTCAGCCGATTGCGACGGCTTTGATGTCTTCGTCGATGAACGGCAAATACTGTTCAAAGTTCTCGGCGAACATCTGCACCAGCTTTTCGGCTTGCCGGTCGAATGCGGCCTGATCGTCCCATGTGCGGCGCGGATCCAGCAGAACTTCGGGCACACCAGGGACCGTCACCGGAACGTCGAAGCCGAAATTGGCGTCCTTGCGATACTCGGCATCGGCCAGCGACCCGTCCAATGCGGCCGTCAGCAGGGCACGCGTGGCTTTGATCGGCATCCGGCTGCCAACGCCGTATGCGCCGCCGGTCCAGCCGGTATTGACCAGCCAGCATGTCGCGCCGTGCTGGGCGATCTTGTCGCGCAGCAGCTTGCCGTATTCCTCGGGGCGGCGCGGCATGAACGGGGCGCCGAAGCAGGTCGAGAAGGTCGGCTGCGGCTCGGTCACGCCGCGTTCGGTTCCGGCAACCTTCGAGGTGAAGCCCGACAGGAAGTGGTACATCGCCTGCGCCGGGGTCAGCCGGGCGATCGGAGGCAGGACGCCAAAGGCATCACAGGTCAGCATAATGATGTTTTTCGGGTGCCCGCCCAGCGCCGTCTTGGAGGCGTTCGAAATGTATTCCAGCGGGTAGGCGCACCGCATGTTCGCAGTCAGGCTGTCATCGTTGAAATCCAGTTCCAGGGTCTCGGGATTGAAGACCATGTTCTCGATCACCGTGCCGAACTTTGACGTGGTCGCGTAGATCTCGGGTTCCGCTTCGGCGCTCAGATTGATGGTCTTGGCATAGCATCCGCCTTCGAAGTTGAAGGTCCCGCGATCCGACCAGCCGTGCTCGTCGTCGCCGATCAGAACACGCGCCGGATCAGCCGAAAGCGTGGTCTTTCCTGTGCCGGACAGGCCGAAGAACACGGCGGTGTCGACCGGGTTGCCCACCGCATGGTTGGCCGAGCAGTGCATCGGCATCACGCCTTTTTCAGGCAGCAGGTAGTTCAGAAGCGTGAACACGGACTTTTTGTTCTCGCCCGCGTATTCGGTGCCGCCGATGAGAATCAGTTTGCGGTCAAAGTTCAGCGAAATCACCGTTTCGCTGCGGCAATCGTGCTTTTTCGGGTCCGCCTGGAAACTGGGGCAGTTGATGATGGTGTAATCTGCGATGAATTCGTCCAGGTCCTCGCGGTCCGGGCGACGCAGCAGGTGCCGGATGAACAGGTTGTGCCAGGCCAGTTCCGTAACCATGCGCACATTGATCGCATAGGCAGGATCAGCGCCGCCAACCAGATCCTGAACGAAGTAGTCCTTGCCTTTCATATGGGCCAGCATGTCGGCGTACAGCGCGTCAAAGCCATCGGGGCTCATTTCCGCGTTGTTTTCCCACCAGATGCTGTCCGCCACGCTTTCGGTCCGGACGACGTGCTTGTCCTTGGGTGACCGGCCCGTGAACTTGCCGGTGGACACCAGAAACGCTCCGCCATTGCCCAGCGTGCCTTCATTCCGCTTGAGCGCCTTCTGAATCAGCGCCGGCTCCATCAAGTTGTAATAGACATTGCCCAGCCCCTCGATGCCTTGATCTTCGAGGCGGAACTGCGGGTTTACCCGTCCAAATGTCATTCGTGTCTTCTCCTGTGGCGGCGCTGCGGCGGTTGGGGCCGTCTGCGCTCATGAGGCGTAGTGCCGGTTAGTCCGGCGGATAAGGGCCTCATATCACGGCCGTTTAGGGCATGAACAGGACGGTTTGGCACAGTTAGCGCAACCAAGGCCGGGTTTAGCGCAACCAAGATTTTCCGGTCGGAAAACCCGGGCACTTTCGGAAGCGCAGGACGACCTTTTTGTCGCAGGATCGTGAACAATGTGGCGCGATTCGTACATCCGGATTGATTCGCGGCCTTAAAAAAGCCAAGAATGCCCTACAAAAAGCAAAAATATATCGTGAGTGAGCAGGTAAAGGGGCAGCCCTATGTCTAAGATTGCACTGGTGGATGACGATCGGAACATTCTGACGTCCGTATCCATGACGCTCGAGGCCGAAGGGTTCGAGGTCGAAACCTACAATGACGGGCAGGCAGCCCTTGACGCGTTCAACAAGAAACTGCCGGATATGGCGGTTCTGGACATTAAGATGCCCCGCATGGACGGCATGGATCTGCTGCAGCGGCTGCGGCAGAAAACCCAGATGCCGGTGATTTTCCTCACGTCCAAAGACGATGAGATCGACGAGGTTCTGGGCCTGCGGATGGGCGCGGATGACTACGTGAAAAAGCCGTTCTCTCAACGCCTTCTGGTCGAGCGCATCCGTGCGCTGCTGCGCCGTCAGGAAGCGACCGACGGGGATGCGTCGGCGGCAACCACCGGGGACGCAAAGGTGATGGAGCGCGGCGATCTGCGCATGGACCCGCTGCGTCACGCGGTCAGCTGGAAGGGGAACGATGTTTCGCTGACGGTCACGGAATTCCTGCTGCTGCAGGCCTTGGCGCAACGCCCCGGCTTCGTCAAAAGCCGCGATCAGCTGATGGATGTCGCATATGATGATCAGGTCTATGTCGACGACCGGACCATCGACAGCCACATCAAGCGTCTACGCAAGAAGATGCGTGCGGCTGATCCCGAGTTTTCGGCTATCGAAACGCTGTACGGTATCGGGTACCGTTACAACGAGGAATAAGCCGGCCCGGCTTTCTGCAAAGGTGAATTTGTTTCGTGCGTGACACCGAGCAATCCAGCGAGTTGCGCGACGGTGACGTCGTTCTGGGTGATGATTGGGTCATCCCGCAAGACCCCGAGTCGGCCGAGCTGCGCGCGCGGCGATCGCGGCGTACTCTTTTCACGCTGCGCAACTCGCCGCTGGCGCGCAAGATCATCACGTTCAACCTGATTGCTTTGGTGATCCTGGTCGCAGGGCTGCTGTATCTGGACGACACCCGAAAAGAGAGGGTCCAGCAAACGGCGCGGGACCTCATTGGCGATGCGCAACTGGTCAGCAACGTCTTCGAGGCCCAGCTGCGCCAGGTTGCCGGATCGCGGGACGCTTCTGACCTGAACGTCAAGGCGACACTTGCCGGGCTGAGCATCCCCGAAGGCGGCGAAGTCTTCGTCTATGACAGCACCGGCACGTTGATCGGCTGGACACGGGGTTCCTCGACCGTGTCGGAATTGCCGGGCCTGATTCAGGCGGAGGCGGATGTTCCGACCGGCAGCACATTGATCTCTGATGCCCTGACCGCCGTCTGGAATGGTCTGTATTCGGTTTTCACCACCGGATCTGAAACCGAGGCGCCGACGCTGGCACAGCGGGTTCAGGACATCATACCAAACGCGCTGGACGGCCACATGCAGGTTCACGCCGTGTCTGATGCGGCCGGAGACACCGTGATTGTGGCGGCGTCGCCAATCGTTCTGGATGGCGCCCCTGTGGGGGCTGTCGCAATGGCTGGCCCCGCCGGAGAAATCGATGCACTGGCTCGAAAAGAGCAGGAGCGCATTCTACAGATGTTTGTCGTTGCCCTGCTGGTCTCGGTGGGTCTCAGCCTTGTGCTGGCCTCGACCATCGCGAACCCGCTGGCGGATCTGGCCGCTGCGGCGGAAATGGGCAAGGACCGCGGCACTGGGGTCAATCCCGGCCGTATCCGCATCCCCGACCTGAGCGCCCGCCCGGACGAGATTGGTCGGCTTAGCCGTGCGCTGCGGGGAATGGTGACGGCGCTCTACAACCGGATAGACGCCAACGAACAGTTCGCGGCTGACGTCGCGCATGAAATCAAGAACCCCTTGGCCAGCCTGCAATCGGCCGTCGGTACGCTGCGAATGGTCAAGCGTGACGATCAGCGCGAGAAATTGTTGGGCGTTATTGAGCACGATGTCCGCCGATTGGACCGCCTTGTCAGCGACATCTCGAATGCGTCCCGCCTGGACGCTGAACTGGTCAAAGAGCAGGAGCAGCCCTTCGATCTTCTGAAGCTGATCGGCAATATCAGTCAGTACCTGGGCGAAGATGCCCGATCGAAGGGGATCGACTACATCACGGATTTGCCGTCCAAGCCCATCGTCATAAACGGGCTCGAGGCCCGTCTAGCACAGGTTTTCGTGAACCTGATTACAAATGCCATCTCCTTCTGCGAGGAAAGCGACGCGATCCGCGTTTGGGTGCGCCAACGCGAAAACCGGGTTCTGGTTGTTGTTGAAGACACTGGCCCCGGTATTCCGGATCAGGCCCTGACCAAGGTGTTCAAGCGCTTCTATTCGCAGCGCCCGGCCGAGCATTTCGGTAACAACTCGGGCCTTGGACTTGCGATCTCGAAACAGATTGTCGAGGCCCACGGCGGCGTCATCTGGGCCGAGAACATCCGCCCGACCGAGGCGGACATCACGTCGGACCCGCAAGGTGCGCGGTTTGTCGTGGGTCTTCCCCTTTGAGCGATGTGCGCTTTGCGCCTTCCCGAAAAACCCAGCGATGATCCGGTCTGCGTGCACGCCACATGCGTTGCCGTTGCAGGCCGCGGCGCCCTGATTTCGGGGCCGTCCGGGGCTGGAAAATCGGCACTCGCATTGCAGATGATGGGCTTCGGCGCGGACATGGTCGCCGATGATCGTGTAAACCTAACCCTGTCGGGCGACCGGGTGATTGCGGATGCGGTCCCTCAGATCCGAGGATTGATCGAGGCCCGCGGCGTCGGCCTGCTGCGCGCCACGGCCTGCGGCCCCGTTCCGTTGGAATGGATCGTGGATCTGGATCAAGTGGAATCCCAGCGACTGCCGGAACCGCGACAGGTTCTTGTGCTGGGACATCCTGTTCCCTTGCTTCGAGCCGCCGGCGTCCCCAACTTGGCATCAGCACTAGTTCAACTGATGAAAATGGGGCGCGTCGATCCGCAATGGCCAAGCACATGACAGCACAAACGCGCATCGTTCTGGTGACAGGTCCGTCGGGCGCGGGCCGGTCGACGGCGATTCATGTGCTCGAGGATCTGGGTTATGAGGCCATCGATAACTTGCCGATGGGCCTGTTGCTGCGCCTGATGGAGGGCGCGGATCCTTCCCGGCCGATGGCGTTGGGGATCGATGCCCGCAATCGTGATTTCTCGACCATCGGTTTTATCGAATTGGTCGCCAAACTGGGTCGGATGAGCCAGGTGGACCTATCCACGCTTTATCTGGACTGCAGCGACGAAGTGCTTTTGCGCCGGTTTTCGGAAACCCGGCGCCGTCATCCGGTCGCAACCGATGCCAGCCCCGAAACCGGTATCCGTCAGGAGAAGGAATTGTTGGAGCCGATCCGCGAGATCGCCGACACTCTGATCGATACCAGCGTGCTCAACGTGCACCAGCTGCGATCCGAGGTCGAACGCTGGTTCGCGCCGGAAGGGGGCCGGCATCTGGCCGTTTCAATCGAGTCCTTCTCCTACAAACGGGGGCTGCCGCTGGGTCTGGACATGGTGTTCGATTGCCGATTTCTGGCCAATCCCTATTGGCGTCCAGAGCTGCGCGAGGCTGATGGTCGCAATCCGGACGTTGCGTCCTATGTTCAGGCTGACACGAACTATGCCGCCTTTTTCGAACGGGTGGTGGAACTGTTGCTGTCTCTGCTGCCCGCCTTCAAGGCCGAGGGCAAAACGCACCTATCGGTCGCCTTTGGCTGTACCGGGGGTCAACACCGCTCGGTCGCGATGGCCGAAGCTGTCGCAAAAGCCCTTGCAGAGCAGGGGCAGCCGGTGGCAATTAGACACCGCGAGATGGAACGTCGATCGTTGAATGTGAGGCCGGATTGATCGGAATTGTAATCGTGGCGCATGGCGGATTGGCCCAGGAATACCTGGCGGCCATGCAGCACGTCGTGGGCAAGCAACCCGGCCTTGTGGCAGTGTCGATCGACGCCGATCATGATCGCGAGGAAAAGCAGGCCGAAATCTGCCGGGCCGCGGATGCTGTGGATGTCGGCGACGGAGTTGTTGTCGTGACCGATCTGTTCGGGGGCAGCCCCTCGAATCTCAGCCTGCGCGCCTGTGCGCCGCAGGACCGCAGAATTCTTTACGGCGCCAACCTTCCGATGCTGATCAAACTGGCCAAAAGCCGCCAACTTCCGGTCGGGGACGCCGTCCGTAGGGCCATGGAGGCTGGACGAAAGTACATCAATGCGCAAAATGTGACATTGGACTGACATCGGATCGATTGAATATGGCCACCAAAAGCTTGAAAATCATCAACGAAAAGGGCTTGCACGCGCGCGCTTCAGCCAAATTGGTCGAGGTGGTCGAAGGGTTTGACGCCCGCGCCGAAGTGTCCAAAGACGGCATGTCCGCGTCGGGTGACAGCATTATGGGCCTTTTGATGTTGGCGGCTTCGCGAGGAACGACTATTGACGTCGAAACGTCCGGGCCGGATGCTGAGGCGCTGGCAGACGCGCTGGAAGCATTGGTGAACGACAAGTTCGGCGAAGGTTTCTGACGCAGGGCACTGCCACGAAACAAGAACGGGAAGACCAGGAATTGGCGGAAACCACGCACGATACCAAGACCAACACGGTGGTGGCCGAGACCGCGGAAGCGGGCGAAATCTACGACCGCCGCACGCTAACCTACGCAAATTCGTTTGACGACGCCTGGACCTCGACGGCCATCAAGGCGATCGAATGGTGCACGGGCAAGCTGACCATTCTGCGCATGGTCAACAAGTTCGAAAAGCAGAATGAGAAGTATCGCGGCCAGAAATTCTGGGGTGGTGCCTTGGGTATCATGGGAATCGACCTGACCACGCCCGAACACCAGATTGCGCGCATTCCGAAAGAGGGGCCCGTTGTGGTGGTGGCCAATCACCCGCATGGGATGGTGGACGGCATGATCCTGGCCGAGTTGATCGGACGCGTGCGCCAGGACTATCGCATCCTGACCCGCTCGGTTCTGACCGGGCTGGACGAGGCCGCAACCTCGTTCATGATCCCTGTCCCGTTCCCACATGACCCCGAAGCCCAGAGCAAGATGCTTGAGATGCGGGGCAAAGCGATGGAGCACCTCAAGAACGGTGGTGTCGTCGCGCTGTTCCCATCCGGCGTGGTGATGTCGTCCGACACGTGGTTCGGCCCGGCTCAGGAACGCGAATGGAACGTGTTCACCGCAAAGATGATCCGGCGATCCGGTGCCAAGGTTCTGCCCATCTACTTCCCCGGCAGCAATTCGCGCTGGTACCAGATTGCCAACAAACTATCGGCAATTTTGCGTCAGGGACTTCTGCTGCACGAGATCGTCCGGTCCTGCAACAAACCGGTCGGCCCCGTGATCGGAGAACCGATTTCGGACGAGGACATGAAACTGCTCGAACGCGACCCACGCGGATTCATGACCTGGCTCAGAAAACACACGCTGGGCTTGGGGCAGTCACCACAAGCCTGATCCACCGTTCATTTGCGCTAAAAGATCGCGGGCGAGCGGGGCGGTCTCTTGACGGCCTAGCGCGTCGGGACCGGAACCTCGCCACGGTAGTCGTAAAACCCGCGATCGGTCTTGCGGCCCAGCCAGCCGGCCTCGACGTATTTCGTCAGCAACGGGCAGGGGCGGTACTTTGTATCCGCCAACCCATCATGGAGGACGTTCATGATGGCCAGACAGGTGTCCAGCCCGATAAAATCGGCCAGTTCCAGCGGACCCATGGGGTGATTGGCGCCCAGCTTCATGGACTGGTCGATCGACTGAACACTACCGACCCCTTCATACAGAGTATAGACAGCCTCGTTGATCATCGGCATCAGGATACGGTTCACGATGAAGGCCGGAAAATCCTCGGCGCTGGCGGCGGTTTTGCCCAACCGATCCACCACGGCCTTGCAGGTGGCGAAGGTTTCTTCGTCGGTGGCGATACCGCGAATCAACTCGACCAATTGCATGACAGGCACCGGGTTCATGAAGTGGAACCCCATGAAACGCTCCGGCCGATCCGTCCGGCTGGCAAGCCGTGTGATCGAAATGGACGAAGTGTTCGACGTCAGGATCGTGTGGGCCTGCAAATGCGGCTGCAGATCCTCGAAAATCGCCTGCTTGATGGCCTCACGTTCGGTCGCGGCTTCGATCACGAGGTCCGTCTGGCCGATCTCCGGAAGATTCAGCGTGGTCTTGATCCGCTGCAATGCGGCCTGCATCTCGTCGTCACCGATCTTGCCGCGTGACACCTGACGAGCCAGGTTGCCCTTGATCGTCTCAATGGCAGCATCCAGCGCATCCTGGCTGATGTCGTTCAGCAGAACGTTATACCCTGCCAACGCCATCACGTGGGCAATTCCGTTGCCCATCTGGCCCGCGCCGATTACTCCGACTGATTTCACGTCCATATTGAACTGCCTTCCGCATCAAGGTTCAGGGGGACATTATCGGCAGTCCGGGTTGGGCGGCAAGGGGTTGGGACCGGTCCAATTCGCTTCAAATGCGCACATTAGAGTTTTCTAAACACCTAAGGCCGCAGAATGGCAATTGGGTGAAGAAAATGGGTGGCTGACATGAGTTATCATGAGTCGGGCGCGACCGGTGTCGAGGAATCCGTCTGCCGGTACAGGGCGTCAAAACTGTGGTTTCGCGGGCCAAAGCGTGCGTTGCAGGTACCATATGTGGCCTGCGTCGGCGGCACCGAGACATTCGGTCGGTTCGTCGATTCTCCGTTTCCCGCAGCGTTGGAGCAGCGGCTGGAAATGCAGTGTCTGAATCTGGGCAGTCTGTTCACGGGTGCCGAGGGATTGGCGCGGGATCCGGAAATTCTGAGCCTGATGAATGGCGCCGAGGTTTGCGTTCTGCAACTGCCCTCGGCGCTGAATCAGTCCAACCGGTTCTACCGTGTTCATCCCCGACGCAATGATCGGGTGCTCCAGGCAACCTCGGACCTTTCCGCGTTGTACCCCGAAGTTGACTTCGCCGACGTTCATTTTGTGCGGCACCTTATGTCCAGGTTGTCGGCATTTTCGGACGCACGCTTCGAAGTGGTGGCCGCCGAGTTGCGGCGGGCTTGGGCAGAGGCGCTTCGCACCCTGTTGGACAACGTCACCAGCCGGGTTCTGCTGCTGTGGCTGGACTGGGATCACAGCCCGGCAGTCGGGCTGGTTGCGCGTGGGGTATCTGATCCGGTGCCAATTACACAGGCCATGATTGATGGAGTGTCGGATGGAGGGGTAGCAACCGTGAAGATGACGGTGCGCCCTTCAGGTGCTTCGAATGATCTTGAGGACATGCTGTTCGGTACGATGCAGCAACCGATGGCGGAATATATGATCGGGCCTGCCACGCACCGGGCCATTGCCGAACGTTTGCTGCCTGCGATCCGTGACCTCGAATGAAAAAGGCCCGCCGATTGGCGGGCCTTGATCGCTTCGAAGTCTGGACGTATCAGCCCAGCTTTTCGGTCAGCTCCGGCACGGCCTGGAACAGGTCCGCAACCAGGCCGTAGTCCGCGACCTGGAAGATCGGAGCTTCTTCGTCTTTGTTGATCGCGACGATGATCTTCGAATCCTTCATGCCGGCCAGGTGCTGGATCGCACCCGAAATGCCAACCGCGATGTACAGATCGGGTGCAACGACCTTGCCGGTCTGACCCACCTGCCAGTCGTTCGGGGCATAGCCCGAGTCGACTGCCGCACGGCTGGCACCAACCGCCGCGCCCAGCTTGTCGGCCAGGGCTTCTATCAGTTTGAAGTCTTCTTCCGAGCCAACACCACGGCCGCCCGAGACAACGACGCCGGCCGAGGTCAGTTCCGGACGGTCGCTTTCGGCGACCTTGTCCTCGACCCAGTCCGACAGGCCGGGGTTTTCACCGACCGATACGGTCTCGACCGGGGCCGATCCGCCTTCGCCGGCCGCATCAAAGCTGGCCGTACGGAAGGTGATGACCTTCTTGGCGTCGTTCGACTTGACGGTCTGGATCGCGTTGCCCGCGTAGATCGGGCGCTCGAAGGTCGAGCCGTCCACCACGCCCGACGCGTCCGAGATGACCATCACGTCCAGCAGCGCGGCCACGCGCGGCATCACGTTCTTGGCGTCGGTGGTGGCGGGCGCCACGATATGTTCATAGCCATCGGCCAGGCTGACGATCAGCGCGGCGGTCGATTCGGCCAGACGGTGGCCCAGCGACGGGTCTTCGGCGACCAGGACCTTGGACACGCCGTCGATCTTGGCGGCGGCTTCGCCGGCTGCGGCGGCCGAGCCGCCCGCGGCCAGAACGGTCACGTCACCCAGCTGCTTGGCTGCGGTGACCGCCTTGGCGGTTGCGTCCATCGCCAGTTCGCCATTGTTGACTTCGGCAAGCAGAAGTACAGCCATTACACAGCCCCCGCTTCTTTGAGTTTCCCGACCAGCTCGTCGACCGAGCCCACGATGATGCCAGCGGCGCGTGCCGGCGGCTCTTCGGTCTTGACGACTTCGAGGCGCGGCGTGACGTCGACGCCGTAATCGGCGGCGGTTTTTTCGTCCAGCGGCTTTTTCTTGGCCTTCATGATGTTCGGCAGCGACGCATAGCGCGGCTCGTTCAGGCGCAGGTCGACGGTGATGATGGCCGGCATCTTGACACTGATGGTCTGCAGACCGCCGTCAACTTCACGCGTGACCTTGGCGGTGTCGCCTTCGATGTCCAGTTCGGACGCGAAGGTGCCCTGGCTCCAGCCCAGCAGTGCCGACAGCATCTGACCGGTGGCGTTCATGTCGTTGTCGATCGCCTGCTTGCCGCACAGAACCAGTCCGGGCTGTTCTTCCTCGACCACCTTGGCCAGGATCTTGGCAACCGCCAGCGGCTCGATGTCCTGGTGGACGTCATCCGCAGCAACAACCAGAATGGCGCGGTCTGCACCCATCGCCAGCGCGGTGCGCAGCGTTTCCTGCGCCTGCTTGACGCCGATCGAAACGGCCACGACCTCGTCGGCCTTGCCGGCTTCTTTCAGGCGGATCGCCTCTTCGACGGCAATCTCGTCGAACGGGTTCATCGACATTTTGACATTGGCGAGATCAACACCGCTGCCGTCCGCTTTGACGCGAACTTTCACGTTGTAGTCGATCACGCGCTTGACAGGCACAAGTACCTTCATTTTTGCGTACGCTCCTTACAAAAACGGCAAGCCGCAATGCGACTCCACCAATGCTCTCGTCGGCCTAGATAGCGCCTTGCGGGGCGTCGGGACAGGGCAAAATCGTCACGTCATGTCGTGGGGACGTCGCGTTTCACGCTTTTTGACGTGAAGGAACGAAATATTGTTACCCGGCCGATGGGCGGTTTTGCCGCGCCGGATGGTGCGAAATCGCTCTCAAGAAGTTTTTGTCTCAGCGGGCCGCGCCCGCCCTTCGGGTCGCTTCTTCGCCCTTCCGGTCGCCACAACGTCCGCTGGACGTTGTGCCGCTTTCAGCGGTTCGCGCCCGGAACCCACAAGACGTCATCGCGGCCGCCATTGTTGGCGCAGCGGGCTGCCACGAAGAACCAGTCGCTGAGGCGGTTGAGGTATTTCACCGCGGCCTCGTTCACCGGTTCCATGTTAGTCAGTTCGACTGACAGACGCTCGGCGCGCCGCGAGACCGTGCGGCAGACATGCAGATGCGCCGCCAGCTTTGATCCGCCCGGCAGGATGAAACTGCGCAACGGCTCGAGGTCGGCGTTCATCGCGTCGATTTCCGATTCCAGACGATCGATCTGGGCCGGGGCGATCCGCAGGGGCGGGTAGTCGGCCTCGGCGTCTTTTTCCATGTCGGGGCGGCACAGGTCAGCGCCCAGGTCGAACAGATCGTTCTGGATGCGGGCCAGCGCCGCATCGACCTCGCCCTCGGCCTCGGTGCGGGCCACGCCGACAAAGGCGTTCAGTTCGTCCACCGTGCCATAGGCCGCCACGCGGCCCGAGTATTTCGCAACCCGTTCGCCATTGCCCAGCGCGGTTTTGCCGTCGTCGCCGGTGCGGGTGTAAATCTTGTTCAGAACGACCATCTACTGCACTCCCTGTCCACGCAGATAGACGTAGAGCACGATCAGCACCACGGCAATGAATTGAAACAGGATGCGCAGCCGCATCATCTTGTTGCTTTTCTTGGCAGCCGCCATGCCGCCCTTGCCGAAATTGGATATGCCGATGGCCAAAACAACGACGACCGCCGCCATGGCCAAAAGAAGTACGCCCATTAGAAGGTCCATGAACTCACCGTCCGCATTTGTTGTATCCTTTGCGCACCATCTAGCGGGGCGGCCCGCGAAAGCGAACGGGTAATTTCGTCTCAGATACCCGAAAGGATGCGGTCTATCGTGCCCGTTGGCAGAATGCGGCGCAGATAACCCGCGATATAGGTCGGTGTGGTCACGTAGTATCGAGCCTTGGGCGACTTTGCCTCGAGCGCGCGGGCAAGTTTTTCGGTTACCGCAGACGCCGGCAGCTCGAACCGGTCGGGACCCGAGTCTTCGTACAGACGTTTGAGCAGCGACCCCTCATACTTGTCGCGCAGGGCCGAGTTTTCCCAATCTATGAACCGTTCAAAAACCGGTATGGCTTTTTCGCGCAGTTTAGAGGTGATGGGACCGGGTTCAATCAGCACCACTTTGATGCCGGTGCCGCGCAGCTCCAGCCTCATCGTATCGGTCAGGCCTTCGATGGCGTATTTCGTGGCGACGTAGGCACCGCGCCAGGGAAAGGCGACCAGACCCAGTACCGACGAGTTCTGCACGATGCGGCCATGGCCCTGTGCACGCATGACGGGTATCACCTGGCGCGTCAGTTCGTGCCAGCCAAAAACGTTGGTCTCGAAGATATGGCGCAACCCGTCGGTGGGCACATCTTCGATCGCGCCGGGCAGCCCATGGGCACCGTTGTTGAACAGCGCGTCCAACGTGCCGCCCGTTGCTTCGAGAACACTGGCCAATCCCGAAGTGATCGTTTCGGCATCGGTATAGTCGATTCTTGGGCTGTCAAAGCCCTGAGCCCTCAGCCTGTCGCAATCGCGCTGATGTCTGCAGGCGGCAAACACGCGCCATCCGCGTGCACGCATCCCGTGTGCCGCGTCCAGACCAATGCCGGATGAGCATCCGGTGATGAGGATGGATTTCTGCATGTCTGCCCCAAAGTCGTCCTCGGCAAAAACTATTGCGAGGATCGGCCTCCGGCAATGACGGCATCACGTCAATTTGTGCTTTTTCGGATCAACGAGGAGGAAATCCAGCCAACCTGTTGCTCGGGCAACACGCGCAGGCGCAGCCAACCGGTTCCGGACTCGCTCAGAACTTCGACCTGCTGACCCATCCGCGCTTTGCCGATGATCGGATAGATCGTGCCGGGGCCGTCGCGCATGTTCACGCGGGTGCCGGACACGATACGAATGTCTTTCGGCGGCTCTACGGGTGCAGGGGCGGCTGCCGTTTCCGGTTCGGCGTCGGTGTCCAAAACCTGGACGGCCGCGTTTTCATCCAGTGACGCCAGCGAAAAGGTACCGCCGGTATTGTCGAAACTGGACAGATCAGAATTCAGACCGGCCGCGATCTGCGCCAGCAACGCCTCGGTATCGACGGCATCGGCGGCGGGGATCGGTTCCGGCTTAGGTTCGGACGGCTTGGCGGGGCGCAGGGCCACTTTCGTCACAAGCTCGGTTGCCGGGGAGGGGACCAGTGGCCCGGGCTCGGGTTTCTCAGCTGCCGCAACGACGGGTGGTGCCTCGGCGCGGGTTCCGCGCGGTTCGAATTCGGATCCACCGCTCATGACGTAGAAGAACCAGCCGAGCATGGCAAAAGTAACAAGCATAAGGCGCGTCATGGCGCATCCCCCGGTAATCATAACAACAAGAAAAAGGCAGCATTCAATTGTTGGGATCCTACCATAGTTCGGGTCCCGAGTCGAAAATCGGGGGAAATCGCCGGGTTGGCTCCCCCTGTTGCAAAAACCCCGACTTGTCCCCAGCAAAATATGCCTTGGTTGCTTTACCACGCGCGCCGGGCGTCGTATCACATCATCTATGAACGACACGATCGACGACCCCAACATGGAGGCCCCCGACGCCGGGGGCGAGGTGGCCGAACCGCTGCGCCGGGCAATTGGCGAGCGTTATCTAACCTATGCTCTCTCCACCATCATGCACCGCGCGCTGCCGGATGCGCGCGACGGGCTGAAGCCGGTTCACCGGCGAATCCTCTACGCTATGCGCGAGCTGCGACTCAGCTCCTCGGGCGGGTTCCGCAAGTCGGCCAAGATCTCGGGTGACGTGATGGGTAACTATCACCCGCACGGGGACGCCGCGATCTATGACGCGATGGCGCGTCTGGCGCAGGATTTCAACGTCCGCTACCCGCTGGTCGACGGGCAGGGGAATTTCGGCAATATCGACGGCGACAACCCGGCGGCCTCGCGCTACACCGAGGCCCGGATGACCATCGTTGCCGAGGCGTTGCTGGAGGGGCTGAACGAGGACGCCGTCGATTTCCGCGACAACTATGACGGCACGCTGACCGAACCGGTCGTCTTGCCGGCACAGTTCCCGAACCTTCTGGCCAATGGCGCCTCAGGCATTGCCGTGGGCATGGCGACGAACATCCCGCCCCACAACATCGCCGAGCTGTGCGACGCCTGTCTGCATCTGATCAAGACGCCCGACGCGCGTGACGACACGCTGCTGAACTATGTGCCGGGGCCCGATTTCCCAACGGGCGGCGTAATCGTAGAACCGGCCGAGAATATCGCGCAGGCCTATCGCACCGGGCGCGGATCGTTCCGGCTGCGTTGCAAATACGAGGTCGAGGATCTGGGCCGCGGCCAGTGGCAGATCGTGGTCACCGAGATCCCGTATCAGGTTCAGAAATCCAAGCTGATCGAAAAGATCGCCGAGCTGATCCAGACCAAAAAGATCCCGATCCTGGGCGATGTGCGCGACGAATCCGCCGACGACATCCGCCTCATCCTCGAACCGCGCTCCAAGAACGTGGACCCCGAGGTGTTGATGAACATGCTGTATCGTAACTCGGATCTCGAGGTGCGGTTCAGCCTGAACATGAACGTGCTGATCGACGGGGTGACGCCCAAGGTCTGTTCGATGAAGGAAGTACTGCGCGCCTTCCTCGATCACCGGCAAGAGGTGCTGCTGCGCCGCTCTCGTCACCGCATGGCCAAGATCGACCACCGGTTGGAGGTGTTGGAGGGCTTTATCGTTGCCTTCCTGAATCTCGACCGCGTGATTGATATCATCCGCTATGACGACGATCCCAAGGCCGCGCTGATGCGCGAGAATTGGGGCATCGACCATGTCCGCGCCACCAGCGAGGCCGACTATGTCTCGCCCAAGCCGGGCGAGGGCGAATTGTCCGAAGTTCAGGTCGACGCGATCCTGAACATGCGCCTGCGCAGCCTGCGTCGGCTCGAAGAGATGGAACTGGTCCGTGAGCGTGACGCGCTGATGGAAGAGCGCGCAGAACTCGAGGATCTGCTGGCGGATGAGGGTCTGCAATGGGCCAAGATCGCCGAGCAGCTGAAAGAGACCAAGAAGACCTTCGGCAAGGATTATGAGGGCGGCGCGCGTCGCACCCGGTTTGCCGAAGCAGGCGAGGTCGAGGACGTACCGCTTGAGGCGATGATCGACAAGGAGCCGATCACGGTCGTCTGCTCGCAGATGGGCTGGATCCGCGCCATGACCGGCCATATCGACCTGAACCGCGAGCTGAAGTTCAAGGACGGCGACGGGCCGCGGTTCATCTTCCATGCGGAAACCACCGACCGGCTGCTGGTCTTCGCATCGAACGGGCGGGTCTACACGGTCAGCGCCGCGAACCTTCCCGGTGGCCGGGGAATGGGTGAGCCGCTGCGCCTGATGGTCGATCTGCCCAACGAGGCGCAGATCGTCGATATCCTGATCCACAAGCCGGGGCGCAAATTGCTGGTTGCTTCGGATGCGGGCAACGGGTTCATGGTGCCCGAGGACGAGGTGCTGGCCCAGACCCGCAACGGCAAACAGGTGCTGAACGTCAAGGATGACGAGCGCGCGGTGATCTGCAAGCCGATCGAGGGCGATCACGTCGCTGTGGTATCACAGAATGGCAAGTTTCTGGTGTTCCCGGTCTCCGAACTGCCCGAGATGACGCGGGGCAAGGGCGTGCGTCTCCAGAAATACAACATGGCGCGCGGGCGCCAGGGCACGCTGGAGCTGGATGGCGGCCTGTCCGACCTGACGACGTTCAACTGGGAGGACGGTTTGAAATGGTCAATGGGCGGCGACAAGACGCGGCATGAGTCAGATATGTCTCAATGGCTGGCAAAGCGCGCAAGCGTCGGAAAAAAACCGCCCTATGGGTTCCCGCGCGATTACAAGTTCTCGTGATCGTGCTCCGACCACGGTGGAAATCTGCCGATACGGCTTGGCACAAGCTGCATCGGTGCGCTAGATCAAAGAAAAACACGCCTATCGAGACGAGACAATGCTGCGCATTCTTACCCTGATTACCGGACTGGCCCTGGTGGGCGCCTGCACGCAGACGCAACTCTATGAAGAACCGGAAGATCTGGGTGAATTCAAGCTGCGTGTGAACTATGCGTTTGCCGACAAGGCCGTCCAGGGGCCGGTGTCTCGTGACGCGACGCCCCAGGAATGGACCGAAGCGATCCAGAAGGCCGTCGATATCCGCCTTGGTCGCTATCAGGGCTCGCAGGAGTATGACATCGGGATCAGCCTCGAAGGCTATATGCTGGCGCCTCCTGGTATTCCGGTGATCTACAACCCCAAAAGCACAGCGATCGTTCTGGTCAACGTCTATGATGTCGGCAAGAAAGAGTTTCTGGCCAAGGGCAAGCAGTTCCAGGTCCTCGAAGATACCACCGGTGGCAGCGCTCTGAAGGGCTCGGGCAACGAACGCACCAAAGAAGAGCAGATGAGCGGTTTGGCACTGAAAGTGGCCGACCGCGTCGAGGAATGGCTGGCTGAAGAGCACAAGGACAACGGGTGGTTCGACCTGCGCCCCGGCCTGATCCAACCGATTGAATCCGGACAGGCGGTACAAAACCCGGCATAGTTTTGAGGATTTCCCTCAGGATGTGCTTGATTTTCCGCTTTGAACCAAATATCTCGCGCGCGCAGATGTAACCACGGGACCAAGGGTCCCCCAAATCGCAAAAGGGCGCCTGAGGAATGGCAAAGGAAAAGTTTGAGCGTACAAAACCGCACGTCAACATTGGCACGATTGGCCACGTTGACCACGGCAAGACGACGCTGACCGCAGCAATCACCAAGTATTTCGGC
>NZ_JBQFQN010000008.1:0-94480 GCF_056536885.1 Ruegeria sp. CI5
TACGACTGACGTGACCGGCACCGTGACCCTGGCCGAAGGCACCGAGATGGTCATGCCCGGCGACAACGTGTCGTTCGGCGTCGAGCTGATCGCCCCGATCGCCATGGAAAACGGTCTGCGCTTCGCCATCCGCGAAGGCGGCCGCACCGTCGGCGCAGGCGTCGTGTCCAAAATCATCGAGTAAGGCGCGCCTGTCGCGCCGGGTTGCGGCAGGCGGTTATCCAAAGCGAAGCCAGCCGAAAGCAACTCGGTGAGAAACCGAAGAAGGCCGTCCCAATCCGGGGCGGCCTTTTTCGTTAAATCCCCAAAACATTGGTTGCACACATCTTGGTGTTGCACGCGAATACGCCAAGCTTGCGTTGAGTGGCGCCCCTCGACACAATTGCAGTCAGAAATGTCCTGTAGGGGAGGATAATGGGATGACCAAGCATGTTGAGATCGGCCGGACTGGGGTCAGGTTGCCGCAAATAGGGTTCGGTTCAACAGGGCTGGGAAGCATTCCACAGATATATGGATACGAAGTAGACGAAAGCCGTGCACTGGATACCATCAGGACAATTCTCCAACGTCCGGATGGCTTCATTGATACAGCGCGCGGGTATGCGTTGGGCCGAAGCGAAGAACGTATCGGGCAAGTCATTCGTGAGCTGGGCGGGTGGCCCGAGGGCCGGGTTCTGTCCACGAAACTGGACCGCGACATGGAGAGCAACAGGTTTGATGCGACACAAGCGCGAAGGTCGCTTGAAGCAAGCCTTGAAGCCCTTGGCGTCGACCAGGTGGATGTTCTTCACCTTCATGACCCTGAATACGCCGCAGATCTTTCCGAAGTGACCGGCACGGGCGGCGCGCTTGATGAGCTGTTTCGGATGAAGGAAGAGGGCTTGGCCAAAGCTGTGGGGCTTGCCGGTGGTCGAATTGACGTCCTGATGCCTATGCTACGCGATCGTGAGTTCGACGTCCTTCTGACGCACAACAGGCATACAGTCGTCAACATGAATTCCGCTCCGTTGATTGAACTTGCGCGTTCCAAGGGAGTGACCGTTCTGAATGCGGCGCCTTATTCCGGAGGAATATTGGCCAAGGGAAGTTCCGCTCATCATTTCTACGTATATCAGCCTGCAACCGAAGCTGTTCTGGGCCCGGTTCGTGCGGTCGAGAGTATCTGTTCCCGCTACGATGTCCCGTTGGGGGCGCTAGCGTTGCAATTCTCGGTCAAAAACGCAGATATAGCTTCGACAATCTGCGGCGCGACATGGCCGCAGCACGTGGACCAGACATTCGAATGGGCCGACTGGTCTATCCCGGGTGCGGTCTGGACAGAGCTGGCGGAATTGGGGAAATCCCAAATGGATCCTGAAGCCGGGTAGGGTCTTCAAGATTCAGCGCGGCGGCCTATCACTTGTTGGACAATCCGCATTTGGGGCTTGGTGGCATTTCCCCCTTGCCAAACAGCGCCAACCCCACTAAACCGCGCGAGTTCTCGGTGAGAACGTGAAGGCGGGGTGATTCCCGCCTTTTGGGTTCGATGAGGGTTGGCGATGAGCGCCCGTCCTCCTCTCAACTCCAACGCCTGAAAAAAGGCTGTTAATATGCAAAGCCAAAACATCCGTATTCGGCTGAAGGCATTTGACTATCGCGTCCTGGATGCCAGCACGCAAGAGATCGTCAACACTGCAAAGCGGACCGGCGCGAACGTGCGCGGCCCGATCCCGCTGCCGAACAAGATCGAGAAGTTCACGGTTCTCCGTGGCCCTCACGTTGACAAGAAATCCCGCGATCAGTTCGAGATCCGTACGCACAAGCGTCTCTTGGACATCGTAGATCCGACCCCCCAGACCGTGGACGCGCTGATGAAGCTCGACCTGGCCGCTGGTGTGGACGTCGAGATCAAGCTGCAGTCGTAAGATCGGAGGGTATTGATGATGCGCTCTGGTATTATCGCAAAAAAAGTCGGCATGACCCGCCTGTTCATGGAAGACGGCAAGCAGATCCCTGTGACCGTTCTTCACCTGGACAATCTGCAGGTCGTTGCACAGCGTACCGCTGACAAAGACGGCTACACCGCCGTTCAGCTGGGCGCCGGTGCCGCCAAGGCAAAACGCACCTCGAAGGCCATGCGCGGCCACTTCGCCGCCGCCAAGGTCGAGCCCAAGCGCAAGCTGGCCGAGTTCCGCGTGTCGGAAGACGCGCTGATCGAAGTGGGCGCCGAGATCTCGGCAGATCACTTCCTGGCTGGTCAGAAAGTTGACGTTTCGGGCACCTCGATCGGTAAAGGCTTTGCCGGTGCAATGAAGCGCCACAACTTCGGTGGTCTGCGCGCCTCGCACGGTGTTTCGATCAGCCACCGTTCGCACGGTTCGACCGGTCAGTGTCAGGACCCGGGCAAGGTGTTCAAAGGCAAGAAGATGGCCGGTCACATGGGTGCTGCCCGTGTTACCACCCAGAACCTCGAGGTTGTCAAAACCGACGCCGACCGTGGTCTGGTCTTCATCAAAGGCGCCGTTCCCGGACCGAAATCGGGCTGGGTTACCGTCAAGGACGCCGTCAAGAAGAAAGCACCGGAAGGCCTGCCTTTCCCGGCTGCTGTGAAATCGGCTGCAACCGAAGCACCTGCGGAAGAAGCACCCGCGGAAGGTGGTGAAGCATGAAACTTGATGTAATCAAACTGGACGGCAAGAAAGCCGGCAACATCGAGCTGGATGCGGACCTGTTCGGCCTGGAGCCGCGCGCGGACATCCTGCACCGTGTGGTCCGTTGGCAGCGCAACAACGCGCAGGCTGGCACCCACAAGGTGAAGACCCGCTCGGAAACCAGCTACTCGACCAAGAAGATCTATCGCCAGAAGGGCACCGGTGGCGCACGTCACGGTGACCGCAACGCGCCGATCTTCCGCAAGGGTGGCATCTACAAGGGTCCGACCCCGCGTTCGCACGGCCACGACCTGCCGAAGAAGTTCCGCAAGCTGGGCCTGCGCCACGCACTGTCGGCCAAGGCCAAAGCCGGTGAGCTGGTCGTGATCGAAAGCGCCGAAGCCGAAGGCAAGACCGCCGCACTGGCCAAGCAGGTTGCAAACCTGGGCTGGAAGCGCGCTCTGGTCATCGACGGCGCCACCGTGAACGAAGGGTTCGCCCGCGCAGCCCGCAACATCGAAGGTCTGGATATCCTGCCGTCGATGGGCGCAAACGTCTATGACATCCTCAAGCGTGACACCCTGGTGCTCACCAAAGCGGCTGTCGAAGCACTGGAGGCTCGACTGAAATGAGCGCGAAGGCAGAACACTACGACGTGATCCGCAAGCCGATCATCACCGAGAAAACGACCATGGCCTCTGAGAACGGCGCGGTTGTCTTTGAAGTGGCGATCGACAGCAACAAGCCGCAGATCAAAGAGGCCGTCGAGGCGCTGTTTGGTGTGAAGGTCAAGGCGGTGAACACCACCGTGACCAAAGGCAAGGTCAAGCGATTCCGCGGCCAGCTGGGCAAGCGGAAAGACGTCAAAAAGGCCTATGTGACCCTGGAAGAGGGCAACACCATCGACGTGACCACCGGTCTCTGATCGGATCCGTCTTTGGAGAGAGATGAAGCCCCCGCCGAAAGGCGGGGGTTTTTTTGTGTATGCAAATGTATCTTCCGGTTTGAAAAAATCCTGGTTTTCGTGCATTCGAGCATTGTGCGTCAAACTGACAAAGTTTTACGTCGTAAACGACTCGGGTGTGTGAAGAGGCACTTTGGTGTCAGAGAAAATTGGCAGGCATGGACATAACCCGGAAAACAAAAGTAGTTTTCTTGCATCGCAAAGGGCAGACCGGTGCCGGGTCAAAAATCATGCGTTGCGACCAGTTGAGCGAAATGTGCCGGCAACACTTAGGGGACGCATTTGAGTTTTCCGTAGTTTCACAGCGCCCGCTGCGCAACGACGCAGCGATCCGGGAGACATGCAAGGCGTTAAATGACTGCATAGTTATCCTGCTGAAAGGCACTGCCAGCATGTTTGGCGAAGAAGGAATGTATAAACTCAGCCGAAATGCCCGAGCCGTTTGCATAGACTATGTAGATGCGGATATTTCTGGAAGCTTCTCCAAGTTTGCGGATGTGCATATTGGGGCATCTAGGGTGGGGTGCCAGATGCTGCAGCGCATGCTTGACAAGTGCGGGGGTGAGGCCAGCGGTGGGCAAGTCATGCACTTGACCCATCACACGGATCCTCGACTGCTGGGCAGGAGGTGCCGCCGGTTGGATAAAGTGAGCGCGGGGTATCTTGGACACTCCGCCAATGTGTATCTCCCTGGAGAGGTGAAAAAGCGGGTTCGCGTCTTAGACTACGCGCGCGACAGCAAAATCGGCGATACATTTGACGCTTTGTGCGACTTCAACATGCACTATTGCGTCAGACCACCGGCTCGACGACGGCGAACATGGCAAATAGCCAAGCCATTCACAAAAGGCTTCACTGCCGCAGCATTGGGCGCTGTAGTAATAACATCGCGGGACACGGATGACGCAGTACATTATCTGGGCGAAGACTATCCGTTCCTTCTTGAGTCTTTGGACGAGGCCGAAATTATCGAGGCTTTTGACAAGGCTGACAGCCTGCTTGGAACCTTGACATGGAAGGAGGCCTTAGATCGGATGGAATTCGTGCGCTCCAGATCGTCTCCGGAGTGGATCATGCAGGAAATGCGTCGGATTCTTTCTACGTTCACCTAGTCCGATCCGCTAACTAATTTTAATATGGTCGAACACGTTGTCTGATTGAGTGTCCCCTCTAGACACCCACCCCCAACCCTGCTAAACGCACCCAATCTTGCGGCCTCGGATTCGTTCCGGGGCCTCTGATATTTGCAACCGGGGACCTTCGGGGCCCTATAACCTGGGCACCTACGGGGGCCTCTCACATAGCGGGGATTGATCCTCGCGCTTGCTAAACGGAAGACAGAAAGCATGGCACTCAAGTCGTACAAACCGACGACGCCGGGCCAGCGCGGGCTGGTGCTGATCGACCGTTCGGAGCTTTGGAAAGGACGTCCGGTCAAGTCTCTCACTGAGGGTTTGACCAAATCGGGCGGCCGGAACAACACCGGACGGATCACTTCACGCCGCCGTGGCGGTGGCGCAAAGCGTCTCTACCGGATCGTTGACTTCAAACGGAACAAACTGGATGTGGCGGCAACCGTCGAGCGGATCGAATACGACCCGAACCGGACCGCATTCATCGCACTGATCAAATATGACGACGGCGAGCAGGCCTATATCCTGGCGCCGCAGCGTCTGGCGGTTGGCGACAAAGTCATCGCTTCGGCCAAGGCCGACATCAAGCCCGGCAACGCGATGCCGTTCTCGGGTATGCCGATCGGTACCATCGTGCACAACATCGAGATGAAGCCCGGCAAGGGCGGTCAGATCGCGCGTGCAGCGGGCACCTACGCCCAGTTCGTCGGCCGCGATGGCGGCTATGCCCAGATCCGTCTGAGCTCGGGCGAGCTGCGCATGGTGCGCCAAGAATGCATGGCCACCGTCGGTGCCGTGTCGAACCCCGACAACAGCAACCAGAACCTCGGCAAAGCCGGTCGTATGCGCCACAAGGGCGTGCGTCCGTCGGTCCGTGGTGTTGCCATGAACCCGATCGATCACCCCCACGGTGGTGGTGAAGGCCGGACCTCGGGTGGCCGTACGCCGGTTACGCCTTGGGGTAAGGACACCAAGGGTAAGCGTACCCGCAACAAGAACAAAGCGTCCCAGAAGCTGATCATCCGCTCGCGGCACGCCAAGAAGAAAGGGCGTTAAGACATGTCTCGCTCTGTTTGGAAGGGTCCTTTCGTCGACGCTTACGTGCTGAAAAAAGCCGAAGCTGCGCGCGAGTCGGGCCGCAACGAAGTCATCAAGATCTGGTCGCGTCGTTCCACCATTCTGCCCCAGTTCGTGGGTCTGACCTTTGGTGTGTACAACGGCCAGAAGCATATCCCGGTAAACGTCTCGGAAGACATGATCGGTCAGAAGTTCGGTGAGTACTCGCCGACCCGGACCTATTATGGCCATGCCGCAGACAAAAAAGCGAAGCGGAAGTAAGTCATGGGCAAGGAAAAGAACCCCCGCCGCGTGGCTGAAAACGAAGCAATGGCAAAAACCCGTATGCTTCGCACCAGCCCGCAGAAACTGAACCTGGTTGCGCAAATGATCCGCGGCAAGAAAGTCGAGAAGGCTCTGACCGACCTGACTTTCTCGAACAAGCGTGTCGCGCAGGACGTAAAAAAGTGCCTGCAGTCCGCAATCGCGAACGCCGAAAACAACCACAACCTGGACGTGGACGAGCTGATCGTCGCCGAAGCATGGGTTGGCAAGAACCTGGTCATGAAGCGCGGTCGTCCGCGTGCCCGTGGCCGTTTCGGCAAGATCATGAAGCCGTTCTCGGAGATCACCATCAAGGTGCGTCAAGTTGAGGAGCAAGCCTAATGGGACATAAAGTCAATCCGATCGGCATGCGCCTTCAGGTCAACCGCACCTGGGACAGCCGTTGGTACGCAGATACCAAGGACTACGGTGATCTTCTGCTGGAAGACCTCAAGATCCGTGAGTTCATCAAGAAAGAGTGCAAGCAAGCCGGCATCGCCCGTGTGATCATCGAACGCCCGCACAAGAAGTGCCGCGTCACGATCCACACTGCGCGTCCCGGTGTCATCATCGGCAAGAAAGGCGCGGACATCGAAGTTCTGCGCAAGAAAATCGCGCAGATGACCGACAGCGAACTGCACCTGAACATCGTCGAAGTGCGCAAGCCGGAACTCGACGCGCAGCTGGTTGCCGAGTCGATCGCTCAGCAGCTGGAGCGCCGCGTTTCGTTCCGTCGCGCGATGAAGCGGTCGGTTCAGAACGCCATGCGCATGGGCGCCCTGGGTATCCGGGTGAACGTCGCTGGTCGTCTGGGCGGCGCCGAAATCGCACGGACCGAGTGGTACCGCGAAGGCCGCGTGCCTCTGCACACCCTGCGTGCCGACATCGATTACGCACATGCCGAAGCGATGACTCCCTACGGGATCATCGGGATCAAGGTCTGGATCTTCAAAGGTGAGATCATGGAGCACGATCCGCAGGCACGTGACCGTAAAGCACAGGAACTCCAGGACGGCCCTGCACCTCGTGGTGCTGGTGGCGGTCGTCGCTAAGGAGGGAAAGATATGCTTCAACCAAAGCGTACAAAATTCCGCAAGATGCACAAAGGCCGGATCAAGGGCGAAGCCAAAGGCGGCTCTGATCTGAACTTTGGCACCTACGGTCTGAAGGCCCTGCAGCCCGAGCGCGTGACTGCACGCCAGATCGAAGCTGCTCGTCGTGCCATGACCCGTCACATGAAGCGTCAAGGTCGCGTCTGGATCCGGATCTTCCCGGATACCCCCGTGACCTCGAAGCCTACCGAAGTCCGTATGGGTAAAGGTAAAGGCTCGGTCGACTATTGGGCAGCCAAAGTGAAGCCCGGTCGCGTGATGTTCGAGATCGACGGCGTCAACGATGAAATCGCGCGCGAGGCTCTGCGCCTGGCTGCGATGAAGCTGCCGATCAAGACCCGCGTGGTGGTCCGCGAGGACTGGTAAACCGGTCTTGCCAAGACTTCAGAAAACCCCGCCGAACCGGCGGGGTTTTTTGTTTTTCGGATGGTTTGGGTTAGGCTCCGCTTCAGCTTTTGATATTTTGGAAAAGCCTAGAACAGGGGGCCTCAAATGGTTTCGACGTCAGAGATAGAAAAGATTGACGACGGCTTCTTTGCCGCACTGAACGCTATGTTCGAGGGTGACGTTGTACCGATGGAGGCGCTGTGGTCGCATGCGGACGATGTCATCTATATGGGGCCGTCACCCGATCTGTTCCACGTTGGGTGGAAAGTCACGGATCAGGATTGGATCGCGCAGGGTCGGACGCATCTGGGCGGGTCGATCAAAGTGCTGAACCGGCATGTTGTGGTTGGGGATACGCTTGCCACTGTGCATCATGTCGCCGAGGCATCGGGGCAGGGCGATGGGGCCGGTATCCGGATGCGCGGCACGAATGTCTATCGCCTTGAAGGTGGAGCGTGGAAGCTGATCGCGCATCACAGCGACCCGTTGCCCTATATTGACTTGTGACAGCAGCAGGGGTTTTCCAAATTCGAAGAAAGTTCCTCTATCGCGCCTGGGCGTCGAATAGGGTAATGGACGCCCATGGCACAGATTGAATCACTCTTCGTTACCCGTCTCTACCGCGCCGCTCTGTCTGAGTTCGATCCAAGGATCGATCCGGAGGAGCTGGAGAACTCGTGCCTTGTCATTGCTGAGGATGACGAGGCCGGGCAGGAGTGGTGCGAAAAAAACGGCTATCCGGGTTACACCAGCTATGCCTCGTTGACTGATCTGCCCTGGCGGTTTCCGATCTTTCAGGACTTGGTGAAGACTTTGGATCAGCACGTGGCTGCATTCGCAAAAGACCTTGAGTTTGATCTCGATGACCGGGAATTGAAGCTGGAGGATCTTTGGATCAACATCCTGCCCGAGGGTGGAATGCATGCCAGCCACATCCATCCGCACAGTGTGATTTCTGGAACGACATATGTGTCAATGCCGGAAGGCGCCAGCGCGCTGAAGCTGGAGGACCCCCGCTCGGGCCGCATGATGGCCGCGCCGGTGCGCCACAAGGGCGCCCGACGCGAATTGCAGCCCTTCATTTATATGAAGCCGAAGGTCGGCGACGTTCTGCTGTGGGAAAGCTGGCTGCGCCACGAGGTGCCCATGAACATGGCCGAAGAAGAACGGATTTCGGTGAGTTTTAACTATAAGTGGGAGTGAACTCCTTGGGTCGTATTCAACTGCCGGCATTGTGCCGGTTTGATCTGCGCCCATAGGCGACGACTGTCGTCGTCCTGCGAACCGAAATCGATGCGTGACCGAAAGCCCCATTCCGCAGCCGTTCTCTGGCGCCGGTCGGTTCGAGATGCCTATACCTTCCCTGTGAAAATAAAGGCAGGTCCAGCGCAAGCCCCCTTTTGATCAGCTCCGCGCCGATGTCCTGCCCATTGGGTAGGTATGCAATTCCAACTAACCGGTCATAGGATGTTTCGCCGTTCAGCTTGACGGTAATCTCCTGACCCTTGCAGATTTCGACCATCGTCCACTTTGCCTTTAGGCCCCATGGCATGTCCAGCTCGGGCGCATCAATGCCGGCTAGACGGATCTTTGTTCCACGGACAATGATTGTGTCGCCATCGATCACATAAGCGCGCCCCGTCAGAACGCGGTTGGAGGGAACAACACTCGGCTGTTGTCGCGGGATTGCGCGGTTCCGTGTGGAGGCTTGCGGAGGTTTTTGATGGCCTCTATGACGGGCGACAAGGCGTGGCTTTCTTGATTTTAAAACAACTAGAAGTGCCGCAAACCCAATTAGGACAACCAGTTCCATTTTTTCCACCGTTCCTAAGTCAGCGGGATAAAGATACTTCAAGGGTTTCACGTGTCTTTTGAGTTTCGGCCAAACCCGTTTCCACAGAAGACAACGCGCAAGTGGTCAGGTTCTGACGTGACCCGTTGGTTGCCCGGTTCTGGTTGCAAAACTTCCTCTTGCCACCAACCCACCAAACCCTTATACGGCGGCATCCTGCGGTCTCCCGGCGTTGTCGGGCGATTCGCATGTCTATCATTCATCCACCAGGTCCAAGGTGACCCGTGTACGGGGCCTTCTGGTGTTTTGAGCAAAGGAAAAGGCGATGAACGCCCAAGAACTGCGTGAAAAGACCCCGGACCAGCTCCGCGAGGAACTGGCCAACCTGAAGAAAGAAAGCTTCAACCTGCGCTTTCAACAGGCCACCGGTCAGCTGGAAAACACTGCTGGTATCAAAGCGGCCCGCCGCAATGCTGCCCGCGTCAAAACCATTCTGAACGAAAAGGCCGCTGCCGCGGCATCCGAGGAGTAATCAGATGCCCAAGCGTATCCTGCAAGGCACCGTGACCAGCGACGCCAACGAACAGACCATCACTGTTCTGGTCGAGCGCCGTTTCAAGCACCCTCTGCTGCAGAAAACCGTTCGTAAGTCCAAGAAATACCGGGCTCACGACGAAAAGAACGCCTTCAAGGTCGGCGACACCGTACGCATCATCGAATGCGCGCCGAAATCGAAGACGAAACGTTGGGAGGTTCTGGAGGCCTAAGCCTCCGGGATTTTTCCATTTGTCGAAACCCTGGGGGATTTAACAAGACCAGCCCCCACAGGTCGGGAGAAACCACATGATCCAGATGCAGACCAATCTGGATGTCGCTGACAACTCTGGCGCCCGCCGAGTTCAGTGCATCAAGGTCCTGGGTGGTTCCAAGCGTAAATACGCCTCCGTCGGCGACATCATTGTCGTCTCGGTGAAGGAAGCCATCCCGCGCGGCCGCGTGAAGAAAGGTGATGTCCGCAAGGCCGTCGTCGTGCGCACCGCCAAAGAAGTCCGTCGCGAAGACGGCACCGCGATCCGCTTCGATCGCAACGCCGCCGTCATCCTGAACAACAACAACGAGCCCGTCGGCACCCGTATCTTCGGCCCCGTTGTTCGTGAACTGCGCGCGAAGAACTTCATGAAGATCATCTCGCTGGCTCCGGAGGTGCTGTAATCATGGCTGCTAAACTCCGCAAAGGCGACAAGGTCGTCGTGCTGGCCGGCAAGGACAAGGGCAAAGAGGGGACTATCACCTCGGTCGACCCCAAAGCCGGCAAAGCTGTCGTTGATGGCGTGAACATCGCCATTCGCCACACCCGCCAGTCGCAAACGTCGCAAGGTGGCCGCCTGCCCAAAGCTCTGCCGATCGACCTGTCGAACCTGGCCCTGCTGGACAAGAACGGCAAGGCAACCCGCGTCGGCTTCCGCATGGAAGGTGACAAGAAGGTTCGTTACGCCAAGACCACGGGGGACGTGATCGATGCTTGATGCTGCAACCTACACCCCGCGTCTGAAAGCTCAGTACGCTGAAACCATCCGTGCCGCTCTGAAAGAAGAGTTCGGCTACAAGAACGATATGCAGATCCCCAAGCTGGAGAAGATCGTTCTGAACATCGGCTGTGGTGCCGAGGCGGTGAAGGACTCGAAGAAGGCGAAAGCCGCGGTCGAGGATCTGACGGCGATCGCCGGTCAGAAGGCCGTTTCGACCAAGGCGAAGAAGTCGATCGCGGGTTTCCGCGTCCGTGAAGACATGCCGCTGGGCGCCAAGGTGACCCTGCGCGGCGACCGGATGTACGAATTCCTGGACCGTCTGATCACCATCGCGATGCCTCGCGTACGTGACTTCCGCGGTGTGAAACCGTCCTTCGATGGCCGTGGCAACTTTGCCATGGGCATGAAAGAGCACATCGTGTTCCCGGAAATCGACTTCGACAAGGTCGACGAGGTCTGGGGCATGGACATCGTAATTGCCACCACAGCGAAAACCGACGCTGAAGCAAAGGCACTGTTGAAAGCTTTCAACATGCCGTTCAACGCGTAAGCGCCGGGAGGATTGAGACATGGCTAAAAAAGCAATGATCGAACGCGAGAAGAAGCGCGCACGCCTGGTGGCACAGTATGCCGAAAAGCGTGCGGCTCTGAAAGAGATCGCGAATGACGAGAGCAAGCCGATGGAAGAGCGTTTCAAAGCGCGTCTGAAACTGGCGAAACTGCCGCGCAACAGCTCGGCTACCCGTCTGCACAACCGTTGTCAGCTGACCGGTCGTCCCCACGCTTACTACCGTAAGCTGAAGGTCAGCCGTATCGCGCTGCGCGAGCTGGGTTCTGCTGGTCAGATCCCCGGCATGGTGAAATCGAGCTGGTAAGGGAGAGACAGATATGAACGATCCTATCGGCGATATGCTCACCCGCATCCGCAACGCGCAAATGCGCGGCAAGTCCACCGTGATCACTCCGGCGTCGAAACTGCGCGCCTGGGTTCTGGACGTGCTGGCGGACGAAGGCTATATCCGCGGCTATGAAAAGACGACCGGTGAAAACGGTCATCCGGCTCTGGAAATCAGCCTGAAATACTACGAAGGCACCCCTGTCATTCGCGAACTGAAGCGGGTCTCGAAGCCCGGCCGTCGCGTATACATGGGCGTCAATGACATCCCGCAGGTTCGTCAGGGCCTGGGCGTGTCGATTGTCAGCACTCCGAAAGGTGTGATGTCGGACGCAAACGCTCGCTCCAACAATGTTGGCGGCGAAGTGCTCTGCACCGTCTTCTAAGGAGGTCTGCAATGTCTCGTATTGGTAAGAAACCGGTCGAGCTGCCCAGCGGCGTTACCGCCTCTGTGTCGGGTCAGACCATCGAAGTCAAAGGTCCGAAAGGCACCCGCAGCTTCACCGCAACCGATGACGTCACCCTGACGGTCGAAGACAACGTGGTCAAAATCGACCCGCGTGGTTCGTCCAAGCGTGCTCGTCAGCAGTGGGGCATGAGCCGCACCATGGTCGCCAACCTGGTGACCGGTGTGACCGAAGGCTTCAAGAAGGAACTGGAAATCCAGGGTGTGGGTTACCGCGCTCAGATGCAGGGCAACACCCTGAAGCTGAACCTGGGCTACAGCCACGATGTTGATTTCGTTGCTCCGGAAGGTGTCACCATCACCGCGCCAAAGCAGACCGAGATCGTTGTGGAAGGCATCGACCAGCAGCTGGTGGGCGAAACCGCGGCGAAAATCCGCGAGTGGCGCCGTCCCGAGCCGTACAAAGGCAAAGGCATCCGCTACAAGGGCGAGTTCATCTTCCGCAAGGAAGGCAAGAAGAAGTAAGGACGAACACAATGGCAAACAGCAAAAGAACCCTGTTTCTGAAGCGCCGCCTGCGCGTTCGGAACAAACTTCGCAAGGTCAACGCGGGTCGTCCGCGTCTGTCCGTACACCGTTCGAACAAGAACATCTCTGTTCAGCTGATCGACGACGTACGTGGCGTGACCCTGGCCTCGGCCTCGACCCTGGAAAAGGATCTGGGCGTTGTCGGCAAGAACAACATCGAAGCGGCCACCAAAGTGGGCGCAGCCATCGCCGAGCGGGCCAAGAAGGCCGGCGTCGAAGAGGCTTATTTCGATCGTGGTGGCTTCCTGTTCCACGGCAGGGTGAAGGCAGTTGCCGACGCCGCGCGTGAAGGTGGCCTGAAAATCTAAGACCTGTGGGCGGGTTTCGATCCGCCCCGATGATCCGGGGGCCTCGGCGTCAGTCGAGGCTCACTTGGATTGAAGAAAACGGCGCCAAGCGCCACATGAGAAAAGGGATGCCAAATGGCAGAACGTGAAAACCGTCGGGGCCGTGGCCGCGACCGTGAAGAAGCACCGGAATTTGCCGATCGTCTGGTCGCAATCAACCGCGTGTCGAAAACCGTAAAAGGTGGTAAGCGCTTTGGCTTCGCCGCTCTGGTGGTTGTTGGCGATCAGAAAGGCCGCGTGGGCTTTGGAAAAGGTAAAGCGAAAGAAGTACCTGAAGCCATCCGCAAGGCGACCGAGCAAGCCAAGCGTCAGATGATCCGCGTGCAGCTGCGCGAAGGCCGGACCCTGCACCACGACATCGAGGGCCGTCACGGCGCCGGTAAAGTGGTCATGCGCACCGCGCCGGAAGGTACCGGTATCATCGCCGGTGGTCCGATGCGTGCTGTGTTCGAAATGCTGGGCGTGAAGGACGTTGTGTCCAAGTCGCTGGGCTCGCAGAACCCGTACAACATGATCCGCGCCACCATCGACGGCCTGAAGAAAGAACAGAGCCCGCGTTCGGTTGCCGCGCGTCGTGGCAAGAAGGTCGCCGATATCCTGCCCAAGCGGGATGAAGCACCGGCTGAAGCCGAAGCGTAAGGAGAGCGAGCAATGGCAAAAACCATCGTCGTCAAGCAGATCGGTTCCCCGATCCGTCGCCCCGCCGAACAGCGCGCAACCCTGATCGGTCTGGGCCTGAACAAGATGCACAAGACCCGCGAATTGGAAGACACTCCGTCGATCCGCGGCATGGTCAACAAGATCCCGCATCTGGTTGAGATCATCGAAGAGCGCGGCTAAGCGCCAACTTCGAAAGCCTAATGAACGCCTCCGATCTGATCGGGGGCGTTTTCATTTTTGGCCGTCGCTTGTGCGGAATTTCGGAAGACCGCCTTTTGCGGTGAACTTGGCCAAGGCCTGGTCAGGAACTCGCAGGTAGACACCTTTTTGCCCTCTGTCCTGACCTAAAAATTAAAACATAGCCAAACGGCTAACTTTTTCTTGACGTGGGCGGTGCGTTGAAATACTTAGCCTTATGGCTAACAAACTCGATACATTTTTTTCTGCGCTGGCCGATCCGACCCGGCGTGCTGTGATCGAACGGCTGATCACTGGCCCAGCGGCCGTGTCAGAGCTGCACGAAGCGCACGACATGGCTCTTCCTTCGTTTCTGAAGCATCTCGGCAAACTGGAATCCGCGGGAATGATCCGTTCGGAGAAGATCGGTCGGGTTCGCATGTTGCATATCGAAGCCGCCCCGATCGCCGAGGCGGAAGGTTGGTTGAAACAACAACGTCACCTCTGGGAAGGCCGGCTGGATCGCCTGTCTGCACTTGCCGAGCAAATTGAGAAGGAATCCGATGATGGCTGATTACGAAACTTTGATCCTGGAACGCGAGATTGCCTGCGCTCCCGACCGGCTGTTTCAGGTGTTGACCGACCGCGAGTTACGCCAGAAATGGGCCGCACCAGACGATGAAAGCGTAGTTCTGATTGATGTGTTCGACTGTCGACCCGGAGGCCGTGAGGAAACGCGGTGTGGACCGAAAGAAGCGCCCGAGTTCAATACGACCAGCCTGTTCCACGTGGTCTCGCCGGAATTTCTTTCATTGACTGAAACACTGGTCATTCAGGGAGAGTTGGTCTCGGTCTCGCTGTGCGGACACGAAATCATGCCGAATGGCCAAGGCAGTACGCTGCGCGTCACGTTGCAGATCACAAGCCTGGCCGGGCCAGAACTATTTCAGGACTACAAAGGTGGCTGGTCTGCTGCTTTGGACAACCTGTCCCGGCTTGCGGCCGGTAGCGGTCACTCCTGATTTGCGCCGCTATGCCAAAAATGCATAGCGGCCAGTCCAAAACCATCGTTGTTAGCGATAACTGAACTCCCTATCTCAACCCTGTCCAAGACAGGAACCAAGTAAGTGACATCGGGGAATACGCCCCGACATTCGAAAGGAAATAAGATAATGGCACACACAGCGACACTGACACATGGCGGCTTCAACCTGACCGCCCGTATCGCAAACCTGATCGAGCGCGTGAAAGAAAACCGCGCCCGGGCCAGCGAATACACCCGCACGTATACCGAGTTGCAGCGTCTGAGCGACCGCGAGTTGAACGACATCGGCATCCGCCGGTGCGACATCGCCGACATCGCCCGCGAGCACGCCTACTGCTCGTAAGATACGGGACGACAACATATGAAGCAGAGGCGCCCAAGTGGCGCCTCTTTTGTGTTTACGGATCCCACACGGGCAGGAAAATAGTTGCTACCACAACTGCGACGTTGCGCGGCGCCGGGAATTGGGTCACTCCAATGCAGGCAAGCCGTCAAGGCATGAACACATTGGGCAGAGAGGGCAGAACATGGCACGGGACTTCCAGATTGCAATGCTGTGGGTCGAGGGGCCGCTCAGCTTTTTGGAACTGCTGTGCATCCAGTCTTACCTGGATATGGGCCACAGCGTGCGGCTTTATACCTATAGCAATGTGACGAACATCCCCGAGGGTGTCGAGCACCGTGATGCCCGCGAGATCCTGCCGGATTCCGAATTTATCACTCATGAGCGTACCAATAGCCCCGCGCCGCATTCCGACAAGTTCCGCTACCGGATGCTGGCTCAGGAGCCCGACCTGATCTGGGCCGACACCGATGCCTATTGCCTGAAACCCTATTCAACGGCGAATGGTCATTACTATGGGTATCTCGAGGGTGAGGTGGCGATTGGGGTTCTGGGCCTGCCGCAGGACAGTGAAACTCTGGCCAAGCTGATCGAGTACACGAATGATCCCTACCTTATTCCTCCTTGGTTACCGCCGCGCCACCGCCGACCGCTGGAAGAGGCGCGGGACGCCGGGAACCCGACCAACGTTCCCGAGGTGTTGTGGGGCGTGTGGGGGCCAAAGGCATTCACCTGGGCGCTGAAGGAAACAGGCGAGATAAAATACGCCCTGCCAGAGCATGTTTTTTACCCGATCAACTTTTCGCGGCGCCGGGCCCTTGCCCGGCCGAACGAAAATCTTGACCGGTTTTTTCACGAGGATACCGTCTCGATCCATCTATACGGGCGCCGGATGCGGGCGATCATGCGCAAGAACCACGGTGGAATACCACATCCCGACAGCCTGGTCGGGCGACTTGTGGCCAAACATGGAATTGTGCCCCAAGATGCGCCCATTGCTGGCCGCGACGACTGAGCCGCTGCTGCCGGGCAATCAAAACTTGCAACTCGGGGCGCGAGGCTGTACTGCGCTCCGGTGGCGTGTTTGCCACGAGAATCAAACCAAGAAATGCCGTGTTTGGCCCATCACGCTTCGGGGTCATATCCGGCTTAGGAGAAGCGACATGAAACTGCACGAATTGCGCGACAATCCCGGCGCCGTCAAGAAACGCACCCGCGTTGGCCGTGGTCCCGGCTCTGGCAAGGGTAAAATGGGTGGCCGCGGTATCAAAGGCCAGAAATCTCGTTCGGGTGTGGCCATCAACGGCTACGAAGGCGGCCAGATGCCGCTGTATCAGCGCCTGCCCAAGCGCGGCTTCAACAAGCCGAACCGCAAAGAATTTGCCGTCATCAACCTGGGCCTGATCCAGAAATTCGTCGACGCCGGCAAACTGGACGTTAAATCGGCCATCACCGAGGACGCACTGGTCGCCTCGGGTCTGGTGCGCCGCAAGCTGGACGGTATCCGCGTTCTGGCCAAAGGCGAAATCAGCGCCAAGCTGAACCTGGAAGTGACCGGCGCCTCGAAAGCGGCGATCGAAGCCGTGGAAAAAGCGGGCGGCTCACTGAAGGTCACAAAAGCCGCTGCGGCAGAGTAAGCGCTTGTGAGCGGGCGCCGACCCGCTTACATAGACCTCAGAGTTTTCCAAGACGCCGCCCGAGCCGGAAAACGGTTCCGGGCGGCGTTTTCATAAGAGAGACCGATTTATGGTATCAGCAGCAGAACAAATGGCAGCCAACACAAGCTGGGCTGCTCTGGGCAAGGCCACCGATCTGCGCAACCGCATCCTGTTCACGCTGGGTTTGCTGATCGTCTATCGTCTGGGCACCTTCATTCCGGTGCCGGGGATCGACGGTCAGGCGCTGCGCGAGTTCATGGAACAAGCGGGGCAGGGCATCGGTGGGATGGTTTCGATGTTCACCGGCGGGGCGCTTGGGCGGATGGGTATCTTTGCCCTCGGCATCATGCCCTATATCTCGGCATCGATCATCGTACAGCTGCTGACCTCGATGGTGCCCGCGCTCGAACAGCTCAAGAAAGAGGGCGAGCAGGGCCGCAAGAAGATCAACCAGTACACCCGTTTCGGAACCGTCGCGCTGGCCACCGTTCAGGCCTATGGCTTGGCGGTTTCGCTGGAATCGGGCGATTTGGCTACCGATCCGGGTCTGTATTTCCGCCTGTCGACGATGATCACTCTGGTCGGTGGCACCATGTTCCTGATGTGGCTGGGTGAACAGATCACCGCGCGCGGCATCGGCAACGGCATCTCGCTGATCATTTTCGTCGGCATCATCGCCGAGGTTCCGGCCGCGCTGGCCCAGTTCCTTGCCTCGGGCCGTTCGGGCGCGATCAGCCCGGCCGTGATCGTCGGCGTGATCGTGATGGTGATCGCCGTTATCACCTTCGTGGTGTTCATGGAACGCGCGCTGCGCAAGATCCACATCCAGTACCCGCGCCGCAATGTCGGCATGAAGGTCTATGAGGGCGGCTCGAGCCACCTGCCGGTCAAGGTCAACCCGGCCGGCGTGATTCCGGCGATCTTCGCCAGCTCGCTGCTGCTGCTGCCGGTCACGATCTCGACCTTTTCGTCGGGCGCTGCAAACGGACCGATCATGTCGTGGCTGCTGGCCAATTTCGGACCGGGACAGCCGCTTTATCTGCTGTTCTTTGCGTCGATGATCGTGTTCTTTGCCTACTTCTACACGTTCAACGTGTCGTTCAAACCGGATGACGTGGCGGACAACCTGAAAAAGCAGAACGGCTTTGTGCCCGGCATTCGCCCTGGCAAAAAGACCGCCGAATATCTGGAATACGTGGTCAACCGCGTGCTGGTGCTGGGTTCGGCCTATCTTGCGGCGGTCTGCCTGCTGCCTGAAATTCTGCGCGGCCAGTTCGCCATTCCGTTCTATTTCGGCGGCACCTCGGTTCTGATCATCGTCTCTGTGACCATGGACACGATCCAACAGGTTCAGAGCCACCTGCTGGCGCATCAATACGAAGGGCTGATCGAAAAGTCTCAGTTGCGCGGTAAAGGCAAGAAACGCGGCAGGAAGGGACCCGCTCGTCGATGAATATCATTCTTCTGGGCCCCCCGGGGGCAGGCAAGGGTACGCAAGCACGTCACCTGGTTGAAACGCGGGGCATGATTCAGCTCAGCACCGGTGACATGCTGCGCGAGGCCCGCAGCTCGGGAACCGAGATGGGCAAGAAGGTGGCCGCGATCATGGACGCGGGAAAGCTTGTCACCGACGAGATCGTGATTGGCCTGATCGAAGAGAAACTGACCACTGAAAAGGGCGCAGGCTTCATCTTCGACGGCTTCCCGCGCACCTTGGCCCAGGCTGACGCCTTGTCGGCCCTTCTGACCAAGCTGGGCCAGTCGCTGCACACCGTGATCGAAATGCGCGTGGATGACGAGGCCCTAGTTGATCGGATCACTGCCCGGTCGACCTGTGGCGGTTGCGGCGAGGTCTACAATGACAAGACCAAACCGATCCCGGCCGATGGTAAATGCACCAATTGCGGCAAGGAAAACGATTTCGTCCGTCGTGCCGACGACAACGAGGAAAGTCTGCGCACCCGGCTTATGGAGTATTACAAGAAGACCTCGCCGTTGATTGGCTATTACTATGCCAAGGGCGATCTTCGGCCGGTGAACGGGCTGGCGGACATCAAGGAAGTCCGGGCCTCGATCGCAGCCATATTGGGTTAAGCTTGCAAAGGGCTTGACGCCAAGCGCAAAAGCCCATATCGACCCCCATCCCTTTGGGGAATCAATCGCGCACGCGGGATTCGCTCCGCTTGTATAGACCACCTCGAATAATGCTGAACCCTCTGGCCACACTGCCACGGTTAGGCGTTGTGAAAAAAGGTTCTGGAACTACGGAACCGCAACGAAAGGAAAGTGACACGTGGCACGTATTGCCGGCGTAAACATCCCGACTGCAAAGCGGGTACCAATCGCCCTCACATATATCACCGGTATCGGCAACACCTCGGCCAAAGCGATCTGCGAAGCCGTTGGCATCGACACGACCCGTCGCGTCAATGAACTGTCGGATGCCGAAGTTCTGGCCATCCGCGAATACATCGACGCGAACTTCACTGTCGAAGGTGACCTGCGTCGCGAAGTTCAGATGAACATCAAGCGTCTGATGGACCTGGGCTGCTATCGCGGTCTGCGTCACCGCCGCAACCTGCCGGTTCGCGGTCAGCGTACCCACACCAACGCTCGTACCCGCAAAGGCCCCGCAAAGGCCATTGCTGGTAAGAAGAAATAAGGGAGGGTCTGACTGATGGCACGTGACAAGACTCGCGTTAAGCGCAAAGAGCGTAAGAACATCGCATCGGGCGTCGCCCATGTGAATTCGACCTTCAACAACACCAAGATCCTGATCTCGGACGTGCAGGGCAACGCCATTTCGTGGTCGTCGGCCGGTACCATGGGCTTCAAGGGATCGCGGAAATCGACCCCCTACGCCGCTCAGATGGCTGCAGAAGATGCAGGCAAGAAGGCGCAGGAACATGGCGTCAAGACGCTGGAAGTCGAAGTTCAGGGCCCCGGTTCGGGTCGTGAATCGGCTCTGCGTGCGCTGGCTGCCGTGGGCTTCAACATCACGTCGATCCGCGATGTGACCCCGATCGCCCACAATGGCTGCCGCCCGCCGAAGCGCCGCCGCGTCTAACCGATCGAATTACCAGGCTGGGGCCGTGTTTTTTACACGGCCCCGGTTCGCCGTTTTGAAACCTCGGGCGTCTGCACCTGATTGGTCATGGGGCGCAGACAGGAATGGAGGGATTACATGATCCACAAGAATTGGGCAGAATTGATCAAGCCGACCCAACTGGAAGGCAAGCCGGGCAACGATCCCGCGCGGCAGGCAACCCTGGTTGCGGAGCCGCTTGAGCGTGGCTTTGGTCTGACCCTGGGCAACGCGCTGCGCCGTGTTCTGATGAGCTCGCTGCAAGGCGCCGCCATCACCAGCGTCCAGATCGACAACGTACTGCACGAGTTCAGCTCGGTCGCAGGCGTTCGTGAAGACGTCACCGACATCATCCTGAACCTCAAGCAGGTCGCTCTGCGCATGGAAGTCGAAGGGCCCAAGCGCCTGTCGATCAATGCCAAAGGCCCCGCAGTTGTCACCGCCGGTGATATCAGCGAAAGCGCCGGCATCGAGGTTCTGAACCGTGATCACGTCATCTGCCACCTGGACGATGGCGCCGAGCTGTTCATGGAACTGACCGTCAACACCGGCAAAGGCTATGTCTCGGCCGAGAAGAACAAGCCCGAAGATGCACCCATCGGCCTGATCCCGATCGACGCGATCTACTCGCCGGTCAAGAAAGTCGCCTATGACGTTCAGCCGACCCGTGAAGGCCAGGTTCTGGACTATGACAAGCTGACCATGAAGATCGAAACCGACGGCTCGATCACGCCCGAGGACGCGCTGGCCTTCGCCGCCCGCATCCTGCAGGATCAGCTGTCGATCTTCGTCAACTTCGACGAGCCGGAATCGGCCGGTCGCCAGGACGAGGACGATGGTCTGGAGTTCAACCCGCTGCTGCTGAAGAAAGTGGACGAGCTGGAACTGTCGGTCCGTTCGGCAAACTGCCTGAAGAACGACAACATCGTCTACATCGGCGACCTGATCCAGAAGACCGAAGCCGAGATGCTGCGCACCCCGAACTTCGGCCGCAAGTCGCTGAACGAGATCAAGGAAGTGTTGTCCGGCATGGGTCTGCACCTCGGCATGGATGTCGAGGATTGGCCGCCCGACAACATCGAAGATCTGGCCAAGAAATTCGAAGACGCGTTCTAAACGCGTCTTCGCCAATGCCCGGGCTGCCGGGGACCGTATGGGCATTTCCGCCCCAAGGAGAGCCGGTGACACGCATCGCCGGCCAGACAAAGCAAAACGCGAAAGAAGGAATTGAAAAATGCGTCACGCACGTGGTTACCGCCGCCTGAACCGTACTCATGAGCACCGCAAGGCCCTGTTCTCGAACATGGCCGGCTCGCTGATCGAGCACGAACAGATCAAGACGACTCTGCCCAAGGCAAAAGAACTGCGCCCGATCGTTGAAAAACTGATCACCCTGGGCAAGCGCGGCGACCTGCACGCCCGCCGTCAGGCCGCAGCTCAGCTGAAGGAAGACAAGGACGTCGCCAAGCTGTTCGAGGTTCTGGGCCCGCGCTACAAGGACCGTCAGGGCGGCTATGTCCGTATCCTGAAAGCTGGCTTCCGCTATGGCGACATGGCTCCGATGGCGATCATCGAATTCGTTGATCGTGACATCGACGCCAAAGGCGCAGCCGACAAGGCCCGCGTCGCCGCTGAAGAAGTGGACGTTGACGAAGAATAAGAACCGGCTGCATTGCCGTTTCATGGCCCCTGTCCGGATGTCCCGGTCAGGGGCTTTTTCTTATGGATCGCCACGCTTGCGGCGGACATGGCAGCGGCAAGGTTTCGCGTGCTCTATTGCATTCGCGTGCCGACCTCCGCATATCTTCGGCGGATGATGAACGGAGCTGTCATGATACGCACGATCCTGGCCGTATGCCTGATGACACTGGCCACCCATGCCGGTGCCGAGACACGGGTTCCTCAGTCACAGGTCGAGATTTCCATGGGTTTTGCCCCGGTGGTCAAAAAGGCTGCCCCGGCGGTGGTGAACATCTATGCCAAGATCGTCCGGCCTGGGCGCAGCAGCCCGATTTTCACGGATCCGTTCTTTCGCGACTTTTTCGGCGGTGGGTTCGGTGCACCGCGGCCGCGGGTTCAAAACTCGCTGGGGTCGGGCGTCATCCTGACCGAGGACGGCTATGTCGTCTCGAACTATCACGTTGTCGGCACCGCGACCGAGATCCGGGTCGTGACAACGGATCGTCGCGAGTTCCAGGCCGAGGTCGTTCTGGGCGACGAGGAAAGCGACATCGCCATCCTGCGCCTGCAGGATGCTCAAGGACTGCCGTTCCTGCGTCTGCGGGATTCTGACCTTGTCGAGGTGGGGGAGTTGGCCTTGGCCATCGGCAACCCGTTCGGCGTCGGGCAGACCGTGTCGTCTGGCATCATCTCGGGGCTGGCGCGGTCTGGCACCGCCACCGGCAATGCACGGGGCTATTTCATCCAGACAGACGCGCCCATCAACCCGGGCAATTCCGGCGGTGCCCTGATCGACGTGAATGGTGACCTGATCGGCATCAACACCTCGATCCTGACGCGGTCGGGTGGGTCCAATGGGATTGGCTTCGCCATTCCGGCCAATCTGGTCGCAGAGTTTCTGCGGCAGGCCCAGGAAGGAAACGAAGGTTTCGTCAGCCCTTGGGCGGGTATGGCCGGACAGACCATGAGCGCAGACATCGCCGAATCCCTTGGGCTTTCGCTGCCGCAAGGCGTTGTGATCTCGGATCTCCATCCGCTTAGCCCGTTGGCCGAAGCCGGCTTGCGGGTTGGCGACATCGTCACGCATGTGGACGGCGAAGAGGTGAATTCTCCGGCTGAGATGAAGTTCCGCATGTCTGTGGCGGGTGTTGGCGGGACATCCGTTCTGACCCGGCTCCGCGGCAGCGAGCGCGCTGAGGTCGCCGTCCATCTGGTGCCCGCGCCCGAGACGCCTCCGGCCGAGGAAACCACTCTGGACGATCGCACGGTTCTGCCGGGTATGACGGTTGCGCGCATCAACCCGGCAATGATTGCCAAGATGGGCCTGCTTCTGTCGCAGACCGGGGTGGTCGTGGTCGACCCCGGCCCATATGGTGCTCGGGCCGGCTTGCGGCCCGGCGATGTCATTAATGCCGTGAACGGGCGACAGGCTGAACGCCCGCGCGACATCGTTCGGGCGCTGCGCGACCCGGGGCGGCGGGTGCAGATCGATCTGGTGCGCGGTGGCAAGCCTGTGTCGTTGCGGTTCAGGCTCTGACGGCATGAGTGACCTGTTCGACACCGAAGACCAGTCCTCCGAGCCGGCCCCGAACCGCCCGCTGGCCGACCGGCTGCGGCCCCAGGCGTTGTCCGAGGTGATCGGACAGCAACAGGTTCTGGGCCCAGAGGCGCCGCTGGGGGTGATGCTGGCGTCGGGCAGCCTGTCCAGCCTGATCTTCTGGGGGCCGCCGGGGGTGGGCAAGACCACCATCGCGCGGTTGCTGGCCAAGGAAACCGACCTTCATTTCGAACAGATCAGCGCGATCTTCACCGGCGTTCCCGACCTCAAGAAGGTGTTCGAGGCTGCCAAGTTGCGGCGGCGGAACGGCAAGGGGACGCTGTTGTTCGTGGACGAGATCCATCGCTTCAACAAGGCCCAGCAGGACGGGTTCCTGCCGCATATGGAGGACGGGACGATCCTTCTGGTGGGCGCGACCACGGAAAACCCTTCGTTCGAGTTGAATGCCGCCGTGCTCAGCCGCGCGCAGGTGCTGGTGCTGGAACGGCTGGGGCTGGCCGATCTGGAACGCCTGACGCAGCGTGCCGAAAAAGAGCTGGGCAAGGCGCTGCCTCTGACCCCCGCCGCCCGTGATGCGCTTCAGGAAATGGCGGATGGAGACGGTCGGGCGCTGTTGAACCTGATCGAACAGATCGCGGCCTGGTCGGTGGACGCGCCGCTGGACCCCGACGCGTTGGCCAAGCGCCTGATGCGTCGCGCCGCGAAATACGACAAGTCGGGGGACGAGCACTACAATTTGATCTCGGCGCTGCACAAATCGGTGCGCGGGTCCGACCCGGATGCGGCGCTGTACTGGTTCGCCCGGATGCTGACCGGGGGCGAAGATCCGCGGTACCTGGCTCGCCGCATCACCCGGATGGCGGTCGAGGATATCGGTCTGGCCGACCCGCAGGCCCAGTCGATCTGCCTGCATGCCTGGGAGGTGTACGAGCGGCTCGGGTCGCCCGAGGGTGAGTTGGCGCTGGCGCAGGCGGTCGTCTATCTGGCGCTGGCGCCCAAATCCAACGGGGCCTATGTGGGCTACAAGGCCGCGATGCGCTTGGCCAAACAGTCGGGCAGCGAGCCGCCGCCCAAACACATCCTGAATGCGCCGACCAGATTGATGAAGGATCAGGGCTATGGCGCGGGCTATGCCTATGATCATGATGCCGAGGACGGGTTCTCGGGGCAGAACTACTTTCCCGAGACCATGAAGCGGCCAGTTCTGTACCAACCGGTCGAACGCGGGTTCGAGCGCGAGTTGAAAAAGCGTCTGGACTACTTTTCGAAACTGCGCAGTCAACGCAAGGGGTCGTGACGCAAGGTCAGATCAGGCCGTGCCGTCGCGTTTTGCGCGACACTCAAGGTGGGCCCGGGTTTCCCTGAGGTAACATGCCGCCAGGGAGGAGCGCAGATGACCGTTTCCATCGACAAGACAGACGACGTGTGGACCATCATCCACGACCGGTCCCAGGCCAGAAACGCCGTGGATGCCGAACATGCAGCCGCCTTGGCCGAGGCCTTCATTGCCTTCGAGGACAGCGCGGCCAAAGCCGCCGTGTTCTGGGGCAAAGGCGGTAATTTCTGCGCGGGCTGGGACCTCAAGATGGCAGCCACGCTGTCCGACCCGGACCTGCGCGAGCCGTATTTCGACAAGCACTCCTTTCCGATCGGGGCAGCGCCGTCGTTGCTGGGGCCGATGGGCCCATCGCGGCTGGAGCTGTCAAAGCCGGTCATCGGCGCGATCGAAGGCGCCGCTGTTGCCGGCGGCATGGAACTGGCCCTGTGGTGCGACATCCGGGTGATGGCCGAGGACGCCTATATGGGCGTCTATTGCCGCCGCTGGGGGATCACGCTGATGGATGGCGGTTCGGTGCGGCTGCCACGGCTGGTCGGGCAGGGCAAGGCGCTTGAGATCGCGCTGACCGGGCGCAAGGTCAAGGCTGACGAGTGCGAACGGATCGGGCTGGCCGAGAAAATCGTGCCGCAGGGTGATACCCGCAAGGCGGCCGAAGCGATGGCGCACGCGATTGCCCGGTTCCCGCAGGAGGCCGTCCGCGCCGACCGCCGCTCGATCATCGAAACCCGGGGGATGCCGATGCGCGAGGCGTTGAAGGTCGAATGGGCCAACGGGCTGGACGCCATCCGCCGCGAGGGCACATCCGGCGCGGCTCGGTTCCGCGATGGGACCGGGCGGCACGGGGATTTCACCGATATCTGAACGGCCTTGGCCCGCGAACCCGTGAGCCTGCTTGACTCTTGCCTTGCGGCGCGCGACAGACGCGGATGTTTTCTGAGGCACTGACACGGGCGATTTTCCGGGCGCGCAGCATCCGGTCGCAAGGGGTATTGGCATGAGCGGCGTACAGATGATCACGGTCGAGCCGGGCGACGGCGACCAACGGTTGGACCGCTGGTTGCGGCGCCTGTTCCCGCATGTGAGCCAAGGCCGGATCGAAAAGATGTGCCGCAAGGGCGAACTGCGCGTGGACGGCGGGCGGGTCAAGGGCTCGACGCGGTTGCAGGCGGGGCAGGTGGTGCGCGTGCCGCCCCTGCCGGACCCGGATCACAAACCGGCCCCGGCCCGCCCCCGCGTGACCGATGCCGATGCGAAAATGATCCAGTCCTGCGTGATCTATCGCGACGACCACGTGCTGGCGCTGAACAAACTCCACGGCCTGCCCGTTCAGGGCGGCAGCGGTCAGGCCCGGCATGTGGATGGCCTCGCCGAGGCACTGCGCTTTGGCTATGACGAGAACCCGCGGCTGGTGCACCGGCTCGACAAGGACACCTCGGGCGTGCTGCTGATGGCGCGTACGCGCGAAGCGGCCAAGGGGCTGACCGCCGCCTTCCGGCATCGCAACACGCGCAAGATCTACTGGGCACTGGTGGCCGGCGTGCCGACGCCGTATCTGGGCGAGATCAAGACCGGGCTGGTCAAGGCCCCCGGTCATGGCAAGCAGGGCGAGGGCGAAAAGATGATCGCCGTCCACCTGAACGAGATCGACAGCACGCCGGGTGCCAAGCGGGCGCACACGCTTTATGCCACGCTGTATCGGGTGGCGGGGCGCGCATCTTGGGTGGCGATGGAGCCCGTCACCGGCCGCACGCACCAGCTGCGCGCGCACATGGCGGCCATCGGGCACCCGATCATCGGTGACGGGAAATATGGCGGCTCGGGCCAGGAGAACCTGGGCGATGGCTGGGGCGCGCAATTGGGCGGGGTCATCAGCAAAAAGCTGCACCTGCACGCCCGAACCGCGTCGTTCAAGCATCCGATAACCGGCAAGCAGGTCACGATCAACGCTCCGCTGCCACCGCACATGAAGGACAGCTGGGATACCTTGGGCTGGACCGAGGACCTGGCGGCTGCAGATCCGTTTGAGGAGTTGCAATGACCGCGCCTCTGCGCCTGGTTCTGTTCGATGTCGACGGCACGCTGGTGGACAGCCAGGCCAGCATCGTGTCGGCCATGACCGCCAGTTTTCAGGCTCTGTCCCTTCCGGTGCCGGATCGCGCGGCGATACTGTCGATCGTGGGGCTGTCCTTACCGATTGCAATCGCACGCCTCGCGCCGGATCAGTCACAGGCAACTCAAAACCGGTTGGTCGAGGGTTACAAAGAGGCGTATCACGCTCATCGGCTTGAGATGGGGGCGGCAAGTTCACCGCTCTATCCCGGCGCGCGCGAGGTTATCGGATTGTTGCAGGCCGTGCCCGAGATCCTTCTGGGCGTGGCGACGGGTAAATCGCAGCGGGGGTTGGATGCCTTGCTCGAGGCGCACGGGTTGGATTCTGTCTTCGTTACCCGTCAGGTGGCGGACCATCATCCATCCAAGCCGCATCCCTCGATGATCGAAACGGCGCTTTTTGAAACAGGGGTTTCGGCCGGTGATGCGGTGATGATCGGCGACACCAGCTTTGACATGGAAATGGCGCGGGCCGCCGGGGTTGCGGGGATCGGCGTAGGCTGGGGCTATCATGATCGGTCGCAGCTGAGAGCGGCGTCAGCGGTGATCGACCGGTTCGAGCAGCTGCCCGGCGTCCTGACCGCAGTCTGGGGATAACGATATGAGTGAGTGGAAACCGAAACGCTTTTGGACAGCCAGTGCCGTGGTCGCGACCGATAGCGGTTTTACCGTCGAGTTGGATGGCCGCCGGGTGCGGACACCGGCCAAGGCTGCTCTGGTCCTGCCCACCCGGGCCATGGCCGAGGCGGTGGCCCGCGAGTGGGACGCGCAGGAAAAGGAAATCGATCCGGCGGCGATGCCCTTCACCCGCTCGGCCAACGCGGCAATCGACAAGGTGCAGCATCAGCACGCGGAAGTTGCCGACATGTTGTCGGACTATGGCGATTCGGACCTGCTGTGCTATCGCGCAACCCACCCGAAAGCCCTGATCGAACGTCAGCGCCGCGAATGGGACCCCGCGCTGGACTGGGCCGCGGAAACGCTGGGCGCCAGACTGATCCCGGTCGAAGGCGTACGGCATCAGCCTCAGGCCCCCGAGGCACTGGACCGGCTGCGTCGGCAGGTTCACGACCTGGACGCGTTCCGTCTGGCGGCGTTTCACGACCTTGTGAGTCTGTCGGGTTCGTTGATTCTGGGTTTTGCTGCTGCCCAAAACTGGCGCAACCCGGACGAGATATGGCGCATTTCTCGGCTGGATGAATCGTGGCAGGCCGAGCAATGGGGCGATGACGACGAGGCGGTCCAAGCCGCCGAACTGAAGAAGATCGCCTTTTTGCACGCGAAAACCTTCTACGATCTATCGGTTTGAGCCTTTCTGGTCCTGATTTGAGAGGCTTGGGCAGTTGCCTTGCCGGGAACATATCGTTTTCACTGATCCGACCCTTGACGTTTGTTTATGAATGCGCCCAAACTCGGGCGCACTAAAGGGGAGACACCTTTGGGGTAACCTATCCGGCTACCTTTGTGTGTCGGACAAGATCCGTCCCGGGATGGGGCGGGAAATCAGGAAGAGGTAAAAATGAAAAAATCCGTAATCTTGGGCGCGGCGACGATTGCCGGTCTTGCTGCCGGCGCGGCCGCGGCAGGAACCATGGACGACGTCAAAGCGCGCGGCAAGCTGAACTGCGGTGTAACCACCGGTCTGGTTGGCTTTGCTGCACCTGACGCGAATGGCGAATGGCAGGGCTTTGACGTTGCTGTATGCCGCGCAGTAGCCGCCGCCGTTCTGGGTGACGCGAACGCTGTTGAATTCGTTCCCACCACCGGCAAGACCCGCTTTACCGCTCTGGCTTCGGGCGAAGTTGACATGCTGGCCCGCAACACCACCTGGACCTTCAGCCGCGACGTCGACCTGAAGTTCGAATTCGTGGGTGTGAACTACTACGACGGTCAGGGCTTCATGGTTCCCAAGGCACTGGGCGTCAGCTCGGCCAAGGAACTGGACGGCGCCACTGTCTGCATCCAGACCGGCACCACCACCGAGCTGAACCTGGCGGACTTCTTCCGCTCGAACAACATCAGCTACGAGCCGGTTCCGATCGAAACCAACGCCGAAGCGCAGCAGCAGTACCTGGCAGGTGCCTGTGACGTTTACACCACCGACGCTTCGGGCCTGGCCGCAACCCGCGCCACGTTCGAAAACCCCGGTGATCACGTTCTGCTGCCCGAAATCATCTCGAAAGAGCCGCTGGGCCCGCTGGTCCGTCACGGCGACAACGAGTGGGGCGACATCGTTCGCTGGACCCTGAACGCCCTGATCTCGGCCGAAGAGCTGGGCATCACCTCTGCGAACATCGACGAGATGGCTGCAGGCACCGAGAACCCGGAAATCAACCGTCTGCTGGGTAGCGAAGGCACCCTGGGCGAGATGCTGGGTCTGGACGCACAGTGGGCCATGCGCGCCGTCAAGGCGGGTGGTAACTACGGCGAAGTGTTTGCCAAGAACATCGGTGAGGAAACCCCGATCGGTCTGGCACGCGGTCTGAACGCACAGTGGACCGATGGTGGTCTGCTGTACTCGCCGCCGTTCCGCTAAAATCCACGGAAAAGGGCGCAGGGTAACCTGCGCCCTTTTTCGCAGAACAGAATGCTACGGGCTGCTCGGGAGCGGGGAAAACCCTGCCGGGAAGGAAGCGTCCGAAAAGCACGGGGATCCCAAAATATGTCGACTATGACTGACCCACCGAAGGCTGACTTTCGGTTGTCGATGCTCATAAACGATACACGCTATCGCTCTCTTACATTTCAGGTGATCGCGGCAATCGTTATTGCGCTCAGCATCTGGTATCTTGGTAACAACCTGATCCAGAACCTTAGGGCCGCAGGGCTCAACATTTCCTATTCTTTCCTGGGCGATCCGTCCGGGTATGACATCAACCAGCGTTTGATCGAATATGACAGCCAGTCCTCGCATGGGCGTGCGGCTGTCGTCGGCATTCTCAACACGCTTTTGGTTGCATTCCTGGCTTGTATCACTGCGACGGTGTTTGGCGTGATCGCAGGTGTTTTACGCCTGTCAAACAACTGGCTCGTATCCAAGCTGATGGCGGTCTACGTGGAAATCTTCCGGAATATTCCGGTTCTGATCTGGATCATCATCATCTTCACGATCATGACAGCCGTTCTGCCGGGACCGAGGGAGTTCCGGGGCGATAACCCAACATCCAGCATGCTGTTTGATCTGTTCGCCTTTACCAACCGCGGCGTCTATGTCCCGCGCCCCGAGTTTGCGAATGGGCTGTTCGGTTCGACCTTTCTGAATTGGCTGCTGGTCATCGCGGTTTTGGTCGCTTCCTGGTTTGCGTCTCGTGAAATTGAGAAACGCGCCACGCTCAAACAGGAACAGACGGGCGAGCGTCCAAAGACCGGCCTTGTGAAACTTGCAGTTTGGCTCGTGCCTTTTGCACTGCTGATGATTTTGATGGGCCTGACCTGGGATGTCCCCGCTCTGAAAGGTTTCAACTTCAGCGGTGGTATCAAGGTCGGCGGTCCGCTGATCGCATTGTGGTTCGCTTTGTCGATCTATACCGGCGCCTTCATCGCAGAAAACGTACGTGCGGGTATTCAGGCGATTTCAAAAGGTCAGACCGAGGCTGCGGCCGCGCTGGGCCTGCGTCCCGGTCGGATCATGAATCTTGTGATCCTGCCTCAGGCGCTGCGGGTCATCATCCCGCCGTTGATCTCGCAATATCTGAACATCACCAAGAACTCGTCTCTGGCGATTGCAGTCGGCTATGCGGATATCACCGCAACGCTGGGTGGCATCACGCTGAACCAAACCGGTCGCGCGATCGAGTGCGTCTTGCTGCTGATGCTGTTCTATCTGACAGCCTCGCTGCTGATTTCGATGGCGATGAACATCTACAACGCATCCGTCAAGTTGAAGGAGCGCTGAGCCATGGCTGATCAAACAACAAATCCGATCGCATTTGTGGCCGACGGCACCATTCCTCCGTCGCCTCCGCCGGCAAACCAGACGGGTATCGTCAAATGGCTGCGCGAGAACCTGTTCTCGGGCGTCACAAACACGATCCTCACCCTTCTGTCGATTCTGCTGATCTATGTGCTTCTCAAGAACACCTTGCCGTGGATTCTGAACGGCGTTTGGAATGCGGACTCTCTGGCGCAATGCCGCGAGATTCTGGACGGCAAGACCGGGGCCTGTTTCGCAGTTCTGACCGAACGCTGGCATCAACTGATCTACGGGTTCAAATATCCAGTAGAAGCGTATTGGCGCCCGAACTTGGCGTTTGTGCTGATGCTGGTCGCTGTGGCACCTGTTCTGTTCTTCGACCTGCCTCGTAAGTTGCTGCTGTTTACGGCGCTCTACCCGTTTATCGCTTTCTGGCTGATTTGGGGTGGAACCATCATGGTGCCCATCGTGGCCCTGCTGGGCTGTGTCGCGGCAGGCGTGGTGTTCCAGAAATTTGGCCGCAACAGCTTTGCAGCCGGGTTCTTTGGGGCCATTGTCGTGGCGCTGGTCGTGTGGAATGTCGGCGGGGCACTCATTCCCGAAGACGCCAACGAAGGTGCGCTGCTGACTGCGGTGCCCAGCCGTGACCTGGGTGGTTTTATGCTGAACCTGATGCTGGGCGTGACCTGTGTGTCACTGTCCTTGCCCTTGGGTATTGCACTGGCTCTGGGTCGTCAGTCCGATATGCCGCTGATCAAGTGGGTTTGCGTCATCTTCATCGAATTCATCCGTGGCGTGCCTTTGATCACGCTGCTGTTCGTGGCTTCGGTGATGCTGGCTTATTTCTTCCCGCCTGACAGCACGGTCGACCTGTTCCTGCGCGTCGTGATCATGATCACCATGTTCTCTGCCGCCTACATCGCCGAGGTGATCCGCGGCGGTCTGGCGGCGCTTCCGCGCGGTCAGTATGAGGCAGCAGACAGTCTGGGTCTGGACTACCCGCAGGCGATGCGTCTGATCATCCTGCCGCAGGCCTTGAAGATCTCAATCCCTGGTATCGTGAACGTGGCCGTTGGTCTGTTCAAAGATACAACGCTGGTTTCGGTCATCTCGATGTTCGATCTGGTGGGCATGATCCGGGGTCCCATCCTGGCGTCGACCGAATGGAACGGCGTCTATTGGGAGCTTCTGGGCTTTGCCGCGCTTCTGTTCTTCGTCGTCTGCTACGGCATCTCTCAATATTCCCAGTGGCTCGAGCGTCGCCTTGCCACGGACCATCACTAAGGAGTTCAACACATGTCTGAACTTGCAATCGACCGCGAAATTGACCGCTCTAAAATGCAGGTGAGCGACGAGGTCGCCATCGAAATCACAAACATGAACAAGTGGTACGGGTCCTTCCACGTGCTGCGCGACATCAATCTGACCGTCAATCAGGGCGAGCGGATCGTGATCGCGGGGCCGTCGGGGTCGGGCAAATCCACTCTGATCCGCTGCCTGAACGCGTTGGAAGAACACCAGCAGGGCAAGATCGTGGTGGACGGCACCGAGTTGTCGAACGATCTGAAAAACATCGACAAGATCCGGTCCGAGGTTGGCATGGTGTTCCAGCACTTCAACCTGTTCCCGCATCTGACCATTCTGGAGAACTGCACGCTGGCCCCGATCTGGGTGCGTAAAACGCCCAAGAAAGAGGCCGAAGAGCGCGCGATGCATTTCCTTGAGAAGGTGAAGATCCCCGATCAGGCGTTGAAGTATCCGGGACAGCTGTCCGGTGGTCAGCAACAGCGTGTGGCGATTGCCCGCTCGCTGTGCATGATGCCGCGGATCATGTTGTTCGACGAGCCGACATCGGCGTTGGACCCCGAGATGATCAAAGAGGTGCTCGACACGATGATCGAGCTGGCCGAGGAAGGCATGACCATGCTCTGCGTGACGCACGAGATGGGCTTTGCCCGCCAGGTGGCGAACCGCGTGATCTTCATGGATGCCGGTCAGATCGTTGAACAGAACGAGCCGGAAGAGTTCTTCAACAACCCGCAGAGCGAACGCACCAAGCTGTTCCTCAGCCAGATTCTGGGTCACTGAGGCGGGTTGAAAGCGACGTTGGAAAGGGCGGGATCACCCCGCCCTTTTTTCATTCCAGCAACGCGCGCGGCGTGACGAATTCGATCACCTGGCCGCCGTGCCAACCTATTCCGGACCAGTCCGACAGATCAAAACGAAGAACCGTGGTCGCACAGGTCGGATAGTCGAGGAACCGCGGGTGCTTCGGTGCAAACTGAGCAATACGTTCCGCGAATTCCGCGATCCCCGGATTGTGGCCCAGCAGCAGGACCGTTTGACCCGTTGCCCTGTACAGCGCCTGCCGGATCTGATCGGGCGAGGCATGATAGAGTTCGGAGAGGAACCGGATGTTGGACGCACTCAGCCCCATCCGAAGCCAGGTCTCACGCGTGCGTTCGGATGAAGAACTCAGGACCTCGTCTGGCAAGTACCCCTTGCGCCGCAGCCAATCGCCGATGGCGGAGGCGGAGGCTCGGCCGCGCTTGTTCAACGGTCGGTCATGATCGGGCAGGCCGGGATGGTCCCAACTGGATTTTGCGTGGCGGGTCAGGATAAGCGTGCAGGTCATTCCGGGTGAAAGGCTTTCATGTGATGGGCGGATTGCTCGGCCCGACGTCCGGCCCCCGCGCTGAGCGGACAGGCCAGCCGGGCCGCGCATCCCTGTGTCTTGCAGGCCTGACCAGGCGGAGTTCTCAAGTAGCCGTGGCAGGCGTCGACGTCGTAGAACGTCTTAGCGTTCAAGGCCCCAACCGGGCAGGCCGATGCGCAGGGCGCAGGGCAATTGATACATGGCGACCGGTTGTCTGCGACAGGAATGTCGAACTCGTGATCAAAATGCAGGGCTCCACGCAATGAAATCATCATTCCAACCGTGTCATGCACCAGCGCGCCCACCGGGCTTTGAAACGTACGTCCCGATTTCAACGCCCAATCTATGAATGGCGCATACGGGGGGCCGCCGAATGGATACCACGCCTGGGCGCGCAGGTTTTCTGCAAGAGTGCCGACCACTCGGAGCGACCAACGGTCGACCGGATCCGGCTTGCCGTCCAACCACTCGGCCGAAGCGGTGAGGACCGGCCAAAAGCTGCTGCCTGCCCCGAGCAGAATAAGCGTGCCACCATTTAATTGTTTGGCGCCACTTACGTGCGGGTGTTGCGCGCCCATAACGATCAGGCCCGCGGTCTCGGATGTGGCCACCACTTTATCATAGGTCACTTGCGCCGAAACGGCAGAGCGAGGCTCCACCCCAGCTTCGTCGGTCGATCGTCCTGCCATTCCAGCCCCACCGTCATGTCGTCGTGGCCGGCCTCGGGCTGTGCCACATACGTCCCCATCAAACGATCCCAGATGGATAATGCAAAGCCATAATTGCTGTCATGTTCCCTGCGCAGCACCGAATGGTGGACCCGGTGCATGTCCGGTGTGACCAGTATTCGGCGCATGGTGGCATCCACGGCGGAGGGCAGGCGGATGTTCGAATGGTTGAACAAAGCGGTGCCGTTCAGCAGGACTTCGAACAGGATGACCGCCAGCGCGCTGGGTCCCAGCAGGTAGACGAGACCGATCTTCAGACCCATCGACAAGGCGATTTCGACCGGATGAAAGCGAACGGCCGTGGTGACATCCATATCCCGGTCGGCGTGGTGCACACGATGAAGACGCCACAGGATCGGTACCTTGTGGGTGATCAGATGTTGCGCCCAGATGGCGAAATCCAGCACCAGGACACAAAAGGTGACCTCGACCCATTTGGGCCAGTCCAGAGTGTTGAAAACTCCGACGCCCAACCGGCCGGCATCCAAGGCCGCCCCGACCGCCAGCAAAGGGAACCCGATCGCCATCGCCCGCAGTGTCAGTGTGTTCAAAAGGGTGACCGACAGGTTGGTCAGCCAGCGGCGCGATCGAGGCACGCGTAGCGGGCGGCGCGGGGCAAGCCTTTCGGCCAACGCGAAGGTCAGAAACAGCGTCAGAAAGATGCCCAAGCGGATGATGAGTTCACGCTCCATGCATTCAAACCTAAGCATGTGAATGTGAACTGCAAGGGCGGGCTTGCTCGCTTCAGTCGGGGCGGATCAGAGACCCCGCACCATGTTCGGTGAACAATTCCAGCAGCACGGCATTGGGGGCACGGCCGTCCAGAATGACCACGGCGCGCACGCCGCTGTGCAGCGCGTCCAGCGCGGTTTCGGTCTTAGGGATCATACCGCCGGCAATGGTGCCGTCGCGGGTCATTTCCCGGATCTGGCCCGCCTTCAGTTCGGTCACGACCTCTCCGGCGGCGTTCTTGACGCCCGATACGTCGGTCAGCAGCAGCAGGCGGTCGGCCTTCAGCGCCGAGGCAATCGCTCCGGCAGCGGTATCACCGTTCACGTTGAACGTCTCGCCATTGCGGCCCGCTCCCAGCGGAGCGATCACCGGGATTACGTCGTGCGAGAACAGGTCGTGCAGGATCTTGGGGTTCATTTCGGCGGGCGTGCCGACATAGCCCAGCGACGCATCGGTCTGCTCACAGGTCATCAGGTTGGCATCCTTGCCCGACAGGCCGACGGCCGTTCCACCCTGGGCATTGATGGCCTGCACGATGCGCTTGTTGACCACGCCGGACAAAACCATCTCGACCACTTCGACCGTGGCGGCATCGGTGACGCGCTTGCCGTTCACGAAGTCCGACTGGATGTCCAGCTTGTCCAGCATCGCGTTGATCATCGGCCCGCCGCCATGCACGACCACCGGGTTCACGCCGACCTGACGCATCAGCACCACGTCGCGGGCAAAGCTCTCCATCGCTTCGTCGCTGCCCATGGCGTGCCCGCCCAGCTTGATCACGACGATCGCCCCGTCATAGCGCTGCAGATAGGGCAGGGCGCTGTTGAGCGTGGCGGCGGTGGCTATCCAATCCCGGTTCATGTCCTGTTTCTTCATGGCTGTCGTCCCTCTGGCCTTCCCTGTTAGGGCCTTTGGCCGGACCTGCCAAGCCCGGAACGGGCTGGCCACAGGTTTTGTTGCGTGGCGCGCCAAAAGGGGGACGCTGTCGCGCCACGCAGACGGGCGGCACCACAGGGGCACCGCCCGAAACGGTCAGTTGAATGCGCGCCGAACCGCGGGTATGTTGCTGAACACCAGCAGGTCGACGGCCAGCACCGCAAGCAGCGTCAGCCCGACCAGCGGAAAGGCCATGGCCGTGAACAGCCCGACCAGCACCGCGCCCTTCCACAAGGGCATCTCGGCCGGCATCGGCGGCGCCGCCAGACGGCTGGCGCCGGAGGGCCGCCGCTTGATCCACATGACCACGCCGGACACGCAGACAAAGATCACCGACAGGCAGAACACCACGTTCAGGACAAAGTTCCACAGACCCGCCAGACCCATATGCAGAGGAATGCCCACCGCCATTGCCTTGCCCATCAGCGAGTAGTCCTGAAACCGCACGTCGGCCAGGATCCTGCCGGTGTACTGGTCGATATGGACGGTGCGATCCTCGGTGGCGTCGGTCGAATCGCCGCTCATGCTGTCGCGGTTCAGGGTCCAGACGCCCGTGTCACCGTTGGGATAGGCGACGCGGAACCGGTTCTGCATGCCCAGGGACTCACCCAGCGCAACCATCGCATCGATATTGACCGGAACGCCCGCCGGTACCCCGGCCACGCCCGACTCCGAGCCCGAGGCCGGCATCGGCGTCTGTTCCAGCGCCCAGGGCACGTCGTTCTGGCTGCCGTGGTTCATGCTGGCATGCAAATCGTCCGACAGTGGGACGTCGTCCCATTTCTCGGCCGGAAAGCTGCTCCAGGCCTGTACGAATTTGCCGCCCCAGATCCCGGTCCAAGACATGCCCGAGATCAGGAACCCGACCAGCAGCAGCGACATCCAGAACCCGGTGACCGCGTGCAGCGATTTCCACAGGGCCCGGCCCCGCGCCCGCAGGTCAGGCAACAGGGCCGCCACAACGTTCCCGCGCGGCCACCACATGTAAAGGCCGGTAAACACCAGCAGCAGCGCCATCCCGGCCGCGATTTCCAGAATGCGATCGCCGGTATCGCCCATCAGCAGGGTGGAGTGGATGCTGTCGGCCAGATCGTACCACCCCGCGCGACGGTCCCAGACCTGGATCACCTCGCCGGAATACTGGTCGATCGCCACCATGCGCTGGCCGGTTTCGGCCTTGACTCGGAACACGGTTGCCAGATCCGGCGCCTTGGGGCCGATCCATTCGACCACGCGGCCCGGAACGCGGGCCTGCACTAGATCGGCCATTTCGGATGCGGGCATCGCCTGGCCCGTGATCTCGACCGCGATCTTTTCTCCGTCGCGGCCATCGGATTGGGTAATGAACATCATCATCAGGCCAGTCACCGCCAGGATGATCAGGAAGGGGACAACAAAAAGCCCCGCATAGAAGTGCCACCGCCAGGCGGCCCTATAGAATTTTTGCGCGTGCTCGCGCCGGGCCGCCTGCGCGATCCCGGTTTGGCTGTCTTGTGCCATTTCAGTCTCCAGAAATTCGGAACATCCCCGGCCGGTCGGCCGAGGTTTCAGGTCTTGTTCACGGTTTCAGGAGAGGTGGGGCGGACCCCGGGCATCATACCGGGCGTGGAATCCGGCGCTGCGATGGGTGAACTCCACATGCGCCCAACGCGCAGAAATCGGCCAGTCGGCGGGCAACACTGCGCCAGGTTCGGGCAATTGGGTTGCCAGACTCACTCCGCCATAGGGGCAGGCGCTGCGTTCGTCGGTGTTGTCGTGGTCCGGGGCCTCCTCGCCCGGGTTGATCCAGCGCTCGACCGGGCCATCGCCGGTGCAGATCACCATCAGGATCGCCCCGTCCGAGTTGCGCGTGGGCATCCAGCCCATCGGGATTGCACCGGATACCATCACGGCAACCAGCGTCAGCACCGATATGACGCGCATCAGCAGCATCATTCCAGATTGGCGATGATCGAACGCAGCGTCGGGATGCCGTCGCCCTTCTCGGACGAGGTCAGCACGATCTCGGGATAGGCAGCGGGGTGTTTGGACAGGGCGCCCCGCACCTGTTCCAGAATCTTTTCGCGGTCCTTGGCCTTGACCTTGTCGGCCTTGGTCATCACGCATTGAAAGGTCACGGCGCTGGTGTCCAGCAGCTTCATGATCTCGTCATCCACGGGTTTCACGCCGTGGCGGGAATCGATCAGCACGAAGGCCCGGCGCAGGGTCTGCCGCCCGCTCAGATACTGTTTTAGCAGGCGTTGCCATTTTTCGACCACTTTGACCGGCGCATTGGCATAGCCATAGCCGGGCAGGTCAACCAGATACAGGTCGGGGCCCTGAGTGAAGAAGTTGATCTCTTGCGTGCGGCCGGGCGTGTTCGAGGCGCGGGCCAACCCTTTGGTGCCGGTCAGAGCGTTGATCAGGCTGGACTTGCCCACGTTCGAGCGGCCGGCGAAACAGACCTCAAGCCGGTCGGGGGCGGGCAGGCCGTTCATGGCCACGACGCCCTTGACGAATTCGGACGGTCCGGCAAACAGCTTGCGGCCGGCCTCTTTTGCCTGCTCGTCGGGATCGGCCGCCAGAGGAAATGGCAGAGCTGTCATAGAACCTGCACCTTGTCTCCGGGGCGGATCGTGCCTTGGCGAATGACTTCGGCGTATACTCCGAAATCCTGATGGTCCCAGCTGCGCAGAGCGCCTAGCGTATCCGCGTCCCGCACTCCGGTGTCGGGGTTCGCAGTCGTTGCCATGCAGCGCGTAATCCGTTCGCGGACGTGAAATACGGCCTCGCCGATCTGCACATCCTTATCCAGCCAATCGAATTCTTCCCACAGAGGAAGGCCATCGAACCAGATGTTGCCACGCCAGCGGCAGATCGACAGTTCGCGGCCCAGACGCTGCTCGACCGCCCGGTGCGAGGCCATGTTGCACAGGCTGACCGAGGGATAGTCACTGTCGGTCATACCACGGCCAGGAACCCGGACGATCCGTGCCGATGCGGCGCGGTCGGCGGGCATCAGCGGGCGGACCCACTCCAGAAACAGGTCTTGTTCTGTGTCCGGGTGGAAGGTCAGATCGGGCCGATCCGGGTGGCTGAGGGTCACGAGATCCCCGTCCAGAACGGCAGATATCGCCATCAGCTGGGGCGCCTTCGAGCCGCGGCTGAAATTGGCGCAGGGCGCCCACTCGGATCCGTCGGCCTTGGACATCTCATGCGCCACCGCCCAAACGCGATCCCCGGGCATGGTCTGCCCGGGGATAACGGTGGCTTCCTGCAGGAGTTCCCTGCCATGGCTTTTGATCGGATGGCGCCAGATCTGCGTGACTTGTCCGGTCATTTCTTGTCCGTCTTGGGGGTTTTCTTGAACCCCGACTTGATGTTGCCAAACACATCCGGCGTATAGCCCTGGCTGCGCATGATCAGGTATTGCTGGGTGAACGTGATGGTGTTGTTCGCGATCCAGTAAACGACCAGCCCGCTGGCAAAGCTGCCCAGCATGAACATGAATACCCATGGCATCCAGGCAAAGATCATGGCCTGGGTCGCGTCGGTGGGCGCCGGGTTCAGCTTTTGCTGCAGCCACATCGAGATCCCCAGCAGCAGCGGCAGGATGCCGATGAAAATCGTCGCCATCAGTGTGCCCGGCTCAGGTCCGGCCCACGGCAGCCAGCCGAAGAAGTTGATGATCGAGGTCGGATCCGGCGCACTCAGGTCCCGGAAAGGACCGAACCAGGGGGCTTGCCGAAGTTCGATGGTGACGAAGATCACCTTGTAGAGAGAAAAGAAGATCGGGATCTGCATCAGGATCGGCAGACAGCCGGCGGCCGGGTTCACCTTTTCCTTCTTGTACAACTCCATCATGCCCTGCTGCATCTTCTGGCGGTCGTCGCCAGCAGCTTCTTTCAGGGCTTCCATCTGTGGCTGCAGTTCCTTCATCTTCGCCATCGAGACGTAGGATTTGAACGCCAGCGGGAACAGGATTGCCTTGATGATCAGGGTCAGCCCGATGATCGACCAACCCATGTTGCCGATCAGGGCGTTGATGTTGTGCAGCAGCCAGAAGATCGGCTTGGTCAGGAAGAAGAACCAACCCCAGTCAATGCTGTCGATAAACTTCTGAACGCCCTGGGCCTGATACTCGCGGATGGTTTCCCATTCCTTGGCCCCGGCAAACAGCCGGGTGGTAACCTCGGCGGATTCGCCGGGGGCAATCGTCATCGTCGGCAACACCGTTTCCGCCTGATAGATCTTCCGACGCGCGTCATATTTCGCGGCCGCCTTGAAAGCCGACCCCGGATCGGGGATCAGCGTGGTCATCCAATAGTGGTCGGTAAAGCCGATCCAGCCGTTTTCCTTGACCTGATAGACCTCGGCCTGCGCCCGTTCGTTGGGGTCGATGTCGAAATCGCGGACATCGCCATAGTCCACCTCGGACAGGGTCCCGTCAGCCATGCCGATCACACCTTCATGCAAGATGAAGAAGTTCTTCAACCCCGGCAGATCGCCATCCTCGCCGATGCCGTGGCGGGCCAGAATGCCGTATGGGGCCATTCCGACCTCGGCTCCGGTGCCGTTTTCGACGGATTGGGTCACGGTGAACATGTAATCCGCATCCACACCGATCGTGCGGCGGAATGTCAGGCCTGCGCCATTTTCCCATTTCAGGGTTACGGGGCTGTCTACAGACAGGGTCTCGCCCTGTTCCAGCGTCCAGATGGTATTCGGGCCCGGCACTTCCGAGCCAGCCAAACCGGCACCGGGCGCCCACCCGTAGAGGGCGTAGTAGGCCGAATTGGACCCAACGGGCGACAGCAGTTCGACGATCGGCGCGCCTTCGTCGATCGAGACCTTGTAGTCCTTCAGGTACAGTTCGTCGATCCGTCCACCCGAAAGCGACAGGCTACCCGACAGACGCGGCGTGTCGATTTGAATCCGCGGCGCGGTGGCTTCCGGCAGGGTTTCCTCTGCGGTGGCGGTTGCCTCGCCGACGGTCGTGCTTCCGGCGCTGGGCGTCTGAATCTCTTCCCCCTCCGAGGCGCTGATTTCAGCCTGCTCAGGTGTTGTGGTCGGTTCCGGTGGGGGGAACAGCACAAACCAGACCAGGATCACAAGGAAACTAAGCGCGGTTGCAAGGATGAGATTCTTGTTCTGATCGTCCATCTGGGACAGCCACCTTGAGCAGTGAAAGACACCGCAGGGTTCAACAGAGTGCAGCCCAAAAGGTCAAGCGGAATCGCCCCGGAAATCGTGAGTGTAGGGCAATCCAGTCCCCGAAATCAGGATTTCCGGCCCATTTCGCGGCCAATCCGCGGTGCGCCTTCCAGTTTAGCGCGGCGGTCCTTTATCCAGTCGAGCGTATGCTCGACCGGCATCGGCTTGCCGATCCCAAAGCCTTGCACATGGTGACACCCCAATTGCGCCATCAGCGCGTGCTCGCCGGGGGTTTCCACCCCCTCGGCCAGGGTTTCAAGGTTCAACCTCTCGGCCATCATCAGAATGGCGCTGACCATTTGCTGCTGGGACGGATCCCGGTCCGCATTGGACACGAAAGACCGGTCGATCTTGATGCGGGAGACATCAAAGCGTTTGATCGACGAAAATGATGCGTGACCAGTGCCGAAATCGTCCAGATCGATGCAACAGCCCAGCTTGGACAACTGGGTCACGTTGCGTGTGATGACATCATCGGGGCGGCGCGAAAAAACGGTTTCAAGGATTTCCACGGCCAGCCGGTCCGGCGAAAGGTCGAACTGGTCCAACTCCCATCGCACCCGGTCAACAAGTGAGGGGTCCCGCAATTCGTCCGACGAAAAGTTGATGCCGATCCGAGGAATGACGGCACCAGCGCAGTCCCAGTCACGCATCGCGCGAAAGGCGTGGTGGCGGATCGTCTGGCCCAGCTTGTCCATCAGCTTGGCCTGTTCGGCAAAAGGCAGAAACACCTGCGGCCCGACAACTCCCTTGGAAGGGTGCTCCCACCGAGCAAGGGCCTCAAACCCGGTGATGTCGCCGGTGTCCGTTGAAATCTGTGGCTGAAACCATGGGCGGATCTGACCGGTTTCCAGAGCGGTCTCCAACTCCTTGCGGAAATTGATATGGGCGACTGATCTGCGTCGCGTGGCCTCGGAGTAGGCGCGGATCGTGGAAGGCCCGTTCCGCTGTGCTTCGGCCAGCGCGGCCCGAGCAGCCTCGATCCAGCCGTCCGGCGCTTCATCGGCAACGGCAGAGTACAGGCAAAATCCAGCAGAGCAGGACAGATAGAGGCTGGCATTGTCCAAAGGGATCGGTTCCTCCACCGTGCTTTGTATGCGGCCCGAGGTTTGGATGCAGCTTTCTAGGTCCAGATGCCGTGAGGGCCGCAACCCGATCAGGAACGTGTTTCTAGATAGGCGTGTTGCAATATCCTCGCTTCGGATCACCGCCAGAATGCGGTCGCAGAAGCGCCCTGCCACATAGTCGGCTGCTGCAGTGCCGTGCAGTTCTTCGACATCGTCGAAATCATCCAGTGACACAACGATGCAGGCTGAATCCTCTCCGGTTGCCCGCGATGTGTTGTGCAGGTACTCCATCTCGGCGCAGAAAACATCACGTGGTAACAGTCCCCTGGGCCGCATGTGCGTCGCCGAACCAAGACCTGCACCCGGTTGAAGCCGTTGGGCAGCCGAAAACAAGAGAGGCAATCCCAGGGCAACAACAACCAACGCAGTCTCGCCGCCAAGCCAGAAAGCAGCCAGGCATGATGCGGGTACAAATGCCAGTACCTGCGGCATTGCGAGAACGGTCAGCAGAGCATTTTGAAATCTCTGGAGTGAGAACCTTTTCAGCATCGATTCCGGCCTTCCAATTGGGCGAACTGCGTCCAATCGGAGGCTAGGAAATCATTCTGAGTCAGACGTTAACGCAGAAGCGGAATTTCATCCGAATTTTCGCCGTTTTTGCCGGGGTCCAGCATCAGGCCTGCGAAATCGAACAGCTTGGGATCCAGCAAGTGCGAGGGCCGGGCATTGGTCAGCGCGCGGAACATCACCTGCCGCCGGCCGGGGCTGTTCTTTTCCCATTGGTCCAGAATCTGTTTGACCTGCTGGCGTTGCAGGCCGTCCTGACTGCCGCACAGGTCGCAGGGGATGATCGGATAGTTCATCGCCTTGGCGAATTTCTCGCAGTCGGCCTCGGCGACATGGGCCAGCGGGCGACAGACGAACAGGTCGCCTTCTTCGTTCACCAGTTTCGGCGGCATGGTCGCCAGACGGCCGCCGTGGAACAGGTTCATGAAGAAGGTTTCTAGGATGTCATCGCGGTGATGCCCCAGCACCACGGCCGAGCACCCTTCCTCGCGCGCGATCCGGTACAGGTTGCCGCGGCGCAGACGCGAGCACAGCGCGCAATAGGTGCGCCCCTGCGGCACCTTGTCGACCACGATGGAATAGGTGTCCTGATACTCGATCCGGTGCGGCACGCCCATGCGTTCCAGAAACTCGGGCAGCACGGTGGCCGGAAAGCCCGGCTGCCCCTGATCCAGATTGCAGGCCAGCAGGTCCACGGGCAGCAGGCCGCGCCATTTCAACTCGTACAGAACGGCCAGCAGGGTATAGCTGTCCTTGCCGCCGGACAGGCAGACCAGCCAGCGCGGCGGCTTGCCATCCTTGTCGTGGGCCGACGGGTCAACCATGCCGTATTGCTCGATCGCCTCGCGCGTCTGGCGCACGATGCGTTTGCGCAGTTTCTTGAACTCGGTGGTCGAGGGCGCACCGGCAAACAGCGGATGGATATCGTCGGCTTCGTCGAACATGCGCAGCCCCTACCGCAGATACGCCGACCGGGCAAGGCCCGCCTAGCCGGCCAGCCGGCCCAGCAGGGTGTCAGTGTCCAGCCCCGAGACTGATCCGGGTATGCGCCCGCTTTCGCCCAGAACCCGCGAGGCAATGTATCCATCGGCCACCGCACCGGGCGCCTGGCGCAACAGCAGTGCGGCGGTCAGCAGATGCGCGGTGGCCTCGGCGAACCAGCGGGCCTCGGCCTCGGGGGGCAGGGTCGGCCAACGGTCGCGATGCGCCTTCAGGGCGGCGTCATAACGGCGGTCGGCTCCGGTTGCCGCGTCCAGTTCGGCCTGCACGGTCTGGGCGGCCAGCGGGTCGCGCGCAAGGCTGCGCAGAATGTCCAGGCAGATCACGTTGCCAGACCCCTCCCAGATGCCGTTCAGGGGCGCTTCGCGATAGATCATCGGCATCGGCGTGTCCTCGACATAGCCCATGCCGCCCAGCACCTCCATCGCCTCGACCGCCACGACGGGGCAGCGTTTGTTCGACAGGAACTTGGCCAGCGCCACCCCGATCCGGGCAAAGGCGCGGTCTTCGGCGGTGTTTCCGTCAAAGGCGCGGGCCACGCGCAGGCCCAGGGTCAGCGCGCCTTCCCAGTCCAGCACCAGATCGGCCAGAACGGCGCGCATCAGAGGCTGGTCGATCAGGCGGCGCTGAAAGGCGCTGCGGTGGCTGACCCAGTGATGCGCCTCGGACAGGGCCGCGCGCATCAGGCCGGCGGGTGCCATCGCGGTGTCGAGCCGGGTGTGATGCACCATTTCGATGATCGTGCGCACGCCGGCCCCCTCATCCCCCAGCTGATAGGCCAGCGCGTCATGGAACTCGACCTCGGACGAGGCATTGGCGCGGTTGCCCAGCTTGTCCTTGAGGCGCATCAGATGGATGGCGTTGCGCTCGCCTTCCAGCCATCGGGGCAGCAGAAAACAGGTCAGCCCGCCCGGCGCCTGCGCCAGCGTGAGGAACCCGTCGGACATCGGGGCCGAGCAGAACCATTTGTGGCCGCGCAGCCGCCAGGCATCGCCGTCGCGGGTGGCGGTGGTGGTATTGGCGCGCACGTCCGAGCCGCCCTGTTTTTCGGTCATCGCCATGCCCAAGGTCGCCGAGCGTTTTTCTCCGATCGGGCGGGGGGCTGGGTCATAAGTGTCGGCGGTCAGTTTCGGGCGCCAGATTTCGGCCAGTTCGGGATTGGCGGCCAGCGCCGGCACGGCGGCATAGGTCATGGTCAGCGGGCAGCAATGGCCCGACTCGACCTGGCTGGCCAGATAGACCATCGCGGCATGGGTGGCGTGACCGCCCGGCGCTCCGTCCCAGGCAAGTGCGGCATAGCCGGCCGATTGGCTCAGATCCATCATGTGATGATAGGCCGGGTGGAACCGCACCTCGTCCAGACGGCGGCCGCCCCGGTCGAACAGGCAGAGTTCGGGCGGGTGCAGGTTGGCGTCGCGCCCGGCGTCGCGCGTTTCGGCTCGGCCCAGAGCGGCCCCGTAGGCGGCCAGCGGGGCCGCCCGTGCCCCGGCGCGCGTGGCGCAATCGCGCAGAACCGGATCAGAGGCCCACAGGTCAACGTCGCCGTGCTCGGGCGGTTGGTTCGTCACCTCATGCGTGGGCAGAGACTGGCGGGCGTTGGATCTGGACATGGGCGCCTCGGAGAGTTGTTGCTGAAACCGATGTTCAGCGGCGCACCCCCCTTGGGTCAAGCGTGACGGGGTGTCAGATCAGGGCGCGTCGGGGGTGTCGTCGGGCACCGGGTCATAGCCGTCGCCGCCCCAGGGATGGCAGCGCCCGATGCGGCGCGCGGCCAGCCATGCGCCCTTGATCGGGCCGTGCTTTTCCAGCGCTTCCAGCGCATAGGCCGAGCAGGTCGGCTGATAGCGGCAGTTGAACCCCACCCACGGGCTGAAGATCAGCCGGTAAGCCCGGACGGGCAGCGCGAGGATATGGGCAAGCAGGGTCATTTGCGCGGGCTGTGGATCTTGCGCAGGGCCTGGCGCAGATCGTCCAGCAGGGCGTCAAAAGGGCGGGCGGCGGTCACCTCGGCCCGTCCGATCAGGACATAGTCCCACCCGTCCCGGCCGTGGTCCGGCAGAACGGCGCGGGCCGCCTCGCGCAGGCGGCGCTTGGCCCGGTTGCGGGCTACGGCATTGCCGACCTTTTTTGAGCAGGTGAATCCGACACGAATGCCCTCGGCCTCATCCGGGGCGCGCTTGCGGGCCTGCACCATCATGGAAGGCGTGCCCTGTCTGCGCGCCCGTGCGGCCCTGAGGAAATCGCTGCGCTTGCGCAGCACCGACAGGGCAGGCGCGCAAACGGACGCCGCCGGGGGCATATCCCCGGGGTGGTCAGTGCCATCCACAGGGGCCTCCGGCGGCGTCATGTTCAAAACCTGAAAGGTCGCGCGGTTTATGCGCTCAGCGACTTGCGGCCGCGGGCACGGCGTGCGTTCAGGATCTTGCGGCCGGCCTTGGTGGCCATGCGCGCGCGGAAACCGTGGCGGCGTTTGCGAACCAGGTTCGAAGGCTGATAGGTGCGTTTCATCGCTCCGTCTCCAATCTTTGGCGGTCGGGTGCGGCGCGGATTCGCCTGCCCGTGGTGTTCGAAGCCCGTCCTCTACTGGGAACCGGCGGGCAAGTCAAACCCCATCGCATGGGTTTTCGTGCCTTTTGCAACAATTCTGTCGGGCGACCGGGCAAAAGTTTCAGAATCAGCCCGAGGATGGCGGATTTCTCACATTGAACCGGTGCGTGTTCAACCCGGCGTGAGGACCCTGTTGCACAGAGGGTCAAGTGCGCATCTTGTGGGGCAGATGAAGCATTCGAACCCGGACGACGAAATGACCGAAACCACCCAGGTGTCGCGCAGCGGGCTGGCACGACATATTCCCCTGATCGTGATCCTGACGGTTGCCGTCGTCGGCTTTTTTGCGCTGGGCGACTACCTGACCTTTGAAACCCTACGCGACAATCGCGAGGCGCTGTTGGCCTGGCGCGATGCCAATTACTGGTCGTTGGCGGGCGTTTTCATCCTGGTTTACGTCCTGATCGTCACCTTTTCTTTGCCCGGTGCGGCCGTGGCCTCGATGACGGGCGGGTTCCTGTTCGGGCTGTTCGCGGGCACCGTGTTCAACGTATTTGCCGCAACCGTGGGGGCCTCGGCGATCTTTCTGGCGGCCCGTTGGGGGTTGGGTGAGACGTTGACGGCGCGGCTGGAGGCTTCGGAAGGCACCGTCAAGCGAATCAAGGACGGGTTGCGCGAGAACGAGATCCCGGTGCTGTTCCTAATGCGGCTGGTGCCGATGGTGCCGTTCTTTGTCGCCAATCTGGTGCCGGCGCTGGTGGGGGTAAAGTTCCGGAACTTTCTGCTGACCACGGCGCTGGGCATCATTCCGGGCGGCATCGTCTATACTTGGATCGGCGTCGGTCTGGGTGGCGTGTTCGACCGGGGCGAGACGCCGGACCTGTCGCTGCTGACCGAGCCTTTCGTGATCGGCCCGATCCTGGGGCTGTGTGCGCTGGCGGCTTTGCCTATTCTCCTCAAACTCATTCGCGGCCGAAGGGGCCTTTGATCCATGCAAGAGCTCAAGACCGACATCCTGGTAATCGGGGCCGGGTCGGGCGGCCTGTCGGTGGCTGCCGGGGCCAGCCAGATGGGCGCCGACGTGATCCTGCTGGAAGGGCATAAGATGGGTGGCGACTGCCTGAACTATGGCTGCGTCCCGTCCAAGGCCCTGCTGGCCAGCGCCAAGCTGGCCCATGCGCAGAGCCATGCCGCGCCGTTCGGCGTTGCCGACCACGCGCCGCAGGTGGACTATGCCGCCGCCAAGGATCATGTGCGGGACGTGATCGCGCAGATTGAGCCCATGGACAGCCAGGAACGGTTCGAAGGTTTCGGCGTGCGCGTCATTCGCGACTGGGGGACCTTTCTGTCGCCCAGGCAGGTTCAGGCCGGCGATTTCGTCATCACCGCCCGTCGCGTGGTGCTGGCCACGGGCTCGTCCCCGCTGGTGCCGCCGATCCCGGGGCTGGATGGCGTGCCGTTTGAGACCAACGAGACCATCTTCGACCTGCGCGACAAGCCCGACCACCTGCTGATCATCGGCGGGGGACCCATCGGCATGGAAATGGCGCAGGCCCATGTCCGGCTGGGCTGCAAGGTGACGGTGATCGAAGGCGCGCGGGCGCTGGGCAAGGATGACCCCGAGGCGGCCGCAGTGGTATTGGAGGCTCTGCGCGCCGAAGGGGTCGAAATTCTGGAACATGCAATGGTGGCCCGGGTGCGCGGGAAGGCCGGGGCGGTCGAGGTCGTCACCGAGGACGGCGCGGTCCATGCGGGCTCACACCTGCTGCTGGCGGTGGGACGCAAGGCCAACATCGACCGACTGAACCTGCAGGCTGCCGGCATCGACCAGACGCGCACGGGCATCAAGGTGGATGACAGCCTGCGCACCACCAACCGAAAGGTCTATGCGATCGGCGACGTCGCGGGCGGGCTGCAGTTCACCCATGTGGCGGGGTATCACGCCGGGGTCATCATCCGTTCGGCCCTGTTCGGGCTGCCGTCCAAGGCCAGGACGGTGCACATCCCCTGGGCGACCTATACCGACCCCGAACTGGCCCAGGTCGGCCTGACCGAGGCGCAGGCGCGCGACCGCCACGGCGACAGGGTCGAGATCGCCCGGTTCGACTACGCCCATAACGATCGCGCCGTGGCCGAGCGCAAAACGACCGGGTTCATCAAGGTCATGGTCGTCAAGGGGCGCCCGGTGGGGGCCACAATCGTGGGTCATCAGGCGGGCGAACTGATCAACTTGTGGTCTCTGGCGCTGGCCAATAACCTGAAGATGAGCCAGATCGCGGCGATGGTGTCGCCCTATCCCACGATCGGAGAGCTTAACAAACGGGTGGCGGGCGCCTATTTCTCGCCAAGACTGTTTGAGAATCAGATGGTTGAACGAGTGGTCAGGCTGGTCCAGCGCTGGATCCCCTGATCGGGAAAGGAGCGCCACTTGAACTCGCTGTCGGGTCGTTTCCTGATCTTGACGACGGTCTTCGTGATGTTGGCCGAGGTACTGATCTTCGTGCCGTCGATCGCGCGCTTCCGAGAGGATTTTCTTCTGAACCGGCTGGAACGCGCCCAGATCGCCTCGCTCGCGCTGCTGGCAGACGACATGCTGGCCGACGAGCTGGAGGCCGAGCTTTTGGCCAATGCCGGGGTCTACAACGTGGTGCTGCGCCGGGACGAGGTGCGCCAGCTGATGCTGTCTTCCCCTATCCCAGACCAGGTCGCCAAGACCTATGATCTGCGAGACGCCGGGCCCTGGGTTCTCATTCGGGACGCGATGATCCGTTTCTTCACGCCCGAGAACCAGGTCATTCGCGTCATCGGGCAGCCTGTGCGGGATGCGGGTCTGCTTATCGAAGTCACCATGGACAGCGCGCCCCTGCGTATGGCGATGATCGACTATGGCTTGCGCATCCTCGGCCTGTCCTTTGTCATCTCGATCATCACGGCGTTTTTCCTGTTCCTCGCGGTGCGGGTGGTTCTGGTGCGCCCGATCAAAAGCGTGGTGGGCTACATGCAGCGTTACGCCCGTGCACCCGAGGATGCGCGCGGCATCATCTCGCCCCAATCCAAGGTGACCGAACTGCGCGAGGCTGAAGAAGCCCTGCAGATGCTGCAGACCGACCTGACGCAGGCCCTGAAACAGCGCGAGAGGCTGGCTCAGCTGGGTGGCGCGGTGGCCAAGGTCAGCCACGATCTGCGCAACATCCTGACCTCGGCCCAGCTGTTCACTGACCGGATCGAAGCCAGCGACGACCCGCTGGTCCGACGGATGGCGCCCAAGCTGGTCAACTCGATCACCCGGGCGGTGTCCCTGTGCGAAAGTACGCTGGCCTTCGGGCGGGCCGAAGAGCCCGCGCCCACCCTGACCAAGGTGCGGTTGCGCGATATCGCTGCCGACGTAGCGTCCAGCGAGGCTCTGGCCGTAGACGGCGGCTGTATCGAAATCGCCAACGACGTTCCCGAAGACTTGGTCGTTCGGGCCGATCCGGAACAGATGTTCCGGGTCATCATGAACCTTGTGCGCAACGCACGCCAAGCACTGATGACATCCGGCCAACCAGGAAAAATCACGATTTCGGCCTGCGAAGATCAGGACGCATGGGTCATCGAGGTTCGAGATACCGGCCCCGGTTTGCCGCCACGAGCGCAGGAGAATCTGTTCACGCCGTTTCAGGGTGGTGTGCGCAAAGGTGGCTCGGGCTTGGGTCTGGCGATTTCGCAGGAACTGGTGCGCGGCCACGGGGGAGAATTGGTGCTGACCAGCACCGGCCCCGAGGGCACGGTCTTTGAAATAAGGCTCCCACGGGGGGAGATGGGTTTTTGAATTATTTTTGAAGAATCGGGTTGCACGTCCCGAACGCCGGGTCTAAATACCGCCTCACCAACGCGGACCGATAGCTCAGCTGGATAGAGTACTTGACTACGAATCAAGGGGTCGGGGGTTCGAATCCTCCTCGGTCCGCCACTGGTAACTCCCGAAAAACAGTGTTTTCGTCAGTATGGCCCATGTGGTGAATCCGAGGTGTTCTGTCTCAAGACAACTTCGAGGCAACCGCGCTGGGTTTAATGGGGTGTTTCACCCCATTCCATATGGTCCGCCTTCCTGTAGTTCGCCGAATGCCGCCCAAACCTCGTGGCAGGCGCGTTCGAACGCCACATCATCTTTTGGGATGCTGGCCTTGAAATTGGGGTAAGACATATGGTTGCCCAAGTTCATCAGCACAGTCACGAGGTGGTTGCGCGGTATGAATGCCCGGTAACGGTAATCGCCGCCCGGTGTTTCGATCACCTGACCGTCCATGCCATAGTCGCGCAGCAATTCGGCGTCCTGTGCGCGGCGAAACCGCAGGCAGACGCGGGATCCCATGTGCGGCCCGCTGGTGTTGCCGTCTTCATCCTTGGCAACTGCTGAGAAAAAGCCCGAACCCTCGGGCGTCGAGAATGCTACCCACATCTGCAGGTCCTCCTATTTTTGGGAAAGGGCGCGCGGTCTATCAGAAAAAATACGGGGTCGTCAAATCGAGGGGGCTTCCGCGCTGGGTTGCTTGGCCTGGAGGCGCAAACCGAGACCTCAAAATCCGGCAGTGGATACGTGGTGGTTGGAGGCTATTCGTACCCATCCAGTTTTGCCTTAATCGCCTACTGTTGCAGCGATCGTTCTGACAGCGGTGGCTGACATCGTTGAGCTGCTGTGCTGAACAGACGCTCATACCGATGGTTCCTTTGTGGGCCGGTTCGGGCCATTTGTACTTGCCGGCCGCGTTGGTGGCTTCGTCCGCAGAGCGGCCATTGGTGGACGATGCGGCGAAGAGTTGCTTTGCCCGGCGGGCTATGATTTTGGCGGCCACAGAGTTTCAATACTGCGGCGAACTGGTGGTTGGACGAGCCGAGGGGCAGGGAAGGGTTGGCTGGCTCAGTATCCGGTGCCTACCCTATGCCCACAGCCAGACTTACTCCAACTTGACCCAAGCCGCGTTTCTGGACGAGCTTTGCACACAAGCGGCTACAAATTTGACGCCGTCTAGCCCGTCGTGCACGGTTGGGTAAACAACGGACGCCTGAGGTGAAATCCCATTTCGGAAAGCCTGGATCGCCTCAGCAGCCTCTCCGTAAATATTGGCGAACCCTTCAAGATATCCTTCGGGATGGCCCGGAGGAACTCTGCTCAAGCGATTGGCAGCGTCACCAGCTCCAGCGCCATTGCGGGTGATCAGACGCTTTGGTTCGTTGTAGGGCGTGAACCAGAGATAGTTCGGGTCTTCCTGAGCCCACTCCAGCCCACCTTTTTCGCCGTAGACCCGCAACCGAAGTGCGTTTTCGTTGCCGGGAGCCACCTGAGAGGACCACAGCATACCCCGTGCTCCGCCTTCGAAGCGAAGCAAGACATGTGCGTTGTCATCGACTTGGCGCCCCGGCACGAAAGCTTGCAGATCCGCCGCAAGGCTTTCCGCCCTCAGCCCGGTCACAAAACAAGCGAGGTTGTAGGCATGGGTTCCGATGTCACCGGTTGATCCGCCCGCGCCGGAGCGTTCGGGATCGGTTCGCCACTCCGCCTGTTTGAAATCCTGCTGCTCGGTCAGCCAGTCCTGCGGGTATTCAACCTGGACGACGCGGATTTTGCCAATATCGCCGTTGGCAACCATTTCACGCGCCTGCCGAACCATTGGGTAGCCCGTGTAGTTGTGGGTCAGTATGAACAGGGCATTCGCGCTTTCCGCCGCTTTGACCAGTTTTTTTGCATCGGCAAGGGTCGAGGTGAGTGGCTTGTCACAAATGACGTGAATCCCACGTTTCAGGAATTCACGCGCGGCGGCATAGTGGACGTGATTTGGCGTGACGATTGAGACCGCCTCGATCCCGGATTTGAGCCTGGCTTCCCGGATCGCCATTTGTTTGAAGTCTTCATAGACCCGTTCGAGACCCAATGCCCGGCCGCTTTCAATGGATTTTTCGGGCGTCGAAGACAAAGCGCCGGCAACCAGTTCGAACCTGTCATCCAATCGCGCCGCTATGCGATGAACGCCGCCTATGAAGGCGTCATTTCCGCCGCCGACCATGCCAAGCCGAATGCGACCCGAGGCTTCTTCACTGCGTCCAGTAACCATTATTCGATCCCCAGCATTTTGCGATTGGCGGCTTCGTCAGTGCCACCGTCCGCGAAATCATCAAAGGCTTTCTCGGTCACACGGATGATGTGATCCGACACAAACTGAGCGCCCTCACGCGCTCCATCCTCGGGGTGTTTGAGACAGCATTCCCATTCGACCACAGCCCAGCCATCAAAGTCGTTCGCCGCCATTTTTGAGAACACTGCCCCGAAATCCACCTGGCCATCACCAAGCGACCGGAACCGGCCGGCACGATCCACCCAGCTTTGGTATCCTGAATAAACCCCTTGCCGCCCGGTCGGGTTGAACTCGGCATCTTTGACATGGAACATCCGGATCCGATCCTTGTAGATGTCGATATTGTCCAGATAGTCGAGGCATTGCAGTACGTAGTGCGACGGGTCGTACAACATGCAAGCCCTTGGGTGATTGCCTGTCCGTTCGAGGAACATCTCGTAGGTCACGCCGTCGTGGAGGTCCTCTCCGGGGTGAATTTCATAGCAGACATCAACGCCGCATTCCTCGGCGTGATCAAGGATTGGCACCCAACGGCGGGCGAGTTCATCAAATGCCGTTTCGATCAAGCCGGCAGGGCGCTGCGGCCAGGGATAGACGTAGGGCCAGGCCAACGCGCCCGAGAATGTCGCATGCGCCGAAATGCCCAGGTTCTTCGAAGCGGACAATGCTTTTTTAACCTGGTCTACGGCCCATTCTTGCCGGGCTTTCGGGTTTCCTCTGACTCTCTCGGCGGCAAAGCCATCAAAGGCGCTGTCATAGGCCGGGTGAACGGCCACAAGCTGACCCTGAAGGTGCGTTGACAGTTCAGTGACTTCGACGCCATTTTCCTTGGCTTTGCCTTTGAAGTCATCGCAGTAACCGGTGCTGGACGCGGCCTGTTCAAGGTCGAACAACCGGCCATCCCAACTGGGAACCTGGACGCCCTTGTATCCACAGTCAGCCGCCCATTTGGTAATCGCGTCCCACGAATTGAACGGTGCTTCGTCCCCTGCGAATTGTGCAAGAAACAATGCTGGACCTTTGATCGTTTTCATAAGTTTCCTCCCCAAAACCTAAGCCGCTATGGCGGTAAATTTTCCCTCAGATAGATGTCGATACGGATACGTTCCTGCGCTTTGTTGAATGGGACTTTGTCCGAAGTCGCACGCAGAAGACGGACGGCTGAACGAACAATGTGCCCGGTGTCTTGCGAGATCAGGGCGTCAAACGTGCCAAGCCTCAGAGCCTCTCGACTAAGCGGAGTCAACTCATGCGCTATGATCACCAGATCCTTGCTGAGCTTGTTTTCCGAAAGGAACTGAATAAGGCCGGCATTGCCCGCTGCTGACGAGTATATTCCGACCAGATCCGGATAGGTTTCGAAGATCTCGGGCATCATCTTGTAAATCAGATCCGGGTCATCCCGGCCCTCAACAGACGCCACGACCTCGAGATGCGGAAACTCCTCGGCCACAACAAGATCAAAGCCCTGGCGACGCTCGAGGTGGTCACGTGCCAAACGAGAGCCAGTCAGAACCAGGACCTTGCCTTCCCGATGCACGAACCGTCCCATCAATTGACCGGCGGTTCGTCCTGCGGAAACGTTGTCAATTCCTACAAAGTGGTCTCGCTCGGAACTCGGCAGGTCAGACACCAAGGCAACCACCGGAACCCCTTTGTCCTTGAGCCGTCTCACCGCATCGCGAACAGAAGGCGTTTCGGGTCCGAAAACGGCAACCCCATCAACATCCAAACTGTCGACAGCATCCAGAATGTTGACGATATCCTGCGGTTCAAACGGAGCGACCCTTTTGATCGTGATGCGAGTCCGCTCGATAAACTGGTCACGGGATTGCTCTGCGATCTGGTTGCTGATCGCCTCCACAAATTCGTTGTCGGTGTCCGGCAGAACAAAAAGGAAATTGTAAACCCGGTTTCGTGCGAGGTTTGCCGCGGCGGTGTCGCGCACATACCCCAGTTCATCAATTGCCTTTTGTACTTTCTGAACGGTTACTGCGCGCACGCCGGGGCGCCTATTCAAGACCCGGTCCACAGTCGCAAGACTGACACCCGCAACCCGCGCGATGTCATTGACGGTTGGCTTCTTCACCAATTCTAGTTTTTGTTTTTGGTCTGCCACGTGTTCCTCAGCCCTCAAGCTCCCGCGCCAAGCCCTCGAACAACAAGGCAACGGCCTCAGCGCCGGGATCGTTATGTCCAACTAGGTTTTCTTCGGGAACATAAGCTGCTCGGCCCGCCTTCGCACGGCGAATTTTGGCCGTATTGTTCGCTCCTTCGCGGGCGGCATGTGCGGCATGGGTCAACCCCGATGGGAGAGCGGCAAGCGCGGGTGCCAAGGCGTCAATCATAGTTCTGTCGCCGACCTTGGCGCCTCCGACTTGGCTGACGCGTTTCAGGCCTTCTTCCAGGGATTTGGCTACGGTTGCCCCATTGGCACATGCGTCACCAGCTGCATTGAAGAAAATTGCTAGTATCACACCGGAGGAGCCACCCATGGTTTGGCTCAATTCATTGCCCAACGCCGGGAACAGCTGAGTCAAATCAGCGAGCGGCATGCGGTCAAGGCTGCCTTGCAGCGCTCTTGCGGCCGTCGCCAATGTGCTTCCTGTGTCGCCATCACCGGATTTCGCGTCCAGTTCGTTCAGATTCTTCTCAGCGTTGATGAGGAGTTCAGACAAGCGCGAGATCGTTTCCCTTGTGGTGGGATTGTTCGAAGGAATTGGATCGATCGGCGTCAGGCCGTCAGGCAATGGTGCCACTTTGATCGGGTCGATGGAATTGATCCCGGGCCACGCGGCCAGATCAACAGGTGCTTCAAGAGCTGACAAATCGGCCTGATCCACGGGTAGAATGGAAACAGAAAACCCGTGCATATCTAGCGATGTCATCATGGGGGCCGGACCGATGATATGGTGGGCAATACCGGTTTCGGACAAGGCGTGCGTTAGGACAGCCATTTCCAGCGGAGTCGTGGAACCGAGGTTGTTGACCAACGCCACACATTCCCCGGCCCCAAGCCGTTGCCTCAGCTTCTCCACCACTGTGGACATGGCCGATACGGCATTTGAGAATTCGACTTGCTGCACACCCGGCTCGCCATGGATGCCCAAACCAAGTTCCGCTTTGCCGGGTGCGATCCTGTCTTCTTTCGGAGATCCCGGAACGGTACAGGTGTCCAGGCTCATTCCGATGCTGACAACCTTTTCGATGGTGCTTCTGGCTGCTTTGGCAACGGTGTCCAGGTCAGCACCGCTTTCCGCAAGCGCTCCGGCGATTTTGTGCACGAACAACGTGCCTGCCACGCCGCGTGGTTGCGGCAGGTCGGGCAGGGCGATGTCGTCGTCGACGACCACCATCTCAACCTTGCGGCCCAATGCACGGGCGCGTTCAGCGGCCAGCCCAAAGTTCAGCCGGTCACCGGTATAATTCTTGACGATCAGCAAGCACCCTGCCTCACCCGTGACCGCAAGAATGCCCGCCAGAACCGCCTCGACCGACGGGGACGCAAACACTTCGCCGCAGACTGCGGCCGTCAGCATACCGGCGCCAACAAAGCCCGCATGGGCGGGTTCGTGACCTGACCCTCCACCGGACACCAACGCCACCTTCGACTTGTCCCAATCCGACCTGTAGACAACTTTGATATGCGGGTAGCCGTCCAGCCGGGTAAGCCTCCCTCCAGAGGAGGCCAGAAGACCGTCTATGGCATCTGTTACCAGAGTTTCTTTTGTGTTGAGGAACTGGGCCATGCTTTGCTCCTTAATTCACCCGCGCGCCGGACGCGTCAAAATACAATGGGTTACGGGGGCGGATTTTTATTATTTTTCCAGACGGATAGTCCTGGTGGACATCTATCAACGTCACGACCGGGTGACCGTTTAGGTCCAGGTGCAGCCGTGTTTGATCGCCCAGGTGCTCGGCGCGTATCACGCGCGCCTCACTGCCTTCACCTTCAACGATGTTTTCCGGGCGAAGACCAATCTGCGGGCCTTTGTGGTTGCCTCCGAACAACTCGGACGGCAGGATGTTTATCCGTGGCAGACCCAACCTGCTGGCCACGTAAACGCTGCCGGGATTTTCGTAGATATCGCGGGGAGTACCGTATTGAACCAGCCTGCCGTTTTCCAACACGCCGATATGCGTCGCCATTGTCATGGCCTCCACCTGATCATGGGTCACATAGAGCAAGGTTGACCCAAGGTCGGCCTGAATTCTTTTCAGTTCGACCCGCAAATCCGCCCGAAGCTTGGCATCCAAAGAGCTGAGCGGTTCGTCCATCAGGAATATCTGGGGGTCGCGCACCAGCGCCCGTCCGATCGACACTCGCTGCATTTCGCCGCCGGACAATTCGGTGGCTTTGTTGTCCAGCTTGTGCGGGATCTGCAGGATCTCCGAGACTTCGTTGACCTTCCTGGCGATCTCATCCTCTGGTGTCTTCAGGATCGGCGACCGCAGAGGGAAAGACAGGTTTTCACGCACTGTCATATGCGGGTACAGCGAGTATTGCTGGAATACCATCGCCACGTCGCGCTGGGCGGGTGTATCCATCCCGACGTCGCGCCCGGCAATGCGAACTGTGCCTGAATCCAGCTTCTCAAGCCCGGATATCAATCTCAGCGTTGTTGTTTTTCCCGCACCCGTCGGACCCAACAACACCACGAAGGCACCGTTGGGGATCGTCATTGAGATATCATCCACCGCTTTGATGTCGCCGAATGACTTCGAAATGTTTTCCAGAACGACTTCAGCCATTGCTCAGTACCTCGTCGTTCAGTGCGGACCTCAACGCGCGTCCGGTAGAATTTTCGAAAAGGGTCACTGCGGATGAGCGGAATTCCAATCCAACCGTCTCGCCGGGATTGACGGTTTCGCGTGCATCAATCCGGGCTTTCAACTCTCCGTTCGGGCTTTGCAGTGTCACGATCTGGGTGGTTCCAAGATATTCTGCGGCCAGGACCTTGGCTCGGTAGGCGCTGGCATCCGACAGAAAAACATGCTCGGGTCGAACGCCGAAAACCAAGTCACCTTCCGCACCTTCCATCAGTTTGGGTACGGCTTCGTCATGGCCATTCAGCCGTACCACTTCCGAGCCGGGCGCGACCTTTCCTTGAAACGGCAGGAAGTTCATCGAAGGCGATCCGATAAAATCCGCAACGAACATTGTGGCCGGTTTGTCGTAGATTTCCTGCGGCGTGCCGAATTGCTCGATCACAGCGTTGTTCATCACAACGATCTTGTCGCCCATTTGCATGGCTTCCAACTGATCGTGCGTGACGTAAACAGTGGTTGCGCCCATGCGATCATGAAGCGCACGCAACTCTTCGGCCATGTGCTCGCGAAATTCGGCATCCAAAGCGCCCAACGGCTCGTCCATCATGAACGCCTTGGGTTCGCGAACAATCGCGCGCCCCAGCGCCACGCGTTGCCTGTCGCCACCTGAAAGGCCGCCTACCGGGCTATCGAGGATGTCCTTGATCCCTAGTATTCCCGCGACTTCCTCTACTTTGGCTTTGACAGCAGCGCGCGGCATGCCCTGCGATATCAGGGGGTAGCTGATGTTCTTGCGCACGTTCATGTGCGGATACAGCGCGAACATCTGGAACACGAAGGCAATGTCCCGCTCTGATGGCGGCCGCTGGCTGATCTCTTCGCCGTCCAGATAGATTTCGCCCGACGTTGGAAGCTCCAATCCCGCGATCATCCGCAGCGTCGTCGTTTTCCCGCAACCGGATGGCCCCAGCAGCATGAAAAACTCGCCGTCTTCAATCGTGAACGAGCTTTCGCGGACAGCCGTGAAATCGCCGAACATCTTCTTTACGTTTTTGACTACGATCTGGGCCATTTCTACTCCGGGAAATGGCTGACGATGATGAACATGACGGTTCCGATCAGCGTGACGATGAAGGAATAAGTGAAGGCCCAAAGGACAAACGGCTGCATCAGCATGAAGACACCCAGTGCAATCAGGATGGTTGCGACCATCTCCCATGGGCCGCGGCGGAGCCGCATCAATCCGGAAAGAAACTCGCTCATTTGCGTACGGCTCCGAATGTAATCCCGCGCAGCAAGTGTTTGCGCATCAGGATGGTGAAAATCATGACCGGGATCAGGAAGATCGTCGCGCCGGCCGCCACCGCGGGCCAGTCCAGGCCGCCAATACCGATGATGGTCGGGATGAACGGCGGTGCGGTCTGTGCATTCGCAGATGTCAGCAGCACGGCAAACGCGTACTCATTCCAGGCGAAGATCAGGCAGAAGATCGCAGTTGACGCGATGCCCGTGGCGGCTTGCGGCAGCACCACTTTGTAGAAAGCCTGAAACCTCGTGTAGCCATCGATAAGGGCGGCTTCCTCGTACTCTCTGGGGATTTCGTCGATGAACCCTTTCAGCAACCAAACCGCCAGAGAGATATTTACCCCTGTATAGAGCAGGATCATTCCCAGATGCGTGTCGCTCAGCCCAAGGTTTCTGAACATCAGGAAGATCGGGATGGCGACAGCGACCGGGGGCATCATCCTTGTACTCAGGATGAAGAACAGAAGGTCGTCCTTGAGCGGGACCTTAAATCGGCTGAACGCATAGGCGGCCAGCGTGCCGAGGAAGATACTCAAGAACGTCGAGCCAAATCCGATGATGACCGAATTCATGAAACGCTCGCCGAACTTGGAGGGCCCAACGATCACCATGTCGTATTGGCGGACGATCTCATCGGCCCAGTTCTGCGGCGGGTTGGCTTCCAGAAACTCCTGCGTTTGCCTGGTGCGCGTGGTGAAAAGATTGACGTAACCTTCGAGCGTTGGGTCAAAGACCACTTTAGGCGGGTAGCTGATCGCGTCGGCGGGGGATTTGAACCCGGTCAGCAAGATCCAGACCAGCGGGATCATCGTGATCAGCGCATAAGTGATGACCAGGAAGCCTGCGATCCATTTGGACCGGTTCGAAGGTTCAGTGACGGAAAAACTGCTCATCGCTGTTTCACCTTGTTCAGGGCTTTGACGTAGATCGACGCAAGGCCGAACACGGTGACGAACAAGATGATCGCATAGGCCGAGGCGTAGCCCGTCCGCCACTTCTCAAACGCCTCTCGCTTGAGATTGATTGAGGTGAGTTCCGTTACAGATCCCGGCCCACCGCCTGTCAGCTGAACAACCAGGTCGAACATCTTGAAGTTCTCGATCCCTCGAAACAGCACCGCGAGCATCAGGAACGGCAGCACCATCGGAATGGTAATCGTAAAGAACTGCCGCAGCTTGCTGGCCCTGTCGATCTCAGCCGCCTCGTAGATGTAGTCGGGGATGCTGCGCAGCCCGGCCAGGCAGATCAGCATCACGAAGGGGGTCCACATCCAGGTGTCAACGATCACGATCGCCCAAGGGGCCAAAGTGACCGACCCCAGCATTTCAAAGCTTGAGGGATCCTTGCCCGTGAACCAGGACACGATGTAGTTGAACAGGCCGATTTGAGGCTGATACAGGAATTTCCAGAAGTTCCCGACGACGGCCGGGGACAGCATCATCGGCAAGACGATGATCGTGGTCCAAAGATCGTTGCCCTTGAATTTCTTGTTGATCAGCCATGCCAGCGTGAATCCGATCAGGACCTGGAAAAAGATCGTCCAGAACAGGAAATGCGCCGTCGCCTGCATGTTCAGCCAGGTGTCTGAATCAGTCAGGATACGTTCGTAATTCCTGAGCCCGACGTCTTTGACCTCGCGCCCGATCCGGTTGGCCTTGTAGTTGGTAAAACTCAGTTGGATGGTCCAGATCAACGGAAAGATGTTGATCGCCAGCAATAGAAAAATCGTTGGGGAGATGAATATCCAGGCGATTGCGCGGTCGGATAATCCTCGGATTTTTCGCGCAACTCGCTCGGGCGTTGCCTGCGCAACGCGATCTACGGTCCTGTCAGACATCTCTTTGCCAGCTCTTGTTGGTTTAGGACTCACGGGTGAAGGTGGAGCGGGATTGCACCCGCTCCTGCCTGTGTCCGGACTACAGCTTGCCTTCGTCTTCGAAGACTTCGGTCCAGTCTTGGATCAGAAGGTCAAGCGCTTCTTGAGCGGTGCCCTGGTCCGCAACCACGTAGTCGTGGATGCGCTTCTGCATCGCCAGCAGCAGTTCCGCATAAGCAGGCTCCTGCCAGAAATCCTGCACCCCGGCCATCGCTTCCAGGAAGTCACCGGCAAACGGCTGGCTGTCAACAAAACCCGGATCTTCCAGTACGGAGTTATGGGCCGAGTAGCCGCCGAGCTCCCACCATTTGGCCTGAACGTCCGGTTGTGCAAACCACTTGATGTACTCAAGTGCGGCGTCCTGTTTGTCAGAATAGCTGACAACCGAGATACCTTGTCCGCCCAGTGTCGAACCTGCCTGATTTTGTGGTGGGTTCACAAAGAAGTCGATCTTGTCGCCGCCGGTATTGGGATCGGCGTAGAGACCCGGGAAGAACGCAAACCAGTTCATCGCCATGGCGACCTGACCGGACTTAAAGGCGTCCAGACTCTCACCCATGTAAGAGTTGGTATATCCCGGAGGCGTCGCCGTTTCGTAGAATTCCTTGTAGAATTCCAGAGCTTCAACCGCTTCGGGCGAGTTCACGGCGCCTTCCATGTCATAGGAACCCGGCGTGTTTTCGTATTTGAAGCCCCAAGGATACAGCGCTCCGGTCACACCCATGGTGATCCCTTCCGAGCCGCGCTCGGTAAAGATGGCTGCCCCATAGACAGTCTTGCCGTCGATCTCACGACCTTGGAAGAACTGCGCGATCTGCAGGAGTTCTTTTTGCGATTGAGGCTCGCGGAGGTCCTGACCCGTCGCCTCTTTGTAAGCGGCTTGGATGTCGGGGTTTTCGAACCAGTCCTTGCGGTAGAACCAGCCATTCGCATCGCCCATCGCTGGCAGCGCATAGTAGTTCGGCGTGCCCTTGGGCCAGGTCGAGTATGCATAGACGGTGGCCGGCGCGAAATCGTCCATGCTGATGCCTTCAGCATCGAAGAAGTCGTTCAGTTTCACGTAGTGGCCATTCTCAGCGCCCCCGCCGATCCACTGGCTGTCGCCGATCAACAAGTCGCAGAGCTTGCCCCCAGAGTTCAGCTCGTTCAGCATCCGATCCGCAAAATTCGGCCAGGGAACAAACTCGAAGTTCATCGTGTGACCGGATTCGGCTTCGAATTCCTTTGAAAGCTCGACAAGCGCGTTGGCCGGGTCCCATGCAGCCCAACAAAGCGTCAGATCTTCAGCATTCGCCTTGGTGGAAAGAGTAGTAGCGGCAAGGACTATTGCGCTGGCCGAGGCCAGTTTTGTGTAAGTCATCCATTCCTCCCTTTTTTCGCCGTCAATCGAGGATGTGCGAATCGCGGCATACCTCCAAGGCTATTTGAGGTACGCACATCAAGTCTAGATATTTTTGAGGTTCGTACCTCAAGCGGACGGTGGTTGACGATTGGTGCTCCTTTAAATCACTGATGTAATGTAATTTTATTCCATTTGGTCGGTGTGCATGTATTTTCAGCAGTGAGGCATTTAAGGGCCGCACCCTCCAAAAGTGGCCCAGCTCACAATCACGGCCATCAAGCGGCCACCGGATTTTGGAACCCGCTTGTGAAGCCCTAGCGGATTATTCGGTCGATACCTTTGAGGATTGGAGATAGCGTCAAACGGCACGGGTCACTCTGGATCGTGCATGACTCGGTTGGACAGGGGCAGACGTATGAATACGCTCTCTATCGTCAGATTGAACCGGTACCCAATCAAAGGCTTGAGTGCCGAGCCGATGCAAACCGTGACGCTGCGGGCAGGGGAGGGGATCCCGGGTGATCGCCTGTTCGGATTTGCGCGCTACAACTCCGGGTTCGACGCGCAGAACCCTCAGCCACTGCCGAAAGATCGCTTTGTTGTTCTGTTGAATGAGGCAGCGCTGGCAGGCGTCGAGACGAGTTTTGATTTTGAGACCCAAGATCTTGAGATCAAAGCGAACGGCAAAACACAAAGCTTCAATATGCGAACACCAGAAGACCGGATGAATGCGGCAAGTTTCCTGTCTTCGGAGATCGGCTTGAAAGATCCCGAATTGCCGGAATTCGTCTCGTCTGCTCCTCACCGGTTTACGGATGTGTCCGTCGTCTCACCAAAAATGATGAACGCGATATCCGTTCTTAATCGCGCGTCGGTGAGAGAGTTGGGTGAAAAACTGAACGCAGAGATCCAGCCAGCGCGGTTCCGCGCGAACATCGAGATAGACGGCTTGCCTTCGTTTTCCGAGTTGGATGCAGTTGGATCAGTTCTGAGATTTGGCGATGTTGAGTTGAAGATACTATCGCGTACGAAAAGGTGTGCGGCCACTGAAGTGAACCCGGATACGGCCGAGCGTGACTTGAAAATACCCTATCTTATTAGGAAGCTGATGGGGCACATGGATATGGGAGTCTATGTCGAGGTGACCAAAGGCGGAACCCTAAGTGTCGGCCAACCCGGGGAAATGCTTGCCTGAATGCCGTCTCCTCAGATTGGCGACCTCGGGAAACCTCTGTTCCATATTCAATCGAGAAAAAGGTCTTCGGTTTTTGGTTATTCGCTGGTTCGCCCGGGGTGGCGATGTCTACGCAGCGAGGCTCCCCTGAGAGCCATATTCCAACCAGTCTCGGTCTTCGGGATCCAGGTGTGCATCCATCATCGCGTCGTAGCTTGCCAGTTCTTCCGCCGTCAGTTTCCCGTGCCATTTGCCGCTCGTTCCGCTGTGGAAAAACTCGGCATCCGACTTGAAGAACCCTTTGCCACCTGAGGGAGCATAGCGTTCTGCTTTGTCCTTCATGTTGTCGAAGGTCGCAGCTTGAACCAATTGATCCATGACTGCCTCTGAATGGGTCGTGCCCAAGATGTCAGCCAGCCTGAAGAACGTTCCTCTCAAGTCCCGGGTCATGTCTGCGTAGTGAAAACGCGATACGTTCGGCCGGTCGGAAAGCGCCGCAGCGGCTTTGTAATGCCGGATGATATGTGCCAGTGGCATCGCATCGGTATCGAACCCTTCCGCCCCGCCGTCCAGAAAGCGGCGGAATGTGATACCTTCTTCATCGTTCTCGGGATACCAGGTGTCAAACCAGGTCATTGGAATGTTTCTGATGTGTTTGCGAAACGAGAAATGCGCATCGAGGGGATGACGAAAAACGCAGATGTACTGTGCTTGATCATCCAGAGGTAACCCATCCATCGGTGTGTGGCTTTTCATGCTGCGCCGATGCTGCATGGCTTCGAGCCGCTCTGCGACTTCAGGCATCTCTCGGATTCGGATGTCTACCCAAGGCATTTTCACTGACAACTCCGTTTCAACTTCGGGATCACCAGAAAACAACAGCGATACGATGGTTTGCATCCAGGTCGTGCCGCATTTCGGAGGTGTCACTACGAACACATCATCGGGGCGGATGCGAACCATATCCCAGCGTCTATTGTCGGTCAGGTGGCCAAGGTAGAGCTTTCGGTTTTTCACGTCTGAAAATTCCTCCGCGCGAATTGGTTCAGGAAAAGTGGAACGAAAGTGAAAGGCGACTGGTTCTCATGGCAGAAAGCCTAAAAAGCCAGTTGCTGCCTTGTTGAGATAGGCTGGCAACAGAATGAGAGCGGAGCAGCACCTATGCGTTTTTCCAAAGACCGCTCAGGGTTCTGTCCAGCAAGCAGCGCTCAATGCCCGCAGAACGAAATCTAGCCGCCGTTCATTCTTTCCCTTGGACTGCGCTGGTCTTCAGTCCAAGGGCATGATTTACCAGCCTGAATTCGACAAACAGTTGTTTGCGAATTCAGGCTGGCGAACACAGCTCACGGCGTCCCGTTGGTGCTATTGGTTCCCGGCACGGCTTGTGAGTTCCTCCATGACATTGTCGAGGTTGAAGCTGCCGGGCTTTTGCCTTGGCGGAAATTCCTCGAAGCTTTGCAGCCATTGCCCAACGAAGGCGGAGGCCGGAGCTATCGCGAACATATGCTCGAGGAACCAGCGCTGGTATCCCATAGCGTTCTCTTCTTCGGCTCGCTCGAACGGATCGCTGCGGAGGTTTGCCAGCATCGGTGCGCGCAAGACTTCAAACGGTGAGAGCCATACATCAAGCCCATGAGCATTCTGCTTCAGGAATGTCACCTTGTACTGTTCGTATCGCAAGGCGGCGACGCTGCCATCATCGGTCCAATAGATGAACTCGCTGCGCGGCCACTCATCCGTTTCACCTGAGAGCGACGGCAGAAGATTGTAGCCGTCAAGATGGGCCTTGTATTGGCGACCGATCGCTTCAACGCCACCATCGAGCAACTTTTCTTTGATGTCTGGCTCACCGACCGCAGCCAGAATGGTAGGCAACATATCCGTATGCGATACTACGCCATTGACCTTCGATCCCGGCTCGATGACGCCCGGCCACTAGATGACCGTCGGGACACGATAGCCACCTTCCCATTGCGTGTTCTTCTCACCGCGGAAGGGTGTCGTACCGCCATCCGGCCACGTGAACGTCTCCGCTCCGTTGTCGGTTGAATACATCACGACGGTGTTGTCGGCGATTCCGAGCTCATCAAGTTTATCAAGCAGTACACCGACATGCCCATCATGCTCGACCATGCCGTCGGGATAAACTCCAAGTCCCGTCACTCCCTCGGACTCTTCCTTCAAATGCGTGAATATGTGCATGCGGGTGGAGTTCCACCAAAGGAAGAAAGGTTTGTCCTGTTCGACGGCTCTATCCATGAAATCCAACGCGCTGGCTGTGACTTCTTCGTCAACGGTTTCCATGCGCTTTTTCGTGAGCGGCCCGGTATCCTCGATCGAGCCATCAGCGGTCGACTTGATCACCCCGCGCGGGCCGAAGTTTTCCCTGAAGGCTTCATCCTTGGGGTAGTCAGGGTTTTCGGGCTCTTCTTCTGCGTTGAGATGGTAAAGGTTTCCGAAAAACTCGTCGAAACCATGGTTTGTGGGTAGGTGCTCGTCACGGTCACCCAAATGGTTTTTACCGAACTGGCCAGTCATGTAACCATGGTTTTTGAGCAGCCCTGCGATGGTTGGGTCTTCGACGGGCATGCCCTCTGGCGCGCCGGGTAGGCCGACCTTGGTCAGGCCCGTGCGGATGGGAGATTGTCCTGTGATAAAGGCCGCTCGTCCTGCGGTGCAGGACTGCTCACCGTACCAATCAGTAAATAGCGCGCCTTCTTTGGCTATGCGGTCGATGTTGGGTGTCTGATACCCCATCATGCCATGGTTGTAGGCACTGATGTTCCAAAATCCAATGTCATCTCCCCAAATAATCAGGAAGTTCATGGGGGGATCATCTTGTGCGGAAACGGTTGTGGCAGCTGCAGCAAATAAGGCCGCCATTATTGTTGATCTTGTTTTGTATTTCATTTTCGTCCTCCCAAAATTTTTTGTTAATACCGAGTAACCTATCACAAAATTGGCGGTTTTGTCGGGGCACTTGCGGTTTTCAGGATTTCGGGCGGAAATGCGCAAGTGATCCAAGAGACCCAATCGACTTTGAAGGCTTTGATTTACGAGCCGGCCGAAACTTTTCTCTGCGCTTCAAGGCATGGTTGATCAAGACGAGTTGCGTCGAGTCTCGGAGCCACGCCAATTCGGTTTTTGGAGCACTTCTTCTGCTTTTGGAGCAAAGAACGGCCTGCTGAACGTTTTTTTGGGGTGTGTTCAGTAAGCCTGTCGGTCGTTCCGGCACATTCGATCCCGTGCGTTGGCGACCGAAAAGCGCCGCGCACCGTAGATCAGCCCGGTCGCCCCGGACGTCGGTGCTGCTGCCGTCCATCCTTTGGCCTATCGCCGGCTTCGGAACGTGGGCGTATGAGTTCTTTGACAACCGCAGTATGGCGACCTGCGTGCCTCCGCCCCCTTGCCGTCGGAACGCCCAAACCGGCTGCGGGATATGATCCGCTGAAACCGACTTCAGCGGATCAAGCGCAGTCGTCAGTTGGTGATTTCTTGCACCTTCATGACCAGTTCGTTCCAGTTTCGCTGGTTCTCGATATCATGCTCGAGCCCTTGTTCATCGGCAATTCGAAAGCGCTTGACCGCCGGCGTCTTGCTAGTCGCCTGGTACAGCCAATAGGCCTCGGCTCTCAACGCCTGGGAAATAGGTTTGTCGATGGATTCGTAGACCATCTGCTTGCACGCGTTGATGGATTCGGCGGGGAACTGGGCAATGCGCCTGGCCAGAGCATCGACATAGGGACCGATCTCGTCGGAATCCAGCGCCTTGTTGATGGTGCCCATGCGCTCGGCATCGTCGGCATCGTAGTCCTGCGCACTCAGGATGATTTCCAATGCCCGGCCAAGTCCGGTTTGGCGCGCCATGCGAGAAGCTCCGCCGCCGCAGGGCAGGATACCCATGCCAACTTCCATCTGCATGAACTTGAACCGTCCACGTGCTGCAAAACGCATATCCAGCGCGAGTGCGAGTTCGTGTCCGCCGCCACGGGCGAAGCCTTCAAGCTTTGCGATTGTTTCCTGCGGGACCTTGCTCAGCCGTTCGCACACGGACTGCAGGTCCAGCAACTGGGCGTCTTCACGCGAGACGGCTTCGGTCGAAAGATCCTTGAGCAACTCGGTATCGTAATGACAGACCCAGATTTCGGGGTTCGCCGACTGGAAGATCACCACTTTGGTTTCCCGGTCCCGCTCCAGCCGCATCGCAAGGCTATTGAGGTCGGCCAGCATCTCCTGGCCCTGAACATTGACCGCTCCGAAGTTGAACGTCACGGTGGCGATTGCATTCTCGACTGCGACGTCGAAGGTCTGGAAGTTTTCGTATTTCATTGGACAGTCCTCTCCTGTCCTCGTCATCAAAGATGCGAGGGTTTGCGTGAATTGGCAGGGCGCGGGAGTGCGCCTGGCTCAGCCGTAGTGGCGGATAGTGTCTTGAATGGCCTTCATGACGTCGGCCGCGTGTTCGGACTTCAGCGCTGCGGGGTGCGGGTCTGCAAATGTACCGCCGTCATTGTCGAAATAGGCGCCCGACGCCTGCGCGAACCGATCGCTAAGTGCGGCGTCGATCAGGATGTCGGCGCCGATGTTGAGGTCGTTGCCGGCGACTCCGAAACCGTCCTTGACCATTTTGGACGCCAGCAACGAACCCGGATTGACCGCGATCAACGCCGGTCCATCGGGCAGGGCGCGGGCCTGTTCGCGCGTCCATATCGTGATTGCCAACTTGCTTTGCGCATATGCGCCCATATCGGCCAATCGCGTTTTGCCGGTCAAAGCATCCAAAACCACAGGGGCCTGGGCGGCCGAGGACAGGTTCACGACGCGGCCAGTCTTGGGAATGATCGGAAGCAGAAGTTCGGTCAGCAGATAGGGCGCGAACGTGTTCACGACGAAGCGGATATCGAGACCGTTTTCGAGAGTGGTCTGCGGAGCCTTCAGGACGCCGGCGTTGTTGATCAGCACATCCAGCCGGTCGTGATTAAACCGGATGGCCTCCGCCAAAGACCTCACGGCTGATAGGTCGGACAAATCGGCGCTGTAGGTTTCCGGCTGTCCTCCAACCTCCTGGGCGGCTGCCTCCAGCTTTGCAGAGTTCCGCCCGTGCAACAGAACACGGTGACCGTCAGCGGCCAGTTTCTTGGCGGTGAGCAGTCCGATACCATCGGTTGCGCCGGTGATCAGAATGGTTTTGGTCATGCGATCCGTTCCTTATGAAAATTCCGGCAAGATCGTATCCGCCAGGCGTTTGAGTGTCGGTTCGATGGCCGCCTGGTTGAAACGCAGATTCAGGGCGACGTGATTCATCCCGATCTCACGTATTTCAGCCAAGTAGCGGCGCAGGAAATTCGAACCCGACTGGAACCCCAGATGTATGGGACGTGCGGGGGCATTTGGGTCTTCCAGCAAGGCGACATAGAGCGACTGCATCACCGGTTTGTCCGGTTGCCCCAGTGCTTTCAGACGGTTCCGGTAATCGGCCACCGCGCGCCCCTGTGATGCCGCGTCGCGCGGATAGGTCATCCATCCATCGCCGTTTTCAGCCACCCAATCCGGGGATTGTCGACTGCCGCCCGTGATCAACAGCGGCAGGCGCGATCCCGAGGGTTTTGGCAGAAGGTCAATGTCGCCGGGCAGATGCCCCTGCAGGCTTTCATGCTTGGGATAGGGTGTTGCCGTCGCACGGATATAGTCGACACTGTCGCGGAACCGCTCACCTCGATCGGGGAAGGATTGACGCATTGCCGGATACTCTTCCGGTCGATCGCCGGACGCCACACCCAACAGCAGACGGCCATCGGACAACACATCCGCCGACGCGGCTGCCTTTGCCACATGGGCCGGATGGCGCAGGGGCAAAACGATGCTGGCGGTCCCCAGGGCAATGCGATCCGTCGCGGTCGCTAGCGCACCCAGATAGACGAACGGGTCAAAGATCTGGCCGGGGTCCCCGAAACTTGGAACATTGAACGGCACGTCGCGCAGCCAAAGCGCGGCAAAGCCCAGAGACTCGGCCAATTGCGCGGCCTTCATGTGGCCCTTCATCGTCGGCTCGGATCCCACCGGGTAGGCCTCAAGCGGCAATACCAGCCCGAGCGTCAGCTGATCCGGTCGAAATACCTGACCGTAGGCCTTGTTGATCGGGGCAAAGGACAGGTTTTGGTTTTTGTCCAACATGATGGTTCCTTGCTCAGTACCGCACCAAAGTGCGGGTCTCGATGCTCTTCCGGATGGTGGTGACGGTCGGGTCCTCGACCATATCGAGCGCGCTGTGCGCGACGGAAGGCAACCCCCGATTGTCGTAGATGTTGAAAATCGCGATTTCATCCGGGCTCATTCGAGACAGATTGACCCAGTCATGCCGTGCATTCCCGACAAGCCCCATGATCTGCCCTTTGCGGTCAGGATAGATCAGGTCAAGCAGGATCCAGTCTTTGGGTTCGACGGACGAAGGACGGACAAACCCCAGCGGCGCGCTGTTGATCGGGTGACCGACCGGCCGCCATAGATTGACAAAGGCATAGTGCCCTTTGCTCCACTCGGCCGCCCGCTCGGCGCCAAGCAAATCCTCCAGCCGTTGCCGAGCGCCGTCCGCGCTGTAATCGCTGTGGACATTGCGCGCCGGCTTGCGCGTCGCCTTTGGGTCGTCCACGCGCAAGGTATGGTCAAAGATCACGACCTCGCGAACGCCGATCTTTGCGGTCAGCAGTTGAGCCAGTTCGTGTTCGTAGGGCCGTTTCCACTGATCCCGGGAGAAATCGCGGATCGCACTGGGCGCATTCAGAAACTCGACGCCATCGGGGTCAAAGCGCAGGGGCCGCCCGGATGTCCGCATATCCGTCAGGCTCACCTGTGTCGGTAACAGTTCAGGCGAAATCAGGTTGCCGACAATGCCGCCGGCGTCCAGTTGGAACGCCTGCCGTTCAGGTTTGTGAACGTGATAGTTTACGATACCGGATCGTTGCATCTGAACCCTCACTGATTTGCGGATGACGCAGCCCCTGGCTTTATCGACGTTGGCTCAGAACCAGTTCACGGTTTCGGCCATCGGGCGGCGGGTCTTGGGGAATTGCGGATCGCTGGCGCGATACCCGAAGGCAAACATCACCGCGGGTTTCCATTTCGAGGTATCCACCCCGAAATGCTCGGCCAGAGTCTGGGTGGTGAGTTCCATGTCAAACCCTTCGATGGGGCAGGAATCTACACCCATCAAAGCAGCGGTCGTCATCATGTTGGCCAGAACGATGTAGGCCTGTTTGCCGGACCAGTCGGTGATTTCGCGTTCAGTGGTGATGCGATGGTCGGTTGACTGGAACTTGCCATACGCACCGTTGAATAATTCGATGACGTCCTCGGGCAGTTGTTTGACCTTGCGATAGTGGTCCTGCAGATAATCAGACCCAGCGGTCATGGTTGCCGCAGTGCTGGCCAGAATGATGCCAAAGTGGCTGGCTGTCCCCAGCTGGCCGGAGCTGCCGTTCATCATGCCATTGGCGCCCCAAGAAAACTCGCGCAAAAGCTCGCGTTTGTTGGGCGATTGGATGACAAGAATCTTGAATGGCTCGTGCCCGAAAGAGGTGGGCGACAGGCGGCCAGCTTCAAGAATGGTTTCGAAATCGGCGTCGCTGATCTTTCGGTCGGGATCAAAGACCTTTGTCGCGTGCCGGAAATTGAAGGCTTCGAGGATCTGAGACTGAACGTTCGGGCGAACGGACATTTGTGGCTCCATTTGGTTTGTCTTCCGTGGAGCCAGAAATATCACTTGTAGAATCCGATGAAGCAGCGGATATCAGGTTTCAGTTTTCGGATTTTGCGTATAATAAGCTAATGGACACACAAGCGCTTCGTCTTTTTGTGCTTGCAGCGGACAAGCTGAACATATCGGCCGCCGGGCGCGAACTGGGTTTGGTGCCCGCAGTCTCCAGCGCCCGACTTGCCAAGCTGGAGCATCAGCTGGGTGTCGAGTTGCTTCACCGCTCGACCCGGAAAGTATCGTTGTCTCTGGAGGGCGCTGAGTTTCTACCTTATGCGCGCGAGATTCTGGCGCAGGAGAATGCGGCCTTGGCCGCTTTGGGGCAGGGGTCGGCCCAAGCCACCGGCACACTGCGGTTTACTGCGCCCAGCACGTTTGCACAGCTCTACATTGCTCCGATCCTTGCAAAGTTCCAGGAACAGCATCCGGGTGTGACCCTGGACCTGCGTCTGTCGGATGCTCAGTTTGATCTGATCGAAGGCAGCTATGATCTTGCTTTGCGGAACGCACCGCTGATCGATACCAGCCTCAAGGGGCGCAAGCTGGCGGATGACAAACGCATCCTCTGCTCGGCACCAGATTACCTGTCGGCCCACGGAGAGCCCAAGACGCCGGATGATCTGGCGCATCATCGGCTGATTGCATTTCGCCACACCCGGGCCCGGGCGCTGAAAACTGCCCGGGGAGCTGTCGCAAGTTTCGATCCCGGAGCCACGAAATGTCCATTGATCATGGATGACGGTCTCAGCCAGAAGCTGGCCACCGTGGCAGGGGCGGGGATCTCGATGAACTCACTGTGGAGCGTTCAGGAGGAGCTTGCCTCGGGCAAGTTGCGTCATGTCCTTCCCGAATATGAGGCGGCGGAAGACAACGTGCTTTGGCTGATCTATCCCAAGTCGAACGTATTGTCGCCAAAGGTGCGGGTCTTCATGGATTTTCTGATCACCGAGATCGGCGTGAAGCCTCCGTGGGAAAGATCATTGGACTGACTGATTGCGTCCAGTTGCTTCGGGCCAGCGCAGCAAAGGCCCGATTAGCCGTTCTGAAAGTAGAACGACAGCTTCCGGCTGACCCCGCCCGGAGGTTTCGGGAAGGGCGATGCGCGGCGGACCTGTTCCTTGGCGGCCCTGTCGACCTCGGTCGAGCCAGAACTGTCGATAATATCGACCCAGGCCAGTGTTCCGTCCGGGTTGATTTCAAAGAAAACTTTGGCAAAGCCGCGAACCGAGACATAGACCGGCGGAGTTCTGTTGAGGTGGACAAGAACCTGCCCGGCGTAATTGGTGACATTCGAGTTTCCCGGGCCTCGACCGCCGGACTGATTGGAGTTGCCTCCTCGGCTGAAGGAATCGACCCCCTGTCGGCGATAGGTCGTCAGCGGCGAGTCGATCTGCTTGTTGGGAAATCGCAGGTTGTCAAAACTGTCGAGCCGGCTGGCCCTTTGGTCGGGTACAGGGGCCGCAGCAGGGGTCCGGTCCGGAAGGCGCGGGCGGATCGATGTTTCAACCGCCAGATCCGAGACGCCGTCTTCGGTGTCGCTTTCGACCGGTTGCTGCTCCTCTGCCGGCACTGAAGGCTCCGGAACCGGTGAAGGGGCAGGCAGGGCAGCCAGTTGCTCTGGTTCCGAAACCGGGTCCTCTATGGGTTCGACCGGTGCTTCGGGGGCCGCTGCGGACTGCGTTTCGGCTTGGACGGGGGGTGTTTCATCCACCTCATCGGCGGCCTGCCGATCACCTTCGGCCGAGTCCGCCGGCTCAACTATTTCCGGAACGGGCTGATCAGGCTGCACCGGGTTGGTTTGTCCGATATCAGGCGAGTTGACCTTTTGCGGGTCCGACGAGGCGACCAGTGTTTCGCTGACGGGTATTTCGGCCCGGTCCGGCTCTGTCGGCTGTTCGACATCGGGCTCCGGCTCTTCTGCGGGGGTTGGCGGCTCGGGCGGGGTCGCGGTTTCCGCCAGATCCTCGAACGCGTTGCCCAAGGCAACCGTGTCCGGTTGCGAACCGGCCGTCGCAGGTTCCGCAGAATCCCGCGCGGCTGGCAGCAGCAGGAAAAGGTGGAGCAGCACCGAAAGCACAACGGCCAGCGCCGCGACAAACAGAGATTCCCGGATCATTCGAGCGCCCGTTCGGTCACCGCAAAGACTGCGGTGGCGCCGAGACGGCGCAAGGCGCCGGTGACTTCGATCAGGCGTGCCCCGGAAACGTTCCGGTCAGGCACGATCCGCACGGGTTCTTCCCCCCGGCCGGTCATGTAGGTCTGCGGATCCGTCGGAGTCCCGCGAAAGCTGAGCGTCCCGTCAGCGTGAAGAACCAGTGCATCGGGTGGTTCGCGGCCATCCAGATCGGATGTATTGACCAGTTCCAAGTCCGGGTCCAACGGTTGAGCAACAGTTCCGGCGATCAAAAAGAAGATCAGCATCAGAAAGACCACGTTGATCAACGGGATGGTCGAGTCGCGCTTGCGGCTTGGGCGGTCGTGGCGGATCATGGGGTCACTCCAGAACCGTTACCGACAGACCGTCGAGGCCGCGCAATTTCACCAGAAAGTCAACAAGCCGTTGGGCGTTGACGTCGCCGTCAAGACTGACCAGCACCTGCCCGGGCTGCAGTGCCTGTGCCAATTCATCCAGCGAGAGCGGTGCTCCGTTCAGCACCACGCGGTTCGCCCCCAATTGCACAAATGCGCGATCCGACGGGGCGCTGGGCTCTGATGGGCCCGCGGCTGCGCTGCTGAGTTGAATTTCTCCGAATGTCGAAAAGGTCGACGTTAGCATGAAGAACAGCAAAAGCAGAAAAATCACGTCGATGAGCGGTGTCATCGACATGGCGCGCCGAACGAATGGGGCCGCGTTACGCATGTCCCGGCGCGGCGACAAACGCGGTGCTTGTCGTTGCTGCAGGCAGCGCCTGGGTCGGTACGAGAATCGTGCGCAAGGCCTTGTCTGCGAACACCCGCTCGCGCGCGGTGCGGCTTTCGAACCAGGACAGGACCATGGATGTGGGCATCGCAACCGCCAGACCCACCGCCGTCGTAACCAGCGCAACCCAGATCCCACCAGCCAGCAAAGACGGATCCACGCCGGCCCCGGCCGTCTGCAGGCTTTGGAACGCTTCGATCATGCCCAGAACCGTGCCGAACAACCCCAGCAAGGGGGCCAACTGCGCGACCGTATCCAAAAGCCGGAAACCGCGCTCGAGCCCGGCCAACGCCAGTCCGGCTTCGGCGTCCAGCCGTTCGTCCAGCCCCGCCGTATCCGGGGCGTTCATTGCCGCACCCACGATCGGGGCAAGGTAGCTGCTGCTGGCGGCCAGACGCTCGCGCGCAGTGTCGTGGTCTCCGGCATCCCAGGCCGCCAATGCCTGGGACAGCACCCTATGGCGGCCGACGCCACAGGCCGCAAACTGCCAGAGCTTGTAGATCGATACCGCCACGGTCAGGATCGACATCACAAGAAGGATCGCCACTACTGGCCCGCCTAGTGCAAGGATCTGGCCAAGCGCGTTGAAGATGTTCATCCCAAAAGCTCCATTTCCAAGCGGCTGGTCACCGAAAGGGCCGAATTGCAAAGATCACTCTCGGAACCGCCTGTTACGCAGGAACTGGCTCCGTTTATCAGAACGCGCCCGACCGTTGCGCATGGTCTGTCAGGCAGGTCGAACTGGCGCACACGCGGCCGGTCCTGCGGCAAATCCCGAAAATCGAACAATGACAGTTTGATCACCGAACCCTGCGTGTCGAAGATCACGGTTTCGAAAACGGCTTTGTCGATCGCCTGTCCGGTTTCGTTGGTGATCAGAAATGACAGCCGACAGGCCTGCCCCACATCCTGCGCCGCGTTGAGTTCCAGTGACAACCCTGCGCCACCGGCGTCAGATGATTGCGCATCAGCCGCAAGGGGGAGGGCTGACCATGCGATAAGGGCGGGTAAAAGGTGACGCAGTTTCAATGATAGAACCTCATTCTGAACACGTGGTACCTGCAGCCCGCCAAACAGTGCTGGCGCCGTGTCTGTGATACCTTAGACCGGCTGTACGGGGAAGGGTTGGCGGGGGCTTTGTGATCGTTCGTAAGGCGAAACCTCGCCAATGCTCTCGGAGGTTCGCGGCTGTCGCTCAGGTTTCGACAAGATATCTGTCCGACAGAGGCAGGCTGGCTGCCCCCAGGGCGCGGGCATCCGGACCCACCGACCCGGCCAGAACCGAGGGTTGCTCGAGCCCGGTGAAGTTGAGCTGGGAGAGATGCGTCTCGACACGTTCGATCAAGCGCGCGGTAACGCTCTCGGGCATCCAGCCGTCGATTTTCACCGTTTCAAAGTCGATCAGGCTGCAGGAAGACAGGATCGCATAGGCCAGACCTTTCGCGGCCTCGTCCATCCATGCTTCGAGAAGCGTGTCCGGCATGTCCCAATGGTCCGGGGTCTCCCACATGTGGAAGGGATCCAGCCCTGCGGCGACAAGCTTCTGCTCAAGCACGCACAGGCTGGCGACATCGATCAGGGGTTTGACTTCGCCCGAGCCGACGGGAACCGGCAACGGACCCAAGGCGCCTGCATTCCCGCGCCCGGAAAAAATGACGCCGTTCAGGACGACTCCCCCGCCAATGAAGTACCCCATGTAGAAATACAGAAAGTTCCGCGGCCTTTCGGATGGCCCGAACACCAACTCTGCCCCGCAAGCCGCGGTGGCATCATTCTGCAAATAGACGGGGATGTCTCGCGCTTGGGAAAGACTGGCTTGCAGATCGGCTGAGCGCCATGGATCCATCCTTTCTTGTGGGACATTCAGGGTCTGCGCCCAATCCCAGAGATAGAAGGGCATCGCAATGCCCAACCCGGCAACCCGGTCACGCGATGCTTCCGGCATCTGGTGCATCATCCGGTCCAATGTGCCCGTGGCGAAATCCAATGTCGCACCGGGGGTGGGATAGTCATAGGTCTCTCGCGCGCGATCCCGTACTTTGCCCAGGAAATCGGTCAATACCAGCTCGGTGCTGCGGCGGCCGACCTTCAGCCCCAGAAAATAGGCCCCATCCGGATTCAGGCGCATTGGCACGGAGGGTTGCCCAACCCTGCCACGTTGTGGCTCGCCCCTCAGCAGCAACCCATCGCTTTCCAGTTGGCGCATGATCACCGAGACAGTCTGCGCCGACAATCCGGTCATGCGGGCCAGCTCCGATTTGGCGAGCGCCTGGTGCCGGCGGACCAGTGACAGCACCAGTCGTTCGTTGTGGGCGCGCATGCCACTCTGGTTCGTCCCGCGCACGGTCGAAACGCGCTCGGGCGGATTGCTTTGCGCTGATTGTTCGTCGGGCACGGGCCGCTCCTCCTTCAGTCAAGAATGTGGATGCGCCTACCCAGTGTCAATAATAAATAAGAGTGATTTATTTATTGACAGAACCCGAGAATCACCGGATGGTTTGACGCATGGGAGCCGGAAGAAATCCGTTCGGATTCCTTAGATGCCCGTCGGGTATCGGAGATATTGGGAGGAAAAGCCTTGAAGATTTCAGCATTTGCTGGCGCGACCGCGCTGGCCTTTACAGCCATGGCAGGCGCTGCCGCCGCGCAGGACACGGTCTGCCTGATCACCAAAACCGACACCAACCCCTTCTTCGTGAAGATGAAAGAGGGGGCCACCGCCAAGGCCGAAGAGCTGGGCATGACGCTCAAGGCGTTTGCCGGCAAGATCGACGGCGACCATGAGACTCAGGTGCAGGCGATCGAGACCTGCATTCTGGACGGCGCCAAGGGTATCCTGTTGACCGCATCCGATACCTCGTCGATCGTTCCGGCCGTCCAGCAGGCGCGCGACGCCGGTGTTCTGGTCATCGCGCTGGATACACCGCTCGAACCGATCGACTCGGCGGACGCGACTTTCGCAACCGACAACTTTCTGGCGGGCGAGCTGATCGGCAAATGGGCCGCGGCCACGCTGGGAGACGAAGCCCAAAATGCGAAGATCGCGATGTTGGATCTGGCAGTCAGCCAGCCCTCGGTCGGGGTGCTGCGCGATCAGGGCTTCCTGCAGGGGTTCGGCATCGACCTGGGCGACCCGAACAAATGGGGCGACGAAACCGACCCGCGCATCGTAGGCCATGACGTCACCGCCGGGAACGAAGAGGGTGGCCGCAAAGCCATGGAGAACCTTCTGGCCAAGGACCCGATGGTCAACGTGGTCTATACGATCAACGAACCCGCCGCCGCGGGTGCGTATGAGGCGCTCAAGGCCATCGGCCGCGAAAACGATGTGCTGATCGTTTCGGTCGACGGCGGCTGCCCCGGTGTGCAGAACGTGGCCGACGGTGTGATCGGCGCAACCTCGCAGCAATACCCGCTGCTGATGGCGTCGCTTGGCGTCGAGGCGGTCAAGAAATGGGCCGACGAGGGCGTGAAGCCCGAGAACACGCCCGGCAAGGACTTCTATGACACCGGTGTTGCGCTGGTGACGGACAAGCCGGCCGAAGGCGTTGAGTCGATCTCGGTCAAAGAGGGCATGGACCTCTGCTGGGGCTGATCTGATCCCTTCAGGGGCCGCAGCGCGCGGCCCCTGAATTGAACCACGACCTCACCCGAAATTTTGCTAGAGTCGCCCCAAGACGGGAGCTTGACGCATGGGGGAACCTCACTGATGTCCGACACATCGAGACAGTCCGACGACTTCGAAGCCGCAGCCAAAGGCAGCCCGGAACAAGTTGCCGAATTCGAAGATCACCACCGCGGTTTCATGGGGACGGTCCAACACTTTCTGCATGTGAACCCGTCGCTGGTGCCGCTGATCGTTCTGGTCGCGGCGATCCTGATTTTCGGCGCCTTGCTGGGCGCCAAGTTCTTTTCGCCTTTCGCACTGACCCTGATCCTGCAGCAAGTGCAGATCGTCGGCATCGTGGCCGCCGCCCAGAGCTTGGTGATCCTGACCGCCGGGATCGATCTGAGCGTGGGCGCGATCATGGTCATGTCCTCGGTGGTGATGGGCCAGTTCACCTTCCGCTATGGGCTTCCGCCCGCGGTGGCGATCCTGTGCGGTCTGGCCATCGGGACCGCCATCGGCGCGGTGAATGGGTTCCTGGTCAGCCGGGTCAAGCTGCCGCCCTTCATCGTGACGCTGGGCATGTGGCAGATCGTTCTGGCCGCCAACTTCCTGTATTCACAGAACGAAACCATCCGGTCGCAGGAAATCGAGGCCAACGCCCCGATCCTTCAGCTGTTCGGCGCCAAGTTCAATGTCGGCGGGGCTGTGTTCACGGTCGGGGTGATCTTCATGCTGGTCCTGATCCTGGTGCTGGCCTATGCGCTGCGGCATACCGCGTGGGGGCGCCATGTCTATGCCGTGGGCGACGACCCCGAGGCCGCCGAGCTGTCGGGAGTGAACGTGCATCGCACGCTGATGTCGGTCTACATGCTGTCGGGGTTGATCTGTGCCTTTGCCGGCTGGGCGCTGATCGGGCGCATTGGCTCGGTCTCGCCCACCTCGGGGCAGTTGGCCAACATCGAAAGCATCACCGCCGTCGTGATCGGAGGCATTTCTTTGTTCGGGGGGCGCGGGTCGATCCTGGGCTCGTTGTTCGGGGCGCTGATCGTCGGCGTGTTCACCCTCGGCCTGCGGTTGTTGGGCGCGGATGCGCAGTGGACATTCCTTCTTATCGGTATGCTGATCATCGCCGCCGTGGCCGTGGACCAGTGGATCAGAAAGGTAGCAGCGTGATGGAACCCATTCTCAAAGGGCGCAATCTGGTCAAACGCTATGGCAAGGTCACGGCGCTGGATCACTGCGATTTCGACCTTATGCCGGGCGAAATCCTGGCCGTGATCGGCGACAACGGCGCAGGTAAATCGACCTTGATCAAGGCGGTTTCCGGTGCCGTCGCCCCGGATGAGGGCGAGATCTGGCTGGAAGGGCGCAAGGTCGATTTCCACTCGCCCATCGACGCGCGCGAAGCCGGGATCGAAACGGTCTATCAGACGTTGGCCATGTCGCCCGCCCTGTCGATCACCGACAACATGTTCATGGGGCGCGAGATCCGGCGCAAGGGGCCGTTGGGCTCGGTATTCCGGATGCTCGACCGTCCGGCGATGGAGAAGTTCGCCCGCGACAAGCTGAACGAACTGGGGCTGATGACGATCCAGAACATCAACCAGGCGGTCGAGACCTTGTCGGGTGGACAACGTCAGGGTGTGGCCGTAGCCCGGGCGGCGGCGTTTGGGTCCAAGGTCATCATCCTGGACGAACCAACAGCGGCGCTAGGTGTCAAGGAAAGCCGCCGGGTTCTGGAACTGATCCAGGACGTGAAATCGCGTGGCATTCCGATCATTCTGATCAGCCACAACATGCCCCATGTGTTCGAAGTGGCCGACCGCATCCATGTGCATCGGCTTGGCAAGCGGCTCTGCGTGATCGACCCCAAAGACTACACCATGTCCGATGCCGTGGCCTTCATGACAGGCGCCAAAGAGCCGCCGGACCAGGATCGCGCGGCATGACGACCGAGGGGTCATCGCCGCAGGCGCTGGCCGAGCGGATCGCCGACGCCGCAGCCGGGCTGGCGGACGTCGAGGCGCGCCAGCTTGTTGCCGTGGCCGGGCCGCCGGGTGCGGGGAAATCCACCGTGGCCGCTCTTGCCCAACAGGCGCTGCAGGGGCGCGGCATTCCGACCGGGCTGCTGTCGATGGATGGTTTCCACTATGACAACCAGATCCTGGCGGCACGCGATCTGCTACCGCGCAAGGGTGCGCCCGAGACATTCGACCTGCCGGGCTTTCACGCCTTGTTGCGCCGCCTTCAGGCCGAAGACGAGGTCGCCGTGCCCAAGTTCGACCGCGTGCTCGACAAGTCCATCGCAGCCTGTTCGTTCGTGACCCGCGACCAGCGGGTGGTGATCGTCGAGGGAAATTATCTGCTGCTGGGCGAACCGGGGTGGCGCGATCTGCGCGACCACTGGGCGCTGACCGTGTTTCTGGACGTGCCCCTGCCGACGCTCGAGGCGCGCTTGCTGGACCGTTGGATCGGGCTGGGCCTGCCTCGCGACGAAGCTGAGCGCCGAGCCTTCGCCAATGACATACCCAACGCCCGACGCGTGGTGCAGAACTCGGGCGCGGCCGACCTGGTGCTGAGTTAAGACAGCGCTTTGTACATGTAGGTGGTGGGTTCGAACGCGGGCTCGAACGGGTTGCGGCAATAGCCGGGAATCTCTCCGGCAGTTTCAAAGCCCAGGCTTTGGTACAGGATGAGCGACGGGTCGGTGCTGCGCGTGTCCAGCACCAACAGGGTTCGGCCAAGTTCGGCGGCGCGCTCTTGCAGGGCGCCCATTAAGGCACGGCCCAGCCCGCGCCGCCGTGCGTCGGGATGCACCAGCAGCTTGGCCACATCGGCGCGGTGCGGCTGGTTGGGCATCGCAGCCGGAATCAGCTGAACCGTCCCTTGGATGCGTCCGTCGCCATAGGCCACGAAAAGATCCAGCTCTCCGGCTGACAGCGCCGGGCGCACGCGTTCCTGCCAATAGGCGCGCGCGGCGTCATGGGAAAACGGCAGAATGAACCCTATGCTGGCGCCGGTATGCACGCAGCCATGCAGGATATCCGCCAGGTCCTCCACCGCTTGGTCAAAAGTCGTTTCGGTCAGGCGTGTAATCATATCAGCACCAGAATGTAGCGGGCGCCGCGGGACGCCTCGGTTTCAAAGCGGGTTGCGCCTGACAGATGATAGCGGAGGCAATCACCCCCGTTCAGCGCATGGGACGTTCCATCAACGGTCAGGGTCAGTGCGCCGTCCAGCACGATCAAGTGATGTTCCTGCCCGGGACGAGGTGGTGCGTCATAGTTGATCGTGGTGCCAGGCGGGAGGTGACACTCCAGAACCTCGCCCGTCAGCCCCGCCGAGGGGGGCGAAACCGACCGGCGCGTGAACCCGGTTTCGGGGTCGCGCCATTCGATCTGCCGTTCGTAAGGAACCTTGGGGTCGAAGCTGTCCTCGACCATCATCAACAGGCGCGACATAGGCAGCCCGTAGGCTGCGCATAATCGGCCAAGATTCTCGGCCGTCGGGCTGACCTCGGCCTTCTCCATGCGCGACAGGGTGGCCCGGCTGACCCCGCTGGCCTGAGCGAGTTGTTCAAGCGACCAGCCCCGGCTGCGGCGCAGGTCGCTCAGGTGGCGGGCGAGGCGGCTGGACAGGTTGTCTAGCATGTCTCATATCCGAGAAACAGTTTCGATAATGAGAGATATAGCAGAAATAAATAAAATAAAAAGGGGCGCCTGTGCTGCGCCCCTTCAACTGCTCGATATGATGTCGGCTTACTTCCAGCCAACCTCGTTGAAGATCTTCTGGGCCTCGGGGATGTTCTTGGCGACTTCAGACAGGTTCACTTCATCGGCCTTGAATTCACCCAGAGCGGCCACGTTCTCGGCCAGATCGACACCGTGGACGGCCGGGAATTCATCGTTGCCGTTCGAGAAGTAGACCTGTGCCTGATCGCTGGCGAGGTATTCCAGGAACTTGACCGCATTGTCCTTGTTCGGGGCATGGGCCGCGACGCCCGCACCCGACAGGTTCATGTGTGCGCCTTCGGCATCCTGCGCGGGGAATTGAATTCCGATCATGTCGACGCTGTCCGACAGGCCCTTGACGTCTTTGCGCAGGGCACGTGCAAAGTAGTACGAGTTCGACACGGCGATTTCGCATTCACCGGACACGATTCCACGCAGCTGATCGGTGTCGCCGCCCTGAGGTTCACGCGCCATGTTGGCCACGACGCCCTCGGCCCATTCTTTGGCCTTTTCGGCACCATGATGGGTGATGATCGAGGCCAGCAGGGTCTGGTTGTAGGTGTTGCTGGACGACCGGATGCAAACCAGCCCTTTGTATTCAGGGTCGGCCAGATCCAGGTAGGTGGCCGGCGGGTTGGTCACGTCATTCTTGTCGTAGAAGATGATGCGCGCGCGCTGCGAGAAGCCGAACCACTGGTTGTCTTCGTCCTGCAGGTTGGCGGGGATGCGCTCTTCCAGAACGTCGCTGTCGACCGCCTGCAGCAGGCCGGCGTTCTTGGCCCGCGCCAGGCGCGAGGTGTCCACGGTCAGCAGGATGTCGGCGGGCGAGTTCGCGCCTTCGGCTTCCATCCGCGCGATCAGCTCGTCGGCCTTGCCTTCGATGCGGTTGATCTTGATGCCAGTGGCTTCTTCGAAATCGGTGTAGAGACGCTCGTCGGTGTCGTAATGGCGCGAGGAGTACAGGTTCAGCTCGCCTTCGGCGGCGGCCGATCCGGCGATCAGGGCCGACAGTGCGGCGGCGATAAAGCTCGTGGTTTTCATCTGTGGATGTCCCGGTTGTCGAATCTCATGAGCGGGGTATTTCCCGACTGATTTGCTCAATTAAACGATTCCGGGTGGGATGCAAGAAAATCCGACAAAATTACTTGGTCTAATTTGCCGCAGCGTGTTTAAGTGCGCCGGACAGGCATGGCTAGCGCGCGCGTTGAATTGTCTCGACCGACAAAATGGTCGGCAAATGCCTGGCGATCTCGGTCCAGGTTTCGCCTTCGTCGGCGCTTGCAAACACCGAGCCGCTGTTGGTTCCGAAATAGACACCCGCAGGGTCGCAACAATCTCCTGCCATCGCCTGGCGCAGAACCGTGAAAAAGCAGCTGGTCTGCGGCAGCCCTTCGCGACAAGCGGTCCAGCTTTGGCCACCATCGGTCGATTTCCAGACTGCCGCTGCCGCATCCGGCGGATACCGTCCGATGCTGTCTCCATTCAGGGGAATGGTCCAGATCGTATTGGGATCGTGGGGATGGACGTGGATTGGGAATCCAAAGGTCGACGGCAACCCGCCCGAGATATCGTCCCAGCTGCGCCCGTCATCGGACGAACGCCAGACACCATGATGGTTCTGTTGATACAGCAGCCCTTTGGTGCCGGGCGCCCGGACCATGTTGTGTACGCAATGACCGATTTGACCGTCCCGCGGCGCGGCCGGATGGTCGTGATGGCCGCAACTTTCGGCGTTCGACAGCCGGTTGCGCCGCTCCCACGTAGTGCCGCCGTCTTCCGAGGCGAATACTCCGGCCGCCGATATGCCCACCCACAGCTTTTGCGCATCGTCTGGATCGGAAACGATCGTGTGCAGCACCAAGCCTGCGGCCCCCGGTGACCAGTCTTCGGCTGAGGGGTGATCGGTCAGGCCATTGACCGTTTCCCAGGTCTGCCCAGCATCCGAACTGACCAACAACCGCGCCGGTTTTGTTCCCGCGTACAATGCCCCGCCCGTATGATGCAGCGACCAGATCTGCGAGAACTCGTCGCCGAACGGTGCTGCTTCTCCGGTCCACCCGATCAACTCGGCAAAGTCGGGATCGTTCGCGGCCCACTCGTCCTGCTGCCCCCGGGTGAGCTTGGTGACTTCCCAGCTCTGGCCCCCGTCCTCGGAGCGCCAGACACCGGCTCCGTGCCAGTCGCCGCCACCGCCGGCCCAGAGTGTCCCGGTTTCGTCATCGCCAACGACGTGGTTGATGGGCCAGCCGTCGCAATGCGGACCCGTAATGCGCCAAGAAGCGCGATCCGGGTCTCCGATGATCACGAAGGCACCCTTGGTGGTGCCCACCAGTATGTCGATGCAAGAGTGTTTCATCCGTTTCGCGCTCCCGGCTGTTTTGGACAGCCTAACACGAACGGTCAGTCTCGGCGCGCGGCACAAAAAAACCGCGCCCGGAGGCGCGGTTCTTTGAAACAGCGATTTGCCGTTCTCAGCCCTGACGAGCTTTGAACTTGCGCTGCGTCTTGTTGATCACATAGACGCGGCCTTTGCGACGCACAACCCGGCAGTCGCGGTGCCGGTTCTTGAGCGAGCGGAGCGAGTTCTTGACCTTCATGGTCTCTCTCCAATTCTGCGGCGCCTTCATCAAGGACGTGGCCAGCGCCTGGGTTAGCGGGTGCCCCGGGTCAGACCCGAAACAGTGAAACGATGGTGGGCGGTACAAGGATCGAACTTGTGACCCCTTCGATGTCAACGAAGTGCTCTACCGCTGAGCTAACCGCCCACTTTCCCTTTGCGTATCCTGCCCCATAACGAAACGGGGCGCGGATCTCCGCGCCGGTGGAGGGGTCTATAAAAGGAGTCGCGAAGGGGTTCAAGGGGTTTGGTCCAACAATTTTCCGGTCTATGTTATCGGCAAAGAAGGAGAGGCCATGCACAGCGCCGCATACGCTTTGGAAATGCCCGCAGAACGCACGTCGTGCGTTGTTTTTTCTTCGCCACATAGCGGTCGGAACTATTTGCCGGGCTTTCTGGATCGTTCGGTTCTGAACCGCAATGTGATTCGCTCTTCCGAAGATGCCTTTGTCGATCAACTGTTCGCTTCCGCCTCGATCCAGGGCGCACCGTTGATTGCAGCGCAGATGCCGCGCGCGTTCCTTGACCTCAACCGCAGCGCCGAGGAACTGGATCCTGCGTTGATTCTGGGCGCGCGCCGCCAGGGACACAACCCGCGCGTGGTATCGGGGTTGGGCGTGATCCCCCGTGTCGTATCCAACGGTCGCGCAATCTACAGCGGCAAGCTTACGATGGACGAAGCGCGCCTGCGCATCGACACCTATTGGCGCCCCTATCACGCCCGCCTGAAGTCTCTTTTGGCCGAATCGATCGACATGTTCGGACAGGCCATCTTGATCGACTGCCACTCGATGCCACACGAGGCCGTTGCCATGGCCGGGAACCCCAAGGGGCGCCGTCCCGAGATCGTACTGGGGGATCGGTTTGGTGCCTCGGCATCGGGCGTCATTGTTGATCAGATCGAAGCAGCCTTTTCGTCCGCAGGTCTGACCGTGGCCCGCAACACACCCTTTGCAGGGGCGTACGTGACCCAGACCTACGGGCGTCCTGCCCGCCATCAGCATGCGATTCAGATCGAGATCGACCGGGCGCTCTACATGAATGAGAACACGATCGAGCCCAACGCCAATTTCTTGGCGTTCAGGGATATTCTGGAAGAAGTCATCGCGGATATCGCCCGAATTGGATCTCAGCCGGCACGGTTGGCCGCCGAATAGGAAGAGTCACCGCAGCGCTCGGCCCTTCACGATTGCATCAGTTCCATATTTTCGGCGGATCTCGTCGGTCGCACGTTCCGCTTTCGAGCGTTGCGTGGCCCCGGGGTCCAGCAGGTCGCCGGAAATGTCGGCCTGATCTTCGGCGCACAGGTCTGACAATCCGCAGCCCAGCAGACGATAGGGGCCCTGATCGCCGACCTGATCGAACAGCCCGCGGGCGGTACGGTAGATGCGGTCGGCCATCTGTGTCGCATCCCGCAACGAGACCCGGCGGGTCAGCAGTTTGTGGTTGGCCTTTTTGAGCTTCAGCGTCACGACCCGCCCGGCCAGCCCCTTGGCCTTCGCACGGTCGGCCACCTTTTCGGCCATGCGCCAAAGGTGACCGTCCAGAATGTCGGGGTTGGCGGTGTCTTCGAAAAACGTTGTTTCATTGCTGATCGACTTCATCGGCTCGTGGGCCGAAACCCGCCGCTTGTCCTGCCCTCTGGCCAGGTGCCACAGCCGATAGCCCATCGAGCCGAAGCGCGCCGTGAGGGCCTCTTGATCCCATCGCAGCAAGTCCGAGAATGTGCGTATGCCGGCCCGCTCCAGTGACTCCTGCGCAGCCGGTCCGATGCCCCAGATCAACCGAACCGGCTTGTCGTTCAGAAACTCGGCGGTTTCCGCCTTGCCGATCACGGAAAACCCGCGCGGCTTGTCCAGGTCCGAGGCCACCTTGGCCAGGAACTTGTTGTGCGACAGCCCTATCGAGCCGGTCAGGCCCAGTTCGTCTTTCATGCGCTTGACCAGCCGTGCCAGCATCACTGCGGGCGGCGCGCCATGCAGCCGCCGGGTGCCTGACAGGTCCATGAACGCCTCGTCCAGTGACAGGGGTTCGATATCCGGTGTCAGTTCGTCCATCATCGCGCGGATCTGTCGTGAGACTTCGACATAGACGGACATGCGCGGTTTGATCACCACTGCATCGGGGCATAGTTTCAGCGCCTGAAACATTGGCATGGCCGAGCGCACGCCGCGAATACGCGCCACATAGCAGGCCGTTGACACCACGCCACGCCGCCCCCCGCCGATGATCACCGGCTTGCCCGTCAGTTCGGGGTTGTCGCGCTTTTCGACCGAGGCATAGAACGCGTCGCAATCCATATGGGCGATTGTCAGATCGAACAGCTCTGGATGCCGCAACACCCGCGGGCTGCCGCAGGAGGGGCAGCGCCGTTCGTCGTGAAGACTGGCAAGGCAATCGCGACAGAGAGCGGGCATCATTTCCTTTCCACGGGCACCGTGAATGAGCGGTCTGGCCGAGGTGCCAAAAGTACAACACCGCACGCTGCAGCGCAAAGCGATTGAACGAAAAGGTGGGGCCGACAAGAAGACCCCCCGCAGTTTCGCGGGGGGAGGTAACGGGCCTCAGGAAGACGCGGCCCGTTGGGGAGTGTCTCTTGATCAGAATCGCCCAAAAATGTCGATTTCGATAGGCCTACGAAGCAGGTCCCAAAACTCGTGTTTTTCATGTGTGTTTTGGGGCACAGAGGCAATTTGGCGCGGCCGCGGCCAAAAGTGACGCAAGGTCAACCGCTTGCGGGCCAAATCGTGCTTCTGGAATGGTGATTTGACGCGACTTGCCCTCAAAAGGTTACACCGAACGCAACTCGGCCAGTACGGCGTCGGCTGCAGCTTTGGGGTCGGCGGCCTGATAAATCGGCCGCCCGACCACGATGTGATCGGCCCCTTCATTGATTGCGGCGGCGGGTGTCGCGACGCGTTTCTGATCGCCAAGGTCCGATCCGGACGGCCGCACGCCAGGGGTGACGATCAGTCGGCCTTCGGCCTGGGGCAGGGCGCGGATCAGGGCCGCCTCTTGCGGACTGGCAATCACGCCGTCGGCGCCGGCCTCGAATGCGCGGGCCGCGCGTTCCAGAACCATGTCCTGCATGTCGCCGGACTTCATCAAACCTGCATCCAGATCGTCACGGTTCAGCGAGGTCAGGATGGTCACCGCGAGGATCTTCAGATCCTTGCCTGCTGCGCCTTCCTTGGCAGCACGCACCACATGCGGGTCTCCGTGCACGGTGAGGAAATCCAGATCGAACTGCGCCAGCCCCCGCACGGCGTTTTCCACCGTGTTGCCGATGTCGAACAGCTTCATGTCCAGAAAGATGCGCTTGCCGTGCTCCTGCTTCAACTCGTTTGCCAAGGCCAACCCGCCACCGGTCAGCATGCCCAGCCCGATCTTGTAGAACGATACCGCGTCGCCCAGCGTCTCGGCCATTTTCAGCCCCTCCAGCGCGTTGGGCACGTCGAGGGCGACGATCAGGCGGTCATCTGCGGTTTGGGGCAGGGCTTCGGGCATTGTTTCGACCTTTCAGGCTTGACGGGATCGGCGCTTCTGTAGAGCGTGTGGCGCAATCAGACAAGAAAAGACGCAGGGAACTACAGGATGATACGGTTGGGTGTGGTGGCTTCGGCAGCTGTTTTGGCCGGGGCGGGCGCTGTCTGGGCCGGTGAAACGGATTGCGGCGAGGCCCGACTGGTCTGGGCGGACGTCAAGGACAGCGGGTCGGCGGCAGCCATCCAAAGCTTTGCCGAGGTCTACGCGGAGTGCCCGATCTACTCGCATCTTGCACGCGAGCAACTGGCCGAATTCAATGGAGGCGCACCTGAACCGGAGGAGGTCAGCGCCCCCAAAGAAGAGACGCGACGCCTGCTTGTCACCGACCTGCGAACCCGGCCGGAACCGGACCCCGACGATCCGCCATACGAGCCCGACTATTCGGACGGAGAATATGAGTGCCTGATGGCCGCTGCTGCTCCGGGCCAGTCGCCCTATTTCGACGGGGTGGAATGGGCGGATGTGGACGCCGAGAATGCGATGGCGATCTGTGCCGATCTACTGCTGGAAGACCAGAATGTCGACGCCGAGGTCGTCGCCGCGTTCGGCCGGGCGCTGATGAAAGGCGGCAAGCTGGAAATGGCGCTCGAGTTTTCGGAGCTGGCGGCAATGGAAGGCAGCGGGCTGGCGATGAACACGCTCGCTTCGCTCTATAACGAGGGTGAGATCGTTCCCGAAGACGATGAAACGGCGTTCGGGTGGTACATGGCGGCCGCCGATGCCGGCCTGTCCATGGGGATGCATAACGTGGCATACGGCTATGAGCACGGGGATGGTGTCGCGCCCGACATCGACAAGGCGCTCGAGTATTATGAACGGGCCGCGTATTATGGGTATGGTCCCTCAATGGTCCGCCTGGGCATCTTTCATCGCGACGGCACGCATGTCGCACAGGATATGGACCGCGCGGTCGACTATCTGGAGCGGGCCGCCGATCACGGGAACGTCGATGCCGCGGTGCATCTGGGCTTGATCTACGAAACCGGCCAGAACGGATATCCCAAGGATATCGAAAAGGCGGTGGAGTATTATTTCCAGGCCGCCGAAGAGGATGACGTCGTGGCGCTGCATAATCTGGGGTCGCTGACCTATCACGGGCGGGACGGCGTGCCCCAGGACACGCAGGCGGCGTTTGTCCTCTGGGGCAGGGCGGCCGAGCTTGGCCATATGGCCTCGCAGCGCAAGTTTGGCCGGCTGCTGCACGAGGCGGGCGAGATCGAAGGCGCGTTGAAGTATTACCGTCTTGCGGCCGAGCAGGGCGACGACGTTGCAAAAAAGCTGATCCGGGAAATCGAAGGCGATTGACCCCCACGGCTGGGCGGGGAGACCCTCGTTTCCCCGCTGTGGTCTAACTGTGCTATGGTGCCGCCATTCAGAAACAAAAATTGCACCAAAGGGACAGAACATGAAGCACCTATTTCCGCTGGCCGCCGTGGCCGCGCTCGCCGCTTGTGACGACACCCCTCCACAGCCCGAGACGGGCGCTGCGCCGCCGCCCACCAATGACGATTTGTACCTGGTCGGCGGCTATCGTTCCGAAGATGACTGGTGCCAGTTGACCGGCGAAACCGCCTTTACCGTCAATTTCCTTGACCACACGGCCGACCTTGTCTCGTGTCCCACCGGCAGCGCCGCCGCTCAGTCGCTGGTCGAGATGCAGAATGCTCAGCAGGTGGCCGAAACCGGCGGCTATACAGTCTATACGATTCCCCGCGGCTGAGCGTTTTTCACCCGCTACCCTCTTGAAGCAGCGGGGACATTTCCCAAATTGATCCATGAGGCCCGGACCACTGCGTGCTGCCAAGCAGGCGCAAATCTAACGGGCGCTTGGAAAAGGAGAATGCCATGGACTTGAACAAGTTCACCGAGCGTGCACGAGGTTTCGTGCAGGCGGCGCAAAGCATTGCGCTGCGCGAGGGACACCAGAGATTGGCTCCCGAACATATTCTGAAAGCACTGATGGATGATGACCAGGGGCTGGCCAGCAACCTGATCAAACGTGCGGGCGGCGCGCCCGAGCGCGTGGTCGAGGCGCTGGATGTTGCCCTGGCCAAGATCCCGAAGGTCAGCGGCGACGCGGGCCAGGTCTATCTGGACGGTCAGACCGCCAAGGTTCTGGACGAGGCCGAGAAGATCGCCAAAAAGGCTGGCGACAGCTTCGTACCGGTCGAGCGCGTGCTGATGGCGCTGTGCATCGTCAAATCCAAGGCCAAGGAGGCTCTGGAAGCCGGTGCCGTGTCCGCCCAGAAGCTGAACGAGGCGATCAATGACATCCGCAAGGGCCGTACGGCCGACAGCGCCAATGCCGAAGAGGGCTATGACGCGCTGAAGAAATATGCCCGCGACCTGACCGAGGCCGCCCGAGAGGGCAAGATTGACCCGATCATCGGCCGCGACGAGGAAATCCGCCGCGCCATGCAGGTTCTGTCGCGTCGGACCAAGAACAACCCGGTTCTGATCGGTGAGCCTGGTGTGGGTAAGACCGCCATCGCCGAAGGTCTGGCTTTGCGCATCGTGAACGGCGACGTTCCGGAATCGCTGAAGGACAAAAAGCTGCTGGCGCTGGACATGGGTGCCCTGATCGCCGGTGCGAAATACCGTGGCGAGTTCGAGGAACGCCTGAAAGCCGTTCTGAACGAGGTCACCGCCGCCGCTGGCGAGATCATCCTGTTCATCGACGAGATGCACACGCTGGTGGGTGCCGGCAAGTCCGACGGTGCGATGGATGCGGCCAACCTGATCAAGCCCGCGCTGGCGCGGGGCGAGCTGCACTGCATCGGTGCCACCACGCTGGACGAGTACCGCAAATACGTCGAAAAGGACGCGGCCCTTGCCCGCCGGTTCCAGCCCGTCTACGTGCAGGAACCCACGGTCGAGGACACGATCAGCATCCTGCGCGGCATCAAGGAGAAATACGAGCTGCACCACGGCGTGCGCATCTCGGATTCGGCGCTGGTGTCGGCTGCGACCCTGTCGCACCGCTACATCACCGACCGCTTCCTGCCCGACAAGGCGATCGACCTCGTGGACGAGGCCGCCTCGCGTCTGCGCATGGAAGTGGACAGCAAGCCCGAAGAGCTGGACCAGTTGGATCGCCAGATCCTGCAGCTCCAGATCGAGGAAGAGGCGCTGAAGCTTGAAGATGACGCGGCTTCGAAAGATCGGCTAGAAGCGCTGCAGAAGGAACTGGCCGAGCTCAAGGAGAAATCCGCCGAGCTGACCGCCCAGTGGCAGGCCGAGCGGGACAAGCTGGCCAGCGCCCGCGAGCTGAAGGAACAGCTGGACAAGGCGCGCGCCGAGCTGGAGATCGCCAAGCGCGAGGGCAACCTGGCCAAGGCCGGTGAGCTGTCCTATGGCGTGGTCCCCGAACTGGAGCGCAAGCTGGCCGAGGCTGAAAGCCAGGAAAGCAACGCGGTCATGGCCAAGGAGACGGTACGCCCTGAACAGATCGCGGCCGTGGTCGAACGCTGGACCGGTATCCCGACCTCGAAGATGCTGGAAGGCGAGCGCGAAAAGCTGCTGCGCATGGAAGAAGCGCTGCATGCCCGCGTGGTCGGCCAGGACGAGGCCGTGCGCGCCGTGGCCAATGCCGTGCGTCGGGCCCGGGCCGGTCTGAACGACGAGAACCGCCCGCTGGGCTCGTTCCTGTTCCTCGGCCCGACCGGTGTAGGTAAGACCGAGCTGACCAAGGCCGTCGCCGAATACCTGTTCGACGACGAACACGCGATGGTGCGGATCGACATGTCAGAGTTCATGGAGAAACACGCCGTCGCCCGCCTGATCGGTGCCCCGCCGGGCTATGTCGGCTATGAGGAAGGTGGCGTTCTGACCGAAGCCGTCCGTCGCCGGCCGTACCAGGTGGTTCTGTTCGACGAGGTCGAGAAGGCGCATCCGGACGTGTTCAACGTGCTGTTGCAGGTGTTGGATGACGGTGTGCTGACCGACGGTCAGGGCCGCACGGTCGACTTCAAGCAGACGCTGATCGTGCTGACCTCGAACCTTGGGTCGCAGGCGCTCAGCCAGTTGCCCGAAGGGGCCGACACGGCGCAGGCCAAGCGCGACGTGATGGACGCGGTCCGGGCGCATTTCCGGCCCGAGTTCCTGAACCGTCTGGATGAGACCATCATCTTCGACCGGCTTCAGCGGTCGGACATGGATGCAATCGTCGACATCCAGCTGTCCCGCCTGCGGAAGCGGCTTGCCGGGCGCAAGATCGATCTTGTGCTGGACGATGCCGCCAAGGAGTGGCTGGCCAACGAAGGCTACGACCCGGTCTTCGGGGCGCGTCCGCTCAAGCGCGTGATCCAGCGTGCCCTGCAGAACCCGCTGGCCGAGGCTTTGCTGGCCGGCGACATCCGGGATGGCGACACCGTGCCGGTAACTGCCGGACCCGATGGTCTGATCATCGGCGACCGGTTGGGCACCAGCGACCGCCCGCGCCCGGACGAGGCCGTGGTCCACTAACTTGCGGCTTGGCTGAAACAGGAAAGGCCCGCCAGAAATGGCGGGCCTTTTTCATGCGCACCAATCAGTCGTGGTTCTGACGGCTTTTGCGCAATGCTCGCAAGTCGTCGGCACTCAGGCGCGGACCGGACTCGGGCGATGGTGGTGGTGCCGGCGGAGCCATGCGCTGGGCCGGATCCACCATATGGCGGCTGGGGCGCCCGTCCTGCAGTTTCAGATAGGCCAATACCGCGCCCGCGGATTGCAGGCTCAGCCCCCAAAGCCCGACCAGGATAAAGCTGAGAAACAAGGCCACAGCAGGCCAGATCGGGTTTTCGATGGCCCCACCGCGGAACAGGCCTTCGATTTCGGTGACGGACGTTGCCAACGCCGGTAGCCCCGCCAGGAATGCCACGGCCAGAAAGGCGAGGACGTAAAGCACCATCATTGATACATAGCTGATGGCCACCAAAGCAAACAGCGGCCAAAAGGAGGCACCCAGATTGCGGAAGGGCGTATAGGGTCGGTCGTCAGGGTCGCTGCCCAAGGCTGCCGCAGCCAGGGGAACCAGCAGACTGGCCCGCGCAGCCGAGGCTACCGTGAATACCGCAACCGTGACGACGAGGCCCGCCACCGAAACCGACGCGCCGGCAGAGGTCAGCCAGTCCAGGGCCGGTGTTTCGGGGGTCTTGGTCAGATCAACCAGATTCGGCGCGACCTGAACAAAGGCCAACCCGACCACTGGCGCAAGAATCAGGGCGATCGCCAGAGACTCCGCCCCGCCATAGGCAATGGCGGGAACGATCAGCTTGCGATAGCCCACACCGGGTCGGATCAGTTTCGACTGGAACCCGAACCGGGCGCCGACCATGATCGGGATCACGCCGGATGAGGCGCTGATCAGGAAGGTTGCAATGAACAGTGTTCCGGGCAGGATCAACCCGATGACGAACCCGATCACGCCACCCAACGCGCCGTACAGAAAAAGGCCGATGAGCAGGATCGGGAACGTCACCGCAAAGCGCCACAGGATCGAAAGGGACAAAGGAATGGTTTTGGTCAGTAACACGGGGCAGCCTTCACACAGTCTCTGGTTGTTTCGGCGATACCTTATCGGATGTGCAGCTTCCATCCCGTTGATGCCGTTCCAAACAGGTGTTCGTCTGTGCGCGACGGGAATGCAACGCAGGCTTCGTTACAGTCCCGTCTCTCAATCGTGACGCAAGTTGCGTTGGTCCGGTGCTAAAACGAGGCTAATTCAAGGCTGATCTTTGTAGATGAACGGAGAACGTAATGGCGCACCGCTGGATCAACACCCTGACACATGCCGATACGACCCCGCGGGCGGCGTTCCTGAACCGCCGACAGATCATGGCCGGACTCGCCGGATCGGGACTGGCGATGATCGCGGGCCGTGCCGATGCGGAAGATGCGCTGGAGCAGAACACGTGGGAAGAGATCACCTCCTACAACAACTACTATGAGTTCGGGACCCGCAAGGACGACCCTGCGAAATACGCCCATACCCTCAAGACCGAACCATGGAGCGTCACGATCGACGGGTTGGTTGACCGCCCGGGAGAGTATGATTTCCAGGACATCATGTCCGAAATGACGATCGAAGAACGCATCTACCGGTTCCGCTGTGTCGAGGCCTGGTCGATGGTCGTGCCGTGGAACGGGTTCGAGCTGGCCGATCTGCTGAACATGGCGGGTGTGCAGGAGGGGGCGAAATACGTGGCCTTCGAAACCGCGCTGCGCCCCGACGAGATGCCGGGAGTTGCATATCCGGTTCTGGACTGGCCGTATCGGGAAGGTCTAAGGCTGGACGAAGCGATGCATCCGTTGACGATCATGGCGACGGGTATCTATGGCCGCCCGATCCCCAACCAGAACGGCGCCCCGCTGCGCTTGGTGGTTCCGTGGAAATATGGCTTCAAGTCGATCAAATCGATCGTACGCATCACTCTGACCGAGGAAGAGCCGCCAACCAGCTGGAACATGGCCAACCCGCGTGAATACGGGTTCTACAGCAACGTGAACCCGACCGTGGATCATCCGCGGTGGTCGCAGGCCTCGGAGCGCCGCATCGGCGGCGGGTTGTTTGCCAAGCGACAACCGACACTGATGTTCAACGGTTACGAAGAAGAGGTCGTAGGGCTTTATGACGGCATGGATCTCAGGGAATACTACTGAGGCCATGCACAAGCTGAACCAGATACTGCGCCGCGTTCCTGTCTGGGCCGTCTACATTGCCGGATTGGTTCCGGTGCCCTGGTTGTTCTACCAAGGCATGACCGGAGGCCTCGGGGTCGAACCGATCGAGGCTTTGGAACATGAATATGGAGAACTGGCGCTTCAGTTGTTGATCCTGGGTTTGGCGGTCACGCCGCTGAGGCGGCTTACCGGCTTGAACCTAATGAAGTTCAGGCGGGCCTTCGGCATTTTAACCCTGTCGTATGTGGCGTGCCACCTTTTGGTTTGGCTGGTTCTGGACGTGCAAGACCCAAGTCAAATCTGGGCAGATATCATAAAGCGACCCTACATCACAGTTGGCATGGCGGCATTCGTTCTGATGCTGCCGCTTGGGATCACGTCGAACAATGCCTCGGTCCGGTGGCTGGGGGCGGCTTGGCGGCGCCTGCACAAGCTGGTCTACCCGGCAGCCATCCTTGCAGGGCTGCACTACGTCATGCTGGCGAAGGGCTTTCAGATCGAACCCCTGATCTACCTGTTTGTGATTCTTGCCCTGTTGCTGCTGCGCCTGCCCAAGCCGGCTCTCAATACGGCGTCCCGGCGCGCCGATTCCGCGTGACTCGGGTGCTGGGCTGTGGGTAACCATGTGGGCAAGTCATACAGTGAGTGTTTTTGCACTGCGAGGCCCAGGCGAAAACTGAGTTCTGGGGAGGCATGACGTCATCAATAACCTGAAAATAAACAATTATTTTTGTTTTCGCGATTTTTTCCCAATTCTTGTCATTTTCTGCTTGCGGTGATTTGCAGTTATCCTTAGAACGCCCTTCACCGGCGCTGCTGAGGCGGTGTTGGGTGGTCTTGGAGAAGGCCTGACGGACTGGAAAGACGGTTGAGACGCCTGGGAGAGACCGGGGGCATCTTGAGTTGGGGTT
>NZ_JBQFQN010000009.1:0-55305 GCF_056536885.1 Ruegeria sp. CI5
GAAGCCGAAGCCGAAGCCGAAGCCGAAGCCGAAGCCGAAGCCGAAGCCGAAGCCGAAGCCGAAGCCGAAGCCGAAGCCGAAGCCGAAGCCGAAGCCGAAGCCGAAGCCGAACGGGCTACGGCAACCGATCAGCAACCTGAGGCCAAGCGAAGCGGGTTCATACCGGCGCTGATCGGTGGCGTCATCGCGGCGGCGCTGGGGTTCGCCGCCGGACGCAGCGATCTGCTTTGGCCGGCAGGGTCCGATCCGTCCGAGGCGATTGCAGCGCTTGAGACCAAGGTGTCCGACCAGGCTCAGCAACTGGCTGACCTGAGCAAGCAATTGTCTGAAGTTCCCGACCCGTCCGCTGAAATCGCGGCGCTGAGCGCCAAGCTGACGCCGATCGAAAGCGATCTTGGCGCGCTCAAATCCAATGTCGACGATCTGTCCGGCAAGCTCGACCCCTTGGCGCAACGCGTCGCACAGCTTGAGGCACGTCCGTTGACCGACGCCGCCTCGCCCGAAACCGTTGCGGCCGTCGAGGCCGAGCTGAAGAAGCTGCAGGAGTCGCTGGCCGCCCAGCGTGCCGAAGTCGAAAAGATGGTCGCCGAAGCGCAAACCCTGGACGCACAGGCCCAGGCCCGGGCACAGGCGGCAGAGAACCTGGCCGTGCTGTCCAAGATTCAGGGTCAATTGGATGCCGGCGCACCCTATGCCGATCTGGTGGCCCAGTTGCAGACCGGCGGCGTGCAGGTGCCGGAAGCCCTGTCCGCTCCGGCTGGCGAAGGTGTGCCGACACTGACGGATCTGCGCGAGAGTTTTGCGCCTGCCGCCCGAACTGCGCTGGCAGATGCGCGCGAAGCCGACAAGGGAACGGGCCTTGTCGCCTTTCTTCAGCGGCAGACCGGCGCCCGGTCCGTTTCGCCAAAAGATGGCAATGATCCCGACGCCATCCTGTCACGAGCAGAGGCCGCGTTGGGCAAAGGTGACATTGGCACGGCCTTGACCGAGCTGGGCGCGCTTCCGGAAGCGGCGCAGCCAGCAATGGCCGAATGGATCGCGGCTGCCAAAACCCGCCAATCCGCGGTCGAAGCCGCCAATGCGCTTGTGACAAGCGTGAACTCGAACTGAGGGGCCTGCCATGCTCTGGTCATTGTTGAAGATCCTGGTTTTTGTCGCGATCGTCGGCCTTCTGGCCATGGGGGCAGGCGTTCTGATGGAAACCAGCGGTGGCATCCAGATCACCGCGATGGGAACCGAAGTCACGCTCAGCCCGCTGCAGTCGGTGATCGCGCTGGGCCTGCTGGTTCTGGCGGTTTGGCTGTTCTTCAAGCTGCTCAACCTGCTGATTGCGACCCTGAAATTCCTCAACGGTGATGAAACTGCCCTTTCGCGCTATTTCGACCGCAGCCGCGAGAAACGGGGTTATCAGGCGCTGGCTGACGGGTTGATGGCGCTGGCCTCGGGCGAGGGGCGGACGGCCATGACGATGGCGCACAAGGCAGAACGGCTGCTGAACAAGCCGGAGCTGACCAACCTTCTGGTGGCCCAGGCGGCCGAAATGGTCGGTGACACTAAGAAGGCCTCGGAAACCTACAAGAAACTGGTGACGGATCAGGCCACACGTTTCGTCGGCGTGCGCGGAATCATGAAACAGAAGTTGGCCGAGGGCGACGATGAAACCGCGCGCAAACTCGCCGAAAAGGCACTGGCGCTGAAGCCGCGGCATCAGGAAACGCAGGATGTGCTTCTGAAACTGCAGACCAAGGCGCAGGACTGGGCCGGCGCACGGTCGACCCTGACCGCCAAGTTGAAGTCCGGCGCGCTGCCGCGTGATGTGTACAAGCGACGCGACGCTGTTCTGGCCCTGTCCGAGGCCAAGGGAATTCTGGACGAAACCGCCAGTGTCGAACAGCAGGAGCGCGCGATCGAGGCGAACCGCCTCTCACCCGACCTGGTGCCGGCGGCAGCCATGGCCGCACGGGCCTACATCGCCAAGGGTAAGCCGCGCGCCGCGACAAAGATTCTCAAAAAGGCATGGGAGGCGCAGCCGCATCCGGATCTGGCCCATGCCTTTGCCGAGATCGTGCCCGACGAAACCGCCGAGGAACGGGTCAAGCGCTTTACGGCATTGACGCGCATCCATCCCGAGCATCTGGAAACCCGCCTGATTTTGGCCGAGCTGAACATCGTCGCCGAAGACTTTCCCGAGGCCCGCCGGGCGCTTGGCGATGTGGTCGAGAAAGGTGCCGATGCCCGAGCCTATACCCTGATGGCCGCCATCGAGCGCGGCGAAGGGGCCTCGGACGCGGTGGTACAGGGCTGGCTGGCCAAAGCGTTGAATGCGCCGCGCGGGCCGCAATGGGTTTGCGACAACTGCCATGACATCCAGGCTGAATGGGCGCCGGTCTGCCCCAACTGTCACAGCTTTGACACGCTCAGCTGGCAGACGCCCAAAACCCCCGAGATCGCCACGGCGACGGGTGTTCACATGCTTCCTCTGATCGTGGGGGCGTTGGAAGACCGCTCGGATATGGCCGAGGACGCCGAGATCGAGGATATCCCCGAGCCCGAGATTGTCGACGCCAGCATGGCTGATCAGGCCCCCGAAGAGCCTGAGACCGAAGACGCCGGACCGAAACCGGCCTAGCGGGCGGTTTCGACCTCGAACGCGTCGTTCCACAGTTTGAACAACTCTGCCCGGCGGTTCGGGTCGCTGGCCACCAGAAGGGCGGGCGACAGGGGGATGAACCGTCGTGCGCTGGGCGTCAGTCCGGTCTCGGCCGAGTCCATCCGGGACACAAGCCCCGAGGTTGCGAGCAAGTCCTGTGCCTGTGCAGAGAGCAGGAAATCCAGCAAACGGGCTGCATCGGCACTGTTGCCTGCATTCTTCGGGATCAGAAAGGCGCGGGACAGAACGAGAGTGTAGTCCTCAGGCAAGATCACCCCAACTGCCGGGTCCTGGGCATTCGCTACATATGAGCCAAGCACGTTGTAGGCGATCAGGAACCGGCCCTCGGCAACGTCGCGAATGATCTCGGCGGAACAACAGGTGGCGATGGCATCTATGCGCGCGAAACCTTCGATCAATGACCCGAAGGTGGTCGCCTCGAGACTGTCGCCATAGGCAAACAGATACCCCAGCCCCGAGGCCGCGATGTCATAGGTCGCCACCCGGCCGCGCAGCAGGTCGGGGCGAGTACGCATCGCGTCCAGCAGGGCAAAGCGGCTGCGCGGCACCTCCAGATCGTCCAGACGGTCCTTGTTGTAGACGATGACGGCAGGTTCGGTGGTGATACCCCACAGCTCGTCCCGCCAGCGCCGGGCCGGGGGCAGCGCCTGCGTCAGGGCCGAGCTGTAGCGGTGGGCGCAGGCGGCATTGACCAACCAGACCATCTGCTGAACGGCCGAGGAAAACACCGCATCGGCCGGGCTGTCGCCGGTCTTGCAGGCCGTCTTGCTGTGCTGGAACAGCGCGTTCGAGCCCCATTGTTCATAGGTGATGGTCAGGTCGGGGTTTTGCGCCGCGAACTGCTCCATCACCGGGCGGATAATGCCGATATCCGTGGTCGAGCGCACCAGCAGGGGGGTGGGTCCGGTGCCGAATTCGGTCACTGCCTCCTGCGCAGGTGTGCGGGTAGCAGGCATCAGCAGGCACAGGGCCAGCGGGATCAAATACCGTATCATGCGCCTGTTCCTTCGGTTGCGGCTGGAAAGTTTAGCGATACGCGAAACCCGTCATCGGTGCGGGTCATCTCGACGGTGCCGTCAAAGGCTTCGGCGGTGGATTTGACGATCGACAGGCCCAGCCCGCTGCTGTCCTCGCCCGAGCCTGCGTTGCGGTTGAACCGGTCGCCCAGCCGGGCAGAGACCGACGTTTCCGGCCCCGGGCCGCTGTCGCGCACCCACAGAACGGCCCGGCCACCGTCCAGGCTGGCGCCGATGCTGACCGGGGCCTTGCCATGGCGCAGCGCGTTGCCCAGCAGGTTCTTGGTGGCCTCGCCCAGCGAAAACGCATCGCCCCGCACCCAGACCGGGTCTTCCCCGATTTTCAGATGCACCTCGACACCTGGGGCGATCACCTCGTGGTCGCTCTGCTCCAACGCCTCAAGCGCCACTTCGCGCAGATCGACCGGCAGGCGCGGGGCGCTGTCGATGCGGTGGATGACCATCGCGCGCGACAAAAGCTGATCCAGAAGTTTCCCGAGCGACCGCGTACGGGTCAGCAGCCGGTTCAGCGCGCGGCGCCCGGCGGGGCTGTCGGGATCCGCCTGCGCGATCTCGGCCTGCACCCGGATGGCGGCGACCGGGGTGCGCAACTGATGCGCGGTATCGGCGATCAGGTTGCGCATCGACAGAACCTGCCGGTCCAGCCGCCCCATGAACCGGTTCATCGCCGCGATCATGACCTGCAATTCGCGCGGCAGCCCGTCGCTGGCCACCGGCGTCAGGTCGTAGGGGTCGCGGCGGATCAGGTCGTCCGACATCGCCTCGAGCGGGCGCAGCGCAGAACGGGTGACGAACCAGGACATGATCAGCAGCAACGCGCCCGCCACCGCCATCGGCAGCAGGGCATCCAGCATCAGCCCGGCGGTCATCGCGCGCCGCGCCAGCAAGGTCTGCCCGACCACGATTTCGACTTCGCCGGAAAAGTCCCGCTCGGCGAACAGGCGGGGCAGTCGGACGAACCGGGCCGGTTCCCCGTTCAAGTCGGCCGCGAAATACTGGGCCGCTTGGCTGACGGGCTGCGGGGGCGCGATCACCGTGTCCGGGTCCAGCCCGGTGATGAAGCGCCCGTCGGGCCCGCGCACCGCGTAATAGATCCGGTCATCCGGGGCCTGGGCCAGCAGCTCAAACGCCGAAACCGGCAGGTCGACGATGGGCTGGCCGTCCTGGATGCGCACGGATTCGGCGATGTCGCTGGCCGCCCCCAGCAGCAGCCGGTCATAGGCCTGACGGGCCGCCAGCCGGCCGTTGGCCCAGATCGACAGGCCGACCAGCACGCCGCCGAGAACAAGGATCAGCATCACCGCGCTCAGCACCCGGGCGGTCAGGCTGTGGGGCAGGGGCGGCCTAACCATGCAGGCCGATCCGGTATCCGACCCCGCGCTGGGTTGTGATGGTCACACCGCTGCCCGAGAATTTCTTGCGCAGCCGGGCGATATAAAGCTCGATTGCGTTCACGCCCACATCGGCATCCTCGAATCCGTAAAGCGAGTCGTACAGCCGCGCCTTGGACAGGAACTGCCCCTCGTGCCGGATCAGGGCGTCCAGCACGGCAGCCTCGCGCGCGGTCAGGTTCAGGCGTTTGCCGCCCAGCGTGGCGCTGCGGTCCTTGGGGGCATAGACCAGCGGGCCCAGCGTGATCTGCTCGCTCTTGCGGTCGGCGTCGCGGCGCACCAGCGCGCGCAGCCGCGCCTCGAGTTCGCGCTGGTCGAAGGGTTTGCCCAGATAATCGTCGGCCCCTTTGTCCAGCGCGGCGACCCGGTCCTCGACCGCGGTCAGCGCGGTCAGCATCAAGACCGGAATGCGGTCGCCACCGCCACGGATTTCGTCCAGAAAGCCCAGGCCCGACCCGTCGGGCAGGTTGATGTCCAGCAGGATCGCGTCATAGCCTTGGACCGCGCGGAAATCGCGCGCGGCCTCGACCGAGGTCGCCAGATCGCAGACGACACCGGACCGGCCCAGATGGGCCACGACGCCCTCGGCCAGATCCTCGGCATCCTCGATCATCAATACGCGCATTGTCCCCCCGAACGCCCGTCGCAACATGACAGGTTCGTGACAGCATTATTCGTTAAAGAAAATCAACCTGCAAGGAAGGGCTGCGCGCCCGACTCCCTGCAGGGACCGGTTTCGTCTGCGTAACAGCAGGCCAAGAAGACCCTAGGAGGAGAACCAAATGAAACTGTTTGGAACCGGCGGCGTCGTAGCCGCTGCCGTATTCGCCCTGACCGGCTTTGCCGCCAGCGCTCAGGAATGTATTGCACCGGCAAACCCCGGTGGTGGTTGGGATTTCACCTGCCGTCAGGTGGGCAAGTCGCTGCAGGATCTGGGCCTGATCGACCAGACCATGCAGGTCGTGAACCTGGCCGGTGGCGGCGGTGGCGTGGCCTTTGCCGAGGTGGTGAACAAGCGCAATGACGACAACAACCTGATTGTCGCCGCAAGTGCCGCAACCGCAACCCGTCTGGCCCAGGGCGCCTATCCGGGCAACACCATGGATCAGGTCCGCTGGCTGGCCGCGATCGGCGCCGACTATGGCGTGATCGCCGTGGCTGCCGATAGCCCCGTCAACACCCTGCCCGAGCTGCTGGACCAGATCAAAGCCGACCCGGCTTCGGTTTCGGTTGCGGGCGGTTCGGCCGTGGGCGGCTGGGACCACCTGAAGGTGCTGATCGCGGCCAACGCCTATGGCATCGACGATGTCCGCGCGGTCAAGTACATCGCCTTTGACGGTGGCGGCGAGGCGGTGACCCAGCTGCTGGCCGGCTCGGTCCAGGCCTTTACCGGTGACATTTCCGAAGCCAAGGGTTTCGTGGATTCCGGCGACATCAAAGTGATCGCGGTTCTGGCGCCCGAGCGTCTGCCCGGTGAATTCGCTGACTTCCCGACCGCCAAGGAACAGGGTGTGGATGCCATCGGCGCCAACTGGCGCGGTTTCTACGCTCCGGGCGGCATGTCGGACGAGGCCTACAACGACTGGGTCGCAAAAATCGGTGACCTGTATGCGTCGGACGAGTGGAAAGAAGTGATGGCCGCCAACGGTCTGGCTCCGCTGGACCTGCAGGGCGAGGACTTCCAGAACTTCGTTGCCGAGTCCGTCGGTCAGATCCAGACCATCTCGAAAGAGATCGGGATCATCAAGTAACCGCACCACTCACGTGCAGGCGGGTGCCGCGACAGCGTGGCGCCCGCACTCTTTTTTCCCGAACAACAGGAGACACCGATGAGTGACCGCATCTTCGGGGTTGTCGGACTTCTTCTTGCCATTGGTTTCGCGATATCCGCGCTGGCGATCGAAGAAAGCTTTCTGTCCGATGCCGTTGGGCCCAAGGCCTTTCCTTTGATCATCGCCGCCATTCTGGGCGTGTCCAGCGCGGTGATCGCCCTACGCCCGGACGCCGAGCCGGAGTGGCCGGCCCTTGGCCGTCTGGTCGAGATCGCCGCCGCGGTGGTGGTCATGATCCTGTATGCCGAATTGCTGCCCGAGCTGGGCTTCGTCATCGCAACGGCCTTTGCCGCGGCCTACCTGGCCTGGCGATTGGGGTCCGGCCCGATCGAAAGCGTTCTGGTCGGCGTGGGTACCTCGGTTGGCATCTACGTCATTTTCCACCTGGTTCTGGGCCTGTCGCTGGCCAAAGGGCCGCTGGGTTTCTAGGGGGCGATCATGGAAACTTTTGCATCCTTGGCCGATGGGTTCGCCATCGCGCTGACTTGGCAGAACCTGATGTTGGCCCTTCTGGGCTGCTTTCTGGGTACGGTCATGGGCGCGCTGCCGGGCCTTGGCCCGTCGAACGGCGTGGCCATCCTAATCCCGCTGGCCTTCACGCTGGGGCTGGGCGCGACACCGTCGCTGATCCTGCTGACCAGTGTCTATTACGGGGCGATGTACGGGGGGCGGATCTCGTCGATCCTGCTGAACATCCCCGGCGACGAGCCTGCGATGATGACCTGTCTGGATGGGCATCCCATGGCCAAAAAAGGCCTGGCGGGTGAGGCTCTTTCGCTGTCGGGTATCGCCTCGTTTGTCGGCGCGTTCCTGGCGACCTGGGGTCTGATCCTGCTGGCGCCTCAGCTGGTCAAAGTGGCACTGCTGTTCGGCCCGGCCGAATATTTTGCCCTTTTTGCGCTGGCGTTCATGACGCTGGGCGGTGTGTCGTCGACCAACCAGGCCAAATCGGCTTTTGCCGCCGCGCTGGGGCTTGGACTGGCGACCATCGGCGTTGATACCCAAACGGGCGTGCCGCGCTTTACCTATGGCGAAGTGCATCTGTACGACGGGATCGATTTCCTGGTGGCCATCGTCGGGCTGTTTGCCCTGTCCGAGGTATTCATTTTCCTCGAACACCGGCATGGCGGGTCTGACGCCGAGGGCAGCAAGCTGAAAATCGGCAAGCTCTACCCTCCGATGTCGATGATCAAGAGCTGCACGCCGACGATGCTGCGCACCTCGTTCCTGGGCTTCATCGCCGGGGTTCTTCCCGGGGCCGGGGCATCACTGGGGTCGTTCATTTCGTACTCGATGGAAAAGCGGCTGGTGGACAAGAAAAACACCTTTGGCACCGGTGATCCGCGCGGCGTGGCCGCGCCCGAGGCTGGCAACAACGCCGCCGCCGGAGGCGCATTGGTACCGATGCTGGCGCTGGGCGTTCCGGGGTCGGGTACCACGGCGGTACTGCTGGCGGTGTTGCTGGCGCTGAACATCACGCCCGGGCCGCTGTTGTTCACCCAGAATCCGGATGTGGTTTGGGGCCTGATCGCGGCGCTGTTCATCGCCAACTTCATGCTGCTGGCCATGAACATCCCAATGGTGGGCCTGTTCACCCGCGTGCTGATGATCCCGTCGCGCATCCTGATGCCGATCGTGGCCATGGTCAGCTTTGTCGGCATCTACGGCATTTCCGGGTCCAGCTTTGACCTGCTGGTGATGATCGGGTTCGGCGTGATGGGCTGGGTCCTGCGCAAGCTGGACGTGCCGCTGGTGCCGATCATTCTGGGTACCCTGCTGGGCAACGCGATGGAGAACAACCTGCGTCGCGCCGTGACCATCGACAATGGCAACTGGTGGACCCTGATCGACAGCCCGCTGTCCATCGGGTTGTGGGCGATCGCGATCATCGGCTTTGTCCTGCCCCTGATCGTGGGCGCCCGGGTCAAGGCCAAGATGCACCAGCGTCGTGACGAAGAAGGCGCGATCAGCGATTGATCTGCCTGTCCGCCGCCCGCCGAAATGGTCGGGCGGCGGATCGTTTGCCGGCCCGTGACCTGCAGGGTCCGCCTGCCGATTGTCCCAGACACTTCGCTTTGCTAACGTCACTCTCGCGTCGGGGAGGGCGTGCAAACCGAAATGCTGGATTACTCGCATAACGCTTGGCTCGTAGCGGCCTCGTTGGCCGTCGCACTCATGGCCGGTTTCACCGGCCTGTATCTGACGCATGGTGCTTCAAAGCTGGATGACCAGAGGCGGAAGTTCGTCGTCGCCCTGGCTGCGGTCATTCTGGGCGGCGGCATCTGGTCGATGCATTTCGTGGCCATGCTGGGCCTGCAACTGCCGATCCTGTTTTACTATGACGCGTTGATCACTCTGATCTCGGCCCTGGTTGCCATTCTGATGGTCGGGCTGGCGCTGCTGCTGTTGCATTTCCGCGCGCGTAGCCCGGGCACGATTGTCGGCGCGGGTGTGATCGTGGGTCTTGGTATCGTGGTGATGCACTATATCGGCATGGCCGGGATGGAGCTGTGCCGCCCCGTCTACACCGCATCGGACGTTGCGATCGCGACCGTGGCTTCGGTGTTGCTGTCAGTGCTGGCGATCTGGGTTGCCTACGACAATCGCACCCAGCGCAATATCCTGCTGGGCACGGTGTGTTTTGGCCTGGCCGTGTTCACCATGCACTTCGTCGCCACGGGCCTGACCGATTTTACCGCCAGTGACAATGCAGGTGGCGCAGGCCCGGCTTTGAACAATCAGGTTCTTGCGATGGGGGTGACCGTTGCGGTGTTCCTGATTTGCGGGGCATTCCTGCTGACCGGGATCACCTTTATCGGGCCCGAGCCAGCGGCCGAAGCGCCGCAGCCGGAACCGGCTCTGCGCGCAGGCGTCCCGTTCGAGCGCGAGGGCCAGACCTTTTTCACCGAACCAGCGCGCATCGCCGCCATTCGGGCCGAGGGGCACTACACCGTTTTGTACATGGGCGCCGAGAAACTGTTCTGCCCTTGGTCGATCACCGAGGCTGAAACCCGCCTGAAACCAGACGGCTTTTTGCGGTCCCACCGAAGTTACCTCGTGAACCCCAGACACGTTTCCCGGTTTGAGCGGCACAAGGACAACGGCACCTGTTATTTCGACCAGGTCGATGCGCTCAGCAAGGTGCCGGTCAGCCGATCCCGCCTGACGGACATCCGCGAGGCGCTGGGCCTCTGATCGCAACTCGTGCAGCCCATTCGCATTTCGTGAAACAACCCGCGCCCCCCGTTCCTGCGCGATAGCCTGCGCACGCCCTCAGGACTTTGCTTAATCCCAAGGCCCCGACGTGAACGGGCCAAGGGAGGAAAACATGATACCAGCCGGTTTCGAGTATCACCGGCCAGGCGACGTCGCCTCGGCCATCGGCATTCTGCAGGAACTCGGGGACGAAGCGCGCGTGATCGCAGGCGGGCACAGTCTGATCCCGATGATGAAGCTGCGCATGGCCGAGATGGGCCATCTGGTCGACCTGCAGGCCATCGAGGAACTCAAAGGCATCGAGGTCGGGTCAAATACCGTGACCCTGGGCGCGATGGTCACGCAGCACGAGTTGATCACTCACGACGGTCTGGCCGACGCGATCCCGTTGATCCGCGAAGCGGCGCTGCAGATCGCGGATCCGCAGGTGCGGTACATGGGTACGGTCGGCGGGAACGTGGCCAACGGGGATCCGGGCAATGACATGCCGGGTCTGATGCAGTGCCTGAACGCGGCGTTCGAACTGTCCGGCCCTGACGGCACCCGCAGCGTCCCGGCCCGCGATTTCTACGAGGCGGCCTATTTCACCGCCCGCGAGGACGAGGAGATCCTGACGCGGATTTCCATCCCTGTTCCCGGCCCCGGTATCGGGCAGGCCTATGAAAAGCAGAAACGCAAGATCGGCGACTACGCAACCGCGGCCGCCGCAGTGATGGTTGGCAACGGTCAGGCATCGGTGGCGATGACCAACCTGTCCGACACGCCCGTCTGGTCTGACGCGGCCAGCGCGGCATTGGCTTCGGGCGATGTCGACGGCTGCGTGGCCGCGATGCTCGAGGCGATCGACCCGGTGGCCGACAACCGCGGACCCGTCGAATTCAAGAAACACGTGGCCGCGGTGATGCTGCGCCGCGCCATCGACCGTGCGCAGAGCCGCGCGGGCTGAGGGGAGGAACACAGATGTCGAAGATGCATGTCAAACTCACCGTGAACGGCAAGCAGGTCGAAGGCCTGGCCGAGCCGCGCACGTTGCTGATCCACTTCCTGCGGGAAGATCTGAAAATCACCGGCCCGCATATCGGTTGCGAAACCAGCCACTGCGGAGCCTGTACGGTGGATATCGACGGCAAATCCGTCAAATCCTGCACAACCTTCGTGGCGCAGGTGAACGGGGCCGATATCACGACCGTCGAAGGGCTGACCAACGACGACGGCAGCCTTGGTGTGCTGCAGGAAATGTTCCGCGAGCATCACGGGCTTCAGTGCGGTTTCTGTACGCCGGGCATGATCACCCGCGCGCATCGCCTGCTGCAGGAAAACCCCAACCCGACCGAAGAAGAAATCCGCTTTGGCATGGCCGGCAATCTCTGCCGCTGCACCGGGTACCAGAACATCGTCAAGGCGATCTCGGCCTCGGCTGACATGCTGAACGCGCAGAAGGAGGCCGCGGAATGAACGACCAGACCATGACCCCCGAAGAACGCGCCGCCAACCTCAAGGGGATGGGCAGCTCGCGCAAACGCGTCGAGGACGTGCGCTTTACCCAAGGCAAGGGCAACTACGTCGATGACATCAAGCTGGACGGAATGCTGTTCGGCGCCTTTGTCCGTTCACCCTATGCCCATGCCCGGGTTGTCAGCGTCAACAAAGAGGCCGCTCTGGCCGTGCCAGGTGTCGTGGCCGTTCTGACGGCCGAGGACTTGGCGCCGCTGGGTCTGCACTGGATGCCCACGCTTGCTGGCGACAAGCAGATGGTGCTGGCCGACGGCAAGGTGCTGTTCCAGGGCCAGGAGGTGGCCTATGTAGTTGCTGAAGACCGCTATGTTGCCGCGGATGCCGTCGAACTGGTGGAAGTCGAATACGAGGAATTGCCGGTTATTACCGACCCGTTCGAGGCGCTGAAATCCGACGTGGTGCTGCGTGAGGATCTGGAAGGTCAGACCGAAGGCGCCCACGGCCCGCGCAAGCATCACAACCACATCTTCACCTGGGAACAGGGCGACAAGGACGCGACTGAAGCCGTTCTGGCCGAAGCCGATGTGGTGGCCGAGGAAATGGTCTACTACCACCGCACCCATCCCTGTCCGCTTGAGACCTGCGGCTGCGTGGCCAGCATGGACAAGGTGACCGGCAAGCTGACGCTGTACGGCACCTTCCAGGCGCCGCATGCGATCCGCACCGTCGTGTCCCTGATTTCGGGCCTGGCCGAGCACAATATCCGGGTGATCAGCCCCGATATCGGTGGCGGTTTCGGCAACAAGGTGGGCGCTTATGCGGGTTATGTCTGTTCGGTCGTGGCCTCGATCGTCACCGGTCAGCCGGTGAAATGGGTCGAGAACCGGATGGAAAACCTGATGTCCACCGCCTTTGCCCGCGACTACTGGATGCAGGGCAAGATCGCCGCCACCAAAGACGGCAAGATCACGGGCCTGTGGTGTCATACAACCGCGGACCACGGTGGGTTCGACGCCTGCGCCGACCCGACCAAGTTCCCGGCCGGGTTCATGAACATCTGCACCGGGTCCTACGACATCCCGACCGCCTATCTGGCCGTGGACGGCGTCTACACCAACAAGGCTCCGGGGGGTGTGGCCTATCGCTGTTCCTTCCGCGTGACCGAGGCCGCCTATTTCATCGAGCGGATGATCGAGGTTCTGGCAATCAAGTTGAACATGGACGCGGCCGAGCTGCGCCGGATCAATTTCATCAAGGCCGACCAGTTCCCCTATCAGTCCGCGCTGGGATGGGAATATGACTCGGGCGATTACCACACCGCCTGGGACAAGGCGCTGGCTGCGGTTGGATACGAGGATCTGCGTGCCGAACAGGCACAGCGGGTCGAGGACTTCAAGGCCGGCAAGACGCGCAAGCTTCTGGGGATTGGTCTGACGCATTTTACCGAAATCGTCGGGGCAGGGCCTGTGAAGAACTGCGATATTCTGGGCTTGGGGATGTTCGACAGCTGCGAAATCCGCATCCACCCGACCGGGTCAGCCATCGCGCGGCTGGGGACGATCTCACAGGGCCAGGGTCACGCCACGACCTTTGCCCAGATCATCGCCAGCGAGATCGGTCTTCCAGCCGACGACATCACGCTGGAGGAAGGAGACACCGACACCGCGCCCTATGGCTTGGGCACCTATGGCTCTCGGTCCACGCCGGTTGCTGGGGCTGCAACAGCCATGGCTGCACGCAAGATCCGCGCCAAGGCGCAGATGATCGCGGCCTATCTGCTTGAGGTTCACGACGACGATGTCGAATGGGACGTGGACCGGTTCGCGGTCAAAGGCGCGCCCGAGCGTTTCAAGACGATGAAAGAGATCGCCTTTGCCGCTTACAACCAAGCCATCCCGGGGTTGGAGCCGGGTCTAGAAGCCGTCAGCTACTATGACCCGCCCAACATGACCTATCCGTTCGGCGCCTATATCTGTGTCATGGAGATCGATGTCGATACCGGCGAATGGGAAGTCCGGCAGTTCTATGCGCTGGACGATTGCGGAACCCGGATCAACCCGATGATCATCGAAGGTCAGGTTCATGGCGGTGTGACCGAGGCGCTGGCCATCGCGATGGGTCAAGAGATTGCCTATGATGAGATGGGCAACGTCAAGACCGGCACGCTGATGGACTTCTTCCTGCCAACCGCGTGGGAAACGCCCAACTACACGACCGATCACACGGTGACCCCCTCGCCGCATCACCCGATCGGCGCGAAGGGTGTCGGCGAAAGCCCGAATGTGGGTGGTGTGCCGGCGTTCTCGAATGCGGTGCATGATGCCTTCCGGCCCTTTGGCCTGGTTCAGAGCCACATGCCGCATGACCATTGGCGGATCTGGAAGATCGCCAACGGTTTGGGGATGCACGGGTAGTCGGTTTCGGACCGGCGAGGCCCGGTCCGACCGAACGGAGGGGGTGCTGACCCCCTCCGACCCCCTCGGGATATTTTGGTCAAACGAAGATTGGACCCTGGTGTGACACTGAGTGACGTTCAGAACGGTTTGGCCCAGCAGGGCTATGTTGCCGACGACCGGTTGGCGATGGCTTTGCATTTGGCCCAGACTCTGGGACGACCGCTGCTGCTGGAGGGTCCGGCCGGTGTCGGTAAGACCGAAGTGGCCAAGGCGTTGGCGGCGTGGCGCGACACCCGTTTGATCCGCTTGCAGTGTTACGAAGGATTGGACGCCAGTCACGCGATCTATGAGTGGAACTACCAGCGGCAGCTGCTGGCCATCCGTGCCTCCGAGGCGCGCGGCGGAACCAGCGAGGCCCAGCTGTTTTCCGACGACTATCTGCTGAAGCGGCCGTTGCTGGAGGCGATCAGCGCCGATGATCCGCCCGTTCTGCTGATCGATGAGATTGACCGGGCCGATGAAGAATTTGAGGCCTACCTGCTTGAAATCCTGTCGGACTTTCAGATCACGATCCCGGAACTGGGGACGATTTCCGCCAAAACGCGACCCATCGTCATTCTGACCGCAAACGGCACGCGCGATCTTTCGGACGCGCTGCGGCGGCGGTGTCTTTACAGCTTTTTGAACTATCCGTCCGGCGAGACCGAAATGGCCATCCTGCGGGCACGGATGCCCGAAGTCGAAGGGCTGTTGGCGCGGCAGATCATCGGAGTGGTTCAGAACCTGCGCAAGGAAGATCTGGAAAAGACACCCGGCATTGCCGAGATGCTCGACTGGGCCGCGGCCCTGTCGGGTCTTGGCGTCAACGATCTGTCCCAATCGCCCGAGGCCGTACAGGCCACACTGGTTTGTCTGCTGAAGACCGCTGCGGACTATGATGCCGTTCCGCCCGAGGTTATGGATCGCCTGATCGGAAAGGTCGCGTGATGCAGGTAACACGGTTTCCATCGCGGGCGCATGGATTGGCCGATCGGATGGCGGGTTTCGTGGCGCATCTGCGCGGGAACGGTTTGCGGGTCGGACCGCGTGAGACCGGAGATGCGCTGGCCGCACTGGCCTCGGTCGAGGCCACCGATGTCGGGCAGGCGCGGGATGCCTTGTGTGCCCTGATGTCCGGGGATGCCGAGGATTGGCGGCGCTTTGACGATTTGTTCGATGCCTATTGGTTCAACGCGGGCAAGCAGCGGAGCGGCGTCGCACAGAACACCCATGTCAAGGTCCAGTCGGCCAAGCCGATGATCTGGCAGACCGAAGATCGCGGAGATTCCGCTGACGATTCCCCAGATGCGCAGGATGCCAGCACCCCCGATTCCGGGGATGGACAGGCAGAAGGAACGGACGGGAAGCTGATCGCAACCCGGACCGACAACCTGTCACGCCGGGATCTGCGCGAGTTGATGGATGAGCAATCCCTGCGCCGGGCCGAAGCCGCGGCGCTCGCCCTGGCGCGGGCGATCCGGGATCGACGTTCGCGCAGGCGCAAACAGGCGCGGCGGGGTCCGGCGCTGGACATGCGTCGCATCCAGCGGGCGAGCCTTGCGCGCGGAGGCGAGCCTTTGGAGCTGTTTCGCCGTGCCCGACTGCCTCGCCCGATGCGGATCGTCGCGCTGTGCGATGTCAGCGGGTCGATGACCGTCTATTCGCGGGTATTTCTGGCCTTTCTCAAGGGCCTTGTGGCCAGCGGCACGGATGCGGATGCCTATCTGTTTCACACGCGGTTGATGCGGGTCACCGATGCGTTGCGGGACCACGACACCTTGCGCGCCGCTGGCCGGTTGTCACTGATGGCCGAAGGTTTTGGCGGCGGCACGGACATCTCTGGCAGTCTCGAAAGGTTTCTGGACGGATACGGTGCGCGGGCGCTGAATGGGCGCACCATCGTGCTGATCCTTTCGGATGGCTATTGCAGCTCTGACCCGCAGGCGCTGGGTGCGGCTCTGGCGAGGATCCGGCGCAAGGCGCGCAGGATCGTCTGGCTGAACCCTCTGAAAGGTTGGGAGAATTATCAGCCCGTCGCCGCCGCCATGCAGGCCGCCTTGCCCCAACTGGATGCGCACCTTCCGGCAAACACGCTCGACGCGCTGGCCGCGTTGGAGCCCGAGTTTCAAAAGTTGTGAGAGGAACCGATCATGCCTGGTTTCGACATTTTCGACACGATTGACCAGTTGCGCAGCAGCGGCGAGGCGTTCTGCGTCGCAACGGTGGTGCGGACGGCAGATGCGACCTCGGCCAAGGCGGGCGCCAAGGCGGCGATCACCCGGGACGGGCGGATCCTCGGCCATCTGGGCGGAGCCTGTGTCCAGCGGGCGGTGCGCGCCTCGGCACAGGAAGCGCTGGCCAGCGGTGCGTCGCGGATGATCCGCGTGAAACCCTCGGACAAGGTGGTGGCAATGACCGATCCGGATGGCGTTCAGACCTTCAAGAGTGGCTGCCCATCCGGCGGTACGGTCGATCTGCTGGTCGAACCCTATCAACACGCACCCCGCCTGGTGATCTTTGGCGATACCCCGATTGCCCATGCGTTGGCGGCTCATGCGGCATTGGCCGGGTTGCGCGTATTCGTTTCGTTTGAGGCCAGCGACGAAGCGGCGCAATCATGTTTCGACCCAAACGACGTGGATGCGTTGGGGGTTGAGCCCCGCGATTTTGTGGTCGTCGCCTCGCAAGGCCAGAACGACAGGGCCGCGTTGGCCTCGGCGCTGGGTACGCCGGCAAGGCGGGTGTCGATGGTGGCCAGCCAGCGCAAGGCAAAGGTGCTGTCGGCCAGGTTGGTATCGCAGGGCATGGACACCGAGAAGGTTGCGCGCCTGAAGTCGCCTGCCGGGCTGGATATCGGGGCCATTGATCCGCATGAAATCGCCTTGTCGATCCTGGCCGAGATCGTGCGCTGGCGAAATGCGGACACCGCCGAGGAGACAACTCATGATGAAAAACTTGCGTAGCTGGGTGGCGCGGCTATGGCCGCCCCGGCCCGCTCAAACCCCCGAGGATGCCGCGGAACAGGCGCTGCGCGTCTTTCCCAGATGTTGCTGAGCAGAGGAATACCCAATGGAACTGACTGACGAAATTCGCATCGCGGCCCCCCGGGACGCGGTTTATCGCGCGCTGAACGATCCCGAGGTTCTGCGGGAATGCATCCCCGGCTGCGAAGAGCTGACCCAGACCGCCCCCAACGAGCTTGAGGCCAAGGTGGTTCTGAAAATCGGTCCGGTGAAGGCGCGTTTCGCTGGCGAGGTGACGCTGGACCAGACCAACGCCCCCGACGGGTTTTCGCTGGTGGGCGAGGGCAAGGGCGGAGCCGCAGGTTTTGCCAAGGGTGGTGCGGACGTCACGCTGACCGAAGATGGTGATGAGACCGTTCTGACCTATACCGCCAAGGTCGATGTCGGGGGCAAGATCGCCCAGTTGGGCAGTCGTCTGATTGCCGGAACGGCCAAGAAGCTCTCGGGCAAGTTCTTCACCCGGTTCGGCGAGGTCGTTGCCGCGCAAACCGCTGCCTGACGCAGGCGCCCGGCGCCGTTCCGGTTGACGAATTGCGTGAGGGGGGTATGCACCTGCATAGCGTTTGGCGATGATGCAGCAGGAGACAGTGGTGCCCCACACCTCGAAAATTGCCGAACTTGAGAATTGGCTGGTGATGAAGCCCGCTGACCTCAAGTCGATTCGTCAGCTGGTCACACGGCTGGAACATGCGCCCAAGGCTCCGGGTTCGGCCGGGCGTTTCTCTGCGGCACAAGCGGACATCGTTACCTCGCTGGGCGCCGATTGGCAGGCGGATCTTTTTGAGCCCGAGCACATGGTCGAACAGTACCGCGCATGGCTGGCCGCATTGCGAAACCGCGGTGTTTCGCAAGCGGTGCCGATCGGGCAGGTCTTTTCCGGGCGTGTCCTCAAGGTACGCGGGCAGAACGCCTATTGCGGCGTTTTTCTGGACTTCTTCAAAGAGACCGGCGCCATCCCGTCGTTGTGCAATGACTGCTACAAGGTGCAGATTTTGCCGCATGACCTGCGTGCGATGTTCCAGACCTATGCCCTGTTGCTTAAGCTGGATCTACCCAATGACAACGCCCGCAAATGCATGATCGAGCTGCGCGACGGGATCAAGTTTCCGTACAAGGCCTATATCTATTGCGACACCGTTGATGACGGGCGCGCCTGCCTGCAGGCGTTCCGCGATCTTCAGGCCAAGCATGGCATTGAAGGAATCAGCAGCAAGATCTCGCACGGATGTTCGGAATACGGGCAGAAGTATCCGGCATTCAAATTCCCGGAAACTGATGACGCGCCCGAGTTCGTTCCCGATCCGCAATGGCCCGCTATCGAAAAGGCCTATTTCAGGTCGATCAAGCTTCCGGCACAGGCCCGGGACAGCAACACCTGTGAGCATGTGAGCCTGCGCGATGTCTTCGCCTTCTGCACATGGGTCAAATACGCCGAGCTGATCGGCGACCCGACCAGCAAGGCCTACGCGGCGCTGCGTGGACCGGACCTTCCCCAGCAATTCATCAAGCGGGTGCGGTCTCAGGCAAAGATCCGTCGCCGCGAGATGGAGGAACTGCAGAAGATGGAATGAGAGCCGACCACCCGTTTGAGGGTGGTTTGCGCGGTTGTCATATCTGTTCGGGGATATGGTGCCCAGGAGAGGACTCGAACCTCCACGTCCATACGGACACTAGCACCTGAAGCTAGCGCGTCTACCAATTCCGCCACCTGGGCAGGTGTCGTGGAGGGGCGTTTAAGCCTACTCGCCGAGGGCGTCAACAGGATTCGAACGGATTATCGAAAGTTTTTTTTCGGTCACCTTCTCGCGGCGCGATCCCGTCGGTTCCGGCAGTGTTTTTTGCCTTATGCGCGGCGTTATTGCGCCTTGTTTGCCGGGCTTTGGAGCGGTAGATCGGAACAAGACCCACACAGCAGGAGCCCAACCATGTCCAAACTGGTCACGATTTACGGTGGATCGGGATTCGTCGGCCGCTATATCGCGCGACGCATGGCGAACGAAGGGTGGCGTGTACGGGTGGCGGTCCGCCGTCCGAACGAGGCAATCTTCGTCAAGACCTATGGCGTCGTGGGCCAGGTCGAGCCCATTCTGTGCAATATCCGCGATGATGCCTCGGTGGCCAGTGCGATGCATGGCGCCGATGCGGTCGTCAACTGCGTGGGCGTTCTGAACGAACTGGGCAAGAATGGATTTGGCGCCGTGCAAGCCGAAGGCGCGGGCCGCATCGCCCGTCTGGCGGACGAGCAAGGCATTTCCCGTATGGTCCACATTTCGGCCATCGGTGCTGACGCGAATTCCGACAGCGAATACGCCCGCACCAAGGCGGCAGGTGAGGCTGCCGTGCTGACCCATATCCCCGATGCCGTGATCCTGCGACCCTCGGTGATCTTCGGGACCGAAGATCAGTTCTTCAACCGTTTCGCCGGCATGACCCGTATCTCGCCCTTCCTACCGATCTTTGGTGCCGACACCCGGTTCCAGCCGGTGTTTGTGGATGACGTGGCGCAGGCCGCAGTCAAGGGCGTGTTGGGTCAGGCCGCACCGGGCGTCTACGAATTGGGTGGGCCCGAGGCCAAGACCTTCCGCGAGCTGATGCAGCAGATGCTCGGGGTGATCCACCGCCGCCGCATCATCATCGGTCTGCCGTTCTGGGTTGGGCGGATCATGGCGGGGGTTCTGGACATGCTGAAATTCATCAGCTTCCAGCTGTTTCCGAACAACATCCTGACCCGCGACCAGTTGAAGAACCTGCGCCGTGACAATGTGGTGTCCGAAGGAGCGAAGGGTTTTGCCGATCTGGGGATCGAGCCTGCTTCGCTGGAATCGGTTCTGCCGGAATACCTGTGGAAATTCCGCCCGTCGGGTCAGTATGACGACATCCAGAACTCGGCCCGGAACCTGCGCATCTGATCAGCTGTAAGCGACAATCAGCAGGATCGTACCCAGGATCACGCGATAGATCACATATGGCGTGAAGCTGACGCTACGCAGCAGACGCATCATCAGGCTCAGCGCCAACAGGGCCGAAACAAAGGCGAACACGGCTGCAATGGCGCTGTCCCTGGCCAGCTGAGCGTTGGCCTGCCCGATCACGTCCAACGACAGCAGCGCGCCCGAGGCGATGATTGTGGGGATCGACATCAGCATCGCGATGCGCGCGCCGTCCTCGCGGGTATACCCCAAGTGCCGCGCGCCAGTGATGCAGATCCCCGACCGCGAGGTGCCGGGAATCAGCGCCAGGATCTGCCACAGACCCAGAACAACCGCGTCCCGCAGCCCCCAATCGGCGGCCTCTTTGGTCTGGGGGCCTTTTTGGTCCATCCAATACAGCAGCAATCCGAAGCCCAGCATCGTCCACCCGATCACCGCCACGGACCGCATCGCGCTGCTGAGGCCGGTCAGGTGCAGGATGGCACCAACGACGACGGTCGGGATGGTGGCTACGATCAACGCCAGGGCCAGTCGGGACTGTGGGGTGTCGATGCGCCCGCGCAAAGCACGTGGCAGGCCCGCAAGGGCCAGTTTCACGTCGCTCCAGAAATACAGAACCACCGCGCCCAATGTGCCCACATGCACCGCGACGTCGATGGCCAGGCCCTGGTCTTCCATTCCGGTGAGGCTGGGCAGCAGGATCAGGTGGCCTGATGACGAAATCGGCAGAAACTCGGTGATCCCCTGGATGATCGCCACCAGAATCAGCTGAAAAAGACTCATCTGCCCGCCCGTGTTTGCGCCCGTGTTCTTTGCATTCAAGGCGTATAAGCGCGATCAGCAAAAGGAAAGTCAGGATTTAGGTCCGAAGTGGTCCTAAAAATGAACAGAAAGTCGCCGAAAGAGATCGATCTTTCTGATTTTTTCCAATTTAGGTCAGTACAGTTGACTTTTCATCCGAATTGGCTTCGCATAAAGAAATCCGACCAAGCCAATTCATGGAGTCTGACCGTGGCCAAGCAACCGATGCTGAAATTTGTGCAGATCGATCGTGACATGCCTGAAAAGCGCGCCGCAACCGATCGCAGAGCGGACTTCCATGAAATCTATGCCGAATACGCCGCCGAAAAAGCCGCCGAGCAGGCCAGCCGTTGCAGCCAATGCGGTGTGCCGTATTGTCAGTCGCACTGCCCGCTGCACAACAACATCCCCGACTGGCTGCGCCTGACCGCCACCGGACGGCTTGAAGAAGCCTATCAGACCAGCCAGGCCACCAATACCTTCCCCGAGATCTGCGGACGTATATGCCCGCAGGACCGACTGTGCGAAGGTAACTGCGTGATCGAGCAATCGGGCCATGGCACTGTCACCATCGGTGCGGTCGAGAAATACATCACCGACACCGCGTGGGAGGAAGGCTGGGTCAAACCTGTCGCTCCAACCGCCGAACGCCCTGAAAGCGTCGGCATCATCGGGGGCGGACCCGGTGGTCTGGCGGCGGCGGACATGCTGCGCCGGGCCGGGATTCAGGTCACGGTCTATGACCGCTATGATCGCGCGGGCGGGCTGCTGATGTACGGCATTCCGGGCTTCAAGCTGGAAAAGGACGTGGTTCAACGCCGAAACGACCTGCTGGCCGAGGGTGGCGTCATTTTTGAACTGAACTGTGACGTCGACGCTGCCAAGTTCGCCGAAATCCACGCAAAACATGACGCCGTGATCATTGCGACGGGAGTCTACAAGTCACGGGATCTGACCATGCCCGGCAGTGGCCTGCCCGGCATCGAAAAGGCAATCGATTTCCTGACTGCTTCGAACCGCAAAAGCTTTGGTGACGCGGTTCCCGAGTTCGACGATGGCCGTCTGAACGCCAAGGGCAAGAAAGTGGTCGTGATCGGTGGCGGCGATACTGCGATGGATTGCGTACGAACCTCGATCCGCCAGGGTGCGACCTCGGTCAAATGTCTGTATCGCCGCGACCGGGCCAACATGCCGGGTTCACAGCGCGAAACCCAGAACGCCGAAGAAGAGGGCGTGATCTTTGAATGGCTCAGCGCGCCCAAGGGGTTTGTTGGCGAGGAGCGGGTCACCGGCGTGATGGTGCAGAAGATGCGCCTGGGCCAACCCGACGCCACCGGCCGCCAGGCCCCCGAAGTGATCGAGGGCGCGGATTACGTCGAAGAGGCCGATCTGGTCATCAAGGCGCTGGGCTTCGAGCCCGAGGACCTGCCCACCCTGTTCGGCCAGCCTGACCTGCCCGTGACCCGCTGGGGCACCATCAAGGCCGCGTTCGAAACCGGCGAGACCGAGATGGACGGCGTCTATGCCATCGGTGACATCGTGCGCGGCGCCTCGCTGGTGGTCTGGGCGATCCGCGACGGCCGCGACTGCGCGCAGGCCATCATCGACCGGTTCAACGGCAAGGCCGCGCTTGCGGCCGAATGATCCCGCAGCCCAGCGACAGGAGGGACAGGATGCCCGAATTGCAAGGCCAATGCATGTGCGGCGCAGTCACCGTGACCGCGACCCCCGCCCGCGACGCGCTGGGCGCCTGCCATTGCGACATGTGCCGCCGCTGGACCAGCAGCGCGCTGGTCACCTTTCCGGCGCAGCCGGGCTATGCGGCGCTGGGGCCGGTCAAGACCTTCACCTCGTCCGACTGGGCCGAACGCGCCTTCTGCGAAGAATGCGGATCGGCCCTGTGGTACCGGATCACCCTGCCGGGCGAGATGCACGGCCAGACACAGATCGCGGCCGGCCTGTTCGACAACGCGGCCGGCAACACGCTGAAACTTGAACTCTACATCGACAAAAAGCCCGAGGGTTACGCGTTCGCAGGTGAACGCCGCCAGATGACCGAAGCCGAGGTCATGGCCATGTACGCCCCGTCGGAAGAAGGAGACAGCCAATGACGAAATTTGATGCCGATTGGGTCCGGGCCGAGGAAGCCAAGCGCAAGTGGATGGCCGAAAATGGCCTGTATTCCGAGCAGGAAGAGCATTCCTCTTGCGGGGTCGGCCTGGTGGTTTCGGTTGACGGCAAGAAAAGCCGCAAGGTGGTCGAGGCCGGGATCAATGCGCTCAAGGCGATCTGGCACCGCGGCGCGGTGGATGCCGACGGCAAGACCGGCGACGGCGCGGGCATCCATGTGCAGATTCCGGCCCCCTTTTTCTATGACCAGATCCGCCGCACCGGGCACGAGCCCAAGATGGACGAGCTGATCGCCGTGGGGCAGGTGTTCCTGCCGCGCACCGATTTCGGCGCGCAAGAGCGCTGCCGGACCATCGTGGAAACCGAAGTTCTGCGGATGGGTTACTACATCTATGGCTGGCGACACGTGCCGGTGGATGTCACCTGCCTGGGCGAAAAGGCCAACGCGACCCGGCCCGAGATCGAGCAGATCCTGATCTCGAATTCCAAGGGCGTCGACGAGGACACGTTCGAGCGCGAGCTGTACGTCATCCGCCGCCGGATCGAGAAAGCCGCCGCCGCCGCGGGGATTTCGGGTCTGTACCTGGCCTCGCTCAGCTGCCGGTCGATCATCTACAAGGGCATGATGCTGGCCGAGCAGGTCGCCGTGTTCTACCCCGACCTGATGGACCAGCGTTTCGAGTCGGCCTTTGCCATCTATCACCAGCGTTATTCCACCAACACTTTCCCGCAATGGTGGCTGGCGCAGCCATTCCGCATGCTGGCGCATAATGGCGAGATCAACACGCTGAAGGGCAACATCAACTGGATGAAAAGCCACGAGATTCGCATGGCCTCGGCGACCTTTGGCGACTATGCCGAAGACATCAAGCCGATCATTGCGGGCGGATCGTCGGATTCGGCGGCGCTGGATTCGGTGTTCGAGGTTCTGGTGCGCGCGGGTCGCTCGGCCCCGATGGCCAAGACGATGCTGGTGCCGGAAAGCTGGTCGAAACAGGCGGTGGAACTGCCGCAGGCCTGGCGCGACATGTATTCCTACTGCAACTCGGTGATGGAGCCGTGGGACGGCCCCGCCGCGCTGGCCATGACCGACGGGCGCTGGGTCTGCGCCGGGCTCGACCGCAACGGCCTGCGCCCAATGCGCTATGTCGTCACCGGCGACGGTCTGGTGATCGCCGGGTCCGAGGCGGGGATGGTCCCGATCGACGAGGCCAGCGTTAAGGAAAAAGGCGCGCTGGGTCCGGGCCAGATGCTGGCCGTCGACATGAAGAAGGGCAAGCTGTACCGCGACAAGCAGATCAAGGACAAGCTGGCCGCGGCCCTTCCGTTCGGCGAATGGGTCAGCAAGATCAACGATCTGGACGAAAAGCTGGCGAAGGTCGCCGAAAAGCCGCTGTTTACCGGTGAAGAGCTGCGCAAGCGCCAGATCGCGGCGGGCTATACGGTCGAGGAACTGGAGCAGATCCTCGCACCGATGGCCGAGGATGGCAAAGAAGCGATCGCCTCGATGGGCGACGATACGCCCTCGGCGGTTCTGTCCAAACAGTACCGGCCGCTCAGCCATTTCTTCCGCCAGAACTTCAGCCAGGTGACCAACCCGCCCATCGACAGCCTGCGCGAATACCGCGTGATGTCGCTGAAGACGCGGTTCGGCAACCTCAAGAACGTGCTGGACGAAGACAGCAGCCAGACCGAGATCGTGGTGCTGGAAAGCCCCTTTGTCGGCAACGCCCAGTGGGAAGAACTGGTGGCGAATTTCGACGCGCCGCTGGCCGAGATCGACTGTACCTTCGAACCCGGCACCGGCGCGCTGAGCACCGCGCTGGCGCGCATCCGCGCCGAGGCGGAGGAGGCCGTGCGTTCGGGCGCGGGTCACTTGGTGCTGACCGACCAGTATTCCGGCTCCGGCAAAGTGGCGATGCCGATGATCCTGGCCACCAGCGCGGTGCATTCGCACTTGATCCGTCAGGGGCTGCGGACCTTCTGCTCGCTCAACGTGCGTTCGGCGGAATGCATTGACCCGCATTATTTTGCGGTGCTGATCGGCTGTGGCGCGACCGTGGTCAACGCCTATCTGGCCGAGGATTCGCTGGCCGACCGGATCGAACGCGGGTTGCTGGAAGGCAGCCTGACCGAAAACGTCGCGCGCTATCGCGAGGCGATCGACCAGGGCCTGCTGAAGATCATGGCCAAGATGGGCATCTCGGTGATCTCGTCCTATCGCGGCGGCCTGAATTTCGAGGCCGTGGGCCTGAGTCGCGCCATGGTGGCCGAGTATTTCCCCGGCATGACCAGCCGGATTTCCGGCATCGGCGTCACCGGCATTCAGTCCAAAGCTGAAGGAATCCACGCCAAAGGCTGGGAGAGCGGCCTGGACGTTCTGCCCATCGGTGGTTTCTACAAGGCCCGCAAATCGGGCGAGACCCATGCGTGGGAAGCGACCTCGATGCACATGATGCAGATGGCCTGCAACCGCGCTTCGTACGAGCTGTGGAAGCAGTATTCGGCCAAGATGCAGGCCAACCCGCCGATCCATCTGCGCGACCTGATGGATTTCAAACCGTTGGGCAAGCCGATCCCGATCGAGGAGGTCGAGTCGATCACCTCGATCCGCAAGCGCTTTGTCACCCCGGGCATGTCGCTGGGCGCGCTCAGCCCCGAGGCGCACAAGACGCTGAACGTGGCGATGAACCGGATCGGCGCAAAATCCGACTCGGGTGAAGGTGGGGAAGATCCCGCACACTTCGTGCCCGAGCCGAATGGCGACAACCCCTCAGCCAAGATCAAGCAGGTGGCCTCGGGACGGTTCGGCGTGACCGCCGAATACCTCAACCAGTGCGAAGAGCTGGAAATCAAGGTGGCCCAGGGTGCCAAGCCTGGCGAGGGCGGCCAGCTGCCCGGCATGAAGGTCACCGATCTGATCGCGCGCCTGCGTCACTCGACCAAGGGCGTGACGCTGATCTCGCCGCCGCCGCATCACGACATCTACTCGATCGAGGATCTGGCGCAGCTGATCTATGACCTCAAGCAGATCAACCCGCGCGCCAAGGTGACGGTCAAGCTGGTGGCGTCCTCGGGCGTGGGCACGATCGCCGCCGGGGTGGCCAAGGCCAAGGCCGACATCATCCTGATCTCGGGCCACAATGGCGGCACCGGGGCATCGCCCGCGACCAGCATCAAATATGCCGGCCTGCCATGGGAAATGGGCCTGACCGAGGCGCATCAGGTTCTGGCGATGAACAACCTGCGCGACCGGGTGACCCTGCGCACCGATGGTGGCCTGCGCACCGGGCGCGACATCGTCATGGCGGCGATGATGGGGGCCGAGGAATACGGCATCGGCACCGCCGCCCTGATCGCGATGGGCTGCATCATGGTGCGCCAGTGCCAGTCGAACACCTGCCCGGTGGGCGTGTGTACGCAGGACGAGAGCCTGCGCGCCAAGTTCACCGGCAATGCCGACAAGGTGGTGAACCTGATCACCTTCTACGCACAGGAAGTGCGCGAGATCCTGGCCAGCCTCGGCGCACGGTCGGTCGACGAAATCATCGGCCGGGCCGATCTGCTGGCGCAGGTCAGCCGCGGTTCGGCGCATCTGGACGATCTGGACCTGAATCCGCTCCTGATCACCGTCGATGGCGCGCAGAACATCGTCTATGACCGTGACAAGCCCCGCAACGCGGTGCCTGATACGCTGGACTCAGAAATCGTGCGCGACGCAGCGCGGTTCCTGAAGGATGGCGAGAAGATGCAGCTGTCTTATGCCGTGCAGAACACGCACCGGACGGTCGGCACCCGCGTGTCCAGCCACATCGTGCAGAACTTTGGCATGCGCAACACGTTCCAGCCGGACCACCTGCATGTGAAACTGCAAGGCTCGGCCGGTCAGTCGTTGGGCGCCTTCGCCGCGCCGGGGCTCAAACTGGAAGTGTCGGGTGACGCCAACGACTATGTGGGCAAGGGCCTGTCGGGCGGTACCATCGTCGTGCGCCCGCCGCAGGTCAGCCCGTTGCAGGCCGACCGGAATACGATCATCGGCAACACGGTCCTGTACGGCGCGACCGACGGGTACCTGTTCGCGGCTGGCCGTGCAGGCGAGCGGTTCGCCGTGCGCAACTCGGGTGCCACCGTGGTGGTCGAGGGCTGCGGCTCGAACGGGTGTGAGTACATGACCGGCGGCGTTGCGGTGATCCTCGGTGACATCGGTGCGAACTTTGGCGCGGGGATGACGGGTGGCATGGCCTATCTGTACGACCGCGAAGGCAAGGCGCAGCTGCTGATGAACATGGAAACCCTGGTGACCTGCCCCGTAACGGTCGAGCATTGGGAGATGCAGCTGAAGTCGCTGATCGAGCGCCACGCCGCGGAGACCGGCAGCCGCAAGGCCGCCGATATCCTGCAGCACTGGGATGTCGAGCTGTCGAACTTCCTGCAGGTCTGCCCGAAGGAGATGCTGAACAAACTCAGCCACCCGCTGAGCCACGAGGCAGCGGCGGTTCCGGCCGAATAAGACCGCCTGTGAAACCTGCCCTGCGTGTTTGAAAAGACACGCGGGGTTTTCCTTTTGTGCCCTCCCGTTTCCGGATTTCTTGAAAAAACATTGCGTGTCGCTAGGCCTGTACACGGAAAGTTTGGAAATTTCGCCAATGCTTCCGCTTGCCGCCAATTTCGCCAGGGAGTCGTCGCATGCCCACGACCTATCTTGACCAGTTCTTTGCCATGGATCCGGCCAGCCCGCCGGCAACGGGGACCCTTCTGACGGTTGAGAAGTACAACCTGGTCGACCAGAACGACGATGGCGACATCGACAGTTCCGACAATGACTCGGTCAACGGCATCGACGTCACCCGATCCTGGCCGGGCGACACGGTGACGATCAACGTGTCTGGTGTGGGGAACGTCACCTACACGGGGATCACCTTCTATCTGGCTGATGGCAGCCGCGTGTTCACCCCGACGGACGGTCAGGTGCTGCAAGAGGGGACGCTAGTCTCGACGACTTTCGTCAATACCGAAGGTCCCCTGGTGGTTCCGGGTGAGCTTGGGCCGCCGTGTTTTACTGCCGGAACACTGATAAAGACACCCGATGGATTGCGCCGCGTCGAGGATCTGCAGGCCGGTGACCTGGTCACGACGGTCGACAATGGTGCGCGGGCCCTGATCTGGGTCGGGAGAACTGCCGTCGCGGCCGAGGGCAACGCCGCACCAATCCGCTTTGCCGAAGGGGTTTTGGGACTGGACCGTGACACTCTGTTCTCGCCCCAGCACCGGATGCTGATCGACGATTGGCGCGCGGCTTATTTCTACGGCCACCCCGAGGTTTTGATTGCCGCACATTCCCTGGTCAACGGCACGACGGTGACCCGGGTCGAAGGTGGAGAGATCGAGTATTTCCACCTGTTGTTCGACCAACACGAGATCGTCATCGCCAACGGCGCCAAAAGCGAAAGCTACTATCCCGGCCACGCCGTTACGCGGTCTGACCGGGAGACCCAGGCCGAGCTGTTGCGACTGTTTCCGCAGTTGGCAGCGGTGGAAGATGGTGGTCCGAAAACCGCCCGTCCGGTGGTGCGCCCGCGCGAAGGGCGGCTGATCGCGTCATAATTCCGTTCCAAATACCGGTGCTGCGGCGTATAGCAGGAACATGGCGAAGAAAGCAGCGCGCAAATCCCGCGGTAAGTCCAAAAAGGCAACCCGGTCTCGGAAAACGGAAACGCTCATCGTTCGGATTCGGCGGTGGGCACTGCGTGTCGTCGGTGCCCTGGCCGCGGCGTTCGTGGCGCTTGTTTTGCTTTACACCGTGGTCAACCCGCCGATCACCCATACGATCTGGTCCGAGTGGCGCCGCCTGGGCAAGGTGGACCGGGAATGGGTCGCGATCGAGGATATGTCTCCGGTCATGGCCCGATCGGTCGTTGCGGCCGAGGATGCGAATTTCTGCCTGCATTGGGGCTTTGACGTGAACGCGATCCGCGATGCGCTTGAAGATGGTGGCAACCGCGGGGCGTCGACCATTTCTCAGCAGGTGGTCAAGAATGTCTTTCTGTGGCAGGGGCGCAGTTGGGTGCGCAAGGCGCTTGAGACCTCCATGACCCCGGTCGTCGAAATCTTCTGGAGCAAGAAGCGCATACTCGAGGTGTATCTGAACGTGGCGGAGACCGGTGAGGGCCTGTTCGGGATCGAGGCGGCCGCCCGCAAGAATTTTGGAGTCAGTTCCGCCCAACTCAACCCGGTGCAGGCGGCGCGGCTGGCGGCAATCCTTCCGTCACCGCGAAACCGTTCGGTCACGGATCCGTCGGTTTACACCCGCAGACGAGCCGCCGCGATCCGCGATGGAGCGGCCACCATCCGCGCAGATGGTCGCGCAGATTGCTTCGAGGATTGAAACTTCTGCCCGTCAGCGGCTATTGCTGAGCGGTACTCAATTGGTTCGAATGGATCCACATGGCGCGTTTGTTTCACGTTCCCCTGTCCCCCTTTTGTCGAAAAGTCCGCCTGTCCCTGGCGGAAAAGAAGATCGAAGTCGAATTGGTCGAGGAAAAGTACTGGGAAAAATCCCCGGACTTCTTGCGCAGAAACCCTGCGGCCAAGGTCCCGGTTCTGCGGCTGGATGGCCGGGTGATGTCAGAAAGCGCGGCGATCTGCGAATACATCGAAGAGACGCGGCCGGAACCCGCATTGATGCCGAAAACTCCGGAAGCACGGTTCGAGGTGCGCCGTCTGGTCAGTTGGTTTGATGACAAATTCCACCATGAGGTGACATCCAAGCTGCTGTACGAGCGGGTGAACAAAAAAGTGACCGGTCAGGGCTATCCCGACAGCAAGAACGTCAAGGAAGGCGCGCGGGCAATCAAGTTCCACTTGGATTACATGGCCTGGCTGCTGGATCAGCGGCGCTGGCTGGCGGGGGATCAGATGACATTGGCCGATTTTGCGGCTGCCGCGCATCTGTCGGCGTTGGACTATATTTCGGACGTGGACTGGAATCGCAGCCATGTGGTCAAGGACTGGTACGCCAAGATCAAGTCTCGCCCGGCCTTCCGGTCGATTCTGGCGGATCAGGTGCCGGGCTTCCGCCCGCCCGCCCATTACGCCGACCTGGATTTCTGATAGGTTGGGGCAGGGGGCGGTCTGCACCCTCTTGGCCCATTGGGCCAATTCACCCCCGAGGATATTTTGGGCCAGATGAACAGCGCGACGGCATTGAAGGACAGGTTGGTGTCGCAGGCCCGGGCCGAGGGGTTCGTGTCGTGCCGGATCTGCCGACCCTGGGACGTGCCGGAAGTGCCTGCGCGGTTGGCCGCCTTTCTGGCGGCCGGTTATCACGGGCAGATGGGCTGGATGGCCGAGCGCGCCCATTGGCGGGGGGATCCGGCGGAGCTGTGGCCTGAGGCGCGCTCGGTCATCATGCTGGCCGAGAGTTACACGCCGGATCATGATCCGACCGAGGTTCTGGGCCGACCCGATCGCGGGGCGATCTCGGTCTATGCTCAGAACAAAGACTACCATGATCTGGTCAAAAAGCGGCTGAAGCGGCTGGCCCGGTGGCTGATTGCCGAAGCCGGGGGCGAGGTGAAGGTGTTCGTCGACACCGCGCCGGTGCCCGAGAAAGCACTGGGCCATGCGGCCGGGTTGGGCTGGCAGGGCAAACACACCAATCTGGTCAGCCGGGAGTGGGGCAATTGGGCCTTTTTAGGGTCTGTTTTCACCACTCTGGACCTGCCGACGGACCCGCCGGAAGTGGATCATTGCGGGTCGTGTCGGGCCTGTCTGGATGCCTGTCCGACGGATGCCTTTCCGGCGCCCTATCAACTGGATGCGCGGCGCTGCATTTCCTATCTGACCATCGAGCACAAGGGGCCGGTGGATCAGGAGTTGCGCGGCAAGCTGGGCAACCGGATCTATGGCTGTGATGATTGCCTGGCCGCCTGTCCGTGGAACAAGTTCGCGGTGGCGGCCAGTGACATCCGATATGCCGCGCGCCAAGACCTGATGGCGCCGCCGTTGGCGGAACTGGCCGGGTTGGACGATGCGGCGTTCCGGGCCAGATTCTCGGGTTCTCCGATCAAGCGGATCGGGCGCGGCCGGTTCGTGCGAAACGTTCTGTATGCCATCGGCAATTCCGGGTCGTCGGAGTTGATTCCGGTCGCGCAGGCGTTGATCGAGGATGCCGACCCCACGGTGGCCGACGCGGCGCGCTGGGCGGTCGAACAACTGTCGTGAATGCCGCAAACAGGCTGGACGCGTCGGTTCAAACCGCTACACCCGTGACTGCGAACAGGATGGAGATCCCGATGGCGTTGGCTTTGGGTGTGGATACCGGTGGAACCTACACCGATGCGGTGCTGATCCGGGACGAGGAAGAGGTGATCGCCTCGGCCAAGTCCCTGACCACACGCGAGGATCTGGCGATCGGCGTCGGGCGGGCGATCCGGGCGGTGCTGGACCAGGCGCAGGTCGCGCCCGTTCAGATCTCGATGGCGTCGCTGTCGACGACGCTGGCCACGAACGCGCTGGTCGAGGGGCAAGGCGGGCGCGTCGCGCTGATCTATGTCGGATTTCGGGACGGCGATCTGGACAGGCATGGGCTGCGCGATGCGCTGAAGGGTGACCCGGCGCTGGTGATCTCGGGCGGGCACAGCCATGCCGGGGCTGAGGCCGCGCCTTTGGATACAGGGGCGTTGACCGAATTTCTGGACCAGCAGTCCGGGATTTCCGGGTTCGCGGTTGCGGCCCAGTTTGCCACGCGCAATCCCGCGCATGAGCTTGAGGTCGCGCGGATCATCACTGAGAAAACCGGCGCGCCGGTGACCTGCTCGCATCAGTTGTCGGCCAAGCTGAATGGGCCGAAACGTGCGGTGACGGCGGTGCTGAATGCACGTCTGATCGGAATGATCGACCGTCTGATCGGCCGGGCGCAGGATGTTCTGCTCGAGCTGGGCATCGACGCGCCGATGATGGTGGTGCGCGGGGATGGCGCCTTGATGAGCGCCGAGCAGGCGCGGGAGCGGCCGATCGAAACGATTCTCAGCGGTCCGGCGGCCTCGATCGTGGGGGCGCGCTGGCTGACCGGAGTTCAGGACGCACTGGTGTCGGATATCGGAGGGACGACGACCGATGTGGCTCTGATCCGCGACGGAAAGCCGGCGATCGACCCGGCGGGCGCACGGGTCGGCGGGTTCCGCACCATGGTGGAGGCGGTGGCGATGCGCACGCATGGTCTGGGCGGTGACAGCCAGGTGCATGTGGTGACGGAGGGCCTGCGCGGCGGTGTGTTCCTGGGTCCGCGCCGGGTGCTGCCGGTGTCGCTGATCGCGGCCCAGGCGCCCGGGGTGGTCCATGCCGCGCTGGACGAGCAGTTGCGCGCGACCACGGTGGGCGAGCACGACACCCGTTTCGCCCGCCGCGTGCCCGGCATCCACGCCGAGGGTCTGGGCCCGCGCGAGGCGGGGCTGCTGGAGCGGCTGGGGGACAAGGTTATGTCCCTGAGCGCCCTGTTGCGCACGCGGATGGAAAACGGTGCTCTGACCCGGCTGGTGGATCGCGGGATCGTTCAGGTTTCGGGGGTGACGCCGTCGGATGCCAGCCACGTTCTGGGGCGCCTGTCCGATTGGGATGCCGATGCCGCGCGCAAGGCGCTGGAGTTGATTGCTCGCCGTCGTGTGGGGTCGGGCGACCGGCTGGCGGGCTCGGCCGATGAGCTGGCCGGGATGATCGTGGATCAGTTGACCGAGCAGACCGTTTTAACCTTGTTAGAGACTGCTTTTGCGGAAGAGGCCGAGGCGTTCGGCCTGCCGCCCGAGGATCTGGCGCGCCATGTGCTGACGCGGCGGGGCTTGCGCGGGCATCGCGGTCTGCTGGCGTTGGACACGAGGCTGAACGTGGATGTGGTCGGGCTGGGAGCCTCGGCGCCGAGCTATTACCCGGCGGTCGGCGAGCGGCTGCGCTGCACCATGGTGCTGCCCGACCATGCCGGGGTGGCCAACGCGATCGGGGCCGTCGTGGGGCGGCTGACCATGCGGCGGGCGGGCACGGTGACCGCCCCGTCCGAAGGCCGGTACCGCGTGCATCTGAACGACGGGCCGCAGGATTTCCCCGAACCCGAACCCGCGTTGGACCTGCTGGAGGCCGAACTGCGGCGCGAGACCGAAAGCGCCGTGCGCGAAGCCGGGGCCGAGGATATCCGCGTGATCGTCAACCGTGACATCCGCACCGCCCGGATCGAAGGCAAGGATGTCTTCGTCGAGGCGATGCTGACCGTCGAAGCCAGCGGCCGCCCGCGGGTGGCCGTCGGCTGACCTTTATTCGGCGGCGCTGCTGCGTTTGGGCAGAACCCAGTCCGGGCGCGAGAAGTGGCAGGTATAGCCGTTGGGGATACGCTGAAGGTAGTCCTGATGCTCGGGCTCGGCCTCCCAGAAATCGCCCGCGGGTTCGACCTCGGTCACGACCTTGCCGGGCCACAGCCCGCTGGCATCCACATCGGCGATCGTGTCCAGCGCGATCTGTTTCTGCGTTTCGTCGCAGTAATAGATGGCCGAGCGATAGCTCATTCCGATGTCATTGCCCTGGCGGTTCACGGTGGTCGGGTCGTGGATCTGGAAGAAGAACTCGAGCAGATCGCGATAGGTGATCTGCGCGGGGTCGAACCAGATCTCGATCCCTTCGGCATGGGTGCCGTGGTTGCGATAGGTCGCGTTCGGCACGTCGCCGCCGGTATATCCGACGCGGGTGCGCAGAACGCCGGGCAGCTTGCGGATCAGGTCCTGCATGCCCCAGAAGCAGCCTCCGGCCAGAACGGCGCGTTGTTCGGTCATTTCGGGTCCTCCACTTGATCGAGGTATTCGCCATAGCCCTCGGCCTCCATGTCGTCACGATGGATGAACCGCAGCGCGGCGGAGTTGATGCAATAGCGTAGCCCACCCTGATCCAGCGGACCATCGGGAAACACATGGCCCAGGTGGCTGTCGCCATGTTTCGAGCGGACCTCGGTCCGGATCATGCCTAGCGAGCGGTCCTCAAGTTCGGTGACGTGGTCATGCACGATGGGTTTGGTGAAACTGGGCCAGCCGCAGCCCGATTCGTATTTGTGGGTCGAGGCGAACAGCGGCTCGCCCGATACGATATCCACATAGATGCCGGGTTCCTTGTTGTTCAGGTGCTTTCCGGTGCCGGGGCGTTCGGTCCCGTTGCGCTGGGTGACGTGGAATTCCTCGGGCGAGAGGGCGGCGACAACCGATGGATCTTTGGTGTATTTGGGCATGGGTCCTCCGGCGTTTCATACGTTGCCGAGATATTTGGGGTGCGCCGCGACAAAAGCAAAGCCCTGTTTCGTCCGGCTCGCGCGATCGTGCGGGTGATCTGCCGCCGTGCGTCGCGCGTATCAATATCAAAGAGGAGGTCACGCCATGTTCAGAATGTTGCTGTTGTCTGCCTTGTTGTTGATCGGTCGAACGGTGCAAGGCGCACCGGTGTCCGGAGAGTTCCCTTCAATCGATGGCGGCACGCTGTCGCTGTCGGACTGGCGCGGCCAGCCAGTTCTGGTGGTCAACACGGCCTCGCAATGCGGGTTTACCGGGCAATATTCCGGGCTGCAAAAGCTGCAGGACACCTATGGACCCGAGGGTTTGGTGGTTCTGGCGGTCCCGTCGGATTCCTTCAACCAGGAGCTGGAAACCGCCAGCGAGGTCAAGGAGTTCTGCCAGCTGAACTATGACCTATCTCTGCCCATGACCGACATCACTCCCGTGACCGGTCCGCAGGCGCACCCGTTCTACAAGGCGGTCGCGGCCGAAACCGGGTTTGTGCCCAACTGGAATTTCAACAAGATCCTGCTGAGCTCCGAAGGTGAGGTCGTGGCGACCTTTGGGTCGACGACCCGGCCGGATTCCCGCAAGCTGCGCCGTCAGGTCGAGGCCCTGCTGCGCTGAACCGGCTGGCGTGACAACTGCACGGCCAGAATGCCCAGCGTGGTGACCGCAACGCCGACGGCATCCATTGCGCCCAACCGCTCACCCAGCAGAATCGCGGCGATCGTGACCCCGAACACCGGGTTGAGGAAATGGAAGGTCGCCGCGCGGATCGGTCCGATCCGGTTGAGCAGCAGGAACCAGATCAGCGTGGCCAGCAGGCCGGGGAACAGGGTTGTGTAGGTGAAGGCCAACGCCAGCGGCCAGGTTGGACGGACATAGATCGTCTCGAACAACGGGGCGGCGACGAACAGAACTGCCGAGCCAACGAACATCTGCAAACCGACGACCATCATGAAATTCCCGCCCGAGGTCGCGCCGCGCACGGCCAGCGTGGCGAAGGCCAGCGCCAGCGCGCCCAGCCCGCAGAGGGCAACGCCGAACAGGTCGATCCCGGCGCTGATCCGGCTGCTCATGATCAGGGCCACGCCGGCGAACCCGGCCAGCAGACCCAGAACACCCAGCGGGCGCAACCGTTCCCCGAACAGCAGCCAGCCGGCCAGAGCCACCAGCAATGGCATGGTCGAGGCGATGATCGCCGCGACCGAGGCTTCGACCGTTTGCATCGCATAGAAATTCAGACCCAAATAAAGGGCATTCTGGCAGATTCCGAACAGGATGGTCGCATGCCATTGCGACCGCGTCAGGTGCCAGCTCTGGCCCATGGCCCGGGCGATTGCGACACCCAGGATGCCGGAAATCAGGAAGCGAACCGCCAGTGAAAACAGCGGCGAGGCATCCGCGACGATGATCCGCGCCGATGTAAAGGCCGACGACCAGATGAAGGCAAAGGCCAGCCCCATGGCGATGGCGCGCAGATCCATGACCGCTCCTGTTTGAATGTGCGGCGACTGTTTCCGATTTTCTCTCGGGCCACAAGCGCCCGAGCGTCAAAAAAGACACATGGAGCGGGCAAGTTTTCCCTGGGTGCCGGTTTTATTGATTGACTGGCCAATTAAAGATATCCGCTCGGTGATCTGACATCTAAAGGGAGGTTTGTCGGTGCTATTGGAATACATCCTGTCATTCGGGGTCCTGCTTGCTCTTGGGCTGGTAGCGTTCTTCGTCGTGAAATGGTGGAACCTGCGGAGCGTGGGCGTGACACCTGTACATCTGTTCACTTTCATCGCGATCCTGTTCACATCCGGCCTGGATGTCGGGCTGATCATGTTCCCGCTCACCGAATTCGGAGGCTATGCCGAAGATCCGGCCTATGCGTTCGCAAACCCGCTGGCGATCGAGTTCGGGTTCTGGGGTTTCCTGATCTGGGCCTTCTATTTCCTGACGGCCTTCTATTTCTGCGTCATCGAGCCCCGAGTGCAGTTCTTTGAAATCCCGGTGGTCAAGCTGATCAACAATGTGGTGATCATCGGGACCTGCGCTTTCACCGCCAGCCTGTTCCTGATCTACCTGCCCGGATACCTGCCCGAAGTTGGCGATGGCGAGTCCGTAGTGACCACGTTTTACATTATCGTGTTTGTCGTCATTCTGGCCGCAGCCTATTCTTCGACTGACCTCAAATACGTGCGGATTCTTTCTGTCGGCTCGACGTTTCTGTTTCTGGCGCTGATCCTTGGCATGTGGGCCGCGGCCGGTATGGGCGTTGCGGGTTTCGTGGAAACCAGCAGCAATATCGGGGCGTATTTCGCCAATATCCACAAGTTCATACTGCCTCTGACCGACTATCACGCCTTCTACCTGTTTTGGTGGTTTGCCTGGTCGATCATGATCGGTCAGTTCACCTCGCGCTTTGTCGGAGGGCTGACCACCTGGCAATTGCTGGCGGCGTTGCTGATCTTTCCGTCGATCCCCTTGGCGATCTGGTTCAGCGTGCTTTACTACTATCACCTGAACGGCATCAGCACCGCAGGCATCACCAACATCGCGATGGTGATCGTCGGCGTGACCTTCGTGATTAACTCACTGGACTCGCTGATCAGGCTCTATACCGACAACCTGAACATGACGGTCGAACGCTTCGGTAAGACGGCCTATGTTGCCGGCAATGTGGTGCTTCTGTTTGTGCTGACGCTTCTGTTCCAGAGCCAGTGGCTGCAGATTCAGTGGATCGGCGCCGTGGTGGTTGGCCTCTACCTCGCCTGCGTGGTCTATGTCCTGATCGTCAAGCGCACAGAGGTGATGAGCATCGACTCGATGCCCGAAGATCGGGATCTGGATTTCCACAAGGTCGAGACTGTTCACTGACCTCGGCCCGCCGGACCCGGTAAACAAATACCAAAGAAAAAGGGCCGCGAAATCGCGGCCCTTGATCGTTTTCCCTAAGGCGCGGATCAGCTGTTGACGCTGTCCTTCAGGGCCTTGGCGATGGTCATCTTCACAACCTTGTCGGCTTCTTTGGTGAAGGTCTCACCAGTGGCCGGGTTGCGAACCTGACGCTCGGGGCGCTCGCGGCAGTAGATCTTGCCGACGCCCGGCAGGGTCACAGCGCCTCCGGCCGAAACTTCGCGGGTGATCAGGCCAGTGATCGCCTCCAGCGCCGCGTTCGCGGATTTCTTGTCGGTTCCCATTTCCTCAGCGAGAGCAGCAACCAGCTGAGTCTTCGTCATAGGCTTTGCCATTTCTTGGTCTCCTTAACGTGCCCGATCTATTGGGCCTCACCGCGTAACTGTAACGGGATATTGTGGGCGAACACAACGAATAGTAGCACCGAAACCCCAAAAAATATGGGGATTTCGTTGCTTTTTTGCGTCAGAGGAAGGCCGTTTCGTCGAACGAGCGCAGTTTCCGGCTGTGCAAACGTTCCAGTGGCATGCCTCGCAGGTGTTCCATCGCCCGGATTCCGATCGCCAGATGGCGGCTGACCTGAGTTGTATAGAACTCGGACGCCATGCCGGGCAACTTCAATTCGCCATGCAACGGTTTGTCGGATACGCACAGCAAGGTGCCGTAGGGCACACGGAACCGATAGCCGTTTGCGGCGATCGTGGCGCTTTCCATATCCAGCGCGATGGCGCGCGACTGGCTCAGCCGTTGCACCGGGCCGGATTGGTCGCGCAGTTCCCAGTTACGGTTGTCGACCGAAGCCACCGTGCCGGTGCGCATGATCCGCTTCAGCTCATAGCCTTCCAGCTCGGTCACTTCGGCTACGGCGCGTTCCAGCGCGACCTGAACTTCGGCCAGCGGCGGGATCGGCACCCAGACGGGCAGATCGTCATCCAGCACCTTGTCTTCGCGCAGATAGGCATGGGCCAGCACGAAATCCCCCAGGGCCTGCGTGTTGCGCAGCCCCGCGCAGTGGCCGACCATCAGCCAGGCATGTGGGCGCAGCACCGCGATGTGGTCGGTGGCGGTCTTGGCGTTCGATGGCCCGACGCCGATATTGACCAGCGTGATCCCCGACCCGTCGGCGCGTTTCAGGTGATAGGTCGGCATCTGCGGCAGTTTCAGCGGCTGTTCCAGCGGCGCGTCGGGGTCGGTGATCTCGACATTCCCGGTCGAGACGAAACTGGTATAGCCGCTGTCGGGGTCGGCCAGTTGCGCGCGGGCGTAGTTTTCGAATTCCGAGACGTAGAACTGGTAGTTGGTGAACAGAACGTGGTTCTGGAAATGGTCCGGATCGGTGGCGGTATAGTGGGCCAGCCGGGCCAGAGAATAGTCGATGCGCTGGGCGGTGAACAAGGCCAGCGGGCCGACGCCATCCTGCGGTTCGTGCACGCCGTTGACAATGTCGTCATTGGTGGTTGTCAGATCGGGCACGTCGAACACGTCGCGCAGGGTGAACCCGGCAGCACCCTGATGAGGGACCACCAGATCGGGGTTGCCGGCCACGGCGAAATGCACCGGCATCGGCGTGGTCGAGGGGCCGATGGTCACCGGCTGGTTGTGGTTCTTGATCAGCAGCGCGATCTGCTGCGTGAGGTAGGACCGGAACAGATCCGGCCGGGTCACGGTAGTGGCATGTACCCCCGGCTCGGACACGTGACCAAAGCTCAGGCGGCTGTCCACATGCGCGTAAGACGCCGTACGGATACGAATTTCCGGGTAATAGGCTCTGTATCGGACCTTGGGCGTACCGCTTTCCATGGCCTCGGCAAAGCTGTCGCACAGAAAGGCGGTGGCCTCGTTGTACAGCTCTTCCAGCCGGGCAACGGCCGCGGCGGCATCGGTGAAAATCTCGGGGTCCCGTGGGTCGGGCGTTGTTATTTTTGTCATGCGAGGGGTTCCAAAAGGTCAATTTTTTCGAATGTGCGGACATCCACCAGTCCCAGATCGGATATCCGCAGTTCGGGGATGACGACAAGGGCCAGCAGCGAATGCTGCATGTAGGCGTTGTTCAGCTGACAGCCGCAGGCCTGCATCGCCTCGACCATCTTCTGCGCCTTGGCCGCGACGTCCGCGGCCGGGCTGTCGGACATCAGGCCGGCGATGGGCAGTTCGACCAGCGCCAGCTCTTCGCCATCACGGAAGATGGTTATGCCGCCGCCCACTTCGGCCAGACGATTGGCGGCCAGCGCCATCTGATCGCGGTCGGTGCCGACCACGATCATGTGGTGGCTGTCATGTGCCACGGTCGAGGCCATGGCCATCCGGCCCTGGTAGCCAAAGCCGGACACGAAGGCGTTGGTGACACCGCCCGTGGCCCGGTGCCGTTCGACCAGCGCGATCTGGCAGACATCGCCTTCGCCCTCGACCAGCCCGCCGATAATGGGCAGCTCGGCCTTCAGCGCCTGGGTGGGGGCTTGGTTCTCGACCACGCCGATCACGTTGGCACGCACGCGGTTGGCGCCGTCGGGCGCGGGGACCTCGAAATCGGCGGCGGTCAGGGCATGGCCCAGATGCACCGTGTTGCGCGCCCGGTCGGGCCAGTCGTAGTGCGGGCAATCCACCTTGATCGCGCCGTTCTCGGCCACCACCTGTCCGCGCGCGATGACCATCTCGATCGGCAGGTCGGTCAGGTCCGAACTGAGGATCACGTCCGCCCGGCGGCCCGGCGTGATCGAGCCGATCTCACGCTCCAGCCCGAAATGGGTGGCGGTGTTGATCGTGGCCATCTGCAATGCGATCAGCGGGTCGCAGCCGCAGGCGATGCCATGGCGGACGACGCGGTTCATGTGGCCCTCGTTCACCAGCGTGCCCGAGTGACAGTCATCGGTGCACAGGATGAAGTTGCGCGGGTCCAGCCCCTTTTCGGTGACGGCGGTGATCTGGCTTTCCACGTCATACCAGGCCGAGCCCAACCGCATCATCGACCGCATCCCCTGCCGCACGCGGGCAATGGCGTCGGCCTCGCAGGTGCCTTCGTGGTCATCCGCCGGGCCGCCGGCGACATAGGCGGCAAAATCAGGCCCTAAATCAGGGGAAGCGTAGTGTCCGCCCACGGTCTTGCCCGCGCGCTGGGTCGCCGCGATTTCGGCCAGCATCTTTGGGTCGGCGTTGATCACGCCGGGAAAGTTCATCATCTCGCCCAGCCCGATGATGCCGGGCCAGGTCATCGCCTCGGCCACGTCTTCGGCGGTGATCTCGTAGCCGGTGGTTTCCAGCCCGGGCGCCGAGGGCGCGCAGGACGGCATCTGGGTGAAGATGTTGACCGGCTGCATCAGCGCCTCGTCATGCATCATCCGCACGCCGTCCAGCCCCAGCACGTTGGCGATCTCATGCGGGTCGGTGAACATCGAGGTGGTGCCATGCGGGATCACCGCGCGCGCGAACTCGGCCGGGGTCAGCATGCCGGATTCGATGTGCATATGCGCGTCGCACAGGCCGGGGATCATGTAGCGGCCCTTGGCCTCGATGATCTGCGTGTCGGGGCCGATGCAGTGGCTGGCGTCGGGGCCGACATAGGCCACGCGTCCGGCGGCGATGGCGATGGAGTGATCGGGCAGCGCCTCGCGGCTGTGCACGTTGATCCAGATCCCGCCGCGAATGACCATGTCGGCGGCTTCGCGGCCAGCGGCAACGGCGATCAGGCGGGGGGCGACGTCGGGCCAAGAGGGGAAGGGTGCGTATTCCATGGCACAACTTTCCCGAATGCATCGGAAGGTGCAACCCCTGCCGTGCCACCTTCATGAAACCGTCATCCGACCGGGCGCGGGGCAGCAAATGCTTGATCCGCGCTGCGATGCGGGGTCTGGTAGCGACATGGATTACGAAACCATAGATGCGGACAGTTTTGGCCGCAGCCTGCGCGGGATCGGGCTGAACCTGCTGGTGCGAGATGTCCCGGCGGAATGCGCTTTTTTGGAGACTGTTTTTGGCCTGAAATCCCATCAGGTGACGGCGGATTTTGCCATCGTCACCTATGGCGATCAGGTGTTTCAGCTGCATTCGGACGGCACCTATCATTCCAACCCGCTGCTGGGGCTGGTTCCCGAAACGCCCCCACGCGGTGGCGGGATCGAGATTCACCTGTACGACACCGACCCGGACAAGGCGGCGGAGCGCGCCAGGTCCGCAGGCGCGGTCGTGCTGCAGGTGCCGACCGACAAGCCCCACGGTCTGCGCGAGACCTATATCCTGTGCGAGAACGGCTATGCCTGGGTTGCCAGCCGCCCCAAAGACGGCTGAAAGTCAGGCGCGGTGTTGCTCGGCCGCGATTTCCGCCCTGATCCACTCGGCAAAGGCCACGGCACCCGGGGTCTCCTCGGCCTGGGGCGACAGCAGCAGGTAATAGGCTTCGGGCATCGGCGCGCGATGTTCAAAGGGTGCGACCAGGCGGCCTTTGTCCAGCAGGCGCTTTGCGATGGTGTCATGGGCCAGGCACAGCCCGCCGCCGGCCATCGCGACGGACAGGCCGACCATATAGGTCGTGGCATAGGTAATCGGCGAATTTTCCCAGTTTAGACCCTGATCTTCGGCCCAGCTGGCCCAGTTCGACAGCAGGTTTGAGCAATCATACAGCGGTTGCTGCTGAAGGGTTTCCAGCGTGACCGGATAGTCGGGGGCACAGACGGGGTAGTAGTGATCGCTGCGCAAAAGCTCGGTGCGGACCGTGTCGGCCGGGCGCAGGGAATAGCGGATCTCGACCGCCGCGCCTTCGGCCATCTCGCGCGGCTCCCACAACTCGGTGAAGATGTTCAGGTGGACATCGGGGTGCAGCGCACGGAACGCGGGCAGGCGGGGGGCCAGCCAGTTCACCGAAAAGGTGATGTTGCACTGCACCTGTACGGTATTTTCCTGCTGCCCGGTTACGGCCTGGGTGCCGCGCACCAGCGTCCGGAACGCTTCGCGTACCACGGGCAGATAGGTGATTCCGGCCTCGGTCAGTTCCAATGCGCGGGGGCGCCGGTGAAACAGGGGCTGGCCCAGATAGCCCTCGAGCGATTTGATCTGCTGGCTGACGGCGCTTTGCGTCATGTTCAGATCGCGCGCCGCGCCGGTGAACGACAGGTGTCGGGCGGCGGCCTCGAAGGTGCGCAGCCAGCCAAGCGGGGGAAGGGGAGTCCGGGGTTTCATAATCCAATCATAAGTTCAGCTAATGCCAAAACGCCAATTTTTTCGTTGGTCAATTGCGCCCCGGCCCGGCACGGTTTTCACCAGCCACCTGTCCAAGCCGAATGGAGCCCCCGGATGAGCGTCACCAATCTGAAGCCGAATATCGACCATTGGCAGGAGCGCGTGGACATGGCCGCCGCCTTCCGCTGGACCGAGCGGTCGAACATGCACGAAGCGGTCGCCAATCACTTCAGCCTTGCCGTGAACGAGGATGGCACGCAGTTCCTGATGAACCCGAACCAGATGCATTTCGCGCGCATCCGCGCCTCGGACCTTCTGCTGCTGGATGCCAACGATCCCGACACGATGAACAAGCCCGGAGCACCGGACCCGACCGCATGGGGTCTGCATGGATCGATTCACCGGAGATGCCCGCATGCGCGTTGCGTGATGCATGTGCATTCGATTTTTGCCACCGTCCTGGCCTCCTTGGCCGACAGCAACCTGCCGCCGATCGACCAGAACACCGCAACCTTTTTCAACCGCTATGTCATTGATGACGAATTCGGCGGTTTGGCCTTTGAAAGCGAGGGTGAGCGTTGCGCGACAATGCTGCAAGACCCGAAAAAGAAGGTCATGATCATGGGCAACCACGGTGTGCTGGTGATTGGCAACAATGCAGCAGATGCCTTTAACAGACTCTATTATTTCGAGCGCGCCGCCGAGACCTATGTACGCGCCCTTCAGACGGGCCGGCCGTTGCGTGTGCTTTCGGACGAGATCGCCGAAAAGACCGCGCAGGAGCTGGATGACTACCCGGGGCAGGCCGAGGCGCATCTGCGCGAAATAAAGGCCGTTCTGGATGCGGAAGGCTCGGACTACGCCACCTAGAGGGTTTTGTCATGACCGATGCCCCGCATGATCCCGAAGCCGCCCGCTGGCACTATCGGCCGTCTGACCCTGTTGCGTTGAACCCTTTGTTCAGTTGGCCACCGCGCCCGATCGCCGTTTTGAAATGGTATTCCGGGGCGTGGCTGCCGATCACAGCGCTGACCCTGTGCATGGGGCTGGCCGTGATTGCTTATGTGCTGTTCCTGCCGCCGCTCGAGGCGATGCAAAGCTTTGCGCCCGGCTGGATGTTCCGCGTCTGGCTGCTGAACATGGTGCCTCAGATCCTTGTTGCGGGTGGGCTGCATTGGTGGCTCTACATGCGCAAGGGGCAGGGTATGTACAAAAAGTTCGATCGCCGCGACCTGACCCGCGACAACGGAACCTTCACCTTCCGCAATCAGGTCTGGGACAACATCTGGTGGACCCTGGGCAGCGCCATGACGGTGGCGACCGTCTATCAATGGGGTATCTACTGGGCGATGGCCAACGGGTATGCGCCAACGGTCACTTGGGCCAGCGCGCCGGTCTGGTGCGTGGTCTGGATGCTGTTCATTCCGATGTGGTCGGGTCTGCATTTCTATTGGGTGCACCGGCTGGAGCATCACCCGAAACTGTACAAGCATGTGCACGCCGTTCATCACCGCAACGTCAATGTTGGGCCGTGGTCGGGCATCTCGAACCACTGGTACGAGAATCTGCTGTATTTCACGACCTATTTCATCCACCTGATCGTGCCCTCAAACCCGTTGCATCTGCTGTTTCATGTCTATTTCCAGCAGATCAGCCCGGTCCTGTCCCATTCGGGGTTCGAAAAGCTGAAAGCAGGGGACACGGATGCCGCGCGGGCAGGCGATTTCTTTCACCAGCTGCACCACCGGTATTTCGAGTGCAACTACGGCACGTCCGAGATCCCGTTCGACAAGTGGTTCGGCACCTACCACGACGGGTCGGCCGAGGCGACGACGCGGACGCGGGCCTACAAGAAACATATGTATACCTAGCGGGCCCGGCTGCGCAGGGCTCGTGGACTGAGACCGAACTCGGCCCGAAAGGCGCGGGTCAGTGCGCTGGGGTCCTCATAGCCCGCGCGCAGAGCGATTTCGGAGATACTCAGGTCGGTTTCTGCGGCCAGCTTGCGCGCAAGGTTCAGCCGCATCCGACGATAGACCTTGGCCGGCCCGGCCCCCAGGTCCGCCCGCATCCGGGACTCCAGTGCTTTTTGCGACCGTCCCACGCGCCGGGCGATCTCGGGGATCGGCAGAGGGGTCTCGAGATTTTCCTGCATCAGTGCCAGCGCCTTGTTGACATGCGAATTGGCCGAGCCTGCGCCGCCGGAATGTGACCGGGCGGAGTCGCGCGTCATGAACAGCTGCGCGACTTCCAGTGCCAGCGCCTGACCGTGATCCTGCCCGATCAGGTGCATCACCAGATCAAAGGCGGCCATGGCGCCCGAGCAGGTGATGCGGTCACCGTCGATGACATAGCGCTCGCGGCAGGTCTCGACTTCGGGGAATCGCTCGGTGAACGCGGTCAGTTCCTCCCAATGGATCGTGGCGCGGTGGCCGTTCAGCAATCCGGCCTGGGCCAGCAACCAACTGCCGGTGTCCAGCCCGGCGAGGGTGCGAAAGCGCCGCGTCGCCGCACGCAACCCCGCCTGGGTGCGCCAACCACCATGTGCTTGAAACCCGTAGGAGGGCATCACCAGCAGCATATCCCCATCCGCATCCGTAAGCGCCGCATGGGGTGCCACCTGCAACCCTGAGGACGACGTGACCGGCCTCGGATCCAGTGACAGGAATTGCCAGTCATACAGTCGCTGCCCCGACAACGTGTTGGCCGCGCGCAGCGGCTCGACCGTGTTGGCCAGGCAATGGTTCGAGAACCCGTCGAACAGAAGTACCCCGAATCGCTGCAGTGCGGCGGGTGATTTGGTCCATTTCTGCATGATTGAAGTCTAGTTCTGCACTATTGCGACCTCAAGCCACGTCAGGATTGTCGCACGCCCAGAAACCGGAGACCCGCGATGCAATATGGCCTGACCGACGAGCAGGAGATGATCGTCTCGACCGTCCGCAGCTTTGTGGAGAAAGAAATCTATCCCCACGAAGAGCTGGTCGAGCGCACCGGAGAGGTGCCGAAAGAGATCGCCGACGAGATCAAGCGCAAGACGATCGAGCTGGGCTTCTATGCCTGCAACTTTCCCGAAAGCGTGGGCTGCGCCGGGCTGAACCACCTGGAATTCGCGCTGGTCGAGCGCGAACTGGGCCGTGGGTCGATGGCACTGAACCATTTCTTCGGGCGGCCGCAGAACATCCTGATGGCCTGTCAGGGGGATCAGATCGAACGCTATCTGATGCCCGCCGTGCGCGGCGAGAAAATGGACGCGCTGGCGATGACAGAACCGGGCGCGGGTTCGGACGTGCGGGGCATGAAATGCTCGGCCGTGCGTGACGGCGGCGATTGGGTGGTGAACGGCACCAAGCATTTCATCTCGGGCGCGGAACATGCCGATTTCATCATCGTCTTCATCGCCACGGGCGAGGATCAGACGCCGAAAGGTCCCAAGAAGCGCATCACCGCCTTTCTGGTCGATCGCGGCACGCCGGGCTTCACCATCCGCGACGGCTACAAATCGGTCAGTCATCGCGGTTACAAGAACATGGTGCTGGATTTCGACGACTGCCGCCTGCCCGACGCGCAGGTGCTGGGCGAGGTCGATGGCGGGTTCGAGGTGATGAACACCTGGCTGTATGCCACTCGCATCACCGTGGCGGCCATGTGCGTGGGCCGCGCCCGCCGGGCCTTCGACTATGCGCTGGACTATGCCGCCACCCGCGAACAGTTTGGCCAGAAGATCGGCAAGTTTCAGGGCGTCAGCTTTCAGATCGCCGACATGATCACCGAGATCGACGCCGCCGACCTGCTGACCCTGGCCGCCGCCGACCGGCTGGACAAGGGCCTGCCCGCCAACCGCGAGATCGCCTCGGCCAAGCTCTATGCCTCGGAAATGCTGGCGCGGGTGACCGATGCGGCGATCCAGGTGCATGGCGGGATGGGTCTGATGGATGACTATCCGCTGGAACGGTTCTGGCGGGATGCGCGGGTGGAACGGATCTGGGACGGCACCAGCGAGATCCAGCGCCACATCATCAGCCGCGACCTGCTGCGCGCGTTGGGGGCGTGAACATGACGCCGGGCCTCAGCGGCGCGGCGGGTGCGCTCGCGCCGGGAAAGCTCGCCGCGCTGAGGCGGATGCTGGGGTTCCGCTCGCTGGCGGTGATTGGCGGGGGCGCATGGTGCGCCGAGGTCATCCGCCAGGTGCGAAAACTAGGGTTCACCGGCCCTGTCTGGCCGGTGCATCCCAAGGCCGACGAGGTGGCGGGCGAGCGCGTCTTTGCCAGGGTCGAAGACCTGCCCCAAGCGCCCGACGCGGCCTTTGTCGGCATCAATCGCCGCGCCACCATCGAGGCGGTCGAGGTTCTGTCCCGCATCGGCGCGGGCGGGGCGGTGTGTTTCGCCTCGGGCTTTACCGAAGCGCTGGCCGAGGACGCCGACGGGGCCGATCTGCAGGCGCAACTGGTCGCTGCGGCGGGGGACATGCCGATCCTCGGTCCCAACTGTTACGGCTTCGTCAACGGGTTGGACCGGGTGGCGATCTGGCCCGACCAGCACGGGATGCGCCCGGTGGAAAGGGGCGTCGCGATTCTGACGCAAAGCTCGAACATTGCCATCAACATGACCATGCAGCGCCGGGCGCTGCCGCTGGCCTTCATGCTGACCTGCGGGAATCAAGCGCAAACCCATCAGGCCGAAATCGCCATGGCGCTGCTGGAGGATGACCGGATCACCGCCATCGGCCTGCATGTCGAGGGCTTCGGCGACCTACGCAAATGGGAAGCGCTGGCGGCCAAGGCGCGTGACCGGGGCGTACCGATCGTGGCCCTCAAGGTGGGGCGGTCAGCACAGGCGCAGGCGGCGACCATTTCGCACACTGCGTCGCTGGCGGGGGGTGATGCCGGGGCGCAGGCGTTTCTGGACCGGCTGGGAATCGCGCGGCTGGGGGACGTGCCCGAGTTTCTGGAAACACTGAAACTGTTGCATGTCACCGGGCCGCTGGACGGGACAGGAGTGGCGACGATCAGCTGTTCCGGTGGCGAGGCCAGCCTGGTCGCCGACATGGCCGAAGGAACCGGCCTGCACTTTCCGCCGCTCACCGTAGATCAGGTTTCGGGCCTGCGCGCGGCGCTGGGGCCGATGGTGGCGCTGGCCAATCCACTGGACTACCACACCTATATCTGGCGCGACGCTGACGCGATGGCACGGGCGTGGTCGGCGATGACGGGGCCGCATGTGGCGATGACGATCTCGATCGTTGACTACCCTCACACCGATGCCGCCGATTGGGACTGCGCCACCCGTGCGGCGTTGACCTGCGCGCGCGAAACCGGTCGCCCCTTTGCCGTGGCCGCGACCTTGCCGGAACTGATGCCCGAGGACGTGGCCGAGCGGTTGATGGCGGGCGGTGTTGTGCCTTTTGCCGGGCTGCGTGAGGCGCTGGCGGCGACACGCGCTGCAGCACGCCCGCATCCCGAACCGCAGGAGCCGGTTTTGCTGCCCGCCGCCAATGCGGCCACAACCGCTCTGACCGAGGCCCAGGCCAAGGCCGAACTGGCCGCTTGCGGCGTGCCGGTTCCCCGCTCGGTCGTCGCGCGGGCGGATCGGGCGAAAATGGCGGTGGACGGTCTGAGCGGACCCTTTGCGGTGAAAGGCGTTGGCCTGGCGCACAAATCCGAACATGGCGCGGTGCGGCTGGGCGTTTCTGGACAAGATCTGCCCGAGGTCGCGAGATCAATCGGCACCGATGAGGTTCTGATCGAGGAAATGGCCCCGGCCGGGATTGTCGAGCTATTGATCGGCGTCACCCGCGACCCGGCGCATGGCTATGTGCTGACCCTTGGGGCGGGCGGGGTTCTGACCGAGATCCTGCGCGACTCGACCTCGATCCTGATCCCGTCCACGCCGTCTGCGGTCCGCGACGCGCTGGGCAAGCTGGCCTGTGCGCCCGTGTTGAGCGGATATCGGGGCAAGCCCGGCGTGGATATCGATGCGGTCGTGCGGGTGGCCATGGCGGTGCAGAACTACGTCATTGCCAACGCGGCGGTCGTGGACGAAGTTGAAATCAACCCTCTCATCTGCGCGGCCGACAGTGTGGTCGCCGTTGATGCCCTGATCCGAAAGGCATGACCATGAACCCGATCAAAACCTACCGCGATGGTGCAATCCTTCAGGTCACGTTGGACCGGCCCAAGGCGAACGCGATCGACTTGGCGACCAGCCGGGTGATGGGCGAGGTCTTCCGCGACTTTCGCGATGACCCCGACCTGCGGGTGGCGATCCTGACGGGGGGCGGCGAGAAGTTCTTCTGCCCAGGCTGGGACCTGAAGGCCGCAGCCGAAGGCGATGCGGTGGACGGCGATTACGGCGTCGGCGGTTTCGGTGGCCTGCAGGAGTTGCGCGACATGAACAAGCCGGTGATTGCCGCCGTGAACGGGATTGCCTGCGGCGGCGGGCTGGAGCTGGCCCTGAGCGCCGACATGATTCTGGCCGCCGATCACGCCACTTTTGCCCTGCCGGAAATCCGCTCGGGCACGGTGGCGGACGCGGCCAGCGTCAAGCTTCCCAAGCGCATCCCCTATCACATTGCGATGGAACTGCTGCTGACCGGCCGCTGGTTCGACGCCGAAGAGGCGCATCGCTGGGGGCTAGTCAACGAGATCGTCCCGGCTGACCAGTTGATGGACCGGGCATGGGAGCTGGCGCGCCTGCTGGCCAGCGGCCCGCCGCTGGTCTATGCCGCGATTAAGGAGATCGTTCGCGAGGCCGAAGATTCCAAGTTCCAGGACATCATGAACCGCATCACCAAGCGTCAGCTGCGCACGGTCGATGTGCTCTATGGCTCCGAGGACAATCTGGAAGGCGCCCGCGCCTTTGCCGAGAAACGTGACCCGGTCTGGAAGGGCCGCTGAGTCGGATCAGGATTTCTCGAACAGGGCGATCAGCGCGGTGTCGTCCTTGTTGGGGCCGGCGGCCAGATCGCCATAGATGCGGACCGGGGTCAGGGTCAGATGTTCGATCCGGCCCTCGGCCTGCAGATTGTCGAAGGCGGTTGCGAATCCCAGCGCCTCGAAGTGTTTGGCGTTGATCGACAGGGCGAATTGCGCCCCGGGCCGGGCCACCCGCAGCAGGGCGGGCAGCACCTCGGGGCCAAGATGGCCGTGGGTGAAGGTGCCCGACGACACGATGCCCGAATAGCTTTCGCGCGGAACCGGGATGCCCTCGTTCAGGTCGGCCTCGATCGCGTCGCGGTAGATGTCCTTGCGCATCGCCTTGTCCAGCATCTCGGCGCTGATGTCGGTGGCATCGATCGGCCCCACGCCCAGATCGGCCAGAACCGCGCCGCACAGGCCGGTTCCCGCGCCCACATCCAGCACCGGACCCTGTCCCCCTGCGCCGACAAAAGCGCGGGCGGTGTGAATATGCAGCTGGTAATCCTCGCGCGCGGCGAATCCGCGATCGTAATCTCCGGCCCATTCGGCATAGAGCCGTTTGTTGTCTGCCGGAGTTTTCAGCGCATAGGCCGCGTGCAGGCTGGGTTTGTCATCACTCATGACACCATGAAGGCGCAGGCGGGGATTCGAATCAAGTGCGGCCATCCGGCGCTTGCATCCCGCCCGCGGCGCGATCATCAAGGGACCATGACTGGAACGCTTTTTTCATTCGGGCACGGCTATACCGCCCGCGCCCTGTCGCGCCGGCTGGCCCCCAAGGGTTGGCGCATCGTCGGAACCACCCGCGATGCCGCCGAGAAGGACGCCATCCGCGCCGCCGGGGCCGAACCGCTGGTCTGGCCGGGCGAGGCCCCCGATCTGGACGGGGTCACGCATCTGCTGATCTCGACCGCGCCCACGGCCAAGGGAGATCCGGTTCTGGCCGCCCTGCGGGATGAGATTGCCGCGCGCGCCGGTCAGTTCGACTGGGTCGGGTACCTGTCGACCACCGCCGTCTATGGCGACCACCAGGGGGACTGGGTCGATGAAACCACGCCGGCGACACCCACGGCCGAGCGCGGGCGCTGGCGGTTGCGGGCCGAGCAGGACTGGGCCGCGATCCCCGGCCTGCCGCTGCACATTTTTCGCCTTGCGGGCATCTACGGGCCGGGCCGGGGGCCGTTTTCCAAGCTGAAAAAAGGCGGTCTGCGGCGGATCATCAAGCCGGGGCAGGTGTTTTCGCGCATTCATGTCGAGGACATCGCACAGGTGCTCGAGGCGTCGATGCGCCGTCTCGATCCGGGCGCGATCTACAATGTCTGCGATGACGAACCGGTGCCGCCGCAGGACGTGATCGGCTATGCCGCGCAGCTTCAGGGCCTGCCGCTGCCGCCTGCGGTGGATTTCGACACGGCCGACCTGACGCCGATGGCCCGCAGTTTCTACAACGAGAACAAGCGCGTTCGGAACGACCGGATCAAGACCGATCTGGGCGTGACGTTGAAATACCCCAACTACCGCGTGGGCCTTGAGGCGCTGCACGCGGATCAGGCGTTGAAGGGCAGTTGATCAGACCACATCCGCCAGGATCATGTCGGCGGCCTTTTCCGCGATCATGATCGTGGGCGCGTTGGTGTTGCCCGAGACCAGCGTCGGCATGACCGAAGCATCGACCACCCGCAGCCCATGCAACCCACGCACGCGCAGCTGCGGATCGACCACCGCCATGTCATCCACCCCCATCTTGCAGGTGCCCACGGGGTGATAGATCGTATCGGCCCGCGCGCGGATGTGGCCTTCCCAATCCGTGTCGGTCCGGGCGGTGTCGGTGCCGAACATTTCCTTGTGGCGGTATTTGGCGAGGGCCGGAGCCTCGAGGATTTCGCGCGTCATCCGCGCGCCCTTGATCATCGTGTCCAGATCGCGCGGGTCGGACAGATAGGCCGGGTCGATCGCCGGGGCGGCAAAGGGGTCGGCGCTGTGCAGCGAAACGGTGCCGCGGCTTTCGGGGCGCAGTTTGCAGATATGGCAGCTGAACCCGTAGCCCAGGTGCAGTTTGCGCGCGTGGTCGTCCACCAGCGCGATGGTGAAATGCAGCTGGATGTCGGGGCGGTCCAGATCGGGAGAGGTCTTCAGAAAGGCTGCGCCTTCCGCAAAGGGGGTGGCAGCCATCGACACTCCGGTCTTGCGCCAGCGCATAAGGTGTTTGATCAGCCCCACCGTACCGGCGGCGCCGATGCCGAAATTGTCGGTGTCCTTTGTCTTGTAGGCCAGGATGAAATCCAGGTGATCCTGCAGGTTCTTGCCCACGCCCGGCAGCGCGTGGCGGACGGCGATTCCATGCGGGCTCAGGTCCTCGGGGTCGCCGATGCCCGACAGCTGCAGCAGTTGCGGCGATTTCAGCGCGCCCGAGCAGACCAGAACCTCGCGCGTGGCGGTGACGGTGAGATCGGCGCCTTTGCCGCCCTGGCGATAAATCACGCCCGTGGCGCGGTGGCCGTCAAAGGTGATCTCGCGCGCCTGCGCCCCGGTGATGACCGTCAGGTTGGGCCGGTCCATGACTGGAAACAGATAGGCTGCGGCGGCCGAGCACCGCTCGCCGTTTTTGGCGGGGTCATGGAACTGGGTGACCTGGTACAGCCCCGCGCCTTCGTTGTCGCCACGATTGAAATCGTCGGTCACCTTGTGTTGCAACTGGGCGGCGGCCTCGACGAAGGCGCGCGTGATCGGGCGTTCTTCTTTCTGGTCGGACACCTGAAGCGGGCCGTCGGCGCCATGCAGGTCATCCGCGCCGCGTTCGTTGTTCTCGGACCGTTTGAAATAGGGCCGAACGCTGTCCCAGTCCCAGCCCTCGCAGCCCAGATCGGCCCAGCCGTCATAATCCTGCCGCTGCCCGCGCACATAGAGCATTGCGTTGATCGCGCTTGACCCGCCCAGGGCCCGGCCACGCGGCTGATAGCCCGTTCGCCCGTTCAACCCCGGTTGCGGCACCGTTTCAAAGGCCCAGTTGTTGATCTTGGGTCGCCCCGGCAGCATGGCAACCACAGCGGCAGGCATCCGCACCAGAATGCTGTTCCCGCCCCCGCCCGCCTCGAGCAGGCAGACCCGCGTGCCCGGATTGGCGCTCAGACGGTTGGCCAGCACGCATCCCGCGGACCCTCCGCCGACGATGACGTAGTCGAATTGCATGGCGATCCTCCCTTGTTGCCCGCGCGGTGTCGCGCGTCACGGCCCGCAGTCTGAAGCACCGGCGGCAAAACGCAATCGGGGCGGCGGGGAACGCCGCGTCATGTGAATGGGGATCGGTTTGAAAGATCATGGCAGAGCCATAATCAATAGCTATCAAATCAATCCGAAAACAAAATTTTTTCTCATGGCTGGGATTTGCTATGACTCGGTGTATTCAAGCGGACTGCGGTCCGCCCCTTTTTCACGTGCCATACGCACGGTTGCCTCGCAAACAGACAGACACCAGCCAGGATCGGAGATTGAGATGGACGGAAGCGACAACCCCAACACGGGCAAATGCCCCATCATGCACGGCGCCGGAACCCGATCGAACCGGGACTGGTGGCCCAACCAGCTGAACCTGGCGATCCTGCACCAGCACCAGCCGGCCGGGAATCCGCTGGGGGCCGATTTCAACTATGCCGACGCGTTCAAGAAGATCGACTATGACGCGTTGAAACAGGACTTGTATGACCTGATGACGGATTCGCAGGATTGGTGGCCGGCGGATTACGGCCATTATGGCGGTCTGTTCATCCGCATGGCCTGGCACAGCGCCGGCACCTACCGGACGGCTGACGGGCGGGGCGGCGCCTCGACCGGGAACCAGCGGTTCGCGCCGCTCAACAGCTGGCCGGACAACGGCAACCTCGACAAGGCCCGTCGTCTGCTGTGGCCGATCAAGCAGAAATACGGCAACCAGATTTCGTGGGCCGACCTGATGATCCTGGCCGGCAACTGCGCCATTGAATCAATGGGCGGCAAGACCTTCGGCTTTGCCGGCGGCCGGGAAGATATCTGGGCGCCCGAGGAGGACATCTATTGGGGTGCCGAGACCGAATGGCTGGCCCCGACCGAAAACCCGCACAGCCGCTACTCGGGCGAGCGCGATCTGGAAGATCCGCTGGCCGCCGTGCAGATGGGCCTGATCTATGTGAACCCCGAAGGCCCGGACGGAGAGCCGGACGTGCTGGCCTCGGGCCGTGACATTCGCGACACCTTTGCCCGGATGGCAATGAACGATGAAGAGACCGTCGCACTGGTTGCCGGTGGCCACACATTCGGCAAGGCGCATGGTGCCGGGGACCCGGCGCTGGTCGGCCCCGAACCCGAGGCCGCGCCGATCGAAGAGATGGGCTTTGGCTGGATCAACAAATTCGGCACAGGCAAGGGTGACGATACCACGACCAGCGGAATCGAGGGCGCCTGGACCGCGAACCCGATCAAGTGGGACAATGGCTATTTCGACCTTCTGTTCGGTTATGACTGGAACCTGACCAAAAGCCCTGCCGGAGCGTGGATCTGGGAGCCGGTCGGCGTCAAGGAAGAGGACATGGCACCAGCTGCGCATGATCCGTCGAAAAAGGTCAAGACGATGATGACCACCGCCGACATGGCGATGCGCATGGATCCGATCTATGGGCCGATCTCGAAGCGGTTCCACGAAAACCCCGACGAGTTCGCCGACGCCTTCTCTCACGCTTGGTTCAAGCTGACCCATCGCGATATGGGGCCAAAGGCGCGCTACATCGGTCCCGAGGCGCCAGCAGAAGAGCTCATCTGGCAGGACAACGTGCCGGCGGTGGACCATGATCTGATCGATGCCGCGGACGTGGCCGACCTGAAAGCCCGGCTGCTGGATTGTGGCCTGTCGGTGTCGGAACTGGTCGCGACGGCATGGGCCTCAGCTTCGACCTTCCGCGGCTCGGACAAGCGCGGTGGCGCCAACGGCGCCCGCATCCGGCTAGCGCCCCAGAAAGACTGGGACGTCAACGAGCCCGAGAAACTGTCCAAGGCGCTGGATGCTCTGGCGGCGGTACAAGCCGAGTTCAATGCCGCGCAGTCCGGCAACAAGAAGGTCTCACTTGCGGATGTAATCGTGCTGGGCGGCGTTGCGGCGATCGAAAAAGCCGCCAAGGCTGCCGGGCATGACATCGATGTTCCCTTTGTGCCCGGCCGTACGGATGCCACACAGGACCAGACCGATGCCGAGTCCTTCGCCCCGCTTGAACCAATCGCGGATGGGTTCCGGAATTACCAGCGCAAGGAGTACAGCGTGTCTCCTGAAGAGTTGCTGGTGGACAAGGCGCAATTGTTGACCCTGTCGGCACCCGAGATGACCGTCCTGGTCGGCGGTATGCGCGTTCTCGGTGCGAATTTCGGTGGTACGGCGCATGGCGTCCTGACAGACCGGGTCGGGGTTCTGAGCAATGACTTCTTTGTCAATCTGCTGGACATGGGCACCGAATGGAAGCCGGCGGCAGACGCCAAAGGAGTGTATGAAGGCCGGGATCGGGCTTCGGGTGAGGTGAAGTGGACCGGAACCCGGGTGGACCTGGTATTCGGTTCCAACTCACAACTCCGGGCTCTGGCCGAGGTTTACGGCCAGAAAGATGCCGACGCCAAATTCGTTGGTGACTTTGTGTCGGCGTGGACCAAGGTGATGAACGCGGACCGCTTCGACCTGACTTGAGGGCGGAACAGCTCACATGATCAACGCCGCCACGGGAAACCGTGGCGGCGTTTGTCGTGTCCGAGTCCTGGTCTTGCCAAGACGCGCGGCCACGATTCCACCCACACCGCGTAGAGGGACCCTGAAAAATGAACGGCGCATACCGCAAAAATGGGGAAAATCGTGGGAATTGTTAAGCTAACCTATTGTTTTTATTAACACAGGAATGATTCCGCCGAGAATTGCGAAGTTTTTTCAAAATGGGGGTTGCAGGTCCCGGGCCTAATCCGTAAATACCCCTTCACCGGCGCTGCTGAGGCGGTGTTGGGTGGTCTTGGAGAAGGCCTGACGGACTGGAAAGACGGTTGAGACGCCTGGGAGAGACCGGGGGCATCTTGAGTTGGGGTT
>NZ_JBQFQN010000010.1:0-13475 GCF_056536885.1 Ruegeria sp. CI5
ACCCGGCGCTTGCTTCACCGCAAATCCGCCGCATAATCAAACTAACCAGATGAGCCAGACCCTCTCTTAGCTCAGGCTGCCAACTGGCCCAAAATCACTGACGACGGACAGTCAAGCGCATTGCCGCCGAATTCGAGGAAGTCGTCGATGCCACAGGCGGGCTGAAATACGGGTCGTTGATCTGGAGTGTCACGGTACCAAGTCGGGCAACTGTAAGAGAGACCTGCGAACTGATTCTGCACGATCTGGGCTATCCGATCTCCGCTCGTCGTGATGAGGGCTACCTCGTCAGTTTGGTTGTAGATAGGCTCCAGCAAAAAGGAATTGCAGCGCTTCATCTCGATGAGGTTCAAGACAGCGGTCGTTATGTGACAAGCGATAGCATGAAGCACTTTACCGGTAGGTTCCGCAATTTCATGCAGAAAGGCGCTTGGCCGGTTTCAGTAATCATTACTGGCACAATGGAAGCAAAAACAATCATCAATCAGGATGGGACATTGCTACGCCGGGTCAAGCCGATCGAGGTTCTTCCGATGACCTTTGGCAAAGACGGTCCGCTAGTCAAACGCTCCATCAAAGAACTGTTGGAGAAAGCGGGGCTTGAAGATGACGGCTTGATGGACGAAAGCGAGTTTATCAAGATCCTGATGCATGCATCGGCACAGCGTTTTGGCATGGCGATCGAATTGTTTATCGGTGCGATTGGCATCGCAAAGAAGTACGAGAGCCAATGGCTTGGCATCGAGCATTTCGCGGAGGAATACTACGAAAGGATGAACTGCGATGATGCGCTTAATCCCTTCCTCAGCCATGATTGGCGAAGCATCGATACGACGATTGCGATGGACAGACACATCAAAGAATCACGGCAGATCCGCAGGAAACCTCGGCAGAGATAACCCGCTAAGATCAAAGCTATTCAAGCCGCTCAGGGATGAGCGGCTTTTTTCTTGAGAATATCGAAGAAAACGAACGGTTTGGGAATGTCGCAAGACAGAATCTAGGTGTCGCGGATGCGGAAAAGAGAATGTCGCACCGAAAATATTATCGTTTTATTACAATGGGTTGAAATTTATTGGGAACAGACTTTGGATGTCGAACGTCACTAGTGGGCGGCAAATGCCCTAGAATCGGTAGGTTGCGCCAATGACCGGGCCGGATTGGTGGAAGCTGAAGTCGTTGCCATTGATGTCGTGATCAAAGGAAATGTAGCGGTACCCGCCGCGTAGCAGCCAGCGGTCGTTGATCGCATAGTCCGCGGTCAGCAGGACCTGCCAGGTTTCGCTGTCGCTGCGGAACCCGCCATAATCCAGGAACCCGGTTCCCGACCATTTGTCCGAAAACGCGACCCGGGCACGGACGCCGATCACCGGATCGGTCCAGCTGCTGTCAACCGAGGTCTGATTGCCGGGCGCTGTTCCGGGCAACAGGTTAAACTTTGTTTCAGTGCTGAACCATCTGAACCCGCCAGCCAGATCGACGCTGGCTGTCGGTGTCTCGAGGACACGGTAGCCGACATAGCCGCTCAGGAACTGGGTTTTGAACGACGTGTCCAGACCCGAACTTGCCGGTCCGGGAGTCTCGTTCGAGAAGGACAGGTTCGTATAGTTGTAGTCCGCAAGGAACGACCAACGGCCGTTCGACGCGGTAAACGTGCCCATGAAAGCAAGGTCTAGGTTTTCCAGCGCGTCAGAGAAGCTGAGTGTGCCATCCAAGGTTCCCGCCGGTGTGTCCAACGACACTTCGGTTTCAGGGGTGAACAGGTAGATCGTGGCCGAATAGGACCAGTCGGACTGCTGAGAGAGTGCCGAGGTCGCTGCTGAAATCGCCAGCGACAGGCCAAGCATCAGGGGTTTCGCGATCCGTACCGTCTTCATGATGTCCCTCCGGTGAGCCCGTTTTGGCTTTGACCCACAATAAAGGAGGCTGCCGGCAAACCAAAATAGTATTTTGATTTGTGCATGGGTTGGCGCGACGAGCCGGAAATCGCAGGTCATACCCGCGCAAATACTGAAAATGGAGAAGAGGTTGGGATGGTGGGTGATGAGAGACTCGAACTCCCGACATCTTCGGTGTAAACGAAGCGCTCTACCAACTGAGCTAATCACCCGTGAGGGGGGATTTAGCCAAGCTGGTGAGCCGGCGCAAGAGGGTCTTTCAGAATTTCTGCGCCGGTGGCCGTGTGTCTCAGGGTTTCATGTCCTTCAATGCCGTCAGCAGCTGCGCAACCTCGTGCTCGGTGTTGTAGTGGCACAGCGAAATCCGGATGCAATCGGACAAGCCCAACGGGTTCAGCACGTTCCCGCTGTAATGGTCGGCCTTGCGGGTGTGGGTTCGGATGCCCTGCGCGTTCAGGCGCGAGACCACGTCTGCCGAGGGCATGTCGCGGACCACGACCGACACCAGTCCTTCGCGGGCGGGGTTGTCTGCTCCGGCCAGAATCGTGACGTGATCCATATCGCGCAGGCCGGGCAGGTTGCCGACGCCGTTAATCATCGCGTTGGTCAGATGGGTCTCATAGGAATGAATCGCCTGGCCGGCGGCCTCGATTCTGGTGCGTTGGTCAGCGGCGTCCGACACCTGACCGCCCAGCCAGTCGAAATAGGCAACCACGTCGGACATCGTGGCGTAGGCGCCGGTATCGCGCGTGCCTAATTCCCAACCATTAGCGGGCGCGTCAGTCAGTTGGTCATGGGGCAGGGCGGTCAGCCGGTCGGATATCCAGGCAATGCCGTAGCCATGCCGGGAAAACACTTTGTAGGGTGAAATCGCATATCCATCGACTCCGTAGCTGTTGATGTCCAACTGTCCGTGTGCTGCGTGCTGGATGCCGTCGACAATGATGAAACATTCCGGCGACACCGCCCGGATCGCGCGCGAGATTTCAGCCACGTCCATTCCCATTCCCGTAACCGGCGAGGCGTGCAGGATCGTTGCGACCGCTACGTCCGGTGTCATGTGGGCCGCATAATCTGCGGCGGTAACCAGACCTGTCGCGTCGTCATGCGGCACGTTCACATAGTCCAAACCGGCAATGCCCGCCCAGCGGCGCGCGGCGCTGCGGCTGGCGGGATGTTCGATCGAGCTGCCGATCACCTTTGCACCTTTGGGCGCATTCACGCAGGTCGTGCGGATCATGCGGAACAGAAGCTCTGTTCCGCTTTCACCCACGAAGAACTGCCCCGAAGGCGCATTCATAAACACGGCAAGATCGGCCTTGGCACGGTTGATGATGTCGACCAACGCGTGACTGGCGGGGTTGTCCCGCCCTTGGTTGTCCGGGATGGCCGCAAAACGGGCCGAGGTTTCGACCACCGAGTTCAAGGTCAGCGCGCCGCCGGCATTCTCGAAAAAGATGCGGGGACCCTGAAAGGGGCAGCTGTCCACATGGGCAAACCGCGCGCGAACGGTGTCGATCAATCCCGGGGTTTGGTGCAGCATGGTGTACGTCCTGTTTGGTTCATGCCCAGACTCGTCTTGCGAGTGCGCGACATCAATTTCGTTTGCGACAGATTGCGGGTTTGGGATGCCGCCTTTTTCTCTGGGCTTACTCTTTCGACGCCGGAAAGACCAATTGATTCCGGACTCTGCATGGCACGCCGGCGGGAATACACCTTGCCTGCGGCCCGCTGCCTCCGATATGCCAAAAGCAGTGCGACCGTCCGAACAGGAGAGCCGGGGATGCAGTTCGACACATGCCGCCGTCTTGTTGCGGTTGCCACCCTTTGCGGCGCGTTGGTTGCCCCGGTTCGGGTTGCGGCGGCTGAGGTCCTGGTGTTCGCGGCGGCCAGTCTCAAGACCGCGCTGGACCAGATCGCTCCGGAATTCGAGGCCGCGACAGGTCAACAGGTTACGGTTTCCTTCGCAGCCTCTTCCGTTTTGGCCCGGCAGATTCAGCTGGGCGCGCCGGCCGATCTGTATATCTCGGCCAATACCGCCTGGATGGATGTTCTTGAGCGGAACGGAGACATCGACCCGGCGTCGCGCGTCGATCTTGTGGGCAACGGGCTGGTGCTGATTGCGCGCGCAGGGCAGCCCAGCGAACAGACGCTTACGCCGGACTTCGATCTGAGCGGTCAATTGAAAGGCGGCTATCTGGCGATGGCCCTCGTTGATGCGGTTCCCGCCGGAATCTACGGCAAGGCCGCGCTGACTGCCCTGGACCTTTGGAACGATGTTCAGGATCAGGTGGCTCAGGCCGACAACGTGCGCGCGGCCTTGGCGCTTGTCGCAAGTGGCGCGGCACCAATGGGTGTTGTCTACCGATCCGATGCGCAGGCCGAGGCTCGGGTGGATGTGGTCGGAGTTTTCCCTGAAGGCACGCACCCGGTGATCGTCTATCCCGCAGCCCTGACCGCGACCGCACGGCCTGAGGCGCAGGTCTTCCTCGACTACCTGCAGAGCGAACCGGCGACCGGCATATTCAAGGCGCAGGGTTTCACCCTGCCGCACGGATAGCGCCATGGGTTGGCTGGGTCCCGCCGAGATCGAAGCGTTGCGATTGTCGCTGCGCGTCTCTTTCTGGGCGACGATCGTTTCGCTGCCACTCGGGATATTCGTGGCCTACGCACTGGCCCGCTGGAGGTTTCCCGGCCGACAAGTGCTGAACGGTCTGGTGCATCTGCCGCTTATCCTGCCACCGGTCGTGACCGGTTATCTGTTGTTGCTGACCTTCAACGTACAAGCCCCGGTTGGTCGGGTGCTGGCTGATCTGGGCGTCGTTGTGGCTTTCCGCTGGACCGGAGCCGCACTGGCCGCCGGGATCATGGCATTTCCGCTGATGGTTCGGGCAATCCGCCTGTCGATCGAGGCGGTTGATCCAAAACTGGAACAGGCCGGAGCGACGCTTGGGGCATCGCAACCTTTTGTCTTTGTCACCGTGACTTTGCCTATGATTTTGCCGGGGATCATCGCAGGGGCAATCCTTGCCTTCGCAAAGGCGATGGGCGAGTTCGGAGCCACGATCACCTTCGTGTCGAACATTCCCGGCCAGACCCAGACTCTGCCGTCGGCCGTTTATGCCTTCCTTCAGGTGCCGGGCGGTGAGAGCGCCGCGATGCGGCTGGTCATCATCTCGATCGTCATCGCCATGGGGGCGCTGCTTCTGTCGGAATATGTGGGGCGTCGCGCAGCGGCCCGGGTTGCCGGAACATGAGCCTGTCCGTGCAGATAAGACACCGCCTGCCGGGCATCGACCTGGACATCCTGTTCCAGGCGCCGCGGGGTGTGACGGTTCTGTTCGGACGATCGGGGTCTGGCAAAACCACCATCGTGGATGCCGTGGCCGGTTTGCTGCGCCCTCAAGCCGGGCGGGTCGCGGTGGATGATTGGGTGCTGTTCGATACCGAGCAAGGCCAATGGCTGCCGCCGCATCGCCGCCGGCTGGGGTATATCTTCCAGGAAGGCCGCTTGTTCCCGCACCTGACCGTGCGCCAAAACCTGTCGTACGGCCGGTGGTTTGCTCCCCGGGACGCGCGCCGTGAAAACCCCGATCACGTGATAGAGATGCTGGGCATCGGCCACCTGCTGGACCGTCGCCCCGCCCACCTGTCAGGCGGTGAAAAACAGCGTGTCGCCATTGGCCGTGCTCTGCTGGCAAGCCCGCGGTTGATCCTGGCCGATGAACCTCTCGCTGCGCTGGACGAAGCCCGAAAGGCCGAGATCCTGCCCTATTTCGAGCGATTGAGAGACGAGGTCTCGGTGCCGATCCTCTATGTCACGCATTCTGCGGCCGAAGTGGCCCGCCTTGCCACCTCGGTCGTGGCGTTGCAGGACGGCAAGGTGCTGCGGCAGGGACCGGCCTCCGAAGTGCTGGCGGATCCCTCGGTTGCGCCGACAGGTGTGCGGGCTGTGGGTGCGGTGCTTGAGGTCAGTGTGGCCGCGCATCACGAAGACGGCCTGACGGAACTGACGGCAAACGGTGTCCGACTGTTCCTGCCGCGCATCCCGCATTCGGTTGGCGACGCGCTTCGGATCCGCATCCCCGCCCAGGAAGTCATACTGTCGGACCGAAAGCCCGAGGGCCTGTCGGCGCTGAACGTCCTGCAGGGCACCGTCGAGACCGTGCGCGCGGGCGAAGGGCCAGGGGCGATCGTTTCGGTCCGAACACCGGCGGGCACCCTGCTGGCCCGTGTGACGCGCCGGTCGGTCGATGCCCTGGCGTTGCAGCCCGGCAAACCGTGCCACGCGGTCGTCAAGACCGTAGCGCTGGCACCGCAGGATGTGGGCGGGCGGGTCGCCAAGACCTAGGTGGCAGGGTCAGCCACCCTGTTCTTTCAGAAGCTGTGAGAACTCTTTTTTTCGGTACAGCTTCATGTGGACCTTGCCAGCCTCATCCCGGGTCCATTCGACGATCCGATTGCGGGTCATGTCGCTGTCCATGCGGTTCGTGCGCACCCTCGGATGCGGAATCTCGCGTTTCAGAATTTCGACCATCTGGTTGGCCTGTCCGAAAGGTGCGACCAAATCGACGATCCAGAAAGATGAACCGCTGGTGAAGTCGGTATCCATCAACGGCTTTTCCTGCACCGCATATCGGTATTCCGCTTCAGGGCTGAGCCCGGCAAAGGTCACGAAACCGCGCGGGAATCCGTTTTGGCGAAAGATGTGATACTGCCCCAGCCGCAAAGGCGTTTCGAATGCGTACAGAACCTGGGCGAGGCTGCGCTGTTGGTGGGTTTTGGTCAGCCCGGCAAGGTAGAAGAGCGCGCCGAAATCGGCGTATTTCTCGGGAGAGATATCAAACCAGTCCTTTGGAAATTTTCTGCTCAAACCGGACCTCAACCCCTTGGGACGTCGGCAGTATATCGGGCAAAGTCTTGAAGTGGTATTTGTTTTCTGTCGCCTCCGAAGCTGAGAGGGCGTGTGAGCGCGGCCTGTTTCCAATGGTGACCGGGTTTGGCTTTACTCAATGGGCAGGCGGCCTATGATTGGAACAACCCGGTTTTTTGGCGGATAGTTTTGATGAAGCATTTGATTTCAGCCCTGGTTCTGTCTGCAACGCTGTTGGCTCCGATCGCCGCACAAGCTGTCGGGTTCGGCATCGGCGTCCGCCCGACCTACCGCACCGAGATAAGATCCGTCGGAGACGGTGTGTACGAGGTCAAGGCAATCGGGTCGTCAGCACCGGTCAACTACTGGTGCGGGATCGGCGATTTCGCCATTCGGCAGTTGGGTGTCCCCGGTTCGCAACGGATCTACATCTGGAGGGCGTACGAGCCGGGTGTACGAACTGTGCAATTCTCGTTGAAGCCGCCGCCGGGCGTGGATACCACCCCCGGCTATTCAATTACCGTCAAGCGGGTGGGCGAGAACATGTCAGCGTCCTCCGCGCAGAACTACTGCTACGACAACTTCATGGATTTCGGGTTCTGACGTCTCAGACCCACTTGGCCAGTGGGGGCAGGCTCATCAGCACGGCGTCGGGGTCATGCCCGGTTTCCAGGCCGAATTTCGTGCCCCGGTCATAGACCAGATTGTATTCGGCATAGAGCCCGCGGTGCACCAGCTGGGTGTTTTTGTCTGCCTCGGTAAAGGGTTGGGTCCGCCGCTTTTCGACCAGCGGCAGAAAGGCCGGCAGGAAAGCGCGGCCAATGTCCTGGGTCAGCGCAAAATCGGCCTGCCAGTCGCCGGTGCAGTAATCATCCATGAAGATCCCGCCGACGCCCCGCGCGCGCTTGCGATGCGGGATGTAGAAATACTCGTCGGCCCACGCCTTGAGCCGCGGATAGTGCCCCGGCCCGTGCGGGTCCAGATGCGCCTTCTGCGTGGCGTGGAAATGGGCCGTGTCCTCGGCATATTCGATGCAGGGGTTCAGGTCGGATCCGCCGCCGAACCACCAGGCATGCGGCGTCCAGAACATGCGGGTGTTCATGTGAACGGCCGGGACATGCGGGTTTTGCATATGCGCCACAAGGCTGATGCCCGAGGCCCAGAACCGCGGGTCGTCGGCCATACCGGGGATGCCCTTGCGCGCGGCCATCGCCTGTTGTGCCCGTTCGCCGAGCGTGCCGTAGACGGTCGAGACATTGACGCCGACCTTCTCGAACACGCGGCCACCGCGCATGACCGACATCAGTCCACCGCCCGCGTCCGAGCCGTCCTCGGACTGGCGTCGGGTTTCCTTGACTTCGAACCGCCCGCCGGCGGCATCGGAAAACGGCCCCACGTGGTGGCTGTCTTCCAAAGCCTCGAAAGCCGCGACGATTTCGTCGCGCAACTGGCGAAACCAGGCCGAGGCGGTGGATTTTTCCGTTTCAAACATCGTCAGGCTCAATGCGCGGGAGCGGCAACCGGGTCCAGAAGGGTCCGTCCACCGTCGATTGTCAGGACTTGCCCGGTAATGAACGCAGCCGCGTCCGAGGCAAGGTATTGCGCCGTTTCTGCCAGCTCGGCCGGGGCGGCAATGCGGGCCAGTGGGGTATGATCCTCAATGTCCCGCCGATAGTCCCGATTGTCTTTCAATGTGGCCTGCAGTGATGCGCTCATGACCGACCCCAACGCAATCGAGTTCACGCGGATCCGATGAGACGCAAGCGCCACTGCAAGAGACCGGGTCAACTGGTCCTGCGCGGCGCTGGAAACCGAATAGGCCAAAAGGCCTGGATGCGCGCGCTGACCGGCGATCGAGGACAGGTTGATGATCGAACCATTCGGTCCCTCTTCCTGATCCTCGGATTGTTTGATCATCCGCTTGGCCACAAGCTGGCTCAGACGCAGGGCGGGCATCAGGTTCTGGTTCAGAAGGGTGCGAACCGAGTCGTCTTCCAGGTCCAGCGGATCTGTCGGGATGACCTGTCTGGCCCCGTTGACCAGAATATCGACCTGATCGAATGCATCCAGAGTGGCCGAAAGAAGGTTGGCGATCGTCAGCTTCTCGCGCAGATCACCGGCGAAGTAGCGGACGTTGCTGTCATCGGCCTGTTCGCCCAGTTCTTCGGCCAGACGTTTCTCGTCCATGTCGGCGAACATCACGTTGGCGCCCGCATCGGCAAAGTGACGGCCGATGGCAAGGCCGATACCGTTGGCGCCTCCGGTAACGATGGCGGTCTTGCCGGCTATGGAAAAGGACATGTGTTTCCTCCTGAGTCGCGGCGCAGGTTAATCGGCTTCACCGCCGAGGGCGAGAGGCGTGGAACACCTTGAACCGGTTGTCGCCTGCAATTTCCTCGACCCGCGCGAAAGCGTCAGTCAAAGTCGGTTCATAGGGGAGATGGCGATTGGCGACCATCCACAAGTGGCCCGAGCGGGACAGGTTGCGCGCGGCGGCGGTGATGAACCCACGCCCCAGGTCGGGATCGGCGCTGCGCGACGTGTGAAACGGCGGGTTCATGACAACGGCGTCCACGGGTTCTGGCGCAGACCACGTCACCGCATCTGCCCAGTGGAACTGTGCCCTTGGGTCGGGCACGTTGATCCGGGCGCATGTCAGGGCAGTATGGTCGGCTTCGACGAGATGCAGCGTGCGCACAGTGTCATCCTGCAGCAGCCCGGCGGTCAAATAGCCCCACCCGGCACCCAGATCGGCGACCCGAGGTCCAAGCTTTGGTGGAAGGGTCTGGCGCAACAGTGCCGAAGCAGGATCGACCCCGTCGGCCGAAAACACCCCGGGCGCGGTTTGGAAGCCATCCGCCATTTGTCCTGTGGGCGGGGCCCAGTCTGCAAATGCGTTGGGATCGGCCTTGAACCAGAAGATCTTGCCATGCGCCTTGGCGATGGGGCCCTCGATCTCGACCCGCTTGCGAACGTCCTTCAGCAAGCTGTCCACGCCATCTGTCTTGGCACCATCAACGACAACCGTTCCCGAGGCCCGGCTGCACGCATGATGGATCATGGCGCGTGCCTGCGCTTTGGCGCGGGGCAGAAACAGAACCACGTCTTCGCAGGCGCTGTCGGTTTCGGGCACAGCTGCAAAGCCGCGGTCCCGGAAATGGTCGTGGAATGGTTTGAAAGGCTGAACAACCTCGACACCGTTGGGCAGCGCCGACAGGTCATGATCCGGCTTCGGTCCAACGACCGATATCGGTTCCGACAGGGTCAGGCCCGAGTCGAGGGCGAGAGACAATCGAGAGGACATCAGAGCGGGTTGAAGGGGCAGAGGCGCGCGTCGCGGCCCTACTCCTCTCTCTCCATGGTGCACTGAAGCGGGTGTTGATGCCGACGAGCGAAATCCATCACCTGCCCAACCTTGGTCTCGGCAATCTCGTGGCTGAATACGCCGACCACGGCTACGCCTTTCTTGTGCACGGTCAACATGATTTCGAATGCCTGCGCATGGGACATCCCGAAGAAGCGCTCGAGCACATGCACCACAAATTCCATGGGCGTGTAGTCGTCGTTCAACAGCAGCACCTTGTACAAGGGCGGTCTTTTGGTCTTGGGCTTGGTCTGAACAAGGATTGACGTGTCGCCATCGTCTTCCGATTTGCCAGCCATCATCCAACGGGCTTCAATCATGTCGCGAGATTTTCCGATTCACACTTCGGGTCGTTTCAGGGCTTATATAACGTCGACCCACCCAGAGGAAAGAGCAACCGGGCGGATTCGAAATGGATAAAAACCTGACCATCGTCGCTTTCGACGCTGACGACACCCTGTGGCACAACGAGCGTTTCTTTCAGCTGACCCAAGCGCATTTTGCCGCGCTGCTGGCGGATCATGCGGACCGTGACCATCTGATGGAGCGGTTGTTGGCGGCCGAGAAGCGCAACATCCGCCACTATGGGTACGGCATCAAGGGTTTCGTCCTGTCGATGATCGAAACCGCGATCGAGGTGACGGAAGACAAAGTCCCGGCCAGGGTCATCCGCGAATTGATCGAAGCCGGGCAGGAGATGCTGTCCCACCCGATTGAGCTGTTGCCTCACGCGCGGGAGACGGTCGAGACAATCGCAGATACCCATCGCATTGTTCTGATCACCAAGGGTGATCTCATTGATCAGGAGCGCAAACTGGCCCAATCGGGATTGGGTGAACTGTTCGACGCGGTCGAAATCGTGTCGGAAAAGACGCCCGACACCTATTGCGAAGTCTTTCGGCGGATGGGGCAGTCACCTGCCGGTGCCATGATGGTCGGCAATTCGATGCGGTCGGATGTGGTCGCGCCGATCCAGGCGGGGTGCTGGGGCGTGCACGTACCGCACGGTCTGGTGTGGGAGATTGAGCAGGCCATGATCCCGACAAGCCATCCCCGTTTCCGGGAGATCCGCGATTTGGGAGATCTTCCTGATCTGGTCCGGCAGATTTCCTGACCTGTGACAGATTGGCCCCAGTTTCAAACTTTTACGACGAAGCCGCGCCAACTTTTTGACATCTTCGCCGTTTTGGTGGCGGCCATCCGTTGGGCCGCAACATCTAGACGCCACCGAGCGGAGCCGCTGCCGCGGATTTTTCAGCTTTCGGTTTATTTCAACAGTGCTGTGTGTTAGCCTCGACCAAATAATCAAAAAGGCTGACCGGGAAAACTCGGCGGCGCGAGGCAGACAGAGGCAAAGATCGTGCAGATTCGGCGGATAGTTCCGGCGCGGGCGGGCTTGCTCGTAGTCACAGTGGTATGGATGGCGTTGGTCCTGGCGACTCAGGCGCTTGCGGCTCCTTATGCGGCAATGGTCATTGACGCCAGAACCGGTGAGGTTCTGCACTCCCGCAACGCCGATACCAGGCTGCACCCTGCTTCTCTCACCAAGATGATGACCCTCTATATCGCCTTCGAAGCGGTGCGGAACGGTGAGATCACGCTGGACACCCAGGTGCGGATCACCAAGGCCGCGGCGGCCGAGCCGCCCTCCAAGCTGGGCCTGCGGGCGGGCCAGACCATAGCGTTCCGTTATCTCATCCGCGCGGCCGCTGTGAAATCGGCCAATGACGCCGCGACCGCGATCGGCATCGCTCTCAGCGGATCCGAGGCCGCCTTTGCGCGCCGTATGACTCGCACGGCCAAGGCCATGGGCATGAGCCGCACAACCTTCAAGAACGCACACGGGCTGACCGAAGCGGGCCATCTTTCGACTGCGCGTGACATGACCACGCTGGGTCGGCACCTGCTTTATGACTATCCTGAGTATTACAACCTGTTTTCACGCCAATCGACACATGCGGGCATCAAGACTGTTCCGAACACCAACCGGCGGCTGCTGGCAGCCTACCGGGGCGCCGACGGCATCAAAACCGGGTACACGCGCGCTGCGGGCTTCAACCTTGTTGCTTCGGCCAAGCGTGGGGACAAACGGATCATCGCAACCGTGTTCGGTGGCAAATCCAGCACTTCGCGCAACGCCAAGGTGGCCGAGCTACTGGACATGGGATTCCGGCGCGCCCCGTCGCGCGCTCCGATCCGCAAACCTGCCCGTCCGGCATATGCCGGGAATACCGGGCTGGGTGGAGCCACCCAATTGGCCAGTGCGGTCCGCGCACCACAGCGCAGCCTTCGACCTGTGATGCGACCCGGGGCTGGGGTGGCCATCCAGGTTGCCGGCGCCGTGGCTGAAACCGCAGCCAAGAACGGTGCACGTATTCAAGACGGCATCGCCGCGGCGATCGCCGCAGCGGATATCGCGCCGACGGCGCCTCCGGTCGAGAATGCCGACACGCGCCCGGCCCTGCGCCCCGAGAACCTTGTGCTTGCATCGACCGAGCCCGCAGAAGTCGTGGCCGAGCCCGAGCAGGAGGTCGTTACCCGTCTGTCCACGTCGGGCGGGCATCTTTGGGGCGTCAATGTCGGGCGCTACACCACCCGCTACGAGGCCGAGAAGGTTTTGCTGAAAACGGCTTTGTCGGAAATGACGACACTGGAAGGCACTTTGCGCAAAGTGAACCAGAGTTCGCGCGGGTTCGACGCGACCTTCCAGGGCATGACCCGCGAGCAGGCGGATCTGGCCTGTCGCCGCCTGAAGGCGCGCAATGTCACCTGTTTCATGATCGGGCCATCATAAGGTCCGACACTCTCTCCTGGATCGTTGCTGGCCGCGAATGGATTTCGCGGCCTTTTTTTGTGCCTTAAATGGGGTGGTCATTCGGTCCGGCCGGAGGCCAATGGCGCTGTGCGCGTCAAGTACATGGGGGAGGCGCAATACGCTGTGTTCGGCGCACCAACGCTTGTGCGTTCCGAGCCGCCAATCGGGCACAGAGTGAGTCGACTCATGGGGCGCGAGTCGAGTGTTCTTGTGGTGATGTCCGGGCGCTTTCGCTATATATAGTGGTCTGGTGAGGTCGGGCTTAGAAACCAGCGGGTCGGGCTTGATCTACGGGGGTGAAATTCCCAACGGTGGAGCTAGGTGGCTGTTGTCTAAGTATCTGACAAGCATTGATAAAAATAAAATCAGCAAAAAAGTTCGGCAGTTTGTCATTTTCTGCTTGCGGTGATTTGTAGTTATCCTTAGAACGCCCTTCACCGGCGCTGCTGAGGCGGTGTTGGGTGGTCTTGGAGAAGGCCTGACGGACTGGAAAGACGGTTGAGACGCCTGGGAGAGACCGGGGGC
>NZ_JBQFQN010000011.1:2500-6013 GCF_056536885.1 Ruegeria sp. CI5
GGCAGCATGGGTTCCAGGATGGAAGGCGGGAAAGTATGCTTTTGGTTCAGAAGAAAGATCGCCTTTAGTTACCAGCTGGGCGGTCGCGATTGATTTGATTACTAGCGCAGCTTTGGTTGTGTGCGGTCAAACGCACTCAAGTAGCCGAATAGGCGGTAGTGCCAATATCAAGTCTTTCTCTTTCTGGATCAAATCAAGCGCGAGAAGGGCGTTTGGTGAATGCCTTGGCAGCAAGAGGCGATGAAAGACGTGATACTCTGCGATAAGCCATGGGGAGCTGAGAATAAGCTTTGATCCATGGATCTCTGAATGGGGCAACCCACCTGAAAGCTTCATATTGTTATCTTTGATACTCAATATGGGGTTTAAACAGGTACTTAAGACCTGAATACATAGGGTTTTAAGGGCAAACCCGGGGAACTGAAACATCTAAGTACCCGGAGGAAAGGAAATCAATTGATACTCCCCTAGTAGCGGCGAGCGAACGGGGACCAGCCGAGCCGGATAAGTGAGAAGAACATGTTGGGAAGCATGGCCATAGCGGGTGACAGCCCCGTATTCGAAGCTTTGACGGACGTATTAAGTAGGGCGGAACACGTGAAATTCTGTCTGAAGATCGGAGGACCACCTTCGAAGGCTAAGTACTCCTTGCTGACCGATAGCGAACCAGTACCGTGAGGGAAAGGTGAAAAGCACCCCGACGAGGGGAGTGAAACAGTACCTGAAACCGAACGCCTACAATCAGTCGGAGGCTCCTAGCGAGCTGACGGCGTACCTTTTGTATAATGGGTCATCGACTTGGTCTCACGAGCAAGCTTAAGCCGTTAGGTGTAGGCGTAGCGAAAGCGAGTCTTAATAGGGCGTATGAGTTCGTGGGATCAGACCCGAAACCGAGTGATCTAGGCATGGCCAGGTTGAAGGTGCGGTAACACGCACTGGAGGACCGAACCCACATCCGTTGAAAAGGATCGGGATGAGCTGTGCCTAGGGGTGAAAGGCCAATCAAACTCGGAGATAGCTGGTTCTCTGCGAAATCTATTTAGGTAGAGCGTCATCCGAATACCCCGGGGGGTAGAGCACTGGATGGGTAATGGGGCCCCACAGGCTTACTGATCCTAACCAAACTCCGAATACCCGGGAGTACTAGATGGCAGACACACTGCGGATGCTAACGTCCGTAGTGGAGAGGGAAACAACCCTGACCTACAGCTAAGGCCCCCAATTCATGGCTAAGTGGGAAAGCAGGTGGGACGACCAAAACAACCAGGAGGTTGGCTTAGAAGCAGCCATCCTTTAAAGATAGCGTAACAGCTCACTGGTCTAAACAAGTTGTCCTGCGGCGAAGATGTAACGGGGCTCAAGCCATGAGCCGAAGCTTAGGATGCCGTAAGGCATGGTAGCAGAGCGTAGTGTGACATAGATCCATGCCTCCTTGATCCCTTCGGGGATATTGGAGGCGAGGATCTTTCGATGAAGCCGGCCTGTGAGGGATCCGGTGGAGAGATCACTAGTGAGAATGATGACATGAGTAGCGACAAAGAGTGTGAGAGACACTCTCGCCGAAAGTCCAAGGGTTCCTGCTTAAAGCTAATCTGAGCAGGGTAAGCCGGCCCCTAAGCCGAGGCCGAAAGGCGTAGGCGATGGGAACCAGGTTAATATTCCTGGGCCAGGAGGATGTGACGGATCACAGGTGTAGTTCAATCTTATCGGATTGATTGGGCTGCTGAGTGGTTCCTGGAAATAGCCCTCCATCAGACCGTACCCTAAACCGACACAGGTGGACTGGTAGAGCATACCAAGGCGCTTGAGAGAACGATGTTGAAGGAACTCGGCAAAATACCTCCGTAAGTTCGCGAGAAGGAGGCCCGGTTCCTAGGCAACTAGGGGCTGGGGGCACAAACCAGGGGGTGGCGACTGTTTATTAAAAACACAGGGCTCTGCGAAGTCGCAAGACGACGTATAGGGTCTGACGCCTGCCCGGTGCCTGAAGGTTAAAAGGAGAGGTGAGAGCCTTGAATTGAAGCCCAGGTAAACGGCGGCCGTAACTATAACGGTCCTAAGGTAGCGAAATTCCTTGTCGGGTAAGTTCCGACCTGCACGAATGGCGTAACGACTTCCCCGCTGTCTCCAACATCGACTCAGCGAAATTGAATTGCCTGTCAAGATGCAGGCTTCCCGCGGTTAGACGGAAAGACCCCGTGCACCTTTACTACAGCTTCGCACTGGCATCAGGACTGCAATGTGCAGGATAGGTGGTAGGCTTCGAAGCAGGGACGCCAGTTCCTGTGGAGCCTCCCTTGAGATACCACCCTTTGCATTCTTGATGTCTAACCGCGGTCCGTTATCCGGATCCGGGACCCTGCGTGGCGGGTAGTTTGACTGGGGCGGTCGCCTCCTAAAGCGTAACGGAGGCGCGCGAAGGTTGGCTCAGAGCGGTCGGAAATCGCTCGTTGAGTGCAATGGCAGAAGCCAGCCTGACTGCGAGACTGACAAGTCGAGCAGAGTCGAAAGACGGCCATAGTGATCCGGTGGTCCCGAGTGGAAGGGCCATCGCTCAACGGATAAAAGGTACGCCGGGGATAACAGGCTGATACTGCCCAAGAGTCCATATCGACGGCAGTGTTTGGCACCTCGATGTCGGCTCATCTCATCCTGGGGCTGGAGCAGGTCCCAAGGGTACGGCTGTTCGCCGTTTAAAGAGGTACGTGAGCTGGGTTTAGAACGTCGTGAGACAGTTCGGTCCCTATCTGCCGTGGGTGTAGGAGACTTGAGAGGAGTTGCCCCTAGTACGAGAGGACCGGGGTGAACGATCCACTGGTGGACCTGTTGTCGTGCCAACGGCAGTGCAGGGTAGCTATGATCGGACAGGATAACCGCTGAAGGCATCTAAGCGGGAAGCCCCCCTCAAAACAAGGTCTCCCTGAGGGCCGTGGAAGACCACCACGTCAATAGGCCGGAGATGTAAGCGCAGCAATGCGTTCAGTTGACCGGTACTAATCGCCCGATAGGCTTGATTTGATCCAGTAACAGAAAGACAAATCACCAGAAGCATACACTGACCTTGACTAAGGATAGCGTCGTGACAATCCGCAAAGCGGATTGCACGGGGTTGATTGATTATACAACCGAGTGGCAACGCGCCTTTTGCAAGCAAAAGACGCTGTCTGCCACCCGTCGCTTTCTTGCTCCGCAAGAAAGCGACGTGGGGATTTTCCTCGGTTTGGTGGTCATAGCGCAAGTGAAACACCCGGTCCCATCCCGAACCCGGAAGTTAAGCACTGCAGCGCCAATGGTACTTGGGCTCAAGCCCCGGGAGAGTAGGTCACCGCCAAACCTAGAAAAATCCCCCCTCTCTAAAACGATCAAAAAACACGACCAGGTCTCAATCAGCCAAATAGGCAACAGACCAACCCAAAGTGTCGCGGGATGGAGCAGCCCGGTAGCTCGTCAGGCTCATAACCTGAAGGTCGCAGGTTCAAATCCTGCTCCCGCAACCAAATCCACAAAATCAAA
>NZ_JBQFQN010000012.1:0-1892 GCF_056536885.1 Ruegeria sp. CI5
CTCGTAAGCGGAAGGGTCTTCACCCTTCACAAAACGAACATGGTCCTTTTTACCCTGAGGGCCATGATATTGTGCAATTTTCATCAGGCCCAGAGGTGGATACTTGTTCCGGTGTCCGTCATCGAATGATTTGGAACACGAGCGTTTGATTGGCTTAGGAGGATCAGGCTCGCCGCAGTTTCAATCTACGCCGCGTTCTGATGATGCAGCAAGCGGCGTTTCTGGATTGTCTGGTGTTTGATTTCCTTTCTGCGTCTGAGGATTGTTTCGGCTCGACCGAAATAGACATCGGCGGGTGTCAGATTGCTGATGCTCTCGTGGTATCGGTTGTGGTTGTAGTGATTGATGAAGTCGCCGTTGGCCTGTTCGAGCGCTCCTGGCAGATAGTAGTTTTCCAGCAGGACACGGTTCTTCATCGTCTGATGCCATCGCTCAATCTTGCCCTGGGTCTGCGGATGGTTGGGCGCTCCCCGAACATGATCCATACCCTGCTCATCCAGCCATTTCGCCAACTCGCCAGAGATGTAACTGCTGCCGTTGTCGCTGAGCAGCCGGGGCTTGTGGGCAACGGTGACACTGTCACAACCTGATGCAGCCAAAGCGTCTTCCAGCGTTCCTGTGACATCGTCAGCTTTCATCGTGGTGCAAAGGCGCCAAGAGACAACGTAACGGCTGTAATCATCCAGGATCGTAGACAGGTAGAACCAGCCCCAACCGATGACTTTGAGATAGGTGAAGTCGGTCTGCCAAAGCTGGTTCGGCCGCACAGTCTTCTCATGGAATTCATCCGCCGCTTTGATGGTGATGCAGGCTGGGCTAGTGATCAGATCTTGTGCCTTCAGAAGCCTGTAAACACTGGCCTCAGAAACGAAGTAGCGCCTGGTGTCGGTGAACCGCACCGCAAGCTCGCGGGGCGATAACTCGGGTTCTTCCAGAGCCAGTTCCACGATCTGCTTGCGCACCTTGTCGGGGATGCGGTTCCAAACCCTACCTGGCCGGGAATGGCGATCCTCAAGCCCGGCCTCGCCGAAAGACAGATACCTGTCGTACCAGCGGTAGAAGGTCGTTCTGGGAATGCCGAGCTTTTCCAGTGTGCGTTTGATCGGCAGGTGCGAACCGTCAACCAGCCGAATGATCTCAAGCTTTTCGGATGTTGCCCTCTCATCGCTGCAAGCAGCGACTGTTGGGTGACAGATATCTCATTCGTCGTCTCCCCCATCCTCGAACATGCTTTTTTTGAGCAGCCGGTTCTCAAGGGTCAGGTCGGCGACTACCTCTTTCAGCGCCGACGATTCCGCTCTCAAATCCTTCACCTCAGAGCTGGTAGCCTGGCGTGCGGTATCGCCAGCCAACCGCTTCTTACCGGCCTCAAGGAACTCTTTCGACCAGCTGTAATACAGGCTCGTAGCTATTCCTTCACGGCGACACAGCTCCGCTATGCTGTCTTCACCACGAAGCCCATCCAACACAATACGGATCTTCTCCTCTGCCGAATGCTGGCGCCGTGTCTTCCTGCGGATGTCTTTGACAACTCTCTCTGCTGACGCTTTCTGTTTCCCGGATTTCATTCTCATCTCCACTCTCTGATGGTTACGATGAGCCTGAAATCCTCCGCTACGCAATCAACCTAGTCTGTTCCATGGGTGCTGATGGCGGACACCTCATACTAGGTTCCAGCACCGTCTGATGTAGCACCGTTCGAGTGCCCGCTTTGGGCTGCCTTCAGTCGTAGACACGGGAGGTAGCGGAGGTCGACTACGAGCCCAGAGTGCAAATTGCTGCGGTCGGCCCAAATACGTGCGAAGCGTGCGTCGCTGCCGTTGGTCCTACAATGGACGGCCCATTCCGGACGTTGACCGCCACTCGAAGTGCCGCAACGCAGAGTTCTTCAC
>NZ_JBQFQN010000013.1:0-1451 GCF_056536885.1 Ruegeria sp. CI5
AGAGGGTTTCTGGCACATCGTAACCACCAAGGAGTGGAGATGAGACAGAAACCCGGAACCAAGCAGAGCCATGGCGAGAAGGTCGTCAAGGACATCCGTCGAGCGACCCGCAAACAGTATTCGGCCGAAGAGAAGATCAGGATCGTGCTGGATGGCCTTAAGGGCGAGGACAGCATTGCCGAGCTGTGCCGCCGTGAGGGCATTGCCCAGAGCCTGTATTACAGCTGGTCCAAGGAGTTCCTCGAGGCTGGGAAGAAGCGCCTGGCGGGCGCCACGGCGCGTGCGGCGACGTCGGGCGAGGTCAAGGATCTGCGCCGAGAGGCACGCGATCTGAAGGAGGTCGTGGCCGAGCAGGCCCTGGAACTGCGGCTGCTCAAAAAAAGCATGATCACGGATGGGGAGGACGACGAATGAGATACCCTGCATCCGAGAAGCTGGAGATCATCCGGCTGGTGGAAGGATCGCACCTGCCGACCAAGCGCACGCTAGACAAGCTCGGCATCCCCAGAACCACCTTCTATCGCTGGTATGACCGGTATCTGTCGGGTGGGCCAGAAGCGCTTGAGGATCGCAGCCCCAGGCCGTCACGGGTCTGGAACCGCATTCCCGAGCTGGTGCGCGAGAAGATCAAGGACCTGGCCCTGAAGGAAAGCGAGTTGTCGCCGCGCGAGTTGGCAGTGCAGTTCACCGACACAGAAAAGTATTTTGTGTCAGAGGCTTCCGTCTATCGCATCCTCAAGTCTTATGACCTGATCACCAGCCCAGCCTATGTGGTGGTGTCGGCGGCCGACGAGTTCCGGGACAAGACGACCCGGCCAAACCAGCTGTGGCAGACCGACTTCACTTACCTGAAGGTCATCGGCTGGGGCTGGTTCTACCTGTCCACCATCCTCGACGACTTCAGCCGCTACATCATCGCCTGGAAGCTTTGCACGACGATGAAGTCGGGCGACGTCACCGACACGCTGGACCTGGCCCTGCAGGCTTCAGGCTGTGATCGGGCGACGGTTCTGCACAAGCCACGGCTGCTCAGCGATAACGGATCAAGCTACATCTCGGGCGAACTGGCCGATTGGTTGGAAGATCGGCAGATGGATCATGTCCGGGGTGCCCCGTATCACCCCCAGACCCAAGGCAAGATCGAGCGCTGGCACCAGACGCTCAAGAACCGCATCCTATTGGAAAACTACTACCTGCCCGGCGATCTCAGGCAGAAGATCGACGCCTTCGTCGAGCACTACAACAACCGACGATACCACGAGAGCCTGCAGAACCTCACTCCGGCTGATGTCTACTTCGGGCGCGGCCAAACCATTCTGAGACAAAGAGAAAGGATCAAACAGAAGACCATCGAAACCCGGCGCTTGCTTCACCGCAAATCCGCCGCATAATCAAACTAACCAGATGAGCCAGACCCTCTCTTAGCTCAGGCTGCCAACTGGCCCAAAATC
>NZ_JBQFQN010000014.1:0-1103 GCF_056536885.1 Ruegeria sp. CI5
TTTTCCATGGCGATCGGGGCGATCAGCTCGACGCCGAACGACACGTTGTCGCCGGGCATGACCATCTCGGTGCCTTCGGCCAGGGTCACGGTGCCGGTCACGTCAGTCGTACGGAAGTAGAACTGCGGACGGTAGTTCGCGAAGAACGGAGTGTGACGGCCGCCTTCTTCCTTGGTCAGGATGTAGGCTTCGGCTTCGAACTTGGTGTGCGGAGTCACCGAGCCCGGTTTACACAGAACCTGGCCACGCTCGACGCCGTCACGGTCAACACCACGCAGCAGGGCGCCGATGTTGTCGCCGGCTTCACCGCGGTCCAGCAGCTTGCGGAACATCTCGACACCGGTGCAGGTGGTCTTCTGCGTGTCGCGGATGCCGACGATTTCGATCTCGTCGCCAACGTTGATCACACCACGCTCGACACGACCGGTCACAACGGTACCACGACCCGAGATCGAGAACACGTCTTCGATCGGCATCAGGAACGGCTGGTCAACAGCGCGCTCGGGCGTGTCGATGTACTCGTCAACGGCCGCCATCAGTTCGCGGATCTTGTTCTCGCCGATTTCCGGGTTGTTGCCTTCCATCGCGGCCAGAGCCGAACCTGCGATGATCGGAATGTCGTCGCCGGGGTAGTCGTAGCTGGACAGCAGTTCGCGAACTTCCATCTCAACCAGTTCCAGCAGCTCTTCGTCGTCAACCTGGTCAACCTTGTTCAGGAACACGACCATCTTCGGGATGCCAACCTGGCGGCCCAGCAGGATGTGCTCGCGGGTCTGCGGCATCGGGCCGTCAGCGGCGTTCACAACCAGGATCGCGCCGTCCATCTGCGCCGCACCGGTGATCATGTTCTTCACATAGTCAGCGTGGCCGGGGCAGTCGACATGCGCATAGTGGCGGTTGTCGGTCTCGTATTCCACGTGGGCGGTCGAGATGGTGATGCCGCGCGCTTTCTCTTCCGGCGCACCGTCAATCTGGTCATACGCCTTGAAGTCGCCGAAATACTTGGTGATTGCTGCGGTCAGCGTCGTCTTGCCGTGGTCAACGTGGCCAATCGTGCCAATGTTGACGTGCGGTTTTGTACGCTCAAACTTTTCCTTTGCCAT